>CAVWUW010000007.1:0-161229 GCA_963758275.1 Terriglobia bacterium | reverse complement strand
TGTTTTTCTCCGTGTCTCCGTCCCCCCGTGGTGAGTAATAATTTTCACGCTCTCTTCATGTTCAGCAACAAAGAAAAAGCGTACACTGTCCCTGCCCCAAAATTTCAATACAGGAGAAGCAATCATGGCACCTGCTAAGAAACCTATTCCGGAAGGATTCCATTCGGTCACTCCCAGCCTGGTCGTCCGCGACGCAGCCAAAGCCATCGATTTCTATAAGACGGCCCTTGGCGCACAGGAACTGGTGCGTATGCCGGGGCCCGACGGCAAAATCATCCACGCCGAAATCAAAATCGGCGATTCCATCATCTTTATCGGTGAAGAAAATCCTCAGATGGGCGTCAAGTCTCCGCAAGCTCTCGGCGGATGCACCGGCACTCTGAACCTTTATGTTTCTGCGTGACCAGACCTTCAGGCAGGCCATCACCGCCGGCGGACGCGAGAGCATGCCTGTGGCCGACCAGTTCTGGGGCGATCGCTACGGCACTTTCGTTGATCCCTTCGGCTATTCCTGGGGCATCGCTACCCATAAAGAAGACCTCTCACCCGCAGAAATGGACCAGCGTGCCCAGGAGTTCTTCGCCGGCTTCGCCAAACAACAGAAAACAGCCTGAAACGCAATTTGGTAACTGAGTAAGTTGGTAATTGGCTAATTGAAAAATCCTTAACCGCAAAGGACGCAGAGGCGCAAAGGTTTCTCAGGATTTCGGATCTCAATATCCGCATATTCTTGAGGTCCTCTGTGTCCCTGTGGTGAGTTTTTGCTCCTAAGCTTTGGCCCTTCCTGATCTCCCAGTCCCACTTTGTGTTCCTTCGTGCCCTTTGTGGTTTAATTTTTTTTCCGTCAGTGAATCAGCGTTAATCAGCGGTAAGGTTTTGGTTTTCGCGCTAGAATGTATCGATTTCCCGGCCCCCTGTTCCCTATCGTCATTTCCTTGGAGGTTTTCATGCCAGGCGATGTCTTCTCCACCGCAGGCCTGAAACTTGAGCTTGAAGAAAAGCCCGAAGAGACCATTGTCTACTGCAGCGGCCGGATCGTCGCCGAATCAGCCGATGGTTTCAGAACGAAATCCGCGACCGCATCATCCCCATGTCGCGCGGCCGGGGCGTTGCCGTTACTTCCCGGATCATCCTCGATCTCTCCAAGGTTTCATTCATTGACAGCACCGGGCTGGGTCGCTCCTCACCGTCTGGACCGCCGCCCAGCGCAGAAGCTGCGACATGGAAATCATCAACCCGGGCGCGCGCGTCGAAGAGCTGCTGAGCATGACCAAACTTGACCAGGTCTTCAACAAAATGAAAAACCTGTTCGGCGGTAATCACACGAAATAGGTTTTGGTAATTGGAATTCACCAATCAAACGCGCTTTCGGCGCCCTTGCCGATCTCCTTCGTACATTTTGTTTTCTTTTAACAGGTGGCACATTCCCCTGACCCGGACAGCTCGCGATCCAGGAAAAAAAATCAATAAAACATGCCAGGAAAGCTTTCCTGGTTCCCTCCATTGTTGGCAAGCTCTTTCAATCAGTGCTATCTGTTGTTAAGCGTGGCGAGCTTTTGGCTTTTTCCGCTTCCTCTTTCCTCGGCCTTTCAAGGTTTTGCATTTCCGATCACGGCGATCACGCGCGATGACGGGGATCCCGGCGATTCCCTCGGTCTTGCCTTTCTAAGTCCGCGCCGGTGGCATACACTCGTCCGCATGAGCTCGCTTAAGGAAAGTTTGGCCCGTCAATACCGGCACAGCCCAACCGCCTTCTGGGTATGGATTCTGCTTGTCCTGGGCGCTATCGCAGCCTACGCATACCTCAAATCAGGCGGATAGAAGGCAGGCGGGTAATCAGGTCGGGCTTCCGGCCTGTTTTTGCCTTTCCGATCACGTGCGATCACGTTGCGATTACGTGCGATCACAGCGAACCGTTCCCTCTGAATTCTCTGTTCCTCTGTGTTTCAAAGATTTTGTGTTTGCTTCACTCCGCGCCTCCCATGAATAATGTCTACTCAAAAGTTGTTTTGGCTGGGTTTAGGCAGCCAGGGTAAAGCTGGGAAAGTCTTCGAAGACCCACTGGTTTTTCAAGGTGTCATACACGATCTTGACCAGTTTCCTGGCTAGAGCGATTTTGGCCTTTCCTCCTCCTCGGCGTTGTTTGATCCGGTCGTAGAACCGGTTTAGGTAAGGGCTGTACCGCTTCGCCACCAACCCACACTGCACCAACGCCGTGCGGGCCAGCTTATTGCCTTGTTTGGTGATGCGGCCGCTACGCTCACTCTCGTTGGAATTGGCTATTTTGGGCACCAATCCCAGATAAGAGGCCAGCTTGTTTTCATCCGCGAAGTCGCTGATCTTGCCAATCACCGTCAGTAGAACCGTTGCACTCAGCGACCCAATGCCCTTGATGCTGGTCAGGTTCTCGTATCCGGGCAGTTGTTGGCCTTCTTCTTCCAACCGCTCGTCCAACTCCGCGATGCTCTCCGACAATGAACGGATCTGCTCCACCAGGACCCGCAACTCCAACTGCACCATCCCGCTGACCGGCAGTGCCAGCACCCGCTCCAGCGCAATCTTGCTCGACAAGGCTTCCCGCTTCAACTCGATCCCCTGCATCGCCAGCAGGTTGTTGATCTTGCCCTTCAGCGCCGAGCGTTGTTTTACCAGCAGATCGCGTGTCTCGGCCAGATGCATCAACTCCCGATTCTGCTTCGGCTTCATTCTTACCTCCGGCAACAAATCCTTTTCCAGATACAGCGCCAGCGCCTGGGCATCCTTGCGGTCCGTCTTCTTCACCGACTCGCTGATCACCTTGAACTGATGCGGATTCACCACCACCACCCGCGCCACTCGTCCCGCCACCGCATCGTAGAAGCGCGCCGTCGTACCCATGGCTTCCACTGCGATCTGGTCCTCGTTGCGCAACTGTTCCACGAACTTGGGCAGCTCGCCGATCCGCCATTGCCGTATCTCTTGCTCTCCGTTCTCCCACCGGGTGCATACTACAAACTGCGTGCGGTGCAAATCCACTCCCAGATAACGTTTCATTTTCGTCTCTCCTCTTTTTCTTTGTTCTGGAGTAGACGCAGCTCTTAGGCGATCACCACACTCCCATTCAAGCTCATACCGGCCTTACGGTGACGCTTCGATATGCAGGTCTGACTAATCTCCGTGTCGAGGTCGTACCGCCTCACTGCACGAGCACAGCCTGCAACCTGTCTGCCCCAGATTCCAACTCCTGGAGCATACCGCCTCAGAACTTGCACTTTATTCATGCCATCTCCGTGGTGAGTTTTGGACTTGGCTGAGTGCTGATTGCTGAGTGCCGACTGCTCTTCTCTCTTGCCTTTCTAATCCTGCGCGTATGGGCATACACTCGTCCGCATGAGCGCACTAACATCGATAAAGGATAGTTTGGCCAAACAATACCGGCACAGTCCAACAGCCTTCTGGGTCTGGATTCTGCTTGTCGTGGGCGCCATCGCAGCCTACGCATATCTCAAGACTGGCGGGTAAAAGACAGGCGGCTAATCAGGCTCAGCTCTCGAGTTTTTGGGTTTGCCTTCTCCGTGCCTCCGCGCCTCCGTGGTGGGTTCTCTTCTTTATCCGCGATCATCCGCGTGAATCCGCGGTAAACGCCCGCTTTCCTCCAGGACGCCCGCCCACCCGCCAAATATTCTCTGAATCTGCCGGCGCGTGACGTTCACCTCACGTATGAGCTCGGGATACCTCGCGACCTCCCCAGCTTCCCCGCCAGCTCTTTCACGGCGGCAATCACTTCTTCCCGGGTAACAACATTCTTCGAAACCAGCATGTGGCAGCTCCTTTTCTCCAATAAAAAAACCACCCAATGTTGAGGTGGTGTTAAGTTGTTGAATTTACTTTTGGCTTTGGCTCTGGCTAACTGCTATTCGCTAAGTGCTAGATTCTGATTCAGGATGATTGCGCACAAATGAGGCTGAGCTCCGCTGCTATTAACTGAGCCGAGTGCCTTTGTGACCTTCGTCTTTTTCTTGTTTCTCTCCGTGTCTCCGCGCCTCCGTGGTGGGTTTTGCTTCTGGCATTCAAGTGCGAGTGCCAAAACTGTTGCTCCGCGGGACACCGGCGGACTGTTTTGGACTGAGGGTCGCTTGCGACTCCGGCTCACTCACCGCTCCAGCAAACTCTGGCGGTTGCTGTCGATGAGGAATTGCTACGGGGAAACCGGACCGCCCGATGTTCGGCCGGCTCGGGTATTAGCTGTTTGTCGCGGCAAAAAGCCCATACTGCTTGAACCTTTTGGCGAGAGCCAGGCCTTTCTCTCGGTGCGGGTCTCAAACCCGCCCTGGATGCGACTGGCCTTTGGGTCTTAATCGCCAGCCTGCAGGCGCCTGTACCGGCACCCTCCTTCAACAATTTATATACGCTAATTATTCGCTAACGTCAAGGGGAAATGAGGCCGCTGAAGGCGGGTTTTTAATCAATATTCTTCTGACTGCAAATCCAAGGGCAGCGGCTTGTTGTGACCGATGAGGTTGTGCTTCAGAACACTGAGCAAATAATCTTCCGTCCATATTCCAAACTTGTCGATGCTCTCCTCCAACTCCTTGTAGCTTTTCCGGTTTTCTGCCGTTTTCAAGCCACTCTATCCCAATCCGTAGGGCGAGATTGGCAACCATGTCTGCTGCCTGCAACGGGGAATGATCTTTGTCGCTTAGGGGCTGAAACCCTGCCATGTATTTTGCGGTGTGGGGATTTTGTTCCTTAAATCCCATGAAAAACGGCTAAGCGTATCGTAGTTCGGGCCGTCATCGTGCCCAAGGCAACATATTGCGTCAGGCCGTTCCTATATAAACCTCACGTCGCGCATCCAAGAAGCCGTCGCAGGGGCTTAAAAAATCGAACGGTGGTACTAAGGTGGATCAGGGCTGAACTCGAACGCTTAGACGCATCTCATCTGCTATGGGAACCGCAATCCAAGCGCGATGACCACGAAATATTCTTCCTGCACTTGGGAACCTGGGTGACCGGTGGACGTGAATGCCAAGCAACGGTTAGTAAGCATACGGTGCTGCACGGAACCGTCAAGGCCATTAATCCTGCCAAATCTCAACTCACGCTGCTCTGTGACTCAGTGCCTATCACGCTGGATTTATTCAGCAGCCGACAACTTCTATTATCTCGATCAACGACCTGACAAACAGATGGCGGAATATTTCGAGGCGGGATTTCCTGCGTGGATGCGCGCTTATGAGGAGGGTGAGCTGCTGATGTCGCTGCTATTGAAGAACGATTAGGCTAGCGCAAAAGCGAAAAAGCCAACCGCCGGTTTGGAGGAATGAGGGCGGTTGGCCGCTGAGTGCTTCACTATGTCTTTTTTTGATTGTGCCGCGCCGATTCTGCGAAATCAACCTAATTTGGCCGCGGGACAATGGCTGTTGTCTAATTTGATCCAGGTCCGCAGAATTGTTTCCGTTGGAATCCCCGGTGCTGGGTCACGACTTCTGAAGGAAGCATCGGGCAATCATTGGCCTCGCGGAGCTAAATCGTAACGACTCCGTCCGAAGGGTCATATTGACGTCCCACCACTGCTATGAAGAGCTCCCTTCAGCAGGCCTAGTGAACGTAACTTGCGTTTGCTCGTCCACATTTACGGTCGAAGTAGCATGGCTCGCTGCAGTCTGTATGAATGTGCTCAACGCAGCTGGAGTTTGTGCTGCAAACGCCTGGGTCACAGTCCCCGAAGCCGCAGGAGCAAATGAAGAGGCATCGGCTGGAACCATCGTAAAGGTTTGTGAAAACGTCTGGCCGGTGTCTGTAGTCACCGTGACAAGCGCTTGCGCCGGGGTGGAGGAATCATTTGTGAAGGTCGGCTCCGCATCCACTAAGGAGTTGAAAGTCCCCGGTGAGCTATTTATTGCGTCGGACACCGCTATTGTATTCATTGATTTTTCGCTGACGAATTGGATCTTTTGACCCAAGGGTACTTATGATGCTTAACGAGGATTGATGCCCACACAGCCACCTGTTTACACCCTGAAAAGGATAGCAATGCCAGGCAAGATGCTACCGCTACTGTCCAACGACGCATAATACATTATCTCCTTGACACACACCGACGCTGGTGTCATTGCTGAACAATCTGATTGATTCACCGGGGGAAATCATCCGATGGTAGGACTGAAGGTCGTCTCTACATCTATCACCAGCTCATATCATCGGATTGGCAGGAAGAGCAAATTTACGTTTCCGTAATTGGAACTTGGTAGTACCAAAATGGAAGAGAGTAGCTGACCCGAAAAACACGGCTCGGATCTGAACCAGAAGCTCGCTTTGCTTTTCACCCTGCCGCAAGCTCCGCACAGCATTGAGCGGAGTCTCTTTCTTCAGAAGTACTTGACAGCAGCCCCGTATATCTCATATATATGGTTGAGAATGAAATTCTATTCTGCGCGTCAAGCCGCAAAGAAGCTCGGGATTCCGTATCCAACTTTGGCCACTTACACGAAGTTAGGGAAGGTGCCCGCACCGGAAAATGAATTTGTCGGCGAGACCACGACTCACATCTGGAATGAGGCCGAAATCGAGCACGTCCGGCAGCTCCTGCCGAAGATCGCCAACGGCAGGAAGACGAGGTACAAAAAGAAGCAAATGGCAATTAGCAATTCGCAACAATCCCAGCAAGCACGGGACAGGTCAGCCAAACCGAAAAGCAAAACCAGCAGCAAAAGCAAAAAGAAGAAGACGTAAAACCACAACCAAGAAGCGGACGCGCCGGTGCGCTAACACCGAACGCGCCCTGACCACAATCGCCCACACGAGGAGGACGATCATGGCTGTTAAGAAAGCTAACACACTCCATCCACCCCAGACCCGCAACCCACAACCAGCCGCCGGGCCCATGCCGGTGAAAGCCCACGTTTACCGCGCCGTGGCCGAGTTAAACGCCGGATTTGAAACCGTGATCCTTGAATTCGGCAACCTGAAACAGATCAACTATTTCCGCTCTGACCGCTCACCGCCATGTACAACCAGCTCTTGCGGATTCGCGCCCGCGCCAACCGGGAGTTCAGCGCCGTCCTCAGCGCGCGGGAAGGGGCGAACTCAGATCACCACGAGAAAACCAAAAACCTTACCGCTGATGAACACTGATTTCACTGATCAGAAACAGACCAAACCACAAAGGACACGAAGGAACACAAAGGAAGAGCTGGAAATAGAAATGCCCCCTCGCTCTGGGAAAGCGAACCAGGCCAGCGACCGCGCGAAAAGATCGCCCGTGAAGTTTTTCTTTTTCCAGCTCCGTCCGCTTCGTAGTACCTTAGCGCGGAATGGTTCTGCCGCATCAATTCAGCGCAATTCTCCTGCTGGCCACGGATGTTGCCACCGAACCGGTGAACCCGTTGAGCACTCGCCGGCATTGTCGTGTGGATTGTCTGTTCGGTTCGCAAGCGGTACTCCATTGGCGGGTGGCTGCTGTTTTATTTCTGGCAAATCTTTTCCGGCGCCGCCGTGAGCGCCTTTTTCCTGATCAGCACGGGCTACCGGGTATATGCCGGAGATCCATCACAGCGTGATGAACCAGTGGCTGTTCTTTATTTCAGCGGCCCCGCAGGCCGTGCTGCTGTTCATGCAGGCGGGCGCGGCGCTGATGCTGCTATGCGTCCGCACCTGGGACGCGCTGCAGCGTGTGCGATACATCGCACTGGCGACAGCGGCCTTTGCCTGGATTGGCGTACTCATTGCCGGAACAAAGTTTCACAGTGATCTACCCATCCAGCTCATTGGCGCAGTGCAGATGAGCGTGTGGCCAGCGTACCTTTTTGCGTCAAAGCGGGTGGAGCGCGTTTTTAAGTATGACGACTGGGAACAGGCTACGCCGACAAGCACGCTGGGGATTGCCTGAGACAGTCTACTCAGACTGGGACTGGCTGGGACTATCCAGCAGCTTTTCCTGTTGCAGCAACGGCACCATTTCCTTCACCCACATTACAATCTGCTGCTCATTGGACTGAGTTGACATCCTGCCGGCCACTTGAATCTGCTGCTGGAGCAGGACAGCGCGACGCCGAACGATATCGAGATCAGCCACTTCTTTATCTGACTGGGCGCTGTAGTCGGGATAGCGCTCAACGAACGTGCGCTCTTCGTCCATGAGGCGCTGCGTGGTGGCGTCCATATCCAGCACGTCCTTTTCAATGGCCTTGTACATCTGAACGTGGGCGGAAATATTCTGGCCGACCACAGCGTTGCGCTGGTCTGAAATATCCTGGCCGACCTGGCTGATATGGCGCCAGTCAGCGATCATTCGATCAAAAGCAAACCGCCTGGTTCCTATTTGCCAGCCCACCAGCCCGGCAACGGTAAGAAACATGAGCGCCACGCACAATGCTGCCTTGAGCAGTTTGGTGAAACCTTTTGGTTCCGGATGCGCCTTGATTTGCCCGGCTTGGTCAGCCAGAACCTTTGCCAGCACCACAACGACAAGCAGCAGCGGACCTGCCTTTAAATAAATTTCTTTTTGAGCGTGCATGAAGATGCCCTGGACCGTAAGAAGCAGCGCAATGGACGCACACAGGATGACGGTGAGAGTGAGGACCATGAAGCCTGCATAGCGTACCGGCGCGAGCTGCGGGACCGCATCTGCGACGAGGAGCGGCGGAGCGTAACCAAGAACCAGCGGCGGAGGTGGAGCTATTTGCTGTGGCGGAGCGGGGGCGACTTGCTGCTGCGGAGGCGCAACGCTTTCCTGTGGCTGAGGCGGGGCGATTTGCTGTGGCGGTTCGGGCGCGAGGGCAGGCGCGGCAGCGGCGGTGTAGCCGTGGAGCCCCCTTTCCGGCGTAGGTGGCACGGGTGGGTGGCTGGGATCGGCGTCGCTCTGGGCTGCGGTCAGTTCAGGAAGGGAGACGCCACACAGCCATAGCAAAAGCTGTCACCAGGGTGGAATTTTGTCCCACAGTTGGGGCAGAGCATGAAGACTGAGTTACTCCAAAGAGAGTAGTGAGAACTATATCCAAATGTGTCCGGATGTAAAGAGTAAACGATAGGCCGACTAGACGTTGGGGCTGATGATGCAGGTGAGGGCTGTTTGGTGTTTTGCATGGGTTTGCGCGATGGGGAGACAAAAGATTCGCCGCGGAGCCGCGGAGACGCGGGGAAAAGCCGAACACAAAGCTTTTGAAACACAGGGGAACATAGGCAGCGGAGGAAAATCGTCATAATGCATTCGCCCAAAAAAAGATAGTGCTAGAGCGCGCGTTTGAAAAAGAGGTTTACCGGCCCATGGGCTGTTGAGCAAAGGAAAAGCGCGTCTGCGGGCGCTCGGTTGTGGCGAATGACAGACCTTCGTGGTCTCGGTTGCATCAAGAGAGTCGTGGAGACGCGGACGTAAAAAATAAAAGCATGGAAGGCAACAAATTTCTCCAAAAATCCCCCAAAAAAGAACTTGATAGAGCGAATAAAATGTGAAACTATAAATTGATTTAACCGGAGTTGCTGGGGCTCCTGTGTGGCTCCTGGCAAAGCTAGTCCCCGCTCAGGCGGTGTGGCGAAATGGATCTTTGAAAATGAGCAATCAGTAGGTCTGCAATCAGCACTCAGATCATCCCGATGGGGCGAGTTGTAAAGGATGTCCCGGTACATTCTTTAAAGGATGTCATGAATCTGAACAAAAACCGGGCCGCTCGGGGAGCCGATTCAGCTCGTGGTCTGGATGTTTACTGAGGAGTAATTTGGGGCTTCAGCGACTGCGCCTCAACCGGCTGAAGGCAAGAAATCAACTCCGGGGTTGAATCCGCTAAGTCTAAATTTTTCGGGGTTGACCGGGAGGGGTGGGCCACCTTCTAAGGTTAACTTCGAGGTAAAAAAGACGATTGGATTGGCGCGATTCGGCGGTCGGCGAGGGTGCACTCTGGCCGGCGCTATACTGGCCTTCAGGAGGAAAAGCATACTGATGTCTGCACTGCAGTCGATCCTTGCTCCGAAAGCAACTTCCGGAAAGCCCAGTCCTTTACTCTTCTTTCAAACGGTCCAGTCCTACCAGCGGTCGTTCATCCTTAAAACCGGTGTGGAGCTTGACGTCTTCACCGCTATTGCCAAGGGCAGCCAGACGGCCCCGGAAATTGCCAGGGCGTGCAGCGCGTCAGAGCGCGGCGTGCGCATC
Source organism: Terriglobia bacterium (assembly GCA_963758275.1). GTDB lineage: Bacteria > Acidobacteriota > Terriglobia > Terriglobales > Acidobacteriaceae > Angelobacter. Next base: position 151,103 of record CAVWUW010000007.1, on the reverse strand, counting down.
CTGTGCGACTGCCTCACGGTGATGGGCCACCTCACCAAGGAAGACAGCCGCTACTCGCTCACGCAGGACAGCGCGGTCGTTTCTTGACAGCCGCTCGCCGGCGTACATGGGACGCGCGCTCAGCTTTCTGCTTGATCCGCAGCAGGTGGCGCACATGCAGAACCTCACGCAGACGGTGCGCGAGGGCCATCCTGCACCCGACCCTTACTCCATGAACCCGGACGACCGCATGTGGGTGGAGTTTGCCCGCGGCATGGCGCCGCTGATGGTTCCTCCGGCGCAACGCATTGCCCAGTTGCTGCGGCCGGCGCTGGACGGCAAACCGGCTCCCAAGGTGCTGGACATTGCCGCGGGACATGGCGTGTTTGGCGTAACCGTGGGTGAGACCTGCCATACCTCGCAGATCTATGCGCTGGACTGGCCCAAAGTGCTGGAAGTGGCGCGTGAAACTGCAGTAGCGCACGGTGTGAGCTCGCGCTATCACCTGCTGCCGGGCAACGCCTTTGATGTGGATTGGGGCTCCGGCTATGAGGCCGTCCTGCTGCCCAATTTCCTGCACCACTTTGATGAGCAGACCTGCATCACGCTGCTCAAGAAAGCCAACGCGGCGCTGAACAGCGGAGGCCAGGTGGTGATCCTGGAGTTTGTGCCGAATGACGATCGCGTGTCGCCGCCCGTCCCCGCGATGTTCAGCATGACCATGCTCAGCACCACGCCCACCGGTGATGCTTACACCTTGCCGCAATTCAAGGAAATGTGCCGCCAAGCCGGCTTCACCGAGCCCAAGCTGACGCAGATGGAAGAATCACCGGAGTCGCTGCTGGTGGCCAGGAAGCCTTGAGCCGCCGTACTCTGAAACAAGCGCGCGAAAAGACAATCGCCTCGCAATTCCGCGAGGCGATTTGCTCTTATCTCCATGTCTATTTTTGACTCTGATCAGTGCAATCAGCGTTCATCAGCGGTAAGGTTTTTCTACTTCGCTGGACAGTCCTTCCTTCCGGTGTCCGCAACGCTGGCGATCAGCCACTTGCCATCCGTATGGACAAGGTTGAACAGGTCAGTGCCGCAGTGGTCTACTTTGCCGTCCACCAGGAAATCAAATGGCGCCCAGACCACGGCCAGGTCGTTATCAATGCGCACCAGCGGATCGTGGATTCGCTCTTCAATCTGCGCTTTGCCCGGCTTTCCGATCATCTCAGCAAAAGCGTCAAACGTGAGCTGGTTGCGGCTTGCCGTCTGCGCATCAGGACCATGGTACCGCCGGGCAGCAACGGCTTCTTCAGCGCCACGGCATCATGCTTTGCCATGCTGTCAAACATTGCGTTGATGGGAGCAAGTACTTCCTGCTCCTCTGATGTTGTCGCGTGCAGTGAAAATGCGAGAGCGAGCGCCGTTGCGCCCGCCAGACCCAAGCCCAGGCAAAAGCGATGAAAGATTCTCATGGCTCTGGATTGTAACGCACACCGAGATTGCCAGAATTGCCAAAAATCGCCGAAATTGAAAAGCAAAATCTTACCGCTGATGAACACTGATCAAACTGATCAAAGGATTGATTCAGGAAACCATCCTGCTCAACGTGCTTTTCTCCGTCTCTCAGTTTCTCCCTTCCTTCGTAGTGGGTTTGCTGTTCAGATCACTCGATGCAATCCTCGCTTTTGTTATTCTTGTTTGAGGAGCGCAAATTAAAACCTTGCCCAGCGACAATTTCACCGTCGGCCTGATTCAGATGCACTGCTCGTCCGATCCGGACGAGAACCTTCAGCGCGCCTGCGCCAGGGTGCGCGAGGCCGCCGGCAAAGGCGCCCAGATGGTCTGTCTGCCGGAACTCTTCCGCACTCAGTACTTCTGCCAGCGCGAAGACGCCGCGCTGTTTGATCTGGCCGAGCCCGTTCCCGGCCCCACAACAGATGCGCTCGCGTCCATTGCGCGCGAGGCCGGAATCGTGATTGTGGCGTCCGTTTTTGAGCGGCGCGCTGCCGGTTTGTATCACAACACCGCGGCCGTGATTGATCCCAAGGGCGCCATCAGCGGGCTCTACCGCAAGATGCACATCCCGGACGACCCGCTCTATTACGAGAAGTATTACTTCACGCCCGGCGACCTCGGCTTCAAGGCCTTTGATACTGATTTTGGACGCATGGGCACGCTGGTCTGCTGGGACCAGTGGTATCCGGAAGGCGCGCGCCTCACCGCCCTGCAGGGCGCAAACATTCTGTTTTACCCCACGGCCATCGGCTGGCATCCGGATGAGAAGGCGGAATTTGGCGAAGCGCAGCACGATGCCTGGCGAACTATTCAGCGCGCTCACGCCATTGCCAATGGAGTTTTTGTCGGAGTGGTCAACCGCGTAGGCCACGAGTTCGGCGACATTCGCGGCAATCGCGCGCAGGGTAAGGGACTGGGTTCTGGGGAGGATCGTTCCTGTGCGATCCTTTCGGCCGCATCATCGCCGAGGCATCCCACGACAAAGAGGAAACTCTCATCGGCCGCTGCGACCTGAAGCTGCTTGAAGACGTCCGCCGCAACTGGCCCTTCCTGCGCGACCGCCGCATTGACAGCTATGCGGGAATTAGCAGCAGGTTCCTCGACTGATGGGCGGTAGCAGGAAGTTGATTCTCGCTGAAGCGAAGCTTCCTCGCGCACTCGGCTATCGCATGCCCGCCGAATGGGAACGCCACGCGGCCACGTGGCTCGTCTGGCCACAGAACCGCACTGACTGGCCGGGGAAATTCGAGCCCATCCCGTGGGTCTATGCTGATATCGTCCGCCATCTCGCGCGCGTCGAAGACGTAAACATCATCGTTCGCAACGCGGCCGCCAAAGACAAGGCTCGCAACGTGCTGGCCCGCAGCGGCGCTGACGTCAAGCGCGTGAAGTTTCACCTGTGGCCCACCAATCGCGGATGGACACGCGATTCCGGACCCATCTTTGTTCGTCGCAACACCGAGCAGGATGCCATCGCCACCGTCAACTGGCGCTTCAATGCCTGGGCCAAATACCCAGACAGCAATCATGACCGCAAGCTGCCGTCCTCATCGCAGAGAAACTCAAGCTGAAGCAGTTCACGCCTACCGTCATGCGCAACGGAAAGCCGTACCACGTTGTGCTCGAAGGCGGCAGCATTGATGTGAACGGCCAGGGTTTGATGCTGACAACTGAAGAGTGCCTGCTCAGCACCGTACAGCAGCGCAACCCGGGACTCTCGCGAGAAGACCTTGAGCAACTCTTTGCCGACTATCTTGGTGTTGAGAAAGTCATCTGGCTCGGCTGCGGCATTGCCGGCGACGATACGCACGGCCACGTGGACGACATCGCACGCTTTGTCGCGGCTGATACCGTAATCACTCTGCTTGAAGTTAATCGAAGCGACCCGAACTATGAGCCCTTGCAGGAAAATCTCCGCCGTTTGCGCGCAGCCACGGACCTCAACGGCCGCAAACTGCAGATTGTCGACCTGCCTCTTCCCCGCCCGGTTGTGTTCGACAAAAGACGTCTACCCGCCAGCTACGCAAATTTCTATATCGCCAATGATCTGCGTGCTGGTGCCCACGTTCAACGATCCCAATGATCGCGTCGCGCTCAACATTCTTACCGGAGTGTTTCCACGGACACGAGGTGGTCGGCATCCATTGCGGCGATTTCATCTGGGGACTCGGCGCCATACATTGCGCCACGCAACAACAGCCCGCGCCATGATCATCTTGCGTCATTACACTCCGTGCAACATGCCCGCGATTGCTGCCGCCGCAATCAGCCACACGGCATTCACGCGCTTCCACAGCAGCAACACCACGCTGGCAATCGCAATTGCATATGTGAGCGGATCAATCAGCGCAGCGCGTCCCAGCTGCCACGTCACCACGCCCATCAGCGCTAGCGAACCAACTATCACGCCGTCCAGCATCGCTCCGGCAATGGCAGATGACCGGATCTTTGGAATGAATCTTCCGCTGGCCGCAACCAGCAGAAAGCCGGGAAGGAAAATTGCTACTGTGGCCACCACCGCTCCCGGCATGGTGCGTGAGCCACTGCCGCCGGCGCACAAACTCCTCTTCCATCAGGGCAATGTGCGCCGCCGGACCTCCAAAGGCCACGGTTCCGAGCTTGAGAAAAGCCCATGCGATCCCCGCGGGCTCGCTTGTGCACCCGGCGCGCCGCTCAGGCCTTCTCCTGCTCGATTCGAAGTCGCCAAAGTGGTTCAGCGATGGGCTGGCTCGGCGTTGCGCAGGTAAGAATCTGTTTTGCCCAGCCAATCCTGACGCGGTGGATAGAACACGTCCAGGTCAACCGTATCTTCAACGGCTTCAGCCTTGTGCGGCATATTGGAAGGAATACACAGGACTTCGCCCGCCCGCACCACAATTTCCTTGCCCTCTATCCAGAACTTCAGCGCGCCTTCCAGGATGTAAGTAAGCTGCTCATTCACATGGCTGTGCTCGGGCACTACGCAGCCCTTTTTGAGGAGCACGCGGGCCATCATCAGGTTCTCGCCTGTGATCATCTGGCGATCGAGCAGAGGATTCAGTGGTTCCAGTTCAACTTCGTTCCAGCGGATGTGCTTCAGCATGGCTGAACATTTTAACCAAATTCAGCTTGCGGAAGCACGCCACCCGCGGAGCAGAGATGAATTCTCGCCTTTCCGCGTGGTCAGCAGCAATTCTAAGCCGTCTGTCCCAGCCGCGCGTCGTTCTTCTCCTCCAACTCCTGGAGGTGACGATCAACCGTACGGGTCACGCGCGCAACAAATTCGAGTTGCTCATTGCCGGGACACGAGGAATGCCGGAGAAGCCGGAGCATCTCAGTCACTTGATCAAGACGCTTGCTTTGCACGCCAAAATCTATATTGGCGTCGGCATTCGTAGCAGCCGATTCGATATAGCACCACAGGAAGTGGCTGAACTGGTCCACAACCGTCCTGAGATGCTCAACCAGACCAGCGTTCAGAAGGCTATTCAGGATGTCATCCTGGTCCTTGTGACTGGAATGTCTAAAATTGCTCCACTGCAACTGCAGTCTTAGGGCGCGGAGTTCTCCAGTCAAGCGGTCTACCTGATTCGAAAGGTCTCTCATTTTTCGTCCTTACCTGCGTATTCGACCCCACTTAGACGCCCGGAAGGCTTTTTGGTCCGACTGAAGACCTTAGTGGCACGCATGTAAGATGCACCTGTAACGCCAACCCCGGCTTACGAGGGCTCTAGAGTGCCGCTACGCGCCAAGATCCATTCTAAGTTGTTGATACTGCGAGGCTTATTTAGTTGCCGTTAGCTCCAAAATGGAACTGCCCATAGTACCTGCCGACGCGGTATTTAGAGTGCTCTTAGAATTTTCTTCCAGAGTACCTCGATGCGGCCGGTAGAAATTTCACTGGGCGAATTTTTTACGAAGACCGTCTATAATGGATAGATGGAGCAAATCCCCCAAAGCCTTGCCTGGGCTCATCCTGTGGTTCAGGAGTGGTTTGTAAATAAATTCGGCACTCCCACAGAACCTCAGGAGCACGGCTGGCCCACCATTCTGGCCGGGCGCACAACGCTTATTTCAGCTCCCACCGGCTCCGGTAAGACCCTGGCTGCCTTTCTTGCCTGCATTGACTCTCTGGTGCGCACAGCACTCGCAGGTGACTTGGTTGACCGGACGGAAATCCTCTACGTTTCTCCGTTGAAGGCTTTGGGCAATGACATCCAGAAAAACCTTGAAGGTCCGCTCGCAGAAATCACTGCACTGGCCGGACAAAAGGGTTTGCTCATGCCGCAGATTCGCGTGGCCGTGCGCACCGGTGACACGCTGGCGCAGGAACGACGGGCCATGTTGCGGCGGCCTCCGCACATTCTGGTCACCACGCCGGAATCGCTCTACATTCTGCTCACAGCTCAGCGGAGCCGCGAAATCCTGCGCGACGTAAAAACCGTGATCGTGGATGAAATTCATGCCGTTGCCGACGACAAGCGCGGCGCTCATCTCATGCTCTCGCTGGAGCGTCTGGACGCGCTCACAGGAAGTCCCGCAGTTCGCATCGGCCTCTCTGCCACACAGAAGCCCATCGAAACGGTGGCGCACTTCCTCACCGGCAGCCAGCCTGATCCGGTCGTGGTCAATATCGGCCATAAGCGCACGCTCGATCTCGCCATTGAAGTCCCCGGCCAGGAGCTTGGTCCTGTTGCCAGCAACGAACTCTGGGAAGAGTCTTACGACCGCATCGCGCAGCTGGTGCAGGAACATCGCTCCACGCTGGTCTTCGTCAATACTCGCCGGCTCGCTGAGCGTGTTGCTTTTAACCTGGCGGACCGTCTGGGTGAAGACGCCGTCGCCGCACATCACGGCAGCCTTGCCCGCAAACTTCGCCTCGAAGCTGAAAACAAGCTCAAGAATGGCGAAGTAAGAGCCCTGGTCGCCACCGCATCACTCGAACTCGGAATTGACGTTGGCCACGTAGACCTTGCTATTCACATCGGCTCCCCGCGATCCATTGCCGTTGCTCTTCAGCGCTTTGGCCGGGCCGGCCACTGGCGCGGGGCCGTTCCCAAAGGACGATTCTTCCCTACCACGCGCGATGAACTGATCGAATGCGCCGCTCTGGTGCGCGCTATTCATCATGGCGATCTTGACCGCCTCGTGATTCCTGATGCGCCGCTCGATGTGCTTGCCCAGCAGATTGTTGCAACATGCTCCACCGACGAATGGGATGAAGATGCACTGTTCAACTTGCTGATTCGCGCCTATCCCTATCGCCAGTTGCAGCGCAGCGATTATGACGATCTTCTGGCCATGCTGAGTGATGGCATCGCCGCCCAGCGTGGCCGTTACGGTGCATACCTATATCGGGACCGCGTGAACAGACGCCTCAAAGCTCGCCGCGGCTCACGCATGATCGCCATCATGAACGGCGGCGCCATACCGGAGACCAATCTCTACACCGTCGTCGCCGAACCCGATGGAACCATGGTCGGCACTCTGCATGAAGATTTTGCCGTAGAAAGCCTGAAAGGTGACATCGTCCTGCTCGGCAACATGAGCTGGCGCATTCGCCGCATTGAAAATGCAGGCCGCATCCTGGTGGAAGACGCGCACGGTGCGCCGCCCTCAATCCCCTTCTGGCTCGGTGAAGCCCCCGGCCGCACCATGGAGCTTTCTCATCAGATCGGTGATCTGCGGCAGAAGATCAGTGATATGACGACGCACACCGTTCCCGGCTTCGTCAATCAGAAGTCGCAGGAAGTGCTTGAAGCTGTTAGTTGGCTCAGGAGCGAATGCGGTCTTGATGATTCAGGCGCAGAACAGGCAATCGAATACATTGTTACCGGGCGCACCGTGCTCGGCGCGGTTCCCACTCAGGACACCATCATCGCTGAACGCTTCTTTGATGAAGGTGGCGGCATGCAACTGGTGGTGCATGCTCCCTTCGGCGCACGCATCAACAAAGCCTGGGGACTTTCTCTGCGCAAGCGCTTCTGCGTGTCATTCAACTTTGAATTGCAGGCAGCCGCCACGGATAACGGGGTCAACATCGCTTTGGCGGAACAGCACAGCTTTCCCTTGGCTGACGTCTTCAATTTCCTGCACGAAAACACGGTCAAAGAAGTTCTCCAGCAGGCAGCGCTGCTCTCACCCTTGCTTGAGACCCGCTGGCGCTGGGACGCGAACCGCTCTCTTGCTCTGCTCCGTTACTGGAACGGCAAGAAGATTCCTCTCCAGGTGCAGCGCACACGTTCGGCCGACCTGCTGGCCTCTGTGTTTCCTGATGCTGCCGCGTGCCAGGAAAATGTCGACGGTCCCATTCAGATTCCAGACCATCCACTCATCCGCGAAGTCATGAAAGATATCTTTCATGAGGCGCTGGACCTGGAAGGCCTGAAGCACCTCCTTCGCCGCATTCGATCAGGAGATATCAAGTGCATCGCCGTCGATACTCCGGTGCCATCCGTCTTCTCGCATGAGATTCTCAACAGCAATCCTTATGCTTACCTTGATGACGCGCCGCTGGAAGAGCGTCGCGCCCGCGCCGTGGAGATGCGCCGCACCCTTCCTGAAGCCGTGCTTAAAGAAGTTGGCGGCCTTGATCCCGCTGCTATCGCTGAAGTCTCGGCGGACGCCTGGCCTGATGTACGCGATGCTGATGAACTCGCTGACGCGCTGCACTCTCTGATTGGCCTGCCGGAAGATTTTCGCGCTCCGGATGGCCGGCCTTCTGCGGAAGTCTGGCTTCCTTTTTTTGAGCGTCTCCAACTATCTCGCCGTGCTGCCCGCGCCAACGTTCAGGACGTCTGGTTCTGGGTCTCCACCGAGAAAGCCGCTGCCTTCCGCCTTATCTATCCAGAAGCGGTCTTTGAAGAACAGCTTCCTGAAGTAGCAGGCGAGGCACCCTCGCGTGACGACGCGCTCAAAGCCATGATCACCGGATGGCTTGCCCACATCGGTCCTACAACTACGTCAGGACTTGCCAGTTTCCTGCGGCTTCCTCTGATCGACATTGAAAAGGCAGTGTTGCGGATCGAATCCACCGGCCTCATCCTGCGTGGACACTTCACTTCAAAACCAGTTGGGCAGCCTGCTGCTCCCTCCAACGGAGCTCCGCTCCAAGGCCTGGAATGGTGTGAGCGGCGCTTGTTAGCGCGAATTCACCGGCTCACGCTGGGCTCGCTCCGCAAACAGATTGAGCCAGTCACCGCCGCAACCTTCATGCGCTGGCTGCTGCGCTGGCAGCACGTTGCGCCCGGCTCGCAGTTGCGCGATGAGCGTGGTGTCCTGGGAGTGCTCAAACAACTTCAGGGATTTGAAATTCCAGCCAGCGCCTGGGAGCGGCAGGTGCTCGCCCGGCGCGTCAGCAACTATGAGCCCGCTCTTCTGGATCAGCTCTGCCTTACCGGCGCAGTTGGATGGGGCAGGCTTTCTCCGCATCCCGCCATGCTGGAGGACTCTTCAGGAGGGACTCGGCGTGTTGTTCCCACCAGCGTTGCTCCTATCACGTTCTTTGTCCGTGAAGAGGCCGAATGGATGGCGCTGCCCAGTGTTCACTCCGCCCACGAGCAGGCAAAGCATGAGATTAAAGGCTTGAGCCCCGGTGCGCATGAGGTCATGGAGTTTCTACGCTCGCGCGGCGCATCCTTTTTTGTGGACATCGTTCGTGGAACCGGCAAACTGAAAGCCGAGGTCGAAACCGGTTTATGGGAGCTGGTCGCCGCAGGGCTGGTAACTGCGGACGGTTTTGACAACCTGCGTGCCCTCATTGATCCCAAACGCCGTTCCGGCCAAGGATCAGGCAAGACCAGCCGGCCACGGCACAGCGCCGGGCGCTGGTCACTGCTGTCGCCCTTGCAGCGCGAAGATCCGCAACGCGCGCTTGAATCCGTTTGCCGAATGCTTCTTGAACGCTACGGTGTCGTCTTCCGCGAGTTGCTGGCGCGGGAAAGCATTCTGCCTCGCTGGCGTGACATGCTTATCACCTTCCGCCGACTGGAAGACCGTGGAGAGATTCGTGGCGGCCGCTTCATCAACGGCTTTATCGGCGAGCAGTTCGCCTTGCCGATTGCCGTCGAATCACTGCGCGCCATGAAATCCATTCAGCCCAGCGGCGAGACCGTCACCCTCTCCGCTGCCGACCCGCTGAACCTCGCCGGCATCATCGTGCCCGGCGAGCGCGTTCCCGCCATTTCCGGCAAAACCGTTAGTTTCAGGGATGGCGTGCTGGTCGAAAGCCCCGAACCTCAGCCGCTCAGCTTTGCGAGCCGCTCATGAGTCCCGGCGAACTGGTGGAAGGCGAGGACTACTATCTCGAAAATGGGAACTGGGTCTTTACCGCCAAATTTCTGCTGCGCCGTGGCTACTGCTGCCGCTCCGGATGCCGGCATTGCCCCTATGGCTATGTGCAGGGTGAGGAAATCGATTCCGATCAGACTACGACTAACAGCTAATGGCTACATGCTCATGGCTAATGGCTGCTGCTGCTATTCGTACCTCAGCGCAATCACAGGATCCAGTCGCGCCGCTTTCACCGCCGGATAAATCCCGAAGAACAGGCCTACACCGCTGGCCACACCAAGCCCCAGAAGAATTGCCCAGATGGGAACGAGTGATGGCACATGGATGGCCCGCAAAATAAAGCTCAGCGCCAGTGATAGAACAACTCCAATCAGGCCCCCGATGCCCGTAAGCGTAACTGCTTCCGTGAGGAATTGCAGCGTGATGTCCCACTTGCGTGCGCCGATCGCTTTGCGCACCCCAATCTCGCGCGTCCGTTCGGTTACACCCATCAGCATGATATTCATCACGCCAACGCCGCCCACCAGCAGTCCAATCGAAACCACAGCCACCACCAGTTCCACAATGCCTGACATGATGGATCTGAACTGGTCGCCTACCTGCTCGGCGCTGCTGATGCCGAAGTTGTCCGGCTTATCTGGAGCCACACGACGCCGCGTGCGCAGCAGGCTGCGGATTTCATCTTCTGCTACATCTTTCATCCCGGGATAAGCCATGGCGTTGATGAAATTCTCATCGTCGTTGGGATAATGTTTCGTATACGTGTGGTAGGGAACAAAAACTTCATTATCGGATGAACCGATAAATGCGTTCTTTTTCTTGTCCAGCACTCCCACGACTTCATACACCGAGCCATCCACCTGAAGAGGCTTGCCGATGGGGTCTTCGCTTGGAAAAAGGGAATTGGCCACGTCATAGCCGATGACGACAACGTCGGTACGATGCTGGTCTTCAAGATCGGTAAAGAAGCGGCCTTCCTTCATCTGCGCGCTCTGCACTTCAACATAGCTGGCTGTCTGTCCGCGGAAACGAATATTGCTCAGCTCTTTTCCTTTGTAGCGCGCCTGGCGGACCGGTTGCGGCTGCCCTGTGATCCGCGGCAAAGCGCTGATGCTCACCTCTTTCACCGCCGGCAGATCGTTGCGTATCGCCATTCCGTCTTCATAGGTGAGGGGCTTGCGCGAACGCTCTTCCGGAGTAAGTCTTCCCCGAAAGCCTTGCTGAAACTTGAAAACAAAAAGATTGTTCACCCCGAACTCGTTGAATGACGCTTGCACGCTATCTTCAAAGCCCAGCAGGATGGAACTCACCGTAATCGCTACCGTCACTCCGATCACCACGCCCAGCACAGTAAGGAAAGATCGTACCTTATGCGTCCGGATCGTCTCCAGCGCCATCTTTACGTCTTCTGATAGCAACGTCTTGTGAGCAGCGTTCATGCTTCAAATCTCAAGGCTTCAATCGGATCGAGCTTGGATGCTTTGTGCGCGGGGTACGCGCCAAAGAACAGTCCTACGGACGTGGCGATGACAATGGCAATTGTCACCCAGAGGATAGGTACGGAGGTCGGGACGGGTGTTATCGCCCGCACCAGCATGGCAATTCCTGCGGCAAGCAGCACGCCAATCACACCGCCGATGGCCGACATGACCGCAGCTTCAATGACAAACTGCATCAGGATGTCTCGGCGAGTGGCGCCCAATGACTTCCGTACTCCGATCTCTCGTGTTCGCTCCGTCACACTGGCGAGCATGATGTTCATGATTACGATGCCACCAATAACCATGAAGACGGAAACAATGCCAATGGAACTGCTGGCCAGCGTTCCCGTCAGTTGTTTCCAAAGGTCCATAATGGCCGAAGCTTCAATGATGCCGAAGTTGTCTTCTTCCTTCGGCGGAAGGTGATGCCGGGCCCGCATCAGCATGCGTGCTTCGTCCTTGGCCATGTCCATCACGCCCGGTCCCAGCGCCTGCACGTTGATGTCTATGCTGTCTTGGGTGCCGTAAATTTTCTGGTAGGTTTCAATCGGCATCACCACGTAGTTGTCCTGAGACTGCCCAAACGTGGTCCCCAGCTCTTTCCCCACACCAACGATTTCGAATGACTCGCCATCGATATAGAGCGTTTTGCCGATCGGGTCTTCACTCTTGAAGAAACGCTTTGTTACATCAGCTCCGATCATCACCACATTCGAGCGGTGTGTGTTATCAGCATCTACAATGTAGCGACCCAATTCGGGCTCTTTCGTGTCCATCTCGGCCATGTTGCCCGTCACGCCGTTCAGCGTCACGTCTTCCAGTGTGTCGCCTTTGTATTTCAGCTTGGCCAGGCGCCCATCAATCGAAGCCGCAACTGCCTTGGCCAGCCTCATGTTGTCATGCAGAAAAAGGTAGTCGTCCCAGACGATGATCTTGTTTCGCTTCTGCAGGCGCAGGAATTCGTCAAAGCTGGTGATGAGCGGGAACCGGCTCACCTGAAACACATTGGCGCCAAAATTCGCCACTTTTTGCGAAATGTAACGGTTGGTCCCGTTGATCATGGAGACCACCACGATCAGCGTGGAAACGGAGAGAATCACGCCCAGCAGCGTGAGAAACGACCGCAGTTTATGCGTTCGCAGAGTTTCCAGCGCAATCAACGCCGGTTCTTTGAATGAAACGCCAACATTGCTTTTTCTGGCTGCCATGCAATTTGCTGATCTTTACAATACCAACGAGCGGTCCGCCGCCCACTGCGCTTCCAAGCCTTGAAAGAGCTCGGCTTCAGCCCTGCCATCAAGTGGCTCAATATAAGTTAAGGCCGCCAGCCCACTAAAAGGGTAATTTCAGTTTAACCGTCTTTCCCTTTAAGATACGCACACACCCCTCAAATTGTTCCATTTTCCTGAAGGAAACCCGTTCTAATGGACGGTCCGGCGCCTGTTTCGTTTGACGATTTCTGACCAGTCAGCGAGAATAGATCTGTCTATCCCCTTTGTGGGCCTGTGGCGCAGTTGGGAGCGCGCTTCCATGGCATGGAAGAGGTCGTCGGTTCGATCCCGACCAGGTCCACCAAATTTAAGCCCGCCTAGAATCACTCACTTTCAGACCATTTGCGCGAATCGTACAAAAAACGTACAAACAACGCCGGAGCGGTCTCGAAATGCTGTCTGTTTACACTCGTCATTACCCGCCCTGTACACACCGTATCAACCATCGCCGTTGTCGCTGCCCTCAAGGAACGCTGCCTGATGGGCGTTCGATTCGAACCTCAGCACAAACGCGTAGCTGGGATAAAGCTCAGACCAAGATGCCTGGGATGGAAGACACTGCCGATCCGCATAAGCCAACGGTCAAAGCCAAAGTCACAATTGCTGAGGTGATTCAGAATTTTCGGGACGACGAAATGTCGCGTCATCTGAACAAGCATTCTCTTAAAAAAGTGAGTTCTTCTTCGAAAAGCAATTGAAAGGCTGGGCGGAAAAGCAGGGTCGCGTACGGATTGAGGGCTTCGATTACAGGCCTGCATATTCCCGATCTGGTGACACATCCGGCCAGTGGCACGCCTTGGCCTTACCGTCCCTGAGATCGCCCGTTACTATAGCTCAACATTTGGGCGTGGCATCCCGCCCGCGTGCTGCCTCGGTCAAGATAACAACTAACACCACGCTGGCCGGGGTCGGCGGCCGCTCCCGCGATTGAAATGCCGGTCCTGCTCTATCCTCCTGCCGTGTTCGATATCCCACCCGATTGTGGAACGCTAAATTTTCTTTCAAGTCGCAGCAGATCATGGTTTAAGGTTTGGATCGCCCCTTCGCAGAATCCAATTTGCATGGTTCGTCCTGCTATGGATTGCAATGATGGTTCCCCTGTGTCAGGTGCAGACCTCCAGACAACGAAGCAAAGAATCTGACTCCTGCTGAAATCGACCATATACTGAAACGACTTCACACTGCTGTACAAGGTTATTTATTCCCTGAAATCGCTGCTAAGCTGGCGCAGCAACTGGCAGTTCACGAGAAGGAGTATCGGACTCTCTCGGAGCCATCCGCGCTCGCTCGTAGGCTCACTGATGACATGCGAGCCGTTGCGCTTGATCAGCATTTAGCCGTTACATTGTGGCATATTTTTCGCCCGACCCTGACGCGGGAACCTCTCTCGCAGCTGCCATGCTGATCGTGAGTGGAACGGATGCTTTGATCCTGGACCTCCGGCGCAATGGTGGCGGAAGCGGGGAGACGGAATCCACCTTCGCGAGTTACTTCCGGGCGAATGTAACGCGACTATCGTCCGTCGTTGAAAAGGTTAACGGAAACCCCCAGGAGAGACAGCACTGGACGGTTCCTTACCTGCAAGCACCCCGTTACGTCGCGAAACCGGTGTACATTCTGACCAGTCGAAACACTCATTCAGCTGCCGAGGCATTGTCTTACGATCTGCGTAACCTGCGTGTAGCTACCTCGTGGGCGAGCCCACTAGCGGCGATGCAACGTCCGCCACAGGTGAAGTGGAGCTTGGCTGGTTTCTCAGCTTTGATACCCAATGGTCAGTTGATCAGTCCGATAATCATAGGGGAATTATTTCAGAGTCGGAGTTCAGCCCGATGTGGTGACTGCCCCGGAGAAGGCCCTTGGTACGGCATATCATCTTGCTCTGATAGCAGCCAAAATGAACGTGGATTCCGAAGCGCTTGCTAAGGAAAAGTCGAAAGCCGTAAAAAATTCCGTAGCTGCGTTGACCGAAGAGATCGACGGATTTCAGCAACAGCAGTGAATCGTTGAAAACCACTCTCCAGCCTTCTCTTTTTTCAGCTCTTCGGGCGGGTCCTCCACCCGCTAAGAGGTCACAGTGACTGCGGCAGTATTCATGCTCAGAAGGACGTCTCGTCTAAGGACATTTACGAACTCCGTTCCCTGCCTTTGAACGAAAAAATGGCCGCCGGGAAACATTCTTGTCTTGCAGCTTGCAGAAGTGTGCTTCTGCCACGCCTGAAGCTTCTCCACCGAAACATCCGGGTCCTGGAGACCGCCGTATGCAATGATGGGACAGGGGAGCGCTTGTCCAGGAACATACTCGTAACTGTCGACTAGTTCAAAATCTGCTCTGAGCAGGGGCATGAAGAGCTCGCGACTTTCCGGATTGTCAAGCAATTCGTGAGGAGTACCATTGAACTTCTTTAGCCTTTCCAGAAACTCCTCGTCTGAAAGATTCATCACGGGCGGCTCCGTTCTCGGCCTTGGCGGAGCGGAGTGACCCGATAGATACAGGGCTTGCGGTCCTACGCCGCGCCGGCGATGAAGCTCTCGAGCAAGCTCGAATGCAATCAGCGATCCCATGCTGTGCCCATAAAACGCAAATGGTAAGTGAAGCTCTGGTTCCATGACGAAAGCCAGAGTCTCAATCAACGGCCTGAGCCGCGTGAACGGCTGTTCACCCATCCTCCTTTCTCGGCCGGGCAGATGCACCAGACAAACATTGACATCCGGGGCAAAATGCCGCTGCCAGGGACGAAATAGTTGAGCGTTGCCTCCCGCATACGGGAAGCAAAATAGTCGAAACGCGTTCTTCTGGAGTGGTGAGACAGGTTCAAGCCAGAGATTAGTGCGACAGGTGGTCTGCATAAGCTTCATTCAATTCTTCGTGCTTGGGATTGCTCGGTTTCGAGCTAGTGGAATGTTACGGGCCGGAGTGGCGCGGTCAGAGCTGACATCATGTCCGTGAATTCTGCGAAGTTCAAAGACTGTTTACCGTCGGAAAGGGCGCGCTCGGGACACGGATGCACCTCAATGATGAGCCCATCTGCGCCAATCGCCAACGCCGCCCTGCTGGCAGCCGGGATCAGGTCACGACGACCGACGGCATGGGAGGGATCTACAATCACCGGCAGGTGCGAAAGCTGGCGCGCAAGCGCCACGGCAGTGAGGTCGAGTGTGTTGCGTGTTTCAGAGTCAAACCCCTTGATACCCCGTTCGCAAAGCACTACGTTGGAGTTGCCTCCAGAAAGAAGGTACTCTGCCGCTAACATCCATTCCTTGATTGTTGCCGATGCGCCCCGCTTCAAAAGAATCGGTTTGTTGATTCTGGCGAGTTGGCGCAGAAGAGGGAAGTTCTGCATATTTCGCGCACCCACTTGCAACATCTCGGCATGTTCGGCGACCACCGCGATGTCGTCAGTACTCATCACCTCGGTAACCACCGGTAATCGAGTCAGTTCGCTTGCCTCGCGCAGCAGTCGGAGACCTTCGACCCCAAGGCCCTGAAACTCGTATGGTGAGGTTCTTGGTTTGTAAGCTCCACCACGCAGGATGGTCGCTCCCGCTTTCTTGACTGCGACTGCGGCTGCCAGCAACTGCTCCCGTGATTCCACGGAACAGGGCCCGGCGATGACGATTGCGCTGTTCCCTCCAATGCAGACTCCTCCAACGTCAACGCAGGTTGCGGCGGGTTTCGTCTGACGACTGACTAACTTGAATGAGGGTACCGGGGCGACTCCGGTCTCGACTGGCGGTGAGCTCACAGCGACGTGCCCTTGTCCTGTTTCCGGAGATTCCCTCAGCATCGAATGTTCACGCTGACTGAATGGTATGGCCGGTTCACGCTCATGCGTACCGCGATCTATAGAGCGATTGATGTCAATACTGGTGACACTCATGACTGCATTCCTCCGCTTTCGGTAGTTCTATCCTGATTTCCTGAACCCGGCGGCATTCCGTGATAATGGAGTGAAAAATCTTGGCTACACCATTTCTATCTAGCGGGCCTCGGTTTTCCGCGCATGCCCGGCCCACAACAAGGCGCTCGCGATCAGGATCAGATACATCCCGCTCCAGAACTTTCTTGATAGCAGCCAGCCGGAGTGCGATTCCTGCGCGCTTGTTGACAAGTCGCAGAAGCTCCGTGTCAACTGAATCAATTTCGTTGCGACCCGCTGCGAGTGTCTGGTTGCTGATTTCGGTATCTGGGTTCATAGCATCACCAATTCCTGGTATCTGGTTGGGATTAAGACTCGGAACTCTGACGGATTTTGCGCTTGTGGCACAGTTTTGCAACCCGACAAAGGCTGACATTGGCTCATGCTGGAACAGCCTGCTCCAGAGAAACGGTTTCCTTCGAGCTCATTTGCTGGCCTAGCAGGATTTCCTTTTCCCCAAACAGCCTTTCGGCCACCATTCCCTTCTCTCGACAGGCGCCGATAAGGCGGTTTGATTCAATAATAGGGCGCGATTGTTCGGTGTACTTAAGGCTCATGATGTAGTTCAGCCAAGGCTCCTGCCCCATGGCGTAAACATATGCTTCATGGCAGTGGAATATATTGACGATGCTCATAGCCTGCTCAAAGTTAGAGCCTGCCAGTCGACGTGACTCGTCCATTGGCCGCTCCAGACGCTGCGTCAGCAGGGGACCATAGAGCCAGCTCAGTGGAGCACCATCACACTCCATTCCCAGGAACAGGGCGTGGACGTCGCCGACTTCGCGATGGATGTGCTCGTAAAGACGAGGTTCTATGTTGCATGAATCTGCCGCAAACAAGAGCGCGTGTTGTCCGATTCTGACATGCCAGGCCATTTTGGTCAGAACATCAAGATCCGCATGCTCGCCAAAAAATGGCAAGCCCGTAATGTGAACGTTGCCGTTCTGGATTCCTTCCAGCTCTGAAAGCTCAATCACGTTTTTGAATCCACAGTTCTGCAGCAGAAGCTTGAGCGAGGGGTCCTGAAGACCCCCACCGCCGTTGCGAGGCACCACCACATTCTTGACCCTGTGACGTATTTGCAACAATGTTTCGAACAGAACGTGATCCTGGTGATTGTGAGTGATCACCACATAGTCAATTTTTTCGGGAAGGTCGAGATAGGTATAACGTGAAATATTGTTCTCGTATGTATAGCTGAGCACCGGATCGAAGAGCATGCTGATTCCTTGCGACTCAATCAGGATGCATGCATGCCCGAAGTAGCGCCAACGCACTCCGGAACCGGAATACGAGGAATAGGCCTGGGGAGCTTCATGGGTGAGAAATGATTGCATAAGCTCATCCTGCGCGTCGCTGAGCTCCAACCGCTCCTTGATTTCGGCCCACGGCCTGGGAGTGCTCTTGAGCTGAAACAGATAGTCCACCGCTTCGTGATCGAACGGATGGCGCAGATGCAGCGCGTCTTCTGATTCAAGACGCGGAGTGCTGAGCATGAACGGACGATCATCGTTATTGATGACCGAAAGCATCAGGCTCTGTTGTGTCCTATCATAGTACCTGGTCTTGTACAGCAGCGGTTCAATGATGCGGAACGAAGGGTGGTTATTCAGATCATAGCGGAGTTCAACATATCCCTGCAGAATGTCGGGAACTTTGCGATACAGAGGCTCTAGCCCATATCCCCGCGCATTTTCCCGCAACATTGCATCAAGCGATTGGATTGCCGCCGATAGCTCAACTAGATGAGCGCGCTCTGTATGGATACGATCCCTCAATGCCCGGATCTCATCGACACGCTGTCCCTTGTAATCAATGAAGGGCCCACCCAGCATCTTGGGATTTTTGACGGCGTTTGCATGGATTTGCGGCGTTCGAATATAGGAATCCATGATCTTCAAGTGTCGTTCCGTTATGTTTCGAGCGGCCGTTGCCGGGGGAATGAGATGAGGCCATGCGTACCAATGATCGATCAGGGGTTCAACCTGAATGTTCTGACGCAAATAGAACTTTTCCTGCTTTTCCATTCATATTCTCCAAAAGTGAAATTAGCGGCGGGCCTGGTCGTTGATAGCGAGGCTGCGCGCGAGCCGGCGTGCGCCTTCGCGGATTGCGGAACATGGCAAGGCAGAAAAATTCAATCTGGCGCAATTGAGTGCAATGTGGTGCGAATGGGCGGCAGAAAATGCCGCGCCGGGTATAAAAGCAACTTGTTCGGTTGCGAGTGCTGTTTCCAGCAGATCATGCGTGCGCACCGTCTCTGCGAATCGCACCCATACAAAAAATCCGCTTGATGGCCGGTTCCATGAGGCGAGGCCCGAGAATTGCTCGTCCAAAGCAGCCAACATGGCGTCCCTGCGGGTACGGTATTCCTGGCGCAGCATCGCCAGATGCGCATCCAGGAATCCACTATCAAGGTAGTCCGCCACAAGCCGTTGCGTGAATGTTGCGGTATTGATGTCTGTTCCTTCCTTGACGATGGATAGCTTTTCCATCAGCATTTTGGGCGCCACCAGCCAGCCTACTCGGAGAGCCGGCGCAAGAAGTTTGGAAAATGAGCCCACATGCACAACCCACTCATCATCCAGGGCGCGCAAAGGTGGTGCAGACGGTTCGTCATATGAAAGGAATCCATACGGATCATCTTCAATGACAGGCACCTGGTATTCTCGCGCCAACTCGACGAGGCGGATCCGATGTTCCAGCGGCATGCTCGCACCCAGCGGGTTGTGGCCTTCAGGAATTGCATAAATCAATGCCGGCTTAAAACCACGGCAAAGAATTTCTTCCAGCCGCTCCAGGTCCATTCCTGTGACTGGGTTAACAGGAATGGTGAGCATGCGAGGCTCGAAGGGCTCGAGTACCTGCAAAAAGCCAGGATATGTGAGTTCTTCTACCAGCACCTGGCTACCTTCTTTTAGCAACAAACGCGCGACAAGATTTAGGCCCTGCTGCGCTCCTGCGGTAAGAAATACGTCTTCAGCGGTGCACGCCACACCCCGCTTTGCCATCAACTCTACGACATGCTGTTTCAGCCGATGGCACGGTGGGCCATACTGCAAAGCACGTCGATTTGCCGCCAGCACATTGTTTCCGGATTGTGCGATAGCCTCGGATGGGAACAGCTCGGCCGGCAGGTAACCCGAGGGCAAAAGACAAAATGCCGGGTTCAGATGCTTTGGCAAGCATCTCTTGCAACGCCGATTTCCTGATTTTTTCCGCCCAGCCTGAGAGCGCAATACCGCCGGTAAGTGGCTGGACCGCATTCACGATGCACTGCATGGAAGCCTCTATATGTTTTGTGAAGGATTGGATTTCGTGATTGGAAGCAGTCTGGCGTGCGCGTCAGTCTATGACGGATTGGACCGCCTGGTTTGTGAGATTGCCCCGTTTTGCCTGTTCGCGCTCCAGCGCTTCAAATAGTGCCCGGATGTTCCCTCCTCCGAAGCCGGACGCACCTTTGCGTTGGATCGTTTCCATGAAGACCGTAGGACGACTCTGTAGCGGCTTGCTGAAAATCTGCATGAGATAGCCGGAATCATCACGATCTACCAGAATGTTCTGGCGGTGCAAATCATCTACGTTTTCATCAATGTCGCCGACCCGGCTCCCGAGCATTTCATAATACGTGTCGGGCGTTCTGAGGAATTCATTGCCGCTGGACCGCAAAGCTGCAACAGTCTTGATGATATCGCTGGATAAGAGCGCTACATGCTGGACGCCAGGGCCCTTGTAATAGTCAAGATATTCTTCAATCTGAGATTTGAAGTTGCCAGGAATAGGTTCAACCAGCGGAAACTTTATCTTCCCGTCCCAGCTTTGGACTGCCTTGGAGCGCATTGAGCTCTTGCCGGTATTTACATTCTCCTGGTGAGAGACATAAAAACCCATTACGTTCTGATAAAAATCCACCCACTCGTCCAGCATTCCGGGGCACAGGCTTACAGCCACATGATCCACCGCCGCGAGATGAGGTGCGACCAAGGGTGGTAAAGAATTCTTCAGGGGCACATAGTTGGGGAAAAAGGAACCGGCATAACCGGTGCGCTGAACCAGAGAATGCACGGTATCTCCGAATGCGCCGATCGTTGCTTTCAGTATCTGTCCCGAGTCATCTTCAAGGATGGTGGGTTCCATCAACGGTCGAGCACCGTACCGGACGGCATGATCAAACGCGCTCCAAATGTCATCAACTCTCAACGCAATGTCGTGTACTCCATCGCCGTGCAGTTTGAGATGTTCTGAAACTTCGTGGTCGGGACGGAGAGCCGACGTCAGAACGAGTCGGATATTCTTTTGTTCGAGCACGTAGGAGATGCAGTCCCGTTTGCCGGTTTCAAGTCCGCTATAAGCTACAAGGTTAAAGCCGTACGCGGTGCGATAGAAATGCGCCGCCTGGTGCGCATTTCCAACGTAAAATTCAATAAAATCAATTCCCGCCAGATGCAGCGGATTCGGTTTGCTTGCAGGCCTGATTTCATTTTCGATCAGTTGTTCAACGCTCAACATCAATTTAATTCCTTCCTTACTCAGTCTCTTGAATGAAAAAGTGGCGCCAGGTCTTGGAGGCGCTTTGGTCATGAGCAAAATGCAACATGGCTGGAACACCATGCGCCGCCGCACTCTTTGAAAGTTCCTTGACGGATTTCTCCAGAGAACATGGCGTGTCTGCGATAAGCGGCAGATCGATGTTCTACCGCTCCTGAACAGGATTTTTTAGACGGCTGGGGCTGATTTGAGTTCCACCAGAACGCTTTGGAGGGATCTCTCAATAATGGCAATCCCCTCCTGCAACTGCTCCGTTGTGACGGTCAGCGCAGGCAATAATTTGAGGACCTCATCTTTGGGGCCACAGGCTTCTACGATGAGACCGTGCACGAAAAGCGTTCTCTGCAAGCTTCCGGGCAAAGTCTTCCGATTTGAAGACCAGGCCCTGAATGAGTCCCCTGCCCCGGACAAATGCCTCTGCCTCCGGATACACTGCAGCCAGGCGCTGCAACATTGATACTGCACATTCTGCTTTTTCCCGAATGGAATTGCTGAAAGTGCGGTCCTGCCAGTAGGAGAGCGCTTCCGTTGCGGTGATGAAAGCGAGATTATTTCCCCGGAAAGTGCCCGTATGCTCCCCTGGTGACCAGATATCCAAATCCGGACGGATCAGCACCAGAGACATGGGCAACCCATAGCCGCCGATCGACTTTGACAAGCAGATCAACCCCGGGGTGATTCCAGCGAACTCGAAACTGAAAAAATCCCCGGTGCGCCCGCAGCCAACCTGAATATCGTCCACGATCAGCACGATTCCATATGCCATTGCGATGTTCGCAAGGCGGCGCAGCCATTCGCTACTTGCCACTTTGACCCCGCCTTCCGCCTGAATCGTCTCGACAATGATGGCCGCAGGAATGCCGATCCCGTTTTCCGGATTCTGGAACAAAGCCTCAAGATAGTCCAGAGTGTCCACCTGCGGACCGAGGTCGCCATCAAAAAAAGCAGGAAGACTGTAATGCAGTGGAACCCCGGCGCTGTTGCGTTTAGAAACCCCGGCCGTTACTGCCAGGGAGCCCAGGCTCAGTCCATGATAAGAGTTCATAAAGTGAACCACTGTTTGCCGTCCGGTGATCTTGCGCGCCAGTTTCAGCGCAGCCTCCACTGCATTGGTCCCTGTGGGGCCGGTAAACTGCACCTTGTATTCAAGGCCGCGGGGCTTCAGAACAACGGCGTTGAAGCGCTCCAGAAACTGCTCCTTGGCGGCGCTTGCCATGTCAAGTCCATGAGTGAGGCCGTCTTTATTGATATAGCTCAGAAGAGCACGCTTTAAGAATGGATTGTTATGGCCGTAATTCAGGGCGCCTGCTCCGCTGAAAAAATCAAGATACTCTTTGCCGCTTTCGTCCGTCAGCAGGGAACCCTTCGCTTCCGTAAATACAACAGGAAATGAACGTGAGTATCTGCGTACTTGTGATTCAAAAAGCTCGATTGTCTGCATTATTGAATAGTCCTTTGGAGATCTTCATTTCGATGTATGAATTTATTAATTGCTTACTGCAACCGTGGAATGGCGCATTGTCGCCACTCCCTCAGGCGCAGCAAAATCGATGTCAAAGCGCATAACTTTTGCTGACCAGAGTCGATTGGTTGAAGAAGTCAAATTCGCGGGATCGAAGCGTCCATGCTGGCCTCTTATTCACCAACATTCCATCCACAGAGGGAAGCCCCTCAGTTCTGTCCACGAGCCGGAACCGGAATGACGCGCCTGTTTGTACGTCCATGGTGATGGCGATTCCCTGCGGCGGCAAACCGCGGATTATCAGGGTCTCGAAAGAGCCCACAGCAATTGTGCTCACGTTGCGCAGCGTCGATTGTGTCGGGCCCACTTGCAACGAATATAACGTTGTCTCGGCGGGCGTGTAGAGAAGCAGTGTCGGGGCGCCGCGCGGCGATCTGATGAACAGTCGAACGTGACGAATTTTGCCGGTAATACTGTCGTCAAGAATGGTGGCCTGGGGCGGCAGCAGCAATGGCGCCGGAGCCATATGTGTATAGAACGCCATTCGATGTGACGGTGAAAGATACGGAAGCAGCGTCTTGACCGGGTGCATGCCTATGTATTGTTCAGTCCATGAGTCCTGCTGGGCTTGCCGGTTGGCCCATACGGCTCTGCCGGAGTCTGTATCGAGCGCGTAAAAAACTGTGTCCTGGCGGGGATGGACGGAATTGAAGGCAGAGGTCATGCTGCCGATCACCAACAACCCAAGACAGGTAATCGTGGCAGATGTAACCAGGGGCCGCACCGGGATCTCGCGAACCAGCGGAACAAGCAGTCCCAGTATCACTGCGACAACAACGGCAAAGACGCCTGCCATCTGCATTCCAAAGCCAAGTAAGAGATACCGCAATAAAGGTACGAGCAAAAGCACTGCTGGCACAGAACAGATCAGGATCACGGAGAGGAGCCATCCGGAGGGTTCTGGAGCGCGGGGCGAGCCATGCTGCCGCCAGAGTGGCCTTGCAAACGCTGCAGCCAGCAATATCACAGCAAAAAAGATTGGTAACGTCAGCTCATAGCTTGCTCCAGGAGCGAAAATAGCCAGGACCAGGTTGAGAAGGCACAACCAGAGAACAACAGCCTCCAGCATCTCCCAAGTGCCAGCCTTGCTCCGATGTGTAAATATCAGTGCGACAATGCTAATCGAAAGCGCCGCAACCGCAAGAATGTACCAGGTATGGTTATAAACATCTCCCTGAACCGCCAGAAATGAGCGGTATTGCGGTTGGATGCGGCGAATGCCCCACCATAATCCGGCAGTGAGGATGCCACATGCAGTGCACGCCAGTGGGAATTTCAGCAATGATGTGCACAGCCCGCGCGCCGACAAGGTGCGTTGTCTCAGACCGATGAATGCCAATCCCGCTGCAATGATGAAGAGCAGAATGGCTGCCGGCAAGGCCCACCGTTCGGGGTACCACAGCAGGTGATGGCCTAGAACGGAGAAGTAAATAACATTAGGGCGCTCGACATGCTCGAGGTCTAGGTTGCCAAAGCTTCGCGCAAGAGATAGCGCATACGAACCCTGTTGTTGCAAACTTCCTGAATCAAGATGGGCGCAATCGTCTGCTGCCGTATGGTAGAAGAGCTGGTCACCTGTGTAGGCAAAGTTCATCCCGTCAAAGCCAGCTCGCTTGAACGCCGTCAGGTCTGTGTCATTTGGCAGCCGTTTATAGATCTCGTAGAACAAAGACGATGCCGCCGGATAAGGAACATCTTTTGCAAACTCACGGATCAGCCATCCGTTGTGTGGAGTAGTCTCAAAAAGGAAAGCTGCGCCGGAAGTTCCGTGTGCCTCAAAATTAAGAATCAGCCCGATTTTGTACCCCAGAGTGTGATCCTGGAGAAAGGCATGGGCCCCCAGACTGCCTGCTTCCTCACCGTCAGTGAAGAGGAAAATAACGTCATTGCGCAACCTGGGACCTGAGCGCAGAGCGCGCATAGTTTCCAGGAGAACGGCAACTCCATTGCCGTCGTCGCTGGCGCCCAAACTGGATGCAACGGAATCGTAATGTGCCATGAGCAATAAAGCCTTGCCGTGCTCGACACCAGGCAGCACACCCACAACGTTTGCAACCTCGCCGGCAACGTAATCGCCGTCAGAGGGATGGACGAGCACAGAGCGGCGCTCAACCTGCGGAGTAATTCCCATTTCAGTGATCGTTTTGACAATGTATTGGCGCACCTCCTGCTCCGCAACAGAGCCAATTGGATGAGGAGCCCGAGCAATAGCTTCAATGTGAACGCGAGCACGCATGGCAGAGAAGGTATCCCGGGGAGCGTCAGCAGCCAGGGGCTGAGGCGGGCGAATCTCTCCCAGGCATAGAACCACCAGACCGGTTAGCACGGATAAAGCAATGGCTATATATATGGAGGAACGTCTAGCCTGCACTTGTTTCGTCTCCTTGAAGCATAAGCACCGGTTCAGTTCCGGCGGATGAGGAATTCTTCCATGTGGCCGACCGTGTCGACACGACCCGATTCAAGCTTAACCACACGATCGGCGACATAGTAGAAGTGGTCGTCATGACTGATCACGATGACGGTTTTGCCCCGGGACCTGAGACCAGGAAGAATTTGCGTATAAAACACCTGCTTGAAGATTGGGTCCTGATCCGCCGCCCACTCGTCGAGGAAGTAGATTGGCCGGTCCTCCAGACATGCGGTCAAAAGCGCGAGCCGTTTTCGCTGTCCCTGTGAAAGTTCGACCGTGGAAAATGATCCATTTTCGATTTGAACTTTGTTTTCCAGCCTTAAGTGACGAAGATATTCCCGTGCCCGCACATCCAGACCGGCACAATCGAGGCCAAGCAGCGAATCGAATAACATGAAATCCGAGAAAACAACGGAAAAGAGCTGGCGGTAATCATCGCGGTTGTCCTCATTGACTGCTTGTCCGTTCCAGGAGATCTCTCCCGAATCCGGAGCGTAAAGTCCTACCAGTAATTTTGCGAGCGTAGTTTTCCCGCTACCGTTACCTCCGGTAATGAAGAGCAGCTCACCAGGCAAAACCGTCAAGTCGATGGGTCCCAGCACGAACTGCTCGGAAACTTCCTTCCCTGGGTATGAATAGATCAGGTTGGATATGTCCAGCCTGACGGATTCCTTCACGGGCACATCCTTTGAGGCCGCGTCTTTTTCCGCCGATTGGGCCAGCGCGAGACCTAATTCCTCAACGTTCCGGATTGAAACCTCCGCGCGTTTGAGGCCGGGCAGGGCGTTCATAATCATCTGCAGAGGACCCATCATGTAGAGCAGCGCGAGGGTAAAACCGGTGAGGACCACCGCACTGGAGCGTTGCGCGGGGGCGAGCACAAACACAACCGCGCCAATCGTCAAAAAGACCAGTAGTTGCCCCCAGCTGGCGGCTATTGAATAAATGCTCAGGCCGTCCACATTTTCAGAATGCGCAGCCAGTGCTGCTCCGTGAAGCACATCGGACAAGAAGACATTGCGACGGCGCCTGTGAAGTTTGAGTTCCTTGACTCCCAGCGTCAACGCGCGAAATTGTTTATACAAGTCGTTCTCGTGCTGCCGGGCTGACTTCAAATGCCGTGTTGCACGGCCGAGACCAAGCTGATAGCTCAGGATGCCAATCAGCATCACGCCCAGAACCATCATCAGCAGGACCGGTTGCATCCATCCCATGTAAACGATACAGCTTGCAGCCACACCAACATTGATACAGAACAGGGGCACAATGGTGACCATCTCCGTGATCCGCGGAAGGTCATCTGTAAGTGCGGAGAGAATGCGATGAGATCCCAGATGCTCAAGCCTGGAAAGCCCTACCCCGATAATCTGCCGGCTCAACTCTGTGCGAAGCGTCAAAAGAGCATTTTGCGATAAACGGACCAACAGCAACTCGGAACAGATGCGGGCGAGTGGGGCCATGAGGCAGAGTGTGGCAAAAGCCAGCGCCAACGCAGCTGTTCGCTTGTCCCGCGACACTTCCAGGTTGATCAAGGCCAGCATTACCGCATTCGTCGCGCCGCTGATGAAGCCGGCAGCTATCGCCAGCAGCAGACTCCGGCGGGACTGCCTGAGCAGAAATTGAAATAACTTTATAGGCATTCCGCTATAGCCTTTGTATTCGAAGCCATGGATTGAAGAAGCTCACAAAACCGATCGACTGCGGCTTCCATAGCGCTATCGTTGAAATAAGCCCGGTCATATTCAATTTGCAGATATCCTGCGCCTGACGTGGGCTCGACCACCACAGAGCAGTTCAGTGGAAATGGGTACCGATCATGCGACTGAAGATTCACAATGCGTAAACCGGATTCGGCTGGAACTGGTTTGGTGTTCCAGAAATTGAGATACCTGAATGTAGAAAAGAACAGTTCTGCGGTGTCGCAGTCAGCAAGCAACTGCGTGATGGGATAAGCCGAATAAGGTGCTGCCTCAACCAGGTCCTTTTGCACCTGGGCGGTTTGATTTGAAAGCGGCATGCGTTGGCGGGA
The DNA here is from genome assembly GCA_963758275.1 of Terriglobia bacterium. Taxonomy (GTDB): domain Bacteria; phylum Acidobacteriota; class Terriglobia; order Terriglobales; family Acidobacteriaceae; genus Angelobacter. The sequence continues at coordinate 124,163 of CAVWUW010000007.1, read as the reverse complement.
GACCACCGGTACAAGATTCCAGAAGAGTCCAACTGCAGACAGCGGATCAGATAAGTACTCCGAACGGCCATTGGCGACAACACCTGCAACCACAACATCCTCTCCGGAGATTTCGCGCAGAATTTCTAACCACGCGCTCAACGAGAGTGCCTGCATTGAAACTGAGTTGTCGCGGGCGGCATCGCGGAGCGATTCTGAAAACGCGGGAGTGAAATGCCGCAGCACACTCCCGTTCTTTGTCTGTTCACTGCAGTGTGAACGAGGCTGAAGCGCCGCCCAGTGTACTCCAGCCAGATAGTCTCGCCAGTATGCCGCTGCATTCTTTGATCTCCGCACAGCTTCCTGGAATGCAACGAATTCTCGGCATGCCGTATCAGGAGGCCCCAGTTCTGGCATGGCTCCGGATTTGACGCTCATGTAAGCGCTAATCAGATCGTTCAGCAATATGCGGTGTCCCCAGCCGTCCATGATTGCGTGGTGGCACGAAAAGACAAGGTTGAACTCGCTGGCTGACCTCTGAATCACATGAACGCGGAATAGCGGTATGTGTGGCTGCGAGGGGTCGAAGGGCGTCTCCATGTCGTGAAGAACACAAGCAGATATCTGCTCGTCCTGCGCCGATGCCTCAAGGTGGGAAATGTCCTCCCGGGTGATCGGGCAGTGAAGATTCGTTCGTACCCATTGCGTGGACCGCCCTTCCTTAAGGTCTAAAACCGTGCGCAATGCCGGATGCCTGTCCATCACTGCCTGGAATGCTCGTTCCAGGGCTGAATAGGAAAAAGTTGAATCGACTATGTGAAAGCAATCCTGTATGTGAAAAACGCCGCAACCATACCGTTCCAGCATGAAACTTTGGATCCCGGATACCGGATAACAATCCGTCACGTCTGCAGGCATGCAGGGTTGTGATCCTTTCAGCGCGCCAAAGTCGAGAGCAGGTGCACCATCCGGAAACAATCCCGATTGGGACCTAGTCCGCAACTCCTGGCGCAATTGACGAATTGTCGGACAACGAAGAATGTCTGCTGCCGCAATCTCGATTCCATATTGCCGGGCCGCGTGGACTATTTGGATCACCCGTAGAGAATCTCCGCCCAAAGAGAAATAATTGTCATCGACTCCAATCTTCTGGACGCCGAGAACTGAGCACCAGACCGCAACGAGGCTCTCCTCTACCTCATCAGCAGGACCGCGAAACTGCACTGATGTGGACGCGGGAATGGCATCAACCATCGCGTTACGGTCAATCTTGCCGTTGGACGTAAGTTTCAGGCGATCGACGCACACAATTGTCGTTGGCAGCATGTAAGCAGGCAGTGTCCGGCTCGCAAAGTCATGCAACTCATCGGGAGAAATCTGCGCCGATCCGACTGCGGCGAACGCAACCATATGCCGGCTGGAAGATCTATCATCCAGCACCACGACGGCAGCTTTCTGTACCTTAGGGTGCGTGCACAAAATGGATTCGACTTCTCCCAGTTCCACGCGGTGGCCTCTGATCTTGACCTGTCCGTCGCGCCGGCCAAGGAATTCAATGAGGCCGTCGCTGCGAAATCGGGCCAGATCGCCGGTGTGGTACATCCTCATCCCAGGCTTTCTAGAAAATGGATCAGGGATGAAGCGTTCAGCAGTCAGATCGCCCCGCCCTATATAGCCTCGTCCGACGGAATCACCACCGATATAGAGTTCTCCCGGCATCCAGACAGGAACAGGCCGGCAATTTTCATCCAGCACATATGCACTTACGCCTGCGAACGGACGGCCCAGGGGAACGCCGATTTCCTGAAGCCGAGTTGAGCCCATTATTGCCGGTCCGCACAATGTGCCTACAGTAGTCTCGGTAGGCCCGTAATGGTTGAAAATGGCGCAATCTGGCGCAATCTGTTGCGTCATTTCAACGAGTCTCCAGGTCAGCGCCTCGCCCCCGGCCAGCAGATAACGCCAGGGAAGCTTCATTGATTCAGGGAATGAGCGGCAGAGTATTTCCAAATGCGACGGCACTATTTTCACGAAGTCCACAGAATGGTGGACGAAGTACTCACCGACTGCATCCGCATTGAGCGCACAAGAAGCAGAGATGATATGCAGGCAACCTCCGGAAATGAGAGAACCGAATACGGCCGTGTGGCCCAGATCGGCTGCAAGCGTGGAAACGACCGCAAAATTGGCACATGAAGCCAGATCCACTCTCTCTCCGAGAGCGCGCAGATAAGCTGCAATTTGCCTGTGTTCTATGGTCACGCCTTTAGGCTGACCGGTCGAACCGGAAGTGAAAATCACATAAGCAACCTGAGCAGGGTCCACTCTCCCTGGCTTGCGAGCATGGCTCGCCGGTTGTTCATAATTGTTCAGGTATATAACCGGAATACCATCCGCTCCCTGAGGATGAACCTGCCCGGGTTGCGCCAGCAGCGCCACCGCCGAGGTCTGCTGGAGCATACTGCATACCCGGGCATCGGGAGTATCGGGTTCGATCGGAAGCCACGCTGCTCCCGATTTGAGCACCGCCAAAATTCCCACGATGAAAGCTACAGAACGTTCCGCTATCACCGCTACAACAGAATCATCCGTTGCGCCCGCCTGCTCAAGGCGGCTTGCTATGATTGCTGCGCGCCGGTCCAACTCTGCATATGTGATCTGCTCTTCATCGCACACCACCGCCAGCTTGCCGGGTATGCGCTTTGCATGTTCTTCAACAATTTCGTGAATGGCGCGCCAGGGCTGGCCTTCAGCAGCGCGTGTGGAAGTTACGGATACGGGAACCCTGGGTGAAACCAGAGTGAATTCTTGAATGCGGCGCTCCGCATTCTGCGCGATCTCGTCCACCAATGCGAGAAATGTATCTGCCAGCAGTTCTACGTCATTTCTGAGGAAGATATGCGATTCCCAGGCAAGTTCCAGATTCAAAGATTCGTCAACTACGCTCATCGCCAGTGCCAGTTCAAAGGGCTCGACACACTCGACAACCGAACCAACATTCCAGGCGGACGAGGCAGGCACTTCAGGCGACGGCTGCGATCGATAGCTAAACATCACGGGGAACAGCCGGCGCCGCTGTGAAGGATCTGGAATACCGAATGGTTCGAAGTCAAACAGCAATTGGTCACAATGCGCAAGTTCCAATGAGGCTGCTACCTGCTGCGCAAGCTCCGCAAATGGGGGATTGTCCTCCATCGACATCATCAAGGGCAGAAACTTCGCAAATAATCCCAACCCCTGGCGAAGTTCCGGCTGCACGCGACCATCAAATCGAACGCCTGTTAGAAAGCGTTCCATTCCGCTGACACGATGTAGTACGGTCGCCCACGCCGCCAGCAATACTGCCTGCAACGGGACTTGCAGGCGATTTGCTAGTTGGTTCAGCGCGGCGGCTGGCGCAGAGTAAACTGCACGTTGGGCCGTTTCGGATGTAAACTCTGACGCTTCTCGCGCATGCTCCAGTTGGAATGGAAGACGCGGAAAACTAAGTTCTGAAAATTCGGCGGATTTCCAGTACAAACTATTATCGTCATTGTTCTCCAGAAGCTGGCTCTGCCACTCTGCAATGTCTGCGTACTGCAGGTCTTCAGTCTCATGGGGACCGCTTTCCAGATACACATCGTGCACCAGGCGAACGAGGTTAACGAGAGTTTCGGAGTCGCTGCAGAGAGCTGACGAGGTAAGGAATAGCACGTGCTCGTCATCCGAAATCTTCGCCAGGTCAAAGCGAAATCCGGGACTGCTTCCGGGGTGACGAAGAAGGCTGCAATATCGGCGGGCAAGGTGCTCAATCTTGCGATTGCGCTGCGCTTCGTTTTCACAGCGTAGCAGTGCAATTTCATTCAAGCCGCTCCCACTATCCTGGACGACCTGGACCGGCACTGTCGAACCTTCCAGCACAGCGAAAGTGGTGCGCAATATCTCATGTTGTAGGGCCACCTGCATGATTGATTTATCCAGCCGCGCAGAATCCAGCGGACCATGGATCCGGACTTTGCATTGGCATCCGAATTCTGCAAACGGGTGGCTCTCGTGCAGATGCCAGACGCGCCTTTGCTGGGGCAAGAGCCGGAAACCTTCTGATACTTGCTGTGATAACTTCGAACTCATCTGATGTTATTTCCTCATTGGCCTGAATAGGGTTCGGTCATGCCGACCACAATCTTGCGCGGCCCGGTAAAAGGAGAACGCCCGTGCGCCACGAGCATGTTGTCCAGGAGAAGGAGGTCGCGTTCCCGCCAGGTGAACTTGATCGTTTCTTTCTCATATGCTGCACGCAAAACATCAAGAACAGCGGGCTCTATCGGGCTGCCATCGGCATAGTAGGTGTTGTACGGCAATTCGTCTTCAGCGAACTGCGCAAGCAACCCCGAACGAATTTGGGGCGCGAGAGTGGAAATGTGAAAGAAAGTCGCGTGGTTGAACCACACGCGCTTTCCGGTTTCAGGATGCCTGGCCAGCGCCGGACGTCGCTGGCGCAAACGGAGCCTGCCATTGGGAAACCATTCGGCTTCAATACCGGCTTCGGCGCAATGGCGGTTGACCTCCGCCTGATCACTGGTCTGAAATGCCGTTTGCCATGAAAGACCGTATCCCGTCCCGAAATTTCGCACCAGCATCCAGCCGCCGCGATCAAAATTTTCGCGTATCTGTTCCGGGATGCGGGCCATCACGCGACGCACATCGGCCAGCGGCGTCTCCCCATCCTGCTGAGGAGCCGTAATGCAGAAAAACATTATTTTCAGCGGCCAGGTCGACGAATAAGAATTCTCGTTGTGCAGGAATATCGGGTACTGAGCAGGATATTCGGTGGAGGTATAGATATTGCCGTGCACCTTATGCCGTGGAGAGGTCTGCTCCTTATATTCCAGCGGATCTCCCGAAAGTGCGGCGATAAAGCTCTGGAACTCTGCGGCGGTCGAAATTCTGAAATTGCGGAACAACAGGCCGCCGTGACGCAGCAAGAGCGAATTCACAGAGCTGCGATTTGCTGCAGCCCAGGCAATCAAGTCCACATCCTCCACTTTGGGCTGAACCAGCAAAGGAAGCTGAGAACCGGGCAGGAGCGGCTCGGTTCGAACCAAATCATCTCGACGGATGGTCCCAGCCTTGCGCAATCCGGCAAGGCTCGGCAGCGAAACAGTATTCGTTTTCATAGAAAACCTGTTAAAAGATGAGCGTCTTGTGCTCTAGTTTTAGGATTGAGCGTCGATGGGTTCAGCCGCAGATAGGCGACGGTGCGTGCCACGCAGCTTCTGCCCACGCTCGTGCGCCAGCGCTCGCTTGTTGGTCAGCACGCTTTCGCTCTCTAGCTGTTTCAGCCGCTCCAGGACGTCATTGATGCGAAGCTGCGCCGCCTCGGCAACGATCTTGGCCAGTTCCATCAAGCTCGATAGCATCGACTGGATAGTTGAGGCATGAAAGAGGCTCTTGCTGTAAGTGCACAGAAACTCCATTCCTTGCCGGCTCCGGCGAGCACTTATATGGAGATCGAATCGGGATTGCACGGAGCTCAATTCGAAGGCGTCCACCTTCAGCCCCGGAATGTCAAGCCTGACGTTAGATTCGGTGTCCATGTTGAACATGACCTGGAACAACGGATTGCGATTGGCGTGTCGTTCCACTTGCATTTCGTCCACGAGCTTTTCGAACGGCAGCGCCTGATGGGCATAAGCTCCGAGCGCGTTGGCACGCACTTGTTCCAGAAGCTCAAGGAAAGTGGCATTCTGATCGATGTTCGTGCGAAAGACGAGCGTGTTAATGAAGAACCCAATGAGCGCTTCCGTATCCGGTTGATTGCGATTTGAAACCGGAGTGCCGACCAAAATATCTGTTTGTTGGCTATAGCGGAACAGCCATACATTGATGAGCGCCAAAAAGGTCATAAAATCCGTTGCACCTGCCCGTTGTCCGCGCTCTCTGAGTTGGCGCGACGTTTCAGGCGCTAAAACACATGTGTGGATTCCGCCAGCGGACAACTGTAATTCCGGCCGCGGAAAATCTGTGGGCAACTCCAGGATTTGTGCACAGCCCTGCAGATTTTTGCGCCAGTAATCGACGTGGCGCTGCAAAACCTCGCCGCGCAACCATGTGCGTTCCCATACTGAAACGTCAGCATATTGCAAGCGCAGCGGGGGTAAAAATGGAGTTTTATCTGCCAGAAATGCGCGATATAGAATGCTCAATTCGCGAACAAAGATCCCGACTGACCATGCGTCGGAAATGATGTGGTGCGCTGTAATAGCCAGGATATGCTCTTGTTGGGGCAGCGTGTAGACGTGTGCGCGTATCAGCGGTCCATTCGCGAGATCAAATGGACGCTCGATTTCGGTAGCAACCAATTCGCTTACCCGTTCGCCTCGCCGTTCGGGGTCAATGCCGGTAAGGTCGGTGTGATTAACCGGCAGCTGCGAATCAGAAGAGATCATCTGACAGGGTTCGCCCTCAACAGCGGGAAACGTGGTGCGCAGAATCTCATGCCGGCGGACAATTTCACTCAGCGCGTGGCCGAGAACATCAATCCTCAATTCTCCAGTAATGCGGAGCACGGAAGGGACGTTATAGGCCTGATTGGCGGATCCCAGTTGATCTATAACCCAGAGCCTTTGTTGGGCAAACGAGAGGGGAATACGGCTGTTTCGTGAACACGGTTCCATAGGCGGAGCCGGGAGCGCAGTGGGTTCAGATTTCGCTTTCCGAATCCTTTCCGCCAGATGCGCTGCGGTGGGTTCCTCGAAAATAGCGGCAACAGGAATCTCCAGAGCCGCACGTTTGCATAGCCTGGAAATAACCTGGGTTGCCAGGAGCGAATGCCCGCCAAGCTCAAAGAAATTGTCGTGTATTCCGATCCGCTCCATGTCCAGCACCTCCTGCCAGACTTCCACGACTAAATGTTCCAGGCTGGTACATGGAGCCGTGTACGACTCAAGATTATGGCCAGTTAAGGGCTCAGGCAGAGAGCGACGATCCACTTTTCCACTGTTCGTCATCGGCAGACGATCCAGGAAAACGAACGCGGAGGGTACGGCCGGTAGAGGCAGCCTCTCCTGCAGGAACGAACGCAGATCCGCCTTATCACAGGACGCGCCCGGCTCCGTCACCACATATGCAGCCAGCGTTTTCCCGGTACCCTCGCCATGGACAACAACAGCGGCCTGAAGCACCCCCGGATACTTCGCAAGGCTAGCTTCAACTTCAGCCAGTTCAATCCGAACCCCGCGAATCTTTATCTGATTGTCGCTCCGGCCAACCATTTCGATGTTGCCGTCGGGAAGCGCGCGCGCACGGTCTCCGGTACGGTACAAGCGTGCTCCCTTCCCACGGTTGAAGGGATTAGGAACGTAACGATCCGCAGTGAGATCGGGCCGTCCCAGATAGCCGCGTGCCACACCGCGGCCTCCCACATATAATTCACCGCAAACGCCGATGGGCACGGGTTGGAGCTCTTCATCCAGAACATAGAAACTGCTTCCTTCGAACGGGCGGCCGATGGGAACAGGGCTGTAGTCGCGAATGCCACCTGTAGCCTGATACCACGAGCTGTCAATGGTGCACTCGGTCAATCCATATGCGTTTATGACACATGTATCCGGTCCCGTCAGGCGAAGGGTTCGCTCCAGATCATGGCCGTACCACATATCTGAACTGCAGACCAGCAGCCGCATGAAATCCAACCGCAGGTTGGCCGCTTCCGCATACTGCACCAATTCGCGCAACACGGCAGGAACGAACTCCGCAGCGTCCACCGAATTGGCGATCATCAGCTCGTATAGTTTTTGCGGAACCAGTAGAACCTCACGCGGGCAAAGAACCAGGGTTTTGCCGGAACAGAGCGCTCGGACAAAGTCACTGGTGAAGACGTCGAATGAGAACGCTGCCATTTGCAGATGCCGGGAAGTCTTTGTACTCAGCCGGTACGCTATCTCGTACGCTTCGTAAGCTCGAGCGAGTGACTGATGGGTTACCATTACGCCTTTTGGATTGCCCGTCGATCCGGAGGTGTAAATGACATACGCCAGGGATTTGGGATCCACAGGGCGCGCGACTGCCAGAGATGGAGCTCCATCACAAGGACGGCCATCGACATACAAGATCTGCAGATCGCAGTTTCGGAATGCCGGAGACAGAAGAGAATCCGTGAGCAGAAATTGAATGCCAGAGTCGCGCACCATGAATGACAGCCGCTCATGCGGATACAAAGGATCAAGCGGCACATAGGCGGCGCCCGATTTCATTACCGCAAGGACAGCGATCAGCGTTTCCAACGACTTCTCAAGATAGATTCCAACTCTCGATTCAGGTCCAGCTCCCTGCGCACGGAGCGTGTTTGCCAGGACAGTGGCGCGGCCATACAGGTCGGCGTATGTTAATTGGCGGCTACCCATAATCGCCGCTAGGGCATCCGGGGATTTATGCGCATGCAAAGCAATGCGCTCATGCGCAAGCAATGGCGTGGACGAGTCCGCAGATTCAGCCTGCCATAAGCTTAAAACGTGTGCCTGCTCTGCTTCGCTCATTATTGAGATGCCGCGCAACGGCGCATCCGGAATGGATACCGCCTGCTGGAGCAGCCGGGTGAAATGGTTTGCCATCTGCTCCATCATCTCGGCTGAGAACAAGTCGGTTGCGTAAGTCAAAACTCCGTGCAGCTTACCCTCTTGCTCCCGGAAAGCGAGATCGACTTCAAATTTCGCCAATATGCTGTCAGTGCCAAGCTCCCCTGCCTCCAACCCCGGCAATCGAGGAGTTTCCAATGCCAGGGTATCCAGTTCAAACATGGCTTGAAAAAGCGGTGTCCTGCCCAGATTACGGACTGGCGACAATTCATCGACCAGACGTTCAAATGGAAGATCCTGGTGGGCTCCTGCTTCCAGCATGGTATTCCGAACGTCTTGAAGTAACCCGCGGAACGTGTGAGAACGGCGCAAACGCGTCCGTAGCACGAGTGTATTGACGAAGAACCCTATCAGTTCCTCGGTGTCCCTGCGGTTACGGTTTGCCACCAGCGTGCCCACAGAAACATCTTCTTGTCCGGCATAGCGCCCCAGAAGCAACTGAAAGACAGAGAGCAGGGTTATGAAAAGCGTTGCGTTCTCAGCGCGGCTGAGGGCCTTGATTTGCTCAACGAGATCGCTGGAGAGCTCGAATGCAACCAGTGCGCCTTGTGCACTTGGCACAGCTGGACGCGGGTAGCTGGCAGGTAGCTCAAGCATCGGCGCACCGTCCAGCTGCTCCCTCCAATATTTCAGCTGCTCGTTCAACACATCACCGCTGAGCCAATGGCGTTGCCAGTGGGCAAAATCTGCGTATTGGAGAGGGAGCTCTCTCAGCGGTGACGGCTGCCCTTTCGAGAAAGCCGCGTAAATCGCCGTGAACTCACGGCCGAGGATCTTTATGGACCAGCCATCCCCTACAATGTGGTGCATCGTAACCAGAAATACGTGCTCCTCTTTCCCCAACCGAATCACTAGTGCTCGCAGCAGCGGCCCTCGGCTCAGATCGAATGTCAAACTCACTTCTGCGGCCAGAAGTTGACGTACCGTTTCTTCCTGATTGGGCTGTTCTGCAATGTCTTTGACCGGTAGCGCAACCGGGAGAGCTTCGCCGATATGCTGGTGAGGTACTCCGTTTTCTGCCGGGAAACTGGTGCGTAACACTTCATGACGGCGCACAATCTCTGTCAGGCTGCGCTCAACAGCGGAAAGGTCCAGCGGCCCTAACAACCTGAACGCAAGAGGCATGTTGTACGCAGGGTTATCAGGTTCCAACTGCGCCAGAAACCAGAGACGCTGCTGCGCAAAAGAGAGCGGGATTTGCAAATCCCGTGAAACTGGAACAATAGGAGGATCAATTGCTTTGTTACTCTTGCTCAATTCCTGTTCCACGCGCTCAGCAAGGCCCGCTATAGTGGGTGATTCGAACAGGGCTCGCAATGGCAGTTCAACCTCAAACGCCAGGCGCACGCGAGAAATGATCTGGGTGGCAAGCAGCGAATGACCGCCCATATCAAAGAAATTGTCGTCCACCCCTATTTGATCCAACTTCAGCACGTCAGTCCACAGTTCGGCCAGCATTTGTTCCGTCGACGTTCGCGGGCTTATCAGTTCTGCAGGCGTTCGATATTCAGGATCAGGTAAGGCCTTCCGATCAACCTTGCCGTTGGCGGTAAGAGGAAACTTCTTCAACACCAGAAACGCTGAGGGAACCATGTATTCCGGCAGCTGACTACGCACGTAGTTGCGCAACTGCTCTTCATCGGCGCCAGGAGAATCCGGTGCTGCGGCAACGTACGCCACCAGGCGTTTGTCACCCAGGATTTGTTCCCGTGCCACTACCATCACCTGCGTAACCCCGGCCACTCGTTGCAACATGGCTTCAATCTCTTCCAGTTCAATCCGGAAGCCTCTCAGCTTGACCTGTTGATCGAGGCGGCCGAGGAATTGAAGAGTGCCGTCGAGTTGCCAGCACACTCGGTCACCCGTACGGTAAAGGCGAGCGCCGGGCCGGTCACTGAACGGGTTTGGAACGAATCGCTCGGCTGTCAGTTCCGTCCGATGAAAATATCCTCGCGCCAGACCTGCTCCAGACGTATATAGCTCGCCCGCCAGCCCTGCCGGAACCGGCTGCATTTCTTCATCGAGAACAAAGACAGTGGTATTCGAAATTGGATAGCCAATGGGAAAGTCGTTCTTCGGCCCAAGAGTCCCTTGTGCGCGATAACAGGCGGTAAAGGTCGTATTTTCGGTTGGCCCATAGCCGTTGATGAATGCGCAATCGGGTAAAGCCTCCATTGCCAGCCGAACATGATGTGGTGATACGATGTCCCCCCCCGTGAGTAATTGCCGGACTCCTTTCAGGCTGTGCAATTGTGTGCTCACCATCTGGTTAAAGAGGCCGGAAGTAAGCCACAACACAGTTACGCCGCGTTTCTCCAAAAACGTCCCGAGTTCCTCCAACGACGGTGTGTACGGAGGAAAGACAACTAACTTCGCGCCATTCAACAAAGGAGCCCAGATTTCCAATGTGGAAGCGTCGAATGTGACGGCTGAGAGCAACGCAAACACATCGCTTTCAGAGATATCAAATGCCCTTTGGGCGCTGACGAGGCGAATGATGGAACGTTGTTCGATGGCGACGCCCTTCGGCTGCCCGGTCGAACCCGAGGTATAGATCAGGTAAGCCAGATTGTCCGCTCCCGTGACCGGCTCCAGGTTCTTTCCACTCTCCGACGCAATCTGCTCCCAATCCTCATCCAGCCGCACACGTACTCGCGCACCTTCCGGCAGCGCTTCTCCTTTTCCCTGGGCCGTCAACAGCACCGTCGCCCCTGCATCCTGCAGCATCCACCGCAGCCGCTCCTCCGGGTAACCCGCATCCAGCGGCACATACACTCCTCCCGCCTTCACGATCCCCAGCATCCCCACGATCATCTCCACGCTCCGCTCGCAGCACAGCGCCACCGGCGTCTCCGCCTTCACCCCGCAACCTCGCAGATAACGTCCCACCTGGTTGGCCCGCTCATTCAACTCCGCATAGCTCAGCTGCTGCTCTCCAAACTCCACCGCCACCGCCTCAGGCCTCAGTTCCGCCTGGCGCTCAAACAACTCCTGTACACTCTCCCCGCTCAGTTCCTGCTCCGTCCGGTTCCACTCCACCACCACCTGCTGCCACTCTTGCTCACTTAACAAAGAAATGTCCCGCAACGGCTTGTCCGCTTCTGCCATGACACGCTTCAGCAGCCTCGTCCAATGCCGCACCATCCCTTCCATCCGCTCTCGTGTGAATAAATCAACCGCATACTCCAGCGTGCCCTCAATGCCGCCCTTCTCCCGGGGTGCAAGCGAGATACCCAGGTCGAATTTGGCTGCAGTATGGCCGCTATCCCACAGACTCAACTCCAATCCCGGGAGACGCAAGGTTTCCTGCGGCATATTCTGCAATACGAACAGCACCTGGAACAGCGGTGTCTGCCCTAGCATCCGCTCCGGCGCCAACTCTTCCACCAGTCGTTCGAACGGCAGATCCTGATGCGCATAGGCTTCCAGCACCTGCCTCCGCACCTGCTCCAGCAGTTCCCCAAAGCTCTCCTTCCCTTTGATCCGGCTCCGCAGCACCAGCGTGTTCACAAAGAAACCAATCAAAGGCTCCGTCTCCATCCGATTCCGGTTCGCTATCCCGGTTCCTACCGCCACATCCTCCTGTCCTGCGTACCGTCCCAGCAGCACCTGCCAGCACGCCATCAGGGTCATGAACAGCGTCACCCCTCGGCTGCGGCTGAACTCCTCCAGCTCTCCTTTCAGCTCAGCCCCCACCCCCACCGGAACCGACGCTCCACGCCCTGACGGTACCGCCGGCCGCAGATAATCCGTCGGTAACTCCAGCACTGCCACATCCGCCAGCTGCTCCCGCCAGAAGCCCAACTGCTCTCCCAGCACCTCGTCCGTCAGCCATTGCCGCTGCCAGTAGGCAAAGTCGGCATACTGGATGGCAAGTTCGCCCAGCGGCGAAGGACGATTCTGGGCATAGGCTTCATAGATGGCCGTGAACTCACGCGTCATCACCGCCACCGACCACCCATCGCTGATGATGTGGTGCATCCCGATCAGCAGCAGATGATCCTCCTCCGACAGACGAACCAGGGTCACTCGGAACAACGGGCCTCGCCCCAGGTCAAACACGTGCTGCGCCTCAGCCTCCGCCAGTTCCCGGGCTGCCTGCTCCTTATCCGTAGTTCCAGACAGATCCACCAGCGGCACCGGAAAACCGCTGAACGGCGCGATCTGCTGCCGCGGCTGCCCTGCTGCCGCCGGAAAGCTCGTCCGCAAGATCTCGTGCCGCCTCACGATCTCCCCGACTGCTTTTTCAAGTGCCTCTACATCGAGGCTGCCCCTCAGCCGCAAGGCAGAGCCCATGTTGTACGCCCTGCTCTCCGGCTCGATCTGATTGAGGAACCACAACCGCTGTTGCGCAAAAGATAAGGGCAGCGATTCCTCACGAGAAACCGCCGTAATAGCGGGAATCTTCAGCCCCCTCCCATGTTGGAGAGACTCTTCAATGTCTTCGCCCCGCAAAGCTGTTTCAATGCGTTCAGCCAGTAACGCTATCGTCGGTGACTCAAACAGGGTCCTCAGCGGGAGATCAATCCCGAATGCAGACCTCACCCGGGACATGATCTGGGTGGCCAGCAGCGAATGACCGCCCAGCTCAAAGAAGGTGTCGTGTATCCCGATTCGCTCGAGCTTCAGGATGTCCACCCAGATGCCTGCCAGCATCTCCTGCACCGGGGTGCCGGGCTGAGCGGAAGCCGAATCCTGAATCGCCGACTTCGGATCAGGCAATCCTTTCCGATCCAGTTTGCCATTGCTGTTCAATGGCAACTGCTCCAGCACTACAAAAACTCTGGGTACCATGTAGTCTGGCACTCTTTGCGACAGCCACGTCCGCAGGCTCTCGGCTGTCGGCCGCTGATCAGCTTCTCCCGCCACATAGGCGGCTAGATATTTATCTGCTTTATCATCGACGAGCACCAGTACCGCGACCTGCCGTATACCCGGATATTGGGCCAGCACCGTCTCAATCTCCCCCGGCTCAATGCGGAAGCCGCGGATCTTGACTTGATGATCGCGACGACCGATAAATTCCACCGCCCCTTCCGAGTTCCACCTCACCACATCACCCGTGCGATACAGACGACTGCAGGGTTGGCTGGAAAACGGATCAGGAATAAAACGCTCGGCGGTCAAACAGGGCCGGTTCCAGTACCCTCGCCCCACTCCAACTCCACCCAGATACAACTCCCCCTTCACTCCCACCGGAACTGGATACAACTCTTCATCCAGAATATAAGCCGTGGTATTACGAATCGGCCCACCGATGGGAACGGTAAACGCATTTTCACCTACGCTGCACACCCTGTGCCACGTGGCGAAGGTGGTTGTTTCCGTGGGTCCATAGACATGAAGCAAACGTTGCGGTGGATTCCCCGCCACCAGTTTCCTTACATGTGCCGGGTCAACGGCTTCACCTCCGAATAACATATGCTTTAATCCGGAAAACGCCTGCGGCGCAGCATCGATGATTTCCTGAAACACCGCCGTCGTCAGAAATAATGCCGTGATGCGAGCATCGCGCAATTGCTTCTGCAGATCGGCAGGCACGAGAATGACCTCTTTGGGAATGCCCACCAGAGTTGCTCCATTCAACAGCGCACCCCAGATTTCAAACGTCGCTGCATCAAAGCTTGTATTGGAAGCCTGGCCTATCCGGTCCTGGGGCTCGAGCTGCACATAATCTGTGTTAATGACGAGGCGAATGATGGAACGTTGTTCAATGGCGACGCCCTTCGGCTGCCCGGTCGAACCCGAGGTATAGATCAGGTAAGCCAGATTGTCCGCTCCCGTGACCGGCTCCAGGTTCTTTCCACTCTCCGACGCAATCTGCTCCCAATCCTCATCCAGCCGCACACGTACTCGCGCACCTTCCGACAGCGCTTCTCCTTTTCCCTGGGCCGTCAACAGCACCGTCGCCCCTGCATCCTGCAGCATCCACCGCAGCCGCTCCTCCGGGTAACCCGCATCCAGCGGCACATACACTCCTCCCGCCTTCACGATCCCCAGCATCCCCACGATCATCTCCACGCTCCGCTCGCAGCACAGCGCCACCGGCGTCTCCGCCTTCACCCCGCAACCTCGCAGATAACGTCCCACCTGGTTGGCCCGCTCATTCAACTCCGCATAGCTCAGCTGCTGCTCTCCAAACTCCACCGCCACCGCCTCAGGCCTCAGTTCCGCCTGGCGCTCAAACAACTCCTGTACACTCTCCCCGCTCAGTTCCTGCTCCGTCCGGTTCCACTCCACCACCACCTGCTGCCACTCTTGCTCACTTAACAAAGAAATGTCCCGCAACGGCTTGTCCGCTTCTGCCATGACACGCTTCAGCAGCCTCGTCCAATGCCGCACCATCCCTTCCATCCGCTCTCGTGTGAATAAATCAACCGCATACTCCAGCGTGCCCTCAATGCCGCCCTTCTCCCGGGGTGCAAGCGAGATACCCAGGTCGAATTTGGCTGCAGTATGGCCGCTATCCCACAGACTCAACTCCAATCCCGGGAGACGCAAGGTTTCCTGCGGCATATTCTGCAATACGAACAGCACCTGGAACAGCGGTGTCTGCCCTAGCATCCGCTCCGGCGCCAACTCTTCCACCAGTCGTTCGAACGGCAGATCCTGATGCGCATAGGCTTCCAGCACCTGCCTCCGCACCTGCTCCAGCAGTTCCCCAAAGCTCTCCTTCCCTTTGATCCGGCTCCGCAGCACCAGCGTGTTCACAAAGAAACCAATCAAAGGCTCCGTCTCCACCCGATTCCGGTTCGCTATCCCGGTTCCTACCGCCACATCCTCCTGTCCTGCGTACCGTCCCAGCAGCACCTGCCAGCACGCCATCAGGGTCATGAACAGCGTCACCCCTCGGCTGCGGCTGAACTCCTCCAGCTCTCCTTTCAGCTCAGCCCCCACCCCCACCGGAACCGACGCTCCACGCCCTGACGGTACCGCCGGCCGCAGATAATCCGTCGGTAACTCCAGCACTGCCACATCCGCCAGCTGCTCCCGCCAGAAGCCCAACTGCTCTCCCAGCACCTCGTCCGTCAGCCATTGCCGCTGCCAGTAGGCAAAGTCGGCATACTGGATGGCAAGTTCGCCCAGCGGCGAAGGACGATTCTGGGCATAGGCTTCATAGATGGCCGTGAACTCACGCGTCATCACCGCCACCGACCACCCATCGCTGATGATGTGGTGCATCCCGATCAGCAGCAGATGATCCTCCTCCGACAGACGAACCAGGGTCACTCGGAACAACGGGCCTCGCCCCAGGTCAAACACGTGCTGCGCCTCAGCCTCCGCCAGTTCCCGGGCTGCCTGCTCCTTATCGGTAGTTCCAGACAGATCCACCAGCGGCACCGAAAAACCGCTGAACGGCGCGATCTGCTGCCGCGGCTGCCCTGCTGCCGCCGGAAAGCTCGTCCGCAAGATCTCGTGCCGCCTCACGATCTCCCCGACTGCTTTTTCAAGTGCCTCTACATCGAGGCTGCCCCTCAGCCGCAAGGCAGAGCCCATGTTGTACGCCCTGCTCTCCGGCTCGATCTGATTGAGGAACCACAACCGCTGTTGCGCAAAAGATAAGGGCAGCGATTCCTCACGAGAAACCGCCGTAATGGCGGGAATCTTCAGCCCGCGCGCATGTTGAAGAGACTCTTCAATGTGTTCAGCCAATTTCGCTATGGTGGGAGCTTCAAACAAGACGCGTACCGGAAGCTCGATATTAAAAGCTGCAGCCGCTCGTGAAATCACCTGGGTCGCGAGCAAAGAATGACCGCCCAACTCGAGGAAGCTATCGTGTATGCCGATCCGCTCGAGATGAAGTACGTGCTCCCAAATACCACAAAGCGTTTCTTCCACAATTGTGCGCGGCGCAACCCAATCACCGCGTTGCTGCCCGGCAACGTCTTCTGCCGGCAAAGCCTTCCGATCAATCTTTCCATTAGGCGTGAGCGGTATCTCTTCAAGCACGATAAACGCGGAAGGCACCATGTAGTCTGGCAACCCGGACGCGAGATATTCCTTCAACTCGCGAGTATCCAGCCTTTCCTTCTGATCCGTGTTCGATGGTCCGCCGCGGGTTGTGCTTCTTGCTTCCACATAAGCCATCAGACGCTTCTCGCCCGCCTGATCTTCACACGCGATTACCACCGCCTCGTGGACATTCCCGTGTTCTTTCAATACCGCCGCAATTTCGCCGGGCTCGATGCGGTAACCGCGTATTTTGACCTGTTCGTCGATGCGTCCTATGTACTCCAGTTGGCCATCTTCCGCCCACCGCACCAGATCGCCTGTACGATAAAGCCGCTCTCCTTTTTTATGGGTAAAGGGATTAGGAACAAATCTGTCTCCAGTCAGGTCAGGCCGGTTGAGATAACCGCGAGCAAGCCCTGCGCCGCCGATATATAGCTCGCCTGTTACACCCACCGGCATAGGTTCCATGTTTTCATCCAAAACAAAGACCTGGATATTCCAGATCGGTCTACCGATGGGAACGCCTTCAGCAGAAATAGGATCGGAAATGCTGGCACACACTGTTGCCTCGGTGGGTCCATAGGCGTTCAGGAATCTGCGGCCCTGCGCCCAATGACGCGCCAGTTCGGGAGAGCACGCCTCACCCGCGACTACCAGAGTTGCCAAATCCGGCAGCTCAGTTTCAGGTAGTGTTGCAAGTACCGATGGCGGCAAGGTGACATGTGTAATGCGTTCGTTCCTCAGTATCCGCTCCAGCGCCGTGCCCGCCATTTTTTCATCCGGAGGTCCCATTACCAGTGTCGCCCCGCTGAACAAAGCAGTGGTCCACTCAGAAACCGAAGCATCAAAACCGAGCGCAGCAAACTGCAATACTCGGTCTGCTGCCTTCACATTGAAAGAGTGTTGCTGCGCCAACGCCATGTTGACAGCACTGCGATGCTCCACAGCAACGCCCTTAGGCCTGCCGGTAGATCCCGATGTATAGATGACATAAGCGTCGCTTTCCGGGTCGCAGCACGGATCAAGATTCGCCTCTTCTGACTCCCCCAGCCTCGAGTTCAACCCCTTGATTGCGACCACACTTACATCCTTTGCCGCTTTGACACGCTGGGCGTGTGCTTCATGCGTCAACAAAACCAGCGGCTGTGCATCTGCCAGCATGAATTGCAGCCGTTCAGCCGGATATGTCGGATCCATAGGTACATACGCGCTGCCGGCCTTCAACACTGCCAAAATAGAGACAATCATTTCCATAGAGCGATCCAGCAGTAGCGCCACCCGCGCACCAGAGCCTACTCCCAACAATTGCAGATATCGCGCGAGTTGATTGGCTCTGCCATTCAGTTCAAGGTAAGTGAGTTCACCCGCTGCGGACCTGACCGCCGCCGCCTGCGGGCTACGCTTGACTTGTTCCTCGAAAAGCTCATGCAGGCTACGCTCGGGCAGCGTCCGATGGGTCGCATTCCAATCCGTCAATTGCTGCCGCCGCTCGGCATCGCTCAGTAACTGAAGCCTGTCAATCGGCAAGTCAGGATTGGCCAGGCCGGAAGATAAGATGGCCTGCACGTGCGACCAGAACAGCAGTACAGTCAAACCGCTCAGGATGGAACCATCGAAAACGATGGATCCGGCAAATCCGTTTTCTGTACTACGCAAGCTGATCTCGAGATCTTGTTCCACCTCAGGCATGGCTGAGTGAAGACCGTCGAAACGTACGGCCACTCGGAAGAGCGCCGTTTCAGTTTCAAAATGCGATCTCACATCTTCCAGTAAGCGGGCGATAGGATAGTCCTGATGCTGGTACGCTTCCAGCAGCGTGGCACGAACGTTCTGCAACAACCCGCGAAAAGTTTCTTCACCGCTCATCTGGATTGCGACTGGCACGGCGTTATCCCGGCTAGAGTCGCCCGTGGCATTGATTCGTGAAGGTGATCCAGTACACACGAGTGGCGCGCGTGTGTAACGGAACAGGCACGCCTTCACCGCGGAAAGCAACGCAACATAATACAAGAAGGGAGAGCTGCCTCCAGTTTTTTTCAGCTTGAGACTAATCGCATCGTCAACATGGACTTCAATGGAACGACGCTCCGATGTGCGCGCGGCGTGCCTGGGAAACTCGAGAGGCAAACTCACGGGTTCATCCTGAAGAAAAAGCTTTTTTAGCCAATATTCGCGTTGCATCCTGGAACGCAACGTTGGCAGCGAACTGTTTGGAAGAACAGCAGTACTCATCAAATCACCTTAATAATGATGGAGCGCAATGGCAGTGGCGTCGTCCTGCGCCTGCAACTCTGGGAGACCGGAGCTGCAGGTGAGGAGCGAGGCACGAAAGGTTTAAAAGGAGAATTGGGCCTCAGTCTCGTGCATAGCTGAGACCAATTTCGCTTGCAGGGCCAAACTAATCTCGCTCAGATGCTGGGATGGGTCCCGGATTCCTTCCTGCATCGACTCTGAAAAGTTTTGCGCGAGTTGACCGGCAACGGTTTCGTCGAGAGTTGACTTGTTGAATTCAAGACCCACGTCCGGTACCTGCGCTTGATGCACCTGGATTTCTAGGTCGTACAAGTCTGACCAGTTCGCGGATATCGGCGCGTGCTTTTCATCCTGGCCTTCATTGCCACTTTGTATCACGCACCCTACCCTGATGCAGGTACGATTGTCATTTTTGAATATGTCCCGAGCGAGTTCCTGCACAGTCTCATGGGGAAGTTCATATTCCAGTGCTCCTGCGATTATCCGCTCCACCCTGCTGCGCAGGGCATTGAAAGCCGGGTTGCCGGAAATATCGACGCGCAACGGGAGGTAATGAATTGACTTTGCATCGCTCATGCAGAAAGCGAGCACAAATTCCTCCTGGTCAGTCCACGAACACACAGATGAAAGAAAGGCAGCAATCGCGAACGCCGCAACACGAGTCTGTGTTTCTCCGGCAATAATTTCTTGGACATCATCGCCCAGTGAAAGTTGCTGAACGCTCTTCTGCGGACCTGAGCCATGGATCGGCCTGGCTTCTGCACCCAATTGAAAGTGTTGGATTTCACTCAGCTGCTGTTTCCAGTGGCGTAGGCGAAGGTCCATAGTGCCTTCCGTCACAGCCCCTGTGGGATCATCGAGATGAAAGGTCTTGGATCCGAACAGCCTTTCAGAAGTCCAGAATCCCCGACCTCGAGCTGCAGCCAGAACGCGCAGCGACTGTTTCCATTGCTCGGAATCTTCACTCATATTGAGTCCGAGCAGATGCTCCATCCAGGGCTCAAGGCCCATTGCGTAGCTGTACAAACGCTTTGACTCCAGCGCTTCCATCATCTCGAGCGCGCGTTCACAGTCACAGGCGTGATACCGGCGCTGCTGCTCGATTTCCGGTCGAGGCTGGGCCGGCAGCAATGGTCCGTTCACCCATGACAGCGGCGCCCCCACGTTTTCAACAGACAGAAATGCAGTCTGGACAGGGCCGATCGCCTTGCGCATGCGTTCATACATTTTGCGGTCGAGACAGTCCGAATCTGCCGCAAACAGCATCTGCTCTTTTCCGCAACGCACCACATATGCGATCTTTCCGTGTGCCAAATCAGCATGCTCACCAAAAAACGGCATGCCGATGATTTCTCCGTCCGGCAAGGGAATGGAATCCAGCGTATCCATTTCCACGACATTGCGGAACCCAAGCTTTTGCGAAAGGATCTTCAGCGAAAGATCGCCATATAGAAGGCCGTAGGACTTCGGAACCACCAGACATCCGATCCTCTGCCGGAGCCGGAGAAGACTCTCGAACACGTAATGATCCTGGTGGTTATGAGTAATGACTACGAAGTCTATCTTTTCAGGAATATCACGGAATGAAAACCGCTCAACACCACCTGCCAACGGGTGAACCGGGATGTAAGCGTCAGTCAGGACAGATACTCCCTTCCATTCGATCAAAACGCATGCATGTCCGAAGTACCGTATTCGGATCCGGTTCTCGTTCCACGTGGCACGTTTTGGAGTTGGTTCGTCGGAGAGGAAAGGCAAAATTGATTCCGCGGTGACGGACGCGCCTCTCATGATGTCCAGAACATGGTCGAGGCCCTTTGGCTCCAGATCAAGCTTGAACAGCTCATCGGCCAAAGCGCTATTGAATGGCAATTTCCAGTCAATCTCGTTCGACTCAAGCAGTCGGGGGGTGTTCAAGATAAACGTTCTCGAACTGTCATCTTTCATCAACCCAAACCTGAATGACTGCAGGGTGGGATCATAAAACTCGCTCTCATATAAGAGCTTCTCCAGCACGCGCACGCTCGGCCGATCATGATAGTCATAGACCAGCTCTACGTACCCGCGCAGAAGCTCCGGGACACGCGCATAGTACGGTTCAAGGCTGTTCCCCTTTGCTTCACGCGCCAGTCGCGAAGAGAATTCCATGAACACACGGGCCAGCTCAAGGTTCCCGGCCTGCTTTTTTTGGGTTTCCTCCAGCAGCGTTCGGATTTCGTCCTTTCTGGAAACAGGAATATTCATAAATGGCCCGGCCACCAATGCAGGATCTTTGGAAGCAGCAACATGTACAGCGGGATTCTCCAGATAATCGGCCATTACCTTGAGCTGGTAATCCACCAGATGCAGGCTGGCTGGAATCGGGGACATAAGAAAGGACCAGGCTGGCCATTGATTTACCAATGGCTCGATGTATGCGGAGTCCGAAAGACGATATTTTGCATTAGATTTCATGAATACCTTCTCAGTAGGCTTCTTGCTGTTGATATCGGTATAAAAATGACGAGTACGCTTCAGCGTTAGCGCTGCGAACTATGCGCGATGTTTGATGAAGATGGTTAGAAAGAAAATTCCTTGGTTGAATCTTCCTCAGATTCTTGTGCGGAGTCCGGGAGATCAGGCGCGATAGGGACATCCCAGATCCTTGTATTGGGGTCCTGCACAAGCATCGTCAGCAGCCTGGTAAATCCCGCTGCGAACAGCTCAGCGGACTCATGATGGAAGAGGTCGCTATTGTAGTTGAGCGAGCACCCCAGCCCCTCCTCCAGGTGCCTGACCGAAAGGGCGACATCGAAAGCTGCTGTATTTCTCTCCACCGCAGATGTCTGTATACTCAGGCCGGGAAGTTCGAACTTTGCAACCGGCGGTATCTCTACAAACCAGACTTGAAAGAGGGGTTGGCGGCTCAGATCACGGTGCGGAACCAGCCGTTCCACCACTTTGTCGAATGGCAGGTCCTCGTGAGCATTGGCCTCGAGCACAGTTTCGCGGGTCCTCTGCAATAATTCGTGGAAGGTCGGGTTGCCGCTCAAATCTCCCCTCAGGACGATCGTGTTTACGAAAAAGCCGATGACCTGTTCCACCTCGGGCCGCCACCGATTCGCGACAGGAGAACCGACGGCTACATCTTGCTTGCCGGCATGGTGCCCTAATAACGCCTGGTAAGCAGCCAGGAGAACCATGAAGGTGGTTATGCCTTCCTTCCGGCTCAAGGCCTGCACCTTGTGGAGCAGCTCAGCTCCAAGCTCGAAGTAAATGGTTGCGCCATTATAGGTGCCGACTTTGGGCCGTTTCTTATCGAGTGGCAACTCCAATGTAGTCACGCCGGCGAGCTGCCTGGCCCAATATCCCAGTTGCTGCTCCAACACCGCCCCGCTTAACCAGTTGCGCTGCCAGAGGGCAAAGTCGGCATACTGGATGGCAAGTTCGCCCAGCGGCGAAGGACGATTCTGGGCATAGGCTTCATAGATGGCCGTGAACTCACGCGTCATCACCGCCACCGACCACCCATCGCTGATGATGTGGTGCATCCCGATCAGCAGCAGATGATCCTCCTCCGACAGACGAACCAGGGTCACTCGGAACAACGGGCCTCGCCCCAGATCAAACACGTGCTGCGCCTCAGCCTCGGCCAGTTCCCGGGCTGCCTGCTCCTTATCCGTAGTTCCAGACAGATCCACCAGCGGCACCGGAAAACCGCTGAACGGCGCGATCTGCTGCCGCGGCTGCCCTGCTGCCGCCGGAAAGCTCGTCCGCAAGATCTCGTGCCGCCTCACGATCTCCCCGACTGCTTTTTCAAGTGCCTCTACATCGAGGCTGCCCCTCAGCCGCAAGGCAGAGCCCATGTTGTACGCCCTGCTCTCCGGCTCGATCTGATTGAGGAACCACAACCGCTGTTGCGCAAAAGATAAGGGCAGCGATTCCTCACGAGAAACCGCCGTAATAGCGGGAATCTTCAGCCCCCTCCCATGTTGGAGAGACTCTTCAATGTCTTCGCCCCGCAAAGCTGTTTCAATGCGTTCAGCCAGTAATGCTATTGTGGGTGACTCAAACAGGGTCCTCAGCGGGAGATCAATCCCGAATGCAGACCTCACCCGGGACATGATCTGGGTGGCCAGCAGCGAATGACCGCCCAGCTCAAAGAAGGTGTCGTGTATCCCGATTCGCTCGAGCTTCAGGATGTCCACCCAGATGCCTGCCAGCATCTCCTGCACCGGGGTGCCGGGCTGAGCGGAAGCCGAATCCTGAATCGCCGACTTCGGATCAGGCAATCCTTTCCGATCCAGTTTGCCATTGCTGTTCAATGGCAACTGCTCCAGCACTACAAAAACTCTGGGTACCATGTAGTCTGGCACTCTTTGCGACAGCCACGTCCGCAGGCTCTCGGCTGTCGGCCGCTGATCAGCTTCTCCCGCCACATAGGCGGCTAGATATTTATCTGCTTTATCATCGACGAGCACCAGTACCGCGACCTGCCGTATACCCGGATATTGGGCCAGCACCGTCTCAATCTCCCCCGGCTCAATGCGGAAGCCGCGGATCTTGACTTGATGATCGCGACGACCGATAAATTCCACCGCCCCTTCCGAGTTCCACCTCACCACATCACCCGTGCGATACAGACGACTGCAGGGTTGGCTGGAAAACGGATCAGGAATAAAACGCTCGGCTGTCAAACAGGGCTGGTTCCAGTACCCTCGCCCCACTCCAACTCCACCCAGATACAACTCCCCCTTCACTCCCACCGGAACCGGATACAACTCTTCATCCAGAATATAAGCCGTGGTATTACGAATCGGCCCACCGATGGGAACGGTAAACGCATTTTCACCTACGCTGCACACCCTGTGCCACGTGGCGAAGGTGGTCGTTTCTGTGGGTCCATAGAGGTGAAGCAAACGTTGCGGTGGATTCCCCGCCATCAGTTTCCTTACATGTGCCGGGTCAACGGCTTCACCTCCGAATAACATATGCTTTAATCCGGAAAACGCCTGCGGCGCAGCATCGATGATTTCCTGAAACACCGACGCCGTTAGAGACAACGTCGTGATGCGAGCATCGCGCAATTGCTTCTGCAGATCGGCCGGCACGAGAATGACCTCTTTGGGAATGCCCACCAGAGTTGCTCCATTCAGCAGCGCACCCCAGATTTCAAACGTCGCTGCATCAAAACTTATAGTGGAAGTCTGCCCTATCCGGTCCTCAGGCTCGAGCTGCACATAGTCTGTATTAATGACGAGGCGAATGATGGAACGTTGTTCGATGGCGACACCTTTCGGCTGCCCGGTCGAACCCGAGGTATAGATCAGGTAAGCCAGATTGTCCGCTCCCGTAACCGGCTCCAGGTTCTTTCCACTCTCCGACGCAATCTGCTCCCAATCCTCATCCAGCCGCACACGCACTCGCGCACCTTCCGGCAGCGCTTCTCCTTTTCCCTGGGCCGTCAACAGCACCGTCGCCCCTGCATCCTGCAGCATCCACCGCAGCCGCTCCTCCGGGTAACCCGCATCCAGCGGCACATACACTCCTCCCGCCTTCACGATCCCCAGCATCCCCACGATCATCTCCACGCTCCGCTCGCAGCACAGCGCCACCGGCGTCTCCGCCTTCACCCCGCAACCTCGCAGATAACGTCCCACCTGGTTGGCCCGCTCATTCAACTCCGCATAGCTCAGCTGCTGCTCTCCAAACTCCACCGCCACCGCCTCAGGCCTCAGTTCCGCCTGGCGCTCAAACAACTCCTGTACACTCTCCCCGCTCAGTTCCTGCTCCGTCCGGTTCCACTCCACCACCACCTGCTGCCACTCTTGCTCACTTAACAAAGAAATGTCCCGCAACGGCTTGTCCGCTTCTGCCATGACACGCTTCAGCAGCCTCGTCCAATGCCGCACCATCCCTTCCATCCGCTCTCGTGTGAATAAATCAACCGCATACTCCAGCGTGCCCTCAATGCCGCCCTTCTCCCGGGGTGCAAGCGAGATACCCAGGTCGAATTTGGCTGCAGTATGGCCGCTATCCCACAGACTCAACTCCAATCCCGGGAGACGCAAGGTTTCCTGCGGCATATTCTGCAATACGAACAGCACCTGGAACAGCGGTGTCTGCCCTAGCATCCGCTCCGGCGCCAACTCTTCCACCAGTCGTTCGAACGGCAGATCCTGATGCGCATAGGCTTCCAGCACCTGCCTCCGCACCTGCTCCAGCAGTTCCCCAAAGCTCTCCTTCCCTTTGATCCGGCTCCGCAGCACCAGCGTGTTCACAAAGAAACCAATCAAAGGCTCCGTCTCCATCCGATTCCGGTTCGCTATCCCGGTTCCTACCGCCACATCCTCCTGTCCTGCGTACCGTCCCAGCAGCACCTGCCAGCACGCCATCAGGGTCATGAACAGCGTCACCCCTCGGCTGCGGCTGAACTCCTCCAGCTCTCCTTTCAGCTCAGCCCCCACCCCCACCGGAACCGACGCTCCACGCCCTGACGGTACCGCCGGCCGCAGATAATCCGTCGGTAACTCCAGCACTGCCACATCCGCCAGCTGCTCCCGCCAGAAGCCCAACTGCTCTCCCAGCACCTCGTCCGTCAGCCATTGCCGCTGCCAGTAGGCAAAGTCGGCATACTGGATGGCAAGTTCGCCCAGCGGCGAAGGACGATTCTGGGCATAGGCTTCATAGATGGCCGTGAACTCACGCGTCATCACCGCCACCGACCACCCATCGCTGATGATGTGGTGCATCCCGATCAGCAGCAGATGATCCTCCTCCGACAGACGAACCAGGGTCACTCGGAACAACGGGCCTCGCCCCAGGTCAAACACGTGCTGCGCCTCAGCCTCCGCCAGTTCCCGCGCTGCCTGCTCCTTATCGGTAGTTCCAGACAGATCCACCAGCGGCACAGAAAAACCGCTGAACGGCGCAATCTGCTGCCGCGGCTGCCCTGCTGCCGCCGGAAAGCTCGTCCGCAAGATCTCGTGCCGCCTCACGATCTCCCCGACGCTGCGGTCGAGCGCTGCGACGTTAAGATGACCTAGTAACCGGAACGCGGCGGAGCCGTTATAAGCCACGCTCTCGGGGTCAATCTGATTGAGGAACCACAACCGCTGCTGCGCGAACGAAAGTGGAAGCTCCTGTTCTCTAGAACAACGCTCGATGGGCGAAGCACTGAAGTTCTGAGACCGCCCCAGTGCCTGCTCCACCTTTTCACTCAATTCCGTAACTCTGGGAGCTTCAAACAATGCGCGCAGGGGCAGGTCAATGGAGAATGTGGACCTTACACGCGAAATTACCTGTGTGGCAAGAAGTGAATGACCGCCGAGCTCAAAAAAGTTGTCGTCAATACTTACACGGTCAAGTTTTAATACCTGGGCAAGAATGCCGGTGAGAATCTCCTGCACTGGGGAAAGCGCGGGCTGTTCCACTGAATCTCCGCCCAGATCAGGAGCCGGTAGGGACTTATAATCGACCTTCCCGCTTGACGTGCACGGCAATTGTTCCAGCACGGAAATGCTGGATGGAATCATGTATTCCGGCAGTCGGTCCTGTAACCATGCCCGAAGGTTACGCCCATTCGTATGCGCTTGTCTGGGTGGCCGATTTGTCTCTTGTTGGATATTGCCATCTTGCGCCGCGACATAAGCAGCGCGCCAGGCATACAGGTTGAAGCGATCAGTTCCGCGAAGCAGTTCATCCTGCTCGCTGAAAACAGTGAACCCTTGTCTATTCAGCAGTTCCGTTATCTCGGCGACCCTGCCCTGGGTATCAGTGCCTGCTTCATCATGCACCTCCATTACGACCTGCTGGATGCGACTCCAATGCTCAGGATCAATGCCGTGCAGAACGTCAGTTTCAGCGCGTTGCACGTCAATTTTGAGCAGATCTATATTCTCCACGCCTTCTTCGTTGATGACATCAGAAAGCCGCCGCAATGTTGCTGTTAGCCTTGTCCCTTCAAAGCGGCCCTCAAGCAGTTCATCTGCCACGGCCAGCAGAGCGCCCGCGTCGCCTGACGCGCCTTGCTGTTGATCGTTGCGCAGGTAACGTTTAATCACCTCGACTTCGCTGGCGCTGTTGGCATATGCCGTCATTCCGGACATCATCGAATAACGGGAGTAGTACGTGAATTCGCTGGTCTTCTCGGCCTCCGCCAATCCCATGGGGAACAGTTTGATTTGCGAATCGCATAATTTTGCATTGCGCTGCAAGCAATCGAAGATTGGGGCGATCGGTTCAAAGGCGTAGATACGCCCGCGCGGACACCGCGCGCAAGCGAATAAGGTGAACATTCCGATATTGGCGCCGACATCAAAAACCACAGCATCTTCGCGAAGAACAATGCGTTTGCGAATGTAGAGTTCCTGCTCGAAAATTTCTCGGTACAGGTAATCTGTCTCATTCTTGTTTTGGTGGGCAATCTTGAATCCATTGGGAAGCGTGTACGTACCAGATTCGCCGTCGCAGCCCGTCTGAGAGACAACGTACGCAACCAGCCGAGGGCCCGATGCCGGATCTTCGTAAATGGTGACGGCAGCGTGGCTGACATCTTCATGTTGGATTAGAGCGGCCTCGACTTCACCAAGCTCGATCCTGTACCCGCGGAGCTTCACCTGCCGGTCAATACGCCCGATGTATGTAAGCTGGCCATCGGGTTCCCACCGTACACGGTCGCCAGTGCGATATAACCGGCTCCCTGGTTCCGTGCCATATGGGTTTGGAACGAACCGCTCCGCTGTAAGTCCCGGCTGATTTCTATAGCCCCGGGCTAATCCTGCGCCAGCAATACACAACTCCCCTGCCGCACCAATCGCAATTGGTTGCAAGTTCTCATCGAGTACATAGGCGCGCACGTTAGGTAACGGCCTGCCCAGACTTGCAGATTCAGAACTCCTTACAGAGCAAAATGTGCTATCAACGGTGCACTCGGTGGGACCGTAGAGGTTCACAAAGTGTGTTTCCCAATTAGCCGCGAGCAAATGCCACTCGGGGTTCTCCAGTGCTTCCCCGCCAACCAGAACCAGCTTTAATGAGGTATTGCCTGGCTCAGCCAGACCTTCAGCGAGAAGATGCTTCAGCAATGTCGGCGTGCAATCGAGAACCTGGATTCCATTTGAATTGATCCAGGAGAGCAGATCGCGCGGGTTAGAACGCACTTCATCAGGGACGAGACACAGAGTATGTCCGCTCGCCAACTGGATTAACTGCTTCACTGACCCATCGAACGCGAGCGTAGCGTTCAATCCCACCCGCAGAGTGCCTTCAAAGGACCCATATACTTTTTCCTGCAGCGCAGCCTTTAGATTGGACAAGGCGCGGTATTC
This sequence comes from Terriglobia bacterium, assembly GCA_963758275.1. Classification (GTDB taxonomy): domain Bacteria; phylum Acidobacteriota; class Terriglobia; order Terriglobales; family Acidobacteriaceae; genus Angelobacter. Next base: position 96,055 of record CAVWUW010000007.1, on the reverse strand, counting down.
AATCATCACACCTTTCGGGGCGCCACTCGATCCGGAGGTGTAGAGGATATAAGCGAGACTTGAGCCACTGATCTGACGCGGCGGGTTCTCTGCGGGCAAAGCGGCTATGAGCGCAGCATCAGTGTCTACGCAGATTACTTCTGCATTGGCGTCGGAAAACTGGCCGGCAAAAGAGGAACGCGTCAAAATGGCGCGGGGGTGGCAATCGCTCAGAATGCGCGCCGTTCTTTCAGCGGGATGGCCGGGTTCGACCGGGACGTAAGCGCCGCCCGCCTTCATCACGGCAATCAATGCCACAATCAGGTCAGCGCACCGCTCAAGGCACACTAGAACCGGGGTATCCGCACTGACGTGCTTCTGTTGCAAATAGCGGGCAAGGCGGTTGGCCCGATCATTCAATTCAGAAAAGGTAAGTAATTCATCGCCTGCCAGCAATGCTTCGGCGTCCTGAGCTGCCGCCGCCCGGGCCTCGAACAGATGAGGCCAGCTGAGATGGAGCGGATAATCTGCGCTGGTGGCAGTCCACTCCCCAAACATGCGATCCCGCTCGTGATCCGACAATATCGGAAGATCGCCGATGCAGCCATCCAGAGAGATGGCATCGATGACGTTGACAAACTCGTCTCCGAGCATTTGAAGGGCGTCTTCAGTCCAGGCGCCGCGAGCATATTCAAACTCGATTTGAAGTGTTTCGCCCGCGGTGACCACAGCGGCCAATGTCAACCGAGCAGCATGATTGTTCACACGAATTTCGTGCAGCCGGCAGGAGATGTTGCTTTGCACCTCAGGATCCAACCGTCGTTCAAAGCGAAATCCGATTGCTAGGTGGGATCCATCCTCGTAGCTGTCCACCGCAGACAATGAGTCCTGCATCAATCTGGCAATCTCATAACGCTCTGATGTGGCGCGCAGAGCGTCTGTCACTGTTGTCTGCGCAGCATATTCAAATGGTACCGGGAGGTACCGCTCCAGAGGCCCCATCGCGTCTTTTAGTTCTTCAATTCGCCGTCCGTCGCACCAGCAGTGCACAGCCACGCGGGATTCGTTGGTAAGCCTGGACAGCAGAATTTGCCAGGCAGTCAATAAGAGCGCGTCCACGGCACAATCTTGTGCCGCTGCGGAAGCCTGCAAAGCCTTCATCCTGGACGGGTCTAATGTCGCAATGACCTTCCGGTCACAGACCGTTTCGTGACTTCTCATTTCGCGGGGGAGAAGGGGCACGATGGGGGTTTCCGCAGTCTGTTTTTCCCAGAATGCGCGCCCATCTTTACCTTCGTCGCTGGAAAACATTTCGGCCTGCCACTCAGAGAAGTCAACGTACTGGACGGGCTCTGCCACCATGTCAGCAGAGGCGCCGGCGTATGCGGCCATCATTTCCGCCGCAAGCCGCTTCAGAGTCACCGAATCGGCACACATCGAGAGGAACGTTACGAGGAGATAATGGCGTGTGCCCGAGGCAGGCACGATGAGAAAGCGCGCAACCGGATCCTCTTCCTGAATTACTGATGGTGAAGACTCCGCCTTGAGAAGATCGGACAAAGCAGCTTCCAGGTCTTCACCGTCCTCACCGTCCTCAATTGCATTTGCACTGATTCGAAACTCAAACTCGTGTTCCTCCTCAATCACCTGGAGAGGCAATTCCATTCCCGGCAGGGACGTGAAGCGTGTACGGAGAACTTCGTAACGCCCGATGATCGTCCGCAATGAAGTTTTCAAGGCGCTGAACATCCAATGGCCCTTCGAGACAGAACACACACTGCGCACAGGGAATGATTCCCTCTTTTTGAAGTCGCCACAGCTCTTTCTGCTGAACAGAGAGATGGAATCCTTGAAGAGATAAGGCAGATGTCGTCATTGATATATTGCTTCTTCCTTGCTTGGCAGTTCAATTCAGCCGACCAAGACTGCATTGAGTACAGGACCGGAACGTGTATGTCTCGGGCGCATGGCTATGCATATCCGATGCACCGGTTATGATTGCGTGGATATCGATTGCAGATCAGATCAGCCGAGTGCGATGCCGGCTACTGATGGGCTGAGCGACAGGTCTGGATTGGTGTACATTTCAGCCATTGCCACCAGGGTCCGGCGTTCGCCGGAAAATGAATCGCGCCCATGTGAAACGAGAATGTTGTCTACGAGAAGCACATCGCCCTTTTGCCAGGCAAAACGCAGGGACGCGTTGGAGTAGGTGCTACGAATGTGCTCCAAGACTGCATCAGGAATAGGCGAGCCGTCTCCAAAAAAAGCATTGCGGGGAAGCTCATCGTCCCGGAATTCACTGGAAAGTGCACGCCGGACGTTAGCATTGAGATTCGATGCATGAAACATGTGCGCGTGATTGAACCAGACAACATCGCCGGTTTCAGGATGTTTCACCACTGCCTGCCGCACCTGCCGTGTCCTCAGCCGATTATGAGATCGCCATTCGAATTCGATCCCCGTTGATTCCCAGTACTCTTCAACGACCCTCCGGTCGTGCGTCTGGAACACATCTGTCCAGGGAAGATCAACGCCTTCTCCGAAGTTGCGCACATACATGACCCGTTTTTCCAGGAACTGATCGCGAATGCGATGGTCAATCAGGCCGAAGATCTTGCGGTCATCGGCGATCGGAGTGCATCCACCGGTAGCCGCGGGCTGATCGCAGTAGAACCAGATCTTCAACGGCCACATGTGCGAATATGACATTTCATGATGCAACGGAATGCATTCAGCCGCCGGATATTCGGTGGAAGTATAAACGCGGCTGTCCACTTCCTTTCGAGGCGCTGCTCGCTCGGTGTAATTCAGCAATTCAGGTGAGAGCGCGGCGACACAAGCTCGAAAGGCCGCTGAGGAAGCAATGTCAAAACCCCGAAACAGGATTGCGCCGTGGCTGCTGAGCAGTTCGCGTACGAATTCCTTCTGCCCTTGAATCCACCCTGCCAGGTCTGAACCCGGTATGTTCGGCTGCATTACGAGGGGGAACCGGCTGCTTGGATTGAGATAGCCACAAGCCACAATGTCATTCGTGCTTATGGTTACCTTCTTTCGTCCGGAAAAAGCAGACAGCCGAGAAACGGGCTTTTCAGTGCTCATTGTCATAAATAGTTCCAATCTGGGTTGTCCCCAAATACCCCCTCGTGCGATATAAGGGAACTGCACGATGTGAAGTCATAAGCTGGGCATGACGACGGGTTCGACACTCAACTGATTCCAATTGCACGGTTTGGCCATGGCAACAACCACTTTGCGCGGCGGCACAAATGGCGAACGAGCATGGGCGGTCAAGACATTGTCCAGTAAAAGAACATCGCCAACCTGCCATTGGAATGAAGTCAGCTCTGCCATGTAGGCAACCCTCAACTCTTCCATTATTTCGGGTTCGATTCTGGAGCCGTCAGCGTAATACGTGTTATTGGGCAGGTCCTGCTCCCCGAAGTTCTCCAGCATTTGCCCTCGAATGTCTGGTTCTAAAGTAGATACATGAAAGAAGGTCAGGTGATTGAACCAGGCCAGAGCGCCGCTCGGATGTCGCGCTACAACAGGCCGCCGCTGCCGGGTTCGAAGACTGCCTTCTGGCAGCCATTCGAAATCGATAAAGCTGTCGCGACAGTGTTTTTCAACCTGCTGAGGATCTCGGGTCTGAAAAGCTTCCTGCCATGAAAGGCCGACTCCCTTTCCGAAATTTCGAACATAGAGGTAGCCACTCTGCTCGAATCTCCGCCTCGTCTCCGGACGGATGCGCTGAAGCACGCGTCGTACGTCGGCAATTGGAGTTTCACCCCCGGCTTGTGCAGCCGTCACACAAAAGAAAGCAATCCGTAGTGGAAAGGTATGGTTATAAGACTGTTCAGTGTGAGGGAAGATACTGCGTTCCGGCGGATAATCGGTTGAGGTAAAAACATTGCCTCGGACCTGGCTACGAGGCGAGGAGCGCTCCTTGTACTCCAGAGGGTGGCCGCTGGTGGCTTCGACAAATAATTCGAACTGATCGATCTTGCTCAGTCCGAAGTTGCGGAAAAGGATCGCTCCGGCTTCGTCAAGTCTGGACTCGATAAATTCTTTCTGTACCTTGGCCCAACCGACGAGATCGAGTCCTTCCATTTCCGGCTCGATGACCAGCGGCAGGCTACGTTCATTCAGATAGGACGTGCGCACCAGGTCCTGATGCGAAGCCGTCACCATCTTTCTTTTTCTCGGCAAGGAAATGCTTGACTCAATGGAACGCGCCATAACTCCTCTCAAGCAGGTCAATTAAGGTAAGCGGACCGCATCGCGTTTCTTCGTGCTGAAACCGATTCGTCCGGCATGGCTTTCTGCTTCTGTTCGATCCGAAATCGGCTGAGCAGCTGCGCTCGCAGCGATCGGTCCAGCCAGTTCACTGACTCTCGCGCCCGGGTTCTGCAAGATGCCGTCCAGGATTTCGCAATAGGTCGCGTTGAGCTGTTCAATTTCACGAGCATCAAAAACACCGCTGTGATATCTCCAGCAAGTGCGATACCCAACAACTGTGGGGAATATCCACAGCACCAGTCCAAAACGTACGGTGTCTTCATCCATCTCCAGCAGTGTCGAGTCTCCGCCGGGCAGCAAGTTGAAGGCGGCATAGTCGTTTTGCAGGCCGAAGGTGACTTGGAAGATCTGCGGCCGTCCATTGATGCGCGGTGGCCTCACTTCTTCGATCAACTTCTCCAGCGGCAATGCCTGATGTGAGTGCGCTTCCAGAGTCGTGGTGCGCACACGCTCCAGTAGTTCCTCAAAGACGGGGTCCCCGCTCAAGTCGACTCGCAGCGGCAGCATATTGACGAAGAATCCGATCAGGTCTTCAATCTCCACCTGATTGCGCCCAGCTACTGGAGCGCCAACGGCGAAATCGGTCTGGCCCGAATAGCGGAGCATCAGAATCTCAAAAGCTGCCAGCATGGTCATGAAGAGCGTGGTTCCCTGCCTGCGGCTGATTTCCTTGAGAGCGTCCGTTGTAGCCGAAGGCAGATCAAATGAGGTATTTTGGCCCTGGCCAGCACGAATTTCAGAGCTTCCTTTTCCAATCTGCAGTTGCAGCGGTGGTAACGTCGCCAACTTTTGCCGCCAGTAACTCAGGTATCTTTCCAGCACTCCACCGCTTAACCATTGCCGTTGCCAGCAGGCGAAGTCGGCATATTGAATGGGAAGTTCAGGCAGAGGACAATCCTCTCCACGCAAGAACGCCTGATATATGGTGGTGAATTCGCGTGTAAGAATGTTGACGCTCCAAGCATCGCAAACTGAGTGATGGACGGTGAAAAGGAGCAGGTGCAGTTCAGGTTCCAACCGCACCAAGCTGCTCCGCAGCAATGGACCGCGGACTAAATCAAACGGACGGCGGGCTTCTTCCCGCGCAAGCTGAAGCGCATTTTCCTCGCGGTGGTCTGTTTCAGACAAGTCAACCAACGGCATATCCACGGGACCGGCAGGAGCAATATGCTGGACCGGCTCGCCATTTCGCACAGGGAAGGTTGTTCTTAGTATTTCGTGTCTTCTGACGATCTCGCTCAGAGTCCGCTGTACAGCGGAGACATCGAGCGTGCCGGTCAACCGCACTGCAGCCGGTGAGTTGTAGGCAGTTGATCCGGGGTCCAGCTGTTCCAGGAACCAGAGCCGCTGTTGAGCAAAAGAGAGCGGCAAAGGCGCTTCGCGTGAGACTCGAACAATGGGCGGAACATCCGCTTTCTTATCGTGACGTAAAATCTCCTCAACCCGCTCGGCCAAACCGGCTACTGTTGGAGATTCAAACAGAGCCCGAAAGGGCAGTTCAATGCCGAAGGTGGCACGGGTGCGGGAGATCAACTGCGTAGCCAGCAGAGAATGTCCGCCCAAATCGAAAAAGGTATCGTTGATGCCAACGTGCTCGACTTTAAGTACGTCGCTCCAGATGCCAACCAGGATTTCTTCCGCCTGGGTACGCGGCGCAGCTTTGATGGATGATGTATTGCCATAATTCGGAACCGGCAGACCCTGGCGGTTTACCTTGCCGGTCGCTGTCAGCGGCAGATCCTGCAGAACGACAATGGCGCCAGGCACCATATATTCCGGAAGACGGCTGCTTAAATGTTCTCGTAATTTTGTTGGGTCGGAGCTTGGCGAGCCCGGTTCAGCAGCGACATACGCAACAAGCCTCTTATCGCCCTGCGTATCTTCTCTCACCAGTGCCAACGCCTGTTTCACTCCGGAGAACTGCAAGAGCGCTGCGTGAATCTCTTCCAACTCGATGCGAAAACCGCGCAATTTAACCTGGTGATCGCGCCGGCCAAGAAAGTGCAATTTGCCATCGGCAGTCCAGCGCACCCGGTCCCCTGTGCGGTACATCCGGGCGCCTGGGGTGCTGCTGAAGGGATCGGGAACAAATGCCTGCGCAGTCAGGTCCGGATGATGCAGGTAGCCACGTGCGACTCCCAATCCTCCTGTATATAACTCCCCGGGAACGCCCGCAGGCACGGGTTGCATTTGCTCATCGAGGACAAAGACCGTGGTGTTCGAAATCGGGCTCCCTAATGGAAGAAAGCCTACCGGGCCGGGATCACTTTCAATCCTGCAGCACGTGGTATAGGCAGCGTTCTCAGTGGGACCGTAAGCATGCACCAGCACACATCCTGGAAGATTTTGTGCAACAAGGCGAGCGTGATGCAGTGAAACTATGTCGCCCCCCGTCATCAGATACCGCAGCCCGTGCAATCTCTCCATCTGCGTCTCGACAACCTGGTGGAATAAACCGGAAGTCAAAAACAGCACCGTGATTCCTGATTGCTCGATCAGAGCGGCCGTCTCTTCTAACGATCGTGTACCTGCCGGAGCGATTACCAGGCGTGCCCCGTTGGCAAGTGACGCCCAAATTTCAACCGTTGACGCGTCAAAGGTGACGGGAGCGAACAACAAATATGTCTCTGCCGGCGTGGCTTCACAGAAGGTCATGCCGCTAACCAGCCGCACGATGTTGCGGTGCTCTATCACCACTCCCTTCGGCTTCCCGGTGGATCCCGACGTATAGATGATGTGTGCGGAATTCTGTGGACCGGCCAGCGGTTCAGGATTTTCCGTGCTCTCGGCTCCTGTTTGATCGTCATTATCGTCGAGTAAGATCACTTGCGCCCAATGAGAAGGCACTCTCTGCAGGGCCTTGTGTTCAGTCAGCAGGATTGGAGCCTGGCTGTCATCCATCATCCATGCCAGGCGTTCTGCAGGGTACGAAGCATCCAGCGGAACGTACATGCCTCCTGCTTTCAGAACTGCAAGGATTGCAATCACGAGTTGCAGGCTTGGCTCACAGCAAATCGCGACTGGCACCTCCGGTCCTACACCGTAGCCGCGCAAAAAGTGCGCCAGTTGATTTGCCCGATGATTCAGCTCCCCGTAGGTAAGCTGTTGATCACCAAATACCAGCGCGACGTTTTCCGGCGCTATCCGGGCGTGGGCCTCGAACAGTTGGTGCACGCAGGCGGAAGGGATTTCCTGGCCGGTACGATTGCAATTCACCACCAGCTGCAGCCGCTCGGAAACTGAAAGGAGCGACAATTCTGCGATGGGCTTCTCGGGGGCTACGATTGCCGATTCCAGAATGACGACGAAATGCCGAACAAGTTGCTCTATGGTCCCTCTTTCGAATATCCCAGCGTCATAAAGGGCAGATCCGTAGATTCGGCCGCCGGCTTGAGCAACGGTTACCACTAACTCAAACGGTGTCACAATCCTATCAATGGGATAGGCGCGCATTTCCAAGCTTCCGACCCGTGCCGTAGCACCAGGATGGCCCAACGCGACCAATTCCAGACCCTTTTGCCCATGCAACTGAGACCGCTGCATCACAAATGACACATCCATCAGGGACGATCCACCGCTGGCTCTCACTGCACCGAGCCGTTCGCTTAATGTAGAAAAGGGCAGACCATCATGTGCCAGGGCACCAGATATCGTTTGGACCACTCGCTCATGCAGTCCTTCGAATGAACATGCCCCAGCTAAATCGGCACGGAGCGGCAATGCTCTAACGAAGTATCCAACTGCCTGTCGCAGAGCGGCACTGTTTCTGCCGTGTGCGGGAGTACCCAGCACAAAGTCGCTCTGACCGGTGTACCGGTGCAGCAGGATCTCAAAGCCTGTGAGAAGGACTGTGTACAAAGTGGAACCGTGGGCTCGAGCAAATTCCTGCAATCTCGAGGTCAGCGATGCTGCAATCTCGAAAAGATGGAATTCTCCTTCGCGTTCGGACTGCTCCGTACGAGGCCGGTCTGCAGGAATTAAGGGGGATTCCAGGTCGCCATGCAACTGGTTCCGCCAGTAGTCCCAGAGCTGCTCGCCCGCTTGCCTGCTGAGGAGCCTGCGTTCATCCGCCAGGTACTTGTGGAAGTACTCAGAAGCGGGAGGGGGTGGCAGCGGCTTGCCGCTGTACAGGTCCGCAAGCTCCGCTACCAGAATGCTCAGTGACCAAAAGTCTGCCACGATGTGATGGACCACCATCAGCAGCAGCAGATCACCGTCGTCGAGCTGATATAGACAAACTCTGAATAGAGGTGCTTCGTGAAGCCGGAATGGCCGCCGACTCTGTTCGATGACCTCTTGCCGCACTCGATTCTCGTCCCATTCTCTCGCGTCAATCTCAATCACAGCCGTCTTGGCGGCGAGGATTGCATCTCCGACTTCCAGGCAAGGTTCTCCGTTTACATCGACGATGCACCCATGCAACCCAGGGTGACGCTCTACCACGGCAGCCAGGCAGTCCTTCAGTCTCGCCATGTCCACACTGGAATCCAGACGAACTGCGCGAGCGACGTTCAGCAAGCCACTATGAGATGCCCGCTGTTGGATCAGCCAGAGGGCCTTCTGGTCCATCGAGAGTGGAATCCGAGCTACAGTCGCTGAATTCTCTGCCTCTCTCTGTTCCACCTCGGCATGATTGGCGCTGAGATCAGTCACCAAAGCGCGAATTGAAGCTCCTCCTAAAGCCACTCCTGGTTCCATCCAGAGACCCAGCTCCGTCTGCAGCTGATGACTTAATTGCACAACCGCCAACGAATCGAGCCCAAAAGCCGTTAATGGCTGGTTCGGATCCACTTCTTCGACAGGAATCCTTAGAAGATCGGCCACCGTGGCAGCAAACCACGATTCCAGGTCAGCACGGCGACGCGCAGCTTTCGGAAGATCTTCTGCAGAAACCTGCTTCGCTTTGGTAAATTCTTCTTTCGCAATGATACTTTCGTGCACGGCCGGGAGAGTGCCCGCCAAAAAACTCTGTTTGCAGTCCTGGCGACGGACTTTGCCACTTGATGTGCGAGGAAGGTGACCCGGAGGAAGGAGCACGACAGCGTGTAACTGCAGCTCGTGTGCTTCAGAAACGCTTTTGCGGACTTCCCGCGCGATTGCCTGGGGAGAGCCGTGATAGTGACGCTTCAATTCGGCCACTATGACCAGAAGTTCCTCTTTCTCACTGCTTATTGAAAACGCTATGCTCCCGTTGCTGATAAGCGCGGAATGCGCTCGCTCGACGGTTCGCTCGATATCTTGCGGATAATGGTTTTGGCCGCGGATGATAATGCAATCTTTCCGGCGACCGGTGATAAACAGCTGCCCGTCTTGTACAAAACCGAGATCGCCGGTGCGAAGCCATTCCCGTTCCGGGTGGTCTACCATGATGGCATGAAACGTCTCAGTCGATTCTTCCGCCCGGTTCCAATAGCCCGCGGAAATGCCAGGTCCATTCACCCATATCTCGCCCACTTCTCCTGATCTGCAACGTTTGCACAATCCGGGGTGCACGATGGCTATCTCTGTATCGAGTCCTGCCTTTCCACTGGAGACCAAAGTTCGAAAGTTTCCTTGCTCCACATTGGCCGTCTGGACATGATGCTGTTCCAGAGCAGCCGCGTCTACGTGGAGCAATGTCGGCCCGTTCAATGGCTCCGGGCTGGTCACTTTGAGCGTGGCTTCCGCGAGCCCGTAGACTGGATAGAAGGCGCTGCGCCCGAATCCACAGGAAGAAAAGGCCTCAGTAAAGGCGTCAATCGTCTCCGCACGAACCGGTTCAGCTCCGTTGAACGCCACTTTCCAGCAGCTTAAGTCGAGGTTGGCCAGCAGTTCCGGCGCCACACGCTGCACGCAAAGATCATAGGCAAAGTTGGGAGCACCTGTGTGTGTAATCCTGTAACGTGAAATGGCTTCCAACCACCGGGAAGGTTTCTGAATGAATGCGCTGGGAGGGAACAAAATGGCGGGAAAGCCGCTAAATATGGGCTGCAGAAATCCGTAGATCAGTCCCATGTCATGGAAATGAGGCAGCCAGCTCAGAGTACGCGTATCGGCACTAAATCCTCCACTCGCTGCGATCGACTGCAGGTTTGACATCAGGTTCCCATGCGTGACCATGACGCCCTTAGGCGTGGCGGTGGAGCCGGATGTATATTGCAGGTAGGCTATGTCGTCCTTTGTCGGAGTGGGGAGATCGCCCTCTTCAGTCCTTAACGATTGGATCGACTCAGTATCAATCCACTCAAGAGCATGCCAGGATTCGGCAGTCAACAAACCTCGGGTTGCTATTTCGCATTCTCCTGCACCAAGCATTACCGCTGCACCCGAGTCCTGTGCCATGGATTCCATCCGGGCCAGGTCGCGTTTTGATCTGGGAGCACTTGATGGAATTGCAATTACGCCAGCGTACAGGCACCCAAAGAATGCCTCGATATATTCCAGCCCTGGGCTGTAGAGCAGCAGAGCTCTCTGCCCCGTCAAGTGCGACGAAATCAGCTTTGCAGCGATATCGCGCGCTCTCCTGTCCAGTTCGCCGCATGTGAGCCTCTTCTCAAGAGATTCACCTTCAACCAGCCAGGAATAAAGGACCTTATCAGCTTCCTTCTGCGCCCGTACTCCCAAAAGATCGAGGATGGTTGCGGCTGCAGCAGGTCGCGCATCAACTTTGAGGCTTTCTAGAGCAAGCATGGATTTCTCTTTACGTGGATTACGTGGATGAGAGAAGAGTTTGGGCCGTCCGAACCGGCCACGAAGCCAGTATCCCCTGGCGGGGCTTGAACCTGAATGTTCGATCAGCCAGCAGGAATCAGCTTTAACAAAACAGAGTTATTGCCGTGATTGATTTGCCATCCGCTGACGGAGCGATAGAGGCCGCATGTCCGTCCAGACTTCCCGAATATAGTCGAGGCATTCCTGCTTTGAGCCTGACTTGCCCGCGTCATGCCATCCGCACGGGTTTTCCCTTTCCGAAAACCAAATAGAGTATTGCTCTTCAGCATTGACGACGACTTTGTGAGTGGTGATCTGTTCCGTCTCATTAACTGGCATGACATATCTCCGTTTCCGTTTTTGTATTATTTCCAGAATGGATGGGCTTGGCGCAGGCTCGCGCCATTCTCAGTCCCATTCGGATTTCCGTAAATTCCTTTACGTACTTATCCCGTATGACGTGAGCTCTAGTCCCGATCGAGAGCTAACTCTGCCCTTGATACTATGAACTGGCTGGAATTTGAGTTACAGAGCTGACGTTTGCGTCAAGCTCCAGCTAATTTGCCCTGCAGATGTTTCAGGGGTTTACGTGTTTAGAATGGACCTTCAGGCGCACTTTTTTGTTACCGACGCCGAGACCGTCTCGGATTTCACCGGACTCACAGCGGAACCCTCAATTTCGACCGAAACGCTCTGTTGAATGAGATCAACGGAAATGAGCAACTCAGATCGATTTTTATACTTCACCAGAGATCCTTCAATCCCTGCCAGAGGACCTTCTTCGATTCGTACTCTCGATCCAACCTGCAACGCCAGCGCGTAGTGACAAGGCCTAACTTTGTTCCCGCAACGTGGAAGCTTCTGTATGGCTTCGATTTCATTTTCTGAAATTGGAATCGGCCCCTCACTCGATCCCACAATGCGTATTACTCCTGCTGTAGTGATCACCGGCAGTTTCTGTTTGGGATACATCTTGCAGAATATGTAACTCGTAAATAATGGCAAGCTGATCTCTTTTTGCCGGTCCGACCATTGCCGCCGAACGCGATAGAACGGCACAAATTCCTCCAACCCCTTGTTTCTCAGCATGGTAGCCGTCTTGAACTCGTGTCGCGGTCTCACCTGGATAGCGAACCAGCGTAGCTCTCTGTCCACGCTTGGCGTTGACTCAGCACTTAATGATTGAATGAATTCCATGTGTATCGTTACGCGATATATTGATTTTCTAGTATGTCGGGGTTGTTGTGAAGTGACAAGGTGTTATCAAATTGTAAACGCCTCGTTAAATGTATTCTGCTTAGACGGTGACACAGACAAAAAAGCTATAGGTAGCCAACGCGTGTGTAACGTTCATTCATCCCATCATTTGCACATTATCAGGGCGAATGCCCCGCACAACCCAGTTCGGGTATAGCTTTGCAAGTTCTCCACATGATTCAGACGTCACTAAATCAACTGACCAAACAAGCTTTACATTCGAGCTTTTAAATGCGTTTTACTTGCGTCTGGAGAGACGGTTTCACTCGCATGTGAAACAAATTTTGATGAAACTCGGGGAGGTTAGAGTGCCGGCGAGCCGCATCGAGATGGGTGACCGTACGGCAGTTGAAACGACCGGACGCCCTCCGGGTCGCAGAAAAAAGCTTGCGGGGCACCGCGGAGTTTCTCATAGTCACATTATGGCTAGTCTCAGCAGAGTTCTGGGGAGCAGGGCCTTCGATGGGTCAAAATCTCTTAAACTGCTGTTGAAACATCTATTGATGAAGCTGCTGTGTTCCGAGGCGGACCAGATTAAAGAATACTCCTTGGGCGTTGATGTATTTAACCGGAGGGAAACATTTGATCCACGTCTTGACAGCATTGTTCGTGTTCAAGCTCGTCGCCTTCGGCAAAAACTAAAAGAGTACTACAATACCGAAGGCCGCAATGAAACCATTCGCATTTATCTTCCCAAAGGTTGCTACATTCCGGTCATCTACACGCACAGCCCGGTTGACTTGCCGTGCGGCCCAAATTCGAAGCGCTGCCGCATAGCGGTATTGCCCTTTCGCAACCTAAGTTCAGGGCCCGCGGACCATTTTATTGACATTCTTACAGAAGGCCTGATTGCCGAACTGACGCAATCAACCGGTCTTGACGTAATTGCCGGGACCTCGGCCTTTATGTTCAAGAGGCGTTACCAGGACGTGCGTGAAATTGGAAACTATTTGAACGTGGACGCAGTTCTCGAAGGCAGTGTACAAAGATCAACCCGGTTTTTCAGGGTGAACTCACGGTTGGTAAACGCGAAGACGGGATTCACAGTCTGGGGTCGTGCGGTGGATCTGGATCCCAATCTGGATCCGCTGCTGGCACAGAAAGAAGTCCTCGGTTCAGTTATCCCGCCCGTCCGGACTCTGCTGGAGCAGCCCGAACGGGCACCATCAGATATCCCTTAACCCATCGTCAGAGCTTTCGCCGGATCGATGCGCATTGCGCGTCTCGCCGGAACAAAACTTGCAAACAGGGCCAGGAGTGTTAGACCGACTGCTACCATCACAAAAGTGATCGCATCGGCTGTCTGCAGACCGTATACCACATTTGACATGAGGCGCAGCAGTCCCACAGACAGGGCCAAGCCAACGCCTACACCCACCAGTGCCAGTCGCAGCGCCTGCATGATCACAAGACGCAAGACATCGCCGTGTTGTGCTCCCAGCGCCATGCGCAGTCCAATGTCATGAGAGCGCTGAGCTACCGAATAGGCCATCACCCCGTATATCCCCGTTCCCGCAAGTGCCAAGGCCACAAGGGCAAAAGCACCCAGCAACATCATCCTCCAGCGTTGCGATGACACCGAAGCATCCACCACCTGCCGCATCGAGAGGACCTTATACACAGGCTGATCTTTATCGACAGAATGAATTGCGCCCTCAACCTCTGAAACCATGTTGAGCGGGTCAGAGCCGGTACGAACGGCGATAGCCATTGATGGCCATGGGTCCTGAGCATAAGCCGCGTAAACGGTGGGCTGCGGGGGCTGATCGAGATGATGTTGCTGCACATCACCTACGACTCCAACTACCTGACACCAGTCTTTACATGGCCCGATCTTCACGAATTTTCCAACCGCGTCCTGTCCCGGCCAGAAGTGGCTCGCCAAAGTCCTGCTGACGATGACTGTAGGCGGAACATTCGCATCGTCACGTTCGGTAAACAGGCGGCCACTGATTAGAGGTATACCCATGGTGCGAAAGTAGTCAGGACTGATTACCAGGTAATCCGGGGAAATATCCCCTGACGGCGGAGCCGTGCGTCCATAGATCTCAATACTCCGGTTCACGCCTCCCGCGTTTAGAGGCAAACGCGTGACTACCGCAGCGGAATTGACACCCGGCTGCGTGCTTACCTGGGTCAGTACCTGCTTCACGAAATTGGCACGGCTCACTGCATTGGAATAGCGTGCGTCGGGAAGCGAAACCCGCATTGTCAGCACGCCCGTTGGATTAAAGCCTTCCGGTACGAGCAACAGACGATTGAAGCTGCGAATCAGCAGCCCCGCGCCTATCAGCATCACACAGGCCAGAGCAATTTCCGTCACTACAAGAAGGTTGCGCGTACGATAACCATGTAAGCCACCTGCAGCGCTGCGTCCGCCTTCCTTCATCACACTGTTGAGATCCGGATTCGTAAGCTGCAGGGAAGGAAACAGTCCGAAAATGACTCCCGCCAGCACAGAAATACCTGCAGTAAAAAACAAGACGGGAATAGAAAGTGTGGCATGCGACAATGTTGCTATATCAGAAGGTATAAGCGCCCCAAAGAATCTGAGCCCCAATTGTGCAAGCAGGACTCCCAATACGCCTCCTGTCGCTCCCAGAACCAGGCTTTCCGTCAACAATTGTGTAATGAGCCGCCCACGGCGGGCTCCCATGGCGCTGCGGATTGCTATCTCTTTCTGCTGTGTGGTCCCCCGAGCGAGCAATAAATTCGCAACATTGGCACAGGCAATCAGCAAAAGAAGAGTCACAGCGCCGAGCAAGACCAGCAAAGTAGCTCTGGTTTTGCCCACGAGATCGTCATGCAAATCAACCGCGGTTGCACCGATATCGGCTTCGAGCCCATATTGCTGTTTCAGGCGCTCGACAATGGTGGCAATTTCAGCATTCGCCTGCTTGAGTTCCACACCTGGACGTAACCGCCCAATCACCTCAAAATAGTGCGAATCACGAACCGTTGACTGATCGAATTGCGGTTTGAGCGGGTGATCCGGAACCGCAAACCGCGACGACAACCACACGTCTGACCCTGATGGGAACTGGAAGCCCTTCGGCATGACTCCGACGATGGTACGTTGCTCTCCATCTATTGTGATGGACTGACCTAACACACTCCGGCTACCGGCCCACCTCCTCTGCCACAGGCTATAACTCACCACAGCAACCGGCAAACCTCTAGGTTTGTCCTGCGCTGGCAGCAGCGTACGTCCTAGCTCAGCTCGAACTCCAAGTACTGAGAAAAAATCGGGTGTCGCGATTATACCCGCAACTCTTTCGGGCTCATCATGTCCAGTAATGTTGAAGTTGCCATCTCGGAAAGCAGCCACCTGTTCAAAACTCTTGCTTTGGTCGCGAAAATCCAAGAAGTCGGCAGGAGCAACAGGGATGTTGTCCCCATTCCTTCCTATGCGCTCATAGAGTGCGGTCAACCGATCCGAATTCGGGAACGGCAGCGACCTCAAAAGTACGGCCTCAATGACACTGAAAATCGCCGTGTTCGCACCTATCCCGAGCGCCAGAGTGATGACTGCAGCAAGCGCAAAAAGCGGAGTACGACGAAACACGCGTAATGAGTACCGCACATCGTGAAGGAAATTAATCCACCACATTAAGGCGCTCGTACTCGCTTGCAATTCGTCATTCCTGCGATCGTTAGTTGAGGGGCTTGAAAGTCGTTCTTCGCGCATGATAACTCATATGTTAACAGCTGCCTCCGAATGGACGACGATATTCAGCGGTTAACTTAAGGTTAAACCTGAGTTGTAGTTAGCGATGTTTTATCGACACATCACGAGCCAGCATAAACGCGTCCGTGTTGCCGGTGATCGGTCTCATATTCAGCGCATCGCAAACCATTAAAAAGAAAGAAATTTGTCTTGGGAAGTCAGTAACACCGCGGGAATTCCGCAATTCTCAGGCGCTTGCCTCTGGATCGGCATATCGGCAACCGTCAACCTGCATATAATCTGCCAACCACGTTCTTAGCTTTCTTGCACACGCTCTTTCAATGGCGCTCTGCCCTGCTCCGGATCCTTTGGTTTCCCCAAATAGTTTGGCAGCACGAGTGAACACAGGAGCAGCCGTGATTCCTGTTGCGGCGACAACGAACCATGGCGACTCGGGATCGAGCCGCGACTAAGAACGAGCAACGAATTTACCGGGATCACAATTGACGCCGAGGTGGGCCGTCCCGCGGAGTGGAGGACCGGGCGCGTTCCCCGCCGTTGCCTGCCACGCGCGGATTTACCCAATCGTCATAGACGTTGGTGTTAAAAACCTCCGTCCAATGGCCGCTGACAGGAAATTCGATCTGGTAGTTGTATACATTGCCATCATTCAGACTTGCGATATGACGTGCTTGCCTTGGCTTTCTATCCATCGCTAGGAGCTTGTTGAAAAACCAAAAAATTGTCATCCGAAAGCCTTTTGAGGCGTGAGGAATCTGCTTTTGCCTTAAGTTTAGAGAAAAGCAGATTTCTCGCCCCGCTTGAAATGACAGCTCCCAGAGTTTTTCAACAAGTTCCTAGACTGCAATCACGCGATCGGCATTATGCGTATGAACGATCTCGCAGCCGTCACCGTGAAGAGCTGGCTGCGCGCCTCAACATGATTAGCTTTGGCGTGAAGCGGAGCAAACCGCCCATGCTCTGGTCACCGCTCTCGAGACCAGCCCACCAGATCAGATTCGCTGAGTGGGGCGTACCGTTCCATTGCTTGTCGTCAAGGAATCCTTGCGCCCATGAAAAGCATCGGAATCCCCGGCGCGGTTAGCACCAAGCCCGTCGCCAGGCGACTACGGCTCCGCGCGGACCATGAGCGTGCGTTGACCTGCGTCAGCCAGCGTAGGAATCCGCGGATCTCGTCTCTTGTACACTCGGTCGTAATTTCCACCGACTCCACTGATCGCCATTCATCCCTAGTTTCTGAGTCTTGGATGTCGCGATCGGCTCGATCTAGATAGTCATAAAAGCACGCGAGGAAACTGTCGTTGCTGGTTTGAAAGGAAAGAATCTCGGCGAGCCGATAAAACAGATCTAACTCCCACCGTTCCATCACCACCGGAGACGAAAAGGCATCGGTGAAGAAGCGCGACCAACTTTGACCATTATCTCGGAGCTCCTCTTGCGGGTTGATCGGACCATTGATGCATACGCTTGGTCCACCATAAAGCGGTATATGTGCTTCTCGCCTTTTCGAACCGCATATGTAACAGATCAGTAGCGCGTTGGTTGATCCTCAAATACGATTTGTCGAAGAGGAATCGGCTCGGACAGGTGGCAAAGGATCCGATCACTGCCACGCTGGCCGGTGACTTGGCATTGGTACCGCAGTAAATGAATCTCACTGGTTGAAATTTCGATACTCCCCCGGCCCAGCAACTGCAAGAGTTCCCCCAAGCGTATCGACGACGGGAATCGCCAGGCCCCACAGAGGCTCCTTGACTTGCTCGCGCCAGATACTTGGTGCAATGTTTCAAAATGTACTGATCATCCTTGTTGAACCAGTAGTTTTCCATGACTGTCGCCTCGGAAGACTTTCTATTTGTTCTCGCCTCGGAAGACTTTCTATTTGTTCTCGCCTCGAAAGACTTTTTATTTGTTCTTGGTTGAACCACACCGGGGCGTGGTCGAGATTTGCTGGGAAGTGAAGGATACGCCAACTCAACAGACTTGGTTGACGGTGAAGCTTAAGTCTTTGCCTTGCGCGGCAGGAAAATCTATCGTTGAGGTATGGCCGATGAAAAACTCGAATCGGACTTTAACAAGGCTATTCTAATAGGCCTTGAATGTAGTGGCAACAACGCGGGTGTAGCATTTCTTGCGTGTGCAAGTCTGATTCGCACCCTCACAATCCAAAAAACGTCAATTCAGGTAACCCCCTTTGGTTGCGCCGATACAGCCTAACAGGCTGCTGAAAAACAGCTGCTTTCGTTGATTTCCCTTTCACTGGTATGGAGGAATCGGAAAGGAGGTCTGTTGGTGCTGAGTTGCCGCAGGCTTTTAAACATTTTTTGCGCGCACGGACAGACTACTCCCTCAGCTTAAGACGGCTGAACTGCCAGATTTCGTAGCCGCACCAGGTTATAGGCGGCGCAGGCGAAAGCAAAGATCCAATCCACCTTGGCCAGTCCGCGATGCCGTACCTTGCGCAGTAGAGCAATGGTTTTCAACCAGCCAAAGCATTCTTCAATGCGCTTTCGTTTCCGCTGGCTAATGCGATAGCCCTCATGCCGCGTGGTTCGCTGGTCAATCGCGCTGCCACCCGGACGACCCTCATTTTGCGCCACATGCGGTGTGACCCACATGTGGCGACATTCACTCACGAATTCCCGGGTATCAAATCCTTTGTCCCCGCCCACGGTGACCGCATGATCGCCGCCAATCTGCTCCAACATCAGCAAGGCCGTGTCCCGCTCGGCTCTGCCATTGGCCTCCCACGCCATGGCATCCACAATCAGTCCGTTGCGATTCTCTATCAGCAGATTGCCGCTATAACTCAGCTTGGCTTCCTTGCCCTTTCCCTTGCGCGCCAACTGGGCCTCCGGATCGGTCGTCGATTCGTGCGTCTGGTTGCTCCGTTTCTCCCCATGAAAGTTCACCGTCGGATTGCCGGGATCGTCCGGAGGCGCCTGCTTGCCCTCTTTCCTCTGGTAACTCTTCAGACTGGCCCAGGCTTCCAGCAGCGTGCCGTCCACGCTGAAGTGTTCATCGGAAACCAGTCCCCGGGCCCGCGCCAACTCCACCACCTCGGCCAAAAACTGCTTGGCCACATCCGCCTCCAACAGCCGGTCCCGGTTCTTGGTGAAGGTGGTCGCGTCCCATACCTCTTCATCCAGATTCAGCCCGATAAACCAGCGAAACAGAATGCTGTAGTCGATCTCTTCCATCAGCAATCGCTCACTCCGCACCGAATACAGCATCTGCAGCATCTGCGCTCGCAGCAGCTTCTCCGGCGCAATCGACGGCCGCCCTTGTCGGCGTACATGCGGTCAAACTCGGGCGATAACTTCCCCAGTACTTCGTCCACCATCGTCCGGATCGCTCGCAGCGGATGATCCTTCCGCACACGGCTCTCCGGCGACAAATAGCTGAATACCTCACCCTGCTGATGGTCGCTTCCTCGCATATCTTCTGTTAACACATCTCAGCTGTGGATTGGGAGTACTTTTTCAGCAGCCTGCTAAGGAGGTTCACAGTTAGAATCTCACTGGGAAAAATTTGCTCGTCCGTGTTGCGATGTAATTCGGATCCTCTGAAAATTTGTTTCCAGCGTAATCGGGACTGGGCTCTCGCGAGCCGCTCCCCACGGCTCGGCCATGGTTGGACATCCCTGCACCAAGTGACGGGCACAATTCATATAAATGTATGGAAGGGCCTAAAGCAGAAGCTCTTATTGTGATATCCTTTTCAGGTCTGGAAGTGGAGACGACGGGTTACACAGTAGCGGATGAGTCGCCGTACAAAAATCGTACAACCGATTCGGCAAAGTAGGCTTTTTGGGCCTTTTCGGCATACGTAAAATCAATAACTTACGTATTATCAATACCCTATGTAAGACCGATCCCGACCAGGTCCACCATTCCTTTTTTAACCATACTCAGTGGCTCTCTTTTGGTTCCACTGGCGTGGCGCCGATCTTCGCCGTGACCTGGTTGCGCAGTTCCCATAGTTCGCGGTAGGCCAGGTGCTGCATCCGTTGTTGCAATACTTCCACCGGCGTTCCCATGGTCCCGACCACCCCTCCGCCGATGATGCGTTGTGCCAGCTTGAGATGGTGAAAGCGGAACATCTGCATGCGCTCATCAAAGTCGAGCATCCGCTCGGCGACATCGTGCAGGCCGAAGAACTCTTCGTGCCGGCGATATACGTCGTCGTACGTCAGCCGCCTGCTCGTGAGCTGCTCATGAAATGCTTCGCCTATGCGCGGCGCGATATGCAGCAGTGACAGGAATCCTGGAGAGTCCAGGCCGCTGCCGTGCCCCAGTCCTGCGCGGATAACGTGATAGTCATATGGCGTGATGGTCTCAAGAATGTGCAGAAGTGAAATCGGATACTCCAGCATCGCATTTGCCCGCCGGACCAGCCTGGCTGCGTTGCCGAAGTCGCCCGTCTCAATGGCGCTACGCGCGCGCTCCAGTTCCCATGCGGCACCCTTCATCAGCAGCTCAGATGATTGATGCACTACCTGAAACGTCAATTCATCCGGATGGGAAAGCTGCTCTACCGGCGTTTGCAGTGAGAGCAGGTCGTCTGTGCGCAGATAGCGCTCGTAATCCGTCTCGCCTTTGCCTTGCAGGATAGGTTTGCGGAGATCTTCAGTTTCTTTGGTTTTCAATTGGCCTCTACTCCTCGGCCGATCTCGACGTGATCATCTGCTGGATTTGATTCCCGCTCTCTTAAACAGGTTAACTCCGCGGAGAGCTTTACCCAAGATGCACTCCACAATAATTTAGCCATCTCACATTTTTCAGATTGGCTCAGTGCTCTGGAGCACACGAACTAGGCGGCAATCGGCTTCCGCATAAAACCAACAACGGCAACTGCCAAAGAGACAATCACCATGGCGGAGCCCAATACTGCAAGCACCCTCGGTGCTGAGCCGCGGCTCACCGTCTGCAGCAGGACACCCAAAGGAAACAGCACCGCACCCGCCAGCAACATCCATGCCAGCAGAAGCTTTTGCTTTGCAGAAAAATGCACCGCGTCAAAGCCGAATCCCAGCACAATCAACACCATCGCCAGCCCAATCCAGTGGCCGTGCGCATCCACTTGCCGATCATAACGGTACTTGGCTTCTCGATATTGCTCCATTGCCTGAGTGGAACCAGCCTGATCGCGATTAGCGGCAGCGCCGAAGCCGGTCGCGAGTGACGCGCCGATCCCATCGAGCGCCTGATGTTCCGCGAACGCCGCATACCAGAGCCCATACGTCATACCCAATAGAGCTAAGCCAATCCCGCCGAACAAGAGAACTCTCTGTGGGGCTGCTCATTGTGGCCTCACGATTCCGGCATCAAGGCCTCCGGTGTAGCGCAAAATGCCGATCCACATTCCGAACCCGGCCACAATCACCAGCAGTCCGCCAAAATCCGCAAGACCACCAGCCAATAATCCGAATTTGATCTCCAGCAGCACACAAATTGGCAGCAGCGCCGATCCAAAAAGAAGAACCACCGCCCACCGCCGCTTCCATACTTCTCTTAAGCTGACGTAGGGCTGAAACAAGCCCAGCAGCATGGCCAGAATCCCGAACTCGGCGAAATGTGCATGCGCCGCGATGTTCACTGCCTTCTCACCTTGTAGCTGTCCGTATCCCGCAAGCGCCTGTTCCACCTCTGCGCGGTTCTGTGCGGCCGCACCCGCACTCATTTGTGAGAGCAGTTGGTAATCGGCCGCTTCATGTCGATAAAGGTCAGTGCCCGCGTAATAAGCTCCGTGCAGGAATCCCATCAACACCAGTAACAACCCACCCGCCAGCAGCAGCCGAGTCGAAGTTGTTTGTGTGCTCAGCAGCAGATCATGAATCGGCGGCCCTGCCCTACTGCGAAACTGTTTCGCCAGCCCAAACAGGTAACCAGCCGTCGCCAGCATTACCAGCGCGCCTCCCGCATCGGCAACAATGCTGGCCCAGCCAAGGGCGCTGAGCGGACTATATGCCAGCCCGACATAGTGAATGAGGAACACGCCAACAGGAAGCACCACGCCGCCGGCAATGAACAGCCACGCCAGCCGTCGTTGCGCCTGCTCAGACAGGGCGATCCACGGTTGCACAATCGCCAGGATCAGCGCGAGAAATCCGAACCCGATCAGATGAACGTGCGTATCTACCTTGGTCCCGCGATTCTCAAGAAACTGGCCTACGTTGGCGAAGCTGGCATTCACTTGGCTTGCATTACCTGCCAGCGCGGCATTTGCAGCAGAAGCAAGGCTTCTCCCTACGCGTGATGCGTTCTGGTGAAGAATAAAAACGGCAAAGATATTTCCAAAGATCATGCCCGCCAGCACCATGGCAATCCCGCCAAGCACAAGCAGGCGTCGCGCGCTCATCGGCGCAAACCACCGCAACTCATCCTGTGAAGTGCGTGTGATCAATGCCTCAGGAGTGGCCACTTAGGAATTCCTCTTCTCCGCTAATCCGGCACAACAGCCGTCACTTCAATCTCAACCCGCGCATGAGCCTCGAGCAGGCCGGAAACTTCCACTACAGACATGGCTGGATAATGCCGGCCGATGATCTCCCGGTAGCTGGCTCCAACCTCTTTGGCGGCCTTGAGGTACTCATGCTTGTCTACTACGTACCAGGTCATGCGCGCAATGTGCTCGGGACGCGCCTTTGCCTCTGCCAAAATGTCCACAATGTTTTTGAGCGCCTGTTTCACTTGTCCGGCAAAGTCTTTGGCCTCAAATTCTCCCCGGCTGTTCCAGCCAACAATGCCACTCAAAAATACCAGGGAACCTTTGGCGACCACGCCGTTCGAGTATCCCTTCGGCCGTGGCCAGTCTGGTGGTTGCAGAACCTTCATGTCTTCACTTCACCTTGGTGTTGTTCCACTCCATGACCGTCTACGCAGGAACCAGAAAGCCAGATATCTTTCTCCGCAAATCATCCGGTATCGGGAACGACTTGTGATTTCGCCTGTCCGTGAGTACCAGTACCACCTTACCGCGCACGCGATCAACCTGGTCCGGTCCCACAAGCGAAATGTCCGCGCCAATTGAACTTGTGCCGATGTTGCGGACCCAGAGATTCGCGGTCAGCACTTCTCCCAGCCGGCTCGGCGCGTTGAAGTTTACCTCCAGGTGCACGGTGGGCAGGCCCCATCCCCGCTGGACGACAATCTCATCGAACGAAAATCCCAGACCATCGCGGCACCAGTCTTCCACCAGATTGTTGAACATCACCAGGAACCGGGGATAAAACACAATCCCCGCCGGATCACAATCAGCAAATCGCACCAGCACATGGGTTTGAAACGGACGCGGCTCGGGGCGCAGAGGTTCAAATGAAGAAGCCGAAGCTTCAGCCATGCGGGCGCTCACTTTCCTGAAACGCCTTTATAATGCCACGAGCAATGATCAATTGCTGCACTTCTGTTGCGCCTTCGTAGATGCGTAACGGCCGGATCTCGCGGTACAGCTGCTCCACAGGCTCCCCGCTTACTACGCCCAGCGCACCAAAAATCTGAATGGCGGCATCAATTACCTGCTGCGCCGTTTCCGTGGCCGTCATCTTGGCCATGGCCGCCTCCACCGTCACTGGACATCCCTGGTCCTTGAGCCATGCCGCCCTGTAAGTCAGCAGCGCCGCGGAATCAATGTCAGTTGCCATTTTCGCCAGCTTCGCCTGCGTCAGTTGAAAATTAGCCAGCGCCTGGCCAAACATTTTTCGCGAACTTGAGCGCCGCAGTGCTTCTTCCATGGCCCGACGCGCAAACCCTAAAGCCGCCGCGGCAACAGAAGAACGAAAAATATCTAATGTGGCCATGGCCGCTTTGAATCCCTGGCCTTCTTCTCCTAGTCGCTGGCAAGCCGGAATACGACAATCATTAAATTCCATTTGCGCCAGCGGATGCGGAGCTATTACTTCAATCCTCTCGGCTATGGTCAGTCCCGCCGCGTTCGCGTCAACGATAAAAGTCGAAATTCCCTTCGCTCCTGGTAGCTCCGAGGTCCGCGCAAACACAACGTAGAAATCAGCGATCCCGCCGTTGGAAATCCAGGTCTTTACTCCGTTGATGGCGTATTTGTCACCTTTTTTCACGGCCCGGCATTGCAGCGCAGCCACATCAGAACCGGCCTCGGGTTCGGAAATAGCAAATGCCGCAATCGCAGTTCCCTCTGCCACCCGGGGCAGATACTTTTGCTTTTGCTCGTGGCTGCCGAACAGTGAAATCGCGCCTGATCCCAGACCTTGCATGGCAAAGACAAAATCCGCCAGTCCTGAATGCCACGCCAGCGTTTCGCGAATCAGGCAGACTGCGCGCGTATCGATAGCATCGGCGGAACCGCCGTACGATTTGCCTCCAACCGCATACTTAAACCATCCTGCCTCACCAAGCCGCCGGACAAGCTGGCGGCAGGCGTCATCCACCGCGTGAACCGAGTGATCTTTCAGCGCCGAGTCGCGGAGATTCCGCCCGGCCCATTGCTCCAACTCCCGCGCCAGTGCTTTGTGACGCGGTTCCAGAAACGGCCAATCGAGATGGTTCGCGCGGAAAATTTCAGTCTCCTTTGAATATCGGCTTCTGTTTCGCTACAAATGCCTCGTAGGCACGATTGAAGTCTTTGGTCGCCATGCAGATTGCCTGCGCCTGTGCTTCCGCATCAATGGCCTCGTTCAACGCCATGTTCCATTCCTGATGCAGCATCTTCTTGGTCATGCCGTGAGCAAATGTCGGTCCTGACGCCAATTCAGCTGCAAGTTCGGCAGCGGCCTTTAATACTTCTTCAGGCGCGCAAATACGATTGAAAAATCCCCAGCGCTCTGCCTCGTCACCGCTCATGCTGCGTCCGGTGTACAACAACTCTGCGGCGCGTCCCTGACCAATGATGCGTGGCAATATGGCACAGGCTCCCATGTCGCAACCCGCCAGACCGACGCGAGTAAAGAGAAAAGCAATTTTGCTTCTTGTTGTTCCCAATCGCAGATCAGAAGCCATGGCCAGGATTGCGCCTGCGCCTGCACATACTCCATCAATGGCGGCGATGATGGGCTGCGGACAGGCGCGCATCGCCTTGACCAGATCGCCGGTCATGCGCGTGAACGCAAGCAGTCCCGGCATATCAAGCTTAGTCAGCGGACCGATGATCTCGTGGACATCACCGCCGGAACAGAAATTTTCTCCAGCCCCCGCGAGCACCACCGCTTTAATGTCAGTGGCGTGCAATAAGCTGCGGAAGAGATCACGCAATTCGGCATAGGACTCAAATGTAAGTGGATTCTTCCGCTCCGGACGATCCAGCGTAATGCAGGCGACACATTCTTTTGCGTCGTAGCGGAAATTCTTTGCCTTATAGCCCGCGAGCAAAACCGGCGCTGCTGAAGACTGTTGCGCGCTCAAAGGCTCAGCCATTACGGTTTCTCCGCGAACGGGCCTGGATGCCCCAACGCATCTTCTGTATTGACATGGGCCTTCAACTTGCCCAGTTCCTTAATCATTGTGTCTTTTTCCTCGCGGCTCAGCCCGCCAAGCAATTCAATCATCCACTGCTCATGGCGCGACGCCATCTCGCGAAATCGCTTCAGCCCGGGTTCCGTCAGCTTCACCGTGTACGCGCGACGATCTCCCGGATTCCGCGTGCGCTGAACCAGTCCTTCGCGCTCAAGCTGATCCGTGATTCCCGTTACGTTGCCTCCCGAAACCATGAGTCGTTGCGAAAGCTCGTTCATGCGCAGCCCGCCCACGCACCGCTCCAGTTGCGCCATCAGATCGAACCGCGGCAGCGTGGTGTTGAACTCGCGCCGCAATCGCAGCCGAATCTGGTTTTCAATGCGCACCGTGCAGGAGAGCAAACGCAACCACAAACGCAGCGCCTGATGGTCTTCCTTCTTGGCGCGTGTCTCCAGGTCCAGCACAGCGGCGGAATTTCCGTTGTGCATCGACCGCTTGCGAATTGTCACCGAGCCTGCCATTCGTGAATTTCGGTAATGCGCGTGATTAAACCTGCAGCATTAACTGCGCCCGTGCCAGATTCCTTTCCAGTTGTTGTTTGCCGCTCAAATATTGTTTTGGCCAATCAATTTCCGTAAAGCCCTGCTTGGCTGCTTCATGCAGAGTCCACGCCGGATCAGCCAGATGAGGCCGCGCAATGGCACACAAGTCGGCGCGCCCTGAAGCGATAATCGTGTTCACATGGTCGCCTTCAAAGATGTTGCCGACGGCAATCGTTGGGATTCCAACTTCATTGCGAATGCGGTCGGCAAACGGGACCTGGAACATGCGACCATACACGGGCTTCTCGGCCTTGCTTACTTGTCCGGAAGAGCAATCGATCACATCCGCACCCGCTTCCTTGAAAAACCGCGCCACTTCCGCTGCGTCTTCTGGCATAAGGCCACCGGGGACCCAGTCATTTGCGGAGATGCGGACACTCATGGGCCGCTCTTTCGGCCAGATGGCGCGCATCGCTTTGAAAACTTCCACCGGGAAACGGCACCGGTTTTGCAATGACCCTCCATACTCATCCAACCGGCGATTGGTCAGAGGAGAAATAAAGCTGGACATCAGATAGCCGTGTGCGCAGTGGAACTCAAGCCAGTCAAAGCCTGCTTCTGCCGCGCGCCGCGTGGCGTTGACGAAATCCATGGTGATGCGGCACATGTCTGCGCGAGTGGCTTCGCGGGGATTTTGTGAGAGGCCTTCAATGTACGGCAATGACGAGGCTGAAACGAGCGGCCAGTTCCCCGCTTCAAGCGGCTGATCAATGGCGTCCCAGCCGCGGCGCGTCGATCCCTTCCGCCCGGAGTGGCCAAGCTGCATTGCGATCCGCGTGTCAGTATTGTTGTGAACAAAGTCCACAATGCGCGCCCAGGCAGTTTGCTGTGCCTCATTCCACATCCCCGGACATCCCGGCGTGATGCGCGCATCCGGAGAGACGCACGTCATCTCCGTACCCACCATCGCCGCTCCGCCCATTGCCCGCGACGCCAGATGCACCAGGTGAAAATCGTTAGGAACGCCCTCTTCGGCCATGTATGTTGCCATGGGCGAAACGATCACACGGTTCTTGAGCGTCAGTTTGCGGACCGTGATGGGAGCAAACATCGGTGGCAGAGGTTTGCTGATGCCACAGCGTCTCGCAAACCACGTTTCCACGCGCTGAACGTAATCAGAGTCGCGCAACTTGAGGCTTGCGTGGCCGACGCGCTGGCTACCGGTGAGCAAGCCGTAAGCAAACTGCTCGGGCTCCTGATGAACGTAGCGCTCGACTTCTTCAAACCATTCCATGCGATTGCGCGCCGCGCTCTGGAGTCTCAGCGCTTCGATCTCGCGCTCTTCCTGGTAACGACGCAGAGCGTCTTCGACGTTGCCGTCATGCGTCGAGAGCACGCGTGCGAGCGCGATGGCATCTTCCATGGCGAGCTTGGTGCCGGAGCCGATGCTGAAGTGCGCTGTGTGGGCGGCGTCGCCGATCAGGACGATATTTTTGTAAAACCACTTTTCGCAGAGCACGCGATTGAACTTGAGCCAGATGGCGGAGCCACGCAGGTGACGGGCGTTGGAGACGAGCGGATTACCTTCCAGCCGTTCGGCGAAGATCTTCTCGCAGAGCGCGATGGATTCCTTCTGCTCCATCTTGTCCATTCCCGCGGCCAGCCAGTTCTTTTCCGGCGTCTCAACGATGAACGTGGACCACTCCTTATCAAAACGGTAGGCGTGAAGGTTGAACCAGCCCCATTCTGTTTCCCGGAAGTCGAAAGTGAACGCATCAAGCTTTCTGCGACTGCCGAGCCAGACAAAACGATTGCGTCGCGCCTGGATGTTGGGCTTGAAAATATGCTCGTATTTATGGCGCGTGATCGACGATGCGCCGTCAGAAGCGATCACCAGATCGTATTGCGAAGCATAGTCGTCAGGATCAGTGATTTCGACCTTGTAGACCAGCTTGACGCCCAGTCTGGAGGCGCGCTTTTGCATGATGTTGAGCAGCTTGATGCGCGCAATGCCGCAGAAGCCGTGGCCGCCAGAGGCAATCCTGTCGCCTTTGAAGAAAACATCAATGTCGTCCCAGTGGCGGAAGGAGCGCGTGATCTCCGCGTGAGTCTCAGGATCGACATTGCGGAAGCCGTCCATGGTTTTGTCAGAGAAGACAATGCCCCAGCCGAATGTGTCGGTGGGGCGGTTGCGTTCAAAAACCGTGATGTCCCACGATGGATTTTCTTTCTTTGCAAGGATCGAAAAGTAGAGTCCTGCTGGGCCTCCACCAAGGCAGGCGATTCTCATGCCCGGCCTCCCTGCTGGATTCCCAGCTCACGCAGAGCGTCTGCAAGCTTCTTTCCGGTTTCGTCCGCCAGTGCCGCTTCACGAAGAGCCTTCAAGCTCGCCGCGGCTCCGCCCTTCTCTCGCAACGCGGGCACAGCTAGCATCAGAGACTCGTAATTGCGGCTGCCGAGTTCATGAGTATCACCATATCCTTTGATCAACCGTGGGCACTCGGCCACTTCGCAAGCCAGATCGTAATCCGCGTGAGCCAGTTCCTGTAAACGCGCCAGCCACTGGCTAATATTTTTATGTTCCCGCCTGAAGCGCAATGTCTTCCGCCGTACGCGCCGCCGCGAAGCGATCACATAGAGCTGCAAAAATCCGGTCAGCGAACTTGTCTTGAGAATTTTGCCTTTCCCCGCAAGGCGATTTAGCAGATTCCTGGCCCAGCCTGTTCGCATAATCCATGCGCCCAGACCAGCCGGCATAACGTCAGTAAATTCTTCAACCCGCGGATAAAGAAATTCGTTGATCTCTAACAGCTGACGCTGATTTACCCGCGCCTCCTGCTGCACCCGCTCAAAACGCGATCTGCGCGTTTTCAGGTCGGCCACACGAATGGCGTCTTCGTAAGACATCCACAACGCAAGATACCGGCCCGTCTCGCGCAACAATGTGAAGTCGCCACGCCCGTGCTGCTGATCAAGAGCGGCAATAGGTTCAAGCTTGTCGAGATACTCGGCCGCGTACGGTACGTCCTGGTAATCAGCAAGCCGCTGAATGCCTGCAAGGAGAATGGAATGGCTTGATGCAGGAAATATTTCTGCGTCACTCGATTGGCCGGTTCCTGTAAGACTGGTCCCACTTGGGGAGCTGTTGGAATTGTCGGCTGAACCGAAATTGGCTCCGGCTTGGTGGCCGCATCCAC
The DNA here is from genome assembly GCA_963758275.1 of Terriglobia bacterium. Classification (GTDB taxonomy): domain Bacteria; phylum Acidobacteriota; class Terriglobia; order Terriglobales; family Acidobacteriaceae; genus Angelobacter. The sequence continues at coordinate 66,978 of CAVWUW010000007.1, read as the reverse complement.
ACCAGCCGAAAAAGCTTTCAGGCTGGACTCCACAGCAATACCGCTGCGTGTGATGGCGTCTTCAAACTGTTTTCGACGGAACGGCAACGTACCTGAGCCAGCAAGCGCACCAAGCAACGTGGCGCTGATCACGCTGCGGTTCTCTTCCGCCAACCGAGCAAAGTCATGCGGGATGAATACGCGCGCAGCCGCGCTTCCCGCCTTGAGCAGGTTTCCGCATCCACGCGGCCGTCGGCCATAGCGATACGCTCGGTCATGGAATACACGCGGTTGGTGGAGGCAATCAGCGTAGTTCGGTCAGGAGTGACCAGGCCGCGTGTAATGGCTCTTCCCGCCTCCATCAGCTCAGAGGCAATCACCACATCCACCTCGCCCGGAACGGGCATGAGCGCCATCACCGGATCTTTGCCCGACTCACGTGCCGCATCTTCCGGAAACAGCTCCACGTAGTAAATGGTGGCGCCTGTGCGTTGAGCCACGCCGGGCACGGACGTGGTCTGAGCAAGGTAGCCTGAATTCTCAGCCATATCCACAATCCAGTCCGCCAGAACGCCGCCGCCTTCGCCGCCCATCGCCAGGATGGCGATGTTGATCGTCCGCGCACTCGCTGCCGGTCTCTCGGGTACTGCTGGTTGTGATATCTGGCTGATCGCCATGCTCGTCACGCGGTAAAGCCGGCGAGGCGACGCTCTGTCCGCCGCTGCAGCCAGCCAATGATCGCGCCTCTCACGCGTCCTTTGAATTTGTCCCACGCGCTGGGGTTGGAAATGATTTCTGCACGGAAGAATGACGGACACAAACGCGCCGCGTGCGCCACCTCGCCGCATAATCCGCACCCGATGCAGCTATCAATCACGGTTGCGACCGGATCTTTGCGCAACGGGTCAGCGCTGGGTTGAATGGTGAGTGATGGACACCCGGAAAGGCGAATGCATGAGTGGTCGCCGGTGCAGGTATCCGGATCAACGCCGAAGCGCTCACGCACCACGCGCTCTCCCTGTTCCATCTTTTTCTTCGTCAGCGGCTTGATGCGGCGCTGCGCATTCAGAGCACATTCGCTCTGGGCCACAATCACCTTGGGACCTTTTTCTTCCGTGGTAAGTGCCTCTCGAAACACTTCACGCACTGCCGCTACGTCGTACGTGTCCGTAATGGTCTTCACCCACTTCACACCCACGCCACGCACTGCATCGGCAATCGGCTGGCGCGTTGTGCGGATGGGATTCTGCGCCTGCGAAGAAAGTATGTCCTGGCCACCCGTGGCGGCGGTGTAACTGTTATCCACCACCACCAGCACACTGTCAGTCTGGTTGAAAACAGCATTGCCCACACCGCTGGTCAACCCGTTGTGCCAGAAACCGCCATCACCCATAAAGCTGATGGTACGTTTCTTTGTCTCAGGAGTATTGAATGCAGCCGCGCTCGCCCAGCCAAGACCATAGCCCATGGTGTGAGCGCCGATGTTGAACGGCGGCAGGATGGAAAACAGATGGCACCCAATGTCCGAAGCTACGTGATGCTGTCCCAGTTCTCTTTCCACCAGCTTCAGCGCACTGAAGATGGGCCGCTCCGGACATCCGGTACAAAACGATGGAGGCCGTGGCTGCACAGCATTGATGATGGGAAGCGCCTCCGCCTTCTGCGCCGCCGGCTTAACCAGGCTGGGCAAATGCGCATGATCAAGCAGCTTGGATTCATAGGTCTCGACGAATTTGTGCAGTCCTTTGGTGATCACCGCAGCAGTGTATTCGCCGGCCATAGTCAGCATGTCTTTGGCGTGGACTTTCGTCTGCAAGCCGGCTTTGCGCAGGATGGCGTGCAGGTTCTGCTCGATGAAGTCCGGTTGGCCTTCTTCCACCACCAGCACTGCTCGCTTATTGGCGCAGAACCGATTCACTTCCTCATCAATCAATGGATAAGTGACGTTCAACACGTAAAGTGGGACCTTGCTGTCACCGAAGGCGTCTGACAAGCCGAGCAGTTCCAGCCCGCGAATCACGTTGTTGTACATTCCCCCCTGAAGAATGATCCCAACATCGCGCCCAGCATCACCGAAGAACTCGTTGAGTTTGTGGTCCTGAATAAACTTCTGCGCTGCCGGCCACCTCTTCTGGATCTTTTCCTGCTCATGCAGAAAGCTGCCTGGAGGCAGCACAATGCGGCTGGCATCGCGTACCGGATGTTCCATTGCGTCTTTTAGCCTGAATTTCGGCCGCACATTGTCCCTGGCGATGAACCGCCCGTGGACGTGGCAAGCGCGGATGCGCAGCTCAAGCATTACTGGCGTATTGCTGGCTTCCGATAACTCAAACCCCTGCTCCACCGCCTGAACAATCGAAGGAAGGTTGGGCCTGGGATCGAGCAGCCACATCTGTGACTTCATCGCAAAAGCATGTGAGCGCTCCTGCATGATGCTGGAGCCTTCCCCGTAATCCTCTCCAACAATGATCAACGCCCCACCGGTAACGCCCCCTGAGGCCAGATTGGCCAGTGCATCCGACGCTACGTTGGTTCCCACCGTGGATTTGAAAGTGACGGCGCCGCGCAGCGGATAGTTGACTGAAGCCGCAAGTGTGGCTGCGGCCGTTGCCTCAGAGGCACTGTGTTCAAAGTGCACGCCTAATTCCGAGAGAATGTCGTTGGCGTCAGTGAGAACATCCATCAGGTGCGAGATGGGAGCGCCCTGATATCCAGCAACGTAAGAGATTCCGGATTGCAGCAGCGCCTTGGTGACAGCCAGGATGCCTTCGCCGCGAAATTCCTGACCATTTCCCAGGTAGAGGCTTTGAACTTCCTTTTTGAAATGCCGTTCGGCCATTCTGCCTCGTTGGGGTATAACCACAAGCGAAAGTCCGCTCAGAAAAAAATTCTAGGTCTAAATAATTTACATGTCAAATTTCTTGCCAACTCTGCCTTGGGGGGATATAGTTTTCGTCTTCCTCGGAGGGGTTATGAGATCTAGTGTGCTGAGAAGTTGTGTGTGCCTGATCGTTTTGCTGCTCGCGAACGCTGTCACTTTTGGCCAGGTGATTACGGCGTCGCTGCAAGGCCGGGTTGCAGATACGTCCGGCGCGGTCCTGCCCAAGGCGACCGTCATAGTGACAAATACAGAAACCGGCTTCTCACGCACAACCACCAGCGATGACGGCGGTCAATACAAGCTTACTTCCCTGCCCGTGGGAAGCTACAAAATCACTGCTCAGGCTTCCAGCTTTCAGGCCCAGACGCGCGTGCTCACGCTGGCAGTCGGCGACCTGGCGACTCTCGATTTCTCACTTTCCCCCGGAACGGTGGAGCAGCAGGTAACGGTAACGTCAGAAGCCCCTCTGGTTGAACCCACGCGTACATCGACGGACTCTGTTATCGAACAGCAGAAAATTGAAAACCTTCCCGTGAACGGACGTCAGTTTATCGATTTCGCTCTGCTTGCCCCCGGTGTTACTGTGGGCGACACGACCTCCGGAAGCACGGACGTGATCATTGAGCCGGTCACCAAGCTTTCCTTCGCCGGCCAGAATATTCACTACAACTTCATCGCCGTGGACGGAGCCGACAACACGTCCACCGCTTCCGGCGTTCAGAAGACCACTCCCTCAACTGATGCCGTCCGCGAGTTCCGCGTGATCAACAACACTTACAGCGTACAGGCCGGTCGCGCCCTGGGTGGAATCGTGAACATCATTACCAAGAGCGGAACCAACGACGTACATGGCAGCATCTACGAATATTTCCGCAATGATGCCATGGATGCAAAAAGCGAACTGGCAGCTCCGGGATTGAACAAGCTGCAGCAAAACCAGTTCGGATTTACCATCGGCGGCCCCATCCGCAAAGGCAAGACTTTTTACTTCGGCAACTACGAGGGCCAGCGCAGGAATGAAAACCCCTTCTACAACTCCGTCATCCTGGCCAACCTCACCCAGATCAACCAGTTCAAGGCCAACTTTGGACTGTCAGCGGAACAGCTGAACATCAATCGCAAGAGCGATTATGACAACCTCCTGTTGAAGCTTGATCACTCTTTTAATGATAAGAATTACGCGTTTGTGCGTTACTTCTTCAACGATGGCCGCCTGACCAACGTCTCGCCACTGAATGACGGTTTCGATCTGCCTTCAGGATTCAAGGACAACAATCTACGCGATCAATCGGTAGTAGGCAGCATTTCCTCCAACCTCACGTCCAATCTGGTGAATGAGGCACGATTCCAGTACGGACACCGCACCTTCGACTTTCCCACGGTAACAACCCAGCCGCACCTTGAGGTGCTCAATACCTTTACTGCCGGCGTCAACCGCGGCAATCCGGACTTTTACCAGGAGAGCCGCAGCGAGATCGTCGACAATGTGACCTGGCTGCATGGGAAGAACACTATCTCATTCGGAGGCGATTTCAGTCACGTGAACACGCTGGAATCGTTCCCGCTGTTCTACCCTTTTGAAGCCGATTTCGGATGCCTCTTAGCGGCGCAATGCCCATTCAGTCTGGAAGCCGGTGCACCCTCTGTATTGTTCTTTGAACGCTTCCAGGCTCCAACATTTGCAGAGCCAACGTTTGATCCGTCAGTGTTACAGGGACAAAGAATTCCTTCGGCTATCCGCAACCAGGCAGAAGGCGATATCGGCCACAATTACGGCGGGCTTTATATTCAGCATGCATGGCGTCCGACCACGGATTTCTCTCTAAACTACGGCTTGCGCTACCAGTTTGAAACTTTCCCATCCAATGTGCTGGATAATCCGGCAAAACAATTTGATCCTCGGGCAGGCTTCGCCTACCATCTCGGGACCAAATACAACATCATGATTCGCGGGGGCGCCGGAATATTCCACGGAACCATCCCCATGCCATTGCTTGCCTGCCAGGAGCCTTCTTGCGGCGGCACCACCGGCACGTTCCCTGGCCGTCCCAATGAGAACGCTTTGAACGCCACAACGCGCCTGTTTGCTTTTGCCAGCGCGCCGAATATTACCCAAATTGCTCTGGCCGACATGTTGACCGGAACTTATCCTGATGCAGCGCCTCTTGGTTTCTGTCCGGGTGGGACGGTGTCAGGCTGCGGGTTCTTCGGCGACGCAGTAATCGCCCGCTTCGACAAGGACCATGCTGCTCCCTACGGGATCCAGACCAGCTTCGGCATCACCTTGCAACCCACGGATGACTCGGTTCTTGACATCAGCGGCCTGCGCAGCAAAGGCGTGCACCTGGGAAGCTTTTTCAACGTGAACCAACCTGACCCCACTGCACAGGTAACAGTCCACAACTCGCAGGGCCAGAGCGGACTCAAGAATACGTACTTCGCTGCACCGGGTATTCCGGGTTCTCGCAGTGCCGGCCCCGGTTTCCCAACGCTTTACGCCGTCTATTTTGAAGCGGCTTCACGCTGGAACTCAGAATGGAACGGCCTGCTGGTGGATTACAACAAGCGAATGAGCCACCACTTCAGCGGCGGCATCAGTTACACCTGGTCCAAGGGCATCGATGATGGACCGAACCCAAGCTTTGTGTTGATTCCGCAGGACAGCAGTAATCTCAAAGCAGAGCGCGCCATCTCTTCTGATGATGTTGGACAGCGCTTTGTCCTGAATGCGACCGCGGATGGACCGACTCACATGAACGCGTTCCTCAACAATTTCCACGTCAGCACCATCGTGAGCCTGCAATCGCCCAACTACTTCACCAAGTTTGCCGGTTCTGACGTCAACGGCGATATCTTCGGCAACAATGACCGTGTCGGCATTGAGCCGCGCAATACCTTCAAGGGAGATAGCTACCAGTCAGTAGACCTGCGGTTGGCGCGCACATTCAAAGCCACGGAAAAGGTGAGTGTTGAAACGACAGCCGAAGCTTTCAACGTTTTAAACACAGTGAATGTTCGCTTCTTCAATACCGTTTACGGCGCAGCCGACTTCTGTCCCTTCAATCCCACGGCGCAGGGCTGTTCGGCCACGCAGAGTTTCCTTGAAGGCTCTCCGAACCCGACTTACGGAACGCCTCGTGCGGTGTTCAACCCGCGCCAGATCCAACTCGCAGTGCGACTGAACTTCTGAACGTACGCAGACAATTGACTCATGGGCGGTCACACAACGTGACCGCCTTATTTTTGTAACCGCAATCGGCGCGATATGATGTTTGCCGTCTTCAGAACGGCATTCACCTGGCCCAATAAAGGAATTTCACATGGCAAGTGTTCTTGCAGAACTGGTTTCACAACTGAACAGCGATGCGCTGCGCATCGTGGATCTGACGCTACCGTTGAGTTCAGAAACGCCGCTGCTTCCTCTCCCGCCGCAATGGCCGAATACTCCCGCTTTCCGCATGTGGGAAATCTCCCGTTATGACGACCGCGGCCCGGCCTGGTACTGGAACGGCTTTGAGACCGGTGAACATACCGGCACCCATTTTGACGCTCCCATCCACTGGGTCAGCGGCAAAGATCTGCCGGAGAACAGTGTGGACCGCATCAATCCCAAAAAGTTTGTGGGGCCCGCTTGCGTGGTGGATGTGACTGCTGATGTGCAGAAAGATCCTGATTTCCTGCTTACCGTGGAACGAGTGCAGCAGTGGGAGGCAAAGAATGGACGCATCCCTGCCGGTGCCTGGCTGCTCCTTCGTACCGGATGGTCAAAACGAAGCGAACCACAGCAGTACATTAATCTGCAGAATGACGGCCCGCATACTCCGGGTTTTGTCAAAGACTGCTCTGAGTTCCTGGCCAAAGAGCGTGATGTTCTCGGGGTAGGCGTGGAAACGGTTGGCACGGATGCGGGCAGGGCCGCAACCTTCAATCCTCCATTCCCCAATCATTATGTAATGCACGGCAGTGGCAAGTTCGGACTGGCAGGCCTGTGCAACCTTGATCAATTGCCTGCAACTGGAGCGGTGGTGATTGCGGCGCCGCTGAAGATCGTCAACGGATCGGGCAGCCCACTACGGGCAATTGCTATTACTCCATAGGCGCAAGTATCTATATTTCATCGAGTTACGCGTAATTTCTGTGCATCTGGATCAAGGTTCCATGTGCGGTTCTTCTCTCGTTAATATTCACTAAGAGCACGGTTGGAGCACAACCCAACTTACCTTGTCGAACAGGTTTGATACCTGCTCTGCACTTCTGTAACTTTCGCCCGATTTAAGCTGCGGCTAAGATTTGTGAGTTATGGCAACGGAGCCCCGCGTGCGCACCACGCCGCCACAAATGACCCCAGGTCCCAAGTCCGCGATGGAGCGAGCAATCTTCAGGCGCTGGCAGCGCTATCGCCTGAATCTGCCCATTCGGCTGATCGTCTGCCGTGAAGACAGCACACGCATTTCCGAGGGCCGTGCCAACGACATCAGCGAAGGCGGAATGCTTGTCTTCGCCGGTCTGGAACTCAAAGCGGAAGACAAGGTGTTTATCGAGTTCACTCCACCTTATTCCAGCAGCCCTGTCCGCGCGCCGGGAATTGTTCGCCATCGTCGCGGTTACAACTATGGCGTGGAATTTTTGAACCAGACGCGCGAGGACAAAGAACAGATTGACAAGTTCCGCAACCTTCTCAAACTAGCCGCCGGGCATTAAAATCAGGCAAAGCTTTAAGTTCTTCCTGTAATTGCTTGCTGAGCAATAGTTCGCTTTCTAGGCGTCACCCTGATCACATGCCGTCGTTTTGCCAGAGCAGTTTTCACGATCACGGCTCGTCCGCATGTCATTTCCAGAAGATACCGAGCAGCGGCGATGGTCTCTGCGGTCTCGCTTTGCGGCTGAAACCCTTGTGCATGGACCAGCACAGATTCAGTTGAACAGGAAATCCTTATACCGCGAATTGTTCCGTTGTGGTCTGCATCCAGTGCATTGGCCAGCCGCAGGACACCTGACAGGAGCAACACGGTCCGTCGATGCCCGGCAGGAAAGTCACGGAGAACCCCATTTCCGGGCAGAGCTCCTCGATGGTAGCGCGCAATTCGGGCAATGATCTCAACTTCACTACGGCTCCAGCCAGGAAGATGGTTAATGCTGGCCACCATCTTTTCTGTTCTCTTGTGGTGATTATTTTTTTGCTCTGCTCGCCCCACTTCGTGAACCACGGCGGCCGCGTGCAAAAGCTCTCGAGACCTGGCATGCTCGCCCGTGATTACTTTGCAGTGCACCAGACCGTCATATAGCTTGAGCGCAAAAAGCGCCACGCGGCGGGTATGGCGAACATCAGAATCCAGGAACCCTGACCACGCCTGTAGCCGGGTGAGAGAAGCCTCCCGCGACTCGCGGCCACGCGGCAACCCGGAGCGCCAGACCCGCCAGGCTGAATCCGAACCAAGCATCAGCTTCTTATACTGCTCAATTCGTAAATAGCGTTCATTTCGGATCAACATCTGCCAGCGCTCTTGCGACTCAGCCGACTCGAACGCGCCAATGTTTTGGGCAGTCTCCGCCAGCACATCCAGATCGTGAATCTCGCCCAGCAGGTCCTGCGCTCTTTTGAGACTGTCTCCCCATGCCTTTTTGTGTTGCGGTAGAAAATTCTCCACGAGATAGCGAAATTTCTTGATGGCGATGCGCAGCTTATGGAATGCCGCCGGACTGTTGCTGCGCAGAGCGGGGCTCTCCAGCTTGCGCGCCATCGTCCATCTTTCCAGCGCAAGGACCTGAAAGGGAGCCGAACCCGGTTTTAGCCGTGCTGACCGGCGTGAGAGCGTCACGGCCAGGTTGTCCCAGCGTTTGCCATCAAAAGCATCTAACGCTTGCTTCGTATGCTGCTCAAAGATGTGTTCCTGATGTTTGCAGTGCGTTGTGAGCTTCTCCGTGGCCGGATCAGCATCTATGCCCAGTTGCTCCACCCAATACTGCATCACGTGGCAATCACGCAGTTCACCCAGACTGTCAAACAGGGCTGAACCCTGCCGGCGCATCTTCTTCCAGCTTTTGTCGGGATCAATCTGGCGGAAACCGTCAGCCAGAGAGCGGCACCGGCGCAAAGCAACGCGAAGATCATGGACAGTCTTGCTGTCCAGGTGGAGCACCGCCTTTTGCCCTTCGGCGCTGACCTCGGCCATCCAGTAAGCCAATCCGGACTGCTCTCTTGCGGATCTCATAAGCAGGCTTGCTGTTCTTATGGTAGCGCTGGAAATTTGCAGGGGCCAGTCCCGGAAATGCCGTCCTGCAAGTCGCTGAAAGATCAACTCGCTTGGATGGAGTTTGGTGGATACTTGTTTTTCAGCTAGCGCAATGGCGCTATGCGCGCCCGCCTGCTGGAAGAGACAAGCGAGGGCAGTTGCGGCATGTTCCTGTAAGAGAGCCGTTCGACAGCAGCATCCACTACGCTGCTGATCTGGGACGCATATCTGGATCCGCGGGCATCTTGCAACCGTGTCTTGGCCTCTTCCGGAGCGAACCAGGTGGGATAGCGGTGGAGTTCTTCCGGTTGAGCATTGCTGTGCACTTCAAAGAGGAAAGCGGCAATCATGATTTCCCGGGTGCTGCTGCCGTGCCCAAGGGTCCGCTTGGTATCGAGATACACCGCAAAATGCTCGCGCTCAATCTTGCCCTGTGCGCCTGCCTCTTCCCACGCTTCAAGGGATGCGCTCTCACTGGCCGTAAGTGCGGGCTCAATCCTGCCCTTAGGGAACGTCCATTTTCCTGAGCTGGTCTTCACCAGCAGGAACTCAATCGCCGATCCGCGAACGCGGTAGCAGATGGCTGCAGCCTGCAATGACAATCCTGCGGAAGGGTCCTTTTCAGGCGATCTCCGGCTGAATATTCGCATAGGCAGTTCCCAAGCGAAATCCTGAGTTGCACCTATTTCGCTGCACCCACCTTATTGCACCTGAAATGCGAAAAACAATATCTTTCGCAGTACTTTCATTACCTTTTAATGGACTGTTTACACAAAGAGTAACATTGGGGCGTCGAGCGGGGGGATCTTTCAGTTTCCCGTTGCGTCCGGCTGACCCAGGGTAACCGGCAAGGAACACGCGCCTGGGCCGTCTGCCCGTGCGATATCGTGATTCAGCGTGACCGCACGAGAGTGGCCTCCCTGATCGAGCACGCGAGCACGCACAAGATGGAAGCATTGCTGGCGTCCCGAGCCGGCAAGATCGATGGTTTGATGGAATGATCCGTCCGCCGCGATGAGTACGCCCTCGCCCTGCGGGTACCAGCGGTTGGTGAAGACTTCAAGCCGGACATACCACCCGGGCTGCGCGCCAGTTACCAATCCGCGAGCGATAGTGGTTGCGCCATTCACGGTTGCGCCGGTTTCGGGGGAAAGTATCTGGACTGAAGGGAGAGCAGAATTCGTGACGTTCACAGCAGACGTCGAAGCCGAATAAATCTCAATATCGCGCCCCCGAACCGGATCAACCGCGCGCATCTGCAGTTGATATCCACTCAGCTGAGGACGAATCGCTTCGTCGAGCGTAGCTGACTCGGTTCCCATGCCTCCATCCAGCACGACGTAGCTAAAAGCATGTTCTGCCAGCGCGGCTTTGTAAGCTGCCGGGCCCAGCAGATCACGGCCAGAGGAATCGCGATAAAGGAAGTACATGGGATCTGTAATCTGCCCCTGCTGCAGCGGTGGGTTGAAGTAATAACGAAAAACCGTGTCATCCACCAGAATGCGGTCGTTCGGCGTGAGGTGGTTCTCAAAGAAAGCCAGCGCCGGGCTCACATTAGGCCAGAACACAAACTGCTCGGGAATTTGCACCTTGCCCAGATATCCGGCGCCAATGGCGAGCGCCAAAATGGCGGCCGTGCCACATTGGAGTTGCTTGGCATAGCTGAACTTGAAGATCTGCTGCACCATGAAGAGCACGCCTGCCACGGCAGCAGGAACAAGAAAGAAGAGCGCATAATTGGCATGCTTCCAGAAATCGTAGTCAGCGCGCGTTTGCCACTGGAAAACAAGAACGGTCAAGGCACCCAGCCACATCCAGGCTGCACGTACTCTCCACTGCCGGGACGCCAACGCAAAAAGCGCAAGCCAGCCAATCAGAACGAGGTCCCAGCGGCCAATCACATACAGGTTGAATGAGTCGCCGCGAAGCGAGCCGTATCCACTGCCGTAGCGCAGCAGATGAAGAAGATCGCCGCGATACCAGGCGGCATAAAAAGCACAGGCTGCCGACATTGGAGCGGCGAACAGCAGCAGCGGCTTCTTCCCTTTTGCCAGCGCCAGCAGAACTAAAACGGGAAAGTAGATGGCGACAAGGTATTTACATAAGAACGCAGCAAAGAAGAACAATGTGGCCAGAGCCCATTGCTTCTTTTTGTTGTCCTGCCATCCTGCTGCAAATGCCCACATTCCCAACGCAAAGAAACAGATCGAGCCGGAATCGCGAGTGGCAATGCGCGAGACGAGCACTGCCGGGGCCAGCAGGGCCATCACGGCCGCTGCACCCACACCCACAGTCTTTGAAAATACTCGGCTCGCAAAACCGTATGTCGCGGCAACTGTCACGCTCCCCAACACAGCAGCGAGTTCGCGAAGAGCCAGCAGTCCGCCGATTCGGTCCGCTAGCGCAGCCATGGCGGGCCACAGATACCAGCCAAAGCTCCACTGCAGCGGAGTCGCCAGTGGGGCCTCAAAGTGGTGGGCCAGAAACATGCGTCCGTACACCACATAAACAGATTCGTCCATGAACGCGGTGTTGTAGAGCGGATCACGAGCCCGCAAATAGACGGCAGCAACGCCAACCAGCATCAGCGCCAGTCCCCGCTCCAGGGCAAAACGGTCCTGTTGGGACTGCGGTTGCTTAAGCCGCTCCGGCGTTGAAGGAACGTACGTCTTCTGCTCAGGATCTAGAAGTAGTGTCGCCATGTGAACTCATAAAGGTGCCGGTTGAATGCGTTGAAGACGTTCAGGTAGTCGTAACCGAACTTAAGTTCGTTCATGGATGTGACACGCCAGAACAAGTGCGTGCTGAAGCTGGAAGCAAACTGCGAGCTTTTGAATGAAGCTGTGCTGGTCTCCACGTTCTGCACACCCGCAGTGCCAGTGGCTTCCACGCTCAGGTTTTTGCCGAAGCGGTGAGAGATGTTCACAATTCCCTGATTCAGAAGATAACGAGTGGGGCTGAAGTATCCGCCACTGAAGCCGGGAACGATCACGCCGTTCTGGACATCCGCATCATGATCAAAGCTGGTGTAGTTCACACCGTAAGCCAGTCGGATATACGGACGGTCGCTGTGCAATGCCTGGCCAATCTGGCCCTCAATGGAATAGCGGCGATTGCTGTCGAGATTTTCTCCCGTATAAATGCCGTCTGTGTAATCGAGTGACAGATCGTATTTATGGACCGAGTTGTAGTAGCTCACGCTGGCTGAGCCCAGGGTTGAACGTACCTGGCCTTGAAACGTACTGAGCGGCGCTAGATCCACTCCGCGCCGTGAGAGCAGCGACTCTTCCACCGGCTGGCGCAGGAAGGCGAACTTTAGAACCGTGGATGAAACCGGCTTGTAGCGCAGGTCCACACCGCCGTCAAAGTTCACAGGCGCATTGTTGATGGTCTCAGCGCCGAACTGGAAATGAGTAGCAAGCTTGTCACTTGGCTCGGAGTCAACTGCCGCCGAAAAGTAGTTGGTGTTGAATCCCTGCACACCGGAGTCGAACAAAGTTGGCTGATAGGAAAACGTGAGGCGATTTCCCGGCGCAAGCGGTGTGGAAAGTGTCAATGCGAAACGGTCGTATGCCAGGTCATGCTCGCGGCGATCGGCGTAGCCAAAATCAACCCACGTCCCCATTCCGCGATGGATCTCCTGGCGCGTGTCATTGAAGCCCGGTCCTGGATTGCCTTGAACATCAGCCATGGCGTCACGGGCTGCAGCGTATTTTTTCAAGCCAATATCCGCACGCGCCAGTTCAAGACGAGCGCGATCATCACCCGGCGCCGTAGCCTGCGCGGCTTCAGCCAGAGATTGTGCTTCAGAGTAGCGGCCACGCCAGTTCAGGATTTCCGCCTTGCCGCGGAGGGCTGCAGGATTATGAGGATATTTGTCCAGTACATGCTGATAGAGCTGCATGGACTCGTCCGTATTGCCCTTCCATGCGAGCAACTGGGCTTTGCCGTTCAGAGCCCGGGCGTCTTCGGGTTTCTGCTGCAAGGCTTCGTCATATCGCGCCAGAGCTTCCGCACGGCTGCCATTGCTCCAGGAAAGGACTTCAGCGGAAGCCACCAGCAGATCCACGTTGTGCGGATCAAGTTGCAGTCCTTGTTCGTAGAGCTTCAGGGCATTTGCCCGGCTGGCATTGTCCCAGCTCAGAATTTGGGCGAGACGCAGGCGTGAAGAAACGCTCTCCGGATGCGCACTGACAATCTGCTGCAAAGTTTTGATTGCCTCTGCACGGTTCTCTGCGTTCCAACTCAGGACTTCAGCATATGCGCCGCAGTACTCGGGATTGTTGCTGCTGGTATCACAGGCGCGACGCAGGAGATCAAGTGCCTTTCTGCGTTCACCGGGTTCCCAACTCTTCATGGAGCCAAGCTGGTAGAGAGCAGCGGAATTCTGCGGCTCAAAGGCAATCAAGCGCTCCAGCAGAGGCATGGCTTCGCGCCAGCGGCCCTGCTCCTCGAGTTTTTGCGCCAGCCTGGAAATCAGTTCAGAGTTATCAGGGTGCTGGGCCAATTGGTTGCGATACTGTTCAATGACAGTGTCATTGTTCGCCGCTGATTGCGGTTGCGCAACAGCAGCGGCTCCCAGCAGCATGCCTATAAAAATATTCAGGCAGGTCTTCATGCCATGTCCTCCGCTTGCGTGCCATGCGTCAAACGGAGCATGGCGCTCTCTTTGGGTGCAATTTCCCAGAAGAGGTATTTGGAGATTTCGTCCTGATCAGCGGCACTGATCAATGTGAAGCGCATGCCATTCGAGGTCTTGATCTGGCCTTTTTCTTTGCGCCGGTAAACGTAATTGCGTACCACCTCCGCCTGGGCCCTGATGGTATAGTTCGGCAACCAGAGTTCAAGTGAAACCATGGTGCCGGGGACGATTGCGTCGTCCAAAGTGACAGAAACGCCACTGCGGTTGAGGTTGCGGGCAAAGTCTTCGCGGCTGGTGATAAGGCCGTCCGCACCTATGTAGCTCAGGCGAAGTGGAATATCGAGGTGAGAACGGAAACGGTAACTGACGCGGGCTTCCTTGCGGCCAAGAGAGCGCCACACCACACCGGCCATCATCAACAGAAAAACAACAGTCCAGGTAATGTTTACTGCGAGCGCCCAGAAGTAATAACCCCAGCGCGGAACATGCTCAATCCGAATGATGCCCGCACCCAAAGCAAGAGCAAGAACCGTGATAAGACCCAGAGGCAAAACCAGTTCTGACAAGGCTGCTGCCGCTGATTGCGCTTTGGGAGTTACCTTGAACGCCATCTTGCTTTTGAACAGCCCCACTGGGCTCTTCATGAGCACATGCATCTTCAACATGTTGAAGAGTTCACCCTTCAGGAAATTAATGACTCCTCCCTGGAGCAGAATCGAACAGGCCAGGTTGAGACAGAAATATGGCAAAAAGTAATTGGCGTATGACTCGGGATCAGTGTTCAGGGCAAAGATGCCAAAAGCCAGCGAGATTACCGGAGTGAGCACAAAGAACAGCTTTACGTAGCTCATCCAATAAAAATAGAAAGAGCTGAAGTAGCAGAGCTTCTGCCGCCAATTGAGGTCCGGACTGAGGAAAAGCTTTTCCGTGCGTAGCACCTGCATGGATCCCTGCCCCCAGCGTTGCCACTGCGTGGCAAATCCACTGAACGTCTGGGGCGCAAGCCCGCGTGCGAGCGTCTTGTTGTAATAAAGAACACGCCAGCCTTTCTTCTGGAGTCGCAGGCTGGTGTGCATGTCCTCAGTAACGGTCCCAGTGGGAAAACCGCCAATCTCTTCGAGAGCTGACCGGCGAATGATGCCGGGGCTGCCGCAATAGAAGGTGGCATTGTGCCGGTCCTTGCCTGGTTGAATAACGCTAAAAAACAGCTCCTGCTGCTGCCACCCCACGCCCTTCTTCCAGTTCACTACATGCTGGAAGGAGTCGAGGTTGTAGAAGTCCTGGGTGCACTGCACGATGGCGACATTCAAATCGCCGAAAAAGCCGATCGTCTCATCAATCAGTTCAGGCGAAGCGATGTGATCAGCATCGAGCGTGACGATAAATTCACCGCTACTGTGGCGCAGGGCATTATTTAAATTGCCGGCCTTGGCGTGCGCATGCTCGGTGCGGGCCAGATAAACGCAGCTGAATTCTTCAGCCAGCCGGCGGACTTCGTCACGGTTGCCGTCATCCAGGACATAGGTAACGTGGGGATACTTGATGTTTGCGGCGCATACCACTGTTTCGCGAAGCAATTCCACCGGCTCGTTAAATGTGGGAATGAAGACATCCACTGTTCTCCCCATCAATGCCCGAGGACGTGCGTAACGGGTTGGGCTCCACGCGATGAAATAAAAAAAGAAGCTTTCAAGAAAACTGAGGGCCTCAGCCACCAGGAAGGCGTAAAAAAAAGCACGTGCCATCGGGTTCAAGGTGCTGGAAGCGCGCCAGTAGAAGTAGCGCGCCGTGAACACCGTGGCAAGCACCATTGCAAGCCGCGTGGCTGCCAGCTTCAATTGGTAATGTGGCGAAAGACTGTTTTCAGGAGTTGCGGAGGCCGGACCTTCCACAACTGGCTCTTTTTTCAAAACCGGGGCTGACGAAAAAGCACTCACAAAGGCCCCAGCCCAGGGCCAGTTCATCCGTCTCACTAGATCCGCCTCGACTTCCTGTTTGCAAAATTGCATGCCCGGAAGAGGCCATGCCAGCTGTACTGCACTGTACTATAGTACATGTCCATTAGTCCACATATAACTACTATAATTAGTGATCTTTAGGGAGTGTACCTAATTAGGGAATGGCGGCTGATTCTGCCGCCAGAAATGGCGAGGACTGTGCGCTCTAATGGATTGTAAATAAAGTATTTATCTTGCCGAAGCACCAAAGTTTTGGCATTTGGCGATGCCAAACTTTGGGCCGGAACCACTTGCGTGCTAGGAGTGTAAGATGAGTTCGAAAGACCGAAGATCGTCCTTCACGATATGTTCAATCAGTTCAGCCACTCCAGCGCCGTAAGCGCCCTCCGTGACCACATCCGCCCGGTCCTTCAAGGCGCCGAGCGCATTAGCGACGGCGACAGAACATCCACACAGACTCAGGAACGCATGATCATTTTCGGCGTCTCCAACACCGATTGTGTCGTGGAGGGAAATCCGAAGTTCCTCCAGCGCGCGTCTCAGCCCCGTGCCCTTGTTGACGCCTGAAGGCAAAACCATTACAGCGTCCTTATTGAAGATGAGCTCAAGGTCCAGGCCATTCTCACGGATCACATCAAGCACGGTCTTCTCGTGTGGGCGCCAGGTGGCCACAATTGCATTACCCGTGGAAACAGGCACACTGCGCCGGCGCAGCGCATCTACAAATGCGGCATTGGGAGGATCGGCCAGCTGACGCTGCAATTTCGATCCGGGATGGTAGAGCAGCGCGCCATTTTCAGCCACGACGCGGCTGAAAAGCTCAAGGTGCGGGAAAACACTCTGGAGGTCGTCAAGCTGGCGTCCGGTGACCATGATGACCTTGCGACCGGTTTCTGTAAATCGCCGCAGAGCATCCAGCGTAGACTGATGCACGACGCCGTGAGAGGCCAGAGTGCCATCATAATCCGCCGCCAGAGCGAGATAACGCATACGGCAATGGGATTAGCGTTTCAGCCGAGGTGTTGTAAGCAATACTCAAGCTAGGTGGCAGGAACGAGTACCACCTTACCGGTTGACCTTCTCTGCTTGAGCAAGGTTAGCGCCTCTGCAGCCTGATCAAGAGGAAGGCGGTGTGAGACGTGGGGCCGAAGCTTACCTTCCTGAAACCAACGAAATAGTTGAGTGAAAGAGCCACGCAATAGTTCGGGCTTGTGTGCCTGGTAAGAACCCCAATAGAAGCCGATGACGTCAATATTTTTCACCAGTACGATGTTGGCAGGAATTTGCGAGACCCGCCCCGCGGCAAAGCCAATGATGATGATGCGTCCACCCCACGCGATGAAACGCAGGCTGGCATCAAATGCGTCGCCACCCACGGGATCATAGATCACATCAGCACCGCGGCCGCCGGTGATGGCTTTCACCCGTTCGCGAATATCTTCCTTGGAATAATCAATGAGGTAGTCCGCGCCGTGCTGCTGCGCGATGGCCAACTTCTCTGCGCTTCCGGCACAGGCAATCACTCGCGCGCCCATGGCCTTACCGATCTCAACCGCAGTCAGACCAACACCTCCGGCAGCACCCGTCACCAGCAGCCACTCGCATGGCTGGAGCCGCGCTCGCCACTCGAGTGCGCCGTGCGACGTGCCATACGCTACCGGAAATGCCGCAGCGGTTGAAAACTCCATAGTGGGAGGAATCGGCAACACGCGTTGGGCATCTACAACAGCTTCGTCGGCAAAAGCTCCGAGCCCCGTAAGGGCCATTACGCGATCGCCTATGTTAAACCCTTTGACTCCGGAACCAATTTCAGTAATCTCGCCGGCGGCTTCGGCGCCCGGCGTAAATGGAAATGCGGGCTTTTCCTGGTATTGTCCGGCGAGGAGAAGCAGATCAGCAAAATTCACGCCCGCCGCGTGCACCTTGATTCGCACCGCGCCGTCGCGCAAGGACGGAGAAGGAACATCCTCAACTCCAAGCTTCTCCGGACCACCCCATTCTCTGCAGACGACTGCATGCATATCCGCACCTCACGTCAGGAACGGACATTGTACTGGAGAGCCTATGGCTTGGGTTGCGGCGCCGTGTTGTAATCGATTTTGGCATCGTAAGCCACCTTCTCCCAGCTTACCTGGATGTGCGGCGCCTTCTGACCGCGAAAAATGATTACGCCGTTCATGGTGTTCGCGGTGTCTCGAAACAGAGACGAGGTTTCCACTTCAGTCCCCGGAGCGCCGGCGAAAACAACTTCTTTGCCGCTGTACTTCTGCAACTTCATCACAAGCGGCTCCTGCAAGGTTTTGTCGACCAGATCAGTGGAGAAGTGCAGAGAGCGCAGCTCTGGTCCAGCGGGCGTGTCATATAGGGAATAGATTTCATACATCACAGGCTTGCCCTGCACAAAGACGCGGAACAGGCAAAGCAGTTCGCCAGACTGAGGTGTGGAACAGATTTGCTCCGCAGTTGCATTCTGCAGGTGCCCGATCCAACGTCCTGTGAACCAGAAGAAATCAGAGGTCTTAATTTTGGAAACATCCGTGGTTTCTGTTTGTGCGCGGCTGTAGCACGGAGCCGCCATCACTGCAGCAAGCGTAAGAGCGATTGTAAACAGCATTCTGCCAGATTTCATTTGTCTCTCCTTTTAGCCGCTGAGCCGTGCGGCTTGGAATTGGATTTGCGCTTCTTTAGTCTTCCCTTGCCTGCTGCCACTGTTTCGAGTTGCTGGAAATGAACTCGGAGCTGTGAAATGCAGTCATCAAATGGTTCAATGCACTGGTAAGACCGCGCTTGCATGACCGCACCCTCCATCACTGTGAGCACAAAGCGAGAAAGCTGGCGCACGCGGCAGTCTCCGGACAAACGGCCTTGTTCTACCGCCTCTGTAAGAAGCTCCTCCACAGCACGCGCCCATCCGGTGAAATTTGCGGCAATTTTGTCGTGGACCAGGCGACGGTCAGGCTCAATTTCCAGTGCCAGACGCCCTAAAGGGCATCCGAAGGCAAACTCCGTCATCAACACGTTTTGCCGGTATTTTTCCAGGAGCATGAAAATCCGTCGAATGGGATCTTTGCTCTGCTTGAAGATCGGCTCCAGCAGCACAGGACCAAGGTTTTGTTGATACCACTCGAGGACAGCCATCAGCAGATCTTCCTTGCTGGTGAAGAAGAAATAGAAGCTGCCGCTGTTGGCCTCCGCTTTCTTGAGGACCTCCGCCATTCCCGTCCCCGCATAACCGTGAGCCCAGAAAAGCTCGAGTGGCAGCCTGAAGAATGCGGTCGCGGGTTGAAGTTTTGAGAGTAGGCATCTAGTTACTTGAATGATCAAGTAAGTTACCGCTTGCCAAAGCGATTTGTCAAATCATGTTTTTTGAAATCAGAGAACGGGCTTGTTCCGAACCAAGCCCTTTGCAGCTATGCTGCCCGTTTCGGTCTCTTCTTCCCCGGACCTTTCTTTGCCTGGATCTGAACTTCAGATTCGCGCTGAACGTCCTCCACGCGCTGCGGACCCTTCTTTTTGCCCATTTGTTCCAGGCTCTGGCGAAGGGCGGCCATCAGATCCGTTGGGGGCGCTTGCTTCCGCGGTTTTTCTACAGTTGTTACTTCCCCGCCTTCCATACGCGCTTTGATCAGTTTCTTGAGGTTCTCTTCAAAAGTATCGTGATATTTTTCCGGCTCCCACTTGGAGGCCAGCGCCTCAATGAGCTGATGCGCTACCTTGAGTTCGCCTTCTTTGAGATGCCGGTCCGTGTCCAATGCCGGGGCTTCGCGTATCTCTTCCTGGTAGAACATGGTGTGCAGCATGAGTCCGCCCTGATGCGGTCGCAGAAGTACCGTATATTCGCGATTGTGCATGGCCAGCTTGGCGACGGCCAGGTAGCCGCTGTCCTGCATGGCGCGCGAGAGCAGTGCGTATGGCTTCTTGCCCGCTTCGTCGGGCGCAAGGTAATAAGATGATTCGAAGTAGACGGGATCGATCTCCTCTTCCTTCACAAACTCCAGGATCTCCATGGCCTTGGCCGTCTTGGGCTCAATTTTCTTGATCTCTTCCGGCTCCATCACCACGTATTCGCCTTTGCGGTACTCATAACCTTTCACGATCTCACTGCGCTCGATCACCCGTTCGTCGTGAGGGCAGTAGAGCTGCTGCTTCACACGGGTAAGGTCATCCCGATGCAACATATGGAAGCCAATACGAGTACTGCGGGCGCCGGAGTAGAGGCGCACCGGCATGGAGATGAGTCCAAATGTAAGATATCCAGACCAGACGGACGCAGGCATGAAACTCTCCTCTTGGGTACCAGGGCTGCATAATAGGATGCGCTACACTCGGATTTATGCCGCCAGCGAAGCCCAATCTTGAGACCAGGGAGAAATTTCTGCCTCGCACCCGCAAATCGAGCTTTGCTGATGCAATTGCGTTATTTTCGGCTGCTGTACTGGTGTGCATTGATCTTTTGCGGCACGCCAACGGCCCCGCGGCACAAAAACGCCGTATGCTGCTCGCCCTGGTAATCACAACGGGATTTGCATTGGTTGCGTGGCTGGCTCGGGGAGTAGATGCCGGCGGCGCGCTGGCCGGATCCAGCATCGCGTTTGTGCTAGCCTCTCGGGACCTGCGAATGTTCTGGGTTCTTCTCCTGGTTTTTGCTGTCACTCTCTTAGCCACCCGTACCGGTAAGTCGCGCAAAAAACATTTGCACACCGCTGAAGATTCCAGCGGAAGGACGGCGGCACAGGTAATGGCTAATCTCGGCATCGCGGGATTCATTGTTTCCCTTGTACCGCAGAATTGGCCGCTGCTTGCGCTGGCCGCGTTGGCGGAAGCGGCAGCTGATACTTCTTCCAGCGAGATCGGCATGGCCTTTCCGGGAAAAACCGTACTGCTTACCTCTTTCAAACCGGTTGCGCAAGGAGTGGACGGAGGAATCAGCTCAAAAGGAACACTGGCTGCGCTTGTTGCTGCCACAACCGTCGCAGTAACGGCCCTCCTGATCAAGATGGTTCCCGTTCATTATGCCGGCGCGATCATTTTTGCCGGAGTTTTAGGTTCACTGGTGGACAGTCTTTTTGGCGCTCTCTTGGAGCGGCGACACCTGCTTAGCAAATGACATGGTGAATTTATTGAGCACCGCAGCAGCAGTCGGACTGGCCAGCATTCTATCCTGAGAAGAACTTTATTTCTCTTTCGGACCAGCTTCGACTTCCGCGGTATGCGAAAGTTAACCTTCCTCCAGCTTCTCTGTAATACCATAAGCAGGCACTTTAACGTCACGGGCTTCCCATGACCCTGAAGATTGCTACGGTTGCGATTTACGTAGAAGACCAGAAGAAAGCACTGAAGTTCTGGACTGAACAGATCGGCCTATCCATTGTGCGAAGTCATCCAGTAGGCCTGGAGTTAAAGTGGGTGGAGTTAAGCGACGAAGGACCCGGTACCTGCCTTGTAATCTATCCCCGTTCCATGATGCAGGACTGGGCTGAACGAAAACCTTCCATTGTTTTTGAATGTGAGGATGTTCACAAAACATACGAAGAGCTATCAGCGCGCGGGGTGGTATTCACTCAGGGGCCCAAAAAGCTGCCCTGGGGGCTCTTTGCCATCTTCATGGATACTGAAGGCAACTGGTTCGGGCTGAGGGACAGGAAGTGACAGCGCGCTGCGTCAACTCAAAATACAAACTCCAAACTGAATCTAAGCGTCCGGCCGCAAACTAATCTTTTGGAGTGTGGGCACCAGATCAACTCAGATGTAATAACCAGATCGTATAGCTTCCGATCTCGTGAAACGCGGATTCCTGCCGTTTCCAGAATGTTTGTGGCCGTGAGTTCGGGCGGGGCGAGGCGTAAACGGTTAGACCTTCGCGCCCCAACATCTTCTTGATCCGGAAGAGATGGTAAGCGTCGCTCACTGCCAGACACGTCTCGAGTCCATTGGCGCGCATGATGATGGCGACGCGTCGCGCTGACTGGGCAGTATCTGAACTTTGGGTTTCCGCAATCAACTGGCTGTCCGGGACGCCAAGGCTCTTCAGGTACTCTCTTCCTACAACTCCTTCATTGAACCGGGAGTCGCCTGGTCCGCCGGTCGTAATGATTAGATCAGCGAATCCGCGCTGATAAAGCTGCGCGGCGTGATCGAGCCTCGCCTTATACACGGGCGATGGATGGCCAACATATTCGGCCGCGCCAAAAACCACAATGGCATCCGCGTGCCGCGCTTCATCCGAAGAAGCTTGCCGCAGAATACCGCGATAGACCGCGATAACGTAGCAGACCATCGCCAGCAGCAGCCACAGCAGCCACATTTTGCGGGACTTTGCGGGCATGAATCAGTTCAGGAACTCGTTCAGCTCACTTTCCGGAATCGCGCCGTGACGCAATACCGTGACTTTGCCGCCCACGCTCATATCCAGAATGGTTGAGGCCACTTCGCGGGGGCTGGTTCCTCCATCCACGATCAAGCCAAGTTTTGTGCCCAATTGCTGGCGCACTCCTTCCGCTGTGGTGCATTCGCTGGCTCCACTGATGTTGGCTGAGGTGGCAGTAATGGGGACACCTGCGGCACGGATCACCTCAACAGGGATACGGGCTGCGGGCACGCGTAGCGCGACGTTGCCTGTGTTCGCCGTTACTTTGAGTGGCAGGCGCGAGGACGCCTTAACAATAATGGTCAACGGCCCGGGCCAGAATTTTCGGGTGATGTCGTAAAACACGTCGGGCAGCGGACGCGCCAGATACTCAGCTTGTTCCACGCTTTCAATCAGCAGGGAGAGGGGCTTGTGGCGGCTCCGGGATTTCACGTCATAGATCAAGTCAACCGCATGCAGATTCAGCGGGTCTGCAGCTAATCCGTAAAAAGTATCGGTTGGCATTCCTGCCACACGTCCTTTTTTGATCTGTTCGGCAACGTAGGACACCATGCGCGGGTCCGGACTTTCAGGGTTGATCTTAATGATTTCCGGCGTCAAAGCTACTCCTGTTGTTTTGCAATGAATGGGGTACTTTCCCTGAGGCAAACCATTAAGAATAAACCAGCAGGAACAAAAAACCTAACCCGCACGGCCAGTATGATGGATGGCGATGACGCTGGAAAACGAAACAGCTGCACGCCTGCGCCATGTAACCAGCCGGCAAAACGCGCTGGTAAAAGAGCTGCGCAAGGCGTTTGCCCATGGCGAGCCCGCAAGCGGCGGCTCGCTGGCCGTGGAAGGCGTGCGCCTGATCGAAGAAGCTGTACGGAGCGGATTGCGCTTTCAGGCCATCATCTTCAGTGAGAGTGGCCGGAATCATGCTGCGCGCCTGCTTCCGCAAATTTCCAGCCATGCTGAAGCATTGCTGTTACCGGATGATGTGTTCTCCGGCGCCGTGAGCACGGAAACTCCCCAGGGTGTTGCCGCGCTGGTGAAACTCAAGCCTGTCACGTTGCAAGAGTTGATCGGACAGGTCAGTGAGGACATGTTGCTGGTGGGCGTGGCCGGCCTGCAAGACCCGGGCAATCTGGGCACCGTGATTCGCTCAGCAGAGGCTTTTTCTGTGCGCGGCATTCTTGTGGGTGAAAAGACAGTCAGCTATTTCAATCCCAAAGTCGCCCGTGCCAGCGCCGGTTCCTTATTTCGTGAACCGCTCGTCTGTG
Organism: Terriglobia bacterium; assembly: GCA_963758275.1. Classification (GTDB taxonomy): domain Bacteria; phylum Acidobacteriota; class Terriglobia; order Terriglobales; family Acidobacteriaceae; genus Angelobacter. Next base: position 43,653 of record CAVWUW010000007.1, on the reverse strand, counting down.
TGAACATGATGGAAAGCATTCAAAAACTGCGCGAACATGGAGCGCGGGTGCTGGCCACCTCCTCGCACAAAGGTACGCCTCTTCCGGACGTAGATTTTTCAGGCGCGTGTATGGTGGTAATCGGGAATGAGGGTGCCGGACTGCCGCGTGACATTCTGTCCGCCGCTGATGAGCTGATTACGATTCCTCAATCGCCGAGGGTGGAATCTTTGAATGCGGGCATTGCGGCGTCGATTATTTTGTATGAAGCATCGCGACAGCGAAACAAGCTTACCGCTGATGAACGCTGATTTAAATGATTAGTAAATGAAATTCCAGTGCAAGAAGGTTGTTGAATCGCTTATTCCTTCTATTGCTAGCGTGTTAGATAATGCTCTGCGGCCCTGAACTGCTCGCGGAGAGCCTAATTTAATCACTGCCATCAGCTTTTATCAGCGGTAAGGTTTTGTTCGCAACCATGAGTTTATTTGCCCCGCTTCCGGATTCCCCTCAAGCCAAAGGCGCTCGGCCGCTGGCAGAGCGAATGCGTCCGCGCACGCTGGATGAATTTGTGGGACAGGAACACATTCTCGGTCCGGGCAAGCCATTACGGTTGCAGATTGAACGCGATGATCCCGGCTCGCTCATCTTCTGGGGACCGCCGGGATCGGGAAAGACAACGCTGGCGCAAATCATCGCTCACATGACCAAAGCGGAGTTCATCGAGTTTTCTGCCGTGCTCTCCGGGATCAAGGAAATCAAACAGGTCATGGCCGATGCAGAGAAGGCCCGGGCGTACGGCACGCGGACAATCCTCTTCATTGATGAAATTCACCGCTTCAACCGCGCGCAGCAAGATGCCTTTCTACCTCACGTGGAGCGCGGAAATATTCGCTTGATTGGAGCGACCACCGAAAATCCGTCGTTTGAGATTAACGGCGCCCTGCTCTCCCGTACTCGCGTTTACATTCTGAAGCAGCTTACTGAAGAACAGACCATTACGCTGTTGCGCCGGGCTCTTGCCGACAGCGAGCGCGGCCTGGGCAGCCTTCAACTGAATGCAGATGATGAAATTCTGCAACAGATTGCTGTTTATTCCAGTGGTGATGCCCGCGTGGCGTACAACATCCTGGAAGTGGCGGCTGGGACCGCAGGCAAAGGCGGCGAGATCACAGAGCAGATCGTCAAAGACACACTGCAAAAGCGCATTCTGCTTTATGACAAGTCCGGGGAAGAACACTACAACCTCATATCCGCACTGCACAAATCTGTCCGCAACAGTGATGTTGATGCCTCGCTGTACTGGCTGGGCCGCATGCTGGAATCTGGTGAGGATCCGCTTTACATCGCCCGGCGTTTGGTGCGCATGGCGTCAGAGGATATTGGATTGGCTGCCCCTGAAGCTCTGAGTCTCTGCCTTTCTGCCAAAGAGGCTATCGATTTTCTGGGCATGCCTGAAGGCGCCCTGGCACTGGCGCAGGCTGTTGCCTACCTTTCGCTCGCGCCTAAGTCCAACGCCCTTTATCTGGCATACGGCGAGGTGCTGGAAGACGTGGAAAAGACCTCTGCCGAGCCGGTCCCACTCCACATTCGCAATGCAGTTACCAAATTCATGAAGCAAACCGGTTACGGCAAGGGATATCAGTACGCCCATGACCTTGAATCGAAGGTGGCTGATATGGAATGCATGCCGGACAATCTGCGTGGACGCCGGTATTTCCACCCGACCACTGAAGGTCGAGAGAAGCTGCTGGCACAACGAATGGAAGAGATCCGCAAGGCCCGCGAACAATTGCGTCAAGAGGCGGAAAAAGGCCAAGCTGACAAAAAGCACCCTACAGCATGATCTTGTATTTTTAACTGTTTGGGTGTTTAGGCCGTTACCATTAGCGGAAAAATTTTGAGAAAGCCTTCGTCGCACCGGCAGTTCAGGCTAAACTTAGGCAAAATTCAAATTGGCGCCAGACGAGCCACTAGAAGCTGTTTGGAATACAGGATATTCTTAATCGTTAAGGACTTTGCTGCGGGGCAATGCCAGGCGAAAGCTGAAGAACTCTGTCGCCGTTATGATTGAGGTAAGGAACAGGAATTTTCGTATGTACGAGGATTTTGCCACAGCCCCGCAGAGCCAGGCAGTCGATGTCCGGTCTCTGGAGCGCCGGATCCATCAACTATCAGTTGCTGTCACAATCGTGGCAGGTGCATTGGTAATCTGCGTAGCGGTATTGGCGATTATCTCCTGGCGTCACGCAGAAGCTCTGACCACCACCAAGGACGATATTTTTTTCGGCCGGTTTATTCATTACGACTACGACAGTGACGACTATGTGGCCCCGGTTGTAAACGCTATTCAGTTCTTTCACGATGGCTATTCAATTCAGTTTGAAAAGGTGCTATATACCGGAGACGGTTTGGAGTTAAGCGGAGAGATGGGTAATCCCAACCAGTTCCGCATTACAGATTTGACACTGACGTTTGCCGCTCGTCCTTACCCGGAAAAAATCCGTGATCAGTGGCTGCGCGGGGGGAAGAATCTGGTTGGCTGGTCGCCCGCTTGGGACATTGGAAGTGCGGCTACGAAGGTTCCTGAACTGGAATCAGGCCGGACTGCCCGGTTCAACATAAAAATCCCTCACGTCAAACAAGGCGCAGATCCCATTCGGATTGCCGTGCTTTTTTCAGGCGAACACTACACTTACGTCGCGGGACATTGATTTCGAGAATCGTTCCTCATCTGGGCTCATCGTCTTGCAGCAACTCCAGCTTAGCGACCGCTCAGCAGGGCGCCCGCTTCAGGATCGGCTTGCTGAATGGCAGAGTAGTCAAACCTGACATGGCGCTTCATCCTGAAGCCCGGCGCCATACTGGTGGACGCGAGCTCTCGGGGCGCTACGCTGTGGTTGAGATCTAATGAGAGTGAGACCTGCGGGGTAAAGAGAATAATTGTGACCACCATGGTTGCAACCAGCCCCGCGGAACATAAGCGGGTCCAGCCCGGCGCAGCATCAGGTTCAAGCAGAATGGTCCGGATGCGCTTACCCAGCAGAGATGAAGGGGCAGCGAACTGCACATGATGTGACGGGCTCTTGGCCAGAAAGCTCAAACGAACAAATTTCGCCAGACTGGCAGCATAGTCGGCCCGATCGTCTGGGCAAGCTTCCACCACGGCCCTGTCGCAAGCCAACTCCCGCTCTATGCGCATTTTTTTTCTGGCCGACCAGACTGCAGGATGGAAAAACAAGAGTGTGCACACACCATCAATGATGCTGGAGAGCAGGTAATCGCGGCGAACAATGTGCACCAGCTCATGGCGCATAATATGCGCAAATTCACTGGTCCGGTCAGGACAATGGCAGACTTCCGGATAAAGAATCCGCGGCTTCAGCCAATACACAGTGGCTGGTGAAGAGATGCCTGGGATGACGAGCAATTCGCAGCGCTTCACGCCCATCTTGTCACACATAGCCTCCAGGGAAGCCGCAAATTCCGGGGAAGGTTTGGTACCAAACTCCAGGAGCCTTCCCATCCGGTAGCGGCTCCAAACGCGGGTGGCACACAGCCCCAGGAAGCCTGCCAGATATGCGCCCATCAATATCCAGCTTACTGCGGCAAAAACTGGCTCCCAGCTTGATGAAACCGCAATGTGGCTCAATGAAATGGTATGTGCGGACGCAGGAGTAACGGTCGGCACCCCGAAGACTATGGATGCCAATGATTCAAGCCAATAGGCTACCGATCCAACAGCGAAAAACAACCACAGAGTAAAGCGGTGATTGGGTCTGCGTAGAATCTGCGAGAAGATGAAGCAAAACAGCCAGACGACAGCAACTCGTATTGAAAACGTGAGAAAGACGCTGATAGCGTACAAATAGCGATCTGCGTGCATAGTGCCCTTTCCGTCGAACTGGGAGCAGCCGGTAAGTTCGCCGGCGACCATCCCGGCGAATTCACGAGTGCGTTCTATCGGGCCCACGCCCTGTCCGGAAGCACACCATTTAATGGTGCTTGTAGACTGCTCTCCAGAATCTAACGCCATAGGTGAATACCCTAGACAATCTTAGGTACAAACCTTAGTGGAGTGTCGACAATCTGGAGCCCTGATATAGGTAAAACGATTAAAAAGACATTAGTTTTTCTAATGTAACCTGAAATGGCAAATGCGCTCTACTCTATACCGACCAAGTCTCAGCCAGTTACTTTGAAGAGGACGCCCGCAAAGTCCGATAGTTGCGAATGAGAGCTTCCAATTCTTCCAACTCAGACTCCTTCACCGTTCCAGTTTCAATTACACCCACCATCATGTCGGTCAGAGATCCCGCGAAGGTTTGCTCCAAAAGATTCTGAACTGAGAGCCGGGTCACCTGGTCACGTGTTACGCAGGGGGCAAAAACAAAGACGCGGCCGCGTGTGGAATGACGCGCGAGACCCTTTTCTTCCATGATGCGGAGGAGAGTTTGAGTTGTTTTGTAATTCGGCGGCGTGGGGAAGCTGGGATGCTTGATCACTTCCTCGACAGTTGCCTCGCCAAGTTCCCACAGCACGTTGAGTATCTTCGTTTCGCCGCGAGTGGGTAAGATCACGTTGAGATTGAGTTGTTCGGCCATTTTCAGCGCTATCATAGCGCGAATCCCAACTGATTCAGATCATGAATTCCGCTCCGGCTTAAGACCCGTACGTGACCTTGGTACATGTACTCTTCTGGATTACTGTTCTGTTCGATGCACATGGTGGGCATTGTGCAAATCTCACAAACCGCCGGAAACGGTATCGAGGGCTTTATCGAAAGCGGAACTATGCCGACGGAAGCATGACTGTGAACGGCATCCGAGTGCAGATCAATGACCCGGTCGTGCAGCTACAGGACATGACAGGCAATCTTTTCAAAAAGGCAGATACAGTATTGAACAATCGCCGGACCTTCGTTTTGCAGTGGACCAGAACAACCGCAGTATCCCCTCTACCACATGGCTCCCCATGTGGAAATTGCGGGGCCATCGGCCGGAAAAAAGTTGAGGAAAGCATGAAAGAGGTTTCAGGCCAGTTCCATGCTGAATTCGATTCGCAATATTTCGGATCAGTAGCAGGACCTTCCCGTCCGCGCTCCCGGCCCCTGGCGGTTGCTCCTCATTAGTTAGTGGGTAGTAACGTCAGTCAACTCGATGAGTGTAACCTTTCACTCCGGGCCGTTTCTTCCTGCGGCATTTTCAGCGCCCAAGAATTCAATCATTGCCTGACCAATCTCATTGCTGCACTCCACTGGAGCAAGATGGCCGCACCCATCAAAAATCTTCAGCTCTGATTGCGGGATGCCAGCGCGCATTTGCTCCCCCATGGAAACCGGCGTCAACACATCCTGCTTGCCCCAGAGCAGCAAAACCGGCGCGTTGATTGTGCCCAGGCGGCCATCCATCAAGTCCTTACCCGCGTACATAGACTTCAAGGCGCGATCCATGATCCAGTCCTCTCGCGCAAATCCGCGCAATAAGTCCGTAGCGTAAAAAGCGGGGATGTGAGGAGGATGCGGGGTGAGCACTTTCATCATGCGGTCAATGTCAGCTGCAGTTTTGGGCCGAAGAAAGGGAACATTTACGGCATCAAACTTCAGGCCGGCGCTGTCCAACAGGATGAGCTTATGAACGCGCTCCGGATGTTCAGCAGCGAACTTCAGGCTGATCCAGCCGCCCATGGACCAGCCAGCCATATCCGCTTGTTGCAGGCCCTGGCTGTCAAGAAACTGCCTGACGATGTCCTCTTCCAGTGAGATGGAATAGTCAACGTCTGGGCGGGCTGACTGTCCATAGCCGAGCAGGTCAGGCGCGTAAACCTTATAGCCATGATTGATGAGCTGAGGGATTAGCGCGATCCAGTCCTCACTGCGGCCTCCCAGCCCATGCACCAGAACCAGCGGCTTGCCCTGGCCGCCGACAATGTAATGGATTTTCTCTCCGCCCAGGATAACTGAATTTTGCTGCAGTCCTATTCTCCAGACACGAAACCGCTGCAACTGATCAACGTAAAACCCGGGATGACGATAAAAGCTAAGCAGACCGATCGCCACGAGAACGAGCAAAACCAAAAGAACAAGGCCGACTCTCCGGCTCCGCGTCCTCACGTTTACGGCTGTTCCAGCAGTTGCCAAATGAACACTCCCCAACCATTAACTTGAAAGACCGGAGGAAGACTGAATGATGGACTTCCGGACTGGAGAAACACCAAAACTCGCATTTCACCCGCGTCCCGGCCAGTGATATTCTCGACGTTACCATGCCTTCTTCCGCAAGTCAGCAATTGGCATTACTTGACCTGAGCCAGGCTAGCCAGGCTGTCCAAACCAGAGAAGTATCCCCTGTTGACTTGACAAGGGCATGCCTCGCCCGGATTGAGAAACTCGATCCACGTTTAAAAGCCTTCATTACTGTAACGGCGGAATCAGCCATGGAGGAAGCACACCGGGCAGAAGCTGAGATCAGCCGTGGAGAATGGAAAGGTCCGCTTCACGGCATTCCACTTGCCGTAAAGGACCTGGCTGAAACTGCAGGGGTAAGGACCACCGCCGCAAGCGCCGTCCTGCAACACCACATACCTTCAGAGGATGCCGAAGTTGTGCGGCGGCTGCGGCTGGCAGGCGCGGTGCTTCTGGGGAAGCTCAACCTGCATGAGTTCGCTTACGGTGGCAGCGGCGTTATAAGCCATTACGGAGCGGCCCGCAACCCGTGGAATACCGGTCATATCACCGGCGGCTCATCATCAGGTTCTGCTGCTGCTGTTGCGGCGGGGCTCTGTTATGGTGCAATTGGAACAGATACGGCAGGTTCCATTCGCCTGCCAGCGGCTTATTGCGGAATTGTAGGACTCAAACCGAGTTATGGCCTGGTCAGCACTCGTGGGATTATCCCCCTCTCATGGTCACTGGACCATGTAGGCCCCATGACGCGCACCGTATCTGATGCTGCTCTGGTTTTGCAGGCGATTGCACACTATGACGCGCACGATATCTATTGCCAGAAGTACCCGCCGGTCTATTATCCGTCCGCTATGGCTGAACCGGTTTCCACTCTGAGGCTGGCGACACCGCGTGAATTCTGGAAAGAACTGGACCAGGAAATTGAAAAAGCTGTGGGTTCGGCCATCGCCCTCTTGAGCCGTCTCACTGCAGGCGTACGCGAAATCAGCATTCCCACAGAATCTGATCGCACGGTGGTCCGCTGCGAACCGTTTGTGTACCACCAGAGATATCTTAAAGCCCACGAACGCGAATATCACCCGGAGACTCTACGCCGTATCCGCAGCGGGGCAGATGTTTCCGCTGCCGCTTATATCGAAAAATACCGGGAACTTTTGTGGCAGCGGCGAGAACTGCGGCACATTTTTGAAGAAGTCGATCTGCTGCTCACTCCTGCTTCGCCAGTGTTGCCGCCCAGCCTGGCTGAACTGGAGGAGAAACCGCACGAGTTACGCAGTCGGGAACTTGTGATGCTGCGGAATACGCGGCCATGGAATATTTTCGGATTGCCTGCGATGTCACTTCCCTGCGGCTTTTCTGCTTCAGGATTGCCGATTGGACTGCAGATCATTGGCGCTCCAGGATCAGAAGGAGTGATCATGTCTCTGGCCCGCATTTATGAAAGTGAAACCGAGTGGCACAAGCGCCGGCCGCAACTTGACGATGCAAATCCATGACCCGTTTACCAATCTCTATTCATCCAAGATGCACGAGGTCTCGGTTTAATGCCGGCATATTACGGGCTTAACGGGCGTTTAGAATAATGGGAAACAGCAAAATCCTGATTGGAGGATTATGAGATACATCCTGCTATTGCTGGCGCTGTTGGGCGCAGTGGATTCCGGACTGGCACTGCGCGAGCATTACCGCCAGGGACTGGCGCCATGCGATATCAATGAAAAGTGGGATTGTGGTGTGGTGAACCATAGTCCCTTTGCCGTGATGGGCGGAATACCGGTGGCTGATATCGGTATTGCAGGATACATTTTGCTGGCATTTCTGGCCTACAGGAAACAGTATCGCCTGATGCTGGCTGCGGCTATACCTGCGCTGGCATTTTCCCTGTATCTGGCACACATCGAAAAGGACGTTTTGGGCGTATGGTGCGTCTACTGCGCCATCTCTTTAGGGCTGATTTGCCTGCTAACGCTTTTGATTGCAGGCACAGTGGTGGTCCAAGCGGTGCGGCGCAACCGCAGCGGCTCAGTGCTGGAAAACGGTAAACAGTTATCTTCCTGAACCGCGCAGCACTTCCTGGACAGTTTTGACCAGAATCTTTGTATCAAGCGCAAGGTTCCAGTTGTTGATGTATTCAAGGTCAAGCAGAACGTTCCGCGCGAAAGAGGGATCACGACGCGCGCTCACCTGCCACAAGCCCGTGATGCCAGGCAGGACATCAAGCCGCCGCAAATCTTCCAATCTGTAATGGTGATAGTCATCCAAAGGATGAGGACGTGGCCCCACCATGCTCATATCGCCCTTAAGCACGTTGATAAGCTGGGGAAATTCATCGATGCTGAATTTTCGCAGGATATGTCCGAGGGGCGTGATCCGCGGATCATTTTCGATTTTGAAAGTAGCGCCGTTACGCTCATTCAGGTGACGCAGATCCTCTTTTCGTGCGTCAGCGTCGACAACCATGGTGCGGAATTTATAGCACCGGAAATTCCTTCCCTTACGTCCCACGCGCCAGGCCGTGTAGAAAACAGGTCCCTGAGAACTGATCTTGATCAGGACCGCCGTAACGGCCATCACCGGGGCTGACACCAGCACCAGCACTCCCGCCACCAGCAGGTCCATCAATCTCTTGAAGAAAAGGCCAATGGCTGGGATGGGCTGGTGATTCAGCTCAAGAACTGGAATATCGCCGATGCGGATAAAACCGGCGCCCAGGGCGAGTCCCCCATAAAGATCGGGGACAACTTTCACGCTGATCCTCTGCTCCCGAGCCTGCAACGCTATATCAATGATCAGATCGCGGCTGGCGTCTGGCGTGAAATAGATTTCGTCAATGAACTGTTGCTGAACAATGCGGGGAAGGTCGGCGGAAATTCCCAGCCACAGGGGTGAATCGCAGGGATCATCATCAACAAAGCCGCATACTTTTTTCCCCAACTGCCCGTGTGTCTGTAAATAATGATGAAAAGCGCGGCCAATCTTGCCGCTCCCGACAATCAGGACATGCCGGATGCCAATGCCCCGGTCAATTCGCTTGAGATTATGACTGTGGATCAGGTAACGCAGCGTTACCAGTTCAAACATGCCAAACACTGCAGTGCTGGCAAAAAGGAGACGCGGCATGGCCTTGTCACCAGCAACAAACACAACCATCACCGCCACCAGAGTGGCGAGAAAGAAACTTTTGATTAACTTGGCGAAGTGGCCCGCGTGCGGTGAATCCTGTGAATAAAGATCGTGGGCGGCGTTACAGATGATGGTCAGTCCGGCATAAAGGGCCAGGAAGACCAGCAACCGCGCGTGGGGCAGGGGGCCGATACTGGAGGAATCAACTCCGACAAAACTGCAAAGGACATCGCGGAACCTGTAAGCAAGGAGCCCTGTTCCCACCACTGCCATCCCGTCCAGGGTGGCAAAAAGAATCCCGGGGTTGGCTCCAGGCCTGCTCGTCTTGGTTTGTGTAGAGCTATCAACGAAATAGCCTAGGTCTGCAAACTGCTCATGACCTCTTGCTAGTTCCGGTGTTGACACTAAGCCCTCCTTGTCCGGGAAACACGTTCTCCCGAAATTTACGCCTCGCGCGAGAGGCGCACTCGCCGTTTGCAATGATCGGCTTTTACTGCCGTACAGCGATTGTCATGCCCTAATAACACGCCGTTGCGGCAAAAGTTTGAGCAAATCCAGCACAGGACCTGAGTTTGCCCGTCCTGCGAAAAACTGCTCACCCGCAGATCGAAAGCATCCCCGAGCAAGAACACAAGGGAACTACGCCGTCTCTCTCTTGGACGGCTCTCGATAAAGCATACATGAGGCGCAAGTGGTTTGCGACTGAAAGTAATTCGAAGGGGTTTCATTCGAGATTACCTTCGTCCAGAACCCCTGGTAAATTACCTTGGTCGCGCATCTGTTGCTCCATCGGAAACACTGACGCGTGACACACAATCGCAGATACTCGCGCGTCTTCCACGTGCTACAAATCCGCGCGTGTTCCAGGGCAGAAAAGCATCCGCTGATGAACTGTTCTGTCAATTGTCCAAGTTAATACTGGCCAGGTTCATTGCACGTTCGCATGCGAGTGTGGCGTCGTGGTGGCAAAGAACATGGTCACTGACTTACATCAGAGAATGGATTCGGCAAACCATGTTTTTTGATGCCCCGAAACCGTAGAATTTAATCCTGGGGCGCGCTCTGAAATATCGGAGCATGAAGGAAGCGGTGCAACCTTAAGCTGATTCACGGGTTTCGGCCATAAGGCACGCATATCATCCGCCAATCCCTATAGGATAAAATGCGTGAGAAGATACACATTAGAGGTGCGCCCATCGGGCTAAGGGTAATTCCCTAAGCTGGGGTGCAATCAATGTTGCAAGGTATACCTGACCCTGAGTGAAACGTTTGCGGAGCAGTCCGCGTTCACCAAGGAAGCCCGGCAAACGAACCATGGCTTTAAGGACCACGAACAAGCTGATTGAAGAACCGCCCGATTCACCGATCTCTGGTGACCGATGGCACTGGAGCGCATGGCTCGATGCATTTGAGTATCTCTGGTACAGATGGATCAAGATTGCACTTTGGACCCTGGCGGGTCTTCTGTTCTCTGTCGTACTGGCATTCAGGATTTGCAAATACCCGGCTACAGCGCAACTGATGCCGCCGGACGGTTCATCTGGGGGCGGCTTGGCCCAACTTGCCCTGCCACAGATACTCAAATCTCCGGGGCTGGCCGGGATTGCCGGTATGGCGGGCGACCTGCTCGGAGGAAAAAGCACAGGCGCCCTGTTCACCAAGGTGTTGCAAAGCCGCACTGTGGAAGATGAGATTGTAAAGCGATTCGATCTGCGCAAGCACTACCACAAGAAATATTGGGAGGACGCGCGCTCTAAACTAGAGATAAACACTTCAATTGTTGAGGACAAAAAGAGCGGAGTTCTCGCCATCACCGTCAAAGACCGTGATCCACAATTTGCTGCCACGCTGGCTGCGGCTTATGTGGATGCACTGGACCACGTGATGTCGCAGGTGTCCACGTCAGCAGCACGACGGGAGCGAATCTTTATTGAGCAACGGTTGGCCGAGGAAAAAGCCGCCCTGGATGATGCAGAAGAGAAATTCAGCCGGTTCTCCAGCAGCACCATGGCCCTTGACGTTCCCGAACAAACGCGCGTGATGGTGGAAGCTTCCGCTCGTTTGCAAGGCGAATTAATTGCTGCAAGGTCAGAGTTGGAAGGATTGCAACAGGTTTATACGCCGGAGAATACTCGCGTGAAGACGCTGCAGGCACGGGTCAACGAACTGGAGCGCTCGCTGGCTAAGATCAACACCGGGAGTCCGAAAGGGGGGGCGTCTGCAACCGATCCGTATCCCTCCATCAAGAACATGCCGCTGGTCGGTGTTCAGTGGACAGATCTCTATCGCAGCACCAAGATTCATGAAACCGTTTACGAATTGCTGCGACAACAATATGAGGTTGCACGCATCCAGGAAGCCAGAGAGATTCCGGCGGTAAAGATCCTGGATGAGCCAACCGTACCGGAAGAGCGCCATCCTGGTATTCCTCTGGTGGTGTTGGTTGGAACCCTGATCAGCATGATGCTGGCATGCATTGGATTGCTCTTGCAGCGCCGCTGGCGTTCCTGGGACCCGGATGATCCACGCCGTATTCTGCTGGCCAGAGTCTCGCCGCGTGCAAAACATGAAGACTGACGCTATGCATATCTTGCGAGCAGCCGGATTCATTTCTACGCAAAATACATGACCAATTCGAGCAGGCAGTCAGTCAAAGAGCGCAAGCTGCGCATCGCTATCTTTGGCGGGCGCGGGATTCCATCCACCTACAGCGGCACTGAGACGTTCTTTATCGAACTTGCGCCGCGACTGGCGGAACGCGGACACCAAGTGATTGTCTATTGCCGAAAGGCGCTTTTCCATGAGCGCCCACCTGTCTATAAAGGAGTGCGGCTGATCTATCTGCCAAGCATTGAAACCAAGAACCTGGGAACTTTTACTCATACTCTGGCCTGCATGGTTGACGTGCTCTTCCGCAAGGTGGACGCAATGCTGGTGACCAATGTGGCCAATTCCCTTCACTGCGTCATTCCGCGGCTGTTCCGCCAGAACTGCGCGATCAATGTGGACGGAATCGAATGGAAACGAGGTAAATGGGGCCGTCTGGGGAAGTGGTATTTCCATTTCAATGCGCGGATGTGCGGCCGGATACTGCCTCGCGGGATCGTTACGGATGCGTACGCCATGCGAAAGCTATACCTTGAAGAGTTTCATACCCCTTCGGCATGCATTACTTATGGTGGCAACATCGAATGTTCTACCCACCCTGAAATTGTTCGGCAGTACGCTTTGAAGCCAGGAGAGTATTACCTGATTGCCAGCCGGCTGGTGCCGGAAAACAATGCGGCCATGATTGTTGAAGGTTTCCAGAAATCGGCAAGCAAGAAAGTTCTTGCTATTGCCGGGGATGCAAACTATCGCAGCGACTTCATTGACAGCCTGCGGGCACGGGCAGGAGATCGAGTGCGATTCCTGGGCCATGTGGACAGCATTGAGCACATCAAAGAACTGCATTGTAATTGCTATGCCTACATCCACGGGCACATGATGGGCGGAACCAATCCCGCTCTATTAAAAGCGCTGGGATTTGGGAATTGCATTCTGGCCCACAAGAATCCCTTTAATGCCGAAGTAGTGGGAGATTATGGCCTGCTGTTCGCAGATGCAGCGGAGCTGGCAGAAAAAATCAGACTGATCGAAGAGAAACCCGCTCTAGCAGAGGACTATCGCAAGCGCGCTCCAGACCGAATCCGCAAAGTGTACAACTGGGAACGCATTGCCGACCAATATGAAGAGCTGTTCTATCAGCTTGCAGCAGGAGAGGACCCGACGAAAGTGCATTCGAGCGTGAGAGAAGCGGTTAGCTACTATTCACTGTCTCGATAAGCATAAGCCTTAAGATTATAGATTTCTCATCTACTTACTTCTTTATGATGGGATCGCAGTCATCGGTACTATATCCACTCGTCAAGTCAGATATACCCTTTCGTGTAGAGATTAGTCATTTGCTTCGATTGTTCTGTTGACGCAGCCCGAACTACACCTATAAATTCACTTCCTCAGCTATTACTGTTTGGCGGTTCCATTTTGCACATCCGTGCCCGGGTGTACTGAAAAGGCCAATCTGTAGATAGTGGAGACCTCATGAAAACCCCTCAAGCGGTTCGAATGGCGGTAGTGTGCTTAGTGGCACTACTTGCTATGAGCAGCAAAGGCTTTGCGTTTTGTAGTGTTCCCATAACTGTGAGTCCCGCTGGACCATTTCCCTTCGGAAGCGGCGGCGGCTCGAGCTCTTTCATAGTAAATACAGGAGGCTCAGGTGGAGTCAGCTGCCATTGGACCTTAAGCAGTTCTTCTTTTATCAGTGCCAGCCCGACGGGAGGAGGTGGAGGGAGCGCATTCCAATTTACCGTAAACTTCACAGCAGCGACAAACCCCAATCTAGGAACCCGCAGCGGATCGATTACGGTAACGCAGACTGAAGATGGCAGTTCGAAGACCATTACCGTGACCGAGGCTGCCGCAACCGGAAACTTCTCGCTGGCCATCTCACCAAACTCTCAAACCGTCTCAGCGGGTGGAAGTACGTCATACACCCTTACTATCACCCGTTCCGGAGGGTTTGCCGGAGGTGTATTTCTGAGCGCTGCTGGCCTTCCGACAAAGACAAGCGCTACATTCAGTCCAAACAATACAACCGGAAATTCGTCAACGATGACCGTCACCACGACGACTGCCACTCCTGGTGGTACTTTCCCCTTGACCGTGAATGGCAGCAATGGATCGGTTATCCAGAGCACGTCGACGAGTCTGACTGTCAATCCAGCACCAACGCCCACTCCAACTCCGACGCCAACCCCCACGCCAAGCCTCACAGCGGGTGGATCGTCTTCTCAGCTGACAAGTTTTCTCGATCCTACTGGAGCCACTACCGGGGCACCTGCAGGTCAGGCGATTTTCTACCGCGCAGCCGATCAACATATCCACCACATCTTTAGCAACACTACCTGGTTTACTGATGATCCTTCAGCAGGTGCAGGCGCCGCGCCAGCCATTAGCGGAACACCTGTTTCCAGTCTTCTTGACGCGACTGGTGCTACCAACGGAAGGGTACCTGGGCAGGACATTTTCTATGTGTCTACCGATCAGCACATCCATCATCTCTATAGTGACACGACGTGGCACACCGACGATGTCAGCGGAATTACCAGCGCTCCGTTGGCGGCTACCCAAACCGCAGTGATCAGCTTCCTGGATGACACCGGTGCGACCAACGGGAGAATACCCGGCCAGGAAATTTTCTATATTGCCAACGATCAGGAGGTACATCACATATTCAGTGACACCACCTGGCGCACGGACAACCCTCATGGATTCACAGGCGCACCGCTGGCAACAACCGGTAGCGGGCTGTCCGGATTTCTTGATGCTACTGGCGCAACCAATGGAAAAGTTCCGGGGATTGACGTGTTTTATGTGGCTTCTGACCAACACATCCATCACATCTTCAGTGATAGCACGTGGCACACAGATGACCCTTCGGCAGGCTCAGGAGCGGCGTTAGCAGCTACCAACAGCGCCATCACCAGTCTTCTCGATGCCACGGGAGCGACAAATGGAGGCGTGCCAGGGCAGGACATCTTTTACATAGGAACAGACCAGCATGTGCACCATCTGTTCAGCGATACCACGTGGCACACGGATGACCCGCTTGGCATTGCCGGAGGGCTGCCTGCAGCATCGGGAAGTGCGCTTTGCAGCTTCCTCGACCGGACAGGAGTGACGGCTGGAGGTATTCCAAGCATCGGCGTCTTCTATATCGGCACCGATCAGCATGTGCACCATCTGTTCTCGACAACGGCGTGGCACACTGATGATGCAACGGCAAATGCCGGCGCACCCCCTGCACTTGTTGGAAGTCCTCTTTCTTGCTTTGTAGATCCTACGGGACTCACGACAGGTCACCCCGGCGGACAGTCAATCTATTATGTTGGAACAGACTTCCACGTGCATCACCTGTACAGCAACACGACCTGGTTCAATGATGATCCTACAGCGATGACCGGAGCTCCACTGGTCAGCTTCTAAACTAAAGCCGTGCCCTTGTTTCTGAGGGCACGGCGATTTATTTTTGCAATTCCAGGCAGGCGACGGCTTCGGCTGCGGCAGGGTGGCCTTTCCAGCGGGCATCCATCTTGTAATTAAAATACCGAGCGGCAGAGGCTGTAGTTTTATCAGATAGGTGCCAGCCCTTCTCCTGACTGTACTGAAAATAGGTCGAGATGAAAGACGCCGGCTTGAATTCGTCGATGAGGCGATCGATCATTGCGCTGTCGAAGACTTGCTGACAGCCATGTGCGACCACGCGTTTTCCGAATGGAACTGAGATATAGCATCGTCCGCCGGGCTTCAACACCCGAGAGAGTTCTCGAACCGCCACCACATAGGAGTCCACGTCCTGCTCGTCCTGCTGCAAAGGCCAGCAATGAAACACCTGATTGTCCAGCCCAATGTGATCTAACGTGGAAATGCTAACGACGTAATCGAATACCTTTTCGTCGAACATCGTGTTGCGGAGATCTCCATACACATACGAGATTCGCTTCTGCCAGTAGCATTGTGCTTCCGGAGCCAGAGTCATGATAACCATGTCTTTGGCGCGCAGTTTGCGATGCGAAATGATGAACTCGTGATTGAGGGTGGATCCCGCATCCAACAGTCTTCCGGGCTCTTCCGGCAGACGCGAAAAAAGCCAGCAGTACTCGACAATCCTCTCATCCAGCCACTGGCCATAGCCGACCGGAAGATGATGGGGATCAAATGGCTGATCCAAACCCTTCGTCAAAACGCTGAGCTTATAGCCACCGTACCAGCGGCTGCCGGGTGTGCGGCTGCCAAGAAGAAAAAATACTTTTTTCAATTTTTGTGCGACAGAATTCTGCCGCAAACGAGAAATACTCATGGATTTTCAAAAGATTTTATCATTGACGTTGGCTCCTGGCTGCGAGCGTAGGTCGGTTTATGCATTTGCATCTACCCGCGGGTAATCAGACTGCGTCGCAACAGAGACAACTGGCTTCGCTCGTCCTCGCGCAGCACAAGTCGCCAGCATAGCCACGAGGCTCCACAAAGCACTATTGCAAACCAGATCAGCTTAGGCCAGAGGCTCGATATAAATACAGAAATCGCAATTGTGCCCCCGGCAGCAGATAGCAGGAGCATTGCACGTTTAACGGAGTTTGGAACTAGGGCGTGCTGCGCCATGAGCAATAGAATTAGTCCTTCAATGATCAGACGCAAGGCCCAGACAGCAGCCGCACCTGGAAGGCCATACATTTTGATGCCCGCTGTGAGGGCTGTTAAGTACAGCGGCGCCTCTATCAAATGCAATTTCCCGGGCAAATCA
This sequence comes from Terriglobia bacterium, assembly GCA_963758275.1. Lineage (GTDB taxonomy): Bacteria > Acidobacteriota > Terriglobia > Terriglobales > Acidobacteriaceae > Angelobacter. The sequence continues at coordinate 27,022 of CAVWUW010000007.1, read as the reverse complement.
GGACGATCAGCCGCCTGCAGGAGCGCAAAAGGAATTTGCGCAACGCTGTTCACAAGGATTCCAATTGCCACCCAGCGCAATAATAGAGTGCTCCTCTCCGCGAATACGGGCCCTAGCCATAGCCGTAGCCCTTCCGGGGCAAAGAGGAATATGACGAATATGGCAGGAAAGACCAGCATGAAGCAGAAGCGAATGCCACGGTCATAAGTAAGGTGCAGCTTGTTCGTGTCCACCACGGAAAGGGCGGCAAAGGCGGGAAAAAGAACAGAAGTAATCGCTCCTGGGATCATCAATAACCGCAACACCAATTCGGAGGGAGTGGCGTAGTATGCGACTGCGGCCACGGAAAGAAAAAATCCGATAATGAATCGTTCTGCGTAGGTTAGGACCGGGGCTACAACGTTGCTCACGGTGATCCAGGCACCCGTGGTCATCAATCGCGAAAGCGCACGTCGCTCCAGGACAATCCGATGCAACAAGGCAGGAAGGCATTTGGCAGCGAGTACAAAATGAATGAAGCCAGAGATTATTCTTCCGATCACCAGGATGGAGCAAAGGAATGCAAGATTTGTGGAATATAGTGACGCCGCCAGCGGGCCCAGATAACTGAAAGCTCCCATTACAATGCGAACAATATTAACCAGTCGAAAGCGGTGCTGCGCTTCCAAGACGCCACGCAGTCCTGCGGTGACTGTAATTACAGGCACGGAAATCGCCAGCCAGTAAATTGCACTCAGTGTTTCGTTCTCAAGAGCTGCTGGAAGCTTGATAAACCTGACGACCAGCCAGTGAGAAAATGAGAAGAGAAGCACCGTAAACAGCGCCCCGATTGCCAGGAGGATCGCGATCCCTGTCCATACAGCTTCACCCGCCTCCGATTCTCTGCACTGAGCAAGCGACTCGGTAACGACCTTTGTAAGCGCGCGTCCCAGTCCGAGATCAAACAGGCCGAAGTAGCCAACGAGGGCCCAGGCAAGAGTCAGAACTCCAAAGCGATCGACCCCAAGACGCCGGATCAGCAGCGGGATCGCAACGACCGCCAGCAGGAGCGGTAAAAATTGACCCACAATGTTCCATATTGTGTTCCGCGCAATCGTGCGACCACGAAGCGCTTGAAATAAGTCGTCCGAAGTTTGCACTGGTGGAGGTGTCGCCAGATTATTCACTTAAACTTCCGGCCCCGAACGTGGAAATGCTCGGAGGCTGTTACCGATTGGCAGGCTCTTCGGGCAGTCGCTTCAGCATCTTTCGTTTCGCTTGCCAGCATGATTTTCTTCCGATGCGTCCGTATTATAAGCTATGGACTTGGGCCAGCATTACGGGAGCCATGAGATGAGAACTGAGCTGTTACGCGAGTGCAGTATCTGCTGTGGTCATCAGCTTCAGGCGCTGGATCCACAGTGCAATATTGCCCGTTGCGCGAGCTGCGGATACATCTTTGACAATCCGCGTCCATCTCTCGAAGAGCTGATCGGTTTCTATTCTAAGCCCGCAAAATACGATTCATGGTTGCAGGAGCTGTCCGGTCGTGACCGCATGTGGAAGAAAAGGCTGCGGAAGCTGAAGCCGACCAGAAAGCCCGGTTCGCTGCTGGACGTGGGCACCGGGATCGGTCAGTTCCTTGACCTCGCACGTCCTCTGTATAGCTCGGTACATGGAACTGAAGTCTCCACCGCCGCCATTGCCATAGCCAGAGAAAGGTACGGATTGGATGTATTCAAGGGCACGATTCACCAATTGGCGGCACAGCACGGCTGTTTTGATAACATCACGCTGTTCCATGTGCTGGAACATGTTCCCGACCCACGAGAGGTCTTGAGCGCCTGCCATTCCCTGCTCGCTGAGGAAGGTGTGCTCGTAATCGCTGTACCTAATGAAGTAGCCTCGTTACGAGGATTTGTGAAGCGGGTTTTGACACAATTGGGATTTCGAAAGCACCAACCTGGTAAGCTTGGCCTGCCCCTGATCCGGCTTGATGGCAGCATCAGTGAAGTGCACCTTTCTCACTTCACTCCGCGGGTGCTCCGATATTTGCTGGAAACTACTGGGTTTTCTGTAATCAGCACCACGCTTGATCCTTATTACGTGCGGCGCACATCGGGTTCCTGGCTAAAGGCCGACCTGTACTATTACTTTTGCCTGGCTGTGCGCGCATTGTTAGGGGTGAACATCTTCGATGCAATGCTGATGATCGCAAGAAAAGATGCTTCACTTGCTCAGGCGGCAGGGTCCCCACCTGAATGCGCAGCCTAAGGCTCGCCTGGGACAGCACCTTCGCCCGCCGCAACCAGACGGGAACAGGCGTCTATGCCGCCCGTTTACTGGAACACTTGCTCAAGCGCCAGGACCTTGAACTGCACATCTTTGAAGGAGTGCTCAAAAATTCTCCGCGCCACAGCAAGGCTAGTCGCGCATGGCAAACCGCATCGAACCTGTTCTGGACGCATTTACGTTTACCGGACCGGCTGGCCCTGAGCGGGTTTGATGTCCTCCATTCTCCGGCTTATATTGCGCCCCTGAATAGCCCGTGCCCTGCGGTGGTCACCGTGCATGACATCACGTATTTCCTCTACCCGCAACACTTCGCATCCTGGTGGGTCGCCTATATGAAGGCCGTGATGCCTCCCGTGCTGCGCTCTGCTGCCGCCATTATTTGCGGCTCCCAGCACTCAAAAGCGGACATTGTGCGCACCTACCGCGTACCTGCGGGCAAGGTGCATGTGATCCCTTACGGAATTGACTCGCGTTTCTCTCCATCAGCGAAATTGGATCCACACTGGGCGACACAGCTGAATATCCGCCCAGAGTATGTGCTGCATGTGGGTGAGCTTTCCCACAGGAAAAACATCCCAAATCTTTTGCGTGCCGTTGCCCGGCTTCGCGACCGGGGAGAGTGGGGCAAGCGGCAGGTTGTTCTGGCCGGGTCGGAATCGCCAGGGATGCTGGGTGCGTCTGAAATCCACGAAGCTATTCGCGAGAAAGGGCTGTCAGAGATCGTGATTCTGGCCGGACGTGTACCCGATGAGCAACTCGCCGGTCTGTACACCAGCGCCAGCCTTCTGGTGATGCCCTCACTCTATGAAGGGTTCGGATTTCCCATCCTGGAAGCCATGGCATCGGGGACACCTGTGATAGCTAGCAACACTTCAAGTCTGCCTGAAGTCGCGGGCGATGCCGCAATCCTGGTTCCTCCCCACGACGAAGCTGCTTTGGCAGATGCAATAAGGGATGTTTTAAGCCAAGTGCAAACCGCCGAAGAGTTGCGGCGGCGTGGACTCGTTCAATCAAAGCGGTTTAACTGGGCCCACACGGCTGAAGAGACTGCGCGTATCTATCATTCAGTCGCGGACAGATGATGATGTTCTCTGCACCTGGTTTGGCAGGGGTTTATCGAACTCAGGGATTTTGTCGTGAATAGCCGGTCTCAGAATTTTCAATACCTGCGCCCGCCACCTCTTCTGGCAGGCCGCCCTTGATTACCTGATCAAATATCGCCACCATCTGCTCGGCAAACCGCTCCCAATTAAAGCGGGTACGCACCAGTTGCATTCCTGCTTCCGCGATGCGCGTGCGTTGTTCAGGATGAGCCACAAGCATTTGAATTTTAGCCGCCAGCGCCTCAGGATCGCGGGCGGGAAAAAGAAGAGCATCCTGTCCGTCCGTAAGGACCTCATGAACCGCAGCGCCGCGGGACACCAGCACCGGGCAACCGCACGCCATTGCCTCCAAAACAGCCAAACCCCAGGTCTGGTTTTCATTGGGAAAGAGAAAGGCATCGCAGGCACAGTAGAAATCGCGCATCTCATCGTCAGGAACTTTGCCCGCAAAGGTAACTTCCTTCTCCACATTTAATTCCTTGGTCAGGTTCTGCAGCGATTCGAAGTACTCAGGAAAGGTCTGCCCAGATCCGGCCACCAGCAATCTTACGGTGTTGCCCCGGCTTTTCAGATGGTTGATGGCATGGATTGCGTCCTGTAGCCGACGATGCGGCATAACAATACCGAGCCAAAGAACAACAAAATCCTGATCGGAGTAGCCGAATCGAGTGCGGATTTTGTTGCGATCGCCGCCGGGCCTGAATCGCTGCGGATCGGAGCCGCTCCGCACCACGCGCGTGCGCGCCGGGTAAATGGCCTTGAACTCGCTTTCTGCCCAGCGAGAAAGAAACACTATGAGATCGATTTTTTGAGCCTGGGCGCGGTCGTAGAGATAGTCGAGTCTGTAGATCAACCGGGTCAACATGCCGCAACGTTCGGTATCCCACGCCTTCTCATGGAAGTTGGGCACGTCATTGCACATCCAGACCACAGTGCCGCCGAGCTTTTTCTTTAAGCGTAGAGCTCCCCATTCCGCGGGCCAGTGGTGGGGGTTCCAGATCTCGTAATGCCGGGTAACCGCTTTTTCGAGGCGCAACATGTCCAGATAGGCCCGGATTACCCGCGGCTTGCCCAACCAGGGAAAGATTCCTCGTCCTACGTCAGTGATCTTGAGTTCACGGCAGACCTCAGGAAAGCAGTGCTCGCGATCATAGGCTGACGTATAGAGATCCACATCATGCCCCATGCGGAGGAGTTCGCGAGCGAGCGAGACGCACTGCCTCTCGCCACCGCCCTCCACCAGCAGTTCATGCATGATCAATGCAATCTTCAACAGGGGACCTTCTGATTCTAAAAACTATACCATCAGCATTTTTTTGCGATCTGCAACTCGGGTTCTGGAGTTTTTTCGTACAAACAGAGCTTCTCTGGCAAATTTGGTTTTTTGTCAAACCGGAGTAGTTGATGCAGCCACTTCGCATCTCAGGAGTAAAGGCTAAGTTAGAATTTGTTCATGGCAAGCTCGTCAACAAGCGCCAGTGCAGTGCTGCAGCCGGGGGTATGGGGCAGCCGCTATACCATGGTTGATGCCTGGCGCGGACTCGCCGCTTTTGGCGTGGTTTGCCATCACCTGTACATCGGATCGTCATTTAATCTCGGCCATATCTGTGTGATGGTCTTTTTTGTGATCAGCGGATATTGCATTGCCAGTACCTCAGAGTCATGCCTGAAAAACAAGGTTGGATTCGGCGGATTCATGGTGCGGCGCGTGCGACGGATTTACCCACCTTACTTTTTTGCGGTAATGTTCTTCCTGGCCACCAGATTCCTGAAACAAGCCGTAGGAGCGGGAAATCAGATTTCCACTTCGGTTCTGGAATGGATCCAGAATCTTACCCTGATGCAGTGGACGCATCTTGTCCTTCATCCCACAAGCTTTCCTTCTGAGAACACTCACCTGTTTGTTTCAGCCTTCTGGTCTCTGAATTATGAGGAGCAGTTCTATCTGCTCATGGCGGTGTCCGCCACACTGGCGTTGAAATTCAAGCTTCCCATTCAGCGGACTGTCTTGTTTTTGGCCATGCCGTGCCTCGCATGGAACGTGATATTTCCCTCTACTTCTTACGGATTATTCGTTGAGTACTGGGTGCACTTTGCTATCGGAATCCTGGTTTTTTACCGGCTCTGCCGCCATCGGAGCAGAAAATCGGCCCAGCTTATTGATGGTGGACTTGCAGTGTTCGCCACCATCTCAGTGATTGCGTGGTATGCCCGGCCTCTTGATGTCCGCTGGGTGTACAAAGAATGGGCTGTGGTTTCGATTTTCGCGCTGCTCCTGATTCTGTTGCGGCGATTCGATGACGCGTTCAAGCAGAATCCAGTCGGCAAGGCACTGGCCGCCTTTGGAATGATCACCTACAGCCTCTACCTGACGCACCAGTTCAACCTGCGTCCCACGCGCTTCATTGCGGACAAGTTGGCCGGGCATGGCATGCCGCACGTGCTGGTGATTCCCGTACAGATTATTGAGCTGCTGATGATAGGTACCGTGTTTTGGTATTTCTGTGAAAGGCCATTCCTGAACCGGCCATTGAGCCCACCGGCTTGCACCCCGACGCTGCGAACGTCGATCGCGAAGTTTCTGAAGTCGCGTAAGCAGCAAGAAACAATGCCAACTGTCGCGCCACAAAACGCAGCAAATAAGCAGGCCCAGTGAACATGGCAGGCGCGACGCGCGTGTAAGCAAGGGGAGCGGTACTCTTTTAGGTTCGGATTTTGGCTAGATGTGGTTCTTGCGTTTGCGCTCGCGATATAGTGGAAGGCACGGACGGCCTAGAAAGGACGCACCTTTTCATGCCACTTGCGGTTGAATCAGTACATTTGAATGACATTTTAGTGATCGTTCCCCAGGTCAACGGAGACGAGCGCGGATTTTTCATGGAGACGTTTCGCGTCGACCAGTTCCGCAAATTCGGCCTGCCCACAGAATTTGTGCAGGACAATCACTCGCGCTCAGCGAAAGGGGTGCTCCGCGGCCTGCATTTCCAGTGGGACCCGCCGATGGGCAAGCTCATGCGTGTCACGCACGGCAGCGCTTTCCTGGTAGCGGTCGACGTGCGCAAGGGTTCACCGACTTTGGGGCAATGGTTTGGCGGGGAAGTATCGGCCGAAAATAAAAAGCAAATATGGGCGCCTTACGGATTTGCGCGCGGCTTTTGTTCTCTCACAGAGGGTTGCGAGGTGCAGTACAAGTGCACCGGGATTTACAACCCCAAAGGTGAAGCTGGAATCTATTTTGCTGATCCGGAGATTGGAATTCGCTGGCCAATCGATCCGCTGACAGCGGTCACGTCAGACCGTGACAAACGTGCACCGACTCTTGCTCAATGGCTGGAGTCCCCGCTTTCGGATAACATCCTTCATACTGCTGCATTATCGCGACAGGAGGCGTAATGCGTATTCTTATCGCGGGTGGCGCCGGATATGTAGGATCGGCCCTGATCCCGAAACTGCTCGAGCGCGGCTACGACATTGATGTGGTAGACCTCTTCTGGTTTGGCAACCAGCTTCCGCCCGAGGTGGGGATTGTTAACCGCGACATCTTTGATCTTCAGGTCAACGATTTGAAGGACTACGACCAGGTGCTCTTCCTCGCCGGTCTCTCCAATGATCCCATGGCGGAGTACTCGCCGAGCAAAAATTTCATTTTCAATGCGGCGGCTCCGGCTTATCTCTGTTACATCGCGCGGCAGGCAAAAGTTCGGCGATACATCTATGCCAGTTCCTGCTCGGTCTATGGTTACACGGAGAATGAACTGTTTGATGAAGACCGCCCGGTAAGCTCGCATTACCCTTACGGGATCTCCAAGCTGCAGGGTGAGCGAGCGGTTATGCAACTGCAGGGAGACGGCTTTTCCGTGATTGCATTGCGCAAAGGCACAGTGTGCGGCTACAGCCCGCGCATGCGCTTTGATCTGATCATCAACACCATGTTCAAGACTGCGATGAAAGACCGCGTCATTACGGTTAATAATCCGGCCATCTGGCGGCCGATCCTGAGCATTGAAGACGCGTGCATGGCTTACGTCCGCGCGATTGAGGCGAATGAATCAATTTCCGGCATCTTCAATGTCGCTTCAGGAAACCACACGGTAGGCGAGATTGCGGATCTGGTGGAAGCAACACTGCAGCAGGAGCTTGGAATCCGGACCGCGCTGGACATCAAGCACATCAAAGACATCAGAAACTACAAGGTTTCTATTGAACGCGCCAAGAACGTGCTCAGCTTTCACCCGCATCACAACGTGCGCAGCATTGTGACCCACCTGATCGCGAACATGTCAAAGTGCAGTGACTGGGACAATCAGAATTATTACAACATCAGCGTTTTCCGCCAGCTTGAAGCACATGCGGCCAAAGCCACGGCCGCAGCCATGCTGGCCGGGGATGGGCAATGAGAATTGCTGTCATCGGAGGCAATGGCCAGCTGGGCGAGGATGTGGCCGCTGCCTTTGCTGCCGAAGGGGATGAGGTTACAGCCCTGACTCATCAGGATGTGGAAGTCTCATCAGCAGATTCGGTTGCGCAACGCCTGGACGCCCTCCGTCCGGAGGTTGTGATCAATACCGCTGCCTTCCACCACGTGGAAAAGTGCGAAAGCGAACCAGCCGCAGCATTTGCCGCGAATGCGGTAGGAGCGCGTAACGTTGCGCGTGCAAGCCATTCACTTGGGGCCACCCTGTTTCACATCAGCACTGATTATGTTTTCGATGGGCTGAAACAATCACCCTATACAGAACAAGACGCAGCCATGCCTTTGAACGTCTATGGGAACAGCAAGCTGGCAGGCGAGTATTTTGTACGAGCGGAAAATTCGCGTCATTTTGTGGTACGCGTGTCCGGGCTTTACGGCTCGCATCCGTGCCGGGCAAAAGGCAATTTGAACTTTGTAGAGCTGATGTTGAAGCTATCACGGGAACGCGATGAACTACGGGTGGTGAACGATGAATTTGTCACTCCCACCCCCACGGTAGAAGTAGCACGCCAACTGGTTGTGTTGAACCGGACGACCGATTACGGACTTTATCATGCGACATCGGAAGGTGGCTGCTCATGGTACGAGTTCGCCAAAGCGATTTTTGAACTTTCAGGGAACAAAGTGAAGCTGGAGCCCGCCCGTCCCGGCGAATTCCCCGTTAAAGTGGCGCGACCGAAGTATTCGGTACTTGAAAATGCGGCACTCAAACGGAGTGGGCGCAATGTTTTTGAGCACTGGAGAAAAGGATTGGAACGCTACCTTCTTCGGGACCGGCAACCTGCTGCAAGTCACGCGTGAGGCCGAGTTAAAATCCTCTTCAGTCGAATTCCTGCATAACATACCTCTGCCGCGATTCTACGTTCATTTGGGAATGGCTCACGCGAGGTCGCGGAGCAGGTCCTTAGCCTCGCGAAGACCAGTTCGCCGATGCGAGATAGCAAGAAGAGGGCTTCGGCTCAGGATGACACGCCCTTGGGGGCGCTGCCCGAAAGGGAGCGGTACACATCCAGAACCTTTGCCGCGAAAGCCACCGTGCTGAAGCAGGCGCTGCGGCGCAGCCCGCGTTCGATCAGAGCGCTTCGGAGTTCTGGGCTCTCAACAAGACGCGTGATGGCCTCGGCAATCGAGTCCACGCTCAATGGATCAACGAGAAGTGCTCCATCACCGGCGATTTCTTCAAGACACGATCCGCGCGATGTAAGGCTGGGTACACCGCTGGCCATACTCTCCATCACTGGAAGTCCGAAGCCCTCGAAAATGGATGGGAATACAAAAACATCAGCTGCGTTGTAGAAGACTGGCAGATCGTCGCTGGCGATGTAGCCAGGAAAAATAACGGTCTCCCTGAGCCCAAGCTCTTCCACTTTTGCGATCAGTTTCTCATGGTGCAAGTCAGGTTTGCCCACAAGCACCAGTTTCAGATCTGTGTGCGTTTTGCGAACACGCGCGAAGGCCTGAGTAAGCCGGATGAGGTTCTTACGGGCCTGCAGGCGACCCACATAAAGCAGAAAAGGCGAATTGATCCCGTACCGGGTTTTGAGCTGTTCCTGGGAACTGAGTTTATCTCCCGGCTTGAATTTAGGTGAAGGCGCCTGGTAGGCGACTGTGATCTTGCTGCGAGGCACACCATAAAGTGAGACGAGGTCGTTGGCGGAATATTCTGAAACCGTGATGATGTGATCTGCCCGGCGCGCGGAGCGGGGAACAAGCTTGCGCATTCGCACGCCTTCCACGCGCGGCGAGAACTTTGGGTAGCGCTCATGCGCGAGATCGTGAATGGTCACAACGGTTTTGCACTTCACCCTGGGCGGGAGAATGTATTGGCAGTGAAAAACGTCGGGCTTGAGTTCCCGCAATAACGCAGGCAAAGCAAAGTATATGCGGACAATGGGATTGTGCGGGATGCGAACCCAGTGGAACCGTTGGTCAACACGAACCAGCGTAGGCGCATGCGCGTGCGTATAGAAGAGCGTGTAGCTGTTCGGAGTCCTGTCCTCCGTCAAGCCTTGCAGCAACTGGCGATAGAAGGTCTCATTTCCTCCTGCCTGCGCGCCTATGCTGTGGACGTCAATTGCAACCTTCATAAGAGGCACGAACAGCCCCAAAGCAACTCCCATGTCCTTTCGCAACCGAAAGTTACCCGTTAACGATGATAGCGGATTGAGTATACATGCGGCAGACGACCGATCCTGAAGAGTGGGCTGCGATAGAATGAAGCCGCCAAATGCATCCCAAAGACTTTCAAATGCCGGTGCGGAAATATTTCCGCAAGCGCCGATTCAAGGACTTTGTTTCAAAATACAGTGCGTGTCGCACGATTCTGGACGTTGGCGGTGAGCACTATACCTGGAACATCATCGGCCGGCATGAAGGCGTGGTGCTGATCAACATGTTTGCTCCATCCCAGACTGACGGCTTCCCTTACCTGCTGGGGTCAGGACTGGAGTTGCCATTTGGCGATAAGTCAGTGGACCTGGCGTTTTCAAATTCAGTGATTGAGCACGTGGGATCAGAAGAAAGCCAGTTTCAGTTTGCGCGGGAGATGATGCGAGTGGGCAAACGCGTTTACTGCCAGACGCCTTCCCGGCTATTCCCGGTGGACCCGCATTTGACTATGCCTTTCCTGCACTGGCTTCCACGTAAGTGGTTGACGCCTATTGTTCTGCGCTATTTCACTCTGAACGGCTGGCTGTTCAAAAAGGCGTATGAGTACGATGTAACCTGGATCTCAAAAAAGAAGCTGCAGAAGATGTTTCCCGGGTGCCAGATCACCACGGAGCGATTTTTGGGCCTGCCAAAATCTTTTACGGTGTCCAGTTAAGGGCCTGTTTACAGGCTCGTGCCGACCGTGTTAGGCTGTTTAAGTCACTAGAAGGACAAGATTTAGAAATAGGAGTGCACCAGTTTAGTGTTAGCGAGAGAGCATAAGGCCGACGTCATCAACCGTTTCCGCACGCACCAGTCAGATACCGGAAGCCCGGAAGTGCAGATTGCTATCCTGAGTGAGCGGATCGGTGAGTTGAACGAGCACTTCAAGTCGCACAAGAAAGACCATGCCTCCCGGCGTGGTCTGCTCATGATGGTCAGCAAGCGTCGCCGCCTGCTGGACTATCTGAAAAAGTACAACACAGAGCGCTACAAAGACGTCATCCAAAAACTTGGAATCCGCAAGTAAAAGATCCATCGGACGTTTTCGACCGAGGTCAAAGCCGGAGGCACAGGTGTATGCAGCCCAAGCTTAAAAGAATAAGCCCTGTAGATGGCCAATCTGACGACCCACGGAGAGGCGCGCCCAGCGTGAGCGCCTTGGGAACCCCGAACGACCTTGAGCCGACCGGCGAGAAAACCGCCGCCAGCGGCGCGGAAACTCAGGTCCGCAAAACAGTCACTGCCGACAAATTCGCGTACTTGAGAGCCCAGGTGCAGGTCTTTCGCCGCTCGTACTAGTAAATGCTCTCAACCAAAGCTAAACACTCTGGCCCCTCCTGGAAATGAGGAGCTTCATGAAACAAACAGCCACCGTTGATCTTACTGGCGGCAAAACTCTCCAAATAGAAACCGGGCATCTCGCGAAACAGGCGCAAGGCTCAGCCATTGTGCGGCAGGGCGACAATGTAGTCCTTGGAACCGCATGCTGCGCACCGGAGCCAAGAGAAGGCATCGACTTCTTCCCGCTCACGGTCGATTATCGCGAGTACACCTATGCCGGCGGACGCATCCCGGGTGGCTTCATCAAGCGCGAAGGGCGTCCCAGCGAACGCGAAATTCTTACCAGCCGGCAAATTGATCGTCCCATCCGTCCGCTTTTCCCTGAAGGCTTCCGCAATGAGACACAGGTGATTTCACTGGTGCTCTCCGCCGACACGGAAAATGATCCTGACGTGCTGGCCATCAACGCGGCATCTGCAGCGCTGACTTTATCCGACATTCCCTTTCAGGGACCGGTAGGGGCCGTGCGCGTGGGATTTGTGAATGATGAGTACATCATCAATCCCACCTACTCTGAGATGGCCGATAGCCTCCTGAACATCATGGTAGTGGGGACGGCGGAAGGCATTGTGATGGTGGAGTCCGGGGCCAAAGAGGTCACGGAAGACCAGGTGCTGGGCGCGATTGAGTTTGCTCATCAGGAAATTAAGAAGATTTGCGCCGCAATCAATGATCTGGCGAAGCAAAGCGGAAAACAGAAGAGACAAGTTCAGGCGCCAGAGTTCGATCAGGCTTATTTCAATCAACTGCGGAAAAAAGTTGGCGCGCAGTTGACTGACGCGCTCGACACCAAAAAGCATCCCAAGCTGGAAAGCTATGATCTGGTGAAGCAGATCAAAAACCGGCTAAAAGAAGAGCTTCCTGAGGATGATGAAGAATCGGCACACAAGCTATCTCATTATTACGAACTGCTGCGCGAGCATATCTTCCGTGAGCAGGTAACCAAAGATCGTCGCCGGCCTGATGCGCGCGCCTTTGATGAAATCCGGCCAATCTGGATTGAAGTGGGCGTGCTGCCGCGCACGCATGGTTCGGCGATATTCACTCGCGGTGAAACTCAGTCCCTGGTCACTACCACACTAGGCACACCCGACGACATGCAACGCATCGAGCGCTTTGAAGGCGAGATGAAAAAGCGGTTTATGCTGCATTACAACTTCCCGCCATTCTCGGTGGGTGAAGTGGGCCGCATGACAGGCGTGGGCCGTCGCGAAGTTGGCCACGGTGCTCTGGCTGAGCGCGCGGTTTCCGCGGTGCTGCCCCCGGTGGAAAAATGGCCGTATGCCATCCGCGTGGTTTCAGACATCCTGGAATCAAACGGTTCCTCTTCCATGGCCACCGTTTGCGGCGCGTCGCTGTCGTTGATGGATGCGGGCGTTCCTTTGGAGTCGTCCGTCGCCGGCGTAGCAATGGGTCTGGTCAAGGAAGGCAATGATTACTCCATTCTCACGGACATTGCAGGCGCGGAAGATCATTACGGCGACATGGATTTCAAAGTCGCGGGAACGCGCAAAGGAATAACCGCGCTGCAAATGGACATCAAGGTAACAGGCATTACGTCACAGATCATGCGTGAAGCCATGGAGCAGGCTAAGCGCGGACGCATGTTCATCCTGGACAAGATGGAAGAGACCATTACCGGCGGCCGCGAACAGATTTCTGCATTCGCGCCCAGGATTTACACGCTGCAGATTCCGGTGGATAAGATCCGCGATCTCATTGGGCCTGGCGGCAAGATGATTCGCAGCATCATTGATCAGACCGGCGTGAAGATTGACGTGGACGACACGGGTAAGGTGAACGTGGCGTCGAACGACGGGCCATCTGCGCAGAAGGCCATCCAGATGATCAACGATCTCACGGCTGTTCCCGAGGTCGGCAAGACATATCTGGGCAAAGTAGTGCGACTGGCCGAGTTCGGCGCCTTCGTCGAGATCATTCCCGGAACCGACGGCCTGCTGCACATCAGTGAAATCGCTGAGCATCGCGTAAAAGAGGTGAAAGACGAGCTCAAAGAGGGCGACCAGGTGCTGGTGAAGGTCCTTGGAATTGAAGGAAACCGGATCAAGCTCTCGCGCAAAGCTATTCTCAAAGAGCAACGCGCCAAGATGGCCCCGCAGCAACGCAGTGAATCCGGCGAAGGTGCAGCGCCTGCAGGGGAAGCTGAAGAGCAGCCGCAACAGTCTCGCGCGCCGGAAGAAACCGTCACGTTTGAAGGTGGCGCCGATTTCGCTGATGATGAGGAACCCAACTTCAATCGCGAAGATGCGAACCGTGAAACGGTCCATGCGAGCAGCGATCGTCCGGATCGTCCTCCCCGCGGCGGACGTCCTCCTCACGGAGGTGGCGGCGGGGGCCGCAGACATGGGCGTGGTGGCAGCGGACGTGGCCGTGGACCTCGTGGTGGTGGCGACCGTGGTGGAAGTCGCGGCGGCAGCAACCACTAATTAGCAGGCCACTCCGCTTAAGCGGCTGAAGCCATGACAAAACAAAATCTGAGATGCCGCCAGAGGGCTGCATCTCTTTTTTTGCGAGCTCTTGTGCGCTTCGTCACATTTAGTTGCCAATGATCAGAACGGCCAACCGTTATCGGTTGGCCGCGCCTCTGCAAGCGTAAAACTGTCTTATGCCGCGGTTCCTGCTCCGTGACACTTCTTATACTTCTTCCCTGAGCCGCATGGGCACGGATCATTGCGCCCAACTTTGGCCTGCCCGCGCACAACCTGCTGCGGCGCTGTGTTGCCGTTGGACCCGGCCATGCGCGCTTCCTGCAGCTCGCGCTTCTTGCGCCGCTGGAACTGCGCTTCAAGCTCGTCAATCGAGGTCGACGCACGTTTGCGCGGAGGAGCCGCTGGCTGGTCACCGTTGCCATCTGCTGAAGCTGTGGCCGCTGCCGGCGAGGTTTCCACCAACTGCATATGGAACAGATAGCGCGAGGTCTCTTCCTGAAAGCGCTGCATCATCTGTTCAAACATGTCAAACGATTCGCGCTTGTACTCCACCAGCGGATCATGCTGGCCATAGCCGCGCAGCCCGATGCCTTCTTTCAAATGGTCCATGTTGAGCAAGTGATCTTTCCACTGCGTGTCCAGCACACTCAACATGATCATGCGTTCGTGATAACGCATTGCCTCCGGCCCAAGCTGCTTCTCTTTCGCGTTGTAGAGTTCCTGCAGCTTCCCAAAAACCGCATCGCCCAGTTCCTGCCGATTCAACTGGTCCGGATCAACTCCCGCCTTGGCCAGATCAAGCCCAAACGTCTCCAGCAAATATTTCCGCAAGGCATCTACATTCCACTCGTCCGCATGGACGTTGCGCGGAGCGTGCTTATCCAGCGCCTCAGCCACCATGCCGCCGACATAGTCTTCCAGGATCAGTTCTTTCTGATCGATGCCTGACAGCAGCTCCTTGCGCAGGCCATAAACTGCCTCACGCTGCTTGTTCATTACGTCGTCATATTCCAGCAGATGTTTGCGCGACTCAAAATTCTGCGCCTCCACCGCTTTTTGCGACGCTTCAATGCGCTTCGAGATCATGCGCGACTCAATCGGCACGCCCTCTTCCATGCCCAGCTTCTGCAGCAGCGTGGAAATCCAGCCCTTGGGCATGAAGATGCGCATCAGATCATCTTCCAACGACAGATAAAAGCGTGAAGATCCAGGATCCCCCTGGCGTCCCGCGCGTCCGCGCAACTGGTTATCAATGCGCCGCGCCTCGTGGCGTTCCGTGCCTAAAATGTGCAGCCCGCCCGTACTCACCACCCGATCATGCTCGGCATCAGTTTCTGCCTTGTACTTGTTGAACACCTCATTCCATTTGTCCGCCGGGCACTTGTACTCGACTCCGTTGTAATAAAAAACAGTCTCCTCAGAGCTGTCCTGGTCCAGCGCCACTTCCCCGCCGGCGGTGCGCAACTGTTGCGCAATTCCCTTCTTCACCAGCTCCTGGCGAGCCATGCTGTCCGGATTCCCGCCCAGTAAAATGTCGGTGCCGCGGCCGGCCATATTGGTGGCGATGGTCACCATATTCAGCCGTCCTGCCTGCGCCACAATTTCTGCTTCCTTCTCGTGGAACTTGGCATTCAACACAACGTGCTTCACCTGCTTGCGTTTCAGCAGGTCAGAAAGGCGCTCAGATTTTTCAATGGATGTGGTGCCCACCAGAATCGGCCGGTCCCCCAGGCTGATCTTCTGGATCTCATCCGCAACAGCAAAATATTTTTCCTTCTCCGTGCGAAAAACAATGTCCGGGTTTTCTTTGCGCAACAACGGACGGTTCGTGGGAATCACCGTGACTTGAAGCCTATAGATATTGTCAAACTCGGCCGCTTCGGTTTCCGCTGTACCGGTCATGCCCGCCAGCTTTTTGTACATGCGGAAATAATTCTGGAACGTGATGGTGGCTAGCGTCTGGCTCTCGCGCTCGATTTTGACTTTTTCCTTGGCCTCAATCGCCTGGTGCAACCCGTCAGACCAGCGACGCCCCGGCATCAAGCGGCCGGTAAACTCGTCAACAATAATGACCTCGCCATCTTTCACCACGTATTCCACGTCTTTGCGGTAGAGCGCATGCGCCTTCAGCGCCGTTTCCACGTGGTGCTTCATGGGCCAGTTTTCCGGATCGGCAATGTTGTCAATGCCCAGCAGCTTCTCTACTTTTTCCCAGCCCTGGTCCGTGATGGTGGCATTCTTATGTTTCTCGTCAATGGCAAAATCGCCCGTGTACTCAGGCGGTTCGCCCGGCGCTTTTTCAATCTCCTCGCCTTTTTCCAGGTGCGGAATCACGCGATCGGCGCGGTCATACTTGTCCGTGGATTCGTCGCTCGATCCGCTGATGATGAGCGGCGTCCTGGCTTCGTCAATCAGAATGGAGTCAACTTCGTCCACAATGCCAAAGTTGTGCCCGCGCTGCACACAGTCCTTCAGGTCAAACTTCATGTTGTCCCGCAGGTAGTCAAATCCGAATTCATTGTTCGTGCCGTAGGTCACGTCAGCGCCGTAGGCTTCGCGGCGTTCATCGTCATCCAGCTCGTGCACAATCACGCCCACGCTCAGGCCCAGAAAGCGGTAGAGCTTGCCCATCCATTCTGAATCGCGCTTGGCCAGGTAGTCGTTCACCGTAACCACGTGTACGCCGTCGCCGGAAAGAGCATTGAGATAGACAGGCAGCGTAGCCACCAGCGTTTTACCTTCGCCGGTTTTCATTTCCGAAATCTTGCCCTGGTGCAGCACCATGCCGCCAATCAACTGGACATCAAAGTGGCGCATGTTCAGAACACGCCGTCCTGCTTCCCGCGCCACCGCAAAAGCCTCTGGCAGTATCTCGTCCAGCACTTCGTTGCGTGCCTCCACGCGGCGCTTGGTCAGCTCATCAAGCTGTCCGCGCAACGTCTGATCAGGAGCGTTTTGCAGCTCCGCTGTGACCCGCGCAATCTCGTTCTCAGCTTCCAGGACTCGCTCTTTGATCCGCGCGCGAAACTCGTCCGTTTTGGCGCGAAGCTCCTGGTCCGTCAGCTTTTTCAGCTCCGGCTCAAGCGCGCCAATCTCTTCCACGAGCGGCCGCATCCGCTTGATGTCACGTTCGTTCTGAGTGCCAAAGATCTTGGCGACAAATTTCCCTATCAATCGTGGTTACCTTGTTCCTTGTGCTGTTCTGCTTTTAAGCTTTAGCTCAGCTCTCCTAGATTTTACTCGCCTTGCACCGTGTCTGATCTCGTCTGCCGGCATGCCCGGCGTTTCGGCTCGGCTGAGGGTGAAAGTGGGTCGGCTATCGCTCCGAATCTCAAAAACCAAGCCTAGCATATTTGGATGCTCCCGCTTTCCTCCGGACGCTCATTGCTGCTATGGACCGAACTTCCTTCATTCGGATTCGCCATCCGCTGACTTTTATTTCTTGGCCTTTGGGTTTTGCGATCACCGATCAGCGGATCATGCGATCACCGGATGCATACGTCACTAGGATTCTAAAACACTTGCGCTGCGTCAACCCGGATTAACGCAAGGGATGACCGGACTTCTACCGCGAAGCCCTTTGCTCCCCATCCCAGCGTTGTTGCCATCATCCCGCATATGCCTTTAAGCTAATGTATACAAAAGATTTATCCTATAGCATCCAGGCAAAAAACAGTCAACAAAAAAGCGAAAACACGCCAAGTCGACTTGCGTCCGTCAATGAGATAGCGGTTGCCTTCCGCAAAAGCACAAAAAAGCACGCTCTTTTCTTGGTAAGCGTGCTTTCAGAATGGGTGCTTCTTAGTGGACGGAGGTTTTTCCTGGTCTGGAATTTCAGCCTGCGCAGCCTGCCCTCAGATTCCATCCACCGTGCGAGGGTCACCCAGCAATTCGCGCATTAACAGCACAAGACTTTCCGGAGCGTGGCTGGAGATCATATGATCTGCTCCCGCGATTTTAAATCCATCCAGAGGCGACAAGACGACCACCGGCAGATCGGGAATGTTTTTCCGGATTGACTCTACGATCTGCTCACAAGCGAGGGAATCTTCGGCAACCAGGACGGCGGCCGACATTGCTGGAAATTTGTCTATCTCTTCCAGCGCCTCGCTCGTGCTATGCGCCGTGAGCACGTTGAATTTGGCGGTTTCCAGCACCAGTTTGCGAACAGAGAGGGCCTGCAGTGGCTCAGGTTCTGCTACCAGGATGGTGGGCCTCATGCCTGTTCAGATGCACTGCCAGGTGGCGAATGTTTGATCTCAAATCTGATTTCACCCAATCGCAGGAGTTGGTCACTCAATCGTGGGTTGGGGCAACGCCAAAGCGCTGCCCCTTACGCTCACTCACTTTCACAACCCCAGAGCACCAAGGATCTGATTAATCAAGCAGATTGGTGATGCTGGTCAGAGCTCCACCGTTGGAGTTCAGCAGATTCGCCACATCGCACAGCAGGTTGCCCAGCAGGTTCCCGGGTCCGGGCTGCGCCGTAATATTGAGATTGATCTGGTTGAGGTCAATCACGAGGCCGAGCAGATCCAGATGCAAGGGCCGAAGTGTCAGAGATAGGATTGGGCATGAGGCTGTAGCCGCTGTCACCGGTGCAGTTACATTGGGGAGGACCACGCTTTGAGTCTGGCCCGCACCATTCGTCAGGGTTCCTATCAGAGTTCCGACTGCCGTCAGGTTCCCGCCCTGGTTGACGAATCGTTGAATGTTGAAGGTTCCGGCAAAGGTCCCCGAGCCGAGAGAGGTGAGGGTTCCACTGGTGGTAGAGGGAGCAAAGCTTCCCGATACCGGAACGGCGAGGGCGCTTTTCGCAGCCGAACCGGCAGTCTGCGCGGGTGAGATGGTGGTGAAGGCCAGCAGACTAGGATACACAACAGTCCGAGTACAAGATTATTACGACTCATTGGAATGTTCCCTTTTTTGAGTTTTATAGATTTGTTAGAAGTAACACTACTGCTATTTAGCGGGACAGAGCGCGCCGGAGAGCCGCGACAATATAGCCGGCGCGATACTCACGACAACTTAGCTGACCGGAACTTTCTCTCTACAGTGGATAGATCCTGGTAGACGGCCTCATGACGCGCTCATGATGATTGCTTTTATTGCTATCAGGAATCATGTCGATCCACGCTACCTAATCACGCCGGAGAAGCGCTTCAAGCGCAACACAGGTAGGGCCGCGGCGAAGCCGTGGGTGAGTTCAAGAACAACGTAAGCGCCTTCAGTCCCGACACACAGCCGCAGGCACTCGTAGCGTGAGGCCGCTCAAATTCGATCAGTTGGGAAATACGACGCACACCGAGGTGAACGAGCCCGGGAAGGTGGACAGGTAATCCGTACGTTCGCGACTGGGTCGAGCCAGTCGTATTATTTTCCCCTTTAGCTTCCTCAAATTCTCTGCGCCGTTCTTGTTATCCGAATTGACCGCGAGAGACTTTTTCGTAATTCTTGATGGCGAGCTCTTTTCTGTCCGGCTGCCATGTATGCTTCGGCCAGGCTGTCATAAGGATTCCAGGCATTCGGATATTCCTGGACGTTGCGTTCGAATACCTTGATGGCCTCATCAGTCTTCTTCTGCATCAGCAGGTGATAGCGTGGCTGGGTGGTCTTTGGCAGGAACCTTGAGTGGGGACTGTGCAACTAAAACCAAAGCAACAACACACGGCAGCAGACTGGCAAGAATCTCGGAGCCTTCGAGAGAAGCACTGTACCAGACGCGTAGGCGCAACGGGTACAACATTCCTCAGCTAATCACCCACAGATCCCGCTTTACCAGCGCGCGTTTTGGTGATGGCCGCGAGTAGGGCATCAGGATTCACAGGCTTGGCCAGTACTTCAAGGAAATGTCCATCTGCCCGCGCTTTTGAAATCATGTCAGTACTCTCCGCCTGTCCTGAAAAAAGAATAATCCGGCAATTGGGGACCACTTTCAACATCGCCTTTGCCGTTTCAATGCCGTCCATCCCCGGCATCACCACGTCCGTGACCAGCAGGTCCGGTTGCATGATCTCCGCCAGGCGGATGGCGGATTCACTCTGGGAGAACGACAGGGCGTTATGTCCTTCGCCGTTCAAAATATCCACCAGCGTATCGGCGATGATTGGTTCGTCGTCTACCACCATGATTTTCATCAGGTTCGATCCAGGTATTATGCCGTCAGTCGTCGCGGTTTTTTTACTTCGCTTGTGTTTTCCGGATTTTCCGGCGCACTTTGCGCGGGTAAATAGATTGAAAAAGCAGTTCCGTGGTCGTTCGGCGCAGTGCGGCTCAGAAAGCGGATACTGCCGTGGTGCTTCTCAACAATATTTTTTGTAATCCACAGTCCCAGTCCGGTGCCGACATCTGCTTTGGTGGTGAAGAATGGCTCGAACAGTTTCTTCCGGGCAGGCAAAGGAATGCCGCTGCCGCTATCGAGGATGGTGATCCGCACTCCCGGCTGAAGGGACTTGTTCCATTCATGCGATTTCGAGATGCGGATACAGAGGCTTCCTCCGGTTGGCATCGCATCAACCGCATTGCTGATCAGGTTTGATAAGACCTGGCGGACCTCTCCGGCAAGAGCTGTAATCTCACCGTCATATTTATACTGCCGGACCACGCGAATGCCTCGCACCTCAAGCCGTTTCTCATAGAGGAAGAGCAAATCTTCCAGAGTCTTGACTACGCTGAATTTTGTAGGCGCGGAAGTATCACGGTAAAAGCCGAGCGTTTGCCGGGCAATATGCGCCACGCGATCCAATTCCCGCTGCGCCATTTGCAGGTATTCCGCAACTCTCTCGCTATTTGTCACGTCCCTCTTGGCCAGGAAAACCAGGTTGTGGACGGCTTCAAGAGGGTTATTGATTTCATGGGCGACCGTTGCTGCAAGGCGACCGGCGGCAGCCAGCTTTTCCGTCGTCCTTAGTGCGCGCTCAATCTTCTTGTTCTGCGTAATGTCGCGCACCACCTTGGCCGCTCCCACAATGTTTCCCTCCGCGTCTCTGACCGGCGAAATGGAAAGCGACACTTCAACTCTTTCGCCCGATTTGGTGACGCGTATAGTTTCAAAATGTTCAATCTTCTCGCCCTTCCGGATTTTGCCCAGGATCATCGTTTCATCGGCGAGAAGCTCAGGGGGAATGATGGTGGTGATTGGTTTCCCTATGATTTCGCTTGCCGTGTAGCCGAATAACCGTTCGGCGCTCTTGTTCCAGCTGGTGACGATTCCATTTAAGTCCTTGCTGGCGATAGCATCATCAGAGGATTCAACGATCGCGGCGAGACGTTGCGCTGCAATCAGCGCGGTTCGCATCTCCCCTTGGCTCTGCTGCAACTGCTTCTCATTCGCGCGTCTCAGCTCTTCCGCTTCCTGCCTCATCCTTCTCAGCTTGAGCTGGGAGCCGACACGCGCTATCAGCTCACGGGCACTGAATGGCTTGATGAGGTAATCGTCGGCCCCGGCATCTCTGCCTTCCATCTTGGCTTCTTCACCCGCACGGGCAGAAAGAAAGATTACCGGTGTGGATGCAATCGCGGGCCTCTCGCGAACAGCTCGCAGCAATCCAAAGCCATCGAGGCCTGGCATCATTACGTCGCTCAGGATCAGGTCTGGGGACGTTTTTTTCAGTACCTTCAGGGCCTCAAGTCCGTTGTTCACCGCGATCACACGATAGCGTTCTTCCAGAAGCTTCTTCACGTAATCGCGCATGTCACTGTTATCGTCGGCCAGCAGGATGGTCGGTCTTTCACCCGTGCGTTCCAGCGTCCCAACAGACGTTTCCGGCTGTGCAGGCGCCACTTCTTCGGTTGGCGATTCAGTCGGCTGCTCCAGGCCGATTGGAATCCACTTTGAAGCCTCCGTCACATAGCTGTCAATCCGGCGCTCCGTGGAATCGGCAGACGTTCCGTCAGCGCCATAGTCAATGCGTCCCTGCGGGAGATGTGCCCTCCCTTTAGGCATGGAAACTCTGAACGTGCTCCCCTTGCCCACGCCGCTTTCCACGGTGACCGTTCCGCCGTGCAGCTTCACCAATTCCTGCACCAGCGCCAGACCAATCCCGGATCCCTCAAATGTCCTCCCTTGCGCGCCTTCAACACGGTAAAAGCGCTCGAACAGATGAGACAATTCCGCTTCAGGGATTCCTGTGCCGGTATCGCTGACAGCGAGTTCCACGTGATCGCCCTTATCCTCCAGCCGGACCTGAAGACCGCCGTCAAAGGTGAACTTGAAAGCGTTGGACAACAGATTCAGGACGATCTTCTCCCACATGTCTCGGTCGACATACATGGGTTGCTGCACCGGCTGGCATTGGACCGTCAGGGACAAACCAGCCCGTTCTATGGTGGCGCGGAACATGGCGGCAAGATCGCTGGTCATAGTGCACAGGTCGAGAGGCTGGTAATTGGCGTGAAGGCGTCCCGCTTCAATCCGGGAGAAATCCAGCAGCGCATTCACCAGCTTGAGCAGCCGCATGCCATTGCGATGTGCCATCTGCAGGTGCTCGCGCTCGTCCTCGCCGAGTTTGGCATTGGGCTTTGCCAATGTCTCTTCAATTGGAGTGAGCAGCAGTGTCAGCGGAGTTCGAAATTCATGGCTGATATTGGTGAAGAATGCAGTCTTGGCGCGGTCGATCTCCGCCAGGGCCTCAGCCCGTTTTCTTTCTTCCTCATAGGCCCGCGCGTTTGCCACTGCTGTGGCGATCTGGGAAGATGTGAGGTCCAGAAATCCGCGATAGAAGTCGTCATACTTCAGGCGCGAACTCAGCCCCGCCACCATAAACCCTGCAAGCTGATGGGCAATATTGGAATGGATCGGCACTACAGCCGCACAGCTTGGCGGGTCTGCCCACGGACCTGCCGGAATGGGGATTCCCCGCTTGCTCAGATCATCCACTAGCTCAATTTGGCCGCTCTCCATTGTCGTGAACAGCGGCCACACAGCCGGATCGTCCGGCTGAAGAGTAATGAATGCCGGGCTGATGCGCTGATCTGCGTTTACGCCACTGCTGCCGGCCAGATGCGCAACTTTGCGGTCCGGATCCAGCAGGTAGAGCAGGCTGAAGGGGATGTCCTTGGGATAGTTGGCCAGAATTTCCGCCGCTCGCGCACAGCCTTCCTCTGCGCTTCGCTCCTCCATCACGCCGGCGCTGAGGTCCCGCAGGGCCATGGTGCGGCGCTCCCCCACCACTTTTTCACTGATCTCATGCACCGTGGCCAGCACCCCGCCGATCCCTCGCGGCGCCCTTTCATCGGGTACGGGGCTGTACGCGATGGTGAAGTGCGTTTCTTCCAGGAAACCGTAACGCTTGAGTTCAAGGAGAATGTCTTCCATCCACGTGGCCGGACCACCTTCAAATGGAGTACGGATCAGCGGCTCCAGAATGTGCCAAATCTCGTTCCAGCACTCACGTACCGGCTGTCCTAAGAATTGCGGATGTTTGGTGCCCAGAATTGGCCGGTAGGCGTCGTTGTAAAGTTGGCAAAAATCCGGCCCCCACCAGAGAAGCATGGGAAAGCGGTTGGCAAGAAGAATCTTCACCATCATCCGCAGCGCGGGAGACCACCTATCAAGCGGACCCAGGCGGGTGGCCGCCCAGTCCGTGCGCCGCATCAGAGCACCCATTTCTCCGCCGCCGGCAAACAACTCCTGGGGATCAACCTGGGACTGGGCCGACGTTTTTAGGGCGCTCTTGTGGATCACAATTGACAGGACTCGTTAAGTATGTTCGCTGAATTTCGGGTGAATGAACCCCAAATTGGATGATGCCCAGATTGGAGACACACCATTACATTGTTTTGATGCCGCGAACCTCGGATTGCGCTGCTTGGCTTGAGCTGATTTGCATTGATCGCCCAGATCGGATTAGCGCGTCGAAGCCTAGCGATTTAATCCGAGCCCCCAGGCGAGTCGTAGCGCGAGATGACCAGCGCTCACTAGACAAACGCCTTTCCCTGGATGACAGTTGCAAACAAATGCGGACCGTCTAGGGCCTTCAACTTCCGGGTGTTGCCGCTGCCAGCCGCCAGCGTACGCAGCTTATGCGGCTTGGATAAGGGCCTTCCTTTTTGCGAAAGGCATGGTTTTCGTGGAAAGGCTGCGCGCTTTGGGCATTCGACGTGACTCTTATACATCATGGATCACCCCGAGGGCTGGTGAAGGATGACGGCGGCATTATAATCGGCCGCAACAAATCGGACCAATCAGCAAAAATGGGGCGAAAACCACTTGTGAGCACACGGTTTTCTCCCCGTTTCTTTATTCGCTTTAAGAAGCCCGCTGAAGCGCCACCACCTTACGCGGGCTTGGCGTACGTTCCCGGGCTGGCGTCCGTGGCGCGCCACTCCGGCTTGCGTTGCTGACTGGCCTGCGCCAGTGCGCGGCGGACGCCCTCAACGTCATGGTCAGTGGCGTATACCGGCGTGTCCGGCTGCTGTCTCCATGAGTCATCCAACCCACCGGCGTCCACCGGATCAAAGCCCAGTTCGTCCACAATCTTCATTACCAGCGATTTGGCTTTTTCATCATCGCCCGCAAGCGGCAACGCGATCCGTCCCCCGGCTCCCGCCGGCTTACCCAGCTTCATCAGGTGCTCGGCATAAATGTTGTTGAAGGCTTTTATCACCGGACGTCCAAGCTGCTGCTCGACATAACGGCTTTCCGGCAAGCCCTCTTCAATGGCCTGAATGCGACCGTCTCTTTGCCGTGGATAGTAGTTGTTGGTGTCAACGACCACAACATTCTCAAATGTGCCTTGAAACAGGTTGCGAGGAAGTTTGCTCAAGTTCTTCATCGGAATGGTCACGATGACCAGCTCTCCCGCTCGCGCCGCCTCCGTGACTGTAACCGGTTTGGCTCCAGTCTCGCGCGCCAGGTCCTTGAGTGTTTCCGGACCACGTGAGTTCGCTACTGAAACCGTGTGGCCCAAAGCGGTAAGGCGGCGAGTAAGAGTGCCGCCGATGTTTCCTGCGCCTATGATGCCGATTCTCATCTTCTACTCCTTAATAAATCATGTGCATGAGTAGATTCATCAGCGACAGGAAGGGTTTTGATGCTTTTCCGGCTCTGCCGGTTCAACTAACTAAATGGAAGTCGCGACACAGCCGGAAGCAAGCGCCGTCTGTGTTCGTTTAAGGAAAATCTTTTGCTTCTTTACCGCACTGCCAGCGCTCCAAGCAATTGCTTGCTGATGCCATCAAGGCTGGTGAATTCCATTCCGTACTGCAAATTGTGCACCCGGCGCACTACGGCGTGCACCGTAATCTCCCGGCTCGAACCGGGAAGCGTAAATTGAAGCTCAAGCTTTTCGTGAATGGGAATTTCAGCGGGCATGAACACAGCAATGCCGTCCTGGCAGATATTTTTGGAATAGCCCGGTACAAGCGTCTTTCTGCCTTTTACCCGACGCCAGACTTTCACATGCATGCTGATCTTGGCCCGCGGCGATCGCCGGAAGTCGCGAGCCCTCCTGGAAGTCGCGCTCGCGCTTTGAACCTCCATTAACATCTCACTTTCTCCTTGCTGAACTACATTGGGCCGCTTCTTACCGGTCTTTCGTCCGCCACTGCCTGGCGACCCATCTGTTAATTGCAGTTTGCACCAAAAGGTCATTGCACCAAAGTTACTCCGGTAACTTCTTCCAGAATCAGTGACTTACTTCAATAACGTTCATCTCCGCAGAGTTGCTAAATGGCGGGTTATCGGCTGCCCGATGGCCCACGCAGCGGCATTACACGGCTCGACATCAAATGATAGCCCCGAGCATGATGGGAGAGTCCGCGTTGTAGAAAGTCTTGCCACAAAAGAATGGGTGCCATTCAGCAAAGTCCTTCCAGAGCTGCTCCAGCCGGGGACGGTGGCAGGAAAGCAATAAAAAAAACCGCAGACATGCGTCTATGCGCAATCTGCGGCTGAAAGTTTTCTGTTCTCCGCGTCTCCACAGTGAAAGATTCTTCACCCCTTTAACGATGCAATATCAATCACGAACCGATACTTAACATCGCTCTTGAGCATGCGCTCGTAAGCCTGGTTAATCTGCTGGATGGGGATGATCTCAATATCAGACGTGATGCCGTGCTTGCCGCAAAAATCCAGCATCTCCTGCGTTTCCGCAATACCGCCAATCAGCGAGCCTGCGAACTGGCGTCGCTTCATGATCAGGCTGAATACCGGCACCGGCAGCGGCTCCGGCGAGGCGCCCACCATGCACAGCGTGCCATCGCGATTGAGCAACTGCAGGAAAGCATCAACATTATGCGGCGCGGAAACGGTGTCCAGGATGAAATCAAAGCGGTTGAGCTGGCCTTGCATTTCGTTCTGATTTTTTGAAACCACAACCTCGTTTGCGCCAAGGCGCTGCGCGTCTTCTTTCTTATTGGCAGACGTGGTGAACAGCACTACCTCAGCACCCATGGCGTGCGCCAGCTTGAGGCCCATGTGCCCGAGTCCCCCCAGTCCCACCACGCCCACGCGCTGCCCTTTGCTTACCTTCCAGTGACGCAGCGGCGAGTAGGTGGTAATGCCTGCGCAGAGCAGCGGGGCCGTCGCAGCCAGGTCAAGATTGGCGGGAACGCGCAAAACGAAATCCTGATCAACAACAATTTTGTCCGAGTATCCGCCGTAGGTCACCCCGCCAAGATGCTTGTCTTCGCCGTTGTATGTGCCCACAAAGCCCACTTCGCAGTACTGCTCCAGTCCGTCTCGACAGCTTGCGCAGGTGCGGCATGAATCCACCATGCAGCCCACGGCCGCAACATCGCCTGGCTTGAAGGTCTTCACCTGGTTTCCCGCGGCCGTTACACGCCCAACAATTTCATGTCCGGGCACGCAGGGATAAATGGTGCCCTGCCACTCATTGCGCACGGTATGCAGGTCAGAGTGGCAGACCCCACAGTAAAGAATTTCAATCTGGATGTCGCGCGGGCCGGGCTCGCGGCGCTCAAACGAAAACGGCGCCAGCGACGATTGCGCGGAATTGGCAGCATAACCGATGGTCTTGAGGGTGGCGGGAGCAGCGACACTGGATTTGCTCAATGGAATCTCCTTCTGAAGCCTTAAGGCTATATCGCCGTTGGATGAACAGTATCAGATGACGGATTCAGCAGAACCTGAAGTTTGCCGGGCCCCGATAGCCAATCGAGCCTTAGTCCCGGCCTAGACGAACTTATCCACGCAATCTGGAAAAGCTGCGGCAACTCTCACCAAGCTGCTCCATCTTATCCATCCTGCTCCCCTCTGCGCACCATTT
>CAVWUW010000006.1:0-768482 GCA_963758275.1 Terriglobia bacterium | reverse complement strand
TTACTGTAGGGCCATCAGAAGTTTGTCGCCGTTCGACCAAGTCCATGTTGACGGAGCTCATGCCGGCTTGTCTTTGACCTTGCCAGAAACTTCGGAACGTTCGATTTGCACCCGAAAGAGAATTTCCCGAGCCTGCTTTTCACCTTCGCTATCGCCGGATTCGCGGAACAGTTTTGCTGCCTGTGCCACAAGGTCTTCTCCGGTGGCAAAGTCAATTTTGCCCAGATGCAGCAGAGCATTCGCTTGGCCGCGCTTATCGCCGAGCTCTTCAAAAGACAGCAGCGCCGCCTGAAACTCAGTGCGGGCAGCATTGAAGTTGCGCGCGTCAAAGTGCAGCCGGCCGAGACTGGCGCAGGTGACAGCCGCCAGATGCACGTTGTTCGCTTTGTGAGCCAACGCCAGCGCGCGCGAATGCAACTCCAGGGACCGACGGCTATCGCCCGAGGCAAGATGCATAGCGGCAAGACGGTTCAGGATCATGGCCTGGCGATCAAGCCGGTCCTGTTTCTGCCAGATCTCAAGTGCGCGACCGTAGGTTTCCACTGCGGTTTTCGTATCGCCCCCGCCCGACTCTGCTGCAGCCAGGTTTTCCAATGCCTGCGCCTCCCAGGATGGCGCCTGGGCCGAGCGGAAGAACGATGAAGCCAGAATGAATTGCTTTCTCGCCTCGTCAAACCGTCGCAAAGAAAGATGGACGCCGCCCATGTTGTTCAGGGCCATGGCTTGGCCGAAGGGGTGGTTTAGCGAACCGTAAGTGCCCAGGGCAAGCGCAAATTGCTCCAGAGCTCGAGTGTAGTCGCGAGAGTCCAGGTACGTTCCCCCGACGTTAGTAAGGACTGTGGCCTTTTTCTCGCGATCATCAAGAGCGGTAAAAAAATCGAGCGCCTTATGAAAATAATCAATCGCTTTGCCGGTTTCTCGATGGTCTTTGAAGTAGCTGCCCAGATTGTTCAGGGCAATACCTTGGCGCCATGGATCTCCGGCCAGCTCCGCCTGCCGCAGTTGCTCCTGCAGTTGTTCAATATTTGGTTTGGGATCCGGCACTCGTGATCCTCAGCGAATCGATCTAGTCCTCGCGGATAAACGCCCGTCCGGGGAACCCTATACCTGTCTTATCAAGATACCTGTCTTATCAAGCGGCCGCCCCGCCGCAATCTTGAGAAGATAATCCACGGGAAGTTGCCGGGAAGCAAGCTGAAACTTTCGGTAGCGGAACGCAAACGGGCAATGCGCGCCCAAGTTTTTGGTATAATTGAGCTTCCCTCGCTGTCCCCTTCGGCGTTGCGTCAATCCGCAGTGGTCCGAAGCGCCCGAGGCATTGCGGAAGTGGTGGAACTGGCAGACACACCATCTTGAGGGGGTGGCGCCGAAAGGCGTGGGGGTTCAAATCCCCCCTTCCGCACCATACGTTTTGAAAGGAATTTCCGGAACAGCATGACCGTTTTAATCACCATTGTTCACCTAATCGTTTGCGCCATCCTCATTGTGGTGGTGCTGCTGCAGCACGGCAAGAGCGCTGATATTGCGGCCACCTTTGGCGGAATGGGCAGCCAGACAGCTTTTGGCCCGCGCGGAACCGCCACCGTTCTTTCACGCGTTACCACCTGGTGCGCCATCATCTTCATGCTGACCTCCATCTCGCTGACCATTTTCGCCAGCCACGGCGGATCGTCATCCATCATGCAGGGCATCAAGTCTCCCTCGGCGCCTGCTGCACCGGTGCAGCAGAGCCCGCACAAGTAGATATCTTCAGTTTGAAGGGCCGCTTTCCGCGCGGCCTTCCGTTTTCACATGAAAGAACCTCAAGCTAGCGACCAGCGCTCGCAGCCAGTAGCATGTCTTCATGATTCATAAAGTCTTCCCTGTCGGCCCGCTGCAATGCAACTGCTCCGTCATTGGTGATGAGCAGACGCATGAAGCCATGGTCATTGATCCTGGTGACCAGATTGAAGACATCCTGAAGATCCTGAAAGCCGAAAATCTCACACTCAAGCAGATTGTGGTAACGCATGCGCACATTGATCATGTGGGCGGCGCCATGAAGCTGAAAGCTGCCACCGGTGCTCCCATCCTGATGAATCAGAACGATGAGGCGCTGCTGAAGATGCTGGACATGCAGGCCACGTGGATCGGGATGAGGCCTCCGGGAGCAGTTCACGTGGATGACGCTGTGGGTGAAGGACGAATTCTGCAGGTGGGAAATCTCTCCTCAACCGTGATCCACACCCCGGGACACACCGAGGGCAGCATCTGTCTTTATTTTCCTGAACAAAAGACACTCATCGCCGGAGATACTTTGTTCGCTGGCAGCATCGGGCGCACGGATTTGCCGGGCGGTTCTTATGAAAAGATCATGCGCTCATTGCACAATCAGTTGCTGCAACTGCCGGACGAAACGCAAGTTGTGCCCGGACACGGGCCAGTGACCACCATCGGCGAAGAGCGGGAGACCAACCCGTTCCTTCAAAAGTAATTGGTTATTTAGGCTCCGCTTCTTTCGTGGGCGTCATTACGCGAAATCCCGTCAAGTCGTCCTCCACGGAGGACTGCACTTTCCCAAACGCCAGACAGTTTGAACCGTTGCCGCCTTCCAGCACACGAACGTTTTGCGTCGCATCGGAACAAAACGCTTTGCTACCGGTTCCCACAGAAATAGGTTCCAGAAAGATTTGGTAGCTGCCAACAGGCTTTCCTTCGCAGCCGCTCAAGCCAATGTGGTAGCCGTTGTAAGTTCCAGTGCTCACCTGTTGATCAACGCCCATTGACTTTGCCGTATATCCCAATTGAGACAGCGAGCAGGTGTGTTTCGATGCTGAAGGTTGCTTCTGAGCGATGGCTGTGAAGGTGAAGACAGAAAAGAGGAGGAAACACTGGCAAGTCTTGCGCATAATGCACTTCCTTTATGCCACTTACTGGACATATAAGTCTCTCGCCGGGAGGTCTTCACAAGCAGCCTGCAGCAGAGTTCGAGTCGTAGGTGCTAGTCTGCCAGGTAGCTGATCTCAGTCCGGCGAATTCTGAAACATGCGTAGACAAGGATCGCTGCAGAGAGCAGCAGCAGGCCAGGCACAGCAATCCATGCGGATACTGGCTCGGTTACCACGGCGAACAATGCCATGATGCCGTCAGGCGGCACAGATACCGGACACAACTGCTTGAGATAGAAAATGATGCTGAACTTTTGCAGCAATGCAGGAAGGACGGCGTGGAAGGTCTCCCATAGCAGAAGGACCGCGCCGGGCAAAATGGGATTTTTGACTACCAGGCTAAAAGCCAGGAACACGGAACCATAGCCCAGGCATCCCAGGACAGTCACTCCAAGATAAGCAGCCAGATGCCCCAATCCTGGGCCATGGAAGACAAAATCTCTGCCCGCCGCACCGAAATGACCATACATCAACGCAAACGAGAGAAACACAGAGAATCCGAAGATGATCGAAGAGCCTGCCAGGCCGGCCAGAAATTTTCCTATCACCAGAACTTCTCTCCGGACCGGCGAGAGCAGATAGTAGTGCAGACTCTTTTCCACCACGTCGCCGCGGAAGAGCCAGGTGAAAAGGCCCATGCACCCGAAGAAAATGCCCACCCGGATATAGAACAACTGAAAAATTTCCGCCAGAATCGTGGTGTCTTGGCTGATGCTGCAGTATCGCCCCAGAGGACTGTTCAGGGCGTGTAAGCCAATGATAGCCGCCGGTCCCAGAGCGATCAGGTAAATCCAGACGCTGCGGCGCATCCACAGAGCTCTTTTAAGTTCAATACGGACAATGGCCGAGAGTTGTGACGACCGCAACTGGGATCTTTCGCCCATTGCAGGCTTCAATGGTGCTGTCGCGGCGCTCATACCGTCCCTCCACCACTGCCGATCAGATACTGATAGACGGAGTTCACATCATCGTCCGCTGGAGCCACTGCCTGCAAATCGATCTGCTCTTCCACAATGATCTTGTTCAGCAGCAGGTAAAACTGTTCCGCATCGCGGGTTCGCACCAGCACGCCACGGCCATCATGGTTGAGCTTTGCTTCAACCACATGGTCCTGAGAGAACAGACGTGATGCCAGCAGACCGGGCGCTGTGCAGCGAACCAGGATCTGCATGGGGTGTTCCTTCACTTCGCTGCGAACACCATGAATCTGGCCTTCCGCGATCACGTAACCGTAGCTCATCAGCACCACTTGATCGGAAATCCTGTCCACTTCATGAAGCACGTGGCTGGAGATAATTACGTGCAGGCCTTCCTTGCCCAAGGCTTCAAATAACGCTATCGATTCTGCGCGTGCCATTGGGTCGAGGCCGTTCAATGGCTCGTCCAGCACCAACACAGTCGGATGATGTGCGATGGCCTGGGCCAGACGAATTCTCTGCCGCATCCCCTTGCTGTATCCTGCGACCCGGCGCTGGGCTGCGCTAGCCATTCCAGTACGGTCAATGGCTTCCACGGTGAGCTGATGGGCCTGCTTTCCGCCTAGCCCGCGCAGTCGAAGAAATTGATAAATGAACTCGTATCCGGTTACACCTTTAGGAAAGGAATCAAACTGCGTGCAGTAGCCCACAAGACGGAAGAATTCTTCGGGATCGTCAGGCGTCATCCCGAGCACGCTGATCCGGCCCTGAGTTGGGCGTACCAGGCCGGTCATCAAGTTCATCAGCGTTGTTTTCCCCGAACCGTTCGGCCCAACGAGGCTTGTAACACCAGGAGGCAGCGAGAGATTCACACGGTTAACGCCCAAAACTTCGCCGTAAAACTTAGAGACATCTTCGAAGACGATTTTGTTGGCCTGGTTCATGCGCGTTCCACCTCACGCGCTTTCAGTCGGCGATTCAGCAGCCAGATGGAAAAAACGCACACGGCCAGCAGAGATGCCCAGGCTGACCACAGAGGGATGGCTTCCCCGTGAAATTGAACTTTCCATGCGGGAAGACGAAAGAGGCCAGCCCACACCAGCGCAATGGAGTGGGGCAGATTCAGCAACCATCCCCATCGCGTGCGCAAGACGGCGTTGACGGCAAATCCGAACCCCGCCAGGAAGAACAGCACGCCAAAAAAGAGCGCCGTAGCCGCAATTCGCCATTTGACCCAGACGGTGAGAGCCATGGAAAGCAGCGACATCAGCGCAATCCACAGCAGAGCTGCTACAACAATAGCTCCGGCAAGCCAGGCATTATCCCACCCCCAGCCATTTCCCTGCATTGCCGCTTGCACAACAAAGAGGCTCAGGGCGGGAATCCAGGTTGTAAAAGAAAGCAATATGGCAAGTACTGAGATTTTGCCAATCAGGTACTCAGCCCGCGAGAGAGGCCGGCTCAGATAGAGTTGGATACCATGATTGGCAAAATCTGTGCTGATCATTCCGGGAGCTGTCCACGCCACCAGGATAAAGCCCAGCCATGACTCCGAGACTAGAAGCTGGAAGAAGAAGAAATTGTCGATGAGCAGCTGCCGCCTGAAGTTCAGCCCTAAAAGAGTCTGTGCCGCCGTGCTATGCACAAAATAGATAACCACCAGCCCGACCAAAAACGGCAGAAAACAAAAAACCGTATAGGCCGTAAACATTCTGGAATCAAAGAGCCGAGAAAGCCCATATCGCGTGAGCACCGTGAAGCGTGACCATGCCGGTGTTTGCGGTCCAGAGTACGCTTTGTAGCTTCTCTTATAGACGGCCATTGCTCATCACCTTCGTCTCTGCGCTCGCGCCGTTTCTGTTCATCATGGCTTTGAGGAAAATGTCTTCCAGTGAGTCCCTGCGATAGTTCATACGCCGAATCTGCACAGATTGTTCCGAAGCCAGGCGGTAAAGCTGCCGGACCTCAATGTTGTCAGGCAGAACAATCTTCAGCCGTCCGGCTCCAAAGCTCGCACATTCACAACCCAGACTGCGCACTGACTCCAGAAATCCGTTTTCATTGTTGACCTCCAGCTCCAGGAACTTGAGGTTGGCTTTGCGCTCCTCTTCCAGGTTGCACAGCGCCGCGATCTTCCCCTCTTTGAGGATGAGCACTTCATCGCAGCACTCTTCAATGTCGTGGAGCAGGTGGGAAGAAATCAGGACTCGGACTTCGCCGGTGTCGCGGATGTCGCGTACCAGTTGCAGCATGCGCTGGCGAGCTTCAGGATCCAGTCCGTTCGTCGGTTCATCGAGCAGGAGCAAGCGGGGACCGTGAGCGATTGCCTGGGCCAGTTTAACCAGTTGCTTCATTCCCAACGAGTACGTCCCCAGCTTGCGATAACGCGCTTCACCCATGCCCACGTAGAAAAATGCTTCATGCGCGCGCTCCATCGCTTCCCCTTTGGGCAGCCCGGAAAGCTCAGCCATGTAGCGCACAAAGCGGACGCCGGACATATCGGCAATGAACGCGTCGCTTTCCGGCATGTAGCCGATTTGCGATCGCAGCTCACGCAGGTTCTCATGAACGTTCTTGCCGAAAATGCGCACGGCTCCCGCTAACGGCCGGTAAAACCCCAGCAGGGTGTTGATCAAAGTGGATTTGCCCGAGCCATTGGGCCCGAGCAAACCAATGCAGCGTCCGGAAAGGGATCCATTGAGCCGGTCAAGAATGATCCGTGGTCCCAGCTTGATCTGCAGATTGTCGAGTTCAATTACCGGCCCATTCACTCTGGTCTCCTTTAACGCATCCCTGGTGGTTGAGTCATTTTCATGAGCGTGGACAAGGTAAGTGTATTCAGATCCAGCCCAAAGAGCCGGCTGTTGCTGGCGACACGAATCGCGTTGGGTTCACCATAAGCGCACACCACGCTGGGTTTGCTTTCCGCCGCAAGCTGCTGCAGTGACTGCAACTGTGAAGGTGAAAGCTGTGACATCACCGGCCCAACTACCGGGGCCAGGTTCTGGTAGAGCAGTGCAGAGACGTCAGTATGCTGGTCTTGCGGCAGCAGGCTGCGGAAGTCTCTTGAA
Organism: Terriglobia bacterium; assembly: GCA_963758275.1. Lineage (GTDB taxonomy): Bacteria > Acidobacteriota > Terriglobia > Terriglobales > Acidobacteriaceae > Angelobacter. Next base: position 761,567 of record CAVWUW010000006.1, on the reverse strand, counting down.
CGCGCGAGGGAGTTTCCACTCTGATGAATGGTGAGCGCATTCATGACCAGCGCGCGGCTGGAACCCATCACCAGATAACCATCCGTGAAGGTGTAGTTAATCTCTACCGGTTTATTGGCTCCGGTCGCGTGCACCGTGTAATAAGTAAGACCGTTTACCGTCTCCTGGTCGAGCCCGATTTTGTGCTGTTCGTCCCTGGCATGATCGTTGGCATCGTTTACCAGTTGCTGAATGGTCGCTTGCAACCGTCCGGGGTTATAGACTTCGACAATCATCTTCCACGAAGGCGTAGGAAGGATCGGGCCATCAAGGGCAAAAGTCACTTCCCCGCCCAGCGTGTCTGCCAGATCCTGGTGGAACTGGATTTTGAGTTCAGATTCTTCCTTGGTCAGATCAGTTTGTCCGGAAGCGCCGGCGATGCTCAAGATGTCATCGAGCATCTGCGATGGGCTCTTGGCAATAAACGCCGCCGCGGCGCCTGCATCTTTGGAAACAAAGTCCAATCCTCCGATCGGCGCCGGAGTACCCAGCCACGACGCAAGACCATGCCGTGGGCCATTGAAGCTCAGCTCAGCGCGATTCAATGGCTCGCCGGCAGTTTCTTTGCGTTCCGCAATCAGGTATTGAACATCGGCCAGGCCGGTTTTTTCAAAATTCCCTCTTCTCTTCGCGTTGGTATAGTGCGCCTCTCGATGATAGGCAGTCATCGCCGCCAGATTCGCGCCGAACAGCAAGCCTGCTCCATTCTGGTACTCGGCGGTAAGGCGTTGCCCGAACGGAGTTGATACCAAACCGGCTCCGCCCTGGTTCAAGGCCGTGTTGAATGCGCGCAAGGCAGAAATATCAGGCGAGGCCGCCACGAAATCAGGCCGCACCAGCATGTATAGCCCGCCTCGCTGCTGCGCCGCCGCAGAGGCCAAGCCGGCTTCATCCAACACTTGAATATTGCCGTAATGCACTTCACCCGAACGCTTGGCGAGTTCCTGTTCAATGAACTGCTTCAAACCCGGCTTCTGCACCGGCGCCGCCGCCAGCGGGGTGCATTGATTTCCGTCGATAGCAACGGAGAAGACAATCTCATCACCTAGGTATTGACTGAGCGAGTGAAGCTCATCGACAATCTGGTTAAAGTCAGCCCCATTTCTCTTCGACTGCGCCTGTTGCCACCATTCATTCAGCACAGCGCTTGCCTGCAGTTCCTGTTGGAATAGCTGATTGGCCTGCTGCACCGCATCGCCAAGATTGGGAATGCTGGCAAACAAAACTGTATTGCTGGGCAGGTTCGGCAGAATTTTGCTTTCATATCGCAGCCCCGGCATCTGCACCGCTTGCAGCTTGTTACTCAAATGGGCGAACTCAGCCAGCAATGCCAGATGCTTATCCAGATCATGGCTCCAGGCAATATCCTGCTTCACCGGCACCGGAAGCGCGGCATCCGTCGCCATCTGCTCTCCCGGGTGCAGAACGGCATTGTGGAATAGTCCGTCGGACCCGGTTCCCGCGACATGTACTTCGCCTTCTATGACGGAAACCCGCGAGCCCTTGATGCCATGATTTACTGAGAAGACAGTACCGGTCACGGCCACTTTCACGTCATTGGCAGCGACGTAGAGATGCCCTGTCTTGCGCTTTGCCGCCTGAACAATAATCTTTCCGCGATCAAGCTGGATGGTGGTGTCACTGCGCCGCATTGTGACACCCAGTTGCGAGCGCTCATTCACTTCCACCAGCGAACCATCGCGCAGGCGCAACGTGGCGTGGCCGCCCACGCCTGTGCGCACTTCTTCCCCTTCTTCCAATTCTTCGCCAACTCGTAGTGGTTGCTCGCCGCTGAAGCCCACCCGCAGCAGCACTCCGTCAAAGGACTCCACGCGGGCCCTCATCCCAGCAGGCCCGGACAGCAACTTGCCGGAAACAAAGTATCCTGCAATCGCCAGTACCACTATGGCTGCTGCGGCCATGGCATAGCGCCAACTCGGATTTGCGGTTCGCGGCAACGCCTGTTTCCAGGGGGACGGAACCGAACTAACACCGCCCAATTCGGCCTCGCGACGGCATTCCACGCATTCATTGAGGTGAGCGGAGACAAGAAGCTTTCGGGCCAGGCCCAATTCTCCACGGCGGTATTGCACCAGCAGACTGCGCACATCCGCGCAGCCTCGAATGGACTCGCCTTCCGCCACGCCGGCGGCGTTCTGGCTGAGTTGTTGCCACACCCGTTCTCCCGCCGCGTGCAACAGTTCCGCGTTCGGCTGATCAACACGGACGGCGGCTACCGCCTGTTCCAGCATTTCTTGTGGTTTATCCTGGCGCTTCATCGAATTCCCCTCGCCTTCACAGACCTAAAGTCCTTCTTTAACAGAGCACGCGTACGGTGCAATACCACGGCAACTACGGCCGGAGATGTTTTCATCAGTCCGGCAATCTCGCGATTGCTGAGGTCTTCCACAAATCGCAACACAAACATCTCCGCCCATCTTGGGTTGAGCCGGGCCAGCGCCTGACGCAGCCAGTCGCGCAGCTCAGTTACCCGTGCCGCCGTATCCATGGATATGGCCTGCTCCTGCTGCGGATCAGCATCCAGAGAAATTGTTTGTGAGTCTTTCCGGCTCCGCAGCAGATCGAGAGCTGCATTGACTGCGGAGCGGTGGAGATATCCCGGCAGGTTGTTGATGGCGGAAATATTTTCCTGGCGTACCAGCCTCAGGAAAACGGTCTGCAGCACATCTTCCGCATCACTGGCGTTGCCGGTGATACGGTAAGCGGCACGGAAAATCAGGTCCTTGTGGCTGAGAAATATCTGCTCCAGCCCTGGCACCACCTTTTCTCCCATGACCGCTGCCATACTCGCCTGCGAGATTTGCATTGTGGCTTGCACTGTCTACGTGCTCCTCTCACTTGAATGACGAGAGAGAAGCTGGATTATTAACAGGGCCGCGAGGTGATTTTCGGGCCTTAGGACAGAATACGGCAGCTGGCTTGCGAAAGTTCCGCAAAAGCAGCCAGGCTATTGATGTTCTTAAGCCTTCGCGGCGGGGAGGCCTAAACCACTGCCCGGTTGCCATTTCCCGCTTGGCGTTGCACAATTCCTTGCTGACCATGCACATCGAACTGCCGACCATCTTCAATGTCTCAACCTACTTCGTTGACCGGCATATAGCCGAAGGCCGTTCCGAGAAGGTGGCTATTGAATGCGTTGAGGACCGGGTCACCTATGGCCAATTGTCCGAGCGGGTCAACCGGCTTGGAAATGCGCTTAAGAATCTGGGTGTCCACCGGGAAGAGCGGATAGGAATGCTCCTGCTGGACACCCCGGATTTTGCCTATTGTTTCTTCGGCATTATGAAAATCGGCGCTGTGGCCCTGCCCATCAATACCCTGCTGAAGCCCGCCGAATACGAGTACATACTGCACGACTCGCGCGCGCGAATACTAATCGTGAGTGAAAGCCTTTTACCGCAGATCCAGGCCATTCCCAAACAGAATCTGCGCTGCCTGGAAACGATCATTGTCGCCGGCAATGCACGTCAGGAGTTTTTGTCTTTATCAGAGATGATTGCCGCGGCTTCGCCCGAACTCCAGGCTGAAGCCACCTGCAAAGACGAGCCTGCTTTCTGGATGTACTCTTCCGGGAGCACAGGTTTCCCGAAGGGCTGCGTTCATTTGCACCATGACATGGTGGTCTGCGCAGAGCGCTACGCCAAAGCGGTCCTGGGAATTAGCGAACAAGATCGCTTCTTCAGCGTAGCCAAATTATTTTTTGCTTACGGCCTTGGGAATGGGCTCTACTTCTCTCTTTCCGTTGGCGCAACGACGATTCTGTGGCCAGGATCTCCCTCCCCCCAGAACGTTTTCGGTACCATTGAACGGCACAAGCCCACACTGTTTTTTTCTGTTCCCTCCAACTTTTCCACTCTCCTCTCTTTTCGGCGCGAGAGCGGACCTGAGTTTGATCTCTCCAGCATCCACTGGGCGGTTTCGGCCGGCGAAGCGTTGCCTGCCGCTCTTTATTACCGCTTTAAGGAACGCTTTGGCGTAGAAATCCTGGATGCGATCGGCTCGACTGAAGCGCTTCATATGTTTATTGCCAACCGGCCCGGCGCCGTCCGACCGGGATCGAGTGGCCAAATTCTCCCAGGCTATGAAGCGCGCATCGTGGACGAGAACGACCAGCCTGTTCCCGACGGAGAAATCGGTAACCTGCTGATCAAGGGCGATGCCACCTGCGCCTGCTATTGGAACCAGCATGAAAAAACCAAGCAGACCATCCTGGGAGAGTGGCTGCGCACGGGAGACAAATACTATCGTGATCCAGATGGTTATTACTGGTATGTCGGGCGCTCAGATGACATGCTCAAGGTCAAGGGCATGTGGGTAAGTCCCATAGAAATAGAAAACGTTCTGATGGAACATCCGTCCGTTCAGGAGGCGGCGGCCATCGGCTTTGAAGACGGTAACGGTCTCACCAAGCCTGCCGCTTACGTCGTATTGAAGTCCGGGTTGAATGATTCAGCGCAACTGCATATGCAGATAAAAGATCACCTCTCAAACTGTCTTGCCGCTCATAAGTGTCCGCATATTTTAGAAATTGTTAATGAGCTGCCCAAGACTGCCACCGGCAAGATCCAGCGTTATAAGTTGCGCTCTGCACTTTCTTCCGCTAAATAGCTTCCGCAAAATAGTTTGGAACCTTCGTTCCCTCTTCGGCGTATTTACCAAAAAAAGGGCAGCTCCTTTCAGAGACCCTTTTGGCTGTTAACACGGCAGCTCAAATTTTCGTCATGAATGAGTAGATGAGAGGGGCTGCCGCTGATCAGGTTGCCCGCGCCCGCAACTGGTCGGTTGATGGGTGATGTGTGCATCAGGAGGATAAGGATGAGATGTCTCTGGGCATTTGCGCTTTTCTTTACGGTAATTACAGGGTGGAGTCAAATCAATGATGGCAGGCTGCAATTGCAGCTGTTGCCGGGCCAGGCGCTGAAACTGGAACTCAGTTCCGGCGATTACCGGATTGAGCCTGGTGTGGCTGACAAAATCGTGGTCATCAGCAAATCTCAGCCGCAGCAGCAAAAACCTCATTTCGGAGTTGACACGAACTCTCGGGAAGCCGCCGTACGCGTGGAAGCTCCGAAGGATTACGCGGCTGTGATTCAGGTGCCCCGGAACAGCAGCCTGAAAGTACGGCTCAATGGAGGCCGTCTTAGCGTTGCGGGAATTGAAGGCGACAAAGACATTGAATCGAATGCCGGAGACGTAACCATTGATTTGGGGCCTCCGGAAAACTATGGCCGTGTAGATGCCTCCGTGGATCTGGGCCACATTGATGCGCCTCCCTTTCAAGTTGCTCAGGACGGAGTTGAGCAGTCGTTCAGCCGTCGAGGGCCGGGCAACTACCACTTACACGCCCATGTTGGGACAGGCGAAATCAGGCTGTATTCCGGAGAGATATAGGCGCTTCAGAAGTGTGCCATAAGCTTTTCGATGCCTTCTGCAAACTCGCGTTCTCTGGTGATCAGACTTACCACCAGATAGCCCTCGCCCGAAAAGTCATAAAAATGCCCGGGATGGACATAAACTCCCTCCTGCAACAGTTCCAGGGCCAGTTCCTCATCTGAGCGAATGGCAGGCACCCGAATCACCGCATACCAGCCGCCTTCAATTTCCAGGCGCGTACAGACCTTCTGATCTGAAAGTTGCCTATCCAGCTCAGCCAGGTTGCTGCGAAGTCGCGCCATGAGTTGCTGTTGAAGACCATGCCGCTGAGCCAGAAACGTTGGGGCTGCGGCCTGGATGGCCGCATTCATTGAAAGAAAGGTATCGGCAATCACTTCCAGACGGGCAAGGGCTTCTCTTTTTTTCGTTGCAGGACCACTCACGGCGAGCCACGCAAGTTTCATCTGTGGCAGCCCTGAAATTTTGGAAATGCCGCTCATCGTAAAGGTAAGGCTCGAATCATTCTGAATGAAGCTGTTGCGATTTCCACTGTTCAGCGGGAAATCAAGGAAGACTTCATCAGCAATGATCGCCAAATCACGCGCGGCGCAAATCTGGTTGAAATGGTTGATTTCTTCTGCCTTGCTAAAGTGCCCCGTAGGATTATTGGGATGAACAACAATCACCGCGCGCGTGCGCGGCGTGACTGCAGCTTCCAGCGCATGAAAGTCAATCTGCCAGCCGTGGTCATAGATCAGCGGATAGCGCACGAGTCTTACGTCCTGAATATCGGCAAGAAACTCAAAAAGCGGGTAACTGGGCGTGGGAACCAGCACCTCATCACCAGGATTGCAGAGTAGACGAAAAACGAACGAGTAGGCCTCGCTGGTGCTGGTGGTGAGGATAAGATCGTCAACACTCACCTCCTCACTGCGCCGCTCGTAATATTCCTGCACCGCAACACGGGCGGATCCCAGTCCACGCGGATCAGGATGATATTTGAGCACCGCAGGCGTGATCAGGGCTTTAAGAATGGACGAGCCATCGTACTGAAAGCCGCATTCCGTAGGATTTGAGGCCGTGAGGTCCAGCAACTCGCAGCCCCGGCCCCGGACATCTTGCAGCGCCTTTGCCAGACGATTGCTGGAAAGGTTCCATTGAGTACGAGTTGCGAACATCAGAGCTCAGACCGGTCCATCAAGTTTTCTCAACCAGAATTAGACGCAAGCCATTGTTATTTGTGAACGAGTCCGTATTCGGATGTGTAGCTCAGCTTGATTTCTCCGCACTTGTGCTTCTGGTCGTCATAGACCATGCAGCTGTCATAGGGACGAGAGTACACGTGCAGGCTCACTGCCCGGTGGTTGAACTCCGGAGGATTAAAGACCCTGTGCACCGGCTCAGCCGGATCCACAGCGCAGGGATTGGCCAGATTCATCTCCACCAGGTCATCAAGTTGAAGATCGCACGTCCCGGTCGCGAAATCCTGGTTCAGCACGCGATAGTTCTGCACCATGAGCTTCCCAATAGGCGCGGCCATCCAGCAATTCTGGTCCTTATGATTGTGAATAGAACTTCCCTGCCCGACCTCCCAGCAAATGGCCATCAATTCGAAGAGTGGCGTTTTATCAATTAGATTTCTGGTGTAGTGCTGGCGGTCCCAGATGAGGTAGCGTTCAATGGATTGGGGATCAACGGGATGATCGAGAAGAATCTTGCGGATCAGGCTAACGTTGGAGAAATCAGTTTCCGAACAACATCGAAGTTTGGCGGCTAAATCTTGAACGGCAATCGCTGGCACGGTTGACTTCCTCCGGTGATGGGCTCGTGATCCATTCTACCTTCTCACGATGATGCTTGCAGCGAGTGCCGCACGAAACACAATTCCCGGCGAGCCGCGCGCCGGGAACTTGTTTTTCAATGAACGGACCGCCGCTCTTCTCCACTTTGGCAAGTCACTGAAGCCCAGGATTGTCTCAGTGTGTTGCGCCCACCTCTTTCACTGCGCCCATTTCCTTCACAATGTTGCTCACGAAGGCCTTGGCGTCACCGAACAACATGAGCGTGTTGTTCATGTAGTAGAGCGGATTGTCGATTCCCGCGAAACCCGGATTCATACTGCGCTTGATCACCATGACCGTGTGCGATTTCTCTACATCCAGCACAGGCATGCCGTAAATCGGGCTGGTCTTGTCCGTCTTTGCCGCGGGGTTCGTAACGTCATTTGCGCCGATGATCAGCGCCACATCCACTTGCGGGAAGTCGCCGTTGATGTCATCCATCTCTTTGAGATGGTCGTAAGGAACATCTGCCTCAGCCAGGAGCACGTTCATGTGGCCGGGCATGCGTCCTGCGACGGGATGGATGGCGAACTGCACATCGACGCCCCGCTTGGTCAGCGAGTCATACAGCTCGCGGACTTTATGCTGCGCCTGCGCCACGGCCATGCCATAGCCGGGAACCACAACTACCCTGGTCGCTGCTTCCAGAATCGATGCCGCCTCTTCCGGAGATGCGCTGCGTACGACTCGTTCTTCTTTGTCTTTCGCTGCGCCCACCTGCACCTGCCCGAAGGCTCCGAACATGACATTCGTGAAGGAACGGTTCATGGCCTTGCACATGATCACCGAAAGGACGAAGCCGGAAGAACCATCGAGCGCGCCCGCCACGACAAGGACCTTGCTATTCAGTACGAACCCCAGCAGTGCTGCAGAGAATCCGGCATAAGAATTCAATAGCGAGATTACCGTCGGCATATCGGCGCCGCCGATCGGCGTCACCAGCATGATTCCGAAAAGCAGCGCGACCACAACCATCGCCGGGAATAAATATGCCTGAGTCGGATTGATCACCAGGACGACCGCCAGAATCAGCGCCGCAGCCAGAATGGATAAGCTGACAATGTTCTGCCCGCGATAGACAATCGGCCGCTGCGGAAGGATCTCCTGCAGCTTTCCAGCGGCGATCAAGCTGCCGGTGACGGTCAGCGATCCGATGATCACCTCGAGCGCAATCTCGCCCATCTCAAAACGAGTTAACTGCGACGTGTTCACGTAATACTCGGCAATACCAATCATGGCCGCCGATGCCGCGCCAAAGGCATGGCTTAAGGCAGTCCGTTGCGGCACCGCCGTCATCTTCACCATGCCGAGGGGGATGCCGATGCTGGCGCCGATGATCAAGCAGATGACAATCCACTTGTACTGGACCAATTCAGGATTAAGGAGCGTTGCGCCAACTGCCAGGGCAGAGCCAATTTCTCCGCAGATCACGCCCCAGCGCGCTGTGGCCGGCGAACTCAGCCACTTCAACGACAGCATGAACAACACAACAGCGATGATGTATGCGAAATCCAGATATTCCTGCAGCGCAAATGGGTGGGTCATTTCTTGGCCCTTCCCGTCTTGAACATGCGCAACATGCGGTCTGTAATGAAGAATCCGCCGACCATATTGCTGAAGGAAGCCGCCACAGCGACAGCTCCGAGTGCCGTGGTCAAGGGTGTCTCATGCCGCCCGGCAATGATGATTGCCGCTACCACGACAATGGCATCGAGCGCGTTGGTCAACGACATGAGAGGCGTGTGCAGAAGCGGCGAGACCCGCTTGATCAACTCAAAGCCAACAAATCCCGCCAGTATGAAAACGTAAAGGTTGGAAATAAAATCCGCTGGCACTCTTCCTCCTTGAACTCGGTTACTTTCCCACCAACGCGGGCATTCCCATGCTTTCCCGCGCCCGTGCATTTACCACTTCTCCACTCTGGGTCAACAGGGTGTCGCGGATAATCTCATCACTCTCCGGCGGACGCACCTTGCCTTCCTTCACCAGGTTCTGGAGAAAGGTCGTAAGATTTTTAGCGTACATCTGGCTGGCATGATAGGGCGCGCCGCTGGCCAGATTGATGGGCCCAATAATCGTCACGCCGTGCACCGCGATGCGCTCTCCCGGCCGCGTCAGTTCACAATTTCCGCCGCGCTCTGCCACGAGATCCAGAATGATGGACCCCGGAGGCATACGCTTCACCATGGCCTCGGTCACCAGCACCGGCGCCTTCTTGCCCGGGATCGCAGCAGTCGTAATAACGGCATCACTCTCTGCGATCACATTGCCCAGCAACTCGCGCTGTTTGGCATAAAACGCCTCATCCTGCGCCTTGGCATAGCCGCCTGCATCTTGCGCGTTTCCGGTTTCAAGCGGCAGTTCCACAAATCGTCCGCCCAGGCTCTGAATCTGTTCCTTGACTGCCGGGCGCACGTCATATGCAAAGACAACAGCTCCCAACCGCTTCGCCGTAGCAATCGCCTGCAATCCGGCAACCCCGGCGCCGATCACCAGTATCCGGGATGGCGTAATAGTTCCCGCCGCAGTCGTCATCATGGGAAAAATTCGCGGCAGCTCGTCGGCCACCACCGTTACGGCTTTGTACCCGGCGATAGACGCCATGGAGGAGAGTGCATCCATGCTCTGGGCGCGCGTGGTGCGCGGCATCAACTCCACCGCGTACGCGCTCACACCGGTTTCAGCAACCTGCTGCACTGAATCAGGCGAACCCAGCGGACGCAGGAACCCGATCAGCACCTGCCCCTTGCGCATGAGGGAAAGATCAGCGGTCCCGGTCTTATCATTGGCGCCATGGCACAGCACCTGCACGATGATGTCCGATTGTGAAAACACCGAGCCTCGGTCAGGCAGTATCTTTGCGCCCTTCTCCTGATATTGGGCGTCAGGATATCCTGCTTGCTCGCCTGCCCCGGCTTCCAGCACCACTTCCAGTCCTGCCTTTGCCAGCAATGGAACTACGGCGGGCGTCAGGGCTACCCGGCGCTCACCTGGATAAGTTTCTTTAGGAACTCCAACGATCACAGGCCTTGTTCTCCTTCGGCTTATTTACCGCTTCATTCCTCTTCTGTTGTTTCTAAGCATTTTCCAAGCTTTCGATCGGCGTCTGACGTCATCAAAGCTCACTTCCAGGAGCTTGGAACGAAGCGCGAAGCCGAGCCACTTAAGAACCCCGGCTCGTGTCCTGGAAACGGCGCCTAACATTATTCCTTAAATTAGTGCGCGAACATTATTCCTTAATGGAGCCGTTTACGAAAGAGCATAGTTTAGAGAATGCACTCGCCTCATTCCGTAACCAACGTCACGTGCCACAACTCTCAACCCGCAACAGCGTAAAACGCTGACCCGGTGACACAAGGCAACCTCAACCTCCCCTCTTGAGTCACATTGCTCAAGGGAGGCAAAAATGCTCAGAGACTTGCTCTCACGCTGGCCTGTCATCCAACAGATTCAATCAGGCGGGGACGGTACAGGCCCGGAAGCAATGTCAGAACGGACCCGGACCCTCCAGCCGCGCTTCAAAACAGAAGGAACCAAGGTTGCGCGCTCAATCTGCCCCTATTGCGGGGTGGGCTGCGGGCAGCTCGTCTTCCACAAGGACAACCAGCTCATATCCATTGAAGGCGATCCCGAATCGCCGATCTCCCGCGGCCGGCTCTGCCCCAAGGGATCTGATACCTTCCAACTCCACACGCATCCCGGACGCCTCAGCAAAGTAAAATATCGCCGGCCATATTCCCGGAAATGGGAAGAGATTCCGCTCGACACGGCAATGAACATGATTGCCGACCGCTTGTGGGAAACGCGCGAGCGCACTTTTGTCGAAAAGCAAGAGGGTGAGTCGGTAATGCATACGCTGGCCATCGCGCACCTGGGCGGCGCAACGCTCGACGTCGAGGAAAACTACCTGATCCGCAAGCTGTTCACTGGCGGGCTGGGAATGAGCTGCATCAGCAATCAGGCCCGAATATGACACAGTTCCACAGTGCCCGGTCTGGGCACTTCCTTTGGACGCGGCGGCGCCACCACAGCCCAGCAGGACCTCACGAATGCGGATGCCATCCTCATTATGGGATCCAACATGGCAGAGAACCATCCTGTCGGATTCCAGTGGGTGATTGAAGCGCGCGAGCGAAACAGCGCTAAAGTCATCCACGTCGATCCGCGTTTTACTCGCACATCTGCGATGGCTGATGTCTGGGTACCCTTGCGGGCCGGGAGCGATGTTCTTTTTCTGGGCGGTCTGATCAACTACGTCATTGAGCACGACAAAATATTTCGTGATTATGTGGTGGCGTACACGAACGCGCCGACCATCCTGCGCGAAGATTTTCGGGATACGGAAGACCTGGGCGGGCTCTTCTCCGGATGGGACGCGGAAAAGAAGCAGTACGATCCCACTTCGTGGCTTTACGAAGGCTCTCCGGAAAAAGGCACTCTGTTTTCTGGTCCGCATCCTGGCCACGAAGAACATGGCGGCGGGCATGGCAAAGATCGTGGCGGCGAAGCCGGCGAGTTGCAAAAGCATGAGTCCGACCCGACTCTGCAACATCCGCGCTGCGTTTACCAGGTGCTCAAGAAACATTTCTCGCGCTACACGCCCGAGATGGTGGAGCAGTACTGCGGCGTGCCGAAAGATCTCTTTCTGAAAGTTGCGGAGACGTACTGTTCGGCTTCCGGGCCGGATAAAACCGCAACCATCTGCTACGCGGTCGGCTGGACGCAGCATTCGAACGGTGTGCAGATCATCCGTACCGCCGCAATCCTGCAGCTCCTCCTCGGCAATGTCGGCCGGCCCGGCGGCGGAGTGCTCGCGTTGCGCGGTCATGCTTCTATTCAAGGATCGACTGACGTTGCCACACTTTACGACATCCTGCCCGGCTATCTGCCGACGCCGATGTTCAACAAAGACGCCAATACCTTCAAGGACTACATCAAGAAACATCGCGCAAGTACCGGGTGGTGGGCGAACTTTGACAAGTACATCGTCAGTTTTCTCAAATCATATTATGGCGATGCTGCTACCGCGCAAAATGACTACTGTTTTGACTGGCTCCCTCGCGTCACCGGCGATCATTCCCACTTCGGTTATTGGCTGGAAATGATGGACGGCAAAGTAGAAGGCCTGTTCATGATGGGCCAAAACCCCGCTGTTGGCGCTCCGAACGGAAGACTTGAGCGTAAGGCGCTGGCCAAACTCAAGTGGCTCATTGTGCGCGACTTCGTGGAAACGGAGCCGGCTTCCTTCTGGTATAACTCGCCGGAAGTTGAGCGCGGCGAACTGAACCCTGACACCATCGGAACAGAAGTGTTCCTGATGCCTGCTGCCGGCGTTCCGGAAAAGGACGGCACCTTCGTAAATACGCAACGACTTCTGCAATTCCACAATAAGGGACCAGAGCCTCCCGGCGACTCGCGCAGCGAAACGTGGTTCATGTATCACCTGGGACGTCTGCTTAAGGCCAAGGCTGCAAAGGATCCGCAACCCCGCAACGCGCCGCTCAACGCCCTTACGTGGAATTACACGACGCATGGGCCGCACGCCGAACCGAGCGCCGCAGAAGTCATGATGGAGATCAACGGCTGGACTGTGGCCGATCACAAGTTGGTCTCAGGATACAGAGATCTGAAAGCCGACGGTTCCACTGCCTGCGGAGCCTGGATTTATTCCGGCTGCTACCCGACCCGCGATAAGAACCGGGCCAATGAACGCAAACCGCAAGGCTTGTACGGACATGGCTGGGGATATGCGTGGCCTTCCGACCGCCGCATCATCTATAACCGCGCATCCGCTCGTCCCGATGGAAAACCGTGGAGCGAACGCAAGAAGCTCGTCTGGTGGGATGCCGAGAAAAAAGAATGGACGGGTCTCGACAACGCCGATTTCACCAAGGATAAGCCGCCAGACTATCGGCCAGCTCCCAATGCCGAAGGCGACGCTGCAATCGCAGGTGATAAGCCGTTTATACTGCACCCGGACGGCGTCGGCTGGATTTACGTGAGCAGTGGTCTCAAAGACGGCCCGCTTCCCACGCACTACGAACCGCTGGAGTCGCCGTTCTCCAACCCGCTCTACCCGGAACGGAACACCGATCCTGCGGCCATTCGCCACGAGCGGCCCGATAACCCGTACGCCAACGCCGCTGATCCCAGATTCCCTTACGTTCTCACTACCTATCGTCTGACGGAGCACCACACCGCCGGCGGAATGAGCCGCACGCTGAGTCATCTGGCCGAATTGCAGCCGGAACTGTTCTGCGAGGTCTCGCCGGAAATGGCAGCCGAACTCGGTCTGCGCCACGGCGACTTCGCCACCATCACCACCATGCGCTCCATTGTGGAAGCGCGCGTGATGGTAACCACCCGCATAAAGTCGCTTCGCGTGGCGGGCCGCACAGTTCATCATGTGGGACTTCCCTATCACTGGGGCTCTAACGGGCTGGTAAAAGGCGATGTGGTCAATGACCTGTTGCCAATCTCAGAAGAGCCCAACGTCCGCATCATGGAAACCAAGGCGCTGCTGTGCGACATCAAGCCGGGCCGGCGTCCAAGGGGTAAGAAGGCGCTTGAGGAACTCAGAGCAAAACGGGAGCAGGCGGCATGAATCACACAGACACACACCCGACCGATGGCCAACGCGCCAATGGCCATAACATAAGCGCATTTTTCACTGATTCCACTCTCTGCATCGGCTGCAAGGCTTGTGAAGTGGCGTGCAAAGAGTGGAACCAGGTATCTGCGGACGGTTACGACTGGAGCAGCTTTTCTTACGACAACACCATGGCCGTGGGGCACTCCACGTGGCGACATGTGAAATTTGTGGAGAACCCCACTACCGTCGGCCTGGGGGGCAATGCTGCCGGCCAGCTACCGAGTTGGGGTTTCTCTTCTGATGTTTGCAAGCACTGTGAAGAGGCTGGCTGCCTGGAAGCCTGCCCTACGGGCGCAATCGTTCGGATGGAAACGGGCGCAGTTTTCGTGCAGCCGGACGTCTGCAACGGATGTGCCTACTGCGTGGTGAGCTGTCCTTTCGGCGTGGTGGAGAAAAACGAAGAGGATGGGCGCGCCTTCAAGTGCACGTTCTGCTCGGACCGGCAAATGGCAGGGCTGAAACCGGCTTGTGCTCAAGCATGCCCGACGGAGTCGATTCAGTTTGGAGAGATCAACGAGCTTCGCCAGCACGCTGAAGATCGCCTCAAAGAACTGCAAGAAAAGGGTATAGACGATGCCGTGATCTACAATCCTGTGGATACCAGCGTGAAAGGCATCCACGCATTTTTTCTGCTTCGCGGTGATCCCCGCGCATACAATCTTCCGCCACAGCCGGAGATTCCCACCATCTATCAGAAAAAAGCATGGACGTCCGCTGCCGTGGCAGCCGGCGCCATGTTGGGCGCCACTTTGCTGGCGTTCCTGGGAGATAATCGCCGATGAGTCGCGTTCCCCTTCCTGAAATGCCAGATCGAGTCCCTGACCAGCGCAGCGAGGCGCGCCTGGCCGAAATCCGCCGCGAAGCCGCCGAACATGGAAGCGTCACTGGCAAAGGCGTGTTGCCGGCAGGCGCTCCGTTTCCCAAGGCGAGTTCTGAGACTGGCTACTATGGCGTGCCCCTGCTCAAAGAACCGCAGTGGACCAAGGAAGTTCCGCTGTACTTCTTTGTAGGTGGAGCGGCCGGGGCCGCAGCCGTAGTGGCCAGTGCAGCCAACCTGCTCACCAATGACCGCGATCTGGTCCGCGATGCACGTTGGGTCGCAGCCATTGGCGGAGTAATCTCGCCTGCGCTGCTCATCTCTGATCTCGGTGTGCCTTCACGCTTCCTGAATATGCTTCGAGTATTCAAGCTGCAGAGTCCCATGAACATGGGCGCGTGGACTCTGGCTGCGTTCTCCACTTGCGCCGGTGCGTCTGCATTCGCCAACCTGCTGCGGCAGAAATTTGGCGAGGCGTTGCCCATCCGGCTGGTAGAGAACTCTTCCGGGGCGCTTGCGTCCCTTTCCGGCATGGTTTTATCCACTTACACCGGGGTTCTGATTGGGGCAACGGCAATTCCGGTGTGGAATGATCATGCAGTCAGCCTGCCGCACCACTTTGCGGCCTCGGGAGTGAATTCCGCCGTATCAATTCTGGAATTGCTGGGTCACGATGACAGTCGCGGTTTGAATCTGCTGGGAATGGCTGCTTCTGCCTTTGAGGTATACGAAGGCATGGAGATTGAACTGACGCGCGATCGCGTGAATGAGCCCTTAAAAAAGGGCTTGAGCGGCACGATTGTGCGCGTGGGAGGAATTCTCTCCGGGCCTGTCCCTCTTGGCCTGCGAGTACTGTCTCTGATCAGCGGCAACATCAAGATGCGACGCGCAGCATGCTGGGCGAGTTTGGTGGGTTCACTGCTTACTCGCTTCGGATGGATACAGGCGGGCCATTCTTCTGCCAAGGATCACCGAATCCCGCTGCAGCTTCCGGAAAGAGTGAAGGCGATTCGCAAGTCGAGCAAGGAACTGGCTGCATGAGGTGCTACTAAGAACCGCACCTTTGAAGTTCAGCAGGTTTAGTCGGGCAGGTAGCCTTTTTCGAGAGGGAGCTTGCCGTCAATCTTCAGTACTTTGATTCGGCTGTCAATTGCTCGCACAGCCACCATTCCAATCGCTCCCAGCTTTGCGGCCACCGTATCGAGCACCTGATCATCAGAGTCCACAATCACAAACAGGCTCTTATGCTCTGCCAGAAATGCTTTGCCCTTGTCACCAGTCAAACCGGTAAAGCGTTGAAGCAGTCCCATGGACGCCGGGGAGTTTCTGTTGACGACAATCACAACGTCGCGACCGTTGGGCCACTTCTTCATGTCTGACTTGAAGATTTTGCCAAGTTCAACTGAGCTCAGGTTCTGAATCGAGCTTTGTTTCTGGGTGATGACAGCAACATGATGCGCAAACGCAGAAGCACAACAAGACACCATAACAGCGATCAACGTTGAAATTTTACGGCATCGCATGGTTTGCTCCAAACCATCAGCCGCGGATTTGTAGAACAAATGCGGCGAGTGGTCTTGTAACGTCAGGGCCCCGGGCACGGCAAAACAAAAATGAGCCCACCAACGACTGATGAGCTCGTAAACAAATTCGCTGCGCTCCAAAAAACTGCAATGATGATAGGGAAAATCTACTCGAGCGAAAAGAGTACCGAGGTAATTAGAACGGCTGTAACCGAACCACCTGCAGGTCTTACAGTTCTTCTCAAGGCTTCGCTATGGCGGCAATCCTCATGATCCCTCCTCAGAAGATGCTGGCCTGAAATATTGAAACTGAGGTTTGTGCCGCAGCCGACCGCATCATGGTGGTTATGCTCTGCTGTTCCAAAACGGAACGGTGATTGGCTGCAAGTAAGCTCACCGGGATTACTCGCTGAAATGAGCATGCATCTATGACTCTGTACAAAGTAGTACCTGCCTCAAAGCATCTTCCCCTGTCTGCTTGAGGTATTCCTGCTTAAGTTTGGTAATGGCTGTGCATCAGGGTCAATGATCAAAAGCCAGATTTCAAAAGGCCCGGGTGCGCCGCCTCCTATCTCTCACCCTTCTGGCTCAAGAACCCAAAATGTTCAGAAAGACAAGGTTAGTATGTTCAAGGTCTCAGTAGTCGTCGCATGTCTGTTGGTCGCAGCCTTCACTCTAGCTCCTGTTTCAGCACAGGTCCCTGTCTCGCAGCATGTTGTGCTAGTGATTGATGAGAACACGTCGTTTGGCACTGCCTTTCCAACCGGGATGCCATGGATGTCAAACGAAGGCAAAACCTTTGGCTACGCAAATAACTTCTTTTCAGACGTATCCGGCTCACTCCTGGATTATCTGATTCTCGCGTCCGGAAGCTCTGAAACATCTTTCGGATGCAACGGTAATTCCTGCTCCAGCCCCATCACCGACCAGAACATCTTCCAATTGCTGGGAAACCAGGGCATTAGCTGGAAGGTTTACGCGGAAAACTACCTCAATGCCGGTGGATTGGTCACCACTCCTGACTGGAACTCCACGGGCAAACAAACCCACTATTACCGTCGCCACAATGGCGCTACATGGTACAGCTACGTCCTGAGCAACACGCTGGGATCGCAAGGCCAGGTTGTGGACTTCGAGCAATTCGGGATCGATTTGCAGAACGGCACTCTGCCGCGCTTCTCCATCATTGCCCCGGATGGGACTTTTGACCGCCATGACGGCACTCTGGCGCAGGCGGACAGCTTTTTGCAGAATACCTTGACTCCTCTGCTCAGCCAGTCTGATTTTCAAACCGGCGGAAGCGGACTGCTGATCATCACTTTCGATAACGGCGACGGTGATGGCCAAGGGCAGGTCTTTACCGGACTCATTGGCCCTAACGTGAAGTCAGCCTTTATCTCCAATGTGTCCTATAAGCACGAAAATATTTTGCGAACCATGCTAGATTCTCTGAATATCCACACATATCCTGGCTTATCGGCCACCGCTTCAGACATGTTTGATTTCTTCCGGTCTAACGCGGGTGGCGTTGCTATTGATGCTCCGGCCAACAACTCCACGCAAGGCGCCTCAGTTCTTGTAAAGGCTACGGCTTCAGAGCTGGGATCCAGCATTGATCACATGGAGGTCTGGGACAACGGCACGAAGCTGGCGAATGTTTTCGCGTCCACTGTGAATCAGAGCTTCACTCTGGGCACGGGATCACATCAGATGAGCGTCCAGGATATTGGTCCCGGTCCTGGCTTTGCAGTTCTGCATAAAGAAAATACAACTTTCACCGTTTCCGCCAGCAACGGCGTCTTCGTCTCCACACCGGCGAACGGCTCTACTCAAGCCACGTTCCTGCCGGTAAGCGCGTTTGCGGTGAACGGCAGCACACCCATCGACCACGTTGAAGTATGGGTTGATGGTCACAAGCTGGGTAATTCCCCGAAGGGTTCCACCGTGAGCCAATGGTTTACGGTTTCGGCCGGAACCCACAGCATGACCGTGCAATCCATGACGAGCCAGGGCGTTGTGATCAACGCATCTTCAGTCAGTTTCACGGCGGCTTCGTCGAACGGAGTGTATGTGAACAGCCCGGCAAACAACGCAACCAGCTCCGCCACCATTGCGGTCAATGCTTACTCTTACGAGCAAAATGGCTCTACTGACGTGGTTGACCACATGGAGGTCTGGGACAACACGCATGGCGTAAAACTCGCCAATTCGCCCACCGGTACTGGCGTCACTAGTATGTATATCAACCAGAATGTCACCGTTAATAGGGCCCAATTCGGGCCAGGCGTTTATCAGCTAGCCATTTCCGATATCCGCGCCGGGGCATTTACAACAATCCATACCACGTTTGTTAATGTGAACGTGCAATAAGCTAACGGAGGGGTGGCGCTTCACCGCCCCTCCGCTGTTTCTCTTCGATTCGTGTCGTTCGCAGTTGACGATTTAGAAGCACGGGAAATAAGCGCCGCGATTGCCGTCATCGGGTTTCAGATGGTCGTGGACGCTCAGCTCAACCAGAATGAGTGTGCCGCTCTCAAGCTTCCAATGCTTCCATTGCACCAGGCCATAGGTGTTGTTGTAATCGAACTCTTCCTTGTCGCCGCAATCAGCCGGTCCGGGATTGCCATTACTGCAGTTGTAGCGATAACTTACAGGCAAAAGATCAATGCTGGATGTGGTTCCGTGAACGTCGTCATGGAATGTGAGCGCACCGGTTTCGTTCGCGAACACTTGCATCACGTTCCAACCTAACTGGCTGGCTTTGCTCGGGGCCGTGCAGTCTCCTGAGTTGTTGGTGAGCGTCTGCGGTTGGATAATGAATTGTGTATTATTGGTGGCATTCTGGGACGGAGGCGGATTCACGATCACACTGGTACTTCCATCTCCCGGCAGCACACACCTGCGGACGAAGCGCATGGAAAAATCGTTGTTTCCGGAATTGAACTTCTTGTAAGCCCAGGGTTCAGAAAATGTCTGCTCTGTGATCCACAGGTAAGCGTAATTTGAGTCATAAAGATTGATGTCCCACGGGTATCCATAAAGGCCGCTGGGATCTCCGGGATTGGGACCGAGCCCTGACACCGGCTGGAATGATTTCACGTAATAGAGTTTTCCCTGCGAGCTTGTGTTGCTGCCGGGTACAACCATTTTGTCGTAAACCGCGCTGGTTTTTCCCGTAGTGAAGTCAGTGTGTGTTCCCGATAGATGGTAGTTGGCATTGATGAGCGACTGGTCCATGGTCATTACATCAACCATGTCCCATTGCCCTGCCGGACATGTAGTGGTTGCTTGAGCAAATGCCCGACCTGAGTGACAGACAAGGATCATCGCGACTGCGAGCGCAAGCAGTCTCGCCGATAGCGGAAGCTTCATCATGGTCTTTCCTTAGGACTGTGATTGGGGAACTGCTGCGGTGTGATGCTCGAAGAAAAGTACGCTGTTGCTCAGCATGTGTGAGCTGACAGGCCAACGCCACGTGCAAATCCGATCATGGGGATTTCCCTCGCTCTGCCTGCGCCGTCAGCTTACCTTCAGCAATGGAGAGCTTCAGGTGGGCAGGCGAAGTCGTGCGCGCAGACCACCCAGAGGCGAGTCTTCGAGTGCGATTGTCCCCTGATAAAGTTCGGCGAGGTCGCGAACAATGGCCAGTCCAAGACCAGATCCAGGAGACGCTTCGTCAGCGCGCACCCCGCGTTGCAGAACTCGCTCGCGCATGGCTGGTGGCAGGCCGGGGCCATCGTCATCCACGGTCAGAATAACTGCGCCATTTTCTTGCACGGATTGTATTTCCACGCGCGACTTCGCCCACTTGCAGGCATTGTCCAGCAGATTGCCCAGCATCTCTTCCAGGTCTTCGAGCTGGCCTCGAATGGAGTGCTCTGGCGGTACATCCAAGTCAACCTTCAGTCCTCGACCGGCGTAGATTCTCAGCATTGTCCGGGCCAATCCCTCCACCGCGGGAAGAACAAAACAACGGGCCCCAGGTACGTTGCCGGGGGTGGCCGCACGCGCCTGAGCCAGATGATAGTCAACCTGCCTGCGCATACGTTCTACTTGCACGCTGATGGTGGAGGCAGCTTCAGTCTGCCCGGCCGCCTCCGCGCGGTCTGCTTCCTGGGCCAGTACGGCCAGCGGTGTTTTCAATCCATGCGCCAGGTCCCCGGCCTTGGCCAATGCCCGCTGCATTGCTCGCTCACGGTTCTCCAGAAGTGCATTGAGATCATTGACCAACGGCTGCACTTCTGTCGGATACGCGCCTTCTACCCTGTTGACGGAGCCGTCGCGAAGGGCGAGAAGCTGCCGTCGCAGGCGACCAAAGGGCAGAAGCCCGACACGGAACTGCCAGATCCCGACCAGGATGAACACAACAGCGGAACCGAAAAATGTTCCCAGGAACCGGGAAGGTATCTGGCGCGTCTGGTGATGCACCACGAGGAACAAGTAATGAAGCAGCGGGATCAGCCCGAGCGTCCAGAAAAATGTGCCCAGAAGGACGCGTCCGCGGAAAGAATCCAGCCACTTCATGAATGCGCCTTCATGCGATAACCCAAACCTCGCACCGTCTCGATGAACGCAGCGCCCAATTTTCTCCGTAAACGCGCGATGAACACTTCTACCGTATTCGAGTCGCGGTCAAAATCCTGAGCATAGATATGTTCTGTGAGCTCGCCTTGAGAAACCACCCGCCGGCTGTGATGCATGAGGTAGGAAAGTACGCGAAATTCGTGGCTGGTCAATTTTATTTCGGCGCCTTCGAGGGTCACTTTGTTGGAACGAGGATCGAGCACGAGCGCGCCACAGCGAAGTTCAGGATTCATTTGTCCACTGGAACGGCGAATCAACGCCCGCAATCGCGCCAGCAATTCTTCCATGCGGAAGGGCTTGGCCATGTAATCATCAGCCCCGCTATCAATTCCCTGCACCTTCTCATGCCAGCTACCTCGTGCCGTCAGCACCAGCACCGGCATTGCATGCCCGCCTTCGCGCCATCGCCGTAGCAAGGTCAACCCATCTACTTTCGGCAGCCCCAGATCGAGAACAACGGCGTCGTAGCGTTCATCGTTTGCCAGGAGATCAGCGTGTTCGCCATCGGTGGCCTGATCCACGGCGTAGCCGGCACGGCATAACGCATCCGCAAGCTGCGTGGCCAACAGCGCTTCGTCTTCCACTACAAGCACTCGCACGTTTTTCCTCTGGGCTCCATCTACCTAGGAGACGAGAAATCAGCTGAACGCTGGCTGAACAACCCGTTCAGGAGCCATTCAAGCACGGAGCGCTACAGTCGGCAACATGGAAGAACGAAAGTGGAGGAAGCAATGAAAGCAATCAGCATAGCGTCAGCTCTCTTTCTTGTGCTGGGCCTTCTGGCATTGGCACAGCACGCACAACAAGGGAATGGACAAACCGCAGGCCACATGATGATGCATCCATCCCACGCAGCGGGAGCGCCCGTTACGTACGCCGAACTGAAGAATACCGCGGCTTTGCTAGAACGCGCCAAACAAGCAACCGTAAAATACCAGGACGTGCATGTAGCCGAAGCCGAGGGATTTCAGGTGGTGGGCCCTGATGTGGCAGGAATGGGTGTCCACTTTGTGAAGACCTTGGAACCGAATGGCTTCGACATAGAGAACCCTCCCATCCTGCTCTATCAGAAGGACCCAGCCGCGCCGGGGGGTTACTCTCTGGCCGGCGTCAGTTATCTTTTGAATTCACCCGAAGGACCTGACGGCCAGCCACAGAATCCGCCCTTTCCAAAATCGCTGGCGAGCTGGCACCGCCATGCCAATATCTGCGTGCTCCCGCATCTGGAAAATCCTCACTCGCTCAATGAGCAACAGTGCCGTGAACAAGGCGGTCACTTTGTAGCTCAGAGTCCATGGCTGGTCCACGTCTGGATATGGAAAGATAATCCCACGGGTGTCTTCAGTCCGGACAATCCGGCGTTGAAATGATTACCGGGATGGAGCGCTGGCGGAAAGCGGACCACCGGCGCTTCATTGCACCGCGCAATCCGGCAAACGCCGTTACATGTCGGCAATCCTCGAATTAGTTTCGCCGCTCATCCACGCCACTGCAGGATCTTCATCCGGCGCGGGACGGATCTCCGGGTTCTGCATGATCACGCGCGCGCAGGTGTTCCAGCGCAAGATGGCGTCATCATTTCCATGCGGAGCAAAATTCATGGCCTTTTCATAATGACCCATGGCTTCCCGCAGCATGTGATACGCGGATGCGCCATTTTCGCTCATGCCGTAGCGAATGCGCGCATTTGCCAGACGCTCCCAGATGATGCCCGCATAATAGGCTTGCTCGTAGTCTCCCTTGAGTTGAACAAGGACTTCCTGAGCTGCTTTGGCCTGCACATTGGAATGGAATTGGTCTGTCCGGGCGAGGAGAAGCGAAATCAGCGCCTGCTGGTGGTCCGGTACGATGGCCAGGATATCAAGACAAATGCTTTCAGCAAGACCAGGTTCATTCAACAGGCGGTAGCGCTCCACCTTGGCCAGCGCTTCAGGAATGCTTTCCGGGGAAATGGGCCTCAGTTGGAACTGCATAACATCTCCTACGTTTTCGAATTGCTGAATACCCGGAACAACTTTGTCAGCGGATCAAAGAAGCGGTCCACCACACGCTCTTTCAACGGGATAATTGCATTATCAGTAATAGTGATGCTCTCCGGGCATACCTTGGTGCAACACTTGGTGATATTGCACAAGCCAATGCCAAACTCCTTCCTCAACTCCGGCACGCGGTCGCCCACATCTAACGGATGCATTTCCAACGCGGCGGCATATACCAGGAAACGCGGACCAATGAATTGCTCATGCATGTGGTGTTCGCGCAAGACATGGCAAACATCCTGGCAGAGATAACATTCAATGCACTTGCGGAACTCCTGCACTCTTTCCACATCTTCCTGGGCGATGCGCCAGGTCCCATCTTCAGCATCAGGACGGCGCGGCTTGAATTTCGGAATGCGCTTCTTCACCTCGTAATTCCAGGATACGTCCGTGACCAGGTCCTTTACGTGCGGAAAGGCCTTCATGGGCTCAATGGTTACCGGCTTGTCTAAAGGCAGCGTGTTCATCCGCGTCATGCACATTAATTTCGGCATGCCATTGATTTCTGCCGAGCACGAGCCGCACTTCCCTGCCTTGCAGTTCCACCGGACCGCCAGATCACCGGCCTGTTCCGCCTGTATCTGATGGACGACGTCCAACACCACCATCCCATCCGCGACTTCAGTCGTATAGTTCTGGAATTTTCCCTGGCCTTGTTCTCCGCGCCAGATACGAAATGTTGCCGTCGCCATTACTTCATCTCCTCGATGACCTGCTTAAGTTCCTGTGGCATAGGCGGTATGGGCTCGCGCGCAAACTGCGGGGCTCCATCAGCGCCTTTTCTCACCACAAAGTTAAACGTCCCGAACTTCTCATCTTTCGCGGGAAAATCATCGCGGAAATGAGCGCCGCGACTCTCTTTGCGCTCCAGGGCGGCTTGGGCAACAATTTCCGAGATGGTCAGGAGATTGCGCAGGTCAAGCGCGGTGTGCCAGCCGTTGTTGTATTCGCGGTTTCCATCCACGCTGACCCGCGCCTCTGCAGCTTTTAATTCCTGAATGCGATGAAGAGCCTGCACCATCTCTTCCTCCCGGCGCACGATCCCCACCAGTTCCTGCATCACATCCTGCAACGTATGCTGCACGGTATACGGATTGTCAGGGCCGTTCCGCTCAAAGGGCCGGAGTGCCGACTTCTCCGCCGATTCCAATTCGTAAGTGTTGATTGCGCCCAGCGAGTGTCCTTTGGCGAAGGCCGCAGCGTATTCGCCCGCACGCTTGCCGAAAACCAACAGATCAGAAAGTGAATTCCCGCCCAGCCGGTTAGCGCCGTGCAAACCAGCAGCGCATTCTCCTGCCGCGAATAGTCCAGGAACGTCCGACATCTGCGAATCCGCGTCAACCCGAATGCCTCCCATCACGTAGTGGGTCGTCGGGCCCACTTCCATTGGCTCCTGCGTGATGTCGATATCCGCAAGCTGCTTGAACTGGTGATACATACTCGGCAGCTTCTTTTTTATATGTTCCGGCGCATTGGAAAGTTTTTCCTTGATCCACGCGATGTCAAGAAATACGCCACCGTGCGGGCTTCCCCGGCCTTCCCGCACTTCCCGTCGGATACAGCGGGCAACGTGGTCGCGGGTCAGCAACTCGGGCGGGCGTTTGGCCTCTTTATCTCCTTGCGTGTACCGCCAGCCTTCCTCTTCTGAGCTGGCAGTCTGGTTCACATAGAGCGGAGGGATGTCCTTGAACATAAACCTCTCGCCATCGCGGTTACGCAGCACACCTCCCTCGCCGCGCACTCCCTCAGTCACCAGGATGCCGCGTACGCTGGGCGGCCAGATCATCCCTGTGGGATGGAACTGCACAAATTCCATGTCCATCAGCGCCGCGCCGGCATGATATGCCAGCGAGTGCCCGTCGCCCGTGTATTCCCAGCTGTTGCTGGTGATCTTGTAGGCTCGTCCAATTCCTCCGGTTGCCAGCACCACGGCCTTGGCGCGGAACAGGTGAAAGCGCCCGCGCTCGCGATCGTATCCAAACGCACCTGCAATGCGGCCACCCTCTTTCAGCAGGGTGGTGATGGTGTGTTCCATGAAAACATCCAGACCAAGATGGATTCCATGGTCTTGCAGGGTGCGGATCATCTCCAGACCCGTCCGGTCGCCGACGTGCGCAAGCCTTGGATAGCGGTGCCCGCCGAAATTGCGCTGCAGAATGCGGCCGTCACTGGTGCGATCAAAAAGAGCGCCCCAAGCCTCCAACTCACGGACACGCGCCGGAGCTTCCTTGGCGTGCAATTCAGCCATGCGCCAATTATTCAGGTACTGGCCGCCGCGCATGGTGTCAGAAAAGTGAACGCGCCAGCTATCGCGGTCATCCACGTTGGCCATGGCCGCTGCTATTCCACCTTCTGCCATTACAGTGTGCGCCTTGCCCAGCAGCGATTTGGAAATCAGCGCAACCTTTACGCCTGCGGCCGAGGCCTCAACCGCGGCGCGCAGACCTGCGCCACCGGCCCCGATAATCAGAACGTCATGCTCATGCGTGATGTATTCGGCCACTAAAAGATTCTCCAGTCAGTCCAGATGCCCATCGAGCACATCCGCACGTACAGGTCGCAAAATGCAACCATGAAAAGGCTGCACCACGCAAACAACATGTGACGACGGTTCAGGCAGCTCACGCAGTCGTAGGCTCGCTTGCGAACTGGAGCCCCGGCCAGGCGGTCGCGAAAGCCGCCTACAAGATGGCGGAAGGAGTGGCAGCCGAAGGTGTAGGAGGTTAACAGCACCAGGTTCGTCAGCAGAACCAGGGTGCCGATGCCGATGCCAAAGTGACCGTCAAACCAGAACGCTTGCCACACGTCATGTCCCAGAAGAACCAGAAACACCAGAGCCAGATAAAGGAAATAGCGGTGAATGTTTTGCACGATCAATGGAAAAGACCGCTCACCAAGGTACTTCTTCCTCGGCTCGCCCACAGTGCATGAAGGCGGGTCGGCCCAGAAGGCTTTGTAATAAGCGCCACGATAGTAATAGCACGTCACGCGAAAGCCGCCGGGAGCCCAGAGGATGAGCATGGCCGCAGTCACCCAGGCAGGCATCCAGTGTGGCATTTCACCAAACCAGCCATGATGGGCGGGACCGAACAATTCCGGCGAATAGAAAGGCGAGAGGTATGGCCCAAACCTGAAGTGCTGCCCCTGGAGCGCTGCCCAGGTGGAGTAAACAATGAATGCTGAGAGTCCGAGAAATACAACTAGCGGTTGCACCCACCAGTTGTCTGCGCGCCGCGTCTGTCCAAAACCCGAGCGCACCAGTGGGACATCAATCTGAGACATCGAGCCTCCTCAACTCGTTCGTGGCCGCACTTTCAATACGAACGCACTATGGTACAGTAACGTCACTCCCCGCGAAAGAGTGCAGGTCTAACTGGACGGAAAATGCGAAGCATCGATGAGAAAGTGGCTGCCAGTTCGACTCCCGCTACGCAGTGTCGCTGCAGTGGGAAGCCGCAACCATGCCGAGGCTGTTCCCCCTCATGCATGGCGAACTCGCTGTTTATCCGCTGACCTCGACGGAAACGCAGTTGGATTTCTCCGCGAATACGAACCACCGTTTGGCGCTCTGGGAAGGACCATGAACGCGATCGTCCTGCGTCGCATCGCGGATGTATCCGTGCATCGTTTTATCACTGATGTTGCAGGATACCTGCGGCAGACACTGGCTTAAGAAGACTCCAGCCACTGAACCACACCGATCTCAGAGGACAGTTTTATTGCGGCTGTGTCTTGCGTTTGCTGCGCGCCCCCGCAGCCGGCGCAGTTGCCGTGGCGCTCTGGCTGCTGGTTTTGCCCAGTTCCGCCCAGTCAGTGGAATTCGCGTCGCACGCATTATCTTGGCGATCGCACACCAGGAAAGCCGTCACCGGATGCAGTTCCCATACGGATGCCCGCCAGCAGGTGTTGGCAGCATCATCGCGAAAGCCGCAGTTCTGGCTGGGGACATTATGCTCGTTGTCAATGATGAGCTGCCCAATCACTTTCACCTTTTTTCCCATCACCTTCTTCAACTCGTCCAGAGTCCAATTGGTCTCATAA
Source organism: Terriglobia bacterium (assembly GCA_963758275.1). Classification (GTDB taxonomy): domain Bacteria; phylum Acidobacteriota; class Terriglobia; order Terriglobales; family Acidobacteriaceae; genus Angelobacter. The sequence continues at coordinate 734,637 of CAVWUW010000006.1, read as the reverse complement.
TAGGCGCGGTACTGCGGAGTCATTTCCACGATAACACTTGTCTGAGTCAACGCCTTGCGGTCCGTGGCGCTCAATTTCTTTGCTGTTACCCGGCTGGCAAGATCGCTATCAAACCCGATGCCGATGTGGTAATCCACATTGTCGTCACCCGTGAGTTCGCAATTGCTGCTTTCCGCCCCGGTCTCTTTGGCGTAGTACAGATAGCCGACCACTGCGCGCTCCTGTCCTTCACCCAACTGCGCCAGTTGGTCCTTGAAGTCACCATGATTGCTTCTGGCCAGCCCGTCTGGAATTTTTTGCTCCAAAGTTTTGTACGCAGCCTCATCGAGAACGGGAGCATTGTCAGACGCCGGCCGGGGCAGCTGGTTTTTTGCCAGGTTCAGGAACGGATCATACTTGCCGCTTCCGCTGCACCCGGTGGGGTAATCCGTGTGGCAGCTGTTGTAATCTTCCACGTCAGCATCACACTTCACCGCCACGGTGCCGTGCTGGACGGCCTCCTCGGCCGGCGCGCCGCTCTTGTTTCCGGGCAGGATCGCTGTCCCCAGCGCGATGATTGCCAGCGGCACAGCGCCTGCCATACCTCCGAGCACAGCCTTGCGCGTCTTATTGCGGCCACTGCTGCTTCCTGAAGAAGTCTTTTTTGTAGCCATATCGTCCTCTCATCCGGCCGGGTTACTGTCCGTTCTTGTCCGTGTCGTCCACGTTATCAGTTCCCGTTTTATCGCTCGCTATTTGCAATCCTTTGCTCACGCCATAGGTGCTGGCGCTGATACCGAGCAGGAAAAGCACGCTGTTGGGAATGTCAGGAAACTTTTCCGGATGGTTCACAACCAGGAAAAAGAGGCTGAACGCAATGGTAAAGATAAACACCACCAGTTGAAAACGTGACGTGCTGGCGCCGCCGTCGCTTTCTTCCAGCAACTCGCTCAGGTCAATCTGGTCCTCCATCAGTTCCAGCAGGAAGACGATACCCAGAGAGAAGAGAAAAACCAGCAATCCGTAGCCGGTGGCCACACGCAGCCGGTCCATCGGTGTGCCGTCCATTCGGACCACCAGCACCACAATCACGATCACGAAGATGAGAATCCCTATTTCCAGCAGCCGGTATGGGAACCACGTTCTGCGCCTGGTTCCGCGTGGCGGACGCCTCGGCGGCGTGGCGTTGCTCTCAACCACCTGCGTTGTTTTTTGCGTGACCGTATCCGTCTGCGTCTGTTTCAAGTCTTCGTTCATTTCTTTAGCTTCCTTTTTGTGAGGATCTTCCACTTGGACCGAGAATCAAAGCACGAGCCTTGCCCGTAAGATAAAAGAGCTGGCTGCCGCCCATGATTGCCACCATGGCCTCAGGTGCGGGCGGTAGTGTACTCCAGTCGGAGGAGGTAACCACCTGCCGGACGTAGATCGCAGCCGAAACAAGCGTGAGCACCACCAGTTGTGTCCGTCCCACACTCAGATATTCCTGACCCTCCTTGTTGACTCCGGTGAGCAGACCATCAAGGCTGATAGTTCCGATCAGCATCTTGTAGACAAACGTCAGCAGGAATGTGATGGCGAATCCATACGCTCCCCAACGCGCCAGAGCTGCGACCCCTTCCATGCCTCACCTCTTGATGTGGAAGTTAGTTGCGGAATTCTACCCTTGATTTACTTGGGCACAAACAGCTTTCTTGCGAATGTAGCCTTTGTTGAAAACACATCAGCAACCATCATCCAGAGCGCAACTATTCTTACTTGTGCAGAAAACTGCATCTTCATAACAGAAAAAGTTGTCAGCAGCTATGGCTTCAGAGCAGACAGAGAGCGCGCTCTTGAACGAAGAATCGGGATGTCCGGCGTTTGAGGTAAAGAGCGTAAAGTTAAAAATGGACACCACGGGGAATGGCGCGGCGATCGAGACCTCCGCCACGCGCCCTTAGGCCTGATAGATTTCTACAAATTGTTATGGCCAGATGCCGCGTGCTTCCGTAGCTTTGGCTACCCGATCAATGGCCAGAATGTATGCTCCAGTCCTCATGTCCACCTTGTATTGTTTTGCCGAATCGTGAACATCGTGGAAGGCCTTTCCCATGATCTTTTCCATCTTGCGATGGACGTCATCCACGTCCCAGAACAGCTCCTGCAGGTCCTGCACCCACTCAAAGTAAGAGACGGTTACGCCGCCCGCATTGGCAAGGATGTCAGGAAGCAGAAACACGCCCTTTTCATGCAGGATCTTGTCCGCACCCGGAGTGGTAGGACCGTTCGCCGCTTCCGCAACGATCCTTGCTCTTACCTGGTGCGCGTTCGCCAATGTGATCTGGTTTTCCAGCGCCGCGGGAACCAGGACATCGCACTTGAGTGCGAGCACCTCTTCCCCGCTAATGGGCTTTGCGCCGGGAAATTTCGCCACCGAACCGGTCTTGTTTTTGTACGCAACCACCTTTGGAATATCGAGGCCCTTCGCGTCAAAAATGCCGCCCTTGGAATCGGTGACCGCAATCACCTTCATGCCGATCTTATGGAGCAGTTCAGCGGCGATGCTTCCCGCATTGCCAAAGCCCTGGATGGCTGCTGTTGCGTGCTGGTGATCAATCCCCAGCACTTCGCAGGCGCACCGTATGACGTACACGCAGCCGCGAGCCGTAGCCTCATGCCGCCCCAGTGAGCCGCCAAGAAAAACCGGTTTGCCCGTGACCACGCCCGGCACACTGTGGCCGCGCGTCATGCTGTAGGTATCCATGATCCAGGCCATCACCTGCGCGTCTGTATAAACGTCAGGCGCAGGAATGTCGCGGTCGGGCCCGATGAAATCAGAAATCTCATAAGCGTAGCGACGCGTGAGCCGCTCCAGCTCACCGCGGGAAAGATGCCGCGGATCACAAATGATTCCGCCTTTCGCGCCGCCGAACGGAATGCTCACAGTGGCGCACTTCCATGTCATCCATGAAGCGAGCGCCTGCACCTCGTCAAACGTAACGTTCGGGTGGTAACGTATGCCGCCTTTGCATGGGCCGCGGGAATTGTTGTGCTGTACGCGGAAGCCCTGAAAGACTTTGATGGCCCCATCATCCATCTTTATGGGCAGAGAAAGAGAGAGGGCACGGCGCGGAGAGCGCAGCACTTCACGCAATCCGGAATCAAGTTTCAGCATGCTCGCAGCGTTGTCAAACTGATGCTGAGCGATGCGGAAAGGGTTTAGATCTTCGCTTGGGCGGGGGAGCGTCTTCACGGTGGCCATAAAACGCTGGACCTCCTTGAAATAAGGCGGACAGGACGCGGATGGGAGTATACATCCGATGTTGCGTCCGGCGCACCTTTACCCCATGGGCCGAAAAGGATTGCCTATTGAGGACGACGCAACTTCACGCACCGGGCAGAAAGCGTACCCCGTTGCAGGTTTCAAGGTTGACCGAATGAATCGGATTGTTACGGATCGAGTCTGGCCAGCGCGTTTCTCTCGATTACTTGTGCTCCCAGGGATCGAAATCCAGCTTTACAACCACGGTGGATTCCGTATCAGCCGGCGAGTAACGCCATTTCCTGACGGCTTCAACTGCCGCTCGCGCGAGCAACGGGTTCCCGCCGAGCACATTGACTTTCTTGACGTGGCCATCCGGTTTGATTACCAGCGCCAGACGAACCGCGCCTTTCATGTTCAATTGCTTTGCCAGCTCCGGATACTCGGGCATAACTTTGTTCAACAACTGGCGTTTGGCATCGGACGGGTGAGTGGCATCCGCTGCGCCCAGCCCCATGGCCAGAGGACGAACGAGCAGGACAAAAACACTGATCTTCAGAATCGCTGCTGCAATGCGATACATTGGGGACTCCTCATACCGGTTTCCACAACAACAACTTCAAAAACACCTTGGGCTTGTGGAAATGTTACCTTTGAGTTCCCTCTAAAGTGCAGAGTACGAAGGTAACTTCTGGAGAGCAACCCAGACGAGGATACAGCCCATGACAGACTGGTTCGCGCGCCCCATCCTGAACGTGACCGATGTTGAGGCCGCACTCCGCTTTTACGTTGACCGCCTCGGGTTCACCAGCCCCTGGCGCTATGACGAGGAGGGCAAAGCGCGCGTAGCACAGGTGGATCGGCAGGGCTGCGCGCTTATCCTCTCCGACATGTGGCCGGAAAAGGTTGGCAAAGCGCTGATGTTCATTTCCCTCAATGTCGAGCCCCCAACGCCGCAAGCTGCAACCGCCGCCCTGGATGCGCTCCGCGCCGAACTTGAGGCCAAAGGCGTTCCCGTCAAGGAGGGTTCGTGGGGCTATCGGCTCCTGGTGGTCGATGATCCCGACGCCAATCAGCTCTTCTTCAACTACCCGAAAGAGGCGCCATCCTCAACCGGGACTGGCGTCGGCGAGAGCAAATCCGTGTGATCAGCGCTCATCAGCCGTAAGGTTTTGATTTCCGATCATGCCAATCTCGGCGATCCGCTGGTCCACTGCCTGTCTTTTCAGCCGGATTTCGCCCTATCCCGGAGGGTCAGCTGAAGGGCTCTCGTCTGTCACAGTTACAGCCACGTGCCTGAAATTTTGACACAAGTGGCCCGAAAAATGGATTTTGCTTTTCCGATCTCGGTGGTGACGGCGATCACGCGCGATCTCGGCGATTGGAAGGTATCCATGTGCTCAGCATCATTTTGTTCTTCGACTTGGCAAATCGCGACGATTCGTTCCCTATCCGCGCGGGCCTGAGTCGCCAGGAACAATGCCTCGCAGATTAGAAAACTCTTTTTATCAAGCATAAAGTTGGTTAAGAATTGCGAATAGTTCCATTTCTGCACACGAAACAAATCCACCCATCATGCAGCGGTTTCAAGTTTTACCTGTATCGTCTCGGTTCTCGCATAGGCTTTTGGGCAATGCCCTGGCCGGGATCGTGGAGAACTATCTAAGGAGACAAAGATGAAACTGTTGTTGCGAGCATTTTACGCAATAGTTCTTGTTGGTATGGGTTTTATCGCGCCCTGCGCATCAGCACAGACGCAATCCTTCAGTTTCGGCAACGGCCTTGGGGCCCTAACATACACCGCAGTGGGAGACACAGAGTTTTGTACAGGGCTCCACGGGTTTGAGGCTCAGTTCACAGACTGGTCATTTACCAATTTCACATACACTGACGCCAACAATACGACTCAACAGATCAGCGGATTTACGTCATACGTCGAGGGTTTGCCTCGCGCACAAGGAAGCTGCCCGGCCACTTCCGCTGGCCGTACAATTACCTTTAATGCGAGCGGTTATGCAATTGTGATCACGCCCGAGCCTGGATTCGTTAGCGCGACGATTACAGTCCCTGGATATATCAATCCCAAATATGTAGTAGTTGGTGTCATTTATGCTCCGCCGGGATCGCATAGCTTTGTCAGTTATAGCAATACGAGCCTGGTAAGCAATACTTCAGCCGTAAAAGATACTTTCATAGGCAGCGTAACCAACACGGTAAAGCTGACATCACCCGGAGGGCTCTTTGGCTTTTTGGGAGGCACCAAGACAATAACAGAATCAACGACATTAGAGCAGCAGTCCCAGGATTCCACTTCCATTACCGCGAGCTATAGCAATACTCAAAGCCTTACACTATTTGGACCGGGCCCCAGCAATAATTGTGGACCTTCGGCCGGAGATTTCATCGGCGTCGATCACGATTGCGATCTCATTAAGGTATGGGTGAACCCCGTAATGCTCTTTACACTCACGAACGATGGTGACACCACCGCCGATGTCCAGTGGAATGGCTATGGCTTCAGTTCAGTTGATACCACGGCCCCCATCCACATTGTGGACATCCTGGTGGGCTGCCTCAACGGGGACATTGCAGCCACCGATTCCCGTTGCGCGCCGCCGCTTGGAGAATTTCAGCGCACCTGGGCCGCCGGTGAAAATTGGCCTGCAGGTCAGGGCCCCGGGCTCACACAAGCTGATCTGAACAATATCCTGGCTGCAGATCCATGGGGGCAATGCACGCCGAATTCGCCCATTGCCGCCGGCGCCTGTCCAACCTTTTCGGTTGATCTATCGGGAGCGTTTGTTCTTCTCCCGCCGCGGTTCACAATCTCTGATCTGGAGAATGTTCCGTATCGTGAAGGTGCGCCGCAAACCAACTGGTCGGTCAGTACAACCAGTTCAGGCACTCAAAGTCAGGAAAGCCAAACCAGCTTTTCGCAAACTTTCGGCGTTGAGAGCGCCTTTACCGGGACTGATTTCCTCAAGGGCTTTGGGGCGAATGTCAGCACTTCACAGACTCTCACCTGGAAATATGAGGTAAACAACTCAACCACGCTCAGCAACACTGCCGCAGGACTGGCCAGCATCACCGGCCCGGCTTGTGTTGGCGACCCGTGCAGCCCTCCATACCCGCCTGCTCCAGCCCTCTATGGAACGGGTACCGAGATTGATATCTTCGTCGATAAGTTCTTCGGAACGTTCGCTTTCGTGCCTTCTTCTTACCAGTGAGGCGCGATGCGCTGAAAGCTAAAGTTCTGTAGAATCAAGGATCTCTTCCTCTTTGTTTCCGCGAAGAGGAAGAGATTGTTTTTGCCCCGCCCTCATGAAGTCTCTCATGCTGACCCGCAGACGCGAGAAGAGGTTTGGGTCCAGAGCCATTTTGCTTCGTTACTCTGCGACGAGTCCGGCAGGCCTTCGCGAAAGACTGGGCGGCGATCCCGAAAGGTGAATCGCGGACGACGTGGGGGACGTTAAGGCTAAAACAGCTCGATAATCGCAACATTTCCCGCGGAAGATGCGAGCCGGCCGTCACGCGTAACCAAAGAAGCCAAGTTTTTCTGCGAGTACCACGTAGGCGGCATCGTAAGCGGAAAGATTGTGTCCTGCGGCTGCTCAAGTCGTGTCAATCTTAAAAGGCGATTGCCTCCAACTGGAGACTATCAGGCCTTTCCGGGCGGCATATTCCTCTCCAGAAATGGTTCCTTGAATTCTGGAAGTTTCCAGCTCAAAGAGCGAATCTTTTGCTCGTTGAATCCGGGCTTGCACCTTTGTGGACCTCCGATGCGCCAGCACCATAACCCCGGTGAGGAAGGGAACAAAGGACACGACGATGAGAATTGCAGCTTGAGCTGAAGTGTGCCCGTCACGAATTGTGCCGGCGGCTGTCCCGGTTGTGAGGGTTGGCGCAGAAAATTGCCGCTGCGGCGAAGATGGCGCACTAGCCGCTGCTGGTTGGATTAAAGGCAGAAGGCCGGTGCCGGAAAGTTCAAACCCAGGGAGAGCGCCGGGCTGAACATCATTGATCGCCTCTACTCGCACGCTGTTCTGGTCAATGATGCTGTGAAAACCACCGGGCGTGTGCTCGACAAATTTCATGGTATTGGGAAACATGACCGTCCACTGTCGTGTGGAATAACTTATGTGCGGATGAAACGCTATTTTGCCTGCGGGAAGATGATAACGGATGGCATATTGCGTCATTCCGGGGCGCAAGGGGAACCCGATTTCGAACCTCCCGTCGCTGACAGCCGCGGCATGCACCTTTACTGGAATAGCTTCGTCAGGACCGACGACCGTGACCGAATCCAGGTGTGATTTCGGAGGCAGGTTGAGTTCAAGATTGCGGGCACTTAGTTGAGTGCGAGGAGGGCTGGAATTGTTCTCGAGAGCGTGCAACTCGGTAATGCTATAGCCGGACTGATCGGACTCCACTTTCATGATCGAGGCGTATCCTATGATGCCCTCGATTTTGCGTTTCGCGTCGAAGACGGTCACGTCGGCAGCACCGATGGGAGACGGAAGCCGGTCATAATTGACACCGCCGTGCAGAACACGGACTACGTAGGCGCTAATGGGGGCGAGTGCGCTCAGGGTGAAAGAACCGGAGGCATCGGCGACGGTCCGAGATTCCTCCACCATGCCGTTGGCCCGGCTCAGTCGCAGCAGGAGCACTGGATCACCGGCGGTTTGGGCGCCGGTAGTCCCGTTGCGCACTGTCCCGCTAACCAGATGTTGCCCGATCGCGTCGCTTGTTGAAAAAGCCAGTGCCATTGCCAGGAATAGAAGCGCCGGACGAAACAGAGATTCAGTTCTCATCGCAAATCCTTTGTCGCGGAAAGGTGGTCGCGGCTGCCTGGACTGATTACGGCGGCTCCGGCAGCGGCCTTGTTGAGCGCCCCGAATTCGAAGAGTATTCCGGTTTCTACTTCTACCGGCTGGCCATTCTGGAGATAGGGTTTGAAAGTCCACTGAAGCAAAGCGTCCTCGACGCTCCTGGCTTGATCGGGGAAAGCATTGAGCACATGTACATGCTTAACCTTGCCTTGTTTATCGATGATGATGCGTGCCGGAACCCTCGTGAATCTGGCGCCCACGTCCACAGGATCAACTCTGTGAATCAAATTGCCGCTCCCGGCGTAGTTCTTTATGCATGTGGGGAATTCCCCGCCACCGGCTGCCGCGTAAGGCGCGGGAGGCAAGGTGAGCTGTAATATTTGCTGAGAAAGGGATTCCAGCACCTGCGGGTCGCGGGTAGTAATTTCGAAGGTAACTACGTGGCAGCGGATCGTGGTAGCGAATATGGCATGAAGCAAACCGGCCCCGCTGTAATCGAGGCGGGCAAAAGAGTGGCCGGCAGTGTTGATTTCGCGTGCCGGTTTATCGATTGTCAGGGTTGACTGTGCAGCCTGGCGCTGCCGCTGCTTGAGGAGATCAAGTGAAGTATTCACCGGCAGCGCGGCAAAAAACATGTCTTGAGCGGTGAGGAGAACGGTTGCATTGAATTGACCCTTGGGCCGGACTGCGGCCAGAACGTAATACCCGGCGTTTGATGGCAGTGGACCCTTGACATCTTCCCGCCAATCCGGAGGTAAAGGATAAGAGAGAGCGAAGTATTGGTTTCCATAGGAGCTGCCCTTGACCATGCCGCCTTCGGGCTCCGGAGTTGAAGAATCGCTGGAAGATGGCGAATAGCTGCTGCCTGCTTCCAAAGCCTGGCCGGCGCGGGCCTCAGTGGCGGCCGTTGCGAGCATTACAACCATAAATATCGCAGCTGGAGCTATGCAAAAGAAGTGTGAGCGCATTACGGGTTACTCCCTTTCGAATTCGTGGCGGTCTCGTCGAGGCAAACAGATTGACTGGGCCGGAATCCTCCACCGCTCGACCAAAGATGAAGACGGGCCGCAGCTCTAAACCACGGCCCTGAAAGGCAAATGTTCAGTTCACAGCGAACGCAGGAAATTTAACAAATCCTGCTGATCGGATGGGGACAACAAGAGAAAATTGCTAACCACAGTGCTTGCCTCCGAGCCGTCGCTCTTATGGTCCTCAATTGCGTCAACCAGTCCCTGAGTTCGCCCATCATGCAGCAGGAAGATGCGCGATCCCAGCCCCCAAAGGGGCGCGGAGCGGAAATGTCTGCCATCGGCAAGGCCCTGCGTGACCTGGTCTTGCAGTTTCACACCCATGTCATGGACGGCGAAATCCGAGAATGGGACAATGGCTTTACCGCCCTGATGGCTGGGGTGGGTGGTTTGCGCCACCGTGACCAATTTTCCGGTGCTGTTATCGGAATGGCAGAGATTGCATCCGATTCTGTCAAAGACGGCCTGGCCATTGTTGAGAGAAGCTGCCGAAAAGCTCGACGTTTGCCGGGCCGGTGGAGCTGAGAAACGCATGGCCGCGGCAAAGTTTATTACGTCGGATGAGAAATCTGACCCCGCACTCGCCGAGTTGGGCGTGGGCCGGGTGACGTTAGTCGTGTCTTCCGGGAGTGCCGTAAACAAGCAGGCATTGATGTCTTCCGCCAACAGCTCGTTATCAATCTCACGGTGATTGGGGAACCCTTCATTGGTCACACCCTGCTCCACGTTGTACGCTTCCGCTGAGAAAATCAGCAGCGACTTGTTCTGGGCTTTCCAGCCAAAACGCGTGAACGTAGCATCGTTTCCGCTAACATTGAAAAATCCGCTCACTCCCATACTGGGCGTCAGCATTTCATGATTGTCTTCCAAATTGTCATCGCCTATCAGCTCAACCAATCCGTCTCCCAGTGTCTGCAGAGGGATACGGAAGATGAGATTACTGGCTAAGCTGAAGTCGGGCTGTTTAAGAAGGCACGTGGTGATGTTGCCATTAATGTTCATCGCATTCGTGGCATCCACTCGCCCCTTGATCGAAAAGAGATTGTGAACGTTGCCGTCAGGCGTATCGGTCCCTGGTACATTGATAAACCTGACCTCTCGGATTGGCCCCTCCTTCGAGAGAAAGCTGGGCACAGTGTTCGTGGCCCCATCGAGAGTCGCAAGGGCGACCTCCGGATTTATCACAGGGCTGGCGGCGAGAACGACGGGAAAGGCATGGCACTGGGCGCAACTGTTGCCATTAAAGCGTGGTCCCAGTCCAACTCCATTCTCAGAACAAGGGATAGTGCTGCTGGTTCCGTTGTGGCCCTTGTCAACTGGCGTGCATTGGCCATTTGTACCGGGTGTTATAACACCTGATACTGAGTCAACCTTTTCGAAACGGACTAATGCAGCGCAGAAAAAATTGACTTCCGCCGTACTCAGTCCGGGTAGGGGAAGAGGCTGTCCGGCGCCGCAGGGGGATGCGCTGGGTACTGGAGTGATCACCCCCGGATCGACGAGCGCCTGGGCATGCAGCACTCCGGTGGTGAAAATCGCAAACGCGCACAACAAGATGAGTCTTGTCCAGAGGAATGACGCATTACGATCTTTCATCAGATGGCTCCTTTCAGGAACTTTGGAAAGCAAGTTGTGTGTTCATGCACGCGAAACGTGGTGCATGCAGTTGGACAGCATTTCCGCTAATCCAAGTCAAAACATCTACTGAAGACTTGGGAGATATAGGTTTCCCGGGGGATCGTGACGCAGTAAATCGGCCGTGAGTCCTGAACCGGCAGGGAAACCAATTCAGACACTCAGGAATTGTGAGATGCTGGATTTAGTGACGCGGAACAGCGACGTCCCAAAAATAGCGACAGTCTTAAATCATTGCGCCGCGCTTTTCCCAAAACGGGAATGGAAATTCACCTCTTTAGGAGAACCCGGCTGCTCCGTAGAGTTAAACAGTTATCGGACGGGTGAGCCAGCCTTTCACCGGGTTTGGCGAATGGTGGGGCGTTCTCACTGACCTTAAAGAACATGGGGGCGCCGAAGCTCAAGACACGCTAGAACCGTTGCCCGAAAATTCCGCTCGCTCTTCCCCTTCCGGCGTGCAACCACACTTTCTATCCGGCTCCGTATGTTTTCGTTGTCGCGGAGCAGCGCCAGTGCCGCAAGTACGTCTTTTTGCCGTTGCAGGAGAGCACTCCGCCAGCAAGTCAAGCAGGAATTCAATGGCCTCATCAGACCGGACCATTGCGATGGCCAGGAGTACGGTCTTCCGCAGAGGGGCCGCGGCTGCGCGCGGCCCTCTGTTGCAGTTTGTGAGCCATAGCCTGACGATGCATCCGTCCGGTCTTTTACGACTGACTTCACTTCCACTCTATCTGGATACTGACGATCTGCTCCTCACTGCACCATTACGTCTACACTTTTCGACACCAGCCGGCCGGCGGTGTCCCGCGCCTGCACGGTCACTCGATGCAAGCCAACGGTCATGGGAAAGAATGCTTCAAACGAGCCGGCATTCAGGGCGTCGTATTTCTTGACGCCATCGATGTAGACCTGCATTAGTTTGATTCGCTGCGAGTTGGTGGTTCCGGCCAGCACACGCATAATGCTACCGACCGTGGCTCCTGGCGCGGGGTCGCAGAGGGTAACCGACGGATTCGTCGAGCTAAGCGTGCATAGGTTGCTGTTAGCGAACTTCATGATAAAACCGTCTTCCCCGCCGTGTAGCCTCGGCTGAACAACGCCGCCTGTCACTGCGAAGGTGGCAGAGAGGGTTGAGCCAACGATGTACGCATTATTCGCGCCGTCAGTCGCGATCGCGTGAATGAAATTCCGATTTGTCGGAACGTTAGAACTATTCGAGCCGCCCACGTAGGTGCCGTAGAGAATGCGCTTGCCGTCGAACGACAACTTGGCATAGTACGAGTCCTCTCCCGAGCAACCTGTGCAGGGTGTACGTTGCAGTGCGTCAGGAGTAGTGGGGAAATTCAGCGAACTGGTGTTGCCAACCAGATGAATGTTCCGAGACGTGTCCACACTCACTCCCTCGGTGTCCTCACCCCCTGAACCTCCAAGAAAAGTGGACATCAGAAAAGCGCTCCCACTGGCATTCAGCGCAGTGACGGTGGTGTCGAATTCGTCCGAGGGGGTAGGCTGGATGACTCCGGGAGTCGTAACGAAGCCAGTAGCGCCCTCGGTAGATCCGGCCACTACGGCTTCGCCAGCCGAATCTGCCGCGATCGCAACTGCCCGAGTGCCACGCAGATGCGTCGAGTAGACGAGTGATGCCGCGCCGGAGGCATTTGTGTTGAGCTTGGTGATGAAACTGCCGCCGCCATCCTGCAACGTCGGCTGCGGCGCGTTGGAGGTGGTCGGGAAGTCGGCGGAGGTGGTGAGGCCCGTGAGGTAAACATTGCCGGCGATCGTGGCGATGCCTGTGATGAAATCGTCGCTCGAGCCGCCGAGATACGAGACGTAGCGAAATGCCGCCGCGCCAGTGAAACTAGGGTCGATTTTGGCAATGAAACCATCTTCCGCCGCAATTTCTGTGGATGCAAAGACTGGCTGAAAGGCATTTGGCGTTACGGGCAGGCCGGGATCATTGGTATCGCCTGCGATGTAGGCTACTCCCTGCGCGCCAACCGCCAGCGAACGAATGCGAGCTGTCAGGGTCGGAGTCGTCTTGATTCCAGTCTGGAAAGCGATCGCTGAGCCGGTAGCGTTGAAGATTGTCAGCCGGGTACTGCATTGGCAGGAGCCGCCTGCGGAATTGAAGGCCAGATAAGCCCGCCCGTTGCCATCGACGCCTAATCCTGCGATGTCAGAGTTACCGTCTTCGCGGGCCTCGTAGTACGTGGAGTAAATTAGGTGCGCTCCGCCGGGACTGAGTTTTGCTATCCAAAAGGCGCCGGCACAAAAGTCATCATCAAGGTTGCCACCGCAGGAATCCGGAATCGTGCTCTTCGGATTCAATGTCCCGGGAGTAGTGGGAAAGTCGGTGGAACTGGTAGTGCCGGCCACATACACGTTGTGCGCCGAGTCGACTGCCACTGCCTCCACCACGTCAAACGTCGGATTAGAGTTGGCCGTCGATGCCGTGCTGCCTCCGAGGTAGGTTGACCAGGACAACACAGGATCAATGATCAACTTTCTATGATGGTCGTACGCGCCCAGCTCGAAACTGATCTGGGTTCCCTCGGTCCTGTAACGCGCTTCGACCATGTGCTTTTTGCCCGCGATGATCTGGTAGGCTAGCGGCTTCTGCCAACGAACCTGCTGCTCTCCAACTTGCGCCACCAGATCGCCATTATCACCGACGAGGACCGATCGGGCCCCGTCGAGGGCGAGGCGTATCTGATGCGTGTCCGCGGACGGCGCAACAATAAAGTCGTATTCGAGACGGCCGCCATTTCCGTAATAGGCCAAATCGATCCCGCGATACACAGTGCGGTAGCGCACACGCTGAAAAACAGCAGGCGGCGCGATCTTGCGGCCGTCGGCGAAGATGTAGTTGACCTTGGTGAAGATGAGGTGTTCACCCACAGGTACTGTGCGCTGGTTGTTGAGCGTGCGCATCGTGAGCACGCTGGTCCTCTTGCTGCCGCGGAGGCGCAATACTGCCTCGCGGTCCGATAGAAAGATGCCGAAGTTCCTGCCTCGCGCGATGAACCGGTAATCTGCCGTCGCCTGGCCGGCATTGAGTTCGAACATGAGCGGCAAGCCGGCCACAGCTCTGGCCGCACTTGCTGTCGCTGCTTCATGATTGGTGCCGGTTGGAGCCGGAACCGCAGTACACGTTCCGACGAGAGCGCAAAGGGCTAGAGTAGCCACGAGCCTGCACAGCAGTCGCATAATTTCCTCCTATAAATGGGTCGCATAGAAATAGAGATCCCGAAGCTGGCGCGCGCGAGAGTTAGGTCTAATTTTTTATTTCGCAACAGATCAACGAAGAAGCCGTAGATCATCGCAGAGTTGGTGTTTCTGCGAAGCAGATAGAGCGCATTTCTTGGCCAAGAATCACTTAACCAGAAGGAAGGCAAACGCTCGCCTCATGATTTCCCAAACGGCGGGAACGTAAATACATCGTGTACTTATATGTGGTTTAAATGAAAAAGTATGCCCGATGTTTAATAAGTTTTTCCTGATTGTTCCATATTGGCACTACGCTGCTATGGCTACACTTTTGCATGAGTTTTCTTGGGTGGGTTTTTACTTGTCTTCTGTTCTTCAGAATAACCTTGGGCTCGATTCGTTTCGCCTTAGGCTGGCCCCATGGGTGGATTAGTTTGGGAGGCAGGATGGATTCTTGAGGGGCTTTGTCGAGTAGTAACGACCATGCGAGAACATCCAAGAAGAGGTGCACTTCTATTTCAAACTGCGGCATGCGTCCGCATAACAAAAAGACCTCGGTGGTTGCTGCATTGCCCGAAGCAGCAGCGAGCCGGCTGTCACGTGTCAGCAAAGAAGCGCCGAGTTTTTCCGCAAGGATGACATAGGCTGCGTCGTAAGCAGAAAGATTGTGACGGCGCCTCCAAATCTCCGTCACCAGCATGAAGTGGGGATAGCGTGTAATTCGGAGGTCCAGCAAATCGCCTACCGCCTCCTCAGCGCGGCGTGCCGGAACCGTTCCTTCCCGTGCCAGGCGCAGCAGAACCTCAGTCACCTCTATATCCAGGAGGTGAGGAGCATGCAGGGATTCATGTGAGACTAGATGCGGGTTTCGATGCGCTGTCCGGCAGGTGTCTGAAGAAGCCAATCCACTGCGGCGTCAGGATGCGATGTAAAGCATCTGGCACATTTCGAAGCTGAATCATCTTTGACATGCTGCAAACGTACTGTCATGTTTTCCACATGTCAACCTCCAGCCGGGTTGAACGCGCATGACCTCTCGATTAGCGCGTAATTTACTATCTCCACATGCTTACGACTGCTCCCCAGATGACTGCCGGGGACGTGCTGACTATTTTTCACCAGGACGCACCGTACCTTTTCCTGGGCGGAGCTTTTATCTCCGTGGGTCTCCTGGCCGCGGCGTATGCTGCACTTCGCCGCACGTGGGACTCTCTGCTGATCTACTTCGCTCTGTTCGCCGCGATGTACGGCGCCCGGTTGTGGATCCAGTCAAGACTGATGGCACTTTCCATGGATGGTTCCACGTTCTATTCACATCTGCGCGCGGGGATTGATTACATCATGCTGATCCCCGCTTTTCTGTTCTTCACCTCTCTCGGGCTGCCCGCGCGGTTGGAGCGGATTGTGGGATACGCGGCTGCGGCCATTGGTGGCGCGCTGGCGGTGTTTGCATTCAGCTTTCATGATTCCGCTTTGCTTCACCTCATCAACAACATCGTCGTAATCATTGGCCTGGTGTTTTTCGTAGCACGATCGATGTATGCCCGCCGCGCCGGGACCGTCAATTTTCCCGCAGCAGATTTCGCCGTAATTCTCTGGGGACTGCTTCCCTTCTTTCTTTTGGCTTTGTGGGTAAACCTGGCCGGGGTGTTCTCCATTTCGTCCCCGCGACTTGAACCCTTCGGGTTTGCTGCCTTCCTGGCTGCACTCGGCTACGTAGCTGCCCGTAGGACATTGCGTCGCGACCAGCAGCTCACCGAAATTCAAAAGGAACTGGAAGTAGCGCGGCGCATCCAGCGCTCGATTTTGCCCGCAGAATTCACAGGTTCCGCAGAGTTTAGGGTGGCGGCTCGCTATGTGCCCATGACCTCGGTGGCAGGTGATTTTTACGATTTCGTGCTGGCAGACCAACATCAGGCCGGCCTGTTGATAGCAGACGTTTCCGGACATGGTGTTCCCGCCGCCCTCATCGCGTCCATGGTTAAGCTTGCGGCGGCTTCGCAGCGCCTGGTTGCCGCCGACCCCGCCCGTTTGCTCGCAGGCATGAACTCGGCCCTACTGGGAAATACTCAGGAGCAGTTCGTCACTGCCGCCTACGTCCACCTGGATTCGCAATCGCGAGAACTACGCTATTCAGCGGCAGGCCACCCGCCTATGCTTCTGTTGAGGAATGGCAACGTCATAGAAGTCGAAGAGAATGGTTTGATGCTGGCCGCGTTTGATTTCGCGTCCTATTCAAATGCCACGCATCGCCTTGAATCGGGCGACCGGCTCCTTCTTTATACTGACGGGATTGTGGAGGCCTCCAATGCTTCCGGAGATATGTTCGGTCAGGATTCTCTCCGTCACACGTTGAAGATGACCGCTGCTCTATCACCTTCCGCAGCCGCGGATTCCATCATTTCATCCGTCACCGGCTGGTCGGCGAAGCAGGATGATGATTTAACCGTGCTCGTCTGCGATTATGTCTGCGCTTGACTCCGCAACACGGCAGTTTGTGTCAACCAGGCCTTTCATTTGCGACTGTTGCCTCCTTTGCTTCTGCGGTAAGAACCTGTTTCAGCCCAGCCATGCCGTAGAATGAAGCCAGGTCACGTGCCGGGATGGCGGAATTGGCAGACGCAGCGGACTTAAAATCCGCAGGACCGCAAGGTCTGTGGGGGTTCGAGTCCCCCTCTCGGCACCAACTAAATAGCTGATGCGACAGGGTTAATTGACATTGCGCAGGTTGGGCTGTTTTCCGGCTGGGACATCACTGTGTATGAGGTTGCATTGGGCGCTACTTCCACAATGATGTTACCGGCGACCAGATCAAAGTCGGAGATCGGGGAGCAAAGGCGTTTCCTTTTTCCGTCCAGTACGTCTTTTACATCGTGCTGGTGCAGCCGCTCCAAACACTCGGTGGTCGACGAAGTCCGAGTACAAGGACACGAAGGCGTCATAGCCAAGAACTTGAACAGCCCCTACAAACCGCGGCACCAGCCGAAAATGACCGCATCGAAGTATTTTGCTCCTGTGGTGAAGCCGCCAATTACAGGCAGTCCCCGGAACGGCTTCACGCCCATGCTCCGCGAGCAATTGCAGAAGCGGTTCCTACCCAGCGACCAGTATGCTTCTAACGTATTCCTCATCTGATCTGCTCCTGAATTCAAGATAAAAGCATCCCGTGCTGCGTAGGGCCGAACCGAGGATGCTACCGTCGATCTCTTTGGTTATAACATCCTTTGAACGAACGCCTTTCCAAGGCTCCTGACCAGGACGGAACAGGTAAAGCGATGGCGGAGTCGTCCCCAACTCCCGCTCAATATCGGCAGTAGCTCCGAAGTTAACTTCCTTATGCTGAGTTCTCGGTCCAAGTGAGAACCCAAGCACGACTGAAAAGGGCAGTTGCTCTCGGTCTCGAATACCCAGTGCGAGGTCATAAACGTACAACCCTGCAGAAATCCAAGCCTTTGAGTCCTTCCATCGCTTGTCAATGCGATCTAGATGCAGATCATCGTAGCGATCGACACCCCCGTCCCGAATGACTGTGCGCATCCAAAACTCAATTTTAGACTCGTGCTCACGCTTGCTATTGTGGTTGTTGCCAGCCATTCTTGGTGATCCAATCCTTCTCGGCGTTCGTAAGCTGACGCCCGCCGTGCTTCCATGTCCCATCATTGTTTAACGCATTGCCATCTCTGAATTCGATGTGCGGTTTCTCGTTTGGGAAACGTGGGGTATCAACACGATCGATTTGGGAGCTTGGCCCTTCTGCAGTTGTTCATTCATTTGATTAGGAGAGGTCGGCTTTACTCCCCCTGGCAAGGCCGAGACAACTTGGATAACAAATTTTGTTCCGTCAGAGACAACAGAGTTTTACGTGGTATCCGCCTGCTTAAGCAACTGGCCGCCGGTGCTTGGGCCCTGAAAGTACTGTGTCTGCGTCTCATATTGACCGCACGTTCCGTGGCTTGCAGGATCAGTGAAAATATGGACCGTGTCGTTTTGGAGAGGATCAGTAACGCGGTTGGATAGTAGAGCCAGAGCTCCTGATTGCGGCTGTCCCCAGAAATAATTCCAGACATAGGAATGGCCGTTGCTGTCGTTCAAGGTGCGGCTGGAGACGACGCGGCTGACTTTAGCGCAGGGCTCTCCCAGGTTGAGCGTCTGCCAGGCGTAGCTGATGGATCCCCCAGTGGGCAGGCCAATATAAGTAAGATTCACGTAACTGTCATAGTTGAAAACCCATTTGGGGCTGCTGCTTGAGATGGCATTGTTACTGTCGGGCAGGATCACAGTAACCAGCACTGTGGCTGTGAGCGGCGCGGTTAAACCGGGCCTGTCCTGCGCTTCAATAACGCCAGACACTCCAAATGCGGTGACCACACTTATGGTGGCGTAGCACATTTTGACCGGATAGCTGATCCCGTTCGGTCCCGCGTAAGTGGCCGTGACGGATGAGCTGAATGGCAGCCCGTTTAATTATTGAGGTCGGCGCTGTTTGGCCCTGGCAGGAATGTATGAAATGGCCGGCCCATAGTGTCATTGCTGAGGTTGAATACATTACCGTTCACGTCTGTAACGCCGCTGAAGTGGGTGGCCTGAGGCTGTCCCCTTTCCATTGCTACCGTGATGCTTTTCGCACTGCGCCGGTCAGTTCTACTTATCTGTCTGTACGCGCCTGAATTCATTGGCGTGACTTGGGGGAATTTCCTCCGGCCACTGGAAAGATTCCAAAACTTTGCGAGCTAGACCTCGAATCTCTTCCCATTCGTCTGAATGACAGACTGCCCGGTCGGACCAATATTCGCGCTCTTTATTGCTGAGCCAGTCAAGCTTTTCATTCAGCGCGGCCAAAGATGAAAGCTGATTGGCAGTAAGCATCGATCTGTAGTTACTGAGAACGGTTGTGTGCCATTGATCGAAATCGAGCGCAAGTTCGTCGCCTTTGCACACAAAATCAGGAAGCGATCGCAGTTGTACTTCCGCAGGTGAAGCAAGCAGTTGGACTGAATGCTTTAGCCTTTCGAATATTGGTTCCTTTGTTGCTGTCATCTACCTTCTCTCAGATCTTTCTCTTCGGACTTAAGTTGCTAAGCTGTTTCCATATCCTTAGTGAAAGACGCGGACGACCCCTCCCGATTCGGATTTGATGTTGCCTGCTGAATCGTTCAGAGGCATGCGCTCTTGGAGTTTATAGTGCTCAACTCATTCGCTTCATTGGAGGCCGCTGGCCGGCCCGTTTTCTGAAATCTTCACGTCTTCTGTTTTTCCACGCCTAAGGAAGACGGATCTCCACAGGACCACAAGACTCAAAACTGGTGGTATCAGCGCAAGAAGTGCGTACCAAGGAGAGATGGCGGTCTGAGTGAACACTGCAACAAGGACAACCGGGAAAAGTATTAAGTAGCCGACTAAAAGTCTCTTCGCGGGACGAAAATCCGCGCGCCGCGTGCTGCTAGCGTTGGTGAGGCCAGTGCTCTTACGTTTCATGAATCTGTTTGCTCCAAAACCAAGCAGTGCAATACTGATAAAAAAACATGCGCATAGGAACCATCGGAATCCCCCCAATGTCGCTAGACGACTTGGCCCTAAATAAACCAAATAGAAGACCAGCAGAAAGTACGCGACCAGAATCGGAACTGAGAACAAGACAAAGGTCTTTGGCATCTTCACATATCCTCCCACACAAACGTAAAGTTACGACGAAATCCGATGGCGCCGAAAATTATTTAGGACATAACTTGCCAGAACATTTGAGGCCTGTCGATTGTCCCACATTCGGAGCTACCGAATATTGGCTATTTGAACCCACGGTACTCTGCTGATGAGTGTCGTGCTGTGGAGAGTTTGAGGGCGTCTGCGTAGGCTGTGTGGAACTTGGCTGTTGAGTGGTCGAAGCTTGCGGTGAGGTTGGCCCGGTCGGTACATTTTGGTGTTTATCGGGCCTCTGCTCAAAAAACCAGTTAATTATTTCTGCGGGCCACTGCCACACAGGCCCCGCAGTATTCACGGCTTCGAATGTCGACGGAACTAGATTCTCGACGGAACCGACAACTGCGGCCTTGTTCGTGTCGCCTGTGATCGCAAGTGTGACCACTCCGCTAACGGTTGTGGCAGCTGTAAAGGTTTTAGCTGCTTCTTCGGCCTTCGGATTTCCGGTGACTGCGTATACTATCTGCGCTGCGCCCGTGAGAGTCTGCCCGGTACCGTTGATTGCATGGTAAGCTGCTAAGACTCCCGTAAATCCTGATGTCTCTGGTGCCAACGCTGCTTCAGGCGCGACTGAGAGCACCTTTTGCGATCCAAAGTACATGTTCACGCTACCCGCTAGGCCGGCAACCAGTCGATCAAGGATGCTTTTTTTATCCTCGTGGCCGTCTAAGTCAAAATTAATTGTCGGAAGATTCCTAGCATATGAGTACAAGTTGAGCGATTGCGGGTCGTTGAACTCCGCATAGGGGACCTCCACCGCTTTGGAGGCCCAATCTGGCGTGATGAACCGGCCGAGCCCGTTCGAGTATTAGCGCGCGCCGAAGTAGTCGAGGCCGGATTCGGTGTCGCGTTCTTTGCCGGTGAATTTGTAGTGGTTGGAATCATTGTTGACGAACTGGAGTTCGCCGCCCCAGGGATAATAGTCCGATTCGGCTTTGATGTTACCTGCTGAATCCGTGACGACCGAGGCGGTCTTCAGATGGTCAGAGAAGTAGTAGAACACTCCGACCGGTGCGTGGGTCAATGGATCGAAGTCCCTGCGGGCAACGCGCTCATCGTTGAAGAAGACATATTCTGATTTCAGATTGCCGGCGAGGCCGGATTCGGCGACGATGCCGGGCGTCATATACCAGTACAGTGTACTTGTTCCCCCGCCGGTCTTCTCGATGCGATTGCCATCTGCGTCGTAGACGTAACTGGTGCTCACCCCATTTTTGGTTGCAGTCGCGATGCGGTTCTCAGCGTCGTAAGTTGATGTGATGCCATCCGTCGGATCAGAGGTCATGTTTCCGGCGGCATCGTAGCCGTATGCCGGAGAGCTGATTGTTAACGAGCGCGGTGAGCGAGAGATTTTCCGCTGAGCACTTGGTGACGGATTTCTGGGTGAGATTGCCCCATGCGTCATAGCCGTAGCTGTTGCCCCAGTATTCGGTTTTGCCATTGACAGTGTTGCAGCGGCGCAGTTTGTTCCGGCATTTGAGGCTGAGGTAAGGCGGTTCAGCGAGTCGTAATTGAAGCTCTGGTCCCGCGTGCGATCGCGATAGTTGTAGATGTTCCAGACATTCCCGTTATCACTGCCCGGAGTGCCATTGCCCACGTGGAAGTCGTAGCCGATGGAAAACACTGTCTGACTGTCTGGCTGGGCGCATTGGCCGACATGTTCACCGGCTGGAGGCGCTTGTTATAGCTGAATGCGCTGGTGATTCCAGCGAAAGCGCCACCGTTTCCGCTGACGAATCCGGTCATCTGGCCGTCCGCCTGATAGGTGGCCGAAGTCACGTAATTGATGCTGTTTCCGCTGTCAATGGCAGAGAGGATTCTTCCCGCCGAATCGGGCGTGTATGTGATGGCCGCACCGCTGGGATAGTGCAGGGTCTTCAATGAGCCATCCAGATTGTAGTCGTAGCTGATGGATTTGGAAATTCCGGCAATCACGCGCGTTTCACTCGCGAGCCGTCCAAGCACGTCATAACTGTAGCTGGCGGTTCCGGCCTGATCGGTAACGCCAGTGAGATGGCCTTTGGCATTGGGGCCGGAGTCGTAGGTGTAAGTGACTACAGGCGACGCCAGCGGACACGATTGCGCCGACCAGGCTTTGCCGGTGACGCGATGCAACTCGTCATAGCAGTAGCTAATGGTCTGCGTGAGCGTCGATCTGCCGGCTGGTTGGGCGCGGGCGAGGTCTTCTGCAGCAGATTGCCATCAGCATCGTAGGTGTAGTGATGGTTCCGGATTCGGGGTTGTGCGCGGTCAGCAGGCGCGAGAGGGAGTCATAGGTAAAACGGCGCACGCGCCAGGGGCTGCTGGTATCGGAAGTTGGTGAAGCGTTGCAGCCAGTACCTGTGACGTTGCCATGCTGCTCGACGCAGAGCAGATTGCCGAGCGCGTCATACTGGTAGAGGGTCACGTAGGTTTGGTTGTTCACGTCTCCGGCGTTGTAGCCGCCGGCAAGCGCGGGGTCTGCCGCTGTGGTGAAGGAAGGCTGCGCAAAGGAAGCACTGTTCCAGGCGTAAGACGCGGCCAATGAGTAATTCCCTGCCGGGCCTGCCGTCTTGCTGGTCAGCTTGACCGTGGTCCCGATTGCAGAAGCGTTGGCATACGGGCCAGCGCTGATCAGACCTGCGAGGCGCGAGGCAATGCCGCTGCCATCCGTACCCAGAGCCAGTGCTTCCGTTGGACGAGACACTTGCGTGCCTTCATCAAGCAATCGAACATAAATGACAGTCCTAATATTTGAAGCCGTCTCCTCCGACATGGATCACCTCCCTTGTAACGTTATCTACTACAACAGACCGCCCAGTTTCGGATTTACAATGGCCTGGCCATCGGAGTGAAAACGATCACGGGGAGCAGGGAGCTTACGTTTGCGGTGGCTCTCGGCAAACGAAAATCGCACAAACATGCGCTTCTCGATTGCTCACGACGGTGTAATCGCTGACCCATTCGTCGGTTTCGAAGCACCATCCCCGGCTGCAGGTGACCGTCAAATTGTCCGATTGATCCTCCACAACTTTACAGCCAAAGTAGTCTTCGATCTCTCTGATCGTAGAACCGATGCCTATCTTCTGGGCAATGAGCCCTTTATAGCCTGGGTATAACCCTATCTGCGTAATGACTCCATTTTCAGACCAGACCTTAATCGCTGCGAAGCCGTGAACCAATAAACCGCCGTGATCTTCAGTCTGAAGAGGACGGGCCTGCTCCAACAACTCTCCTATTTTGTTACCTATCACGATCCCGGCTGCAGACCTGCCTGGCACTATTGGATCACTTAGGTTGGGTATTTTTGACGCCATAGATTACCTTTGCATCTCCATTCGCAATGATAAATCCGAGCGACCTGGCAGACCGGAGTTTCACGGTTTACTGGAACTGCGGTCCGACGCGGATGGTTCCACCATCGGCACTCGAGATTTTCCAGTAAGGGCTCGGGCCGTGGTGCCCTCCTCCCGGATGCCACATGATGGCCCGGTCGGTCTTTACGCCATTCTTGTACTCTAATGCTCGCATGCCCTGCCCAGCATGCTCACCTCGTTGAAGAGGGGCCACATCCCAACCCAAACTCTTAAGGAAATCTCCTAAAGAGCTAGCATGTGACTCGCTCAGGAAACTCGAAAGCGATTTTGGATTGCTGAAGATTGCGTCGACAAGATTGGCACTTTTGGCTGCCGCTCTCTCCTCTCCCGCACCGGTGAAGAAGCTAACCACAAAAACACCCGCCATTGCACTTTTCTCACCGGGCGTACTTGCTTGATATTCGGGTATCTGACGGAACTGGAAAGTAGTAAAGTTGGAAAGAAGTGAGTCGACAGCTCGATTGACTAAATTAGCGAGATCGATGACAGTATTAGCAACACCCTTACTGCCGCCTACGACTGTGTCTTTAGCGACCTGCACAGCCGGACTTGGCTCCGGCTTTTTGTCCTTGCACTGGACCGGATAACAGCCGCCCCGACTGTCGCATGTTGAAGTCTGTAAATGAACCCTCAAATCCAGCATTGCGAAGGGCACCCATGCTGTGCCCGTCGCCATCCACCAAGCTGGTGGGGATGTTGCGAACATACGCATAGAGATTGAGGGTTTGTGGATCGGCGAATTCCGCGTACGGTACGGCCGCCGCTTTCGCCTCCCAATCTGGCGTGATGAATCTCCCGAGCCCGTTTAGATAATACCGTGCCCCGAAATAATCGAGGCCGGATTCGGAATCGCGTTCCTTGCCGGTGAATTTGTAGCGGTTGGAATCATTGTTGACGAACTGAGTTCGCCCCCCCAAGGGTAGTAGTCTGATTCGGACTTGATGTTGCCAACAGAATCAGTGATCACGGACGCGGTCTTCAGGTGGTCCGAGAAATAGTAGAACACGCCACCGGGCGGGCCGAAATCGCGGCGGGCGACGCGCTCACAGTTGAAGAAGATCTATTCCACGGGACCAGCGGACTGATTACCCAACGCTTCGCCAAAACCGGGCGAAAGGGTGGGCCACCCACGGCATTACTCCTTCGTTTTTGTGAGCTTCCTTAGCCCCCCCCTCACAAGAGAATAAAGCGGTATCGCTGTCGCAACAGCAAACGCACCGCCAACCCAGAAATCGCCTAGTCGTAAGAGCATAAATGCGATCAGACCGAAGCTGGCGATCAGAGATGCCTGTCCCCAATGCGCATACCGGCTTTCCGCGGTAAATTTGTATGCGAAAAGAAAGACGACTCCAATAGCTCCGATTACTTCCGCAACAGACAACATCCCTAGTGCCGCTTTCTTGCCCTCAGGCTGACGACTGCCACAATATTCAGGAACACTAAAGACACAGGACCGACGATTAATGATTGTTTCCCGTCCATCCTGCCAGTTAAAAAGAAGAAAGCTAATGATCCCACGATACAAACATTAAGCAAGAGAAAGAATGGCCTTCTTTCCACACAGCTCTCCTTTACGCGTTACTATGGCTGTTTGTAACGTAGGCGGAGGTGCAGCACGGCAACAACGATGGCAACAATACCGGCTAGGACTTGGAGGGGCAGGAGCTTTGAGAAGACCCTTGTTGGTGTGGTGAGATAGCTGTAGATCCCGATACCAGACCAGGCTGCGAGCAGCAGTTCGCTCCAGAGCCCTCCAACTATTCCCCACGCCGATGGACCTCGCAACAACAGAAGTAGCACTCCAACAACAAGCGCCATCACTAACCAGTCGTAGACCAGATTCTAAAGCCAGCCGAGTAAAGATGAATGGCTCCAGCAGCTCCCAGCAGGATGGCGAAGATCAGAACGTACAGCAGCGAAGATATTCCCCCAAGCAGCAGCTTCGGACCTGTTGCGAGGAGAAGGAACGCCCCCCAGAGACCGGCCGTGAACCACAGCGCATTTGCCAGAGGAAAAGCAGGGTCAGCGATACCGGGTAAAGCACCTGTCAGCGGCAGAAGCCCGACCAAAACTCCGGCGGATGCCACCAGATCAAGGATCGGTAACAGTATAGGAACGTTTTTTATTGGCTCTGTCATTTGTGGCATTTGCCTCCTTGGCACGGTGGGGGGAGCGGTGTGGTTGTAGTAGGCAGTTTATTCGTCTGGGTGAGGTTATAGGAGAACACGGCAGAGTTGCTCGATGCACCTTGCAGAGGGATGTTAGTCGTTGAGTTGCCGGGAGTTCCCACGTTGAGTTCGAAGGCAGGAGACCCGGATACTGTCCCTGATGTTGTAACAGAGCTACCGTTCACCGGCACACCGATTGTGACGTCACTCTTGATGCCAGGCGTTACAGATGCAGGTGTGAGTGGATTCTTAGCATCCTGCTTGATATTAATTACGACATTTCCATTCGCATCCCTACTCACCTGCGCTGTTGGCAAGCCAACAGTCTGCGTTGCAGAGTTGCCCGTGAGATCGTTGTGCGTTGTGCCTGCCTGACCACCAGTAGTGGAAAGCAGAGGGTTTTTGGAGATCGGAGGATCGGTCTCGATGGTCATAGCGATTGAAGTTCGAGATGTCTGGCGTGATGAAGCGCCCAAGACCGTTTGAATAATAACGAGCGCCGAAGTAGTCGAGGCCGGATTCGGTGTCGCGTTCTTTGCTGGTGAATTTGTAGTGGTTGGAGTCGTTCGCGGCGAACTGAAGTTCCCCGCCCCAGGGATAGTAGTCGGATTCGGACTTGATGTTGCCCGTGGAATCGGTGATGATCGCAGCGGTCTTCGGTGGTCAGAGAAGTAATACGCGACGGAGCCAGACGGGAAATCGCGGCGGGCAACGCGCTCGCCATTGAAGAAGACGTACTCGGATTTCAGATTGCCCGAGAGATCGGATTCGGCGACGATGCCGGGTGTCATGTACCAGTAGAGCGTGCCCGAGCCGCCGCCGGACTTCTCCACGCGATTGCCTTCAGCGTCATAGGTGTAGGTGAACGTTCCAGCCGTGGTGGAGGCGCTGGCAATACGGTTCTCCGCATCGTACGTGGCATTGACGTTGTCCGTGGGATCAGAAGTCATGTTTCCGGCAGCATCGTAGCCGCAGCCAGAGAGCCGATTGTTCACGAGGGCCGGAGCGTTCAGCAATTCTGCGCCGCACTTCGTGATGGTCTTGCCGGTGAGATTTTCCCACGCGTCATAGCAAGCCGCGGACTGTTGGCGGATCGCCGAGAGCGGTTCAATACGGGATATCCAATTCTGAGAACTTTGAAGCCTTGAATTCCCCTTCAGGGTAGCGTCGCCTCAGATCATTCATTAAATCCTGGTCTCGCCCATAAACGTAAAAGTACGTATTTGCCCATCTGCATCGTAGCGGCTCGTTGGACATTCCTCACATATGTGTACAAGTTGAGGCTCTGTGGGTCGGCAAAGTCGGCATAGGGAACATCCACAGCCTTTGCAGCCCAGTCCGGCGTGATGAACCGCCCCAATCCATTCGAGTAATCGAGGCCGGATTCCGTGTCGCGTTCTTTACCGCTAAACTTGTAATGGTTCGCCCCGCTGGTGATTTGGTATTCCGTGCCAAACGGGGAGTAATCTGATTCGTCCTCAACCGCTCCCGACCCATTTACGACCATACTGGTCGAGTTCAGATGATCGGAGAGATAGTAATGGACGGTTCCCGCCGGGAGATCTATGCGCGCCAGACGCTTGCCATTGAAAAATACATATTCAGATTTCAGAGTGCCGGAGAGATCCGATTCGGCGATGATCCCCGGAGCGCCATACCAGTACAGTGTGCTGACTGATCCTCCGGATTTCTTCACCCGGTTCCCATCAGCATCATAGGTGTAAGTAAACGTTCCGCACAAGGTGGAGGCGCTGGCAATGTGGTTTTCAGCATCGTAGGTGGCGGTGACGTGGTCGGTGGGGTCGGACGTCATGTTCCCAGCAGCGTGGTGATCACACTAGCTTTCATGCTGATAGACTTCTCGGATTATCCTGAATGCAGTGGAAGGCTCCAGCCTTTTCAATTCCAGATCGTCCGGCAGGATTCCAACTCGAACAATACGGTCTCGACCCTGGGAGTTAAATTCCTTGATTGCCCTCAACATAGCGGATAGCACAAGACGCAGATTGATCTCTGGTAGGTTACCTTCATCTTTGGACACTGCAACCCCCACCACGCCGTAACGCGGCATACCACGTTTCAACTGCGATGGGGGCGTCGGAAACACTCGGGCATCGTGAAATGGGAATGGAGGAACTGCACCAAATAGTTCAACTCCTACCATCAGGGTTGCCCAGAGTGCATCTAAGCGCGCTCTTGCTGTCACCTCAGGCCCGCTCCCTACTTCAAAGGTTAGATAAGGCAGTGCCGATCCATGAGGCTTCAGCTTTTCCAATAGCGAGGCATCTGTGCTAAACAAAATCAGCTGTGGTGTCATATCTGGAACTACGCGTTCGGGCATTTGGTTTTCTTCTGCACTAGTCACTTTTGGGGATCCTTTACTTTTACCTGCGGAAGGTCTTCATTCTTGATTAATACTCCCCGCCCTTCGTAGCGGCATTGTGAGTTGGGGAAGCATTTACGAGATTCGTAGGAGCTTCCGCAGAGACAACCGAATGTGTGTCACCTGTCATATCAGTCATTCTCGACGCGAAGCTGGAAGCGTCACCCTCGTTGAAGAAAAATCCCTTGAACTCGCTCCCTGTTGGAGAGGCGCTAAAGCCGCCAAGAGAATCGATACCAGCTGCTTCAGCTGAATCAACGGCTCTAAAGAGGCTGGTTGTTCCCGTTGTTGCCGCTGTTTCCGCACCTCCAATGGGGATGGCTGCGGTAGCAACGCCCAAGGTGACTTGTGTTGCCGTGGAAGCCTGCGCCTGTGTTTGATTTGAGGGCTGCAGTGCTTTTGGCAACGGAGTCATGATCGTTTGAACTGCTCCCGCCGGGTTTAAATTGGCTGCTTGCCCGAGTGCTACACCAGTTTTTATCGTGTTAACTGCAAAGGCCCCAGTTCCCTTCGCAGCACCTATTGCATTGTTTTTCGCAAAATTCTTTGTACCGCCATCGCGCGCGACTCCGGAACCGAACCAGTTTTTGACTGCTTGGGCAAGGCACGGAAGACACATGTAATCGTGTCCGTCCAAATCAGCAGCCGCCGTCGGAACGTTGCGTACATAGCTGTACAAATTCAAAGATTGTGGATCACTGAACTCCGCATACGGCACAGCCGCCGCTTTCGCGGCCCAGTCTGGGGTGATGAACCTGCCCAGTCCGTTCGAGTAATACCGTGCCCCGAAGTAGTCGAGGCCAGACTCCGAATCTCGTTCTTTGCTGGTGAATTTATAGTGGTTCAGTCCTGAGCTGGTCAGCGCGTATTCGGTGCCGAAGGGGGAATAATCCGATTCGTCCTCAATGTCCCCCGACCCATTTATGACCATACTGGTGGAGTTGAGATGATCAGACAGGTAGTAATGCACGGTCCCGGCCGGCAGGTCAATGCGAGCGAGGCGCTTGCCATTAAAAAATACGTATTCGGATTTCAGAGTGCCCGAGAGATCCGATTCGGCGATGATCCCCGGAGCGCCATACCAGTACAGTGTGCTTACTGATCCTCCGGATTTTTCCACCCGGTTTCCATCAGCATCGTAAGTGTAAGTAACGCCGGCAGTACTCTGAATGCGGTTTTCCGGATCGTATACATACTGGCCGGGAGCCGTATAATTCGTGAGGTTTCCGGCCGCATCATAGCCAAGACCGGCTGCCCGGTTATTGACGTCTCCGGCGTGCTGGAAATTTCCGCCGTGCGCCTTGCCGCCCATAGGAGAGATCATCAGGTTGCCCCAGGCATCGATGCTGTAGTTTTCTCCCCATGAAAGCGCGCCGGTTGCTGCTGCCGATGATCCGGACGTGATGCGGTTCAATGCGTCATAGACGAAAGTCTGCGTGCGGCTGGAATCCTTACTGTTGATAATCGAGATCACGTCGCCGTTGTTCTGGTGGAGCGTTCCGTAATTGTAGCTCTTGTTCATGAAGAATGACGCGGTCTGACCATTATCGGAATAAAAACCGCTGACCTGAAGACGAGGGTTCAAATCATTCCGGAAATAGATCCCGGGCATGTTGCGCTGATATTCTGCGCCGCTGGCATAGTACGTCGCGCTGGTTACATATTGCGTGCCATTTCCGTCGGCAGCAGAGACGATCCGCCCGGCTGAGTCGGGAGTGTAGGTCACAGTCCGCCCGCTGGGATAATGCAGCGTCTTCAATGACCCATCGAGGTTGTATTCGTAGCTGATGGATTTGGAAATTCCGGCAATCACGCGCGTTTCACTCGCGAGCCGTCCGAGCACGTCATAACTGTAGCTGGCGGTTCCGGCCTGATCGGTAACGCCAGTGAGATGGCCTTTGGCATTGGGGCCGGAATCGTAGGTGTAAGTGACTACCGGCGATGCCAGCGGACACGACTGCGCCGAATAAGCTTTGCCGGTGACGCGATGCAACTCGTCATAGCAGTAGCTAATGGTCTGGGTGGCCGTGCCGGTCTGATTGGGTGCGGGCGAGGTCTTCTGCAGCAGATTGCCATCAGCATCGTAGCTGTGGGCTGATGGCACCCTTCAGAAAAAATCGCCGCGTTCAGGCTGTCCCCTCTTCCCTCTTTTTTCAAATCAGTTTTTGGTTGCAATGATATTAAGTAGCATGAGCCCGTTTTTCGTCGAACCGGACATGCACCATACATTTGAGCAGTTTTCGAGAGGAAGGGGACTATCCTTTGACAGATGAATTACATCTTGCTTAGTAAGACCCCAACTCGAAAGCTCCCGTTCAGTGATTGCGACCGCCCACTTAGCAACCGCTTCCTGGGGAGATTCTGCAAATTTCTGCGAAATGTAAGTCCCTCCTCGGTAATCCAGAACCAGAGTGTAAAGAACTTTAGAAATCATGCCTCAGCCTCCCTGAGTTGCGCACCTCGGAGGTTCCGGTTAGAAGGGAAGCCCGAGTCTTTGTCGCCGAGATCCACCGATCCCTCTCTTGTGCAATCATTGATATGGCACTCTTCATTTTTAACACTCTTCCATTCCGCACTGTTTTCCTCAGTGTTTTTCTTTTCTCGAGTGAGTCTCGGATTTCTCAGTGGCTTTTTGCTGTAGATGTTTAACCTGCTTGTTTAGAGATTCAAGCCTTGCTTTATCCTGCTCGGTCTTGCTGGCTTTGCTCTTGAGTGCCGTCTCTTTCCTTTTTTACCTGACTCAGTTTGTCCTTGGCACTCTGTTGGCGGTCCTGGTTTTGCTTTTGTGCGTTCCTGCCTCCGCCCTTCTTGTTGCCACCCGCGGCAGCCGCTCCCGGCTCTGGCGCTTGTTGAGGATCGACGCCGGCCATTCTGCGCCGCTCGCTCTTTAGACGATTGATTGATCGCGGCACTTTCGTCAGCATCGGACTCGCCAACACTCTGCGGATTGACCATTTCTTGAATGAAGCTAGCTGTCTTTGCGGCAGTCACTATCAAAATTACGGGCTCTGCTCCAATGACAATCACAACATCCTTGCCGACTTCTTCCGCAACCGGGACAATTGGGGCAAGCAGCGTGGGCCAATGCCCATCCGGATCCACTTTGACTGTCGGGATATTTCTGACGTAACTGTACAGGTTCAGCGATTGCGGATCGCTGAACTCAGCGTACGGAACATCCACGGCTTAAGCGGCCCAATCGGGCGTGACGAATCTGCCCAGGCCGTTGGAGTAATAGCGTGCGCCGAAATAGTCGAGGCCGGATTCTGAATCGCGTTCTTTACCGGTGAATTTGTAGTGGTTGGAATCGTTCGCGACGAACTGGAGTTCGCCACCCCAGGGATAATAGTCTGATTCGGATTTGATATTCCCTGTTGAATCAGTGATGACCGAAGCGGTCTTGAGGTGATCTGAGAAGTAATAGAACACTCCCGTCGCTGTGTGGGTCGCCGGGTCAAAGTCGCGGCGCGCGACGCGCTCGCCGTTGAAGAAGACGTACTCCGATTTCAGGTTGCCGGCGAGGTCGGATTCGGCGACGATGCCGGGCGTCATGTACCAGTAGAGCGTGCCCGAACCGCCGCCGAACTTCTCTACCGGGCCAAGAGAGGCACCTTGTAGCTCTTCAATTCAGTGGCGATATCCTTGGCCAACGCCTTGTCATTCGTGCGAACGTCTAGCCAGCCATCATGGGACGTTTGGAGCAGTAATGGTCCGGTGAGATCGAAGATTGAAGCATCCCAGGAAAAGAAAAACACCATACAAAGTATGCTGATGAAGGCACCCTGGTCGGTCGGCTCGAATAAGTGGACCGGCGCTTGGATCAGAGCTCGGTCCTCACCGAAAGAACGCCTGTATCCATTAAATAGATCAAGATGCTCCGTTGCAACGCCCCACCGGCTTCCTTTTTTCAAAGAAGTCCCGCAAGTCTCGGATACCATCGATCGTCGTCATATGGATTCCAATTAGACACTCGACTCCTGATCTGGGCATGAGTTTCAGCATTTTGGCTGACAACTTCGGCGACACCGTCATGACTTACGAAAATGAAGTAGTCATGGCCGTCCGGTATCAGGAAGGCATCCCACGCGAACAACAAAGGAACCATGAAATAGGATTGCATTTCGAAAATTTCATCCGGTCCGAAGAGGTGCGCTGGAGTCTTTTCGATCGGCTCCTTTTCTCCACTCCCAAGCCGCATTTGTTGCAAAATCATCGCGCCAGTCTTTTCCGAGAAATCATCCCAGATTTCGCGCTCTCGGATCCATAAGAGTGCTCCTTTGAAGGGAAAGTCTTTCCATGTTGGTATCAAGTAATCCGCCAAAGTAATAAGGCGGGAAGGTTTGTCACCGAGAGGGAGAGTGAAGCAGTGCGGGCCCCCTTTTACATAGTTAAGATACCTATCCGTAGTCACTCTCAATCCGCGGGCTTTGCACCATGATGTAGCCTTTTCTGTTGTCACAAATCTCATAATAGAATTCCTTAAAAGTCTCCTGCCGCTTCCCCCAGGGCTCGCAGTACCTGAATCGCAATTGCTCCAACGGTAGCCCAAACACCAACCTGGACGGCAGCGTTGCGCACACCAGGAGAAATAGAAACTTGCTTGATCGGATTGTTGTCGTGATCAACCTGCCCCCCTCCGCCAGGCAGCCAACGCGTTGTGTTGCCAAAGCCATCCTTATGATCCCAATGGCCGTTTGGATCCCAACTCACGCTGGGTTGTGATTGCCCTGGTATCGGGAATTGCGGGACCCACTTCACGGGCCTGTCCTTTGAGCCTTTCACCTGACGCCAGTCATTCGGGCGCATCTCTCCGTTCGGCCCCTTTCCATCCGGTGGCTTTGGGACGTCATCGCCGGGAGATTTGGGAGTGCCATCCGGGTTGGTAGGTACTGGCTGAGGCGCAGGTTGCTGATTCTGCGGTTGCTGCTGCGTTTGTTGTTGCGGTTGCTGCTGTTGCTGCTGGTTCTGCCTCTGTTGTTTTGAGTCTGATGGACCAGGAGCCAGTGTCTCCCAGAAGGACTCGAACCCCTCAAATCCTTCATTGGTGAGAGCACCCATAAAATGCCCGTCCACATCAGGCCGGGTGGTTGGGATATTTCGGACATAGGTGTACAGATTCAACGATTGCGGATCGGCAAATTCGGCGTACGGGACTGCCGCCGCTTTCGCGTCCCAATCTGGAGTGATGAACCTGCCCAGGCCGTTGGAGTAATAGCGTGCGCCGAAATAGTCGAGGCCGGATTCTGAATCGCGTTCTTTACCGGTGAATTTGTAGTGGTTGGAATCGTTCGCGACGAACTGGAGTTCGCCACCCCAGGGATAATAGTCTGATTCGGATTTGATATTCCCTGTTGAATCAGTGATGACCGAAGCGGTCTTGAGGTGATCTGAGAAGTAATAGAACACTCCCGTCGCTGTGTGGGTCGCCGGGTCAAAGTCGCGGCGCGCGACGCGCTCGCCATTGAAGAAGACGTGCTCGGATTTCAGATTGCCGGCCAGGTCGGATTCGGCGACGATGCCGGGCGTCATGTACCAGTAGAGTGTGCTTGTTCCCCCGCCGGTCTTCTGGACACGGTTGCCGTCGGCGTCATACACGTAACTGGTGCTCACGCCATTTTTGGTTGCAGTCGCGATCCGGTTCTCCGCGTCGTAGGTTGACGTGACACCATCGGTCGGGTCGGAGGTCATGTTGCCGGCAGCGTCGTAGCCGTAACCTGAGCCGGAGAGCTGATTGTTAGCAAGCGCGGTCAGCGAGAGATTTTCCGCCGAGCACTTGGTGACGGATTTCTGGGTAAGATTGCCCCAGGCGTCATAGCCGTAGCTGTTGCCCCAGTATTCGGTTTTGCCGTTGACAGTGTTGACAGCACAGTTTGTTCCAGCATTTGAGGCTGCGATAAGGCGGTTCAGCAGGTCATAAGTAAAACTCTGGTCGCGCGAGCGGTCGCGAAAATTGTAAATGTTCCACACATTCCCGTTATCGGAGCCGGAAGTCCCGTTGCCTATATGAAAGTCGTATCCAATGGAAAAGACGGTCTGGCCAGGCGCATTGGCCGACATGTTGATGGGCTGCAGGCGTTTGTTGTAGCTGAAGGCGCTGGTGACTCCAGCGAAAGCTCCGCCATTGCCGCTGACAAAACCGGTCATCTGGCCGTCTGCCTGGTACGTGGCTGAGGTCACATAATTAATGGTGTCGGCGCTATCGAGAGCAGACAGAATTCTTCCCGCTGAATCGGGCGTATAGGTAACGGCCGCGCCGCTGGGATAGTGCAGGGTCTTCAATGAGCCATCCAGATTGTAGTCGTAGCTGATGGATTTGGAAATTCCGGCAATCACGCGCGTTTCACTCGCGAGCCGTCCAAGCACGTCATAACTGTAGCTGGCGGTTCCGGCCTGATCGGTAACGCCAGTGAGATGGCCTTTGGCATTGGGGCCGGAGTCGTAGGTGTAAGTGACTACAGGCGACTCCAGCGGACACGATTGCGCCGACCAGGCTTTGCCGGTGACGCGATGCAACTCGTCATAGCAGTAGCTGATGGTCTGCGTGAGCTCGATCCTGCCGGCTGGTTGGGCGCGGGCGAGGTCTTCTGCAGCAGATTGCCATCAGCATCGTAGGTGTAACTGATGGTTCCGGATTCGGGGTTGTGCGCGGTCAGCAGGCGCGAGAGGGAGTCATAGGTGAAGCGGCGCACGCGCCAGGGGCTGGTGGCATCGGAAGCTGGTGAAGCATTGCAGCCAGTGCCTGTGACGTTGCCATGCTGCTCGACGCAGAGCAGATTGCCGAGCGCGTCATACTGGTAGAGGGTCACGTAGGTTTGGTTGTTCACGTCTCCGGCGTTGTAGCCGCCGGCAAGCGATGGATCCGCCGCCGTGGTGAAGGAAGGCTGCGCAAAGGAAGCACTGTTCCAGGTGTAAGACGCGGCCAATGAGTAATTCCCTGCCGGGCCTGCCGTCTTGCTGGTCAGCTTGACCGTGGTCCCGATTGCAGAAGCGTTGGCATACGGGCCAGCGCTGATCAGACCTGCGAGGCGCGAGGCAATGCCGCTGCCATCCGTATCCGAGCCGCCGAAGCTGGTGTTATAAGGAACGCCATTCACCGTGATCGTCACGTTCCCGGTATCCAGATTGGAAGTGGCATCGCGTCCTCCTGTCAGAGTCGGACCAGAGCTGCCACTGAAAGAAAAATCGCCAGGGGGGCTGAGGGCAACCGAATAGTTGGTCGCCAGACCTGTTGCGTGAGCAGTGAAGTTTACCTTGGCCGGGTTAGCTGGATCGACAACTGCGTCAACGGGCGATGCTGGGTTGTTGTGAAAGGCAGAAGCAAGTTCGGTGGCCATGGTGGAAGGAGAGCTGCCCTGCTGGTAGCTGGCAGTGCCGGGAAAGCCATTGATGGTGACAGTCAGTTGACCGGTGTCCCAGACCGTGGTTGGACAGGACCGCGGTGGATGCCCGGGAAGAGGTTGCTGGTCTGCGCAAGGATCGGTGATGGTGGAGCCCTCGGCACCGGCAAATGTGACCCAGCCCGTTCCCGAAGCTGCGGGCTGAGGGTTGGTCTGCTCATGCCCGCTGATGATCACGTTCCCCTGGGCCTGGCTGGCCCCTGCTCCCGGGTTCGGTTCATCCACTTCCACCAGGCGTCCCAAAGCGTCAGAGCAGGTGCGGCGCTGAGTGCCGGCTTCATCCTTGCTCAGCGTGCAATTGCCTGCGCTGAAATCGGCTGACTTGATGCTGCCATCCTGCTCCGTGGCCTGATAGACCCGCCCTAAAGCGTCATAAAACGGCTGCGTTAGTCCGTAGGTTGGCTCAGTTTTGGTGAAGTAGGGATTGCTGACGCTGAGAGGATGAGCAAACGCGTCGAGCACGGTATCGACATTCACGATGCCCTGCGGGGTGACATGCTGCGAGTTGTAGAGACGCCCGAGCCCGTCAAAGAAGTTGGTTGAAGTATCCGGCGGCATGCTGCTGGTGATCCACTGTTGGCGCTGGATATTGGCTGGGAAAACATCGCCGGCAGAGGGCGTGAAGTGGGAGTGAGGCTGTCCTGATGAATCGGGCGGAGCGAGCACGTCAATAAGGCGGGCGAGCTGGTCATACTGGTATGTGGTGGTGTGCGCGGCATCGCCAGCAGCGCCGTTCGCGTCCGTGAAGCTGGTCAGCAAGCCCGGTCTGGAAATCGTAGGTACCATTGACACACTGCGATTTGGCATTGCAGGTCTGGGTGGAATAGGCTCCGGCGTACGTTGGAGAGTAAATGTGGGTGGTGGTGTGGCCAAGCGGATCAAGCGTTTGGTAAGGCTCACCTGTGTCATACCAGTAGGTGTGGCTGCTGATCAATGAGTTGGTAGTGTTGAGCCAATGGCTGACCGTGGTTTGAAGACCGCGGACTGAATTGGGGGCCGCTATG
The DNA here is from genome assembly GCA_963758275.1 of Terriglobia bacterium. Classification (GTDB taxonomy): domain Bacteria; phylum Acidobacteriota; class Terriglobia; order Terriglobales; family Acidobacteriaceae; genus Angelobacter. Next base: position 698,710 of record CAVWUW010000006.1, on the reverse strand, counting down.
TGGGTGCCTGTGGGGAGAGCGCCGCCCTCGGGACTGCTCTCATAGCTGCGGATATAGGCCAGTTCGTCATAGGTGTAATCAGTTTCGGAGATGCACGCTTTGGTGGTACCGGCGGCATCGACCGGGCAGGAGGATTTGAGGTTATTGGCCGCATTGGGATCAACGACCACGACGGAGGCAGGTAGATCGAGCAGGCGGGCGGTTAAATACCGGCTGTCCTTCTGCCACATGTAAACCGTGTCTGTCTCGCGCAGCAGGGGACCGGGGGCGCCCTGTCCCCAGTCGTAATCTTTTTCCGAGACTACATTGTCAAAAATGAACGATGCGCCCGCAGGCCCTAAGTCGTAGCTCTTGGTGACAAGGCTGACTTTGTTGCCGGGAAACAGCGTGGTCTGGATGCTGGTTGGGACCGATGCCGGCCACACTCCCTGATATGTGGTATCCACCTGCTTAAGCAGTTGCCCGGAAGCACTGGAGCCTTGATAGAACTGAGTTCGGGTTTCCGGCTGATTGCAACCACCGCCGCCAAAAACGTGAACGGTGTCGTTTTGCAGGGGGTCGGTAACCCGGTTGGTGAGCGGAACTCCCTGGCCCGGCTGTCCCCAGAAATAGTTCCATTTATAGGAATTCCCGTTGTTGTCATTCAAAGTGCGGCTGGCAACCACGCGGCTGATTTTGTCGCAAGGGGACTCCAGGTTGAGAGTCTGCCACGTATAACTGATGGATCCGCCCGTGGGCAGGCCTATGTAGGTGAGATTGATATAGCTGTCATACTGGAAGACCCATTTGGGACTGCTGGCGGAGATGGCATTGTTGCTGTCAGGCAGGACCACAGTAGCGAGCACTGTGGCTGTGAATGGCGGGGCTATGCCGGGGCGGTTTTGTGCTTCAATGACGCCAGACAGACCGAATGCAGTAACCACGTTTAGGGTGGCGTAACACATTTTGGCTGGATAGGTGATCCCGTTTGGTCCCACGTAAGTGGCCGTGACGGAGTAGCTGAACGGCAGCCCGTTTAGTACGCAAAAGTTGAGATCAGGGCTGCTAGGCGCTGACAGGAATGAATCGAAGGGCCGGCCCATGGTGTCGTCATTGGTCATGAAGACGTTTCCATTGGCATCTGTAATGCTCGACACCCGGATTGCTTCCGGGCAGGATTCTGAGCTGCCACTGCCCTGGAGCCCGTTATCAAAAGTTGCGCGGCAGTTGAGTTGACTGTACCAGCCGCCGGTATAGCGATTGCCATGCCGGTCAATGACGACTGCGGTCTGGGGAATCCCGCTTGTGGGATCGGGGTTGGAAAGGTCCACGTGAAAGCCGGAACCGTCGACCGCATCGTAGGCCATTTGATCGCCATTGCCATCCATGGCCGCGCCTGGGCTTGCCACCATGATATGGCTGCCGCCATCGGGAGTTATGACTTTGTAGTTCACCGAGAAATAAGTGGTCTCGCCCAAGCCGTTGGTCTGATAGCCGGATTCGCGCGTCAGGCTCAAATCCAGGTTGAAGTCGAATCCCAGTCCTTGACCAGCTAACGCGACCCAGCTTCCCCATCCGCCAGGTACCCAGAAACAGCTTGTGGAGCCGTCCTGGCCGTCAAAGGTATCCACGCCGTGATAGCAACTGGTGGTCCAGAACTTGGAACTGAGGGTCAAAAGGTTACGGGGTGCTATGGCGCTGCCGCGTTGAGGATAGGTCCATGGCATGGGAATGTGGACCATGAGATTGCCGCTCTTCAAGTCTACGGTATCAATATCACTGCTGTGGTAAGAACCATAGTTCGTGAAGCCATTTTCCAGATCGGGTGCAGTTTGCCCGCCGGCCAGCGATGACAACCACAAGAGAAAAATAGATAGAGCAATCGACAGCCGCATCCGCACCTCCCATTGTGCGCTAAGACAAAAACCTGGCCATGTTGTGGTACAGCAGCGCCCGGAGCCGGAAGGCGGCGGCTTAGAAGGGGGTGGCTTTAAGAATCCAATTTCAGAGTTGCTGGTTAAGGTAAAGCTCGGGAGAGGAGAGTGTCAAGATAAAGAATTGCCATTAATGCCAAAAGTGCCAAACAATCCAAATCGGAGGGAGCACTCAGCAATAAGCTGCCAGCACCCTTCGGCCCGCAGGACGGGGTTGAATTGCTCTCGTAATCAACCGATTACCCTCCCGAATGCCTCGTTCCTCATCGATTCTCGCTCGTTCCACCGCACGCAAGATTTTGATTTTCCTATGCTTCGAGGTACACATCTCTTTGCAGATACTTACCAATCAGCGCTTCTTCGTCGTCGATTTAATGGAAGGCGGTAGGTGCGAAGCAGTCTGCGCCACGGCGCCAAACGGTAGACGGCAATAATGGAGTGCGACTGCCGGCGTTCCGCTACCCTCGACGAGGGTGATGACGTACAGTCGATCGTATTCATTTTCTGCAACCTGCTGCGCTGCTCCCGCCTGCAGGCGAGGAATGATGACCGGCAAGCTGTCACGGTCAGCTACGATTAGAGCGTTACCTGACCGGGTATAAAGGACATTGCGGACCAAGGTGCTCGTATCGCGCACGGGAACCATGGAAGGTTTTATTTTTAGCGTATTTGCAAGCGCCGCGGCGGTCTCCTGCGTCGCCTTTACATCGGAGACAAAGATCTGCCGGATGCCGGAATCCTGCAGAGTTTGTTCCAGGCACTCGCTTCTCTTTACGCCCGCTGGGCTTAAGGACGCATTCGGAGCAGTAGAAACGCGTTCCGCATGGCGAACCAGGAAGATGGTGTGTCCGGGTTGCTGTGCGGGTGCAATATGCGCAACAAACATGACTGCTACAAACGCTGCTGTTGAACAAATCTTCATGATGACCTCGACGGAACTACTGTGGTGATCCCGTTTTCTGTGTTGTGGAATAAGCTCCGGGAACAGTCCTGCCTGAAGCACGCGCAGGAACCTTGTCAGCGAGGGGCGGAGCCGGCAAGCGGAAGAACTTTTCATTGAGCTCGACCTGCGTTTGTCCGGAGGCTTCCTGCATGGCGCTTGCGAGCCTCTTCTGATAAATTTCGCGGGCTACTTCGTCCTTCACGTTCTCCAGCGGCAGAGTCGTCCGGCTGCGCACTTTGTAAATTGTGAATCCCGAGGAATCAGTCTGCAGACGGCTGACCTCGCCACTCTTGAGCGCAAACAGTTCCGGTTCCACAGTTGCGGGCAGAGTGCCCTTACGCCGTACACCGATATCCGTGCTTGCAGGGGCATTCAGTCCCAGCGCAGTGTAAGCCGCGATTTGGACTTTGTTAGCGGCTTCTCCTTTGACGGCCTTCTGATAAGTTTCCGTGGCCACCTTCTGGGCTTTCTGTTCGAACTCCGCCTGTTTGTCTTTCGGCAATTTGGGATTCATCCGGGGAATGAAAATGCGATCGAGTTCCAACTGATCGAACCGGCTTGGGTTCTGGTTGTAATAGGCCTGAATCTCCTCGGCTGAGGGATTGGCGGATTTCTGCTGTAGATAACGGCGGTATGCATCTGCCAGCGTACGGACACGCACAATGTGCATCAATTCCTGGAACTGCGGATCCTTATCAATGCCGGCTTTCTCGGCGGCTTCAGCCAAACCAAGAGCTTGCCCGTAACCTTCAGCAAAGTTGCGCATGGCCACTGGCGTCTTCATCTGCGGGTTGAAACTCATGGCCGCAATCATCTGCTCAAATTCTGCTTTGGTAATTGTGGTCGCGCAGGTCTCGGGCGCGGCATTGGCCTGGCTCCCACAGAGTCCGTGAACCGTGACCACCGCCGCAGTGGGAGGCAGTTGTTCAGGCGCAAGACCAGGCGGAAGCGCTCCCGGCATTGAAACCTGAGCAGGCGTGGATTTCATCTCTCCCTTGGGAGCAGACATGGCTGGCTGAGCCAGGCAAATTGAGCTGGCGAAGGCGAGGAATAACAAAGTTCGGATCATGCGCGGAGCCGTCCTTGGATTCAAGTTTGTGGCCGAAATTGGCAGCATCGTAGCACAACTCTTAATGGTTTCCGCCTCGGATTTACGGAGGTTCGCTTAACAATAATGCGGTTAAAAATGAGCCGGGCCATGAACCCGGCTCGCCATATTGAACAATTGGGAAAGCACAAATTGTAAGGAGAAACAAAATTTTGGTGTTGAACCTCCTTCCAGCAAGTCGGGCTTGCATCCCTTGGGATTGAAAAGTTAACTGCTTCATGTGCGGCCAGGAACCCACTTCCCCGGCCGCCCAAATTCTTCACCTTACTGTGATCGTCACGGTGGCGGTGCTGGGCAGTGTGTCTGTCCCCCCAGGACCGAAAGTCATGGCGCCGGTCGACTGGAACACTGTGCCATGCGCCGTTGTTGCCGGCGGTGTCACACTTGTGGTCACGATCATCGTCTGTGGGGGTTTGGCGCCATTCTTGGTTGATCCACCCAGACTGGGCGTGGTCACTTCAATCAGGCCTCCTGCCGTGGTATTGAATGCCCCCGGGCAGGCAACACTGAGCCCGCCGGTCGGAGTAAACGTGCAAGTGAAAGTGCCGCTATTGTTCACTGTGATCGCAATGCTGTTCAGTTGCAGACCTGCGGGGATGGTGTTTTTGAAAAGAATATTTTGTGCGGCCGTCTGGGTAGTGTCGCTGATGGTCCACACGATGTTCCCTGCCTGGCCGAGGTTGGGATTCGGCACTTGAGCATTGCCGGTTACGGAGATGGTTGCGCTAGCTGTCTGGGTCGGCGGAGGAGGAGGTGCGGTGCTAAAGCTCGCGCTGCCGGTCTGGGTAACTGCGGCATTGTCCAAAGCAGTGACACTTACAGAGTTCGTAACCGCCGCCTGCTGGATCTGCACAATCACGTTCAGCTTGACTGTGACACCCGCCCCGATGCTTCCCAGGTTGCACGTGATGCTGGTCACGCCGCTCCCTCCGGCGCTGCATGAGCCCTGGCTGGGCTGGCCTATCAGGATAAAAGCGCCGTCTGTAGTTGTGAGTGTGTCAGTAGCAACCGCATTGGTCACCGGGAGAATTGAGTTGTTTGTGATGGAGATGTTGTAGGTCACCTGGATTGGCGCTACGGAGATGGACGGAGGACCGCTTTCCGCAACCGCAAGGACCTGTGACGTAGCGGGCACAACTGCATTGGACGGAGTGGAGTCAAGTCCGCTCCCCGCGACATTCGTAGCATGCACTACGAATGTGTAGCTTGTTCCGTTGTTCAGACCCGTTACGATCGCGCTGGTTGCGGTTGCGCCCAGTACCGTGGACGTAATGCCGGTTCGGGTATTATTTGCGATCGCTGTAACGGTATAGCTGGTAATGGGCGAGCCGCCATTGCTGGCTGGGTCTGTCCAGCTTACAAAAGCGGCCGTATCACCTGCTTGTGCGCTGACCAGGACCGGGATCGTGGATGTGCTGAAGCCTGGCAAAGATACGCTGTTGCTGGCCGGCGAACTTGCGCTCGAGCCTTGCCCATTGCTGGCTTGCACTTGGAAGGTATAAGAGGTGCCATTCGCCAGAGCGATGGTACTAGTCGTTGAGGGGAAAGGCGAGCCGGTGACCACAACATCCGGCACGGCGTGTGCATCCGCAGCCGTGATGTGAACGGTGTAGCTGGTTACAGGCTGCACTGATTGCGCCGCGCTCCAGCTCACAGTGGCCTGCCCATTTCCTGCCACAGCCCTCACTACCGTTGGCGTTCCGGGCGCAGAAGTAGCCGAGGGGGTGGGGCAATTAAACAGGCCAGCGGCCTGGGGGTGGCCCTGGCAGGTCTCCCACCAGCGCCCCTGTCCCAAAGCGCCTGCCCCGCCAATATCTTCCCCGGTGAGGAGAGTAAAGTTCGCCGGATCGGAATAGTCCACCGTTACCACACCAATGTTGCCGAGTGGAGGAAACTGTGGCGGAGGCGGCAATTGCGTAGTGTCAATGAGGGTCAAATCAATTGTCTGGCCGGCAGGACCAGCGGCCACATTACCTACCCACACCACATTACCGGGGGTGGCGAGACCAAAATAGAGATTGTTCCCATTGAGCTGGGGAAAGAACTGATCGCTGTTGACAGAGTTTGGTGCTGCCACGGCTGCCAAAGTATTGGTTGCGACGCAGGTCGGCGTGGTGGTTGGGTTTGGTCCGAGCGCCTGGCAAGTTGTATCAGCGTTAGGAATGACGAACGGCCCGGTTCCATCCGCACCCCAGAGATCGTGACCCACAAAAGCTAGTCCGACAGTCGAGCCGTTATCAGGAGTGATTGCCACCAGTTGAACAAAGTCGGCGCAACTCCCGAATCCGGTGGTAGTGGCGCTTGCGGGCTGGTTGATGCGCATAATTGCGCCGGTCTTGGAAAACCCTGCATAAATATTGCTATCTGGACCAAGGGCCAAAGAACTCGGCTTGCCAGGAGCTGGATTGGTTGGGAGCGTGCTGTTGGTTGGCCAGGGGCATCCCGTCTGACCGCCGCGGAATCGAGCGCCGCTTGGCACACCCGCCATGGGAAAAATGCTATTGAAATCAAGGAACCCGTTCCCGCTGTCGCCATCGGGAATATAGTGCATCCGGTAGATGCCCTGGCGAATATCAGTGAGGTACAGGAAATTGGTGGCAGGATCCAAGACCAGAGGCCCACCTGTAATGGACTGCCCATTGAGCTTGAAGGGGCAGGTACCGTCATTGATGTCGTGAATGCCGGGGGCATCAATTTCCGGATCTACCCTGCACAACCCGAAGTTCCCGTCACCTACCCACAAGTAGCGTACCGGCCGGCCAGTGATGGCGCTGATTCGAGTGCCATACAGCACGATGCCGCCCGCGGGAGCTGTGAAGCTGCTGACCGCGCCATCGATATTTGGACTTCCGGCAAACTGAACCGTCGACGTGGCGGGATTGATGCTGGTCTGCGCGCTCGCTGCTGTGGTCAGAGCGCACATCGCGGCAAATACCAAAACGAAAGTCTGAGCTGTGAACCGGCAGCGCCTAATACGCTGAGTGGCTGCTAACGGGGTGGGGAATGTCATAAATTCATTGCCTTCCTGTTTCGGAGTTCATCTCCTGAAGCTTTTTGAACAAGGCTGGCGGAAGCTTCCACCAGCCTTGCCTGACTTTCGTGAACTACTGGGCCAGAACGACGTACACGTGTCCCTGACCGGTTACGGGTGCCGTGGTTGTCGCCTTCAGCCCTCCCTTATTCGGCAATAGGCTGGGATCGTCGCCGATGGCAAGAGTGCCATCCGGAGCAAAACCCAGGCCTGTCACGAGTCCGATTGGCGCGTTATCGGGCAGCAGAGCGCTGAGCTGTCCTGCATCCGTCCACAACGTGTCGCGGCCGCAGAGGAAGCTCCACTGATCCACTTCAGAAGCACCGCCCAGGTAAAGCGAAGGCGATTCCGGCGGGAAGTTGGAGACGCGCGTCTGGCACGGCACCATGCTGGTGGGGCCAAGCGTAAGTCCAGCGGGGGTGTCAATGTCATCCGGCGGCACGATCTTGCGAATGGTGGTGCCTTTCTGGAACGGCAGCAACCCCGAATAGAAGATGGCTTTCCCTCGCTGCAAGTCCGGCGCAGCCGCCTGAATCAGGGTCGTCTGTCCACTTCCAGTGGGGAACGAGCTGTCCGCTTCGGGAGCTCCATCCTCAGTCATGTAGAGGTTGAAGCCGTTGAAGACCATGTTTCGCACGCCCTGGCCATTCAAGGTAGCCGCGACCGGGATAGCCGCGCTGGGAGCAGTTGCCGGAGTGAGGATACGGGTGACGTTTCCGGCGCTCGCGGGCCCCACGTACAAGGAACCTTCTGGGCCAATGGTAAGCGCTGAGGCCGCAGACACATTTCGGCCCTGGCTGAGGATTCCACTCTGCGAGATGGTCTCAGTGGCCGGGTTGAAGATGAAGCGGAGAATACCTGCGCTTCCGCCGGAGACATCAGGCAGGTAAATATTCGTTGTGGTGGTGTGATTCAGCGGCGGAGTGTCCATGGCCGGCTGTCCCGGGATAAAGCCGGGACTCGGCTTGAAGCAATTGGTCAGAGTGGCGGCGCTGCCTACGCCCGTAGGATCAATGCGGCAGAACCCCTGCTTCTCGTCGGATACCCAGAAGTGCGTGCCCACGAATACAAAGCCGCGGGGATGAGTCACGCCGGCAACCCGCAGAACGCCGCGCGTAGCAGCCGTGCCGCGAGTCGGATTCGGAGTGAGAGGAGTTCCCGTGCCTGCCGGGCTGTCAACGATTCCGCATTCCGGCACCGGCGCCGGGTTTGCGGGGAGCACCCAGGCCCTTCCTGTGCGCACCAGCGGTGAAGCTACTTCAGGAATGGGAGCCTCAATGGTCTCGTCGTCAGTGATCAGCATGTCTCCAGTCGCCGGGTCTTGATTGAGACCACGTGGGAGGGCGAAGCCGGTTTGTCGGACCGACGGAGGAATGATTCCGCCGGTAGTCAGGATGGTGAAGGGGGATGTGCTCGGTGCTCCGGGAACCGCGGGGCAGGTTGAACCGCCGCGCAGGATGGTGCTGAAAGTATCCATTCGCACCAGCCGGTTGCCATTCCAGAAAGTAAGATAGCGGACTCCGTCAGAGATCATGCCTACGGGAAGCTGAATGTTCTGGATTTCCAGCCGGCCGACGCAGGAGATGGTGGAACCGAAGCAACTCGTGATGTTCTGGATTCGCTCCAGGAAGCCGGCTTGAACACCCCAGAAATCATTTCCGATAAACGCCATGCTGAAGTAGCGCTTGCCGTTGCTGGACTCGCCGGCGAATTCCAGCCTCTGTACTCCAGGAGCGATCGGCGCACGCGGATTCGTGACGCGCCAGATGTCTCCATTCTGGAAAAAGACAACATAGAGTTTCCCATCGGGGCCGATTTTGGCAGACGTGGCCCGTACTTTTCCCAAGAAAGGAATCAAGCCGGAGCCAGGCCCAAGAACGTTCTCGACCGTCGCAATTGTGGTCTTGGCAGGGTTCGTTGGGTCAGCCTTGAAGGTGAATCGATTCACTCCAGACCCCGATTCGTCAGCTACAAAGACAAAGGAAGTGAACCCTCCCGGAGCAAGCTGGGGATCAGCAAACGGTTCGCCGGTGCCTGGAATAAAGCATGTGGAAATATTCAACAGAGCTTTTCCGGACGGGCCATCCAGCCGGCAAAAACCATTGGCGCCGTCGGAGACCCAATAATCGATAAGCGGAGCGCCTCCGGCAGGGTTCGGAATGGTAACGCGCACCATGCCACGGGGACGGAACGTGCTGGTAGGGGAAATGTTGGTGGCCGGCGATGCGAATGCGCTACCCACAAATAATAGAGTCATCACTGCCACGACCAGAGTACGTGTCCAGCAGGAACGGGGAGCCAGCAAACAGTTGGAATTCATTGCTCAAATCCTCTCTTCAATCGGTTCGACTTCTGCTCTTCCTTGGCGCGCTTTTGCTCCGGGGAAGGTCTTATTGGTTGCGGGCTGCCGTAATCCACGGCAGCCCGCAGTTATCTAGCGAATGATCGTCACGCCCGAGCTGGTAATCCCGCCAGCGTTGGACCTGATAGTCACGATGTTCGGCGGCGGCACATTCTGCAACGTGATGGCGAACACGCCGGGTGCGAACGGGATCACCGGACCCATTTCTCCGGTGTATGGCTGGCCCGTCGCAGCATTGATGATCGGGTTTTCACCGCCGGGACCGGCCAGCGTGATGAACAATCTGGCTCCAGGTGTGAAATCGCTGGCGCTCACGTCGAGACGCGCGAACGTCTGGCGGTAACGGACCTTGGAGATGACAATCACATCTTCCACCGGATTGACCGTCACCGTGATGCTGGTGGTGCTGGAGAGTCCGTTGGAGCTGGTTGCGGTGAGGCTGAACACCAGCGGCAGCGGGGCTTCAAGGCTTGGCACCGTGGGCGCGGTAAAGGTGACCGTGGCGCCAGTGGCGGTTTGCGTACCACTTTCCGTGAATGTGACACCAGAAGGCGCGCTCCAGGAGAACGTGAGCGTACCGCCGGAAGGATCAACTCCGGTAGCGTTGAGGGTTACAAACGTGTTGCTGGCCACGGGGCTCGCGGGCGACGCACTCGCAAACACTGAAGGCGGTGTGCCGGGAGGCGGTACCGAAATGGGCACAGCCACAACAGAAATCGCGGGTGTGGTGGTGTTGCCGCCTCCGACCGTTAGCTGGAAGGTGAGGTTCAGCGGAGTTGCCACCACCGGAGCGATGAATGTAGCCGTTGGAGAATTCGGATTAGTAATGGTCACGAACGGGTCACCTGGATTGACAAGCTGAGTCCAGGCAAACGGGCCGTTGACGGGAGTGCTGCCGGTCGAGTTGAGTGAGACCAGTGTCCCGGCAACGATCGGCGTTGCGGCGGCGCTAAACGTCGCCAAAGCGTGGGCCTGCGCGCCCGGACTGTTCAGCGGCTGGCAGCTTACCGCCGGCGCTGCTTTTCCCGGCCACGGATTAAGCTGGCCGACTACCTGGTTGGGGAAGCCTGGATTGGGATCGATTCCCAATTGCACCTGTTCACTGGCATAGAGAGTGGCTACGGTCGGCCACGGCCCGGTGCCGTTCACCAGGAAAGGCAGGTCCTCAAAATTATCTGGCGGCGGCGCATTGCCCGGAACCAGAAGTTCAGGGAAGATGAACTCAGGAACCGGAAGCTGATATTCGTCGTAGATCAGCCCGTTGTTTTGCGGGCCGGGAACGCCGCCGGAAACCTGCGTCCCGACATACTGTGTGGGAGGCAGGAAGGTGCCGCCGGTGAATGCGCGGAAACGATAGCGCCCTTTCTTGCCGACCAGAGGCAAGCCTTGTTCGATGGGGAAATTCGCTACCCAGGCAGGCCTGCGGAAGCTGAGGATCCCGTTGCAATCAATGTCAATGGCGGAAATATCCACGTTCCGCAGCGGGTCGGTCATGAAGCCTTCCACAATCGTGCGACGCCCGTCTTCGTCTGGGAACAGAGGATCAGGAACACCACCGGTGCCCATCAGCAGCACCTCAATGGTCACGTAGGCCGGATCGGTAAACGGGAAGGTATAAACGCCAACGCTTGAATCGTTGATGTCAGTAGCCGAGACAAACCCCTGGCCGCTCGCGTCTAATTCCAGGGTGCCGATCACGGTGACATAATCGCCAACCTCAAAAGGAATTTCTGTGTACGGATCCTGAGGAAACGGATTATCCACGGTCGGCGGCGCGCCCGGCGCATTCATGGTATAGATGGACACTATGTTGCCGGCATCGTCGCGTGGCCGGTTAACCTCAGGACACTGCGGATCGTCGAATCCGCCGGCCGGGTTTACCGTTCCTGACGCCGGATCATAGGTTCCCGGCGCCAGCCGCGGAATGCACATCGGGAATCCTGTCATCGAATGGATGGTGGGATTGTCCTGGTCGGCGGTAAACCGAGTGTCGGACCAGACTCCGGGAGTGCCAATCGACTGCCCGATACTGTAACGGCCCTTGTTGAACACGCGGCCGTTCATGTCTGTAATCTGCAGCGCCGGATCGTTAATCTGCACTCGGTTGCCGTTGACAACCATGGTGGCATTTGCGTAGTCGAGCCGCTCGATGAATCCGGAGAAGAGGTTGGCTGACTGTTGCGAGACGAAGATCAGGCCCGCAATGTATTTTCCGTTGACGATGTTGCCGTATACATGGGCTTCATAGGTAAAGGGAAGCCGCACGGTGTCAGCCTGCGCGAGACCTGATTCGCCGCGCACCGGAGGCTTTCCGTTGGGCAGTCCGGGATTCCGCTCAAACATCTCCTCCCAGGTCATCACCGTGTTAGGGAAGATCACCACCACGTTTTGCGGGACACGGATAACATCATTGTTCACCTGGAGCCAACCTGCAGAGATCTTGCAGGCGTCCGGGGTCGGCGTTGCCGGCGCCGGCGCGGGTGTCGGCGTTGGTCCTGCTGGATCCGTATTTAATGGCGCCGCCGGCGGAGCCGCATCGCAGAGAGTGTCCACCGATGCGTACTCGATGAAGCCCAGCGATTCAAACCCCGGAGGAGTAGTTTGAGAAGCAGGCAGCGTTGCCGGCGGGGGAGGCAGCGTGGGCGCTTGCGTTACTTGCGCCTGCATCCAGGACGCTGTGGCAAAGACCAGCAGCAGAATCATTGCCGCGATCTCAAGAACCGTTTTTCGTGATTGATACACCCTCATTGTTGAAGCTCCTTCCGTCGTTCTGCTGCTGCCTTTGAAAAAATTGGTATTCGGTCCTCTTGCAGAAATTCCAGGTGGCCTAGTTGGGACGGGCATCTTGCACCCCCAGCATGTTCTGCAGGAACGTTGGCAGTGGCTTACCGCCGTTTGCTCCAACAGCGGGAATTTCCATGAACTGGTTCTTGGCCTGGCCGGGATGCTTCGGGTCCTTTTGCACGGGGTAGCCGTTGGGACCTTCAGGATGGCCATTGGGCGTTAAAAGCTGGGGATGATCAAAGGGCGCGGACTGCTTTACCGTGCGCGGATCCGTCAGTGCGTTACGCAGGAAATCGACCAAATCCTGCTTCTCCTGCAATGTCAATCCCAGCCCAAGAGGTTCAATATCGGGGTCCATGATGGGAAGCTCGGAAATGGTGTTGAAGTCTGCGCCCCGGTTGTAGAACTCAACCACTTGTTCAAGCGTGAGCTGGCTGCCGTTATGGAAATAAGGCGCGGTGAGGGCGACGTTCCGTAGTTGCGGCGCTTTGAGGAAGCCGGTGCGCGCGATGTCATCCGAGCAACTCAGCGGCGCCTGCGAAATGCCATCACCGGGCCGGCCCGGGATCATTACGGAAAGAGAGGGATCATTGCATACACGTTGTCGCATCTCTTCAGCGAATGACAGCGGCAAAGACGCAACCGGATCTGTTCCCGCCAGTCCGGCATCTTCTGCGCCTGGCCGCACGCCAATGTGATAAAAGCCCGTGTCATATATGCGGACATGATCATCTCCCATGATCATGCGCTCCAGCGGCACCGGAGCCACTGTGCCGACGGCGGCGTTGGAAAGCTCGGGACCGCCGTGGCAAACCACGCATCGTGCCTTGGTCTCAAAAAGTTCCAGACCGCGGAGTTGCCCTTGGGTGAGGGAAACTGCCCCCACGGAGTACATGACTTTCACCGGGACTCTGGAAGGCAGCGAGTCTTCAAAATTCATCACCACGGTACCGCTGCCATAGTCAACGGTGCCGTCCATTCCAAATCCGGTGAATCTCCCCTGGCCATCATCAAACGCGAAAATGTCCTGATCGCTTGCGTCCCGAGTGGGATCCAGTTGAACCACAGAAATGGTGTAGGGCGTGATGCCAGGTTGCAGGTGGAGAGTGAACGTGGTGTTTAGATCATCCCCCACCAGGTTGTAGGTGATCTGCTGCTCCAGATACTTGTCCAGAGGTGTCTGATCGGCAACCAGAGTGCTCTCATAGGCCTGGATAGCAACTCCCCAGAACAGCGAGAAGTTGTATTCCATCTCGCTGTATTCCTGAGTGTTCGCCGGACAGGCGCCGCCGCGGGCAGGATCAATCATTGCCGCCGTGCTGCCATCACTGGCCACACAAATGTGTTGTGCAAACTGCCACCAGGAAGGCAGAAATGCCTTCTGGATCAAGGCTGCGTATGTGGTAGTGAGTCCTGGTTTAGGAGAATTGGATAGGCCTCCCAGCAGACTGTCAGTGGGATCAACCATTTGCATGGCCAGCGGCTTGCGCGCGAGAAGTTTTTTGCCTACTTGACGAAAGTCGCGGCCGTCCGCCGACATCTCTGTACTGCTGAGGATTGGCCCCAGGGACTGCGAGCACAGGGCGGAGTTTTGCATGGCCACAAAAGCCGGGCCAAGCTTCCCCGTGGCGGGATCAATAATAAGGAGATGGGACTGCTTGTCCCGCGCGCCGAAGGGATTGGCGCCATTGCACAGATTCTGAGCACGCCCGTCCCAGAAATTGCGGAAGTTGAAAACCGCATCCACCGCGCTTGGAGTATTGCGTCCCGTGACTCGACGCGTGTTGATGACCTGTCCCGGCTTGTCAGGGTCCGGATAAGAGAAGACCGGCTCCGGCACTGTGGTTCCGGTCTCCACGCTGGAAACATCGCCCGGTTCAGTTCCGACCTTGCCATTGCCGCGTCCAGAGCTAAGCTTGCTTGCGTTCTTCCTGGCTGCCGCAGTCCGTGATTGGCTGTTGGGAGATGGCGCATCTTTTCCGTAGTTCGGCGCCGGACCGTCCTCAACATCCCCGGTCGAGAAATCCTTCCCTCCCCCATCGGGACGAACGTTGCCGTCGCGGTCTACCGGACCGACAATCACCTGGCCCATCTTGGTAGCGAAGACGCCCTGTGAACCTGAAACATCGTTTATGTCCGAGATGAGGTTGCTGTTGCGATTGTTCGGATCTGAGAGCTTATGGAAGGGGAAGTCGCCGTCGTGATAGCCACCGAATCCTGCTCCGGGAGTGCCCGGGTTGTAAGGATAGTTCGGGCCCAGCGCACCATTTAAGGAGATCCCCAACTGAAAGCTGTTGTCCCCGCCCGCTTGTCCGGGATTTACGTTGTTTACCACCCGGCTGTCGGCGCCGGCGTTAAAGTGGCAACTCGCGCAAGCTTGTATATCGTCACTGCCCGCCTGCATATCCCAGAACAATGCTTTTCCAAGCTGAGCGACGGCGCTCTTATCGGCAACAATCCCTTCGAGTCCGAAAACTGGTGGAATAGGAACGCTGGACAGAGGCGCCAACGGACGCAAAGGGAGAACAATTGTGGCGGATGGCAACGCACTGCTTTGTGCCCGGACAAAGCTGTAATAAGCAAGAGCTGAAACCACTACGAGTGCGGATGTGCACACGCGCATAGTTGCGCGAATCCCGGAAGACGGCTTCATTTTGTTCTCCAAGTTCTTAGCTTTCCGCGAGTCAGAGCTCACGAGATCCGAGGACCACACCGCTTAATGCGGTGCGTCCCAGAATCTCAGCCGGAAGCTTTGCTTGCCCTCACACAGACTTGTTACTGCTTGAATTTGCGTTAGGGCGAACACGCGATTAGCGATGTGTGCAGAATGAAGCAGCTGGGGTTCTTTGCCAATCCGGTCAGTTCGGTATTTGGAGGGGGTACATGTCCCGATTAGAATTCGGGCATATCAGGTATTGTCCTATGGCCATGCTCGGGTGCTTTCGGGCAACGGTCCTGGCTACCTGGGAGATCAGGGGAGATTCTCAAGCCAGTTTGGCTGGTTAGGACTGTATGATTCCTTGACGAATGGCGTATCTCACCAGCCCGGCAGTGTCGTGGATATCCAGTTTGTCCATCAAGTTCGAGCGGTGTGATTCGGCTGTCTTTACGCTGATGCCCAGAAGATTGGCGATTTCTTTGGTGGTTTTTCCTTCAGCGACAAGTTGCAATACCTGGCGTTCACGATCTGTGATGGCGCGGTCAGGTACTTCACTCTTCTGCAGGAATGCCTGCACAACAGAGCGGGAAATACTTTGCGTCAGAAACGTCTCGCCCCGGCTTACCGCGCGAATGGCCTGAACGAGTTCACTGGATGCCCTTGTCTTTAGAACGTAACCTGTGACACCGGCACGAAGGCTTTCCAGCACCAGGTGATCTTCAGTATGCATGGTAAGCAGAATCACTCTTACACGCGCATTGCTTTTAGTGATTTCACGTGCGGCGTCAATTCCATTGAGAAGCGGCATGGCAATGTCCAACACGGAAACGTCCGGCGGATTCGCTGCGCATAACGCGATTGCTTCCCGACCGTCCGATGCCTCAGCGATGACCTCAAATCCTTCGCGTTCGAGCAGCACCTTGAGTCCTTCGCGCACCACTTCGTGATCATCCGCAAGTAAAATCCGCATCGGCATAGTCAGAGTTGTCGGGGAACATCACATTCTAAGCGACTTCAACTCGATTTCAAACCCGTGGTTTCGCCAGCGACAATAGCCATTATTCCCGTCGCCCAACCCCCTCTTATCTCATCAAGATATTGCCGATGCCCCGGATTAACAGATTTAATTAAATTATTGAGTGGACTCTTAAACAATTAGGTATAAAATCAGCAACCACTGGGGCACTAGGGGTTAAACCTTACAACTTGCGAGTGCCTATTTAAGACACGGCAAGAGGGCTTCGATTCGATTGGGAAAGAGGCGCTGCAGAGGCGCAACGTAAGGGGGCGCATGCGTTACCGGAATGTTGCCTGGCCGGGTTGGTCATGGCTGGCGTTTTCAGTTCTTCTTATCACGTCCTCCGCAACCATCCTGGCGTGGCTTTTCGTGCGAGCCCAGGAGAGCAGCCATGTCCGCAGCGTTACCCGCCTGATGGCCTCAACGGCCAATGCGGATCTCGCGGTGGATGTGCAGAACTGGGTCGGCGACCAGATCAGTCTCGCCAAGCTCTGGGAATTCGATGATCCATCGCGCGAGGAATGGTCCCTGTTCGCAAAACTGTTTATCCAGGAACATCGTGGCTGCCGCGCAATCGCATGGCTGGACGCCAACGATGAAAAACGCTGGGTGATGACTTCCAAGGGTCAACCTTTCACTGACATCCCGCTGGCAACAGATCCCGCGGCAAAGCTGATGCTCGACAAGGCTTTGCGCTCGAAAGAAGTGGTGTTCTCGAACTTGCTCTTGACCAGGGGCGGACAAACAGTACATCTTTCAGCGGCGCCGATCTTTCAAAGAAACAAGTTTCATGGGTTTGTGATTGCGTGGATTGATGTGCGTTCTTCTTTGGATGAGATGACCGCTGACATCAAGGGACTGCCGATGTCGCTTGAGGTGGATGAAGGCGGGCAGCAGATCTATCTCATGTCCGGAAGCAATGACGAAAACAAGGAGTGGGCGGAGTCAACTGCACTCGCGTTGCCGGGGCCGGTCTGGCAGATTCGAGTCTGGCCCACGCGGGGCGGTATGGGCACAATAAGATCCAAATTACCTTCGTTGACGTTGTTGTTTGGCGCCCTATTCAGCTTGCTTTTGACTTCGCTCGCGTATGCCCAAACCAGGCTCAAGCAAGAGATGATTGAACGCGGCCGTGCTGAAGAAGCCATGAAATTGTCGCAGGCCAGGTTCTCAGGAATCCTGGAGATTTCCCCCGCCGGCGTGATCTCAACTGACGAAAGCCAGCGGATCACTCTTTTCAATCAATCGGCCGAGAAAATTTTCGGTTACCGCGCCGATGAAGTTCTGGGGCAGCCGCTTGACATGCTCATACCCGAGCATTTCCGGGCAATTCACAAGCACCACTTTACCAGCTTTGCGCAATCGCCGGAGGGAAGCATGCTGCTATCGGCACATCGTCTGGTGTTTGGCCGCCGAAAAAATGGGAGCGAGTTCCCCATGGCGGCGGCGTTGTCTAAACTGGACCTGGGCCGGGAGAAAATCTTTACGGCTTTATGCAGCGACATGACTCGCGAGGTGCGCGCAGAAGAAGAGCTCCTGCGCACCCACGACGAGCTTGAGTCGCGCGTGCTGGCCCGCACTGCGGCCCTGCAAAAAGCTTATAACAGCCTGGAATCCGAGATCCTGGAGCGCAAAGCAGCCGAAGAGGAAGTGCTGCAGCTTTCAGGCAAGATCATGCGTTTGCAGGATGAAGAACGCCGGCACCTGGCGCGCGAGTTACATGATGGGACGGCCCAGAATCTGGTTGCACTCACGTTGAACCTGCACCGCCTTCGTGAAGTGGTTTGCCACAATGAGGCGGAGATTACCCAGCTGGAAGAATGCGTGCTCATGGTAGAGCAGTGCAGCAATGAGCTTCGCTCTATTTCCTATCTCTTGCATCCCCCTATGTTGGAAGAGCTGGGGCTTAGCCGCGCTTTGCGCGGGTATGTGGAAGGATTCGAAAAACGCAGCAGAATTGCGGTGACTCTGGCCTGCCCTGAAGACCTTGGATCTCTGGACTCTGACATTCAACTCACTGTTTTCAGGATTGTTCAGGAGGCCCTTTCAAATGTTATGAAACATTCGCAGAGTGCCACCGCATCCATCGCACTCTCATCAGCAGAGGCCCGCAATCTCTGTCTCGAGATCTCAGACCAGGGGAATGGAATTCCTGAGGGCCGGGAACAATCAGGGGTCGGACTTGCCGGAATGCGGGAGCGCGTCCGGTTACTTCATGGGCAATTGGTGATTCACAGTAGCAGTAGCGGGACTGTAATGCGGGTCACACTCCCATTGGGGTCAATGGGGCGCCCCAGCACCGGCAATGCCGCACCGCCCCCAAATCGCGGGGCCAAGCCATCGCGGGCCGGAGCCGCCTAGTCACATCTGCCGCGCGACAAGTGACGTTGGCCCAGTTTCATCGCCGGACAGGCATGCGGGTCACAAATCGTCCATATCAGTGCAGATGGAAGACGAGAAGAGTGATTTGAGTGAGAATAATGGTCGGCCCTAGCAGACGATTTTCGAACCCCCGTTACAGCACTCCGCCTAAGAGGGGATCAGCGATCAAAGGCATCCGGGACCATTCGTCCTTTCAGGAGAATCCTTATCCTCGTTGTTCAGTGACTGAAGCGCGCGTTGTTGCTGTGCTAGATCTGGGACGCAGAGCTCGGCTCTGAGAGAGTCGGGAATCAGGGCGCGATTGTATGGGTCCTGCGTCCATCGGTGGGCGGTTTTTTCGGACCGCTTTTGTAAGGCGTTCCCAGAGATTCGGTGCCATAAATCTGTTGCTGATTCATCTTATGCAAATACCGATCGAGCGTGGCCGCTACGCAGCCATCGTGACTGGCTCCTGCCCCTGGCGACAGCGATCACCGCCAGCGTATGCGCGAGCAGATAATCGTCCGGGTCGAGACCATGCTAAAAAATGACCGAAGCTTCCTCGAAGTCCGCGCCGGCGTGCAACTCGCCGCGTTTGATCAAGTCCACCGCTTCTTTGTGTCGCTGGTCGTCGCGTGCCCTCAAGCGTTTGTGCCACTCCGAGCGCTCTTGATCCGTCATCTCGCTATTGCCAGCGTTGCGGTCAGCCTGGTCCTCTTGGAACATCCGCTTGAGGATTTCTGAGTCATGACCGCTACTCCCTGACTTCTGATCGGTAGTTCGTACACTGAAGCCAGCCGTAAATGCAAGAAGACCTCGAGGGTAGCCAGAGACGAACCACAGGATCTTCGTCATATGCACCTCTATCACTTCACTTCCAATGACATTATGCAACCTGCGGGTGGCTCGCTAACCAGCTGTGATTAAAGAGTTCAAAAGTGACGATCAGTCATCTTGTAAGTCACTGAATCTGGACACTGAGTAAATGTTGGGTCGGCCTTAGCAGACGATTTTCGAACTTTTCTGCCTGGAGAAACGTCATTTTGAATAGCACAGTTTTTCGATCACTCAACGGTTGTTCCCTCACGCCCTTCTTTCATTGCCAGAAAGCTCGAAACATGCCATGTACCTGAAATCGCGGGACATTTCGTAAATTCAAGTTTGAGATTTGGAGCGGACCTACGTTTCTGACCCTTCTTCTTTGTGCCTTATGCCCCGACGCCCTGCGCCGAAGAAATCCCATTCTCCAATTCGATCATCTCGGTCTTGGTTCTAGCCCAGGCTTCTTTCCCGACCTTGACTCACCCGTCCTGAGCAAGAGCAATTCGAATTCTTTTAGTGAATGAATAGAACGACCCCTAAAAACATCGAAAATGCTCATCAATCCGGGATATTGGAACCGGTATTCTGCTGCGATGTCCTGCGTGCGTTGTTGCGAATAGCGGAACTCCGCGCCAGTGAGGACAGCATAGTCTATCGGCTCAGGAATCTTGTCCTCGGTTGCCTCTTGAACCGCGTCAATGCAGAACTGTATGATTTCCCGTGGGCGATAAAGGGTCCGGTCGATCATATAGTTAAAAGATTTCGGTCTGCCTGTAACCCAATGTTTCCGCGAAAACGGCATTCCAACAAGCTTGGCTACCCGCTTTTTCATATCCGGGAACGCTGTGCCTGATTCGCTGTGCCACCAAGTCAAGAAGCGAAGGTTCGTCCCACTCGATCGTCTCCATGACGTCACGGTACTTCTGGGCATCTTCATACAAACTGGGAATGCTGTTCGTAAAGCTCTTTCCGCAGGGCTATGACGACACGCAGATTCGGCGACACTTGATTTATCGATACGGCAGCCTGAAACAAGCCTGCCACGAAGGCCTTTCGCATCTTCTGAGGCGTCCCAGCCGCGGTCGAGTTCATCGACGAGCACTAATACTTTGAATCGGTCGCAAAGTTCGCGCAAATCTGGAATCAACCTGTCAATTTCTTCTAACCTATAAAGCCTTGTCAGCTCTTGAGTTTTGAGCTTCGCTTCATATCCACCCACTTTGAAACCCTCGATGCGCTTCAAATAAGAGATCATTGTCGCGATTGGGTTACTTTGGGATCCTGAATGATTGTCTCGAAGGTACGCGTATATACGGTTGGCTGCGCCCCTCTTCAGTTTTGGACCTTGCTCAGTAAGGCCTTTCATAATTAGCACGTAAATCAGATACTTCCACGCTGCGGCATAGGAACCAAGCTTCGCCCAGGCTCCCTCCTTTTCTTTGCGCATAACCTGGGAGAGCATTTCATACGAATAGTCTTCGGGAGATAATTCAATGACGACCGCCCCTGATTTTTTTTCTCTTTCGGCGAGAATTTTGAAAATTGCGCTTTTCCCCGACCCTCGGTTCCCCCAGCAAAATGAATTTCTGCTGGCCAGAAACACGTCTGTAAGTCTCCGATTCAACAAAATAGTCGCGCAGACCTTGGGAAATGTCTCTCTCAGCTGCCGGTGCGCCAAAGTTCAAAGTCCCAAAAATCGTAGCCAATCGAATCGCCCCCTAACCTCTCTGCAATTTGTTGGAAGGTTAGCACCAAGCATGGGTCGTAACAAGGATGCTTTCGATCTTCTCAACATGCTTGGGCAGATATTTTGAATTCATTTAATTTTTTCTTGCTTTCCCCTGAGGGTGCGGATATAAGGCCAGGCGGGACGCGCCCGGTGCTACTAACACCGAACGCGCCCCTAACCAATTACCTCTCTGGGAGGCAAGATGGCTGTCTCTAAGGCTACCCGCTCCGGTACAAGAAAGAAAGCGTATCAGCGCGTTCTCAGGTTCCCCAAGGCAAAGGGCAAGATCATTGCTGAAGTGGAACTGGCAATCTCACCCGATTACAACATCATCGAAATCGTTTTTCAGGACAACACTTCACTCAGTTTCAATCTTGAGCCGTGTTTCCAAGTCATTCCTGAACTGGTCAGCTGGAAATCTGGAAGTTACAAACCGCTCAAACGCTGGCGACCTCTTCACAGCGTTTAGCAATTTCCCCAACATCAAAACCGAACCCGCTGGAAAAGGCGGGTTTTTTACGTTTGCGAAAGCTGTTGCCCACGCTGGATAAAACAAGTCGATTCTGTCAAACTTATCGCCGCATGCCTGTGGATCCTGAAAACTATAATCATCGTGGCGGAGGCAATTATGGCGTCGTTCTATTGCTCCCCAATATAGTAGCTCCCGACCGTTTGGTGTACTTCGATTACAACCGTGATCGTGATACTTGGGTCATCAGAGACTTCATTGGAGGCCAGCCACTAGACGACGGCCACTCACCACTCGGGCACGCGCAGATTGAGGCGGATGCAACGCACGACGAGTTTCCGGTGTGGTGCAATGTAGAAATGAATCCAACTGATTGGCGCATGTACCTATTGCTGCGTACAACCGCGGTACTGAGGCTCGGTGGCCCCTGCGGAACGTAACATCGGCCAATTTGGCTTCCGGCACGTGGCTGCCAATCTAAAAACATGGATCATATGGATTTATCTCAACTGTCACCGGTGAAACTGCTTGCCTTACACGCGCAAATAGCAGATGAACTTCGTGCCCGTGGTATTACTCGAAGCTCGAACAACCCTACTGGTGACTTGGCCGAATTCTTGTTTTGTAAGGCGTTCGGGTGGAAGCAAACAGACAAGTCTTACGCTCACATCGATGCGATCGGTACCGACGGTCTCCGTTATCAGATCAAAGGTCGCAAAATCACTCGCCACAATGCGTCCCGACAATTAGGAGCACTACGCGAACCTGGGGGAGCGCATTTTGATTTTTTGGCTGGCGTCCTTTTCGCGGAGGATTACTCTGTTTTTCGAGCAGCAATCATTCCGCACAGTATCGCCACCGAGCGAGCCAAATTCGTGGCAAGTACAAACAGTCATCGATTCTTACTCCGAGATGATGTGTGGGAAGCTCCAGGAGTACGCGACGTTACTGCGGCGTTGCGAGGAATAACGTGGTGATGTGCAAGCTCCAACTTTCCAAAAGAGAATCGTTCAGGAACAGTGAGCCTTTCAGACCACCCATTTTAGCCCTTGGATTGCGTAGTCTGTCATCAACCCGAGAACGCCGTCACACTTTTGTTTGAACAGCATGCGGTCATAACTTTCAGGTAAATGAATATGCAAAACTGATTCCACAGCCGATTGCACTTGTTTCTTGCTTTGGGAGTCTTTGTACCAGTCGGTGACCAGAACTTTCGGAGATTCATCCCTTAAGCGATGCAGAAGAGATTGTGCTGCCAGCCGGACCTTCTGCGTCTCTTCCTTTGTCATCTTGTGCTTTTTTAGAAGATCGAAGAGTTCCAACTCGTCTTCCGTCAGGCCCTCACGGATGTGACGCTCCGATTCGGCTTTCAAATCCTTCGTGAACTTCACTAGCTCTTCGAAATAGACATCCGCCGAGGAACTGCCAGCATTGTACGCATCAATGATGCCTTGGAGCCTCGTAGCAAAATTTGCTCGCATCGCGTTCTGCTGAAGCATTAGGTCGAGCTTGTGCTGGATGAAGGCGCGCAGATCAGCAATCTCGATGTTCTTATACTTCGATTGCTTAAATTCTTCCTTGAGTTTCTCGAAGTTGATCTTGCTCAAGTCCCAGGTCTTCCCAGATTGCGTGATTCTGAACTCGGGTTTACCGGCTTTAGGCAGTGCCGCCAGCGTCAACGACCAAGGCTTTCGTCGAGCAGTTCGCCCACTCGCAGCGCCACTGCGTCAATGTCTTTTTGCTCGATGATGGCGTCGAGTACTCCACGCAGGTATTGGAACATCGCCACTGAGCGAACAACAGGTCTGCCAAGAATCTCAGGTTTGCTCGCCTCATAGAGGGAAGTGATCGTGTTTTCGTAAACCGCGAACCCCTTTCTCCATTCATCCTTCGTCAACAGCTTGTTTGCGTATTCATCGAATGTGCCGACGTTCTTAAACACGTCATTCGTCGTCAACAGTGATGCAAGGTCAATGCCCAATTCGGTACAAAAGCCGTTCCCTGCGTGATGGCATCGTCAAGGAGCTTAAATAATTCCGCTTTCGCTTGAACCGGCGGGTCTCTCCTGTCCTGGCTGGCCTTGCGCGTAGTCCTTTAGAGCCTTTCGCATGTTTCGGAAGACATTGTAATAATCAACGATGTCGCCGCTCTTCTTCTCAATTCCATTGATTTTCCAGGATGTGACGCGATTCGCACGGGCGATGGTCTGCATCAGGGTATGATCTTTCATCGGTTTGTCGAGATACATCGTAGAAACGGTAGGAGCATCGAAACCGGTGAGCCACATCGCGCATACAAAGACGAGTTGCAGGGGATTCTGGGGATCTTTGAAGTTGTATTCAACATCGTGCCCGTGCTCGTCCAACTTATTCATCCGTTCGCGGTGTGGTTTGATGGTGAGCTTTTGCTTCGCGAATTTCTTTTCCTCCTCCGCTTCCTCGCTTACGATCACAGCCATCTGCACCGACCGGATATAATCCACCTGCTTTTGCAATCTCCTTTTTTCGTCTTCGCTCTGTGACTGCTTAATTTGGCCTCGAAGCTGCTTGAGCTGTTCCTTCCAAAGTCGCTGGACTTTGTCATACACTTTCACGGCAGTGAACTTGTCTAGCGAGACCACCATTCCCTTTCCGAGATAGCCCCGTCGCGGAAAGTGGTAAACAATGTCCTTCGCAATGGTCTCCAGCCGGTCCTCGCGTTTGATGACTTCTACTTCTTGCGCAAACTTTTTCTCCAGCCTTTCCTGCTGTGCATCGTCCAGATTCTCATCCTCGACGATCTCGACGAACTCTTCGCTAAGATTCTCGTTCTGAATCAGGACCTTTGGAACCCGCTTCTCGTAAAACAACGGAACTGTTGCTCCGTCGTCCATTGATTGCTGAAAGTTGTATTCCGAGACGTAGTCGCCAAACCACTGGTTCGTCTTACGCTCGCGGCCAAGCAATGGAGTTCCTGTGAAGGCAAGGAACTGGGCGTTCTTGAGGCCTGCCCGCATGTTTTCCGCAAGTGTTCGGTATTGCGTACGGTGTGCCTCGTCCACCATCACGATTATGTCGCTGCGCGGTGACAATTCAGGATATTTCTTGCCCAGCAGGCCAGCCAAATTTTTGGATGAGCGTAAATACCAGCCGCTTGTTCTGCCCCAGAAACGTGCGCATCTCCCCGCTGTTCTTGGGTTGTGCTGCTTCGGCTTTGGTGACGGTGCCGGTGGAAAGGAAGTTCCGATAAATCTGTCCGTCTAGGTCTTCACGGTCTGTGACCACCACGAAGTGAATTGCCAGTTTCCTTACGGAAGATCTTGCGGACATAGAAGATCATCGAGAAGCTTTTGCCAGAGCCTTGCGTGTGCCAGAATACGCCAAGCTTGCCCTGCAATTCTTCTCGCCGCTGAAAAGCCTCGTAGGCTCGATTCACTCCTAGAAATTGGTGGTTTTGAGCGATGATCTTCTGGTTGGTCGTTATAGTAGAGAACGAAATTCTCGACGTAATCCAGTAACCGGTCTGGAGGAAAAAGGCCTGCAATCACGCTTTCCAGACTCGTGCCCTTCCGCTCGATTTCCTCGCGGTCAATCTTTTGCTTTCTCGTCATCAGCGCGAAGCCACGTGAAAAAGTGCTCCCATTCCGCCGTGATGCTCCCGACTTTGGTCTCGATGGCGTTCGTCGGCACACAAAAGACATTTGTCCGAAAAAGCTGCGGGATTTCCCGCTTATAGTTTGTGATGTTATCGTCGAATGCGTTCTTGAGCTTTACATTCGAGTTTTTCAGCTCAATGAAGACAAGCAGAATACCATTGACGTAAAGCAACGCATCCAGTCAGCGAAATCCTCGCTCACCTTTGACCCAAAGACTACGTGACCGCCAGAAAACCATTCTGCTCTGCTCGTTCAAATTCGATCAACTTCATGCCGCTCCTGCTGCGTCTAGCCTCGTGCGTTCTCGAACTCCACCGGAATTCCGTCCCACAGAAGGCCGTAGATCTCTCGATTGGCCGACGACGAGCGACATGGCCTGACGGCGGTCGAGCCACTTTTCCAAAGCCTCGTCGATCGATCTTCCTCGGGATGTCCGGATTGAGATGAAATGAGGCCTCCCTGACGCGATCCACCAGGACCACATCACGCTTATTGGTACGCTCTGAGCCGTCGTCCAGATTCTCTCAGTCTTGCGTATGGCAGTTAAGCGAATCGAAGCTGGTACAACTGGCAAACTTTCTTCACCAAGGCCCGTTCGATCTGGTCCTCGGAGATGAATTTCAGCATCGGCTGCTGCCCTTCGCTCAGCTTTCGTTTTCTTCCGCCATGCCGTATGGAAACTGGATGTCGAGATTTTCAACAGTCAATTTCTTCCGGGATGAGCCACAGCCAAAAACATATCACGAGTTTTCGATAAAGCTCGTACAGCTTTTGCGAGCAGTGATTTTTGGTTATCAATGTCATTGAAAATCTTAAGCTGCTCATGGAGTTGATCTTCGGTGGAATAATGAGGTATATATTTCTTCAGTGGATGCGTTCCCAGGTACCCAACCGTCTCCCCCATCAATATTGACTCGAAATGTTTAGATCGATCCTCGTATCGCCTGTGCAAGATAACCCTCAAGGACGGGATTCTTTGCCTTGAGCTTGCATACCCGTTGTACTAGGTCAGGCCTCCTCGCCGTACCAATGATTGATGTGAAATTCACCGTCCATTCCGATCAACAACTCGGCCGGTGCGAACGATGTATTTCTCTCTTGCTTCCTCTTTAGTGTAATCAGTCGTCGAGGAGTCCGGAATGTTCCTGATGCGAATGATAGGCATGCCGCGGCCCTCGTCATTGAACCGCGAGCCATCGAACGGGAATCCATATGTTATGTCTGCCAACTCCGGCAGAGGCTTTCGGTCCCAACCGTTAGGCAGACCTTTGTTGATCTTGACGCCCTTATGGCCAGGGAATCGAAAACGGATAAAACATTCCCGATAGATTTCCTCGGCCAGCTTTTCCAACAGTGCGATGCGGCGCTTGTTGGTTTCAATCAACGCATCATAGGTCGAGAGAACCGCAGCGATCTTATTCTGAATGTCAAGTCGCGGCACGCGGAGAGAAATACGCCGTACAATTCCCTGTTGAGCGTGGACATAGTTGCGCCAAAGGCGCAAACGGCTTCCATCCAATATTTGTGTCCAGAAGTGCAAAAGTAATAAGAGAGAAAACGGGCGGTTACCCGATTGCTTTTAAGTCTGAGGCGCATGCAGTCCGAACCCTGAAGCCATCCATCACTCCTGGGACTTATAAGTGCGTGACGATCGGCTGAACCCTTACGCCCAAAGACGATGTCACCGGTCCTCAACTGGTGAACACGAAGGCGGTGGGCAGTCTTCTCATTGACAAAGTCAAGGTCGTCGCCTCTTACATCTCCGTAACCGATATTCTTAACATTGATGACCGGGAAACCGGATTCGACATATTCGCTGGCTTTGAGTTGCGTTCCGAACGGTCCGGTCTGGAGGCTGGCTTCGGCGTTATCAATGAGTTCTCCTATTGTTATTGGGTTCCACAAATTCATACTTCACCTGCGAGAAGTCTGACGTTAGCCCCAATGATTCGGCCGAGTTGCTGAGCCTGTTTGTTTAACGTGCCGATATCATCGTTGATCTTAAGAATCTCTTCGATAAACTCCTCTTCCGTCTTTCCATCTTCCTCGATCACCACGCCGACATAGCGGCCCGGATTCAGGGAATACTCCTGTTCCTTAACTTCCGCAGGGCTAGCGAGTTTGCACAAGCCCGGTCACATCTTCATATTCCGCCTTGGGGAAACGCTCTTGCAGCCAATGGATGTGCTGGTAGAAGATTTCAGCATCTTTCATGTCTTTATGCAGTTTTTCCAGCGCAGTTTTCAGTGCCTTGGTTTTACGGTCAGTCGAATTGCGCTTGCCATCGGCCTGCGCCTGCTCGGCCTGTTGCTTCTCGTGCTGGCGGACGATCTTATCCAGTTGCTTCAACCCTTCATGCAGCGCAGCGAAGAAAGGATCGAAGGCTTGACGTAACTGACGTTGCGCCTTGTTCTTCTGCGTCCACTGCTTTTTCGCCCGAGTGCTTCTCGCTGTATTGCTTATAGCGGGTTTGGAGTTTGTCGAGGCCCGCCCATTGCTTTAACAGTTCTGTCGACTGCCTGTTTTCCCGCAGCGTCATCCAGCACCTCCAGCAATTGCGCTGAGACAGGTTCGACCTTGATCTTATTTTCGATCAGCCTTTCCATTCCCGCACGCAAAGTACCGGTCAACAAGTTGCACGAACTTCTCTCGGCGGCCTTTGTGGAGCTGGCTGATGATTGCAATGTTCTGAATATGCTCGTCAGAGAATTCGCGGTGGGCGCGGTCAATCTGAGTGAAGATGTTGCGGGTATCGATGAAAAGAATGCGGTCATCTTTCTTGGCCTTATCGAAGAACCAGAGCGTTGCCGGAAGCGTGACCGTATAGAACATGTTCGAGGGCAGCGTCAGCATGGCGTAGATGAGGTTCTTTCGATCAGTGTTTTGCGGATATCGGCTTCCGAGTGGCGCGCGTCTGACGCCGAGTTTGCCATCACGAGCGCAGCGCGGCCCTTTGGCTTCAGCGATGTGGCAAACAGATTGATCCAAAGATAATTCGCGTTGGGGACGGTTTCCTTGCCCTTGTCTGCCTTCTTTGCCTTGGACTTGTTGCGCGGTATTCCATAAGTGTTGAAGCGTTTGTCTTTCTCTATGCTGCTGAGGCTCACATCATCCACGTTGAACGGCGGATTTGCGAGAACATAGTCGAACGCCCCAAAGCTGCCGAACGCGATCTTCGTAGTAAGTGTTGGCTTTCTTGATCTCGCCACGTAACCCATTAACGGCGAGATTCATCTTGGCGAGGTTGACTGTGTCCAGCGTTTTTTCCTGCCCGTAAACGAAAATCCACTCTCGAGCCCTTCAGTTCCTTCCGGTGCTCCTCGATGAAATGGGCAGACTGCACGAACATGCCGCCCGAACCGCAGGCGGGATCGAACAACTTGCCGGCGTTTGGCTCGATCATTTCGACCATCACACGTACGACGGAGCGCGGCGTAAAGAACTCACCACCCTTTGATCCTTCGCTGCGAGCGAACTCAGCCAGGAAGTATTCGTAAATCTGGCCAAAGAGGTCGCCTGTAAAGTCGGCTGGAATGTCAGCAAACTTTTTGAGCAACTGGTTAGGAATGGTCTTGGTCTTCTCGTCGCGGGTCAGCCGGAAATACTCATCCTTCGGAAGGACACCCTCTAGTTCGGGCTTGTATTGCTCAATAGCTTGCATCGCTTGCTTGAGTGCCTTGGCAATGTCCTTTTCTTCCGGGAGGTTCAGCAGGTGGTCATAGCGGGCATTGTCAGGTAGGTAAAACCCGCATTTCTCAATGGCGATTTCCGAAATCTTCTTCTCGCGTCGGGTGCCTTTTAGCCTGGAATACTCCACGTGGATCGCCGTTTCATGTCTCCGGTAATTGTTGTCGGCAAACTTGAGAAAAATAAGCCCAAGCACCGGGGTCGCATATTCGCTGGATTTGAGGTCCGAGTTTGCCCGCAGATTGTTTGCTGCGCTCCAGAGGTCGGCTTCGAGCTTTTTAAGCTGCTCTTTGGTCATTTTGTGCTCAGCGATTCCGATGAATGTTGTTGGATAATTGCAGAATCGAATTTTAAACTTAATTTAGCCACACTCAAATAAGGTATTCACAGGCTTTCTTGATGGCGATTCGAATTTTCTTGAGATATTCGGGTGAGTGCTTTTTATCACATGGGCAAATCTCATCCAGACATTCAGCCATTGCATCGGCTGTGAGCTTCTGCAACCCGAAATCGAATTCTTGCGTCATGATCGAAATGGTCCATGCTAAATTCATTTCATGTCTTTAAAAAGAAAACCTGATTGTAGCCGCCAAAAATCGCGGTGGACTGCCATCGACTTGATGCGCGGCGGGATTCCTTTCAATGTCGATTTGTTGAATGAGTTCGCGAAATAAGAGGATGCCTTGTAGCCGCTTCGACCTATTGCCGGTACAGATCTTCCTGTTGGGACAAAGCCCGGCGGCACTCGGTCTTCACCGTTCCACCACGCCTTCCAGGATGGTGAAGAACTCCGGAAAAGAAATTCGCGCGGACTCTGCGCCGTGGATCACCGAGTCGCCATCGGCACGAAGAGCTGCGACGGCAAACGCCATGGCAATACGATGATCGCCGCCGGAGTCGATTTCCGCTCCGTGCAGCGTTTGTCCGCCGGGGACCCGCAGCCCGTCTGCTCGCTCTTCGCATTCAGCGCCCATGGCGCGCAGGTTGCGTGCTACGAGTGCAATTCGGTCGGACTCTTTCACGCGCAACTCTGCGGCGTCGCGGATCTCGATTCCATCCGTTGTGTACGGTGCGATGGCAGCCAGTACCGGCAGCTCATCGATGAGCGCGACTGACTGTCCGCCTTCTATGGTGATGCCACCAAGTTTGCCGTGCTCAATCTTGATGGTCCCAACCAGTTCGCCGTGATGCTCTTCCAGGCTGATCACACCGATCCCTGCTCCCAGAATCTTCAGCACGTCCAGCAGTGAAGCCCTTGTGGGATTGAGCAGCAGGTTTTCGATGACCAGATTGGAACCGGGAAACAGCGCGGCCGCGCAGAGAAAAAACGCGGCGGACGAGATGTCGCCCGGAACGGCAGCTTGAATGGCATGCAGCTTCTGGCCGCCTCGCAAGCTAATCCGATTGCGGCTCCGGGTCAGTTCCACGCCAAAGGCACGCAGCGCCTGCTCGGAGTGGTCGCGCGTGCGGTGAGGCTCTTCAACCGAGGTTTCACCTTCGGCAAAAAGTCCGGCGAACAACACTGCAGACTTTACCTGGGCGCTGGCCACCGGAGTTTTGTAATCGATGGCATGAAGCTTGCCGCCCTGAATGTGCAGCGGTGGCCGGTCACCGGCAGAGGCGCTGATTTGAGCTCCCATCTGCCGCAACGGCGTCATCACGCGCGCCATGGGCCGGCGCGAGAGCGATTCATCACCATGCAGGTCACAGGGGAAGTCCTGACCGGCAAGGATTCCGGAAAGCATGCGCATGGTGGAACCGGAGTTGCCGCAGTCGAGGCTGGCAACTGGCTTCTGCAGCGCTTCCCTGCCGTCGATCTCAACATTTGCGCCGTCGCGGCGCACGGCGCATCCGAGTTGCTGCAGGCAGCTCAGAGTGCTGGCGCAATCGGCGCCGGTGGAAAAATTGCCGAGCTGCGTGGTTCCTTCTGCAATCGCGCCCAGCATGGCATAGCGATGCGAGATGGACTTGTCACCTGGAAGCCGGATGGACCCAAGGATATTTTTTGCCGGCCGGATTTGGATGCTGGAGGATGACGGATTGAGTTCGCTCATAGTTGCGAGTTGCCTGAGGTGATTGAAATTAAGTTTCAGCGGTGATTCTGGCCGGGGACAACTTCCTTACTTAATCCACATCTTACTTCTTCAGCAGCAAGAGGTAACACCGCGGTACGGTCCCCTGCCAAGCCTGTTCCTGGAACACCCTCTTCTCACCTTCAAGATTAGCAGGTAACCATGGCTCGTCGGGCTTCGCTTCTAGCATTCACTTTCGCTTTGTTGAGTTCATTTTGCTTTGCTCAGTTCATATCCAACCCCATGGACCGGGCTCGAGATAACACCCTCACTCAAGGATTCAGTAACAGGACAGCAACTCTCGATGGAACCGTAGTCAACGCCCTCAACAATCAGCCACTGCAAGACGCCAAAGTGGAGTTGCGGGACGCCGGGAACGGCACAGTTGTAACCTCCTCGTTCACCAATAGCGCAGGCGCATTTGATTTCGGCTCTGTTCCGCAGGGAATCTATCGGGTTGTGGCAGTGCGCGGAATTTCCCAGGTGGAGGAAAGGGTCGATATCAGCAGCTTCAGGAATACCGTCAACCTGCGTATGTCGATTTCAAACCAGCCGGAAGCCGGCAATACAGGAAACACAGTTACAGTTGCGCAGTACCGGGTTCCAGAAAAAGCGCGCGGCGAGTTCCAAAAGGCGCAGGAGGCAAGCGCCAAGTTGAATTTTGATGAGGCACGCAAGCATGTGGAACGTGCCTTGGGGCTTTATCCTGATTATGCCGGTGCTCTCACCTTACGGGCGGTATTGAATCTTGCGTCCAATACTGCGGCAGCCATCACTGATCTGCAGAAAGCCATTCAATGCGACGGCAACTATGCCCTGGCGTACACGGTGCTGGGTTCAGCTCTGAACATGCAGGAAAAATTCGGTGAAGCCATACAGACTCTGCAACGCGGACAATCTCTGGCTCCCGATTCGTGGCAGGCATACTTTGAGATGGCTCGGTCTTACGTGGGAAAGCAGGATTACGCTTCAGCTTTGCGGCAACTGGATCGGGCGCAATCGCTGGTTCCAACCGAATATCCCACGCTGCTGCTGGTGCGAGCGCAGGCGAATGTGGGCCTGAAGCAGTATGAGATGGCCATGGAGGAGCTGCAGAAGTTCCTGCAAAAAGAGCCCAACGGCCCTAATTCAATGGCCGCAGAGAAGATGCTGCAGCAAACCCGCGGACTTGTGGCACGAAAATAGCTCTCCCGCGCTCAGCCTGCATTACAGATTCGCCACCTGGGTTGGCTCCGCTTGCGGAGCTGCCAGGGCCAGCGGCTCTTCAGGAACCACAATCCATGCTGCCGCATACGCGATAGCGCCCAGCAGTCCAAACAGCGAGCAGACCAGCCAGACGATCCGGACCAGAGCGACGTCGAGATCAAAATATTCCGCAAAACCAGCGCAGACCCCGGCGATTTTGCGTCCGCTGCGTGGGCGCACCAGCCGCTTGCGCGCAACCACTCCTCCCATACGCTTGCCGCAGTAAGCGCACAAATGCGCGTCGTCCTGAATTACCTTGCCGCAGTAGTTGCAGTACATACCTTCTCCTTTTGAGCCTGTCTTTTTAGTATACGAATATCCGGCCCATAAGGTTCAGTTCCCTTTGTAAGGTTTGTCCAGATATTTGCGGGCAGTTTGCGCTTCTTGTGACGTGCCGTTGAGGGCGATGGCGGCTTAATATTCGACGAGACCATCCTGGCGCTTGGCCAGCAGGTCTGGAAGTGGCCGGCTGCCAGACGAATGTTCGACGATAACAAGGTAGGTGGAACGCAGCCCCTCAGTGATGCCGCGATTGTAAAGGGCTTCTGCGTCTCTAGGGTTCGACTTAAGGCGGTCATCTGAGAGGGACAATGCCCTTTCGGTGGCCCTTGATACCCCCTTTGACCGCTGAATCCATTGGGACTTGTTTACTGAATATGAACCCCCGCGTGGCGTAAAGGCGCGCGTCAAGTGCGTTGTACTTGTAAAGCTCGCGGTAGAGAACGGCGTCCAATACGTGATTGACCGCTGCCGCATCGTCAGGACGCGCCTCCAAGGCCCTTTCAAAGTTCCGGATGGCCTGAATCGTATTCCAAGCTGTAAAAGTGCTGCCAACCGGACCTGGTCAGGGCGTCAAAATCCGGCTTTCGACTGCCCGCGAAAGGTTTACTCCTAAGGCAGTAACAAAGAGGAGGGCGAAAGCGAGGTTACCAGGGGACAGAAACCGGGGCAGGCGGTAAGGTGTCATTGTGAGCTGGTATGGGGAAGTTTACCTGATTTCGCCTCCGGTGGGGAGAAGGTACAACATACCTGCTCCCCCGCATCCCTGCAACACAGGATACGGAAAACAAAATGACCAGACCGTTGAACCCCATCAAGGAATTCTATACAGAGTCAGAAGCCGCGGGTGAACTGAACATCAGCGTTATCGAATTGCATTCGCTTCTGGACGAATACATTTTCAACGACGGAAGCCCGCGCCCGGATGAACTCAGCTTCTGTGAGGCCGACCTGGTGTTGCTTGGCTTTTGGAGCAAGAGCAAAGGAAATCCAAAAGTTCTCCGCATGCCGCGCCGCCGCGAGGCCTGAAGCTTTTACACGTAATAATTTCCGCCTGTGCTCACCGCGCCACAGGTTTGCTCAGGTAAATACTTGAGTTGTATGTGACTTACCTGCGCCGTTAGTTTGGCCCTCTATGTGCGACCTTTTTAGATAACGATAAAGAGGGTCTTCCAAAATGGCACATATGGCGCAGAATTACGAGGAGCGGCAAGAGTTCTGGAAACCGGTCATAGCGCATCGCCAGGAAAACCAGCTCGCGGCGAGCACGGTGGAACAGATCTGCCAGAACTGCGGCTCTGATTACTTGATGGGATCGCGCTTCTGCCACATATGCGGAGCGGACCGTCATATTAACCTCGCCGATTCCAACCCAAGTGGAATTACCACCTGGTTTGACTTTATAGGATTGCGCGATGCCCTTGGCCAGTCCACCGCATCCTTGGTCGCGCTCATTCTTGGGTGTGCCTGCCTGCTCGCAGCGGCCGTTACCGGCTTTCTATTCAATGCCACCACGCTACTGGACTGGCAAGCCGTCCAGATCTGGCGGATCGAGTGGTTATTGGCCGCGTCTGCGATGTTTGTCGCCGGGCTACTCCTTAGAAAGAAATAAGCTCCCGAAATTAAATCACCATGTTTTAGCAGGCGGCTGATGAGCCGCCTTTGATGTTTTTAGCCTCTGAGAAGCAGAGATCAGCAGCAGGTGGAGCATATACGGATCCCCCAAGGCCGGTTTGCGCGCCGAGCCCGCTGCATCAGGAGCATTTCGAATCTCAATGGGGTGGAAACCGTTTAGCGGGGTGGAGCGAGGCGACAAAAACCGAATCGGCAGAATTGAGGGCGAGGCCGACTTGCGCGCCGGGCCCGCTGCATCAGGAGCATTTCGAATCTCAATGGGGTGGAAACCGTTTAGCGGTTTGGAGCGAAGCGACAAAAACCAAATCGGCAGAATTGAGGGCGAGGCCGACTTGCGCGCCGAGCCCGCTGCATCAGGAGCATTTCGAATCTCAATGGGGGGAAACCGTTTAGCGGTTTGGAGCGAAGCGACAAAAACCGAATCGGCAGAATTGAGGGCGAGGCCGACTTGCGTGCCGAGCCCGCTGCTACAGGAGCCTCGCAGGTCTTAGTCCGGAAGAAAATGCTTAAGCGGTTTGGAGCGAAGCGACAAAAACCGAATTGGCAGAATTGAGGGCGAGGCCGACTTGCGTGCCGAGCCCGCCGCATCAGGAGCCTTTGCGGTTTGTTACTGCAGAAAACACTAAAGCGGTTTGGAGCGAAGCGACCAAAAACCGAATTGGCAGAATTGAGGGCGAGGCCGACTCGCGCGCCGAGCCCGCTGCATCAGGAGCCTTTGCGGTTTGTTACTGCAGAAAACACTAAAGCGGTTTGGAGCGAAGCGACAAAAACCTAAGAAGCCCCGAGTTGGGTTGACCCATTCGCCTCGACCAGCGGTTCGCTATAGGCCCTTGCCGACCTGCCTTCTCTGCCAAGTATCTTTCGACACTCCACAAAGCGCGATCTTTAATCAGCTTGCGCTGAAGCTCGGGCTCCGGGCTCACCACCAACCGGGTAAATCGGTCAACGCCTCGGGGCTTCTATTTTGGCCTCGACATCTTGAGTTCTCCTCGACCAGCAGTTCGCTATAGATTCTTGCCAGCCCTCTGGCTGCTTGCAACCTGCTCATGGTCCTCTTTCACTGTTTCCAGCAATCCTGGCTTTTCGAGCTGGGCCGCGCAACCGTGACTTGGCTTGAATCCCGGTACTCGCCACCAATCGGGAAAACGTTTGTGATGTCAAAGAACGAGTGTGAATCTACGCTTCCCGCGATCGAAGTCAACTAAAATTCGGCAACTCTAATTCACGCTAGATCAAAGACTTACAAGCCATCCACAAGCCCATGCTTTGAAAACGGTGCAGCAGGTTACTAAAGCAAGCAAGAATGCAGTGAAGAAACTGCTTTCAGGAAATCGCAGAATGTGAAAAATTGAGGAAAAATCAGCATTTATGCGGGAAAAGCAATTAGCAAATCGCAATTGGCAACTAGCCGAAATCTCAGCGGCCTGATTCTTCCCTGTCGTTCAAGCGCGTTGCTCTTCAAATGTCATCTCGAGTTGGACTCGGGCTGATTTCTAACTGCCAATTGCTAATTGTTTTCTTCTCACGCTGCCCCAGTCTTCCCGGTCCAGTCGCCCAGCAGTGCCATCTCTCCTCCGGGGTCTGGCCTTTCCGTAGGCGGTTGAAAAACAACCTGCTCCTCGCGGCGGTAGTATGGGGTGAGCAGACTCCAGGTTTCAAAGCCTCCGCCGGAGACGGTCACAACAATCGCTTCCTGCGGCGATTGCGCAATAGTTCCCCAGCCCTCGCCGTGCAGCCTCCCGGGCGCGGCCGGACTGTCGTCCATGTAGATGTCATTCACAGTCAGGATTGCGCTGGCGCTGTTCTCTTTGGCCACATCCATCATTTCTGCGTAGAGTTCGTCACGTTCCTCATCGGATTCAAACTCAAGATCAAAAATGAGGTTCTCGCTGGGCGTGATTACTACCGCTGCAGGATTCACGTGACCATCGTTCTGCAGGATGGTTTGTGCCTCGTTGAGCAGTTCGTAAGCGAGGACCTTCAAGTCCGTCACAGGCAGGCCACCTCCGCAGCAAGCAGATCCTTGAGGGTTTCACGCCGCCGGATCACACGCGCGCGTGAACCATCCACCAGCACCTCGGCTGCACGCGGACGGCTGTTGTAGTTCGATGACAAAGACATGCCGTAGGCGCCGGCATCATAGACACACAGCAGCGAGTTGGCGGACACGTCCGGCAATGCCATATCCCGAGCCAGAAAATCTCCTGTTTCGCAGATTGGGCCGCAGACATCCGTAACACGCATGTGAGTTGCGTTTGTGTCCGACGCAACGGGCACAATCTCATGGCGCGCATGGTAGAGCGAGGGCCGGATCAGATCGTTCATGGCCGCATCCACAATGGTGAAGCGCTTGGTTCCGTTTTGCTTTGAATATAAGACTCGCGTCACAAGCGCACCGGCGGGGGCCACAATGGATCTTCCTGGCTCCAGCAGGATGTGAATGCGGCTATGCTTCAGCCGTTCGAGAGGTTTGGTAATGGCCCCGGCATAGCATCGTGCCTGTTCGCGAAAATCCATTGGCTTCTTGCTGTCGTATGAGATGCCGAGTCCACCGCCCGCGTCGAGGAAACGGAGGTCGTGTCCTTGCGACGCAAGCTGTTGAATCAGCTCTACAGCGCGCTCCACGGCCAGGCGAAACGGAGCAATGTCAGTAATCTGGGAACCTATGTGGAGGCTCACACCAGCCACACGCAGATACTTGCACGACGCTGCGCGACGGTAAAGTTCAGCGGCGGCAGAGATCGGCACACCGAATTTGTGCTCGCGCAGCCCGGTTGAAATGTAAGGATGGGTTTCCGCCGGGACATCCGGGTTTACACGCACAGCCACATTGGCCGGCTTGCGCAAAGCCGAAGCGCTGGCTGCCAGAACTTCCAATTCCCCTTCGCTCTCCACGTTGAACAGGAGAATGCCGCTGTGCAGCGCAGCCCGCAGTTCGTCGGCAGTCTTGCCCACACCGGAAAAAACAACCTTGCTCAAGGCTTTGCGTTGGGCCAGACGAACTCGCTCCAGTTCCCCACCGGACACAATGTCAAACCCGGCGCCCTGCTTGGCCAGCAGGCGGAGAATGCTCAAATTGGAGTTTGCTTTTACTGAATAGCAAATGGTGTGGGCAACGGGGTTAAAAGCCCTGTCCAGAATCTGGTAGCGCTCCCGGATGGCGTTTGCTGAGTACAGATACAAAGGTGTTCCATATTTATCCGCCAGCTTCGAGATCGAAATACGTTCACAATGAAGGGCGCCGTTCTTGTAGGTGAACGCGGGAGGCCTGATGAGCATCACGGGATTGTAGCAAAGGCGTCTTGCAGGTTCTGCGATGCTGATGGAGACCTTTTCTCACAACAGAAAACAACTAGGCCGCCGACGCGCCAAATCGCCAGCGCCCAATCGCAGAACCAGGAGCAATGCTTCTGGCAAAGCGAGCTTCGGGAAGCACCGGGCTGCTCTTGGCTGGGCCTGTGCTGCAACATCCTCACGCCACTTCAGCG
The DNA here is from genome assembly GCA_963758275.1 of Terriglobia bacterium. GTDB lineage: Bacteria > Acidobacteriota > Terriglobia > Terriglobales > Acidobacteriaceae > Angelobacter. Next base: position 661,471 of record CAVWUW010000006.1, on the reverse strand, counting down.
AGGATACAAAGTGGGAATCGGAAGGGGTGGATGCACGCTTCCACCCCTTCGTCAGCAATGGAACCAATTCGGCTTGCGAGCACCTGCGATTTCTAACTGGGCACATTATTCAGGGCTACGCAGATTCAATCCGTTGCAGTCAAAAATCAACAGAACTATCTGAACCGGAAGGGCTTGGCTTGCCAGCAATTCGATTCCTAGCTCGCTAAGAATCTGCTGTGGCTATTAGAGAGGAATAAAGTTTTGATTAATGTTTCTAACCTGGTCATTCATCCCTAAGAGGGAAATGAGTGGACGCGGTGTTTGAAATGTTGCAATTGCTTTTTAACGCCTTCGCTGGCGCGCGATTTCATACATAACCACACCGGCGGCCACGGACACATTGAGCGAGGCGATCTTGCCCAGCATGGGAATAGAAACCAGAAAATCGCATTTCTTCCGGATCTGTTCGTGAAGGCCGTGCCCTTCAGCCCCAAGAACAATGGCGCAATCCATTTTGTAGTCCAGTTCGTCGTAGGCTTTCTGGCCGCGTTCATCCAGCCCGATAGTCCAGATGTTGCGGTCTTTCAGTTCTTCCAGAGTGCGGCTGATGTTGGTAACTTTGGCAATCGGCAGATACTCTGAAGCACCGGCTGAGGCTTTCACCACTGTGGCGGTCACTCCAGTAGCTCGCCGTTCTGGAATGATCAAGCCATCCACACCCGCTCCTTCTGCGGTGCGGATAATCGCGCCAAGATTGTGAGGATCTTCAACACCGTCGAGCACTGCGAGGAAACTGTACTGTCCGCGTTTTTGCGCTAAGAGATGGTCGAGATCCGCGTATTTCTTCTCTGCTGTAACCGCGACTACTCCCTGGTGACCAGCAGTCCGGGCAAGCCGAGTTAACTGGTCGCGCGGCATGGCGCGCACCGGCACTCCAGCTGTGCGGCAGAGTTGGGCAATTTTCTGGATTCGCGCGTCGCCACGGCCTGAAAGCACAGCTACATATTCAAAACCTCGGCCGCGAGCTTCCAGCGCTTCTTCCACCAGCATGAATGCCGAAAATGATTTCCATAGAAGTGCAGGTTAGTTTGGCAGTTCTGCAATTGATAGGGCAAGTGCGCGGATTTCAGGACGCCAGAAAGGGGCCTGAGGCATGCTGCAAGAAATGAAAAAGCGGAGAGACACCGCAGGTCTCTCCGCAAGGTAGGTTTGGATTTATTGTCCGCTGTTCTCGTAGGGGGCAAGCTGATCGGCGATTTTTGACTTGTCACCGACCACTACAATCGTCATCTTGCCCGGGGTCAGGTGTTTTTCCGCCATCTGTTGCACCTGTTCCGGAGTTACCGCGTAAACTTTCTTCACGTAGGTTTCAAGATAATCATCGCCAAGGTTGTGCAAATCCGCGAAGGCAAGCTGGCCGATGATGCCCTGCCGGGACGAATTCTGCAGAATGAAGAGGCCGGCGATGTAGTCCTGGATTCCTTTCAGCTCTGCCTCGGGCGGCGCTTCTTTCTGCAGGCGATTGATCTCGTAAAAGATTTCTTTAAGTGACGGCCCGGTCACAGCCGTTGTCACGTCAGCTATTTCGGCCCAATAGGCATCATGGTAGCGCGTGGAAAGCTGGCTGAAAGGCGAGTAGGTGTATCCCTTCTGCTCGCGAATGTTTGAGGTGATGCGCGAAGCAAACGACCCTCCGAGCAGGCTGTTGGTCACAGAGAGAGGAATGTAGTCAGCTTCTCCCGGGTACACCGTTGGGAGCCCAACATAGACGGTGGATTGTGTGGCATTGGGCCGGTCAATCAGAGTGAACGCCCGTTTGGTGTCCGGCTTGGGTATATTGATCAGCGGATCGGGCCCTTTTACCCAGCCGGAAAACGCGTCTGTGATGGCCTTCTTCATGGTCGGCGCATCAAATCTGCCTGCCACATAGACATGGGTGCGGGCTGCGCCGAAATTCTCTTTGTAAAACTTCTGTATCTCCGCGATGCTGTATTTGCTGATCATCTCTTCGGTGGGAAAGATTCGTCCATAGGGGTGATCAGGATACAGAGCTTTCATGAACCGCTCGCGCGCCAGAGGCTGCGATTGGGACTTGGAGATGGCAAGCCTGCGTTGCGCATCCTGTTTCATGCGCGGAAGATCCGACTCCGGCAGCAAGGGATGCTGCGCAACATCAGCCAGCAAGGCAACAGCTTTGGGACCAAACTCAGAGAGCACGTCCAGGGCGATTTCGGTCTGGTCAGCGCCGGCATTCACATCTATGGAGCCTCCCATGGATGCCGCTTGCTGCGCCACCTGTTCCGCGCTGCGTGAGCTGGTGCCACCTTCCTTCAGCATGCGGCCGACAAAGTCCGACATCCATACCTGATCAGCGCCTTCGTTCAATTCCCCTGCCCGCACAATCGCTTCGATTGTCACCTTGGGCAGCTTTCCATAAGGAACCATGGTGACCCGCAATCCATTGGGCAGTGAGAATGTCTGTTTGGCCGGCAAATGAAAGGCCTTGGGAGGACCGCCTGCCGGGGGCGCCTGTTTGGTAGCTGACGGTGCGGTCTGAGCTGCAAGGCTCCCCATGAGAGCCATGCCGGTAAATGCAATCTGCTTCAACCATTTCATTTTCTTCATGGCTCCTCCTTAATTTCCTGACTTTGCCGGCTTATCAGCGTCCGCCGACGCTGTCTTAGGCTCAACCACCAGAATGGTACGGTTGGTGGGGCGAAGATATTCACGCGCGGTCTTTTGAATCAGAGCGGGCGTAACCTTCTGGAACTGAGCTTCAAGGGTGTTTACGCGTGCCGGATTGTTGTCAAAAAGGGCAAAGCTGCAAAGCAGATCTGCCAAGCCCACACCAAAGAAGCCGCCCTCCGTATCGTAGAGGTCAGAACGCAGCTTGATCAAAGAGCGATCTAAAGTCTTCTGATCGATGGGTTTGGACTGGAGCTGATCAATCACGGAATCCACTGCAGAGATGATTGTGTCCGGCTTCGTCTCGTTGTCATAAAACAGATAGGCTGTCCACAGCATGGGGCCGTTATAGTTGTAGAGATTGCCCAGCAGGTTGACGCCGCCGTCCACTTCAGAGGTGAGGGCACGCTTTTTCACCAGCTCCTGGTGCAGAAGGCTGTCATCACCTTCCAGCAGCAACTGGTTGAGTATGCCCATGGCGTAATACTCGGGCGTGTTGCGGTCCGGCATGTGGTAGGCCAGAGCAATGGCAGGTCGTTTTGCCTGAGCGTCAACCTTGGTGGCGCGCTTTTCCTTTTCCTGTCGAGGCTCTGTCAAATCGGGCAGCTTTGGCTGAGGAGGTGACGGGATGCCGGCAAAGTATTTCTTAATCCATTGTTTCGCCTGCGCCGGATCAAAATCTCCTACCACGGCCAACGCCGCGTTGCTGGGCACGTAGTAGGTTTTGAAAAATTTCTGTACGTCTTCAAGTTTCGCCGCTTCAATGTCCTTCAAGTCGCCATAGAAATTGTGGGCGTTGTACCAGTTGGTGTTGGCATATTGCGGCATGTCCACCCAGGGGAACCCGCCATAAGGCCGGTTCAATACATTCACTTTCACTTCATTGCCCACCACGCCCTGCTGATTTTTCAGGTTTTCTTCCGTAATATTCAGGCCGCGCATACGGTCGGCTTCCGCCCATAAGGCGGTCTCCAGTTTGTTGGAAGGCAGCGCCTCAAAATAGTTGGTGAAATCAAAACGGGTGGACCCGTTCAGAATGCCGCCATTTTTCTGCACCAGCCGAATGAACTCCATCTTGCCCAGGTTCTGCGAGCCTTGAAACATCATATGTTCAAAGAGATGGGCAAAGCCGGTGCGATCGCGTGGCTCGACGCGGAATCCGATGCGGTAATAGACAGCAACGGTGACCGTTGGAGCCGTGTGGTCCGGCGAAAGCGACACGCGCAGGCCATTCGGCAGTTTGTAATACTCCACAGGGACCTGAAACGTGGAACTTCCTGACGCTTTGGCCGAAGACGCAGTGCCCTTCTGGGTCTGGGCCTGCGCAACGGACATTGAAGTAAGCGCCAGCAGGACAAGGACTAGCCGGCAGGAAGACTTCATGAATTCCTCCAGGGGAGCGACTTAGGATTTTTATTGCTCAGCAGAGCGGTGGTCTCGTTGGTTTCGATTTTACAACTGAGGCTGACGGTTAGACTACTCAGCCCTGCCGAGGTTAGCGCCACCAGGAGCCCGGCAAAAACATCGGAAAGATAATGATATCCATCATAGACCGCCCCCAGAGAGATGAGGCAAAACGACGTCCAGACAAAAGGCGACAATCTGGGCAGCCATTTGCGAGCAGACAACGCACATAGTAACGCCAGCGCCACATGACTGCTGGGTAAGGCGTTCCCACGGACGCCGGCTTCATTCTGGATAGCACGTACAAATGCGCTGAAAAGCCACCCCGGTGGAGGAGCATGAAATCCCGGCAGAACTCGCCGCGGGCCCTCCAGTGGAAATCCGATGTACACACAAAACGAAATCAGATACATCCACACTGCCGCAAGCAGAAGTTGATGAAAGGGATGTTTGTCTTTCCTCGCGTACAAACATCCGGCCACCACGGGAAAAAGAGGATAGTAGGAGAAATAGCCCAGATCCATGATTTCAGAAAGCAGGCGTGATCCGGCGTGCTTTGCCCAGAGATTTGGTGAAGTCGAAAAGAGCCGTTGCTCAAAGGAGATGATGCGAAGATCCTGCCAATGCGGAACCAGCACAAGAGAAAAACGCGCGATCTCTTCAAAGCTGAAGATAAACATCGCCAGCGGATACCAATCGTGAACAAAGCGGACAACCGCTGATCGATGGGCATTCTTTGCTAAAAGCAGAATCAGCAATCCGATAACGCCGTGTGTGACTGTGATCGTCAGGGCGGAGTGGGAACTCCATAGTGCCAGCCCGGCCACGGCCACGAGATAACACAGATAAAGCCGGTCCACCAGGTTCAGTTGCGCAAACAATCTTGGGCTCCGATTTTGGCCGTTCTGTAACTTCGCCTGCGGGATGCGGATGTTTACAATACACCTGAGTACGGCGATTCCCTACTTCGTCTATGGCAAAGCCCAAAACCAGCCACAAACCGGTTGTCCTCTCCATTGCCGGTTTTGATCCTTCGTCCGGAGCCGGCATAACTGCCGACATCAAAACCATTGCGGCCCATAAATGCTACGGAATTAGCTGCATTACCGCGCTTACAGTGCAATCCACTCGCGGCGTCCTGCGTGTGGACCCGATAGAAGGAAGAATTATTACGGAAACCCTGGAAGAGCTTGCAATTGATTTTGATATTGCCGCTGTAAAAATCGGGATGGTGGGAACATCTGAAGCAGCGCGGGCTGTATTGGCGTTTCTACGGCGGCACCGGCCGAAACATGTTGTGCTGGATCCAATCCTCAAATCATCTTCAGGCGCAGAAATGATTACCAAAGATGGTTTGGCGTTCTTGAAGGAACGGCTTTTGGCGCAGGCCACTGTCATAACGCCCAACGTTGCCGAAGCGGCCATGCTGGCGGAGATGGAAGTCAGCAGTTCAGATCAAATGAATGATGCTTCGCTCCGGCTGCAACGGATGGGAGCAGCCAGTGTAATCATCACCGGAGGACATCTCGATCCCCCTGCCGACCTGCTTGTTCAAAAGGGGCGGGCGGCAGTGGTTCTGGAAGGAAGGAATATCTCCAGTCCATCTACCCATGGCACCGGCTGTGCATTTTCAACCTCGCTGGCCTGCAATCTGGCTAAAGGGAAATCGCTTCTCGATTCTGCCCGGGGAGCCAAGGGCTATGTTGAAACTGCGTTGCAGAAACCGATCTCAGTCGGCACCGGGATTGGGCCGTTAGTCTGAGAGCACCACAGCCCCGGCCCCTTTGCTCAATAAGCAACCAGGCGCCAGTCTAAGGCTGAGTTTCCAGAGATAAAGTTCGTTTCCAGCGCACGTTTACAACGGCGGTTGCTGAGCATTGCCTTGTGGCGGCGTCTGCTGCTGCGCCGGATTCCCTGGAGGAGTGCGCTGCTTGAGTTGTGGCGGCTGATCTGATCGTGGAGCAGCCGGCTCAGACTGCTCTTGCTGCGCGGGAGGTTGTTGCCCAACATTCGGTGGGGTAGTGTTCGAAGGGCGCGCCTTATCAATCACAATGCGATTGTCCCGCGTGCGCAATGTTGGCGGAGCGCCACCGCGACGCTTGGCTTCCGCCACGGCTTGCATTTGACCGTCGACCAACGCGTCGCTTTGCCCTGCCACTTGTCCCACAGCCTTGCCTTCAGCCTCCGGCCGGGTTGAGACGGCAACTTTTGCTCGTGAACGTCTGGCATTTTGCGCCTGCTCATAATAGGAACCTGCAGTCTCTTTATCTCCTTCCAGCTCGGATAGATATCCCATATTGTTGATGGTGAAGGAATTTTTGGGATCGAGTTTGTAGGCCTGCTGGAAATAGTCGCGCGCAGCTTTGCGGTCATTGCGGTTCATGGCTGAAACACCGCGCAAATTTAAGCGAGCAACCTGGTCATCTATATTGTCAGCTCGCGCGAGCTCTTTCCGCGCCTTCTCCGCATTCTCTCCTGCTACCTCGCTGATGGGCCGGCCGCGCCATTCTTTGTTTACAGTTACCACCACCGGCTCTCTGGACCCGGTCTGTGCCGCCTTGCTATAAGAGCGGATCGCATCCTCCAGTTCGCCCTCTTTTTCTTTGGCAAAGCCCATGTTGTTCAGCGAGAACGGATTATTGGGCTCCATCTTCAGAGCTTGCTGCAAAAGCAGGTCGGCTTCCGGAGCACGGTCCTGATTCAACAGGCGGACCGCCTGGCTGTTCAGCTGGTTGACCTTCATGGGGCCTTCCGCTGTCCGTCCCGCAATCTTGTCCACAGCTTTGCCGACATCCTGCGGCTCCGTGGACTGATCCACCAGCGCATCGGATGTGTTGGCTTCCGCTTGATCGTAATAGCGCTGCGCCCGATCCCCATCTCCCTCAAGCTCTGCGACGTATCCCAGGTTATTAAGCGTGAACGGGTCGTTGGGGTCGATGAGATAGGCCTTGTAGAAATACCGTTTGGCCTTATCAATCTCGTGTTTCTCAAGGGCCTTCACGCCATCGCGATTCAGCTTTTGTACCGGGGTGTACTTGCTTTTCTTGGGCAGGGGAAGGCGTAATTCCTGGGCTTCGGCAGACACCAATCCGAGCGAGAAAATCAGAAGTGCGAGCAGGTAAAGGCGCATGCGGATATCGATACCTCGGTAAACGTCGCGTCAGAGGCAGTAGCTCTGCTTTGCTGTTGGATGGGGGACGTCGCCGTTTAGGTTGGGTACCCTGCCTGCAGCTTTTTCACCTTAGAACGGCAACCTGCCATCTGAGCTGCTGACACTTGCATCCAACCCAAGTTGAACTGGTGATGCCGCCCGGTTCTGTTGGACGCAAAAAGCATATGCATCGTTCCCCATTTCTTGCTGCCGCATTGTTTTTATTCACTGCCGCTGTCTGGGCTCAACAGCCGGCCTCGTCGGAACCCAAGGATTCGTCCGGCACGCCGCAAACGCCCATGGCCACACCACAGACGCCAAATCCCGCACCAAGTACGGCGCCCCAGACGCAGCCGCCAGCACCGGCCCAGCCATCTTCATCGGCATCGCCCACAGGCAGCGCCGCGGCGAACACGCCGAACAGCTCAACTCGCTTCAACGCCATCCCAGCCGCAACTAAATCAAAACCAGCAGCCATTGCCCACTGGAACGGCGCATGGGAAAGCAAAGCAGGATACGACAGCCAGCGCCACGCCGCCCGGTCCTCCACCGCAACCGAAAACCGAGATTTTGGACAGCTCGGCCACTTCGGGCGGGCTTTCTACCAATGGCCATGATCCTATTCTTGATCCGCCGCCGTTCCCTTCCGGCGGTACCACACTGGTGGGCGGGATCATTCGCGATGTGGACCGTATCCGCAATCGCATGGTGGTCAATGTCTTTGGAGGCGGGCGATGGAAAGTTTCTTTCGATGAGCGGACACACATCTTCCGCAACGGCGCTGAGACCACACAACTCGCGCTCAAAAAAGGCGAGCGGGTTTATGTGGACACCATGCTCGATCCCGGCAATCATGACATTCTCGCTCGCAACATCAGGGTTGGAGTGGCAGCTCCTCCCGCTGACGCCAGCGGGCAGATAATGTCCGTTGATACCACACACGGTGAGGTCAGCCTGCGCGATAACATTAATTCTGTGCCAGTTCATTTTGGCGTGGATAAAGAGACTCAGATCACCAACGGCAACACGCCTATTTCCCTTGCAGCCGTAAAGCCGGGCGCGCTGGTGCATGTAAAGTTTTCGGCTCAGGGTGGATATCGCGGCATTGCCCGTGAAATTACTGTGATCGCCATGCCCGGCGCTGCGTTCACATTTGTGGGTAAGGTCGCCTACCTTGACGTCCACCGCGGGCTGCTTGCCGTCCAGAATATTGATGGCAAGACTTATGACATCCACTTCTCGCCGCACGACACAACAGAAACCCGTAATCTTTCAGTGGGGACACCGGTAAAGATTGTTGCCGTTTTCGAGGGCAGCCAGTACACAGCACAATCGGTGCAGGTAAGGGAAAGTTCCACCAGAAGCGAATAACGTCATTTGATCGATTCAGGCTTGAACATCCGTTCCATGAAGTCCCACTCTGCCTGCTCGCGGAAAGCCTGGAAACCCGGCAGGTTCTGCACACGTTCGCTAAGGTCGGGCGTGGCGGCGGGCTTCGTTTGATGCTCATGGAAAAGCACTTTGGCGCGTAGCTGTGCCACTTTCTCTTCAGCCAGACTGTGGGTAATAAAGACCGTGTGGTCCGGCCATATCTCAATAAATACCGGACCTTCATTGGTATTGACCCGTGTGGCCCACAAGGCGCAGTGGTGCTCAGCGCACGCGCGGCCATCAAGGCGAGTCTCGTCAACCACGCTTAGCCGTTTCCATAAAGATTTCCGGTAGAGCTCGGCAAAACGCTCTGCGGACTCCGCGTCTTTCCACCGGGACACATATACCAAACCAATGTCAGCAGTGCCGAGATTACCATCGTTTCCAGTGGCGGCACGCTTCACCGCAACGTAAGACCCGCCTTTCCATCCGGGTGTGATGGTGAACATGTCATTTTCAGTACCGAATTGCTCGCTCATTACCCGCACATCGAGTTGGCCAATGCTGCCATTGTCGTAAGGCTGGTACTCAGGGCTGAGAATGCGGGAAAGATCAGGAATTATCACCGGCGAAATTTTCTCGCCACTGAAGTAGGCTTTAGGCTCCAGTATCTGATGAGTATCGGCCGGTGGATGAGCAAAGGCTTCAGCAAACGCCTGCTGGACGCCGCCGTTTTTGAGCAACTCCAGCTCAAACATCAGACCTTCACGGTACGGGAATATCGCCGAGTCTTTGAAAATCAACGGGGCATTATGTACGACCAGAGAATTGTCGTAGCTCTCGGTAATGCGGCCATTGATGTAATCGATGGCAGAAGGCGTGTCAGCCAGAGTGCGACCGTAGGGCTTCAGTGTGTAATCGAAAAATACCACCATCGCCTGGCCCTCGATCACGGCTCGACGAGCATCCGACTCCTGACCTTCATCGGCGTTGACCTGCATTCCGCTGTTGTGGGAGCGTGGTGCTGCTCTGCGTTCCCAGACCATCAAATTAAAGTTTTGATCCTGGAGGGCATGAGTCAATTCATGTGCCATGATCGGCCGCTGGTGGTCCAAACTGACCCAGTTCACCAGATTCATTGTCTTGGTTTGGAAATCGTAAAAACCGGCAATACTGTCAGCAGAGTTGTCCACCAGATACTTTTTGAGCGTGAAATCCTTTGGCAGATACCCGAACTTCTTCAGCACCAGTTCTGAGCGAGCCAGTCTCTGCGCTTCAGCGCTGCCAGACAAGGCTTCTGACCAGTGCCGCTTCACGTCGTCCTGCCCGACAATGCGGTGTTTCACAAGCGTATGTTCGGCGTATCCGGTGTCACCACTGGCAAAGTCCGTAATCTCGGAGAGCTCCTTCATCAGTTCCGCGGCATCTTTTTCCGTCAACAGGACCTCGGCATGTTTCGTGGTCCGGCGCGCCGCCGCGTACTCGCCCAGACTCTTCTGCGGTGCAACTGGAGCTGGTGTTGGAGCAGTCGCAGACTTCTCTCCCCGATACTTGCGCGCGATGTCGCCCAGTGTTCCCGAACTGGATGCTGATGGTTGTTGATTTGTTTGCTGGGCCGGCGAGGCACAGGATCCAGCGATCAATAGAGCGGACACAACGACAGATCGAAGAAGACACTGGTAAGACAACATAACAGTGGGTGACTCCGGGACACAAACTTTTGCAGATATTAAGTGAAAAGATGTTATTTCAGGAATTACTTCAGTGGCAGTTAAAAGTAACCAGCAGGTTCCCGGAAAAGAAAGAGCGGCTGCTCAGGCCCAACTTACTGAATTCAAATTTCAAAATGCTGATCAATTTCATTCCAGACCGCCGTAGACGAGTTTTCCTCCCAGATACGTCGCCTCCACTTTCACGTTTTTGACCTGTGAGGGTGGAATGTGGAAGATGTCGTCGCTCAGCACCACAAAGTCCGCCAGCTTTCCGGGAGTGATGGAGCCTTTATCTTTTTCCTGAAACTCAGCATAAGCGGAGCCCATGGTGTAGGCTTCCACGGCTTCAGGCACCGTCAACTTCTGCTCAGGAATCCAGCCTTCAGGATTTTTTCCATCCAGCGTTGCGCGCGTTACGGCAGCGTAAATGGTCCACAGTGGACTCAACGGCGCCACCGACCAATCCGTCCCAAACGCCAGGCGCACGCCGTTTTCCATGAAAGTCCGGAATGCGTAGGTGCGTTTGATGCGTTCCGGACCGATCCTCTTCTCCGCCCAGCGCCCGTCATCAATAGCATGGTAAGGCTGCACGGATGCGATCACACCGAGGCGCGCATATCTGGCAAAATCTTTGGCCGCCATGTGCTGGGAATGTTCGATGCGCCAGCGGCGATCATGCTTGCCATTCGATTTCTCAATCTGCTCGAACATATCCAGCGTCATGGAGATGGCACGATCGCCGATGGCGTGGATACAAATTTGCAGTCCGGCGGCATCGGCGGACTTGAGCCGCTGCAGCATGGCTGAAGGCGGATGCATCTCTGCGCTCAGCAGCCCGTGTTTTTTGGGATTATCCGTGTAGGCATCAAAAAAATACGCCGTCTCAGAGCCCAGCGAACCGTCCGCATAACCTTTAACCGCTCCCATTCGCAGCAGCGGCGTTCCGAAAGCGTGGCGAATGCCTATCTTGGCCTGGTCCTTCCACTCCGTTTCCATCGGGGCCACATAGATACGCAGCGTAAGTTGCCCTTTTTCCTGCAGTTCGGAGTAGGCCTTTACGTCATCGTAAGACGGATTCATGTCCTGCACGCTGGTCACGCCGAGAGAGGCCGCATAATCCAGAGCCTGCCGAATGTCGCGCATGCGACGGGCATGCGTCATGGATGGCATCACCTTAGCCACCAGGTCCTGGGCCGCGTCGCGCAAAACACCGGTGGGATTGCCCTGGGCATCGTGGACGATTTCACCTCCGGGCGGATCCGGAGTTTTTGCGGTTATGTTTGCCAACTGCAGAGCAACGGTGTTCGCCAGCGATTCATGCCCATCGTAACGATTGACGAACACGGGAGTGTTGGGCGTGTCAGCATCAATCAACTGCCGCGTCGGCAGCTCAGCAGGCGACCACTTCTGCTCGTCCCAGTCGCCCCCGGTAACCCACTCGCCTTTGGGTGTTTTTTTGGCTCGCTGGGCGATACGCCGCGCGAAATCCCCGGGAGTGGTTGCGTCCTTCAACTGCACTTCCTGGAGATGGTCACCGCCGTCAACAAAATGGACGTGAGCATCGTTGAAACCGGGCAGAAGCAAGCGACCCTGAGCGTCAACGACTTTGGTCTGCGGGCCATGCCAGACATCCATATCAGCGGCCGAACCCACGGCGACGATCCTTTCACCCACAATGGCCAGCGCCTCCGCCTGAGGACGCACTTTGTCTACAGTCCATATCTTGGCGTTCGTGATAATGAGATCCGCTGCAGGCCTGGTCTGGGCTGCCAAACTGATGGAAAAGAAAACGGCCAAAGCCAGAATGGTTGCGCGAACTCTCGACCCTGTCATGGCTCGCGATCTACCTTTCGCCCCATTTCAATTTGGTGCGCAGCACATGGAAGAAGGAGCGATCTGGAAACTTGAAAAGCTTCACGCTGAACTCAGATTTGCGGCACTCCACCACGTCTCCTTCTTCCAGCGATTCGCCCTGTTGGCCATCCACGCTGAGATACGCCTGTTCGCGAGTGACTGTGATACTGACCTCAATGATGGCGGTATCGCGTACTACCAGCGGACGGTTGGTAAGCGCATGCGAAGCAACCGGAGTGATGACGAAGCCGGGAACCTCCGGCGACAGAATGGGGCCTCCGGCGGCGAGTGAGTAAGCTGTGGAGCCGGTGGGTGTGGCAATGATCAGGCCGTCCGCCCTGTATTGCGAAACAAAGATGCCGTTGACCTTCACTGCAAAATCAGTAATGCGCGCCACGGCCCGTTGGTTCATGACAACATCATTCAAGGCATCGTAATCGGCTACACACTTGCCGTTGCGGCATACGCGGCAGTGCAGCATCGCACGCTGGCTTACCTCGCATCGTCCGGCATCCACGGCCTCAAGTGCCTGCGCGATTTCATCTTCTCGAATCTCCGTAAGGAATCCGAGAGAGCCCAGATTGACGCCAAGGATGGGAATGCCCGTGCGTGCCACGTTGCGAGCTGTCGAGAGCAAAGTGCCGTCACCGCCGAGTACCAGGACAAACTCCGGCTTCTCCTTTACCAGGTCTTCACGTTCCGCCAGCTCCCCATCCGGCCAGAATTCGCGAGAGACAGCGTCTACGGTAATTGCATAGCCATGTTCCACCAGCCAGCCCGCAACCTGGCGCACAAGGCGGGCCAACTCAGGTTTACCCTGCTTGGAGATGATTGAGGCGCGTTTCATCAGAATTCCGCGTGCAGCAGAAACTCCCGGTTCCCTTCTCCACCCAGAATGGGCGACTCGATTACATCCAGTTTACGGCCTCCCAGCGTTTCTATAGCGGAGCGAACTTTGTTCACGGCGCTTTTCTGCGCTTCCTCATCGCGCACAATGCCGCCCTTACCCACCAGTTCCCTTCCCACTTCAAATTGCGGTTTGACCAGGACTACAACCTCTCGCTGTGAGGGTGGAGCGCCGCCAAAGGCCGCGTGCAGCACCGCCGGGAGGACGAGTGTAGCAGAGATGAATGACACATCCATGGCAATAAAGGTGACAGGAAGTTGCGCTCCGGTTTTGTTCAGTTGGTCAGCTGTTAGATAACGAGCGTTTGTATTCTCCAGAAGCCTTATTCGCTGATCAGCCCGCAGGCGGGCAGCAATTTGGCCGTACCCGGTATCCACGGCCACCACCTGAGCGGCTCCATGCTGCAACATGCAATCAGTGAAGCCACCGGTGGAAGTCCCCACATCGAGGCAAGTGCGCCCGTTCAAAACGATGTTCCAGTGAGCCAGAGCTGCTTGCAGTTTCAATCCGCCGCGGCTCACGTAACGCAGATCTTCACCCAACAACCGGATTTCCGCCTCTGCTTCAACGTTTGTGCCGGCTTTTTCTACTCTTTGTCCGTCCACTAGCACGCGCCCTGCCAGAAGCATGGCTTGCGCGCGCTCGCGTGAGGGAACGAGACCACGTTCAACCATGAGTTTGTCAATCCGAATCTTCATTCGAATAAGAAGTCTTTCTGCTAAGGCCTCAAGAGTTCTTCAGCATCGCAAGCCGAGGCTCGACCACACGCAAAAATTTTACTAAGAATTCATATTCGCACCCGATCCAGTGCAAAGCGTCATAAACACCGGATTCATGGGTGATTACCTTGGTAACAAGAAGATTTTCCACACTGTTTTTCACTGCGCTGTTGAAAAGCAGGCCTAAAGATTGGAAACAAAGTTGCGCCGCTCCGGGCGCTTCTATCTATTTATATCCCTCATGCGCTAAAAACTTTGAGCCAACAAAAATGAGCGATGGGAATGTATTATGTACGTTTCAATTCACTCGTCTTACATGGCCGCCCCCTCCAATCGAAGAAAATCCGGTAAGCAGGAGAAAAATAAACTCGACTCCTCCCAGCGTCACCATGAAGCAAGTGGCGCATCGCCCATGAACGCAGAGCGCCTCAAGCGCCTCTATGCGTCCATGCTGAACTGCCGTTTCAGCCAGGAACAAATTCGCAAGGGCTCCGCCGCTCATCCCTCATGCGCAGGACTTGAGGCAGTAGTTGCGGGTGCAGCCATCCATCTCACGAAAGAGGATCTGGTGGCCCCGAATGCACAGGGAGATTTTGTCCAACTCGCGCAAGGCAAGGGCTTGCAGGAAGTTATTGATGCCATGAAAAATGAAACTGGCGGAGCTCAGAACAGCGGAGGTCCAGCCGAGGAATTGAACATGGCCTCTGGCATGGCGTTCGCCTGCAAGCATCTGAAGAAGCCGCTGGTCACCCTGTGCGTTGCGCTCGCAGATCATAATCCCGAATTTTGGCGTTACGCGGTGAGCTTCTGCGCCGCGCGGCAATTACCAATCATTTTCGTAATTGCGCGGCACCCACAGGGGGCCCCCAACGACGTTGATCTCAGGAGTGCTGCGCAGCAGTTTCTTCCCGCCATCGCTGTGGATGGCAATGATGTGGTCGCGGTATATCGAGTGACCGAAGAAAGCACCCGCCGGGCGCGCCAGGGTTTGGGACCATCGTTGATTGAATGCAGGCTGGAAGTTGGGAAAGATCCGCTGCTGTTCATGGAAAACTATCTCAGGCAGCGCAATTTTTGGTCTGACGCGTGGAAAGAAGAGCTGGAACGCAGCTTGCGAGACAAGAGTCACACTTCAATCAAGACACGTCCGCGCAAGTGAGCGAGAGGCGAACTCAGACGGTTTAGTGTTGAGAGCCGTCCTCCTGTGACGGTGTATCCATGGTGCGGCGTCGCAGCACCGGCTCATCTCCGGTCTTTTTCCCGCGACGCAAAACCAGTGCCTCGCCGGAATCCTTCAGGAGTTCTGCTTTGGCTTCCTGGAACGCGCTACTGTCCACAAGGTATTCATCACGGGACGGCAGCATGGTGGCAATCTCTTTCTGGGCGCGTGCAATCCGATCACTGTTCATAGGATGGGTGAGGAATGCTTTGGCGATAAAGCTCTTTTTCCCTTTGCCGGATTTCAGGCGCTCAAAAAAATTAATAAAGGCAAGCGGATCGTAACCCGCGGCGTACGCGTATTCAATGCCCAGCAGATCAGCTTCCCGTTCTGCGTCACGGCTGAATTTTCTGACGCTGACCGGATACGCCATGCTTGATACCTGACGGACTGCCATTCCGACCGGCCCACCAAAAAACATAAATGGCATGGACACAATGTTCCAGAGCTGAACCTTGGTCATGTTTCGCGTGGCGTGACGGGCTGCAACATGAGCAATTTCATGCGCCATCACGGCCGCAAGCTCTGATTCGTTCTGCGCAGCCACAATCAAGCCGCTGTCCACATAGAAATAGCCGCCGGGGAGCGCAAACGCGTTTACTTCACCGCTATCAATCACCTTGATGGTGAAAGGAATTTTGGCATCAGAATTTCTGACCAGCCGCTGGCCCAGTTCGCGGACGTATTGGTTAACAACTGGGTCTTTCACCAGGCGGCAATGTCGCTCCACATCCTCGGCCATCCTCCGCCCCATCAACTGCTCCCGTTCCACGGAGTACATGTTCAAACCGCGGTCCACGTGTCGCTCACCAATTCTGGAAACGTCATACTTGCCGGCGGGCTGCTGGCTCGCACCTTTAGGTTCCGCGTGTTTCGGCGGCGCGGCAACCGCAGCCGGCTGGTCCATTTCCATCAGGATCTGCAAATCATGCTGGCTGCGACTTATGACAGCGCCCGGATCGGAGGACGCGGCAGCTGCCGCGACCGCAAATGAGAGCAGGAAAGCGACAAGAATCCACTTACTCCGGAGAAGGCAAAGCACAAAGGAGGAGGGCCGCATTGTTTACTCCAGGGGGACTTCGAGATCTGCGCGGGACAGGTAAGACGCAGGTTCCAAGTTGGGCACGGAGTATAGCGCTGAATTTCAGCGCGAACCAGAGAAATTGAAGGCAATGGTCAAATGGTTTAAAGGATGCTCCCAAGCTTCTGACAAGAATATACTTGCTGCATTAAGCCAGCCAGAGTTACCGACCCGCCGGAACTTTAGTCTTCTACGCTCAACTTTTCTCGTTTTAGGCGTTGACAACCCAAGTGGCCTTATCTATAATTAGCACTCGACGGATATGAGTGCTAGCAATAGCCGTCGGGAAAAATACCTCAAAAGTCCTAGTAAATTCACATTTAAAGAAGGAGTTGTTCCAATGGCAAAGCTAACTCCACTCGGAGAGCGCGTTTTGGTGCGTCGCGTACAGGAAGCTGAGAGCGTGCGCGGAGGCATCATCATTCCGGATACCGCAAAAGAGAAACCACAGGAAGGCGTTGTTATGGCGGTCGGCACCGGCCGGTACGACAAAGGCCAGCATGTTCCCATGACGGTGAAAGAAGGCGATCGCGTCCTGTTCGGAAAGTATTCAGGCAGCGACATCAAGATCGATGGCGAAGAATTTCTGATCCTCAAAGAAGAAGAGATCTTCGGCATCCTTAGCGGCTCGGCAAAACCCGTTGAGCGTGAAAAAGCAACTGCAGTCCGCCGCTAACGCATAACACACAAAGTAATGATTTGACCCAGCAGCAGGGCTGCTGAACGGGTTTTGACAGGTTCTGATGTCCGCAATCATGCGGAAAGAATTTTTGATAGGAGATATGAGCAATGGCAAAGTTGATTGTGCACGGTGAAGAGTCGCGCCAGGCAATCCTGCGTGGTGTCAACGTCCTGGCCGATGCAGTGAAAGTGACGCTGGGCCCGAGGGGCCGCAATGTTGTAATCAACAAGAAGTTCGGATCGCCGGTCATCACCAAGGACGGTGTGACCGTAGCAAAAGAGATTGAACTGGGTGACACCGTGGAAAACATGGGCGCCCAGATGGTGCGGGAAGTCGCGAGCAAAACCAGCGACGTAGCCGGAGACGGCACCACCACCGCAACGGTTCTGGCCCAGGCCATCTATCGTGACGGTGTAAAGTCAGTTGCCGCCGGCGCCAACCCCATGGCCCTGAAGCGCGGCATCGAACGCGCCGTTAACACCATTTGTGGTGTGCTGGGCAAAGAGGGCGAGCGCAGCAAAGGCTTCCTGGATGGACTCTCGAAGCCGGTCAGCGGCGACATGATCGCCCAGGTGGGAACCATCTCCGCCAACAATGACGAGACCATTGGCCGCATCATTGCCGAAGCCATGAAGAAGGTCGGCAAGGATGGCGTGATCACTGTGGAAGAATCACGCACCATGGAAACGCTGCTGGAAGTCGTAGAAGGCATGCAGTTTGACCGCGGCTATCTCTCGCCCTACTTTGTGACCGATCCTGAGCGCATGGAAGCCGCTCTTGACGACGCCTACATCCTCATTAACGAAAAGAAAATCAGCAGCATGAAGGACCTGCTCCCTGTCCTTGAACAGGTGGCAAAGCAGGGACGTCCGCTGGTGATCATCGCGGAAGACGTTGACGGCGAAGCACTGGCCACCCTGGTCGTGAACAAGCTGCGTGGCACGCTGCAGGTTTGCGCTGTGAAGGCGCCAGGCTTTGGCGATCGCCGCAAAGCCATGCTGCAGGACATCGCGATCCTGACTGGCGGCAAGGCCATCACGGAAGACCTCGGCCTGAAGCTGGAAGGCGTTCAGCTCACCGACCTGGGCCGCGCCAAGAAAATCACCATTGACAAGGACAACACCACCATCGTTGAAGGCAAGGGCAAAGGCACTGAAATCGAAGGCCGTGTGAAAGAAATCCGTGGCCAGATCGAGAACGTCACCAGCGACTACGACCGCGAGAAGCTCCAGGAGCGTCTTGCGAAGCTGGTAGGTGGCGTTGCGGTGATCAAAGTCGGCGCCGCAACCGAAACCGAAATGAAGGAAAAGAAAGCCCGCGTGGAAGACGCCATGCACGCGACCCGCGCAGCCGTGGAAGAAGGCATTGTCCCCGGCGGCGGCGTTGCCCTGGTGCGTTGCGCGGCCGCTCTCAACGATCTCAAACTCAAGAACGAAGATGAGCGTACCGGCGTTGAGATCGTGAAGCGCGCGCTGGAGGAGCCTATTCGCCAGATCGTGAACAACTCCGGCGAAGAAGGCGCAATTGTAGTGGGCAAGATTCGCGAGTCCAAGGAATCAAACTTCGGCTACAACGCCCAGACTGATAAGTTCGAAGACCTGGTGAAAGCCGGCGTCATCGACCCGACCAAGGTCACCCGCACTGCTCTGCAGAACGCTGCCTCCATTGCGGCGCTCATGCTGACCACCGAAGCCCTTGTTTCCGATGTTCCGGAAGACAAGAAGGCTGGTGCACCGGAGCACGGCGGCATGCCTTACGGCGGATAACAAGCTAGCTCGCTCCTAAAACGGGCAAGGCCCCTGCTTTTCGCGGCAGGGGCTTTTTCTTGTTGCTCGCTCGACCGAATACGAAGATTGGACCTGCTGCCTTGTTAGCATGACTTGGTGCTCCAGGCAAGGGCCGTTTCCCTGGCTGTTGTGAAAACACATGATCAGAAAGTAAGCGATAGCCGAGATAGATGAAGAAGCATAGAGACAGAGCTGCAGGTTCACAGGCGCGCCACGGTCGACGCCTCCCGTGCGAGCAACTCAGCATCCTTCACGAGGACGATGCTTTTGTTGCGGTCAACAAGCCCGCAGGCTTGCCGGCCGTGCCGATACCTGAGAGCGAGACACCTTCAGCGTGGTCAGTTCTTTCAGCCCAGTTGAAAGCCACGCGCCAAAAGGCATTCACCGTTCATCGGATTGACCGGTTCACCTCCGGAATCATGCTCTTTGCCAAGACCGAGCGGGACAGGGATGCTCTAGTGCAGCAGTTTCTGGCGCACACTTCAGAAAGAGAATACCTGGCGGTGGTTCGCGGCCATCTGGATCCCCGCGAAGGCACGCTGGTGCACTACTTGCGCAAAGCTGGAATGTTCCAGAAGCTGAGCAGGGCCAACGATCGGGATGCTGCCCGGGCCGAACTCAAATACGTTGTCGAACGATCCCTTCGAGGCGCTTCTCTGGTGCGGGTGGCACTGGTGACAGGATTGCAAAACCAGATCCGGGTGCAGTTCTCGAGCGTGGGTCATCCCGTGATTGGCGATCGTAAATATCATCCGGCTGAGACGCAGGAGCACAGAATTGACCGAGTGGCGCTGCATGCTTCGCATTTGCGGTTTGATCATCCAAGATCAGGTAAAAGCATCTCTCTCGACTGCGAGCCTCCGCGCGATTTTCGGTCTCTGGTGCAGGCCCTATCTGCTTCTAACCGCCAGAAGCACTAAATGCTTCAGTAATACTCAATACGCATTTATCATCAACGACCAAGTTTTTGAAGGAACGGCTTGGCTAAGCACAAATGAAAACCACGGTCACAGACATTCTGGATCGCCTTGAGAAATCTTATGGCAAGCAACAAGCCTGCTGGCCCACCGATCCATACCTCTTCCTGGTGTGGTGGCACTGCGGCTATCCGGCCAGTGATAAGGCGTGCAGCAAGGGCTGGGATGAGCTGAACAAGAGCGTTGGAGTTGAGCCGGAAAAGATTCTGCGGGCCACGCCCGATAAACTTGCCGAAGCTCTGCGTCCAGGCGGAATGGTTCCGGAATTAAGGGCGATGCGTCTGAAAGAGATTGCAGTCCGGGTAAGAGACGAGTTTGGTGGCGACCTTCGCTCTGCGCTGGTGGGCCCCCTGCCAAAGGTGCGAGGCATTCTCAAGAAGTTTCCCAACATCGCCGATCCCGGCGCCGACCGCATCCTTCTGTTTTCAGAGTGCGTGCCCATTGCCGCGGTCCCCTCAAACTGCCCGCACGTTCTGGTACGCCTGCAACGCGGGCAGGAGCGCGAAAATTACGGAGCAACCTATCGCGAAGCTCAGCAGGCCATTGAAGCGGAAATACCAGCCACTTTCGATGCGCGAATGCGAGCCTATCTGCTGCTGAAGCAACATGGCCAGGAGGTCTGCAAACGAACAAAGCCAAAATGCGAGCAGTGCTGCGTGAAAACATTTTGCGCGTATTTCAGCGGGAAGCAGCGGGGGCGCTCGGCCAAGGCGTGAGGAACCCGCAAGATAGACTTGCTAGAAGGTAATGGCGCGCACGGAGCGTTACAATTTTTTCAAAACTTTTCCCGAAACAGTTCGCCGCCGCCTCGAATGCGCGATTCTTCTTCCGCAAGAATTTGCATTTTAATTTTTTCTTCCAGATTCACTTGTGACAATTGCGGTTAAAAGAGTATGCTTTCGGCTCACGCCCCCACGGGCCTTAATCAAGATGGCTGCTGTTGCTTCCGGGAGAAGTACCACGAGTGCCATCTTCAGCTTCCGCCAGCTCCGTGCGTTTTTTTAACGCCCGCAGCCGGTTGGCAACCTTGGACTTTATCCAAAAATTTCTGTAGGCGCGGCTTACCCAGGCGCGCCGGAAAGAGCGCAGCCCGATGGCGGATCACAATGATCCCAATGCGGTAAATTCCATTTTTTCTGATATCGATGCCAGCGCAGCCGATCTGTATGATCTGTTCGGCTTCCCCAGCTCCGATACCTCGGACGGCGAGAAGGTTGTGATTGCCTTGACCTTCGCCGCCGTGCCCCACGCCGGAACCCTCGACACTGACATGCTCTACCGCATCCAGATGACGGCGGAGCCGCGAGTCGTTCCTCCCTCCGCCGGCGATCATACTCTGGACTCGCTTCTCAAATACGTCGAGGCGGTGAAGGACAAATACACGGGCGAGTTGAAGGCCTCAGAGATCCGCGTGCACGTGGATGAGCAGCAGCGCGCCACGGTGAAGTTCTTCAATTTTCCCGAAGGCAGCTTCTCCACGGTGGTGGACACCAATAAGGTGCTCAACATCGACACGCCCGGCAAGCACCGCATCACCGCCTACATCGGCGGACGGGACGACGCCTTCTTCAATGATCTGCCCGGCTTCTTCCGCTCCATCAATTACGCGCCGCAGTTCTATCATGTCCCGCATACCCTGACGGAGGCGCGCGAGCTGCCCATCCCCAAGACCCTGCTCGAGTTGGAGGGCAATGACCTCTTCAATTACGATCCCGCGCTTCCCGAGTGGGGACGCGGCTACAAGAAGAACCTTCCTCCCGGCCCGTGGACCTGGAAAGGCGACAAGTTCCTCAAGGACAAAGACGGCAATTTCCGCTTCGTTTACTCAGGGGTGGACGCGCAGGCGGGCAAGAATGTAAACGCCATCATCCTGGAAATTCCGGTGAAGTTCATCAACCCTGCACCGGACAAGAACCGCATCATCAACGTCTGGGGTGAAAGCTGGGTGTTGAAGGCCGCGAACAAGATTGAGACCATTCCCGACCACCCCTTCTGGCTGGAGCATCCGTTTGCGTTTCTCGATCCTCGTCACCAGGACGAGGAACTCAAAAAATACAAACTGGTGGACACTGACGGCCAGCCCTTTGCCGACGCGGCGCTCAGCGAACGCGAAGACAACCGGCAGCTCGGCGCCAACAACTTCTTCCTGGGACCCCATTTCGTCAAGCGGTTGGCACACCTGGGCTGGGGATTCGGCCCGTCCATCAGTGCTCTGGGGCTGAAGACCTCGTTCGACCATGGCAACTCGCCGGTTTCGGTGCATAAGACGTACTCCACCGTTGTCGCCGCGTTTCCGCGCGTCAAGAAGACGCTCTTCCAGCCGCTCAATATGCCGGACAATTCCTGGAATCCGAAAGGGCTGAATATTTCGCTGCGCCGGCCGTTTGAGATTTTCGTGCCCAACGTCTGCGCTATTGACCTGGACACCACAGGCACTTGGCCCTTTGGCCGGCGTTTGGAGGACCAGGTGGCTACGCGCTTCCTTGCCATGTTTCTGGACATGGAAGCTGAATTCAAGGGCAAGAAGTACCACATTGAGCTGCTCAACGATCAATCGCTCTGGGATGCCGCGCCCATTGTGCCCAAGACGCCGCCGAACCCGCTTAAGAATGACAAGGATTTCTCGGACAAGTTCCCCTATCTGGCGGAGCCTCATCCGGAAGCGGGCTATACGCCAACGTACAAATAAAACGGCCTCTGCGCGTGCCGTTTTTGCGCAGGTCAGGATGGTGAGAAGCGGAGGAGAGCGGAGATGAATGGATTGACGGATTTTCAAGTTGAGATGCGGGCATTCGAGCTGGACCTTGAGAAGCTTCGTCCTTCGGCGCTGGCCAACCCTATGAGTGGCGACCATGTGACCAAGTACGTCTACAGGCTCTACCAGCGGGCGGCGCTCAGCGGCAACCTGGAATATTTCCAGGAAGTGGAAACCGAACTCAATGGCGCTGTCGCGCGTCTTGGACCTGCTCCCGACCTGTGCCTGCTCAAGGCCAATCTTGATTTCAAGCTTCATCGCGTCGCCGAAACCAAACTTGACCTCCAGATGTCGAACGGCTTGGCCGAAACTCCTCAAGGCAAGGCCATCTCCGCAGACATTGTTTTTCAGGAAGGCAACTACCAGGAAGCCCGCAAATTATATGAAGCCCTGGTCGACCAGGAGCGGACCTGGGACAACCTGGCCCGGCTGGCGCACCTGCGCGCTCGCATGGGTGATGTCGCCAGCGCGGACCAGCTTTACGTGGAAGCCGAAGACGAGCTCACCGCCAAGGAGATGCGCTCATTCTCCTGGGTGGAGCTGCAGCGCGGACTTCTTCATTCTGCGCGTGGACGCTTCCCGCAGGCTCGCGAGCACTATGATCGGGCCAATCGCGGCTATTCCGGCTACTGGCTGGTGGAAGAGCACATTGCGAACCTGCTGGCGGCCGAGCACAAACTGGAAGAGGCGGCATCTCTTTATCGGGACCTGCTTAAGCGCGTCCCCAAGCCTGAGATCCAGCAGGCCTTGGGAGATATTTACCGGCACATGGGAAAGCAGCACGAAGCCGAGGAGTGCTTCCAGAAGGCCCTCGCCGTCTATCTGCAATCGGCCGGACGAGGAGACGTTCACTATTACCATCACCTGGTGGATTTCTACTGTGATGCTCATCGTGACGCGGAGCAGGCGCTTAAATGGGCGGGGCAGGACTTGGAGCTTCGCAACAACTCCTCCACCCAGGCCGCCATGGCCCGTGCGCTTCATCTCGCCGGACGCAATGACGAAGCCCGGCAGATGATCGACCGCGCCCTGGCTTCCGGCGCCCGGGAACCGGGCTTGTTCTTGCAGGCCGGCAAAATCCACAGCGCATCCGGCGGAAATGGCATGGGTGAGCACTACCTGAAGCTCGCGGCGGAGCTCAATCCACATCACAGCGCGTTCCACGTCCATCATCATTGATCGTGCATCGGTGAGGGGCGGAGGCGCACGCTCGCGGCAGGATAAAAGGTATGAGCCTGGTATTTGCAAGCGGCTTTCTGGCACCGCAGAAACTTCTCAAGGTCGAATATTTTCATGGCCTGCCGGAAATCTTTCCTGACGCCTTGCTTCCCAAGGCGCCGGTAGATCGTACGCAGACATTGTTTAGCAGGAAAGTTCCGGGGCTGTAACGTTTGTACTGCGGTAGACACTTAGGGATAAAGCGCAATCCGATTCCGGGTTCATTCGCCCGCTGGATCGGCGGAGAGATTGGATATGGCCGAAAGAGACTTTGATTATATTGTGATCGGTTCAGGCGCCGGAGGTGGTCCTCTTGCAGCGAACCTGGCCCGCGCCGGATTTAAGGTCATGCTGATGGAAGCCGGCGGCGATCCCTGCCTGGAAAGCGGCGATCGGGGACGATGGATGTATGAAGTCCCGATCTTTCATGGCGCTTCCACGGAATATAACGAGTGCGCATGGGACTTCTACGTCCGGCACTACTCGGAGGATGCGCAGCAGGCGCGCGACAGCAAAGTAGTGCCTGAGAAGTACCTGCGTCCTACCGACAAAAAGCCCGTTATCTGGTATCCGCGCGCCGGCACTCTCGGCGGCTGCACGTCGCACAACGCCATGATCACCGTCATGCCCCAGGACAGCGACTGGAACTCCATCGCCCAGCTCACCGGCGACGATTCCTGGAAAGCCGAGAAGATGAACGGCTACTTCGAGCGCATGGAGAACTGCACCTACGTACCGCGTCCGGGGTCTGTGCGCTCGGACTTCAGCAATGTGCTGGCCGGATTGGCCGACCTGAAAGGGCTGTTCGGAGGCCACAATGTTTTTAAAGATCTGCATGAGGGGCACGGCTTCAGTGGCTGGCTCACCACCAGCGAAGCCGACCCTACTCTGGCGCTGGGCGACAAGGAAATCATCCTCCTGCTGCTCAATGCCATCGGTTCGGCGCTGAAGGGAGAGGTTGGCAATCCGCTGGTGCTGTCAGGCACTCTTTTTGATCCCAATAATCCGCTGCGTCGGCGCGACAGTCCGGAAGGAGCGGCCTTTACCCCACTGGCGGTGGACAAAGGCAGGCGCAACGGCCCGCGCGACTACCTGTTGCGGACAAAGAAGGACTTTCCCAACAACCTCACCATCCAGATGAGGTCGTTGGCCACCAAAATCGTTTTTGATAACAACAAGACGGCGGTGGGCGTGGAGTTTATGGAAGGGCCGTTCCTGTACAAGGCCAGCCCGATGGCAAACGGCGCTACGCCTCCAGCCAGAAGGCAGGTGACGGCGCGCGAGGTCATTCTGGCCGGCGGCGCTTTCAACAGCCCGCAGTTGCTCATGCTCTCCGGCATTGGTCCCAGCCAGCACCTCAAGGATAAGGGGATTCCCGTGCTCGTGGATCTGCCCGGTGTGGGCGAGAACCTGCAGGACCGCTATGAGGTAGGCATTATCTCGGAATGGAAAAAGCCATTCGCTCTTCTGGGCAAATCCACCTTTTTGCCGCCAGATACCGGCAAGCCTGCCGACGACGTTCTGGCAAAATGGGACAAAGACCAGAAGGGCATTTACTCCTCCAACGGCTCGCTCATCGCGATTATCAAGAAATCGACGCCGGACAAGCCGGAGCCGGACCTTTACATCTTCGGGCTGCCCGGATATTTCCCCGGCTACAGCAAGGGATATTCCCTGGCGACGGAGCGTTTTCACAACCGCTTTACCTGGGCCATTCTGAAAGCCCATACCAACAATACTGCCGGCCGCGTCAGCCTTAAGTCGAACGACCCGCAAGAAACACCGAATATTGAGTTCCACTACTTCAAGGAAGGCAATGATGCGAAGGGCGAAGACCTGGACGCGGTGGTGAAAGGCGTGGAGTTCGTCCGCCACATGAACCAGAAACTGACGGACTTCATCGGCGAAGAGCTCAAACCAGGGCCGGCTGGCGACACCCCTGATAAGCTGCGGCAATTCATCCAGGATGAAGCGTGGGGCCATCATGCTTCCTGCACGAACAAGATTGGTGCCGACGGCGATCCCAAGGCGGTGCTGGACAGCCGCTTCCGCGTCCGGGGTGTCAAGGGTCTGCGCGTGGTGGACGCCTCGGTGTTCCCGAAGATTCCGGGCTATTTCATTGTCACCGCCGTGTACATGGTCAGTGAGAAGGCCTCTGACGTGATCGCGGAAGACGCCAAGCGGAGTTGATCATGGCCACGAATACTCTGAATACGGGCAATATCCGGGCTGCCGACCTTCCGCCCCGCGCCGTCATTGGCCAGGCGGTGGTGGCTGAGCTCAACGACATCGAGCAGCGCCGCGGTGAAGCGCCGTCGCAGCTCGACCCTAAGAACTGGATCCGGCACTGTCTGGATAAAAAGCTGTTTGGGATTTGCATCTCCGGCGGCGGCATCCGCAGCGGCACCTTCGGGCTGGGCGTGCTGCAGGGGCTCACGGAAAAAGGTCTGCTCTCCAAGGCCGACTACATCTCCACGGTCTCGGGCGGGGGCTACATCGGCTCGTGGCTGCAGGGGGTGGCTTATCACGATCCGGCGCACTACGAGGACATACTCAATCCGCAGCGTGAGTCCGGTCCTTCCAGCAAAGACCCCATCACCTTTCTGCGTAAATACAGCAATTACCTGGCCCCGCGCAACGGCCTGTCTCTGGACGCGCTAGTGATTCCGCTGATCTGGTTTCGCAACATGATGTTGAACCAGGTCATCATTATCTCGGCGCTGATGGCGATCTATATTGCCCTGCTCGCGCCCGGCGCACTGCTGCACCAGATCGCCACCGATGCCATTTCCTTTTCTGCCCGCACGCTCCTGATACTGGCCGGGCTTTTCACTCTGGTTGCTGTCCTCAAGATCGGGGCCTACCTGCGCCGGATCGTGAAACGGGAGTTTGCTCCGGCCGACGAAGCCAGGCAAATGGGCGGCAAAGTTGTGAAAGAGCACGTAGGTCTGTGGGTGGCCGTGCCGGTCTTTATCTCCGTCCTGCTGGTGGTCTTGGCCTTGACGGAAAAATTCCTGGAACCAAAAAGGATTTTTACGGAAGTCTTGCCGTTGGGCTTTCTTGGACTGTACATCCTGGTCGCGCTGCTGCAATGGCGCGGCGGCTTCGTCGAGTGCTACGTCTGCCAGCGCAAGCTGGTCAAAGACCCCGTCCACCCCGTGATCGCATGGCTGCACGTGCTATGGATGTCGTTCTTTACCACCGCCCTGCTGCTGGTGATGTTTACCGGTATCTCTTACCTCATGGCGGACTGGGACCCGACAACGGCTTTAGGCAGCCATCTGGTGATGGCATGGGCGCCGCCTTTGTATATTCTGGCTTTGATCATCGGCATCGGCCTGCACATTGGGCTGATGGGACGCGATTTCCCCGATGCCAGCCGGGAGTGGCTGGCGCGCCTGGCCGCACTGCTGGTTACCTTCATCGGGATCTGGGCCGCCCTCTTCGCTCTGGCTGTATTTGCTCCTCTGGGAGTAGCCAAACTCATCGTCCTTGGGAAAAGCTGGTGGCTGGCTTCAGGGACAAGCGCCTGGATAATGAGCACGATTCTGAGTGTGCTGGCGGGCAAGAGCGGGAAATCGGGCGCTCCCAACAACTCTCCTCAGCCTCAGCAGAAGAACTCTATCATTGACCGGGTGGCGCGGTTCGGGCCTTTCATTGCTATACCTGGTTTCCTTGCGGCAGTGGCGTTCGGAACGCAACTTTTGTTGCATCCCAGGCTTTGGAACGCGCGAGGGACCTTTCTAGACAATTTTGTCCAGCACTATTGGGACGGCCTGCCCTTTGACAGCTTCAGTTGGCGCTTTCCCCTGGTATTGCTCGTCCTGCTGGTCTTTATCTTTGTGGTGCTTTCCCGGCGGGTGAACATCAATGAGTTTTCCATGCACCACTTCTATAAAAACCGCCTGGTACGCTGCTATCTGGGGGCTAGCGCCACAAAATCGAGGATGCGCGACCCTTTTACCGGCTTCGATCCCAAGGACGACATACCGCTCTTCAAACTCCGCTTCCAGGCAGGCGACGAAAAACGCGAACGCGTCCCTTATCCGATCGTCAACGCGGCCCTGAACGTGACAGCGGGCTCCGAACTGGCCACACAAGAACGCAAAGCGCTCCCCTGGTTTTTCACGCCGCATTATTCGGGATTTGCTCCGGCCCGCTCCGAAGACGATCGCATGGCCGCTGACCCGGATTCGAGGCCGAGCTATGCCAACACGCAACTGTTGGGTACGGGAGTAGCGCTGGGCACGGCCATGGGCATTTCCGGTGCGGCTGCCAATCCCAACATGGGTTACCACTCTTCCGCCCAGACTGCCTTTCTTCTCACGCTCTTCAACGTGCGCCTGGGATGGTGGCTGGGAAATCCCACCAAGGCCAAAGCCTTCAAGAAGGCCGGCCCAATCTTCGCGTTATGGTGGCTGGCGCGCGAGTTGTTCGGCTTTGTGGATGAAAGCTCGCGCTACCTGAACCTCTCCGACGGCGGGCACTTCGAGAATCTCGGGATCTATGAGTTGGTACGGCGGCGCTGCCGCTACATCATCGCTATTGATGGCGAAGCAGACCCGGACTATCGTTTTGAATCGCTGGGCGGAGCGGTGCGCAAGTGCCGCACCGATTTCGGCATTGAAATCAGGATTGACCCCAAGCCGGTTACTCCTCCGAAAGATAACTTATTCCAAAGACGCCTTCAGCCGTACGCATTGCATTGTGGGAACAATTGATTATGGCCCCAATGAAGAGCCAGGCCATCTGCTGTATCTGAAATCCAGCATCACGGCGGATGAGCCTGCGGACGTGGAGGAGTACCGGCGTGAGAATCCGGAGTTCCCCCAGCAGCCCACTTCTGATCAATTCTTTTCCGAGTCTCAATTCGAAAGCTATCGTCGGCTGGGGCTACACGTTGCCCGCACCACCTTTGATCATATTGATTTCACGCAGCGCGATAACCTGCAGGCTATCTTCGACCGCATGGAGGCGCAATGGCTTCTGCCGCCTGCGGTGCCCCAGGACGCCTATAGCAAGCATGCCGAAGCTTATATGGACATGCTGAAAACCCTCTCTGGATCTCCTTCCAATCTGGAGCTGGACGGGATCGTGATCAAGAAGATGCCTACCTGGGCCAAGAATGACGATGGCAGGCGGAAGTTTTTCTTCTATCTGCAGCTCCTGCAAATGATCGAAGACGTTTTCGTCGACCTCGAGTTTGGCAGCTCATACCGCTGGAACCATCCGGCCACCGAAGGGTGGCGGACTGAAATTCAGTACTGGGCGGAGCGGCCGGAGATGGCGGAGGTCTGGGAATTGCAAAAAGAAAATTATGGACAGCCATTCCGTGCCTGCTTTGATGATTTGGTCAACGCGTCAAATTCGCGCTCAATCAATGACCGCAATTCACGGTATTTAGGAGAGATAAATGATCTGGAAGAGTCCGCGATTGATCCTGCTTTGTAGCTTCTTTGCGATAGTTTCCGTAGCAGCTTTGATCATCAACGGCTGCAGCGGCGGCGGCGGCGCCGGCGAACCTGGGAAGGTGCAGGATGAGGCCATGCGCGCCGGTCGCGATGTCAAATCGTTCACGCCCGGTCCCGATTCTCTGGCCAATGATTACTTCCATGATATGGACCAGAATGCTGATGCCAAACACCAAGTCCGTCCACCAGACCTCACCTTGCAAGAAGCGCAGGGTCGCGCCACGTGGATCGTCTGGACAGGCGGCAATGACCGCCTGTGGGACGTTCTCTCCCGCCTCAGCGTTGGAAATCTCGACCTGCTGAAGACCATCTCCAGCAATCCCAAGCTGAAAGGTAGCCGCGACAATCGCTGGGGATGGATGGGGCTGGTAAATGAACCATGTTTTGAAAAGGCCACTGGGCCGAACCCTGAACCGCTTCGGGCTGTGGCTGGACAAGCGTACAACCGGGCCCGGCTGCCCGCCCGACCCATTCGAAGATGAATCGAAATATCCAGGGGTGCGCATCGGCAGCCGCGGCAAAGACCTGCCGGACGGCGCCAAGTACCTGCCGAAGGACCGCAAGATGCCTGTCGGCTCCTTCTATGGATACGCCACCGGAATCGTGGGACTGCGGCTCTTCCCTAATCCTGATTTCGATGAGAAGGCCGCGAAGAAATGGGACCCCGAGCGGTACTACAACGATCCCAAGTATTACAACGATAAAGACCTGGTCAAGCCTTATCGCGTGGGCATGTCATGCGGCTTCTGCCACGTTGGCCCCAATCCGCTGAAGCCGCCCGCCGATCCCGAAAATCCCAAGTGGGAAAACCTCAGTTCCAACGTGGGAGCGCAGTACTTCTGGATCGACCGCATCTTCGCCTTTGAGAACGACCACAGCAACTTCGCCTGGCAGGTTTTCCACACCTCGCGTCCGGGCTCGCTTGATACTTCGCTCGTGTCCACCGACAACATCAACAATCCGCGCACTATGAACGCCATCTACCACCTGCTTCCGCGGCTCACGGAGGCCAAGAGGTCCGGCGAAGAACATCTGCACCCCGGCACCTGCGTGGACGGCGAGCAGCAGCCATGCGGTGACGAGAAAAACAAGCAGTTCAACGACTTCACCCAGGATCCGCTGTTTACCCAATTCTATGAACCGAACAGTGAGACCAAAACGGTATGGTCGCCGCGTGTCCTGAAGGACGGCGCCGACTCCGTGGGCGCGCTGGGCGCGCTGAACCGCGTTTACCTGAACATCGGGTTGTTCAGCGAAGAGTGGCTGCTGCACTTCAACGCGCTGATAGGAGGGAAAAAGATCTCTCCCATCGCCATTGCCAATGCCCGGAAGAACTCAGTCTATTGGCAGGCCACAGAGCAGCAGACCATGAACTTGGCCCTGTTCTTCCTGAAAACCACGGAGCCACACTACCTCAGGGACGCGCAGGGAGGCGACAAGTTCATCTCCAAGGACGCGGCGAAGCTGAAGCAGGGCAAGATCGTCTTTGCCGAGCGCTGCGCTCGCTGCCACTCCAGCAAAATTCCGCCCTTCCCGGCGGACGTGAAAAATCCCGGCACCTGTCCCGGACAAGGCTATCTGGATTGCTGGAACTCGTACTGGGCCTGGACCAAGACGGATGGCTTCAAGAAGCAGATGCGCGATATCGCCCTTAAAGACGATTTCCTGAAGGACAACTATCTCTCCTCCGAGCTGCGCATACCGGTCACGCTGCTGAAAACCAACGCGTGCAGCCCGCTGGCCACGAACGCGTTGAAAGACAACATCTGGGACAATTTCTCGTCCACAACTTACAAGGAATTGCCCTCGGTCGGCGCCATCACAGTGCAGGACCCGCTAACGGGCGAGGACAAGCAATACCAGATGCCCGGTGGCGGCAGAGGCTTTACCCGGCCACCTTCGCTGGTAAGCCTGTGGTCCACAGCTCCCTATCTTCTGAATAACAGCGTGGGTGACCTCTACCCTGGCGCTTATTCGCAATACGGCGCCCGCAGCGATGACGACATCAATCGGGAGTATAACCCCAGCCCGACGGTCGAGAACCGGATGAAGAGCTTCAATGACTCCATTGAAAAAATGCTCTGGCCGGAAAAAAGAGACAAGGACCCCGAACTGGGCAGCAAAATCAATGGTCCCAGCCTGATTGACCGTACTACCAAGACCAGCTACCTTGTGGTCGCCTCCGGCTATATTCCCAACGAGTTGAGCGGGCTGATCAGCATCAGCCAGCGCTGGTTCCCCTCACTCTTTGGTCCTGGTGGACTCCAGATCGGCCCGATTCCCAA
Organism: Terriglobia bacterium; assembly: GCA_963758275.1. Classification (GTDB taxonomy): domain Bacteria; phylum Acidobacteriota; class Terriglobia; order Terriglobales; family Acidobacteriaceae; genus Angelobacter. The sequence goes on along the minus strand of CAVWUW010000006.1, from coordinate 630,211 downwards.
AGGCACTCCGATAGACCTGCTGGCCAACCTAGACATGGAAAAGGTGCGGAGCGATCCCGCCGCGCTGAAACTCCTTTTGAAGGTGAAGCACGACCTGGACTCCCTGCCCAAGAACGCCACCGACGACGACGCCAAGAAGGTGCTCAGCAATTTGGTGCCGGAACTCATGAAATACAACAAATGTCCTGACTTCGTGGTAAACCGGGGACATTATTTCGGAACGAATTTTCTCCCCGGAGAGCCTCCGCTGAGCGACGATGAGAAGCGGGCCTTAATTGAATTCCTAAAGACGTTCTAAGCACAGGAGCAGATGCGCAACCAGTGCCAGCGCCTCGATTGTCTGACACAGGGAAATACGACCGCGCTAGGGTGAATGGAATTTCTGTTAGGTAAACGCAGGATTGCACCCCGATGCGGGAGGCCGACAAACAGCATCGCTTTCAATGGGCATGAAATAGGATCGGTCGCGGGTTGATGCCGAAACCTGTGCTGTCGGCATCAACCAATGCTGGATCAACTTCGGTCGCGACTCGCGCTTGACGTAATAGGAAAAACAAAAATCCATTTCAAAGGACAGGGTGGCGTCTTGGTGACGCCCGGTGCGCCGGCAGGAATGAAGGCTGGGTCTTCCCTTCCCCAAGCTCACGCACTGGACATCTCACGATGGTAGGCAAGTTGTTTCGCGAAGCACGCGATAAAGCCGGCCTTCCGAAGGAATTGATGTTGTATTGCACTTGGCACGATTACGGAACTCGCGTGCTGGAGAAAAACTGGAAATTTAGCAGTTGTAATGAAGTCGATGGGACACAAAGATGTCAGAACCGCGATGAGATATCAACGTCCCGAACTCGACATCGTGCGTGACGCGCTGAACGCAACCCAAACGATGAGGATTAGTGATGTTTACGGCACATTCCAAGGCGACTACGATTTGTGCCACAACCAGAAACTCGGCAAATTTTTGATTTTATGGCGCGCCCTGAGAGATTCGAACTCCCGGCCTTCTGATTCGTAGTCAGACGCTCTATCCAGCTGAGCTAAGGGCGCGCAGCCCTGCGGTGGGACAGCAATTATTTTAACATGCCGCTCCGGGATGCTCGCATCAGCCGAATCGCAGGATTCCACAAAACCTTCCGAAGGCCCTCACGACCGGAAGCTAGTGGCCACAGTTGAGGAGATACCGCCTCAGCGGAGGGAGACGGCCGTCGAAATGACGAATCGCTACCCAAGATTTGAAATTTAAGATTTCAAATGACGAATCTGAATTTACAATCCCTTCACCATGCTGACAAGCGGGCACGTTGTGCTGGGGATAGTTCTGCGCACCACGGCGATTTACGTGGTGGTGCTCCTGGGAATACGGCTGACGGGGAAACGCGAAGTGGGCCAAATGACGCCGTTTGACCTGACGCTTCTGCTGCTCCTGAGCAATTCCGTGCAAAATGCCATGACCGGGCCGGACACTTCCCTAGTGGGAGGAATCGCTGCGGCGCTGGTGCTGCTGGTTCTGAACTACCTGCTGGCAGAGGTTTCCGGCTTCAATCGGCGGTTCCGGCGCTGGATCCAGGGATCACCAACCTTGCTCATCCATAACGGAGAACTGGTCACGGCACATTGCGCCAAGGAACACATATCCGCGGATGAGGTGCAGCGGGCACTGCGCGAACACGGCGTGAGCAGCACCAAGGAAGTTGCGCTGGCAGTACTGGAAGTGGACGGATCCATCAGTGTACTTAAATATGACGATGTGCCTGACCACCTCAAGCCGCATCGGCGGCTCAAGTTTTTGCAACCTCACTAGGGTAAGACGCAGCCCCATGTTGAGGGCGAGACTGCCGCAGAATGAATAGCAATTGTTCGGAGCGAACAGATGAATCCTGAAGAATTGAGTGAACAGGCTGAACACGCGCACCACAGCGGACAGAAGGCAATCGGCCTGACCACCGCGGTTACCGCAGTTCTGCTGGCGATGGCTACTTTGATGAGTCATCGCGCGCACACCGAAGAAATCAAACTGCAGACAAAGGCTGTGGACCAGTGGAATTTCTATCAGGCCAAGCACTTGCGAGCTCATATCTACGGCATCGAGGCGGAAAAGGCTGAAATAGAAGGACACCACGAACTGGCGTTGGAGTTCATGCAAGGTTCATGGGATGAAGAATGCGGACCCTCTCCTGAAAAGGGCTGCACAGCACCCCGCCTCAAAAAAGTGAAGGCCCTCCAACAACTTACCGCAGAGTTAAAGAAGCCTGATGCGTCTCCTCAAGCAGAGCAGTCGCCTGCTCAACAGCCCGAAACCAGGAAAAACGGTTCTGAAAAGGCAGCTTCCGCACAGGAAAGCAGCAGTGCCGGCGAAGCAGCGAAGAAAATCCAGGAGGAGGCGACGGATGTTGACCGTGAGACCGCTGTGGTCACGCGGCGCGCCGACCGCTTCGATACATCAGAGCTGTTTCTGGAGATCTCGATCGTTCTCTGCTCCATTTCGCTGCTGGCAGAGAACAAAATTTACTGGCGATTGTCTTTTATCAGCAGCGCCATCGGCATTGCGGTTGCAATCTACGGATACGTGCTCCAGTAGACAGTTGGACATTACAAGAGGCTGTACAGGGCAGCTATCCAGGGTTAATGTCGCATCTGTTGGGAATGGATCATGAGCCGACTTTCGCACTCGAGTTTTTTACTGGCGACATTTGTGCTTGTCGCATTCGCGGGTTTTGCTGCCCGGCAGTTCCATGCCGGGAAAACCAATTCTGAAGGTAAATCCGGAACCACCTTGCGTCAGATCGCCTCATTCGATCTGCCCGGTCCTCCGGGCAAGCGTTTTGATTACCTGACCATCGACAGCGATGATGCATATCTTCTTTCGGCACATCTGGGTGCTGGGCTTCTGTACGTCATCAATCTCAAAACCAACAAAGTTTTGCAAGCAATTCCCGGTGTTCCTGGAGTTGAAGGCGTGGAGTACGTACCTGAGCTAAAGAAGGTTTACACGTCTGACTGGTATGAAAACAAAATTGGGGTTATTGATCTGCAGCAGATGAAGGTCATATCAAAGATCCCGACCGCAGAAAAACCCGACGGCAGCGCCTACGCTGCTCCGTTTCATAAACTCTACGTTTCCGATGAACGAGGCAAAGCTGAAGCCGTTGTCGACGTGCAAAACGATACCATTGTAAAAACTCTACATTTCAAAAGTGAAACGGGGATGCCGCAGTATGATCCCGCGGCCAGGCGGATTTACCTTAACCTGCAGGACCTGAACACGTTTGCAGTCATTGATCCTGCCACCGATGCAGTGGTCGGAGAATATCCGGTCACACCGTGCAAAGGCAATCACGGGATGGCACTGGACCCGGAACATCATCGCGCATTTCTCTCGTGCGAAGACAATAATTTGATGGCGGTGTTCGATCTGGACAAGCATCGCGTAATCACCACGCTTCCACTCGCCGATGGACCGGATGTGATCAAGTTCGATCCTGGACTGAAGCGAATTTACGACGCGTGCTACAGCGGCGCGATTTCAGTTTTTCAGCAGGACGATCCTGATCATTACCGCAAATTGGAAGACTTTCCCACGCAGCATAAAGTTCACAGCCTGGCGGTAGACGAGCAAACCCATCGCGTTTACGCGCCGGAGCAAGAGGAGAATGGAAAGCCAGTTGCCCGAATGGTTGTGTATGAAGCGGTTACACAAAAATGACGCCGCGTGCACCAGCACGCGGGCGCTGCCGTCTAAGTTCTCGCAGGGCTCAAAAGCCGGTCCACTGCATCTGACAGATACTCTTCCGCTTCTGAAAGCGAAAATTCCGCGGCAAAGCCAAAGCGTTCATGCAGCACCTTGTCGCGAAGCAAGCCCTCAAACAGGCCAACCAATCCAGAGCGTACAAGCTGAATCTGTTTGGGCGCGGCATCCTTGAGTTCGATCTGGATGAGCGAATCCAGCAAGCCCACTAGTTCGATGTAACTCGAAGTGAGAATCACCATGCGGCTCTCCCGACGAATACGCCGGCCTTCCAGCAGCATGAGATCGCGCAGCTCTGTATCTTCATTGAAGAGGCGGATCAAAAGATGAAGCAGCATCTTGAGCCTCCGTTTGGGAGACTGCGCTGTCTGCAAGAGAGGCAACTGCATACGAAGCGACGCCCAGCCATCCTCAAAAATGGCTTCCAGCAAGGCTTCTTTGGTCCCAAAATATTTTGTCAGCTGCGCCTCAGTGACATTGGCCTGATTGCAGATGGCTTCAGTAGACGCATTCTCATATCCAAGGGCGCTCATCAGGTGCTTGGCTGCCATGATGATGCGATTGCGTGGTGATGCATCCCGGTTGTTAACAGGTCCGACCATGAGTCGCCTCGCGAAAAATATCCGGAATGCCGCTCACCGGCAACGGCACGTACAACCATAGTCCTGGAAGTTTGTAGGGCTTTGAGTGCAGGTATTTTAGTTCTTTTGCGTCTTACCGAACAAGAACTTTTGAGCTAGCTGAAATTCCGATGTAATGGGCATCACTAATCCAAGTGGCGACAATGGTTTATACCGTTTAGTGGAACTCGCTCCGACCAGCTGTGGCGACGCCAGGGCTGCGGCTGCGCCCACATGACGACTTTCCCAACGCGGATGTTCGGGGCTACCGCAGTTTACGCATCCTCCCATTTCTGCCGCTGTTCTATACTGCGTGCCTGTGTCGAGCGAAGACATTCTGACCGCCAAGCCGCCTGATCCCAATCTGCGCGCCGTATACGGCAACGATCCCAATCAGTTCGTCGATATCCGGCTCCCTCGAAACAAACCGCCGCATCCTGTCGTGCTTTTCATTCACGGTGGCTACTGGCGCGCAAAATACGATCTAACGTACGCTGGCCATCTATGCCACGCTCTCAAGCTGGCGGGAATCGCGAGCGCCAATATTGAGTACCGCCGAGTCGGCAATCCCGGTGGCGGATGGCCGGGAACATTTGAGGACATTCGCGCCGCTCTTCGCTTCGTTCTCAGCGGTCAAAGTAAACTTCCTCCTTTTGACCGCAACCGTCTCTGCGTTGCCGGACACTCTGCCGGCGGTCAACTTGCATTGTGCCTCGCGGCACATGAGCCCGCAATCACACGCGTGCTCTCGCTGGCCGGCGTGCTTGATCTGCGTCGCGGATGGGAACTGCACCTGAGCAATGATGCCGTCGCAGGTTTTCTCGGCGGCTCTCCAACAGAGGTGCCCGATCATTACCGGGAGGCTTCGCCCGCCGAACAACACATTGCTGCAAAACAAGTCCTCATCCACGGCGCCGCCGATGAAGACGTTCCCTACGAACTCAGCCACAACTACGCGAAACAGAAAAAGAAATCTGGAGAAAATGTGGAGCTCATCACCATGAAGGACACCGATCACTTTGAGATTGTCAATCCATCTTCTTCCGTTTGGAGCAAAGTCCAAGACAGTTCGTCACGCTCACGAACTGAGCTCAAATGGATCACTTCCCCACTCCCAGCGCCCGCGCCTGAAACTGCAATGACGCAACCAGATGCCGCGCCACAAACTGCCAATCGTGGCGTCCGGGGTAAATCTCAATCATGTGATCAATGCGGCGTTGATTGAGCAGCTTGTCTAGTTGCCGCGTGCCTACGTCGAAACCGTAATCATCCTGGTCTCCGCAATCAGCGTAGATCTTCAGACCTCGCAGATTGTCCCTGCGCGCGTATACAAAGGGAGAATTCGCCTTCCAGTAGCTCTCGTCTGCGGGATCACCAAAAGCCGTGCCGAAGAACTCTGTAAATCCCGCATCACCCAGCCCTCGCGGCAGCGTCTCGCGCAACGCCGGCATGTGCACCGCGACCGAGACAAACATCTGCGGATATTTGAAGGCAAACCTCAACGCTCCGTATCCGCCCATGGAGACGCCGCCAATCGCGCGCGTGCTGCGCGTTCCCGTCAGGCGAAACTTCTTCTCCATGCCGGGAACAAACTCGCGGATAAAAAAATCTTCGTACTTCACGTTGCCATCTTTGGAGTTGATGTAAAACGATTTCCATGCCTGCGGCGTGATGATCACAAACTCACCCAGCCGCTTCTGCTCCCACAAGTCTTCAATCATCTGCCAGCCACCGCTGGAAACCAGGAAGCTCTGGTTTTCGCCCAGGCCATGCAGAAAATACAGCACGGGAAATTTCTTATTGGGCTGCGCGTCATAGCTTGGCGGCAGCATCGCGCAGTAGCCGACCGGCCTCGGCACATAGCGGCTCTTCATTGTGCCGCATTCCACGCGTTCCGCGGCCAAGCACACGTTCGCTGCTGAAATCAATAGCAGCAAAATAGGGACACGAAGAACTCGAGATCGGATGGTCGACATTGCGAGGGTCAAGGGATCAGATTTCAAGTTCTCTCATGTTCGGATCGCAGACACTAATAGCCAGCATTCTTTTTTTGTCCCTTCCAGACCGTCGCGGTTCTTATTTGGCTAACAGCTAAAGGCTAATAGCTAATGGCTTCTTTTCATTCATGCCTCAGCGCCTGCACCGGATCAAGTCGTGCCGCCCGCGACGCCGGATACAATCCCGCAAACAGGCTCACGACAACGGAGAACACAATCCCGACGACGACCAGCCACATGGGCACATACCAGAAATTTTCCGGCTTAAAGTTTTGCCGGATCATGTACCAGTTGGTCCCCAGATTGATGACGCGGCCAATCATCCAGCCCAGCGCCACTCCCAGAGTTCCGCCCAGCGCTCCCATTGAACCAGCCTCAACAAAGAAAATCCACTTCACATCGCCGTCACTCGCGCCCAGCGCCTTCATAATGCCGATCTCGCGCCGCCGCTCCAGAATCGCCATCACCAGCGTGTTCACAATCCCCAGCGACGCCACCACCAGCGCCAGGCTGCCAAAAATTCCCAGGAACATGTACAGGAACGTGAATGCCTTCTGCAGTCCCCGCGACGCATCCATAATGGAGAACGTGTTAAATCCCAGCTTCTTGATCGCCTCTTCCACCCGCGTAACGTCTTTGCTCTTGCTCACGCGGACCACCAGCCCCATATAAGTCTTGCCTTCTCCCGGACGCACAATGCCACTCACGTCCGCGGGCTGCATCATATTCAACGACTCAGCAAAATCAATGGGCAACAAGGCTGAAGTCCTTCCCTGCCGCATGCCGCGATAAGGCTCATTGGTAACAATGCCCACGATCTTCAGCCGCTGCTCCCGCCGCACCACGCTGAAGCTGCTTGAATCCTCTTCAGCATCATCTGGCGTTCCTGCTGAAGGTGACGCCGCATGCGACCCCGGAGTGTCCGAAGCGTTCCCTTCCTGCCGTTGCGCATAGCGCAAGACCACTTCGTGGTTCAGCAACTGGTCGGCCTGTTCCTTCGTCAGCTTCACTTCTGCATTACGTGGCTCAGCCGGCAGTCCCAGCAGCGCGCGCCCAAAATCCGCCAGAATGATCACCTCAGCCGCGTTCGACGAGCTGAAGTATCTGCCCTGAAAATCATCAAAAGCCTCACTGCCCTGTGCCGAAGGCGGCAATCCTCCCACCACGGTAAAGTGCGTCTCATCGGGCTTGCCCTCAGGAAGACGAAAATCGCCCACGGCAGACAGATTCGGATAAACCTCACTGACCTCCCGCATCTCCTCAAAGCTTCTGCGGGCCGTGTCGTCCAGCTGCTTCGCCGCTGCCATGCCGCTTTCACCGTTAGAGGCTGTGGTGCCTCGCACATCACGTCGCGCCGTTACATAAATGGAGTCAAATAGCCCTGAGCGTCCCAGTTGGCGATTGAAAAGCTTTTGCAGCCCCAGCCCCAATGACAGCATGGCCACCAGTGACGCCACTCCCACGCCAATGCCCAGCGTCGTCAGTGAATTCCGCAGCACGGCCTCATGCAGGTTGCGTCCGGCAAGCTCTACCATGTCATAGATCTTCATGCCCGCGCTCCCTTCTTGCTGCTGTTCTTCGTCTCACCCAGCACCTTGCCGTCACCCAGAAACACCATCCGGTCAGCGTAGCGGTCGGCCAGCGCGCGCTCATGGGTAACCATGATCACCGTCATCGTGAGTGACTTGTTCAGCTCGCTGATCAAGTCCATGATCTCGGTTCCGGTCTTTGAATCCAGGTTCCCTGTGGGCTCGTCTGCCAGCAGAATCTTGGGCTGATTCACCAGCGCCCGCGCCAGTGCAGCTCTCTGCTGCTCGCCGCCGGAAAGCTCGCTCGGACGATGCTTGTCCCTGTCACTCAACCCCACTCGTTCCAGCGCCTCCGTCACCCGAGACCTGCGCTCCCGGCGTCGCACCTCGGCAAACCGCATCGGCAGCTCAACGTTTTCATACAGCGTCATGGTCGGCACCAGGTTGAACGACTGGAACACCATCCCAACCGTGTGCCGCCGGTACTGCGCCAGTTGCTCCGGAGACATCGTGGCCAGATCGTGCCCATCCACCACAATCGCCCCCGACTGCGGCCGGTCCAGCCCAGCAAACAAATTCAGCAGCGTTGACTTCCCTGACCCCGAAGTCCCCAGCAGGCAAATAAACTCGCCCCGGTCAGCCGCCATGCTCACCCCATCCACCGCCGGAATGGTGTTCTTTCCCATGCGGTAATGGCGAACCAGCGAAACTGCCCGCAACGCCTCCGCAGGGTTGGTGCTCGTGGGATGGCCATTGTTCGCGGAGCCGCTTTCTTCAGGCTCCGGCGGCCTCTTCACGCCGATATCAAACACTCGTTGTCATCGTCCACTGGATTCCTCTGCTTCGTCTGTCCGCCCACTTTTTTATTCCTCACGGTTCGAGTGCGACGCTCTGACCACTCAATGCTCGATCTCAAGATCTACCCTCTCGTTGCCGTTTCAGGTCATTCGATCACCCGAAATGTCCCGTCGGGTCCCGCCGCAGCCTTGATCCCTGGTCTTGGATCACCAAATTACCCTGGCTCCTCGCGATGCCAATTCCGCTTTCAATTTGCGTCGAGATCACCGGCTCACCCGATCACCGGATGAACTGGATGTTACTATGCTTCTCCAGCATCTGACCCGCCCCGGAGCCATTCACCCTAGGACAAAGGTCGCCGCATTTACCTGTCCCAAATACATTGACACGCCAAAGCCCAGTCCCACGACCGTCGTTATCTGGAATCACGTTTGCCTTCGTGTCCTGACCTCACCTTCGGCTTTGGTTTTCAATCCGCCCTGATCAGCGTTAATCGGCGGCAAGGTCTTGCCCTTGTCTTTCCGATGTCGGCGATCCCGTTGCGATCACGCGCGATGACGGCGATTAGGCCACTTTGCGGCCCACCCCCTCCCCCGCTTTCTTGTTTTCACACACTTACGGCGTTTACACCTTACGGTGACCATACGGTGACTTCCAGCCTTAAAACGCGAACAGCGCAACGGCATACCGCCATTGCGCCTATACATCCAGTTTGCTCAGAACACACTCGCCCGCAAACCAAACCGGACTTCACTTTACCACTTCTTCGCCCGCCAGGCAATTGTCCTTAAGACCAGCATCGGCCAGAAAAGGGAGCATTTGCGCTATCAGTAGAAATCAGTTTGATCAGTGTTAATCAGCGGTAAGCTTTTGCTTCGCAAGTATTCAGCAGAAAGGCCGTTCTCTGGACAAATGAGCCCTGTCACTCATTTCTTTGCCGGATGGCTCCTCGCCAGCGCCGCCCCGCTCAACCGCCGCGAAAAGGCCACCATCGTCTGCGCCAGCCTCGCACCCGATCTTGATGGCCTCGGCATCCTCCCGGAACTCCTCACCCGCAACTCCAGCCATCCATTATTATGGTTTTCTCAATATCACCACGCCCTGCATACCCTTGCGTTCGGCCTGCTGGTCACTCTTGCCGCATGGCTCTACTGCTCATGGCCACTGTTCGCATTCAAACCCGAAATCCAGGCCCCTCAAGCAACCAATCACCGCTGGACCGCCGCTCTTCTCGCCTTCCTCAGCTTCCACCTGCATCTCTTCTGCGACCTTATCGGCTCCCGCGGCCCTGACGCCTACTCCTGGCCCATCCCCTATCTCGCTCCATTCTCTTCCCGACTCCAATTCACCTGGCACGGCCAGTGGCCGCTCAACGGCTGGCAAAATATCCTGATTACGTGCATTTTTTTAGGCGTTACTCTCTGGATTGCCCGGACCAAAGGTAGCTCGCCTGTGGAATTGTTCTCTCCTGCGGGAAATAGGTTATTCATTTCTACCCTAAAGCGTAGATTCCCTGCCGTAGCTAGCCGCTAAATGCCTAACCCGACTCTGAAATCAGCTTATTATAGTGCATGCTCATTTTTGCTATTTTAAAATTTTTGGCACTTTATTTCTTAAAAACCTGATACTTCTCCCGGAAACTTAGGGTAGAATTTGTCAGCCACTTCTCGTCATGAAATTCAAAAAGCTGTCGCTATGGGAGCTTGTGCAGCTTTGTCTCGCTTCGCAGGACCCGGAGCCTTGGCTCGAATTCGTCAGCCGTGTCCAGCCGATGATTTCCGGTGTTGTTGCTAAATCCCTACGCCGGTGGTCAATCAGTGATCCTGCCTTGGTGGACGATCTCACCCAGGACACATTCCTTAAACTCTGTGACCGTAATTTTCGCGCGCTGCGCGAATTTCACTTCGAGCATGAGTACTTGCTTTATGGCTTTCTTAAGAGGATCGCCATTAATGTGGTGCACGACCACATCCGCAAAGCCCGCCCTTGGGATCCCGAGCCAGAGGACCTGGATTCGATAACCCCGATTGTGCCAGTCAAACCCGGCCCCGGTGAGGATCCACACACGCAGATTCTCATGGCCGAAATCCAGCGCTGCCTGGAGGAGGCGTTGCAAAATCAGCCGAATTGCCGCCGCGACATAACTATTTTCTGGCTTTATTATCGTGGCGGACTCACCGCCAAAGACATCTCGCGGCTGTCCTCTATCGGCTTATCAGTAAAAGGCGTGGAGAGCACACTTCTTCGTCTAACCCGTCTGCTTCGAGGCAGACTAGGGGGAGGATCTGACGAATAGCTCTGTTGCGGATGGAGTTCGCAGAACAGCAATTAGAATATCTCCGGCAGGGACTTTTCAGAGGCTCGGGAGGCCTTTGGGTCCGGAGACTTGAGTGAAAGAGCCATTCTAATAGGAAACTGCCAAGTGGGAGAGGGTGGAGCAGGCCTTTAGGCCTGCGATAGACAGGGAAAGAACTCTGGGCCTTTAGGCCCCGAGGTAATCCACCTGCTACCATCGGGTTACGAGATAAAAAGGACAATCCCGTCCGTATACGTTCTAATAAGGGAGTCGTGGGCAAAGCAGAACAGCAATTTGAGCATTTAACAGATGCTCAAATCGAACATTACGGGGACCGTACCAGCGGGGAGGGGCCGGACCAGAACGGCCTGGAAGTTGACCAGGCGATTGAAACCCATCTCGCCGACTGTGCCGGCTGCCGCACTCGTGTGCTGGAATTCCACCGCTCACGGTTTGGCGTCATGACTGACCCTTTCCCCAGCGCGGCCTGGCAGTCCCATCCTCCCACAGCAGAATGCCCCAGCGAAGACGCCCTTCGCAATCTCGCCGCCGGCCTTTCTTCCACCTCCGAATCCGCCACCCTCACCCAGCACGCCGCCCAGTGCCCCCACTGCGGCCCCATCCTCCGCGCCTATACTCAAGACTTTTCCGACGATCTCAGCTCCGGAAGATCAGGCCCTGCTCTCGAAGCTGAAAAGCTCATCGCCTGAATGGCAAAAAGAGCTCGTTCGCAAAATGGTCTTGCACGCCAAGAGCCCAAAGGAATCAGAATCCGACGATAAATAACTTCTAAAGATAATCTGGACTTGCGAAATTACTGAACAATTTTTGTCCGATAGTACAGAGACTAGTCTAAAATTTGCATTCAGCAACCATCATGGACTCTCAGGCCGGAGAAGTCACCCGTCTACTGTGCGATCTACGTTCTGGAAATAAGGACATAGAGGCTCAGCTGTTCACGCTTGTCTACGACGAGCTGCGTCGGATTGCCGCTGCGTATTTGAGACGTGAACGTCCAGACCACACATTGCAACCTACAGCGTTAGTTCATGAGGCATACCTCCGTCTGGTGGACCAGTCAGAGCAGAATTGGCAGAACCGTGCTCATTTTCTCGGAATCGGAGCCCATCTCATGCGTCAAATTCTCGTTGATCACGCTCGTAAGCGAGACGCAGAGAAGCGCGGCGGAGGAGAGCGCCCCGTCGCCCTTGACGAGATCGCCCTGCCAGGATTTAAGCAGCCGGAAGAAATTCTGGCGCTGGATGAAGCCCTTTGCCGATTGGAGCAACTCGATAAACGCCAAAGCCAGATCGTTGAGCTTCGTTTCTTCGGCGGCCTTACAGAAGAAGAAATCGGGCAATTGTTGGAAGTATCCGCCCGTACTATTAAGCGCGAATGGAGTGTCGCCAAAGCGTGGCTGTACGCAGAGATAACAAAATAGACGCCGCGTCTTGGGAGCGTATCAAGGAATTGGTTGCCACCGCGCTTGAACTGAAAGGTCCGGAACGCGTCTTGTTCCTTTCCCATCTGGCCGATGAAAAACCATCCACCGCGAACCAGGTCGCCAGGCTTGTGTCATCGCATGAGCGTGCTGGGACATTTCTGGAACAGCCATTGGTGCTTCTTCCCGATTTCCTCGAAGAACTTGAGCCGGAACAGCGCTTCTCTCCCGGTGACGTACTCTGCGGCAGGTTCCGTATTGTCCGCCTGATCGGCAAAGGAGGGATGGGCGAAGTCTATGAAGGATGGGATCAAGAACTCGAGGAAGCTGTTGCTCTAAAGACATTGCGGTTTGAGATCTCCGGCAACGAGATTTTCACCGCACGCTTCCGTCGCGAAGTCCAGCTCGCCCGCAAAGTAACTCACCCCAACGTATGTCGCATCTTTGACAACTTCCGCCACCAAGGGGGAAATGACGCTCCGCTAGCCGTGCTAAGTATGGAACTGCTCCGGGGAGAGACGCTCAGTGACTATCTTAAGAAGAAAGGCCGCCTGACTACCGACGAAGCGTTGCCGCTGGTGCGCCAGATCGTTGATGGCCTTCAGGCCGTTCACTCTGCTGGCATCATCCACCGCGACCTCAAACCTTCCAACCTCATACTGATTCCGGACGGCGATGGCTTTCGCGTAAAGCTCACCGACTTTGGTATCGCCGGCCGCCTTGTCAGTGACACAGTTCTGACTTCGTTGACCCAGGCTGGTACGGCGCTCGGTACCCCAGACTACATGGCCCCCGAACAACTGGAGCATGGGCGCACCAGCGTTCAAAGCGACATTTATTCGTTGGGCTTGATCCTGTTTGAGATGGTGACCGGGAAAAAGCCTTTCGCGGGAAAAGCAGCGTCGGAGCGCTTGCATGCTCGAATCCCAGATCCCAGCCTTTTGGCAAAGGAGATCAGCCGCAGTTGGACGCACGCTATCCGTTGCTGCTTGCAAAGGGATCCCTCACAACGTCCTAGCTCCGTGGGTCCCGTAATCACTCTATTTAACACGCTTCCGCCGAGAAAATGGCCGAGGTTTGCGGCCACCGCAATTCTCTTTTCCGTCTTGTTGGTCTTTGGAATTTTCGCGTTGCGACCTCACACAATCAATCCTGATGCACAATTGGCCGTTGATATCGCCAGACGTGCTCTGGAAAATCCCTCGGAAGACGGTTTCAATAAAGCAATTGAGGAATATAAGCGCGCGATCTCTTGGGAACCGAGGTGGGCTATACCTTTCGCGGAATTGGCATATGCGTATGCTGCCGCAAGCAATGCCAGATACATTGACGGCCGCGTTGCGCTGACGGAGGCACGTAAAGCCGCACTTCAGGCAATCGACATCGACCCCGACCTCGCAAAATCACAAGCCGCACTCGCGTGGACCGAATCTCTTGATTTCGATGAATGGCCCAAGGCGGAAGAAACATTCCGTACTGCCTTGCGCTTAGATCCAGAAGATGGCCTGACCCATTACTGGTTTGGAGTACATCTGAGAAAAAAGGGAAGGTTTAAGGAAGCGGAATCTGAGGACCAAGTCGCCCTTAGGTTGACTCACGGAAATGACCCCAATGTCTGGTTCGAACTAGGCTTTTTGTACTGGACCTCTGGACAGACTTCCAAATTCCACGACCACATGCAGGAACAACTGAAGACCTTTCCAAATTTCCCGATGACCCGGTTTTTGAATGCGCGCTTGTTGAAGCTCGAAGGTAAGTATCAGGAAGCCACAAAGGAATTAGCCTTTACGCAACAGCTGGGACTGAATTCACTGACTGTTCTGGTCGAGCGAGCGTCACTAGAAGAGTACAGTGGAGATCGGGCTGCCGCGAACCGCGATATTGCAAAGCTCGTACAGGCTTCTCAGCATACACAGATAGATGGCTTGCTCCTCGCAGGAGATCTCGCTGGTCTACATGAGAATCAGGCCGCTTTCGAGATTCTGGAAAAGGCCTTCAGCAATAGAGATAATACGCTTTTATCCATCGCAACCAGCCCTGTTCTCAAATCGTTGCACCAGGACCCACGATACACCTCTTTACTAAGACGCCTTCATTTCACCGATCAGATCATACAGCAGATGGGATTCAATTGATCTTCCCGAAGAGGAGCATTCGTCCATCCAAGACGAACTGGAACTTCATAAAGACGGCCTGGCCCACGGCGGTTCCAGATATGTCGCAATCCAGGAACAACCGCGCGGGCAGTCTTCAGGACAACGTCAGGACGACTTAGGTCGGCGGCATAGGGCTGTAATCCCGCGATCATAAGACGATCAACAATGATCTTTACCGCTTCAGATGATCTAAGTAATGATGGCTCATCGCGAGCATCGATATAATGCGTTGGCGAGAGATAGGGCTGCGAATCGATCGACTCCTTTAGCCAATCCTTCAGTTCCACGTCGATCGCTTGCTTGTGGACGGCGCTGAACCAGATTTGACCCACTTCACTGGCCGCCTTCCAGGCAGCTACACGCGGCGAAACATGGCTGGCACCTGCAAACAATATTTCCGTGCCATCCAGCCTCGGCGCCACAGATACATAGGTAGGAATTCCCAAATCGCTCGTGCAATCCAGCAGAATGAGGTCTCGTCCAGCTCGGCCGAGGTCCTCCCGTACTTGGAGCAATTCCGGTATCTTAAAAGACTCTAGCCTCACTGCAGGCCGTTGAATGCGGTTGTACCACCATATGGCCATCGCATCACGCTCAATCCACTCCAAAAGTGCATGCGACAATGCGTCATCAAAAGTCCAGCCGCTGCCACAACCGATGGAGTCTCCGCGCGCATATTCGCTTTCGCCAGGCTGGAATGAGTACCACATCAGCACGCAGGCAGCCGGTAACATCTTTCGGGAGCCATCAACCAAATCAATTCCAGGGAACCAATCAATTTCCTGATCTGGATCGAATCGCTCGCCCACAAAATAGCGTTCGTCCGTTGACTGGTTCCACTGTTCCCTCGATTCATATTGCTGCTCGCTATAGAGAAGAATGTCACGCGGATCTATTCCTGAAACTTCAGACAGGCGCCCTCGTTGCAGTCTTTCGTCCCCGCGGTAGATAACGCTGTATCGCTCAAGGGCTTCACCGATACACCCATTTTCCGCCTCTTCCCGGGTCCTGCCCCGTCCGTGCGACTCCTGCGCGTGTAAGAGCGGACGGGCATTCTCTACTGGGAGAGGGCTCCTCCAAGTTGCTACCGCCCGATAAGCCCCGGCTACAGCTGTGTTTGTGATCTGCATCCTCGGAACGATTCCCGTTATAGAACTGCAGTGAATGCGTAGTCCCCAAGCCTCCGAAACATCCGCTAGTGAACATCTTTGACAGCCCCGCAACGGATAAACGGGGTGTACGCCGCGTTTTCCTGTCGCCAAACAAAAAGTCTGGATTGCGGTCCGCAGGCGGACGTCGCTCAAACTGTCTTCTCTAAGCGCATGGCTGACCAACTCTGCCGCTACACGTGCCTCTTCCATGCCAAGGCATGACGTTCTCGGGCCAAGACGATCATTGCCGAGCTTTAGCCAATGATGCAAACAGCCAAAACATACAGATTTCCCCGGCTGGTAGAGGGGGCTAAGTACTATAACGTCTTTGTCTATAAGTAACAGAAGAGTCGGGGTTTCTGTGTCCGGCCGTGCTATTTCCAAATCAGCGAGCTCGAAGGCGACAAAGAGCTGTGCCTGCCGATTAAGAAGTGAAATTCGATCGAGAAGCTCTTCGCGAAAAGGTAAGCTTCCCTCATTTTCGTTTAAGAAAGTGACGCTCTTCATAGCATGCTGTCAGGGCTGGTTTTCAATATTTTAGCGGACCACGCACCGAAAAAGCTCGTGAAACGCGCACACACGAAAAGAGGACTTGATTATGGGACTTGGATCTGCTCCAGGCGGTATAACTCTCAGATTTTTGAACCGGGATGGAAGTGAGAGGCGCCCTCCGTTAACGGGCGCTCACGTCAAATTGTTTTCGACGCCACGGACTAAACGCTTGGATGGTCTACAGCCCAACTTGTCAGGATCAGAGTTGGGCTCTAAGGACTGGCTTACCGACGTAATTGTGGCAGACACTCCAGAAAAGCTGGCAGCCATGAAGCCACTCCTGCACGATACGGCCCTAAGTTCACTCACAAGCAGGCGCGTATTTGTCCAGTACAACATAACTGATCCACAAACTGGGAAGCCAGACGAAGGGAGTGAAATGGAAGCCGTTACAGTGGCGCCACCAGACAAACTTATTCACGAGGGCAGTGGTCGCTCCCTTACGACAGAATTGCACGTTTTTCCAAAAGGTACGCTTTTCGGTATCCCGCATGTGGATGATATTCGGGCCATCACGGGGGTCACAACCACGCAACCTGCCTTGGGAGCGAGTGCTATCTCCACAAGGGAGGCCACAATTTAGGTAAACCCAGTTCCCATCTGATCTGGGTTCGTTGAGCGGTAGAGCAAGGTCTCACCCAATGCACGGAGGCTAAACCTAGGTCAGCGCTAACCGGATTCCACATATCAGCCGGGGTGTTAAGATCGAGCCTCGATGTGACAGAGCGGATGATTTAGTGCAATTCAAAGGAGGTATATGGGTCTCAGAGCATCTGAAACAGGTGTAACTCTTAGGTTCCTAGATCCGACAGGCACAGCGGAAACTCAGGATCCTGTTACCGGTGAATTTGCTTTCTTATTTTCCAAGCCACGGCTTGAATTTCCCGGAAGTTCGGAGGCAATTCACGGATCGCATGATTGGCTAACCGATTTGATCGTTGTTGATAACCCAGTCAAGCTGAGCCAATACCAGTTAACTCAGAGTGGGATTGCGTTCTCATCGGCGGCAAGCAAGCAGGTGCTAGTAAGGTGGGACGTGGGTGCTCAACATTCAGACCAGGGGGGATCTTTTACAATTGCAACTGGACACAAGACCGCTGGAAGTGATTTCCTGTTTGCAGACACGATTCTCGTGCTTCCAGCGCAAACCAATATGAATCCCACCCATCGACTTTGGCCTTTGTGGGCACAGATGGCAACTCAGCTTCTTGCAGCGGTAGAAAACCGCTTGTTTGCGTTGTCCAAAATACCCTTCCACAAATAAACAGGCTAAGAGGGACACTCTTTGCTGGAATTTTCCTGCAAGACAGTGTCCCTTTTTGTTGTCAAGTCTCGCATTTGCCAGTAGAGCCAAGCCTGAGGAAATGCGATGAGTGAAAACTCCAAAATTGCTAGAAATGAGCAAGGAAACCATGCGGCTCCGTGCTCGACTGGTTCAGATCTTCGTGTTGTACTTGAGACGTGCATCCAAAACCTTCGTCCAGATGAGCCTCTTTGGTCCGAATTCATCCTCCGCACCCAACCCCTGATCGCCGGCGTCATCACCAAGTCCGTCCGTCGCTGGACCGGCATGGTGAACCCTTCCCTGGTCGACGACCTCGTTCAGGACACTTATCTCAAGCTCTGCGCCAACGACTACAAGGCCTTGCGCGAGTTTGAGTGCGACCATGAGAGCGCCCTCTTCGGCTTTCTCAAGGTTGTGGCATCCAACGTCGTTCACGACCACTTCCGTGGCCACTGCAGCCAGAAGAGAGGCAGTGGCCACGAACCTGAAGCCCTGGAAGACGTGTCTCACAAGCGTGCATGCGGCGACTCGGTGGAAGATAAGATCGAGCAAAGAATTCTGCTGCGCGAGATTGACTCATGCCTCAAAGAACGCTATGGCGAGCAAACTTCCTCTCGTGATGCGGACATTTTCTGGCTTTATTATCGGGATGGACTGACGGCTCGCGCCATCGCACAACGGCCAGATGTGCGCCTCACCGTCAAAGGAGTCGAGAGCACGATTCATCGGCTCACCCGCCATGTACGGGTCCGTCTGAGTGGCCGAAAATCTAAGATAACCCGCAGAACCAAGATGATCCGGAGATCTAAGACAACCCCGAGATCTAAGAAAAACTGAGCAAAAATTTTCCTTGAGAAAGCCTTTGCGGTATCCTCCTCTGTCCTTTCTGAGGAGGATACCGTGCCCTTATTTCCGCGCCGGCTGATGCTGTCGGCTGTCGTTTGTACGCTCGTATTCTTTAGCCCTCACTCCCGCCCATTCCCAGCAAGCCTCCCGCCAAGCCCAAAGGCAAGGTTCAGATGGCCCAGCCCGCGCCCGAGCCGCGCATGGCTCCGCATCGCCAAGCCAACGGCCACGCCATCAACGGCACCGCCCAGCCCCAGCCCGGCCCCATCTCCCAGCTTGATCCGGCGCTGCTCAGCTCGCTCAAATGGCGCAACATTGGTCCCTATCGTGGCGGACGCACGCGCGCCATCGGCGGCGTGCCTTCTGAGCCGAACGTCTTCTATATTGGCGTCTGCAATGGCGGCGTGTGGAAGACAAACGATTACGGACGGACCTGGGAGCCCATCTTTGATCACGAGCCCACCGGCTCCATTGGCGCGATTGCCGTCTCGCCCTCTGATCCCAATGTTGTTTACGTTGGCAGCGGCGAAGGTCTGCACCGCCCTGATCTCTCCGTTGGTGACGGCATTTACAAATCCACGGACGCCGGCAAGACCTGGACGCACCTCGGCCTGCGCAACGGCCAGCAGATTCCGGAACTCGCCGTCGATCCTAAAGATCCCAACACGGTCTTCGCCGCCGTTGCCGGGCATCCTTACGGCCCCAACCCGGAGCGTGGTGTCTATCGCTCCTCTGACGGTGGCCAGAACTGGCAGAAGGTCCTCCCCAGCGGCGAGAAGGCCAACGACGAAAATATCGGCGCATCTGACGTCCTGATTGATCCCACCAACTCCAGCATCGTCTATGCCTCGCTCTGGGAAGCGCGCGAAGGCCCATGGGAGAACGGCGCATGGAACGGCGCCAACGGAGGCATCTTCAAATCCACTGATGGCGGCGCCACATTCACCCAGCTCACAGGCGGCTTGCCGCAAGGCGTAGTTCAGTCGCATCTCGCCATCTCCGCCAGCAATCCGCAACGGCTCTTTGCTTCCGTCGCCACCAAAGATGGCGTCAAGCTCTATCGCACGGACGATGGCGGCGCCAACTGGACTGTCGCCACCAGTGACGCTCGCCCCGCGGGCCGCATCGGCGGTGGCGATCTCCCTGAGCCCGGCATCGATCCCAAAAATCCTGACGTCATTTACATGACCAGCACCGTCACCTGGAAATCCACCGACGGCGGCAAGACCTGGACCGGCTTCCGTGGCGCTCCCGGCGGCGACGACTACCAGAACATCTGGATCAATCCCAACGATCCTCGCATCATCATCCTCGCCAGCGATCAGGGGGCCATCGTGACCGTGAACGGCGGTGAAAGCTGGAGTTCCTGGTACAACCAGTCCACCGCGCAGATGTACCACGTAAATGCCGACAATGCTTTCCCTTATCGCCTTTGCAGCGGCCAGCAGGAAAGCGGCTCAGCCTGTGTCTCCAGCCGTGGTGATGACGGCCAGGTGACCATTCGCGAGTGGCACCCGGTGGCGGCGGAAGAATACGGTTACGTCGTGCCCGACCCGCTCGATCCTGACATCGTTTACGGCGGCAAGCTCACGCGCTATGACCGTCGCACGGCCCAGGCCCAGAACATTATTCCTCGCGCCTTCCGCTCGCAGGATTTTCGCGTGGTGCGCACAGAGCCCATCGTCTTCTCGCCCATCGATCCGGAAATGCTCTTCTTCGCTTCCAACACTCTGTGGAAGACCACCGATCACGGCAACAGTTGGCAGCAGATTTCTCCTGATCTCACCCGCAAGGATTATCCTGTGCCAGCAAGCGTTGGCATCTTCAGCAGCGAGCCAGTCAGCCAAACCCACGCAGCGTGGCGTTATCTATGCTGTTGCGCCTTCCCCCAAAGACATCAACCTCATCTGGGCCGGCACCGATGACGGCCAGATCCAGGTCACTCGCAATGGCGGCAAAGGTTGGATCAACGTCACGCCACAAAATATGACTCCGTTCCAGAAGGTCTCCATCATTGAGGCCAGCCACTTTGACGCTCAAACCGCCTACGCAGCTATCAACACTCTTCGCCTCGACGACCTCCACCCGCACATCCTGCGCACGCGCGATGGCGGCAAAACCTGGACGGAGATCGTCAACGGCATCCCCGCCGATGAAAACGTCAACGCTGTGCGTGAAGATCCGGTTCGTCGCGGACTGCTTTTCGCCAGCACTGAGCGTGCCATTTACGTGTCGTTCGATGACGGCGACCACTGGCAGTCACTCCGCCTGAACATGCCTGCCAGTTCAGTGCGCGACATCATCATCAAGAATGACGATCTCGCCGCTGGCACCCACGGCCGCGGCTTCTGGATTCTTGATGACATCACTCCGCTGCGCCAGATCGACCAGAAAATCACCTCCGCGCCGGCCCATCTGTTCAAGCCGCAAACCGCCATCCGTGTCCGCTGGGACATGAATACTGATACGCCGCTGCCGCCGGACTTCCCTGCCGGACAGAACCCGCCTGACGGCGCGGTCATTGACTATTATCTGCAATCCGCCGCCAATGGCCCGGTCACACTTGAGATCAAAGACCGCAGCGGCAAGACCGTGCGCAAATATTCCAGCGCCGACAAGCCTGAGCCCATTGATCCCATGCTCAACATCCCCGCTTATTGGGTGCGTCCGCCGCAGGTGCTCTCCGCCGCGCCCGGCATGCATCGCTTCCTGTGGGACATGCACTACCCTGACGTTCCCGGTGCGGAAAAGGAGTATCCCATCGCCGCCGTGCCGCGCAACACCGCGCCGCAACCCTCCGGTCCCTGGGCTATGCCCGGCGATTACACCGTCGTCCTCACCGTAGACGGCAAAGCTTACTCGCAGCCGCTCACCATCAAGATGGACCCGCGCGTCAAGACGCCTCTCACCGGATTGCAGCAGCAATTCTCCATGTCGTACCAGCTTTATAACCGCATGCTCACCCTCGTGCCCGCAGTGGAGCAGGCCACGGCTTTGCGCAAAGAGCTGCAAGATCGAGTGAAGCTGGCGCCGCAAGGCTCGGAAGCCGCAACCGCGCTCACGCAGCTCAATGACTCTCTGACCACTTTGCTGGGCTCTGCCACGCGACGTCCCGGCCCGCCCACCCAGACTCCCACTCTCTCTCTGCTGCGCGCCAAGTACTCGGCCCTGTTTGGCATGCTGCAGGAAGCGGACGCCGCGCCCACAACCCAGGCCAAAGCCGGCCTCACAGAAATTGAAAAGCAGCTTCCTCCGCTGTTGGAGAAATGGCAGGACCTCAAAGACAAGGAACTGCCAGCCGCCAACCAGAAGCTCAAAAATGCAGGCCAGCCGGAACTCAAACTGGCCGCCGTGGACTCAATGTCTCATGCTGTAGCCAGTTCAAAAGACAAAGACGAGGAGTAACGCGCTAAAAAAGCTCAGCATAAACACGCTCTCATTCCCAAGGCCGAAACCTATCAACAGGTTTCGGCCTTCAAATCCTCATGCACCGCCCGTGTATAATTCAGCCGCTCGAAAATTTCTCTCGCACAAACTGGGGGAGCGTATGCGATCGAGACTTCTTGCCGCATTTGCAATTCTTGCCTGTGCAAACTTCTGCTTCGGACAAAACACCGCCAAGATCGGAGTGATCACTTCGCTCACGGGCAGCCAGGCTGCTTTCGGGGAGGCGCACAAGAACGGCTACAGCATCGCGCTTGATCAGATCAACGCCAAAGGCGGCGTACTGGGCAAAAAGCTTGAACTCGATTTTTACGACGATCAGAGCAAGCCGGACCAAGCCGTGCAGGGCGTCTCCAAACTGGTGGATCAGGATCACGTTCCCGCTCTTCTGGGCGCGTACTCCAGTGAGAACACCAAGGCCATCATTAATCCAGTCACGCAACACCAAGTGCCGCTGCTCATTCCGACCGCCACTGCTGACAATGTAATGGACTCTAAATCGCCTTGGATCTTTCGCATTTGCGCCGGCGCCTTGGACTACGCCAGAAAGACCATCGAGTTCCTGCAGCACAACGGCTCGCCCAAAACCATGGCCATCGTCTATGAGAAAACAAATTTTGGCCAGGCCAACATGCAAGCCATGAAGGATGAAGCGGCCAAGGCGGGCATCAAGGTTGTTGCTCTTGAACAATATGAAGCCAAGTCGCCGGATTACCGCGCTGTCTTGCGGCGCGTGAAGGCCGCGAATCCTGATGTGATTTACTTCTGCTCTTATCTCCTCGATGCCACAACCTTGATGCGCCAGTCGCGTGAGGTGGACCTGAATCCCAAGTACTACACTTCATCCGGAACAGGATTTGCTGCCGCTGAATTCCCCACCGCCAAAGGCGCAGGCAAAGACGCCGAATATACCTTTTCCGTTTCTCAGTGGCTGCCGGACGCGCCCTGGCCAGGCTCAAAGGAATTTGACGCTGAGTATTTCAAGCGCTTTGGCTCACACCCTGCTTACCACGCCATACAGGCTTATGAATCGCTGCTCGTTCTTGCCCAGGCGATCAATAGTGCAAAGTCACTGGAGCCGGCAAGAATTCGCGATGCCATCCGCAACACCAATCTCAAAACCAGCGCGTTTGGCCCGGTGAAATTTGACGCCAACGGCCAGAACCAGCACACGGTCCTGATCACTCAGGTGCAGGGCGGGAACTATCATCTTGTGTATCCGCCGGACATCGCGGATTCAAAGCCCATCATTCCTGCTCCAGCGTGGTCACAACGCAAATAGCGCAGGGAGCGCCTGTTGACTACGTTTCTCCAAGCCTGCGTGGATGGCCTGCTCATCGGCGCGCTCTATGCGCTCATCGGCATGGGCCTCGCCCTGATCTTCGGCGTAATGCGCATTGTTAACTTTGCCCATGGCGCCTTCATGATGATTGGCATGTATGCCACGTTTGTCTTTTTCGACAAGTTCAAAATCAACCCATATCTTGGTTTGTTTCCCGCGGGATTTCTTCTTTTCCTCTTCGGATATCTGGTTTACAAGCTGCTGATCCAGCCCATCCGCGATCGCTCAGATTTCATGCAGATCCTCATGACCATCGGCATTGATCTGATCCTGATCGATCTCGCTCAGGTCATCTTCGGCGCCGACTACCACCAGACCAGCATTGACCTGGTCAATCGCAGCGTGCACGCCGGACCTTTCACCCTGAACGCCGCCTCGCTACTATCATTTGGCATTGCCACAGTGTTCATCGTGGGCCTGCAGCAGTTCGTCATGCGCACGCGCACCGGTCAGGCTTTACGCGCCACGTCGCAGAATCGTGAGGTCGCGCCGCTCATGGGCATCAACGTCATCCGCATTCAGGGGCTGAGCTTTGCTCTGGGAATTGCTTTTGCCGGGATTGCGGGGGCGCTGCTCCTGCCTGCTCTTTATCTCTTCCCCAGCGTTGGCGAAGATTACACCCTGAAAGCCTTCGTCATTGTCGTCCTGGGTGGGATGGGCTCCATTGAAGGTTCTGCTATCGGTGGCCTGGTATTGGGAATCGCCGAGAGCCTCACCAGCACTTATCTGGGAAACCAGTGGGCGCTGGCCATTGACTTTGTACTGTTTCTTCTTGTGCTGTCCCTCAAACCAAGCGGCATCTTCGGGAGACAACGCGCATGAGCGGCTGGAAATTCTGGGTGCTCATAGCCGCTGTTTCCGGCCTCAGCTGCCTGCCTCTTTTAAGCAGCAACAACTATCTTTTGCAGGTGGTCTTCCGCATTGTGCTGTTTGCCGCCCTTGGGCTGGCGTGGAACCTCGTCGGAGGATACGCCGGGCAACTCTCCCTTGGCCATGCGGCGTTCTTCGGAATGGGCGCGTATGGTCTCGCCATCTTCACCGCGCACCACATTCCCATGTGGATTTCCCTTTTTCTTGCCGCGCTTTTTTCCACTCTGATTGGCGGCGTGATCGGGAAGATTGTCTTTCGCCTGCGCGGACCTTATTTCACGCTGGCCACTATTGCGTTCGCGGAAGTGCTGCGCCTGGGAGCGGCCAATCTTGATATCACCGGCGGCGCCATCGGACTGAGCACGCCCTCCCTCTTTTCCGGTGGATCGTTCTGGAAGCTTTTCTATTTGTCCGCAGTCATTCTCGCGATCATTAGTTTTCTGATCAATTACTGGACTTCACGTTCGCGCTTCGGCTACTACCTGATGGCAATCCGCGAAGATGAGGACACGGCCAGCGCCGTCGGCATTGACACTGCAAATTACAAGTTGCGATCCCTGCTGATCAGCGCCTTTCTTACTGCGCTGGCAGGCGCTCTTTATGGCAGTGCCTTCCAGTTCATTGTTCCGGATAGCGTTCTCACCATTGATATCTCTGTGCAGATGGCCATCATCGCTATGCTGGGAGGAGCAGGCACGCTGCTTGGGCCCATTATTGGCGCGGTCCTTCTGCTCACGGCATCCGAACTTTTTAAAAATGAATTTGGCGAACGCCACTTGTTGATTTACGGCACACTCATAGTGTTAGTGGTTTTGTTTTTGCCAGAGGGAATCATGGGCGGCCTGCAAGATCGCCTCAAACGCCGGAAGAAGCCGCCAGCCAGCGCAATCCCATCTACTCTGGGTCGCGTTGAAACTCAGGGAGCGGAGCCATGACCCCGCTTCTCGAAGTCAAAAATGTTTCCAAACGCTTTGGTGGCTTGCGTGCTGTCAAAGATGTCTCTTTCGGCATGCAGGAAGGGGAGATCCTTTTTATCATTGGCCCAAACGGCGCAGGCAAAACCACGGTCTTCAACCTGGTCACCGGCTTCCTGCATCCAGATGAAGGGACCATCATTTTCAACGGCCACAACATCTCGCGCATGCCGCCGCATGATTCGGCGCGCCTGGGAATCGGACGCACCTTTCAGATTGTCAAACCTCTGCCCAGCCTGACCGTGCAGCAAAACGTGATGCTCGGGGCGTTCATGCACACCAGCATTGTTCGCAAGGCGGAAGAAGAAGCGGAAAAACTTCTCGATTTTTTGCAGATGTCGCAGCTCAAAGATTTTCCCGCGCGTGGACTTCCTCTGGCTGCGCTCAAGCGGCTCGAAATCGCGCGTGCCTTGGCCACAAGACCGAAGCTCATTCTCCTGGATGAAGTCGTTTCCGGCTTGACCACGGCGGAAGCGCTGGCCCTGGCTGGACTGGTGAAGCGCCTGCCGGAATGGGGCGTCAGCGTGGTGGGAGGCGTGGAACACGTGATGCAGGTGGTCATGAGGATTGCTCATCGCGTTGTGGTTCTTGATTACGGAGCAAAAATTGCCGAAGGCAAACCTGAAGAAGTGGTTAAAAATCCCGCTGTGATTGAGGCCTACCTTGGTGCCAAGTACAAGGAGATCGTGCAATGACTCGCGCCACCGCTGGCTCTGCTCCTTTGCTGCAACTCGAGAACGTCACTGCATATTATGGTGATCTTCAGGCGCTCTTTGGCGTTAGCCTGCGCGTCTTTCCCGGAGAAATCGTCACTCTGATTGGCTCAAATGGCGCGGGCAAAACCACAACTCTTCGCGTGATCTCGGGTATTAAACGCCCGGCGGGCGGCTCATTGCAATTTGCCGGCCAGGATGTATCACGCGTGCCCGCTCACCGCATGGTCGAGCTCGGCATAAGTCACGTGCCGGAAGGCAGACAGGTATTCCCTTTCATGACCGTCCGCGAAAACCTTTCTCTCGGCGCGTACACCCCGCGCTCGCGCCCTCACATGAAAGAGAGTTTGCAGGAGCAGCTCACGCTTTTTCCTCGGCTGGCAGAACGCATGAACCAGCTTGCCGGTACGCTCTCCGGCGGCGAGCAACAAATGGTGGCCATCGCACGCGGGCTGATGGCCCGGCCGAAATTGCTTCTACTCGACGAGCCTTCCCTCGGTCTGGCGCCCAAAGTGGTTGATGAGGTATTCGAAAAAATTCAAGAAGTCCGCAATACCGGTATCACCATGCTGATTGTGGAACAGAACGTGGTCAGCGGCCTCAGCATCTCTGATCGCGGCTACGTGATTCAGCACGGCTCCGTGCTGATGGAAGACACAGCCAAAAATCTTCTCGGCAACGAGATGGTGCGCGCAGCCTATCTGGGCATTTGATTTTCAAACTTCTTTTTACTCCGAAAAAACTTTCCGGGAATAACTTCCTCTTCATCCTGTTTTAACCATGTGGCGATTGCAATTGCAGACGCTCAATACAAACCCAAAGGAGTGAAACATGAAAAGGAATCTCATACTCACCATCGCAATGCTGGCGGTATCTCTTTCGAGCTTTGCTTTCTCCCCGGAGCCAAAGAATTGTGACAGCAACAGCCAACAAAGCTCCATGCAAAGCAAACAGCAGAAACACAGCAAGAAAGAAAAGAAAAATAAGAAGAAGCAGGAGCAACAGCAACAGGACAACAGCGGCTTCTCCATCTATGGATGAGCGAAAGCCTGAATCGGGTGATGCAACAACGGCGGCAGTACAGCGGTGACAACTTTGCGGCTGCCGCCATCTGTTCTTTGAGCTCTTCGGCCCCCAGTCAACAACCAGCTGAACCCGGCGAACAAAAGCCCACATCTAAACAGCTTTCGGTTCTTCCGAGTATAGAATCCGAAACCGCTTGCCTCTCGCTTAGAATATGTTTAGTGAATCCTCCCATCCGGCTGATCGCCATTGACATTGACGGCACCCTGCTCGACCAGCATTTTCAGGTTCCAGCCAGAAATGTCGCCGCTCTGCGGGCTGCGCATTCCTGTGGCGCTGAGATCCTTCTGGCGACCGGACGCCGGCATGACTACGCGTTACCCATCGCTCAGGAACTGGGGTTTCCGGTATGGCTCATTAGCTCCAATGGAGCCCTGATCCGGTCTAGTGAGGGTGAGACGTTCTACTTTGACCGGCTTCCCCGCCCATCAGCCATCAAGCTGATTCAGCACATGGACCATTTCCGCGGAAATGCCGTTCTCACCTTTGATCGTCCCGGACACGGCGCTC
Source organism: Terriglobia bacterium (assembly GCA_963758275.1). GTDB lineage: Bacteria > Acidobacteriota > Terriglobia > Terriglobales > Acidobacteriaceae > Angelobacter. The sequence continues at coordinate 602,859 of CAVWUW010000006.1, read as the reverse complement.
TGGTTCTGGAACGGGTAGAGGAGTTGAACCAGACGATTGCGCGGTGGATTCAGCACAACGAGCCTTATATCCGGTACGTTTCTCCTTTGGAAGATGCTCTGCGCGATGAAGACCCCATTCAGGCCATGTATTGCGGCAGGGTGCCACGCATGCAGGAGGCGCAGCTGCGGCTCGCCGAGGCCGATTTTCTTGACGAAATCACCATCGTCCGCACCCAATATGACCATCGCGACCTCTGCATTCTGGACGTCCTGAACCGCGATTGCTCCAAGGGCCACGCTTTGCGCCGCTGGGCGCAACTTCATGGCGTACTCCGGTCTGAGATCATGGCCATCGGGGACAACTACAATGACTTGGAAATGCTTGAATTTGCTGGGCTTCCGGTGATCATGGGAAACGCCACAGAGGAAATCAAGCAGAATGGCTGGAAAGTTACCGGCACCAACGCGGAAAGCGGAGTAGCTCAGGCGCTTGAGGAGGTATTTGGGGCTGGCTTTCAGGCCCAGATTCAGGGACAATAGTTAGCTGGGATCAGTATGTCTGCTTTAAGGCCAATCGGGATTGCATTGTTGCTGCTTGCAGGCCAGCTCTCCGCCTCGGCAGCCGATCTGGCCATCCTGAAGAATGGCTCGTCCATTCCCTTCCTGCGCAAAGAGGTTTTAGGTTCCGTCACGCGACTTTATGTCCCCGGTGGCCATATGGATATTCCTACCGATGAAATCTCCTCTTACGACAAGGATGATTCCGCGCTGACTGATTTGCCCGCTGATCCGCAGCCTGCAGTGATCGCTCAGCCTGTCTCGCCCCCGGCAACAACGGTTGCTGTGCCGGCTGCCCGCAGTTGCTACCAGCCCTACCTGCCTCTCCAGCGACAGCCGTGAAGGCCAATCGCACAGACATTGACGCTATGGTCAAGGAGATCGCTGCCAAGTACCAACTGGATCCGGACTTTGTGGCCAGCGTGATTAAGGCAGAAAGCAATTTCAACCCGCATGCCGTTTCGCGGAAAGGGGCCCGCGGCTTGATGCAGCTCATGCCGCAAACAGCCAGCCAGCTCGGAGTCAAAGACGCATTCGATCCCAAAGCCAACGTTGAAGCCGGCACAGCGCACCTGAACGCATTGCTGGAGCAGTATCACGATGATCCGGTGAAAGCCTTGGCGGCTTACAATGCCGGCGCTCACCGCGTTCAGCAATATCATGGCGTACCTCCCTACCGCGAGACTCGGGCTTACGTGGCCGCCATTGTGCGTGACTTCAATGCGAAGAAGCGTGCCCAATTGCGGGCAGAAGCGGCCAGGAAGAAAGCATCTGCATCAGCTAAGACTCAAGACAATGCAAACGGAACTGTAAAGCAGGCGCAAACGCAACGCCAACAAGCCAGCATTTCCAATCCTCAGACCGCACCCTGAGAAACCCGCCAGCATTTACAATAAGTAACATGAGAGCGCGCCTCAGTTGGCGCGTTGTTTTTTGTGGCGGTCCCGCAGCTTAATCTCTGAATTTCATGAAGAGCAAGAAACGCATTTTTATAACGGCAGCGGTGTTGGTCATTCTGGCCGGGTTGATCTATCTCCAGGTAAGAACGTGGCGCAAATTCGATTGGGAACGTTTCTTCGCGGCAACCGGCGAGACCAACAAGGTTTGGCTGGCCGGGGGCATCGCACTAATCTATGCCGATTACTTCCTCCGTGCCTGGCGTTGGCGGATCCTTCTTGAGCCCGTCTGTCAGACACGGCTTTCGCGGCTGATCGCGCCTACCATGATCGGCTTTACCGGCATGGCGCTCTTCGGCCGTCCGGGCGAATTCATTCGCCCCTATCTCATAGCCCGCAAGGAAAACTTGAATGTTTCTTCTCAAATTGCTGTCTGGACAGTGGAAAGAATTTTCGATATGGGTGGCTTTGGGCTCATCATGGCGCTCAACGTTCTCTGGTTTGCCGATACCCTGAGAAGGCTGCCGGGTTTTGAATCTGGTACTAAAAAATCAATCCTTGGATTTCACGTCACCACCTTCGCTTTGTTTCAAATCTCTGGACTCGCGCTCTTGTTAATTGTCGCATTTGTAGGTTCCCTGGCTTTTTGGATCAGAAAGAACCCGGTCAAGGCGTCGTCCTTTTTCCGCGGAGTCTTCACTGGCATATCTCCCAAGGTCGGCGAAGCCGTTTATCATCGCGTGCAGGCGTTCGGAGAGGGCCTGAATACAGTTAAAAATCTCAAAGCCTTCGTTAAGCTCAGCGGCTTGTCACTTTTGATCTGGGTTGTGATTGGGTTTGCCTACGTCTGTGTGACGCATGCTTACTCCATTCACCGGCTTTCTCATATGACGCTGTCCAGCGTCTTGCTGTTGACCGCTGCCAGCGTGATGGGTGGCATACTGCAGCTTCCAGTAGTGGGTGGCGGCTCACAATTGGCGACGATTGGCACCTTGCGCGGCGTCTTCCATATCTCGCCTGAAATCTCGACCAGTTGTGGCATCATGCTCTGGCTGGTGACGTTTATGTCGGTCATACCTGCAGGGCTGGTGGTGGCCCACTTTGAGCGTATCTCCATCCTGCGCGTGGAGCGGGAAAGCCAACAAGAAGAACAGGAAGCATTGAAGGAAGGGTGAAGCTTTTTTTGGCTCCCGATCCCAGTGTCTATCGTACGCCCCTGATACAATTAGAAGTACTACATCCCTGGAAAGCTCTATATAGCACCCATGAAATGCCCTTTTTGCGGGTTCGAGAATGACAAGGTGGTGGACTCGCGCGAAAGCAAAGAAGGCGAATCAATACGCCGCCGGCGCGAATGCCTGAAGTGTGAAAAGCGCTTTACTACCTACGAACGCATTGACGAGATTCCCTACATGGTCGTCAAGAAAGACGGCCGTCGGGAGAAATTTGAGCGTCAGAAGGTGCTTTCCGGCGTACTGCGCGCCTGCGAAAAGCGCCCTGTCTCCATGGGCAAGATGGAACAGATCGTCAACGAGGTTGAGCAGTTTGTAGTTGACTCTCCTGATCGCGAGCGCACCGCCAGCGAAATCGGTGAGCAGATCATGGAGCGGTTGAAGCAGATTGATAAAGTCGCCTACATCCGGTTTGCTTCTGTCTATCGTGATTTCCAGGACGTCAGTGAATTCCACGCAGAACTTGAGCAGCTGTTACACAACAGTCCAGAGAAGCCCAAAGTTGTGAAAGCAAAGGCTCCCGTAAAATGAAAAACAATCCCAGGGCAAGCAGGTGAGATGGCACACAAGGTAACGCTGATTCCGGGAGATGGCATTGGCCCGGAGGTCACCCGGGCAACCGTAAGAATTCTGGAAGCAGCCGGAGTAAAGATTGATTGGGAGACGGTGAACGCCGGCGCAACGGCCTACGCCACCACAGGCGAATACATTCCCAAAGAACTTACTGAGTCGATAAGACGCACCGGCGTAGCTCTGAAAGGTCCCATCACAACTCCCATCGGGGGCGGGTTTTCCAGCATCAATGTGGCGTTGCGGCGCAAGTTCGAGCTTTACGCCAATTTTCGACCCGTGCGCAGCCTGCCTTCCCTACCTACTCGCTTCCCTGCCGTTGATCTGGTGATTGTTCGCGAGAATACTGAGGGTGAGTACTCAGGCATTGAGCATGAGGTAGTGCCGGGAGTGGTGGAAGCGCTCAAGATCATCACGGAGAAAGCCTCCACCCGGATCGCGCGCTTCGCGTTCGAATTCGCCCGCCGCGAGCAACGAAAGAAGATCCACGCTATTCACAAGGCCAACATTATGAAAATGAGTGATGGCCTTTTTCTGGACTGCTGCCGCAAAGTTGCCAAGGAATATCCGGAGATCCCTTACGCCGAGCACATCATTGACAACACCTGCATGCAACTGGTGATGAATCCTTACCAGTATGATGTGCTCGTTATGGAGAACCTGTACGGAGATATTGTTTCCGACCTGTGTGCTGCGTTTGTTGGAGGACTGGGACTGGTACCAGGAGCGAATCTGGGAGATGGTTGCGCCATCTTTGAAGCGGTTCACGGTTCTGCGCCTGACATCGCCGGGAAAGACATGGCAAATCCTACGGCCCTGCTGCAGTCGGCAATCCTGATGCTGCGTCATCTCCACGAAGTGGAGGCAGCGGACAAAATTTATACCGCTCTGGAACGCACCTACAAAGAAAAAAAACACATCACGCGCGATGTCGGTGGCGCCTCTGGAACCAGCGAGTTTACTGACGCGGTGATTCAGAACATGGAAGCCGTAGCAGCGGCTGCCAGGTGAATTGAAATTTTGTGAGAGGGCTGCCGGTCAACTGGAAAAACCGTGCAGGCTGGAATATTCTGCCAGTATTCAAAATGAAAAACATACTTTCTTCTTTACTGCTCCTGCTCGTACTTGCCGGCTGCAAATCGCAGCCTTCTTCTCAACCATCAACTAACTCTTCAGCGAGCACCGCCGAGGCCGCAGCACCAGCGGTTGCTCCTGCCGCGACTCCTGATCTGGCAAATGCCGGCAGTATCAAGGGAGTGGTGGACTTCAAAGGCGCGGTACCGCGTGTACCTACGATTGATATGACGGCTGATCCCATGTGCCCACAGACTCCGCGACCCGCGGAAACAGCTGTGGTCAAAAACGGCAAGCTGGCCAATGTCTTTGTCTACGTGAAGGAAGGCGCGCCCGCTGGTCCCTATCCGGTTCCTTCCACGCCGGTCGTGCTTGATCAGAAGAACTGCCGTTATTCACCGCATATGATGGGCATAATGGCAAAGCAGCCCTTCAAAATCACCAACACAGACCAGGCAGATCACAACATCCACGACATGCCCAGTAAGAATCCCGCCTGGAATGAAACTCAGATGCCCACGGATAAACCGATCGTGAAGAGCTTTACCACTCCGGAGATGATGATTGCGCTGCAGTGTAACCAGCATCCCTGGATGCGCGCCTACGTGAACGTCATGTCCAACCCGTACTACGCCGTAACCGGGCCGGATGGAAGCTTTGAGATCAAGAACCTGCCGCCCGGCGAGTACACGCTGGCCGCAGTGCACGAAAAATTCGGCGAGAAGACGATGAAGGTCAAAGTTGAGCCGAAGCAAACTGCGAACGCTGATTTCCAATTTTCCGCCAAATGAACTCAGCTGGAAATGGGTGATTGTTCCTTGCAAAACTCGGATTTCAGCTACGAACCAATTACCCACTTACCAAAATAAATTGCCAAACTCCTTCGTTAGTCTGCTCTCTTCAGAGTTCGACCTTTGCAACAGGATGGTAGAATGATAGGTTTCAAGGAGCTGTTCTGACCCCCACCAGCTACAACGCCGCCCACCATCGTTTCACCGTCATCGTCGCCGTTCTGGCTTTTCTACTGATCATAGCGGGCGGTCTGGTCACCAGTAACAACGCAGGCCTGGCTGTGCCGGACTGGCCCACCAGTGAAGGCTTCTGGTGGCTGCCAATGCACAAGATGGTTGGTGGAGTAAAGTTCGAGCATGGGCACCGGATGATTGCCGAGTTGGTGGGATTGCTGACAATTATCGCGGCGATCTGGACCTGGAAAGTGGACCGGCGGCGCTGGATGCGGTTCCTGAGTATTGGCGCCGTCTTGGGCGTAATCTTTCAGGGTATTCTGGGCGGTTTGACAGTTCTGGAATTCACTCCCCCCTTGATCTCCACCGCCCACGCAACCGTAGGCCAGACCATGTTTTGTTGCCTGGCGGTAATTGCCGTGTTCACCAGCAAGAGCTGGCTGGAAGACCCGTCACAAACAATTTCCCAAAAGGAAGCCGCGCCTCTTATCCGCCACGCGTGGATGCTGATGGGTTTTCTTTACCTGCAATTGATCCTGGGCGCGGCGTTCCGCCATGTGTGGACCAAGTGGGGGCCAAATGCGGCCAACCGCTGGCCAGCGCATAAGATCGTACATGCTTTCCTTTATCCCCATATGCTGAATGCGCTTTTGGTGGCAGGTCTCATCCTTTACTTGAGCATGCGCACGCTGAGCAAGCATGCCAACATTTTGCTGCTTAAGCGTCCAGCGGTGTGGATGCTGCTGCTCCTGATTTTGCAACTGCTGCTGGGCGCCAGCGCCTATATGGTTCGGGTGGTCCAGGGGATTGATGAAGTGCAGCCCACATTGGGATTGGTAACCGTTACGGTTGCACACCTGGCAGTGGGTGCCCTGATTCTGGCTCTGGCGATGATTTTCACCGTCCAGGCATACCGCCATCGTGAACGCGTCATCGGAGCCGTTCCTATCAGCCACCAGCAAGAGGTGGCCAAGGCATGAGCTTTGCAGCGCAGCCTTTGGTTCCAACGGAGTCCCGTGCCGCGGAAGGTCCGGTTCCGGTCACCTCTCCTGCGGTTTCTGCTAAAGCGTCCGTTCTTTCTGACTATGCGCAATTGTTCAAAGTGCGCGTAACAGCGCTCATTGTTATTACGGCATGGGCCGGATACTACATGGGCGCCGCCAAAAGCGGGGTCTCCTCGGTTTCCTGGACGCTCCTCAATGCGCTTTGGGGTATCGGCCTGACTTGTGCAGGATCAGCCGCGCTCAATGAAGTTCTGGAGCGCAGCATTGATTCCAGGATGAAGCGCACGCGCAACCGGCCGCTGCCGGCGGGGCGCATGGACGCGACGACCGGACTGATCGCCGGAGTGGTTGCCACTCTGGTAGGTTCATTGTCCCTGGCGATGACAACCAATGTGCTTACTGGAATCCTGGCATTCGCTACCGCCGTCGCCTATCTCGCTTTGTACACGCCCCTCAAGAGAATTTCGCCGATTTCTACTTTCGTGGGCGCTTTTCCCGGCGCCATGCCGCCACTGCTTGGCTGGACTGCGATTCGCGGACATATTGAACCTGAAGCGGTGATCCTCTTCCTGATCGTTTTCTTCTGGCAATTTCCTCATTTTCAGGCCATTGCCTGGATGTACCGCGATGAATACGAAGCCGCAGGTATTCGCATGCTGCCAGTAGTCGATAAGGGCGGGCGCAGCGTGATTCGACAGATGCTCTCGTACTGCGCTGCGCTCCTGCCAGTAAGCCTGATGCCTTCGCTCCTGCACATGTCCGGCAAGATTTATTTATACAGCGCCCTCGCTCTCGGCATAGGTTTCCTCTATTGCGTGTTTCGGCTTGCCTGGACCAAGCTTCCCCCCACGGCGCCGGATTCGCGAAAACTGGCACGGCAGCTTCTCCAGGCTTCTGTCCTGTACCTGCCCCTGCTCTTTGCTCTCATGATGCTGAACGTGGTGCGCTCATGATGGCTACGGTTCTTGAGAACAGAGAAGCCATGTCCACACAATTGGGTAACCCGGACGAAGTCATTCAAGTCGAAGACCTGCGCCACACATACGGGAAGCGCACAGCGCTGAACGGCATTTCTTTTTCGGTACACGCCGGAGAGATCTTCGCTTTGCTGGGCCCCAACGGCAGCGGCAAAACTACACTGTTCCGCATACTTTCAACATTGATGTTGCCATCTGGAGGCCGTGCACTGGTCGGAGGCTTTGACGCGTCCAAACAGCCTGACCAGGTTCGCCGCCGGATTGGCGTTGTCTTCCAGGCCCAGAGCGTGGACATCAAACTCACGGCCACAGAAAATCTCTGGCATCAGGGACACCTCTATGGCTTGCGCGGAAGCGAGTTGAAGCAAAGGATTGCGGCCATGCTTAGACATGTCGCACTGGCGGACCGTGCTGACGAGCGAGTGGAGACTTTTTCCGGCGGAATGCAGCGCCGGGTGGAGCTTGCCAAAGGCCTGATGCACCACCCCAGCGTACTTTTGCTGGACGAACCGACGACAGGTCTTGATCCCGGAGCCCGTCGTGATCTGTGGCAGTATCTCCATGAATTGCGGAGCCAGGAACACGTATCTGTAATTGTCACAACCCACCTGATGGAAGAAGCTGAGCGATGCGACCGGCTGGCCATTCTCAGTCAGGGAGAGATCGTAGCCTTGGGTACTCCCGCAGAGCTTCGCAGCCAGATTGGCGGAGATGTAATTCTATTGGAAACAGAAGATGCCGAATCTCTGGCCGTCCGCATCGAGCAGAAATTTCATGCCGGTGCTACTGTCATGGATGGCAAGGTCCGCATGGAACGCAAAGAAGGACATCGGTTTGTCCCCGATCTGGTCGAGGCATTTCCGGGTGAAATCCAATCCATCTCAGTGAGCAAGCCGACACTGGAGGACGTATTCATCAATCGCACCGGACATCGCTTCTGGACTGAAAAAGAAGAGGAGGAGGGAAAGCAATAAATGGCCCAGGCAGCAGTGACTCCGGCGACAATTGCCACTCCCACGGTGAGCCCGTTTCTGCCGGCTTTTACCTTGTGGTGGCGGGAAATTGTCCGTTTTTATCGCCAGCCAGCGCGCGTGGTGGGAGTGATTGTCTCGCCTCTTCTATTCTGGATTGTGATCGGCGCCGGCTTCGGCAGCTCTTTGCACACGGGCGCCACCGGCACGGGAAGCTTTTTGGTTTATTTCTTTCCCGGCGCCCTGATCATGATTGTTCTGTTCACATCCATTTTCACCATGATGTCTGTAATTGAAGATCGCAATGAAGGCTTCTTGCTTTCCGTCATGGTGGCGCCGGTTCACCGGTCGGGAATCGTGTTGGGCAAGGTGCTGGGCGGTACCACGCTTTCCGCTGTTCAGGGTTTGATATTTCTTGTATTCGCTCCTTTCATCGGCATCCGCATTGGCCTGGAGCAATTCCTCATTGTCACACTCGTCACATTTCTTGCCGCATTCGCCCTCACGGCACTCGGATTCGCGATCGCCTGGCGCATGGAATCTGCCCAGGGATTTCACGCCATCATCAATCTTTTTCTTATTCCTTTGTGGATGCTCTCAGGAGCGTTGTTCCCTGTGAGCGGCGCAAGCGGCTGGATCAAGGTGTTGATGCGCGTCAACCCGCTCACCTACGGTATGGATGCGCTCCTGCTTACGCTTTTCCCGGCAACCGCGCCACGCACTACGCTGCCCCTGTGGCCTTCCATTGCGGTGTTGGCTCTGTTTACAGTTCTTGTGTTTCTGGCAGGATTCGTCATGGTGAACCGCCGCAGGACCCTGCCTGCCGCCTGAGAATGCCCGATTACAGCATCTTCCCCGCTTTGAACGCCGGCCTGAACGGCGTTAGTGCGGTGCTCATAGTTACGGGACATTCATTCGTTCGCCAAGGCAAAGTTCAACTGCACCGCGCTTGCATGCTGGCCGCCGTTAGCGCCTCAACAGTGTTTCTGGGTTGCTACCTTTACTACCATGCGCATGTTGGTTCCGTGCACTTTCCGGGACAGGGCTGGGCCAGGGGTTTGTACTTCAGCATTCTCATTTCACACACAATTTTGGCGGCCACTGTTCCCGTGCTGGTGGTGCTTACTCTGGTATTCGCGTTTCGACAGAAGTTTGAGCGTCACCGCCGGATTGCCCGCTGGACCTATCCCATTTGGCTTTATGTCTCCGTCACAGGGGTTGTTGTTTACCTGATGCTTTACCAGTTTTATGGCGCGCATGGGTGATGCGACTCTGTGAACAGCGAAGAAAAGTCGACAAAACTGCGCCCTTGTAGTTTAATAGGGGACTGCCTGGCGTTTACAACGCAAAAAACTTATTAAGGAAAACTCTCCCATGGCTAAGAGCGTTAACAAAGTCATCCTGATTGGCAATTTGGGCAAAGACCCTGAGATCAAATACACGCCTAGCGGAACACCTGTGGCAAAGTTCAGCCTGGCCACCAATGAGCGCTACAAAGATAAAGGCGGCGAGTGGCAGGATCGCACCGAATGGCACAACATTGTCGCATGGCAGCGACTGGCTGAAATCGTCGGCGAATACGTAAAGAAGGGCTCCAAGCTCTACATTGAAGGGCGGCTTCAAACCTCCAGTTGGGAAGACAAGCAGAGCGGCGAAAAGAAATATCGTACGGAGATCGTCGCTAACGATCTGGTGCTTCTCAGCGGCCGCAGCGAAGGCGACTCGGAGGGACGGTTCTCTAGAAGCGCATCCGCCTCCCATGGGTCAATGGATCAGCGTGAACAGAAATCTCAGCACGCCGACGAAATGTCGCAGGCCGCCGAAATCACCGACGAAGATATTCCTTTCTAGGTTTTTTATCCTAAAGCCTGGGACAGGGTGCGCGAGGGTTTACCTGACTCACGCGCCCTGTCTCCTACGTCTCGTTCTTCTCCGCCCAGGACTCCCGCTTGGCATTCTTCGTCAAGTTTTCTGACAATTTTTGTCAATTTGCCATATAATGAGCTTATCCAATCAGCTCAGGTCGCAAACCTTGTCACCGGGAAACCCCCTTCAAATTCAGCGTGTTGCTGAAAAACACAGCAGGAATGCACTGGATAGGGGAACTTGGTTTCCAAGATGCAACGATCATGAGCGAGTTCCACGTCCCGAGACTTCAAAAGTAAGCGGGGAACCGAGGATTCAGAGGAGATCTCTAACAAATGCGCAAACAAAAGGGTTTTTCGCTCATTGAGCTGCTGATCGTGGTTGCAATCATCCTGATCATCGCGGCTATCGCCATTCCTAACCTGCTTCGGTCCAAGATGTCAGCCAACGAGTCGGCTGCTGCCAGCACCGTCCGCACGCTGAACACCGCTGAAGTAACCTTCTCAACCGCATATCCTACGCTTGGATACGCTGCTACCTTTACACAGCTTGGACCAGCGCCTGCCGGCTGCAGCGACCCGACACAAGCTAACGGCACCACTGGCGCGTGCCTGGTTGATGGCGCGCTGGCTTGCGGCGCCGGACCGTGCGTCAAGGGTGCGTACATCTATCAAGTTTCCGGAACTGCTCCCACGGCCCCCAGCACAGTTGTTCCTGATTACACCATCAGCGCTGTTCCGGTAGGCCAGCAGCAGGGTTCCAAGACCTTCTGCTCCAACCCTGACGCCGTGGTCCGCTTTGAAGCGTTCGCTGCTCAGGCGCCGAGCTACACGCTGACCACTTGCGCGGCACTCGCCCCGCTGCCCAACTAATAGTTTGACTTGGCAAGTACCTGGGGGAGGGTACGAGCCGGGACATGGCGAAAGCCATGTCCCTTTATTTTTTGGGTACGAAAGTACGCTGTTTCTCGTGGAAATCGCTTCCGTCGAGAACTGACAAAATATGTCAAGCGAGTTGCACCGAAGGCCAATGATTACCCATTGAGTCTTAGCATTGCAGGATGTTAAACTTCGCAAATTCAGCAGCTTAGGTTGCCTTGAAGTCTTAATTTGAATTGGCCTCACAAATGCAACAAAGTGTTTATGTTATATCGTCATCAACAAAGGGCTTAGGTGGGGGAGCGTCTCGTGCGAAACATCGTTAAACGACAGAATGGGTTTTCGTTGATCGAATTGCTCATTGTTGTGGCGATCATTCTGATCATTGCATCCATTGCCATTCCAAACCTTTTGCGATCGAAAATGGCGGCAAACGAGTCTGCCGGTGCAGCCATGGTGCGCAACCTGAATAATGCGGAAGCCGTCTATTGGAACACCTATGGTGGCTCGGTGGGGTTTGCCAACACACTTTTTAAACTCAGCACTGCACAGCCCTGCGATAAAACTCATGCGTGTCTGGTGGACGAATTGACTGGGTGCGTAACCGAACCCTGCGTTAAGGGCGGTTACGAATACTTCATGACTTCTACCGCTTCCAATGAGCCTTTTGCCGATTACACTTCCTCTGGGACGCCGGTAGCGTTCGGCAGAACCGCCCAAAAGAATTTTTGCTCAACCGAGGATGGCGTGATTCGCGAGGAGCCGAATGCTGTGGCATCTCAAGCGGCTGGTGTCCTGCACGATGCGTGCTCCAACACCTTTGTGGCTTTGCCTAACTGATCAGTACCTGTACTGCTGATCGTTGCCAACTCTAGCCCGGCAGGGCTAAAATTTTCTCACTGATATCACCTGCCATGCACGCAATTACAATTGAGGGTTTCCGCAAAGACTACGCTGCCGGATTCTGGAAAAAAAAGCGTGTAACGGCGCTGCAGCCCCTCCATCTGTCGGTCGAACAAGGCGAGACCTTTGGCTTTCTTGGCCCGAATGGCGCCGGAAAGACCACGACGCTCAAGCTCTTGATGGGGATCATCTTTCCTACTGCAGGCACGGCCACCATCCTGGGCCGGCATTATCAGGACCCTGAGATTAAGAAGCGGATCGGATTCCTTCCCGAACAGCCCTATTTTTACGATTATCTGAGCGCGCCTGAACTGCTCGACTATTTCGCCGGATTATCCGGAATGCCGGCGGCTGAGAGAAAGCAGAAGATTCCGGCGATCCTTGAACAAGTAGGTCTGGGTGATGTTGGGAACAAGCAGCTGCGCAAGTTTTCCAAAGGTATGCTGCAGAGGGTGGGCATTGCGCAGGCCATTGTGCACAATCCTGACGTGGTGTTGCTGGATGAACCCATGTCCGGTCTTGATCCACTGGGAAGGCATGAAGTACGGGAGCTGATCCAGTCCCTGAAAGACGCGAGGAAAACCATCTTCTTTTCCACCCACATACTCTCCGATGCCGAAGCGCTCTGCGATCGCGTGGCTGTAATTCACAAGGGCGAACTGAGAGGAGTGGGCGTTGTAAATGAGCTAAGCGGCGCCGGAACAAAGTCAGAAGTGATCTGGCAGGGAGCAGATGCCCTTCCCGCCGTGAGCAGGGACGTGACGGATACTCATGTTACGGGAGAGCTCGTAAGGGCCGCGGTTGCAAAGGACCAACTGGATCGAGTTCTCGAAAAACTGCGCCAGCAAGGCGCCACACTCATCTCCGTCACGCCGCTGCACGGAACGCTTGAAGAATACTTCCTGGCCCAGACCTCCAAAGAGGAGGTGCTGAAGGCATGATTTCCCGCTTAACGGCCATTACGCTCAACACGTTTCGTGAAGCCGTGCGCGACCGGGTGCTTTACAACCTGATTGTTTTTGTCTTGATCCTGCTGGCAAGCGCGCCTCTTTTCAGCCAGATTTCCATCGACATCGAACGACTGATGCTAGTTAACCTGGGACTGAGCGCCATTTCCATTTTTGGCGTGATCATTGCGATTTTTATCGGCATTGGGCTGGTGGCAAAGGAGATTGAGAAAAAGACGCTCTACACCATTCTCGCCCGGCCGGTGCGCCGCTGGGAATTTGTTGTGGGCAAATATCTCGGGCTCGTGCTCACCCTGGTCACGAATGCAGCTTTCATGACTATTGGCTTCTTCGGCGCTCTGCTGCTGTACACAAGACCGCTGACCCGGTCCGACGCCAGTCTGCTGGTGGCCATTTACTTCATCCTGCTTGAGTTCCTGATCATCACGGCCCTCACGCTTCTGTTCTCATCTTTTTCATCGCCGATTTTCTCTGCTCTGTTTGCCTTTGCGCTTTTCGTGATCGGTACATTTTCTGAGGATCTCAAAAATTTTGCCTCCATCTCACACGGAATCAGCAAATGGGGAGCGTCTGCGGCATCCTGGGTGCTTCCAAACTTCTCCTCTTTGAACGTAATTTCGCAAGTGGCGCACAAGCAACCGGTCGGCGGCAGCCTGATTCTGTTTAACACTGTGTACGCCCTCCTGTACTCAGCAATGGTTACGTTGGGAGCAGTGTTGATCTTCGAGCGGCGGAATCTCAAATGATAGTAAGCAGGAAACATACGGTCGTGTCCGGCCTTCTGCTGGTGGCGCTGTTCGCCGGATCAGTGCTGGCGCTGAGTAAGATCCAATCTTTGCGCGGGAAGCAGGCTACGCTGGAGAACGTTCTTTATCTTCCCTCCGGCAAGACAATCAAGCGAATGAGCCTTGGCTACTCCGGCCTGCTGGCGGACATCTATTGGACGCGCGCAGTGCAATATTTCGGATCAGCGCATATGGCCCGCGCCGAGCATTACGATCTCTTGTATCCGTTGCTCGACATCACCACTGATCTGGATCCGCAGCTCATTGTGGCTTACGAATACGGGTCTATTTTCCTGTCACAAAATCCACCTGAGGGCGCAGGGCAGCCGGACAGGGCGGCTGCGTTGGTGGAGAAAGGAATTCGGGAAAATCCGGCTTATTGGAGGCTTTATTTCACGCTCGGCTTCATTCAGTTCCAGGACCGGCATGACTACCGCGCTGCGCAGGAAGCGTTCGAGAAGGGCTCAGAGATTCCCGGCGCTTTGCCTTGGATGAAAGTGATGGCGGCGCGCATGGCGGAAAAAGCCGACGACATTGAAACCGCCATGGCGCTGTGGAACGGCGTGTATGAAAATACGGTCGACAAGGACGTGAAGAAGACCGCCCTCTCGCATTTGCAGTCCTTGCAGGCGGATGCCGGCATCATAGAACTGGAACGGCGCGTGCAGTTCTACCGGGAACGAACCGGTTCCCTTCCAACCAACTGGCCGGAGTTGATCCGGGCTGGACTGCTTCGCGGAATTCCTCTTGATCCCACGGGTGATCCTTACAAGCTTCTGGCCGGCGGCAAAGTGGAAGTTACTGACGCGAACAAGTATCCTTATCTCGGGGAGTGGCTCCAGAAGCATCCGCGGCCATTCTGAGTTGTTCCCTCCCAAAAACGCATGCGATTTCTTTGTTCTGTTGTTCTTGTCACAACTTTTGCCTTAACGCTCAGTGCTACTCCTGCTCCGCAGACTGATGCCAAAGCTACCGCGGAGGCAGTTGACCAGCACTACAACCGGCTGAAAAGCCTGAAGTCTTTATTCACTGAGATTTATCAGGCTCCGGGTGTCTCGCGAACCGAAAGCGGTACCTTGTGGCTTAAAAAGCCCGGACGAATGAGATGGGAGTACAAGGAGCCACGGGAAAAATTGTTTTTGGCTGACTCCCATACCGCTTATTTCTATGTCCCCGGCGAACGGCAGGCCCGAAAGACCGCCATCAAGAATCTGGACGATATTCGCTCTCCACTACGTTATTTGCTTGGCAAAACCAAGCTGGAAAAGGAGCTGAGCGGTTTATCGTCCGCTCCTGATGTTCCTCCTTTGCAACCGGGAGACGTAGTCCTGCGCGGCGTTCCCAAATCCATGGCAGACCGCATTTCTGAAGTGGTTTTGGAGATATCTCCGGCACACCAGATTGTGAGGATCAGAATTCTTGAGGTTGATGGTACAACCACGGATTTCCGCTTCACGAATATCGAAGAGAATGTCCCCGTTCAGGACAGTCTTTTCCGGTTTACACCACCGCCCGGAGTGGAGACCATTCAAGACGACCGGGTAGCTCAATGATTACCCTTAAGTACTTTTCATGGCAAAGAATTAGGGAAATTAATCTCTATTTTGCGCAATAATAAAGGCCTCCCCACATTCTATGAAAGTGCGGGCACAAGGCCCGTAAAATGCTAGACTTGGATAAGGAGCGGGACTTCCTCGCAATCGACATTTCATGGCTGAATTCCTGATCAAAATGGCAGACGAGCGCGGTCATGTGCTCGAACAGGTTGAGAGCGGTGTCTCTGAGCAGGACATCCGCGAGCGTCTGGCCCAACAGGGCTTCCTTGTGTACTCGGTCAAGGGACGAAAAGGATTGCTGTCTCTGGGCTTTGGGAAGGCACGGAAGAAGGTGAGGAATGATGAATTTATCATTTTCAACCAGCAGTTCCTCACCCTGATTAAGGCAGGGTTGCCCATTCTGAAATCGCTCAACCTCTTGAGCAAGCGCCAGCGCAACCCTTCGTTTAAAACTATGCTGGTAAATATCGAGCAACGGGTAAAAAGCGGCGAACTGCTGTCTGATGCTTTTGCCGCTGAGGGCTCCGTTTCCAAGATTTACACCACAACGTTGCTGGCTGGCGAGCGAAGCGGCAACCTGGAAGAAGTGCTTGGACGCTTCATTGCCTTCCAGCGCCTTTCCATGAGCTTCCGTAAAAAGCTGATTGCCTCGCTCTGGTATCCGGCACTGCTCATTACAGCTTTGGCAGTGATGCTCGCATTCCTGATGACCTATGTCGTGCCTCAGTTTGCCGCGCTTTACTCCTCTCTCAACGCCAAGCTGCCGTCAATTACGATTTTCATGCTGAGTATCGGCAATGGGATTCGCAATTATTACTATCTCATCCTGGGCGGGATTGCAGCGGTGGCCATAGGTCTAACCATGTGGTCGCGCTCGCAACAGGGTGCTCGTGTATTGGATTCAGTCCGCTACCGCCTGCCGCTGATTGGGAACATCTGGATGAAATACCAAGTTTCCATGTTCAGCCGGACCCTCTCCACGCTTCTCTCCGGTGGATTGCCTTTGGTCCCGTCATTGGAGACCGCCAGTCAATCCATCAACAGTTTTAAAATAGCTGATAACGTAGGTCACGCCTCGCGACGTGTTCGCGAAGGCCGCGCGCTTTCCTTCAGTTTGGAGGAAACAAAATTCTTTCCTGCACTGGCCATCGAGATGGTCGAGGTCGGCGAGTCCACCGGCGCACTGCCCACCATGCTGAACTCTGTTGCGGAATTTTATGAAGAAGACGTGCAGAACGCCCTGGCGGCAGCCATGCAGTTGATTGAACCCTTTATTTTGATCTTCATGGGCGTCACGGTGGCGTTTGTACTCATTTCACTGTACCTGCCGATCTTTTCGTTGTCTGGACAGTTGGCCTCTTAGCGAATTTAGAAATCTGGGATGTTATGGAGCAAAGAAATCTGACAACCACGTTGGAACCCGGGACACAACCAAACGGCCAGGCAGCAATAGCAGCAACGCCTGAGCAGCGCGCTCGTGAGATGGCAGCTCGCTATCGCTGCGAATTTCTGGACCTGCGCGATTATCACCTGGATGCTGAGCTTTTCAAATCAGTCCCTGTGGATCTGATGTTCCGGTACAACTTTGTGCCTCTGGAAGCACACGACGGCACTTTGTGGATTGCTATTGCTGATCCGAGCAAGCTGATGATGATTGATGAAATCAGCCTGCTGCTGAACCGCCGCATCAAGACCAAGGTGGCCACGCTCAGCCAGATCAATGACATTCTGAAAAAGACTGAACAGTCGCAACGCGTGCTGGAAGAAGCCAGTGAGAGCTTTGTGTTGGACGTGGTCCGCGAAGATGAGGGCACAGGCGATGAAAGCCTCACCATCGACAAGATCACAGGAACGACGGAAGCTGACGTCAGTCCGATTATTCGCCTGGTAGATACCACGATCTTTACGGCCCTGCAAAAACGCGCCAGTGATATTCATATCGAAACCGAAAGCGAGTCAGTGGTTGTGAAGTACCGCATTGACGGCGTTCTGCAGCAGGCCATGCAGCCCATGGCCAAGGAGCACCACTCCACCATCATCACGCGTATCAAAGTGATGAGTGAGCTTGATATCGCTGAGCGCCGCGTGCCGCAGGACGGCCGCTTCCGGGTGAAGTACAACAATCGCCTCATCGACTTCCGCGTTTCCATCATGCCCACCATTCATGGGGAGAATGCCGTACTCCGCGTGTTGGATAAGGAGTCAATGAGCGAGAAGTTCCGCAACCTGGTTCTGGACGTTGTGGGCTTTGATGAAGATGATCTGCGCAAATTCCGGCGCTATATCGCTGAACCTTATGGCATGGTGCTCGTCACCGGTCCCACCGGCAGCGGCAAGACGACCACGCTTTATGCCGCGCTGAACGAAATCAAGACAGATGAAGACAAGATCATCACTATTGAAGATCCGGTGGAATACCAGATCCACGGCATTACGCAGATTCCCGTCAACGAGAAGAAGGGTTTGACGTTTGCGCGCGGTTTGCGCTCTATTCTGCGCCATGACCCGGACAAGATCATGGTGGGCGAAATCCGCGATACGGAAACAGCGCAGATTGCCATTCAGTCCGCGCTTACCGGACACCTGGTCTTCACTACGGTGCACGCGAACAACGTGGTGGACGTTCTTGGCCGATTCCTGAACATGGGCGTTGAGCCCTACAACTTTGTTTCAGCGCTCAACTGCGTGCTGGCCCAGAGGCTGGTAAGGACCATCTGCACCCATTGCAAGACCCCCATGCCACCGTACACAGACGAAGAGCTGGAAGACAACGGATTGCTGCCGGAGCAGTGGCGTGACGTTACGTTCTATGACGGGCCGGGCTGCATCGAGTGCGCCGGGACCGGTTATCACGGCCGGACGGCAATTCATGAGCTACTTGATCTTTCTGACCACGTCCGCGAATTGATTCTGGAGAAGCGCCCGTCATCGGAAATTCGCAAAGCGGCGCACGAGGAGGGCATGCGCTTTTTGCGTGAATCCGCCCTGAGAAAAATTCGCGCCGGAATCACCACTATGAAAGAGATCAACAAAGTCACCTTCATTGAGACGACCCGGTAATCTGATGACAGTCGCCAAAAAACCAAAAACACTGCGCCCCCACGTCGCGTGCGAAATTACGCTGGACCGGGTGATTGCTGCCAGAGCATCAGAACGGCTCTCCCGGTTGGAAATGTTTACCTCCCGGCAGCTTCCGCCAGGAACGATTGTTCCTGGACTGAGCGGTCCCAACGTGATCAACGGCGAAGCGCTACGCACCGCAATCAATGGGGCTCTGAGCGCCGTAAGCGGCAGTTCGCGGGATGTGATCGTGATTGTGCCGGATGCCGCGATCCGTGTGCTGCTGCTGGACTTTGAAGCCTTGCCCAACAAGCCTCAGGAAATTGAACCTGTAATCCGGTTTCGTCTGAAGAAATCTCTTCCCTTTGATGTCGACCAGGCAGCTGTTTCTTATGAAGTGAAACGCGGAGCCGATGGAGTGCGCGTTGTGGCCGCGGTTTCTCCCCGTGCCATCATTGCGGAGTATGAGTTGGCGTTCCGTGATGTGGGTTATACGGCAGGCGTTGTGTTGCCATCCTCTCTGGCTGCGCTGGGCACAGTGGATGGCGAACGCCCGACATTGATGCTTAAAGTTGATCCAACGAACATCATGATTGCCGCGGCCGAGCACCATGAACTGCGGCTGGTACGCACTCTGGACAATCCACGCGGGACGCAGGTGAGCGCGGAGGAATTGGCAGAAGGTGTGCTGCCTTCGATTGTTTTCTTTGAAGATACGTTTGCAGCACATATCGAAGAGATTTATGTTGGGGGAGTGGAACGGCTGGAAGAAGTTGGGCCGCTGCTTCATGAACATACCGGCGCCCGTGTCCAGGAACTGTCTCCGGAAATCTCCTCAGAGCAGAACCTCAGTGGAGAACACCTTCCGCCATCCCTGATGGCAGGAATTGCAGGAGCTCTGCTGGGATAATGCGAATCAATATCAATCTCGCCTCACAGAAACATGAAGACGTGCGGATGTTTGTATCCCGCGCCGGTGCGGCAACCCTCGCGATGGTTGTCTTCACTCTTTTGCTCTCCGTCCTGGCATGGTTTAACTATTCCAGCTCCAGAAAGTCCAGCGCGCATATCAGGGAATTGGAACAGAAGATAAGCGATCTGCAGCAGCAGCGCGATAAAGCGGTGCGGGTAGAGAACTTGCCGGAAAACCGCGTGGTGATGGACGAGAACAACTACTGGAACAGGCAAATCAACCGAAGAGGATTCTCCTGGACGCAGCTGTTTAACGACCTGCAAAAGATTATGCCTGGCCGCGTCTATGTGATATCGGTTGCTCCCGAACTCACACCGGACAACCAGCTCAAATTGAAGATGACGATTGGGGGCGATAGTTCTGAGGACTTGAACACTCTTGTGAAGAAGATGGAAGGCTCAAAGAAGTTCCGGCACACGGAGCTCAAGACCCAGACGATCCAAAAGGAAGCAAAACCAGGAGCGCCCCCGCTGCACAAATTTGAGATTGAGACCTTCTACATGCCGGCAGCCATAGGCGCCCGGCCCAGCTCGTCCGGGGAGGGGCTCTGATGACCGATCTGGCACAAATCAGGAAGCGCTTTTTCACCATTCTTGCCATTCTTGCAGTGATTGATGCTGCCTTTCTTGTGTACCTGCTATGGCCTGGCTCGAGCAGTTCCGGCCGACACGCGCGAGAACAGGCGCTGACGCAGCAAGAACGCAGCTTGACGCGCGAAGTAGGGCCGCTCAAAAATATCGATCAGGAACTGGTGAAGACGCGCTCAGACATTGACACGTTCTACGGCGATCGGGTTCCCGAACGCTGGTCAGAAATTTCAGCCGAGTTGGACAAGCTAACGCACGATGCCGGTGTGATACCGCAATCCATTCATTACACCACCAACAAATCTGATAAGGATGATTTGCAGGGTGTACAACGGGTGGGCATTGAAACCTCGGTTACCGGCGAATACGGCAAGGTTGCGCGCTTTATCAACTCTCTGGAGCAGGACAAGCTCATGTTTATCATTGAGCAAGTCACACTGACGGGGCAGGAAGGCGGCGCGGTGACGTTGCAGATCAAGTTTCAAACATTTCTAAAAGATGCGTCCCTGGACCGGGCGCAAGGCTGACGAGGAACTTCCCAGAGTGAAAATCGGGGTTGCAAACAAAAACCAGATGATCGTTGCGGGCGCGCTGCTGGCGATTCTTGCCGCTGTGGTCATCTATGATCTTGCTGGATCGGGTACCAGCTCTGCTGCCCCACCTGCAACCTCTACCAATATTGCACGGGGAAAGACGGGAAACAAACAAACCGCCCAGAACGACACTGATCCTACGTTCCACCGGCATCAGTTGGAAGAAAGCCGCAAAATCAAATACGAGCCAGGCCGCAACATTTTTGAGATGCAAGCCGCGCCGGTGCCAACACCGGTGGCGAGTGTTCGGCAGCCAACTCCTCCGCCGGTCTTCAC
Source organism: Terriglobia bacterium (assembly GCA_963758275.1). Classification (GTDB taxonomy): domain Bacteria; phylum Acidobacteriota; class Terriglobia; order Terriglobales; family Acidobacteriaceae; genus Angelobacter. The sequence continues at coordinate 582,186 of CAVWUW010000006.1, read as the reverse complement.
TCCTCCGCCAACGCCTCCGCCACCACCGATTCCGCTCAAGTTTTATGGCTTCGCCAACAAACCGGGTGAAACCAAGCGTATTTTCCTGGCGGAAGGCGATCCGCAGAACTCAATAGTATTTATAGCCAAGCAGGGTGACATTGTGGACCGCCGTTATCGCGTGGTGCAGATTGCGGCGAATTCGGTGCAGATTGAAGACGTGCTCTACAATAACAAGCAGACTATCCCGCTTACTGCGCGTTAGCCTTTCCTGCCCTGATGAAACAAATGACGCCAAGCCGTTCAAAAACCCGCAACCAGAAGGGGTACCTGCTGCTCTCGGTCATGCTTCTGATTACGATCATGCTGATCATGCTGTCCATTGAAGCTCCACGGATGGCGCAGCAGATCAAGCGGGACAAGGAGAATGAACTGATCCGTCGCGGCAAGGAATATGCCAAAGCCGTGAGGAAATATGTTCGCAAGACGGGCAATTATCCCACGTCACTGGAGCAGCTTGAGGACACAAACCACATTCGTTTCCTGAGAAAGCGCTACGAAGATCCAATGACCGGCAAGGCCGATTGGAAGCTCATTCACCAGGGCGAAGCGGAAGTGAAAATTCCACAGAACAACAATAACTCGACGCTTCAAGGCACCAATCCCGGTATTTCCGGCAGTAGCAACCCTTCCGTTTCTTCGACGCCCCAAGCCGGAACCTTTGGCGGAAGTGGGGCACTGGGAGGCGGTGGAACACTGGGAGGAGGCGGGACACTTGGCGGCAATCAATCGGCCGGCGGTCAAGCGGGTACCGGCTTATCAACTTCAAATATCGGGAATGGCCAGCAGTTCGGTGGCGGCGGCATAATCGGAGTGGCCAGCACGAGTAAAGAAAGCGGCATCCACGAGTTCAACGGAAACGACGAGTATGACAAGTGGCTGTTCGTCTACGATGCCAAGCTGGAACAGGCAGCGGCTACCCTGGGCGGCTCTGCCGACGGCGGCATAGCAGTGGGCTCTCCTCGCGCCGGCGGCGACAGTGGAGGCGCTACACCATCCGGCAGTCCGGCCCCGGGTGGCAGCCCTGCTCCCAATGTCTCTCCAAATTCCAATCCAAATACAACACCTAATTCCAATCCAAATACAACGCCTACGCCGCCACTTTAATTCGCCTTTTCTGAAACAAGTGGGATCGGGTAGGAGGCGGGGTTACCCCCGCCGTCCTCCCACACCACCCGCCGTGCGGTTCCGCAACGGGCGGTTCCTGTCTTCCGTTTCCGGAGCGAGCTTCGTTTCGTTGGCCGTTCACCGGCTGGTCTTGTAGGACACTTGCATAGCCATCGGAGCTTCCGGCCCCTACCTCATATCGCAAGCCCTCTTACGAGGCTTCTGTCCAACCCAGTTCGAGAAACGGTCCTCTATCCACTCTTGACAGGTTCGGCCCTTCATTCCGCTCACGCAGAACTACTATGGCCTCTGCTGACTTCTGCATCGCCCTCTTAAGCACCTTCCGATGCTCGTTGCTCGTGGCAGCCATGCAGATCTCCCCGGGTATGACGCACTCACCATCACGCTTATGCCCGTCGGATCTACGTCGCAGTGTTCCGTGCAAGTACTGGGCTTCACAGAGATTTGCCTGCTCACCCCACTGCGCCGCCTCTATCCGCTTCCTGTTCGTCAGGCCAGCGCTTTGCCTACGCTTCCTCCAGATTCCACCTCGCGATGGCCACCCTTGCCGTTCAGCTAACACTTCCCCTTGCCGGGTGTGTAGAGGACTTTCACCTCCAAGTGAGTGCGCCCTGCCGGGCGCACAAAAACAAAAGCCTCGCGCACGCGAGGCTCTGATCAAATCTTCGGCAAATCTTAGACGTTGAACGATGATCCGCACCCACAGGTGCTCTTGACGTTCGGATTCTCAAACTTGAAGCCGGCCGCTTCCAGTGTTTCTACGTAATCCACGGTGCAACCGTTGAGATACATCACGGAAGTCGCATCCACATACACGTTGAGGCCCTCAAAACTGAAGATTTTGTCCATCATGCCGGGTGCGTTCTCAAACGACATGGAATAGGAGAACCCGGAGCAACCACCTCCTACAACGCCAATGCGCAGCCCCGCAGGCACAGGATCCTGCTGCTTCATGATCTCCTTGACTTTAGAAACCGCAGTCGAAGTCAGGCTGACGGGGGTCTTCGGCGTGGTTTCGACGTTGGGAGTTGTTGTGGAAGCCATTTAATTCTCCTTCAAAATTTGGGTCCGTGAATCAAGACCATTATAGTACAGATTCACTCACAAACACCATTTAGATGAGCGAGTCCAGGCCAAGGTCGCAACCGAATGTAGTTGGAAGCACAAAAAATCCTGCAAAGCCCGTATAAAACCGGGACTATAATTCGAATTGAGGTTCCACATACCCCGGCCGCAACCCTGTGCGGCGTCGCGTAGGCGGGACCGCTTCCAGGAAGATTTGAGGTGGTGTTCTATGATGCAGGCACTGCTTATCCTTTGGGGCGGTTTGACACTGGTTCTTATCGTGCTGCTCATCTATCGCGGTACCCTCACGATGCACGAAGACGATCAGCTCTTTCTTGACAGTGCTGAAGCCCACATGGAAAAGGAACAACGAGAATTAATCACCCAGATGAACAAAATCACCGTTTGGGTGCGTGTCCTGGGCACATGTTCCGTGGTGCTCATCATGTTGATCGGAGGAATTTTCCTCTCCACCAACCTTACACGGTAAAACGTGCAATCGCGCATGGCGCCTGCTGAAGCAACTTGTGAGCAGCAGGCGCTATCGCGGACAGTTTGACGAAGCGAGCCGTTTCATCCGCGCCCAGTTTGGGCTCAAATGGCCGCGGCAAACAGGGTTTTCTCCGCGAATGTAAGCCTTGCTCCGTCACGGCATCCCCACTCTTCCCAGAAGCATCTTGTTCAAGTAAGCGCCTGTTACAGTTTGTACGGCGGCATCCAGCCGGCTCCGGCCAAGCGACAGACTTCAGCGTGGAAAGATTGAAGATCGCATGAGGAAGTGTCTGCCCCGATTGCGATGAGCTTTATCGCCATACGATCTTTGCAGTCTATACGGTTGCAGCCGGAACAATACACGCGCTTCTGGAGAAGTCATTATCAAACCGGTTCAGGAAGCCGTTGATCCGTCGCCATAGTTGGACCCGGTTCCGGCGGGCGTTTATGACTGACGAAGGAGAAATTTCCATGCCACCGGAGGAGCATAATCAAATGCATGCAGCAGAACCTAACCCCGGAGAAAACAACCTGATTGAACAAACCACCCCTGCATGCGTTTATTCAGTTGAGACCCTCATGGCCCTTCAGAAAATGTTGGAAAACGGAATTCCTCAGCCCGGAGAGCGCCTGCCTCGCTCAACCCAGCGAAGCGCCTCAATAGAGAGTAATCCCCAAAATCTTCGTGCTCAGTTGGTTGCGACGATCACAGAACGGAAAACCAGTTGGAAAGACTATCTGCGCGGGATGTTCCTGCGATGGAGGAGATCGAAAGAAGCGGATAAAGGCCACTCTGCACAGCAGAATGGGTGAGTTTCCCTCGCAGCACGCATGATCTCTCTGGGTTTGGGCATGATCTCTGCCTTCATACTGCTTCGGAGTTTTACCAGGGTCAGCAAGTCTCACCGTGTAAACTGTTGATGGCAGACTGTTTGAAAGTGGCGGAATTTGCAGACGCACCAAACGTAGGATTCAAGATTTTTCAAGCTCTAGGGGCGCAGCCCACGATTCATGGTGACATCGCCGGTTTTCGCCTGTTACTTCCGGATTGCCCGTGATCCGGAAGCCAACCAAAGGTGGGCAAGAAGATATTTTCGGAAAAAGGTTATTCTTAACTCCCCATTAACTTGCGGGAATTGTCAGTATCGGGTAACGTTTTGGCCAGAACTGTGTCTAACAAGCCAGTGCGCCATTGCTCCATCACGACGGGACTCCTGATTTTCGTCTTTGCAACCTCGGCTTTCGGATGCGCGAGTGGGGCGGGCAGTGAGCCTCTGGGTGCATGTCATCGTTCTCGCCCAGTTTGTATCCGCAGTCAGGCAGGCGTGAACATCGCCAAGACAGCTGGGTGCCTCCATACGCTAAAATCGCAGGCGCAGTGTAGCTTGCGCAGTCTCGCGCAATTTCAATTCGCGGAATTCCGTACGCTAGAGATTCCCAGTCCGCTGCGGCTTGCAACCGGCAAAGCTTCACCTTTTCTCAAGTCACGCATCTTCATATCGTCAATCGGCTCACCCGAGACCGATCGTGGTCCTCCTGGCTCCTAAAGAAAAAACGCGTATGAATAGGCCGTAGCAGACAGTCTGCGGTCTCGTGGCCAATTTCAAAACTGATTTTTCTTTGAGGAGAATTATGAAGACAAAGAATTTGGTGCTTCTTTTATTACTTGCTCTCGTCGGACCATGCTTTGGGCAAAGCTCAACTGCTGAAGTGCATCGCAGCAACCGTCAAATCATTGACTTCATTCTCGACTTCCAGGAGAAGCGACTGTTGGACGTCGCCGAAGCCATGCCCGCAGAAAAATATGGGTTTGCCCCGTCCGCGGGTGAATTCAAAGGGGTGCGCACATTCGCCGAGCAACTCAAACACATGGCGGCTGACAATTATCTCCTGGGTGCTGGCATTCTTGGGGAGAGACCGCCCAAGGATGTTGGAGAGAACGAGAGTGGAGCGAGCTCAGTTCAGACAAAGGGTGAGATTATCGCTTATCTCAAGGATTCCTTTGGATATATGCATCGTGCAGCCGCGGCAATCGATGACGCGAAGCGTCCTATTCGAACTCCAGCGATTTCACCCTGGCCCGCGGGTACGGCAACACGACTAGGTGTCGCGATCGAGGATTGTGTTCATAGCTGGGACCATTACGGACAGCTGGTGGAATATTTGCGCATGAATGGCATTGTTCCACCTGCAAGCAGGCGATAACCCCGTATCAGCTGACGAGAGGTGCCACCCAACAGGCCATGGGATGTTGGGTGGCGTTCCAGTCGATTTAGACATGGTCCGGGTGGTTCGTCGGCTACACGGAAGTTAACTGCTGAGCGTCATTGTTGATGAAAAAATCGCCATTTCACCAGTAACCAAGCCTGACGGCCTTGCCGCCGCTCCCTCTATTGGCCCAAGAAAAGAACGCTTTTGTTCCGTTGATACCAGGTTGTTTTTCAACACTGCGGGAATGGCTTACCGTCTCGGATTTCTTCGTCAAAAATGTGAGGCTGAAACAGCCGATTACACGCTGCAACAGCTTGGATGTCCAAAGGACAATATCGTTCTGGACTAGGTCGCTAAAATGCGGAAGCCGGATCTCGGCGCTTCCGAAGCTGATTTACAATTACAAGAGTCGTGGACGCACGATTCCTACAGTTGGAAACGGTGCCAAAAAGAACGGCACCCGCTGTAGTTTTCGCTACATCTGAAAAGCCGCGATCTGCAGCAGCTGGCAAGCGATTGATTTTCAATATGCGAAAGTGGCGGAATTGGCAGACGCACCAGACTTAGGATCTGGCGGGTAAAACCGTGGGGGTTCGAGTCCCCCCTTTCGCACCAACACGCTCTTGTATTCCGAAATCATAAGGCAAGTTAGCAGTTTTTCACCCGCCCGGTTGCTCACAAAATCGTGAAACAGCTTGCTCAATGGAACCTCAAGACGTGTTGCCAGCTTTTCAATATGTCACAAACATGGTTCCTGCTTTCCGTTTTCGACCAGCGAACTATATGGCTGCTCCACTCCCGTTCTTTCAGCCAAAGTCATTTTGGCTGATTCCTCGCTCGTGAGGTCCCGCGCAAAGACGCTCGGGACTCCGCCAGCAGTGTCCGGCTTTGCTCAGCTCGTTCCTGGCACCGATTCCTTGCTATTGCCAGCGTAGCGCCCCTTGGCTCACGTTTATTGAGAGCTATTCTGGCGGCATCCGAACAAACTTTTGCCCTCCAGCGCTGACTCGCCGATGTACAATCGTTGCCCGCCAGGAGGTGATTCGTGAGGCAAATCGCGTATGGTATGAGGCTTCTGATTTACGGGAGCTTTATTCTATTGGGTGCATTCCTACTTCAGGCACTGCCGGAACAATCTTTCAGAGAAACGGCGCAACCGCAGCCGACACTGCGTACTAACACCCGCTTGGTGCTGGTTGACGTTGTAGCCACTGATCAGAAAGGGCAAACCATAAGAGACCTTCAGGCGCAGGATTTCAGAATATTCGAGAATGGAAGACCGCAGCGGATCAGCAACTTTACCGCCCATCATGCGAGCGAGAAGGTATTACTGAACACGACCGAGTTGTCTCCCAACGTGGTGAGCAATGCACCACAGTTCCAAGCAAGCAGCCTGAACGTAATTTTGTTTGATGGTGTGAACGGCGATTTTGCTCAGCATGCCTATGCCAAAGAGCAGTTGCTGAAGTTTCTCTCCACGCCGAAGCTTGGCGAGCCTCTCGCTATTTTTGCCCTCCAATCTCCATTGAAATTGCTGCACGACTTTACGACTGACTCAAACTTACTGAAGGCTTCCGTGGAAGCGTACAAGCCGCCTGCAAGTGCCACCATGACGGAGAGCGTGGAGTCACGCGCTTCGGCATTCAGCAATGTAGGAAATTTTCATGCCAATGATCAAACAATTGAAACCACTTTGAACGAACTCAATGCGCTGGCCAAAATACTGAAGGGCTATCCCGGACGAAAGAATCTGATCTGGCTATCGGTCAGTTTTCCTTTGGATCTGATGCCCGAAGACGTCCGCCAGAACGGCATCGGCCCCGCCGACCTTAAAACAGCAGAACAGACTCTGGGGCCTAATCAGAAAGACATGATGGCGATGGGAGGTTCTTCAAAAAGCTACTTTGCGTTGGTGAAAAAAGTCTCCGACCAACTGATGGATGCGCAAATTGCAGTTTACCCGGTGGATGCCAGCGCTCTGGGTCGTGATGAACACTCGGCAGCACAGCACACTATGAGTGATATGGCCGCATGGACAGGCGGGCAGGCATTCACCAACAGCAATGATCTCGCGCGGAGTATACGTACTGGCATAGACGACGGTTCGACCTATTACACCTTGGAGTACTACCCTGACAACAAGGAGTGGAACGGGCAGTTCCGCAGCATTCGGGTGCAAACCAACCGTCCAGGTGTAAAGCTGCGTCATCGCCTCGGTTACTACGCGTTAAATCCCCAAAACATAGTCAAAGATGAGGCAGATACGCTGGCGGAGACAGTCAGCCGTGCTCTTGCATTTGATACGCCGGTCTACACAGCTGTGCGTTTCCAGGCAGGCGTGCTCCCGCCATCAGATAAGAACAAAAAAGTAATTGTGAACTTCGCCATTGATCCACACACGGTGATGTTTCAACAGAGTGGAGACGGACTGGAACATGCCAGAGTCGGGTGCATCGTATGGGCTTACGGAAAAAACAAAGACAAGCCCGTGATGTTCAAAGAAGTCACACAGACAGCCGATCTGAGACCGGAGATCTACCAATCACTGATGAAGCGGTACTTCCCATGCAAACGCGAAATTGATCTTAAGCCCGGGAGTTACACGCTGCGCCTCGCGGTAATTGACCGGATAACTAATATGGTCGGCACAGCGAACGCAAAGGTCATCGTGCCTTAGCGGCTGCTGAAAAAGCACTCCCAATCCACAGCTGTAATGTAGGTAACCGGAGGGATGCGAACAACTGAGTATGAGGCGCGGCTAAACCGCTTTTATGAAACCAATCACGCTCTTGGTTTGTGCCTGGGCAACATCAAGACGATGCCGCGGGAAAGTATTGATCACTGTCTTGCAACTCATCGTTTCATACGCATTGAAGGGCCGATACTTCTTTCCAACCCTTTTTACGAATTGCCGGAAGAAGCGTTCCGCCGTGAGGAACAGCCCGAGCAGGTTGACTCTACAATCCGCCAGATCTATTCAAGAGCAGTAAGCCCCAGAGCGCGCTCGTCGATTCGATCACTGGATCAGGCCTGAAGTGTAAGAGCAGGTTCCCTTGTTTTGGAACCTTCGCAAAACGGTGCTCAGGAACTCTGCTGCTAAGCCGAACCTCTTCGCTGATGAACGGGTGGATTCGTGCTCACAGGTGTGTCAACTTACCAACCCTTCAGTGCCACCGTTCTTGTGCAATGAACGACTGTCTAATTCCCATTTTGGCACCAAGTTCATCTTTAAATTGAACTATGCTGCATTGGCGCGGATTCTAATGCATTCTTTCCTGTTCAATGATTTCGTTCTAAGTGCATTGATCGTTGTGCTTTTAGATTGGATATGACAACAATGAAGCCACAAGGGAACTCGACGCGTACAACGGGAGCTTTTTAGTTGCTTTCTAAAAAGAAATTAATGATACTTTTGTTCCCGTTCTTTTAAGACTGAGTGTTGCTGGTGCAAGGCCGGTGAGACACTCTGGATATGGTCAAGCGTGGCGGAAAAACTCAAACCGGTAGCTCTCGTAAGCATGCCGTCATTGTCTGCACGGCATCCGTCTTTTCAACTTGCACTTCTTAAACCGCTGCTGGAATCCGCAGGTATACCGGCACAACAGTTTTCACTCTTCATGTATTTGGGAACCCAGGTAGGCTGGCGTCTGGCAGAAAATCTGGCTGACGTGTGGCCTTGCCTGGTTGGCGAGTGGATCTGGTCCAAGAGCGCCTTTGGCGACCAGGCTAATGCCGAAGACGACAATTTCTTCGCGTCCTATGCCGGTTTGTTTGAGACCATCTGTGACCGCGCAGGCTGCACGCTCGAAGATATTCGCCGGCTGCGCGATGTGGGCGCCCCTGAATTCATTGAGTTTTGTCTCAACGCGGTGGAGTGGAGCCGCTTTGGCCTGATCGGGTTTACCGTGGTCTTCCAACAACTGGTGGCGAGTCTCGCCCTGGCGCGGGCGCTCAAGCAGCGCTACCCGAACATTCCCATCATCATGGGCGGAGCCAGCCTGGAAGATGACATAGCGGACGAGATCATGAGGAATTGTCCGCAGATCGACTACGTTCATTGCGGAGATGCCGAAATTTCCTTTCCTGAAATGGTTCGGCGGCTCTACAGCGGGCGAAGCATGGAAGGCCTGCCGGGCATCATGTGGCGCGACGAGCAGGGCTCAGTCCGTTACGGTGGGCGCGCGCCCAATTTCATGGACATGAACCGGACCCCGCTACCTGATTTCGATGAATACTTTTATGCGCGCCAGGCCGGCGGCTATGAAAAATCCGATGCAGTACAGGAATTGCTTGTGCCTTTTGAGGCGGCGCGCGGCTGCTGGTGGGGAGAAAAAAACCACTGCACCTTCTGCGGCCTGAACCGCTCCGGAATGGAATTTCGCGCCAAAGACCCGGACAAGGTGCTGGAGCAGTTGGAAGCGCTCTCGCGGCGTTACGGCCAATTTTACTTCAATGCCATTGATAACATCATGGCTCCGGAATACGTGGAGAAGCTGTTTGGGCGTTTGTCTGCAGCCAACAGCGATCTTTGCATTCACTATGAGATTCGGCCGAACTTCTCACGTTCACAACTGGGCCGGTTGCGGCGGAGCGGATTGTTCTCAGTGCAGCCGGGCATTGAGAGCCTTTCTACCAACATATTGAAAATCATGCGCAAGCACTCCACGGGAATGCGCAATGTGGAGTTAATCAAGTGGTGCACCTATTACGGCATCAACGCCCTTTACAACATCCTGTGCCGTTTCCCCGGAGAGACTGAGGAAGATTATCGGGTGCAAAGCGAGATCGCATCAAAGATCACGCACCTGCAGCCTCCTTACGCCATCGTCAAAGCGCGCGCTGACCGCGGGTCGCCCATGTATACCGAACCGGCGACGCAATCCATCTCCGGGCTGGCGCCGGCCAGATGCTACCAATACATCTTCCCGAAAACTTTTGATCTTCGCCGCATCTCGTACTACTTCGACCACAAGATGGCGAACACCGTGGATGATGACACTTACGAAGAACTTTTTGGCCGTGTAGGAGCGTGGCAGGCGGGATGGAACAGCGCGAACCGCCCTTTCCTGAAATATCGGAAAGCATGGCACAGCATTGCCATTTTTGATGGACGCCAGCCTCAAGTTGTTACCCACAGCTACCATGACAACGCGGCTGCTCTCTACGAATACTGTGCCGAAGCGCGAACACCACGGGATATTGAAGCGAATTTCGGGAACGACGCCTGGATTCAGGAAGCACTCAGTGATTTCGTGAGCAAAGATCTGATGCTGGATCTGGACGGACGCTATCTAAGCCTTGCGCTACCAGAAAACCGCTATTTTGATTTGACAGATCTGCCGGAACGCCAAAGCAGGCAGCCTGCTTCGCAACCGGCAGAATTGATTGCAAGGTGAGAATTTGCGCCAACACATGAAAGAAGACATGAAATCAGTGCTGGCTTCCCTTCCGCCCTCCTATCAGGCGGACCGCGCCGAACTGCTCAAGCTCATGCTGAGCAAGGGAATTCTGCGCAGCTCACCAGATCAGCCCATCTGCTCACCAGACGGGAAGACCGGCCGCTGGATGATCCATTCTTTAGGAGTGACGTTGGAATCGCGAGGTGCGGAACTGGCTGCGCGCTGTCTACTCCCGCTGCTCGAAAGGTTCGATGGCCGTCAACTCGCCACCTATGGACTGATCGGCATTCCTCTTCTTCAGTCCTGCATATTGCAGTCGAAGGGCCGTTACCGCGGGTTGCTGATCCGCAAGGAAGCCAAGCCGCATGGCTCCATGCGGGTGATTGAAGGCGAGATTGATCCGGATGAACCGGTGATTGTAGTGGATGATTCCATCGTCTCAGGTGGGACTTTCTGGGAGGCAGTCAAGCGGTTGCAGGAAGCCGGTTTGCGCGTGGAAGGTGGCGTTTTCCTGGTTCGCTTTGGCTGGCCATTTGGAGTTTCTGACGCGCAGGAGCGTGGCTTCCACATTGAAACAGTTTTTGACCTGCATGAAGATTTCATGGCGAACATGGAAGGAGAGGAAAAGCCGGTCTACAATCCTTCCAAAGCCTTCCCGGAAATCCGCTGGAGTGAAAAACGAGCGCCCGAGGGGATGCATCCGGCTCATCTTGCCCGGCTGGGACTGACGGAATATCTCACCACGGGCATGCTGCCACTGCCGCCCGAATCTCTTGACCAAAATTACGATGCCAGCGGCGGAGCGTGGGTGAGCGTGCGTTCAAAGACCAACGTTTATCAGCGCCACGCCCGCGATGGTTTCTGGAATTTTCCGGGAGACGAGCAGTACCCAGCGCCCGAAGCAGTACTTCGCGCCGCGCTGCTCACGGCGCAAAAACTCCCTGAAGGTAATACGGCCCGTGCGCTCGTGGATGACAGCCACATCGCTGTGACCTTCTTCTCTGAACTAGAAGAGTGCACCGTCGGCGAATTGGACAATGACCAGCACGGAATTGTGGTCGAGAGCCGAGAGCGCCCAGGGGTGATGGGTGGAGGCTTGCCACGAATGCCGGGCATCGGGCGCGAATTCCGATTGTTTAACCACGCGCGATTTACCAACGGAAAGCTCCTGCCCTGGGAGCCGTACGTGATTCATCGCCATGGAGTGATGAAATACGTTGAACCCGGCGCGCCCTGGCAGCCTACGGGAGTTCCGGCGCCTGACACTCCTCCAGCCTGGCAGGATCGGAACGTGTGTGAACCGGTCGCGCTAAGAGTGCGCGATATCGCATTGAGTGAAGCACTGGCTCTCCCAGAGACCACGCGTCCTCTACAAAAAGAAGATCTACCGCAGAGCATGAACCTGCTTTTTGTTACGGTCTACGTGTGGGGACAACTGCGCGGCTGTGCCGGTCTCGCGGCTGAAGACATGGTCGACCCAGACCGGGATCTGCGGCGAGTGGTGCAGAGTGCGCTGACAGACGAGAGATTCAGGGGGACTGAAGGCAATTCACCTGAAGCAATAGCTATCACCGTCAGTTTCCTTCACAATCGCGCCACGCTCGAAGATGCGCCACCGGAAGAGATTGTGAAGTATGTGGTCCATGGCCGCCAGGCGTTGCAGGTAAGCCAGGGCACCCGATCGGGCCTGGTATTGCCTTTCTGGGCAGCCATGCACAGTCTTACTCCGGAGGAGTACGCGCTGGAGGTGATTGACAAGGCAGGAATCACGCGCCCTCCATATCATTGGCACAGATTTGATTGCGGCACGTGGCTGGCTGAAGAAGACGGAGTCGCGCAGCTTGAGGGAGCGTTCAAGCCGCTTCCGGCGCCTGAAGATGAAGATACGCTTCTGCAGGACCTGGCGGGACTCTATTCGAATTACCTGCTGCGACACCACAGAGAAGACGGAACTTTCTACGAGAGCTACGAACCCTTCCGCAACCGTTTGCTCGCGGGCGGCCACTTGCCACGTCTGGCCCATGGCGGCTGGGTGTTGGCCCGTTCAGCACGCGCTTTTTCTGATCCACTCCTGCGCACCGCTGCGGATCGCACGCTTGATTTGCTGTTGCGCTGCGTAAAGCTCAATGAAGAAGGCATTTGGCTCAAGATGGGCGAGAACACACCTTCAGTCTCAGAAATCGCTTTCCTTGTCCTGGGAATCTGCGAACTACCAAGAGGCGACTATCGCCGGCCGCAAGCCCGTGGACTTGCAGATGTGCTCTGGTCGTCCATTGATCGCCACGGCCACATTGCTACGCACTTCACGCCGGAAAAGGTAGACGACATTTTCCAGGACTACTTCCCCGGCCAGGTACTCCTGGCGCTCGCTGCCGCAGTGCGGGAAGGACTGACGGAGACCGATGAGAGCCGCCTGGAAAAAACCTTCCGCTACTATCGCCACCGGTTCCGCTACCAACGCAATTTTGGCCAGGTAAGCTGGCTCATGCAAGCCTTGAGTGCGTGGTGGCACTTACGGCACGAATCGCAGCTTGCCGCGATGCTCGTTGAAATCGGCGACTGGATACTTGGGCATCAACAAGAAAAAACCGGCGGCTTTTTGAGCGACGACCAGCCCGATGCGCCCGGCTATACTTCTGCGCTTTATTTGGAAGGAATTGGAGCCGCACTGCCCGTGGCAAGAGCAACTGATCCGGCGCGGCACGATGTTTACTGGGATGCATATTTGCGTGGATTGAAATTCTTACATCGGATCACCATTCAGCCGGCGCACGCCGCGATCCTGCCGAACACCGACTACGCGATTGGCGGACTGCGCATGTGCCTGGATAGCAGTTTTGTTCGCATTGATTTTGTTCAGCACGGTCTGTCTTGCGTGCTTGAACGCTTTACATCTTTCTCAGACTCTGGGGTGGCCCGGAGATTAACCGTGGACGCTGTGCAGTCCACTGCCGTCTAAAACAAACTTGCGCAAGGAGATTTCAATGAGCGATACGAAACGGCCGCAAATGGCTCCGGAGATCGTGGAAACTGAAGCCAGAAATGCAACGGCGGTGGAAGCCCCCGACCGTCGAAGTGAAGAACAGGTTCGTCAGCCGCTGCCCAAGCCGGTAGCGCGTCCCATTGTAGAAGTGGTAGCGGAAATCAGGCAGGATGCAGCCAGCACGGAACCGGTCCGCCAACACTTGCCGAAGCCGACCTCTCGTCCTATCGTGGAAGTGGTGCCCGATATTAGCAAGGATGCCGCCAGTAAGGAACAGATCCGTGAGCCGCTACCCAAGCCGGTAGCACGACCCATTGTGGAAGTGGTAGCGGAGATTCGCCAGGATGCCGCCAGTAAGGAACAGATCCGTGAGCCGCTGCCCAAGCCGGTAGCCCGGCCCATTGTGGAAGTGGTAGCGGAGATTCGCCAGGATGCGGCCAGCAAGGAACCACTTCGGCAGCCGCTGCCCAAGCCGGTAGCACGGCCCATCGTAGAAGTAGTTGGCGAGATTCGGCAGGATGCGGTCAGCACGGAACCAGTCCGTCAGCCGTTGCCCAAGCCGGTAGCACGGCCCATTGTAGAAGTAGTTGGCGAGATTCGGCAGGATGCGGTCAGCACGGAACCAGTCCGTCAGCCGTTGCCCAAGCCGGTAGCACGGCCCATTGTAGAAGTGGTGGCTGAAATCCGGCACGACGCAGTCAGCAGCAAGCCTTCCAAGAAAGACAGCTAGAGAAAAATTCTTGCGTGTGGGTCGGGAGCTTGCATCCGGCCCGCAGGTGAGGATTCGAAACTCGAACTTGACCGAATGTGATTGCAGATTCGTGCTCTGCAGGGCTTTTAATATGGCTGAGAAACGCGTTCTGCTCCTGATCATGCCTTTCCTCACGTTGCGACGCCCTCATCTGGGTGTGGCGCTGCTGAAGGCGGAGCTGAATGCACTAGGCATGGCTTGTGACGTTCATTACTTCAATTTCCGATTTGCCGAGATTATCGGAGCAGCAGTTTATGAACGCATTGCAGAAAACTCCCCGGCGCATCAGATGCCGGGTGAGTTCATCTTCACGCCCGCACTGTATGGCGAGCAGATCCGGCCTTTTTCTGATTTCACTGATTCCGTTGCCGGCTACATTCGTCCTTATCCTCCGGAGCTTCTGCGCCAGATGGAGCGCGCGCGCAACCTGAGCCCGCTCTTTATACAGGAGTGCGCCAATCAAATTGACCTTGAGCAATATGACATTATTGGCCTTACTTCCACGTTCCAGCAGAATGTGGCCACGCTGGCCATGGCGCAGGAACTGAAACGCCGGTCGCCGGAAATTACCATTGTCTGCGGCGGCTCCAACTTTGAAGGCGAGATGGGAATTGAATTGCACCGGCAGTTCCCTTTTCTAGACGTAGTCTGCTCAGGCGAAGCAGACCACGTGTTTCCCGATCTGGTGCGCAGGATCCGGAACAAACAGTCATTATATGAGCTGGGTGGTGTGACGTTCCGCGAGAACGGAAAGACTGTGGTGGCTTCAGCTCCGCAGAGCTTTGTGAGCAACTTGAATGAGCTGCCCTATCCCGACCATAGCGATTTCTTCCGCGACTTTGAGGCTTCCAGCGTTCATTCGCTCCTGGCAGCGGAAGTCACTATGGAAACCTCCCGCGGCTGCTGGTGGGGACAAAAACATCACTGCACGTTTTGTGGTTTAAACGGCATGGGGATGACGTATCGCAGCAAGACACCGGAGCGCGCCTATCAGGAAATCAAGCATCTTCTTTCTGCTTACGGCAACAGCGATATTTTCAATACGGACAACATTGTTGACATGCGGTATTTCAACGAGCTGTTTCCACGCCTTGAGGCTGAAGGAATTCAGTTGCAGCTCTTTTATGAGACAAAAGCCAATCTCAAGAAGAGCCAGCTCTGGGCATTCCGGCGCATCGGCAGCAAAGAATTTCAGCCTGGGATTGAAAGCCTGAGTTCCCACGTCCTCACGCTGATGGATAAAGGAGTGAAGGGGATCCAGAACGTTCAGCTTCTCCGCTGGTCGCGCGAGATGGGATTCGATCTTTCGTGGAACATCATCTGCGGATTTCCGGGAGAGACTCCGGAAGACTACCGCCAGATTACAGAATGGATTACGCGAATCCCGCACCTGCAGCCGCCACTGGTGGTGACGCGCTTCCGCCTGGACCGCTTCAGCCCCATGTTCAGTAATCCTGAGAAGTACGGCATTGCGAATCTGAGAAGTTCACCCGGACACAGGCTGTGCTACCCGTTTGAGGAAGACTCGTTGCGCCGCATCGCGTATTTCCTGGATTGTGACCCACCAACGACTCTGGAAACCGCCCGCGAAACCAACATCATGTGGAATAGCGTCGGCGAATGGAAATGTGTGTACCAAAGCAGCAGCCTTGTTGCCGAAGTCACGCCTACTTCATTGACGATTCATGATCGCCGGCATGGCTACCCAGAGGCGGATTATCACTACGAGGGAGTGGCTCGTGATATTTACCTGGCCGCCGACGCCGTCCACTCTGAATCATCGTTGATTGAGTCTGTACTGGGCCGCGACTCACACAATCCGGCCGCAATAGCTGAAGTGAAAGCAATTGTGCAGGAATTCCTGGATCGCGACCTGATGCTGCGAGAAGATAATCTTTATCTGAGTCTTGCCCTTATTCCCTTGCGCGCAACCGGAATGGAACTCCCGCAGGCGCAACTCGCTGCCACAGCGTCTTAAGCCCGAGTATCTCACTATCCAGTAACTATCTATTGAAAATCGCCTGGCACCCGCGCGCGCAAAACTGTCTCCAAACATTTCCCTGGACTGCCTGTTTCACGGCAGCAGTCTTGTCAGCATGCTAAGGCGTTCCTGATCAAGCCATGTTTCCCAACTGCCGGCAGTTACGTGCGGATATTTTGTTTTTCCAAACTTTACCCAAGCGTCCCTGTACGCGAGCCAGAGCTGCTGGGTGTGTTGGACGCCAGCTGCGGTAGCTGTGCCCCAGCGGCGGTTAGGATCTTTCTGGGTGGCAGCGTAGGCCTCATCGAGTTCTGACTGCGCTTTTTTCTTGGCTGCGGCGGAGAATGAAGGTAAGTCACCCTCCTGCAATTGCTGCAGTTTGGAAAGAAAGCCATTTTCCATAAAAGCCATTTCCTGAACTTCAAACGTTGGCTCCAGATTGATTTCACTGCTGGCGCGGGATTTAAAAAATGTTTCCGCCGCCTGTTGCAGCGGCGCGAAAGCTTTGCGGTCTTTTTCGGTCCAGCCGCTGGTGATATCAGAGAGTTCCTTCGCACGTTGTATGGCGTCAAAACGGTCGCCCAAAATGGCGCAGCTTTTGTACAGATGCGGCGCAGCGCTGTGATCGCAGATGCTGTACCGAGCGGTTGCGGGCGCCTTTCTAAAGCGCTCAAGCTCATAGATATTGCCTGCCACATCACCCGGACCACCGGGCATTGCGCAGGCCAGCTTAATGGCTACGTCGAGGTTGCGATCTGCGCCCCTGCCGTTGGCGTAGACCATCATGAGAATCGATTGTCCAGCAATATCAAGAGGATCTTTGCCCTCCTCCATCTCAATGTAGGCACATTTTCTGGCTTTGACCGGATCTGAGGGCTGGCCAAATCCAAAATACAGGTCTTGCGAAGAGCAGTTGCCCAGGGATTTCTTTTCGTCAGGCGTGGGCTGGTCCTGAGTGGGAAGCTGGACGTCTTTGACGGCAGCACACATCCGCTGAGCGCCCGGATCACTCATGTGCTGCTGGCAGATGGCCAGAGACACAAAAGCAGGAATCAAGAGTAAAGACAGCAGCAGACGGGGGAACGGAAAGTTGGATTTAGGCATGGATGAGTGATTCCATTGTCCACGGATTTCAGCAAAACCGCAAAAGGAATTTGCGGTTCCCGGCGCGATTCATCTAATGACGGCAGGGCGATTCGATTGGAGCGGCTTTAGGCACGCGATGCACGCGCCGCATCGTTCGCCAGGCGATTGGCTTCCTGGTTGCGGTGGCGCGGGATGTGGGCAATGGCGAAATCGAGCGAACGGGCGAGCTTGCGGCAGGTCCAGTTCAGCGAATACAGGCGGGGGCTGTTACATGCATATTCGCCAGTCATCTGCTTTACTACAAGTTGCGAATCACTGAAGACATGAAGCGCCGTGGCGTTCATTTCCAGGGCGCGCTGCAAGGCCTCAAGAAGCGCCGCGTATTCAGCAACGTTATTGTCCTGATGGCCAATCCACTTGGCGATGCGGATTTGCTCGCCATCTGGTTTTTCAATCACCACGCCAATCCCGGAGGGCCCGGGGCTGCCGTGGGAACCGCCATCAACGTACGCGATGAGACCGGACAATTCAGCTCCCTGTTCTGGTTTGATTCCCAATCATTCCACGAAGCCGGTTTACCGAGGTAAATCTTCGCGGAAAATTCTGTGAAATCTTTCGCGTTAAAACATCTCTAAGACACACAATGCAGCATGCTGAGTTGGCCGTCAAGAGATGATTTTGGCGCCGCCAACCAGGAGTGTGCGTCCGGCAGGACATGCTGTGTTGTGGAAGGCGCTGTGGATATCTGGAAAACCCCCATCGCGCAACTTGCCGCGCCTGCAATTCATGCGGATTTCGTCGAATGCAAATTCCTCCCAAATATTTGTGTGTTTGCACAAGTCTTGGGTGTTGACAATTGACCGTTCTGATTTAGGATCACGTGCGTCGACAGTTGAAAGGGCAGCTGAAATAAACAGCAGCTGATCCGAAGTAGGCTGAGTGATGCGGACGGTGAAGCAATTCAACGGACGCTCCGACCCGAAAAAACCGGCAGGCCCTGCGAGGGGTAGGCTGGGGCCGGAGATTGCGAAAGCAATCATTACATAGCAGGCTGGGACGGTACATGCATCCTCGTTGTTAGCTCTCTCGCAGGAGCTGACGGCTGGAGCATAACCAATGTCAGGTTTGCGTCGACGGTCGAAAGGGTTGGTTTCAATAAACCGTTGCCAATCCGAAGTAGACTGGGTGATTGCCGGGGCAAAGTAATTTGCCGGGCGCTCCGACCCGAAAAAACCGACAAGCTTTGCGAGAAGAAGGTTGGGGCCGGAGGTTGCGAAAGCAGCAATTACATCAGAAGCTGTGACGGTACATGCGTCCACGCGGTTGACTCCCTCGCAGGAGCTGGCGGCTAGAGCATAACCAATGTCACAGCTTCTTTTATTTTTGTCGCTTCGCTCCACACCGCTCACGTTTGTATTCGCCCCGTAAAGGCCTTCATGCTCCTGAAGCACGCTGCTCGGCGCGCAAGTCGGCCTCGCAGCTTCTTTTTTGGGTCGCTTCGCAATAAACCGTTACGCCCCTTTTCTCCCTTAAGACTCTTATGCTCCTGCTTGAGGCGGTTCGCCGCGCAAGCCGGGCTCACCGCCGGGTGCGTCAACGTCGCTTCGCTCCACACCGCTCACGTTTGTATTCGCCCCGTAAAGGCCTTCATGCTCCTGAAGCACGCTGCTCGGCGCGCAAGTCGGCCTCGCAGCTTCTTTTCCGGGTCGTTTCGCAATAAACCGTTACGCCCCTTTTCTCCCTTAAGACTCTTATGCTCCTGTTGCAGGCGGTTCGCCGCGCAAGCCGGGCTCACCGCCGGGTGCGTCAACGTCGCTTCGCTCCACACCGCTCACGTTTGTATTCGCCCTGTAAAGGCCTTCATGCTCCTGAAGCACGCTGCTCGGCGCGCAAGTCGGCCTCGCAGCTTCTTTTCCGGGTCGTTTCGCAATAAACCGTTACGCCCCTTTTCTCCCTTAAGACTCTTATGCTCCTGTTGCAGGCGGTTCGCCGCGCAAGTCGGGCTCACCGCCTTTCGCCAATGCTGTGATGATTCTCTCGCCTGCTGACCACACTTCCCATCCAGGAAAGCAAATCCGCAATCACCTCTTCCCTGTTCGTCTCGTTCAACAACTCATGCCCTGCTTCAGGATAGAATTTGCGCTGCACCTTCAAACCTGCAGCTTGGTACGGGGCAAATCATCAACGGCAGCATCCTTGTTCCGGCGCTGAAAGGATCGCGGCTGTCAGAACTCACATAAACGAGTAAACCCTTGGGAACGCCGTGGGCCGCGGAGATCAGACGCGTAAACCGCATGGCCCGCGGCTACCAATTGTTGTGCCATGCAACGATAGCGCCCGCATGCTCAGCCAGCAACTGAATGATCTGCACCCTAGTCAGGGGCTGGGTTTGACTGCGCCATCGATAGAGGAAATATATTGGCGCGATTGTTGGCGGCGAAGCTGAAGGTCTTTTCATTCATCGCATTCATCATTTGGTCGTCACGTGTCGTCACGGTAACAGGCACTACTTTAGTAACTTCCATTTGTCCGGCGGCAGCCACACCATGTTCATTTCCGAACAGCTTATCTTCGCTAACGGACAACCACATTTTCAGTCCAATGAGTATGTACGCCGTAGCCCCAACGTTTTCAGTGGCTTACGAGCTCTGGCAATGGCCGCAAAAATGCAATATCTTGCCCTTGGAACCTTTCCACTGTCAGCTATGTAATGCAGAGTAGAACCAAGGAGCAAGTAAAACCAGAGAGCATGCTTTGCCAAACTGAAAATCCGGTCATGGCGCTTCCGGCGCTTGAGATTCACGGCATTCCGGAGCGTCCACGCATTCTGGTGGCTGAGGACCAGACTGACGTTGTTTTGGCGCTGCACCTCCTGCTGAAGCGCAATGGCTACGAAGCCGAATTCGTGAACTGCCCTGAAGACGCGCTTGAGGCACTTCGCAACCGCCGCTTCGACGCGGCTTTGCTCGATCTTAATTACAGCCGCGATACCACATCCGGCAGTGAAGGCATGGATCTCGTCGCACAAGCTCTCGCCATCGACAGCACTCTTGCCGTTGTTGTAATGACCGCATGGGGCTCGGTCGAGCTGGCGGTCAAAGCCATGCATCGCGGCGCCTGCGACTTCGTGCAGAAACCCTGGGACAATGCTCAGCTGCTGCACGTTCTCGGTCATCAAATCGAGCGTTGCCGCTCGCTCAGGCAGAAGCGGCTCAGCGAACAAGAGGAACAGCAGGAAGCGGCGCAGATCCAGCGCGGGCTCATGCCGTATGAAGCCAGCGCGCCCGCCGGCATGGCGATTGCCGCGTGGTCGCAGGCCGCGCGCACTGTGGGCGGCGACTACTATGACATGATCCGCCTTGACCAAAGCCGTTTTGCTCTGTGCATTGCAGACGTGGTAGGCAAGGGCGTAGCCGCAGCACTTCTCATGTCGAACCTGCAAGCTTGGGTGCGCATGCTTGCGCCGGAAATCCAGGACACCGCCGCGCTCTGTCATCGCATCAACCAGGCCATCACCGCCAATAACGTTCCCGGCAAGTTCATCACGTTCTTCTATTGCATCCTTGATTCCGAGCAGCGCCGCGTCCGTTTCACCAACGCCGGCCATAACTGGCCCGTGCTGGCGCATGCTGACGGCACTATGGAACGGCTCAATACTGAAGACACCGTTCTGGCTGCTGCCGCTCACTCCAACTACCACCAGCAGGAGTTGCAGTTGCGGAGTGGTGATCGCCTTGTCCTGTTCACTGATGGCGTGACTGAGGCGTGTGATGACGCTGGAACAGAGTTCGGCGAAGATCGACTGCTCGAACTGGTGCGCGACAACGTTACTCTTCCAGCAGTTGCCTTGAAAACCAAGCTACTGGACGCGGCCCGATCCCGCTGCCAGGACAAGTGGACAGATGACGCCACGCTGATTGTCCTTGCAGTTGATTAGCTGCTGTTCATACACTCTTTTCAACTCGGCAAATTCCCTCCATGCACCCTTGGTCTACATGCGCGCATCTCAAGAACTAACAAAGGAACCCAGGGACATTTCTCTGTCTAAGTTCCTGAGGGGAGTTCTCGCATGTACAAGCGGCCGACCGAAGACGATGCCGACGGTCGCGCATTGACTATCGACGAGGTCCGGCTCGTCTCTGATCTGCGCATCATGCACGCCAAGGTCGACGAGTTATTCCAGATCGTCTCCAACCTCAAACGACGCCACAACGAGTCCGCAGTGCGCGTCTACGCTGATGAACCCATCCTTGAAGAGGACATCTCCCGCGTAGACCAGATCTATCTTTGGTTCGTCAGCCTCAAAGAAGAGGGGATGAAAAGGACGGGCTAAGCAGCCGGCCCGATCTCAAAGTCGTGCCCTGATGCTGCCGTTTCAATTCTCCCGCTAGAGATTTCCGAAAAAAGGCCCAGCGATTGCTGGACCTTCCTCTCCACCTAAACTGAGGTAAGCCTTACGCCGCTCTCTTCCCCCGTCGCTGTGAAGGCCGTTCTTCGCCTTCTTCTTCCTCTTCCATTCCGGACTGCTCCGGCTTAATCTTCTTGCTGAAGGCCTGCATCTTCTTGAGGGTCTGCTGCTCTTCTTTCAGGTTCTGTTGCAGCAGGCGGACAGCTTTGTTGTGGCCCATATCAGTCGCCATCTGAATCAACGATTCATAGGCGCAGATCTCATAGCTTTCCACCTTGGCCGCCGCGCCTACGGCAAAAACATCCAGGATGTCTGGTGACGGCTCTTCTTCACTTTTGAACGTCTCCAACTCCTCCAGCAATCCGGCCAGACCTTTGCATTCGGTCTCCTGCGGCTGCTCGCCCAAATTCTCAAACACCTGCTCTAAGCGCTGGACCTGCTTCTCCGTCTGCGCCTGGTGTGCGCTGAAGGCCTTCTGCAACTGCGGATTCTCCGCCTGCTCCGCCTGTTCTCCCAACGCGTCTACCAGCTTGCGCTCCGCGTCCAGGATGTCTGCCAGTTCATGTAGAAATAGTTCATGTGCAGTCTGCATTCGTCTTGTCCTCCCGTGGTGACTACAAAGGTAAGATGCGATCGATGCAATCAGGCTGCCCGCCGCGCGCGAGATGCGGGAGTCGCTGCAGGACGCGATACTCGGGAGTCACTGCTTGGAGAAGCGGCAAAAACCTGAGCCGCTCGATGTGGGCTCCTGGACCACTCGATTCCTGTTGCGGAGAAAGATCACACTGGCCTAGGCCCGGGCTCCCCGGCAAACCCGGGGTCCCCAGCAGGCAGCTTTTCGCCTGAAGGGGTGGAAACCCGGTGTTGGTTTGCTGGGGTGGAGATCGGAGCGCAGCCGGAGGCGAAGCGACATTAAGAGAAGCATTTTCATGCTGGTTTGGGAACGTCTTTCTGACGACTCCGGCGTGAATTTGACTGTTTCCCTTCAAACCAGGTAAAGGGGTGAGAGGCCGCAAAGCTAACCTCCATCCAGCTCTGGGCATCTACTGAAACAAGCAATTCTGGAACCGGGTGATATATCGTGCGCAATCAGGCTCCTTTCCTCATCGTCATTTGTCTCTGCATCGCCGTAACAGTGGCTACTGGATGCGGCAGCGTAAGTGGCTCCGGAAATCCTCAGACAATGCCAAGTCCAACTCCCAGCAGCAGTCCGAGCCCCAGTCCGAGTCCTTCCCCCACAGCCAGCCCTACTCCCACTCCAAGCCCAACGCCGGCGGTCGCCAGCCGTTTCATTTATGGCATCACGGTTTTTGAGAGCGATACCGGATATGAAGGCGGGACGATTAGCGGCTCCGGCACGGTGACACCGATTGCGGCTTTTAACAGTTCCAGCCTGGGACAGAACATTGTTCCGCAACTGATTGCCGATCCCACCGGCCACTTCCTGTATGCGCTCAACCTCGGTGCATCGTCTTTTGGAAACACCATTGGACACCCCGGCATTGAGGAACTGGCGATCAATCAGCAGACCGGCACACTGAGTGAAATCGCAGGCAGCCCGCTGGTTTTCCCCCAGCAACGCCCCGGCCTGTTGGCCATCAATCCTGCGGGCAAGCTGCTGTTTCAGCCGGATGCAGGAGTGTTTGACGTGTACGCCATCAACCCGGCCACCGGCCTCCTAACCCATAGGTCCAGTTCCACTGCGCCTTCGGTGGGAGCCTTTACAGCGTTCAGCCCTGATGGGCGGTTTCTGTTCGACGCAGGAAATAATGATGTTGAAACTCTTTCCGTTGGTGCAAGCGGCAATCTAACCGTCGTCCAACCTCCCATCCCCACCGGAGGTACGGCGCCGGGCGAGGCGGGCCAGCTCGCGGCCAGCCAAGACGGCAAATTCCTTTATGTGCTCAATCAGGGCAGCATCGGCATCTTCAGCGTCAGCGCCGGCGGAACACTCGCGCCGGTTGTTGGCTCACCTTTTGCGACCATGGCCGGAGGCGCCGGATTCGCCCTCACTCCGGACGGAAAGCGCCTCTATGTCAACTTTCAAGCCAGCGCAAATACCGTTCAGGGCTTCACCTTTGATCCCGCAGCCAGTACGCTTACGCCCATCGCCAACGCTGTGGTGAACAATGCGTCTTCCATCACCGTGGATGGCTCAGGTAAGTTCGCTTACATCACGCAGGGCTCTGCGCTGACTACCTTCGCCATCGATCCGGCAACCGGCGGCCTGACTCAGGTTTCGCAATCTCCACAACCACTCAGCGATACGCCGCAAAGCATCGTTGCCGTCCCTTGAGCGAAAGTTTCCGATGTGCGCGATGACGGCGATCTCGGCGATTACAGCCGGGCTACTGCGCGTCATGGAAAATCACTCCCATCGTGAACCGCCGGCCTGAGCGAACACGGCTGACGCCGTGCCGCATCTTCACGCGATAAATGCCGCGTGTGCCTTTGACCGGTCTGTGATGGACGGGAAAGATCACGCCCATTCCCTGCTCAAGAGGAACAACCTCCACCCGCGACTGCATGCGCGGCCGTTGTTCGCTGAGCGTGAACTCGCCGCCTGTAAATTCCTGCCCGGGCTTTGACAGCAGGACTGCGACTTGCAGCGGGAAGACGTGTTCGCCGTAAATGTCCTGATGCAGGCAGTTATAGTCACCTGCTTCGTACTTCAGGATCAGAGGCGTCGGCCTGGTCTGGCCCGCGGCGTGGCAGCGGGCCTTGAATGCTTGGTGCTCGGCTGGATAGCGGACGTCGATACCCATCGCCTCGTTCCAGCCATTGGCGATCTTCATCAGGTATGGGTAAAGGCTCTTGCGCAGCTCGGCAATCACCGAAGGCAGCGGATACGCGAAGTACTTATATTCGCCCCTGCCAAAGCCATGGCGACCCATGACCACGCGAGAGCGGTAGAGGTCCTCATTGTCATATTCGTTGATGAAGCGCTTTGCACTGGTCAGGCGAAAGCAGAGGCCCGATGACTGCGGCGCCGTAGGTGTCGAGTTCGACATTGATGGCGTCCCAATTGAATGACTCGGCTGACGTGGCGATACCTGCCGGCGATTGAATTTGCGTGATTTGGGTTACGGTGCTCATGCGATTTCTTTCCGGGCCTGGGACAAGAACATCACTCTCGATTCGGTGTTGCAGCTGGACCCCTCGCCTCTTTCCGGACGAGCAGGGTTCATGCCCATGGAATCGGCCGATGTTCCTGACGGCGCCATGACTATTAACGAAATTAGACGATCTCTGCGCCTGACACATCCCGTTTCTTGCCTTTGAATTTCCAGTCCAGGGGGTCGGAAGTTCAAATCTTCTCTCCCCGAGCATTTATTTTCAGTAACTTACATGCGTCAAGTCCTGAAAATCCGCGCCGTAGGTAAAAAATGCGGCAGTGGTGGCTTTCGCTGGTTTCCTTTTAGGGCGGGGTACTACATTTCCGCTGCTATTCACATTTTGAAAATCTGGCCCCAGACTCCTGTCGGGTGCCGTGCTTCTTGGGAACATAAGCTTGCTAAAAGAGAGGGCCCATAAACTGTTGCCCACTTTTCGTTTTCAAACACCAGAATGCGACTGAACTTTTGCTCTTCCCTTCGAAGCTGTATTCCTTTGTGATGAAGAATTCCTGAAGGAGTTTCAACTTCTTTTTACTCAACACTGGACAATCCAAAATCACCTCCAGCAGCAATAAGCCAAATGCCCGGTCATTCAGAAAGTGAAGCAGTGTCGATATTTCTTTCTTCGCAAAACTGAATCAGTTCACTCCAAAGATGGTGAAAAGAGATTCGCTGGACAATAACAGAAAAAATGCGCCGGCATTTTTGTCGGTTTCATAGTGAATGAGAGCTTTATCCAAGACGTCGAGAAAATGATCCGCAAAACTCTGGCGATCAATTTTTGTGTGAAGACACCAGTTTGCATAGAAACTAAGAGCGGGATATTTGGCTGCGCTAGCCTCATGCTCAAAGAGCTTGCGAACTTCAGTCATGAAATAAACCACATCCGCCTCTTGCTTCATTCCACCGGCGAGATGATAATTGAGCTTTTGAATAATGGCTTCTCTCATTCTGCTGTCCAGATACCGATACGTTTGCTATTTCTGCGGCGGTGGAGGTGCGGTACAGAGTCCGTGCTACTGCGCCGATCCACTGCTCGCACAATTGGGCTCTCTGAAAATCTATTAGCGTTGGTAATGAAGGTACAGCAGGCGCTGCTACGTCCACAATTCCTTCCCCAGCATTGTGACGGCATTTTTCCCAACTTCACATCTAAAGTTTTCTGCTAGACTGGCTCATCAACGATCTTAATTTAGAATCAATAATGATCTCCACGTCTGTGACGAATACCTCCATTCGGTTGTAGCTCAGTTCTCGGGCTCCGATTCTGAGTCGCCACTTAAGGGCGATCAACTTATTCCAAGGTCGTCAACGTTCTAAAGGAGAGCGGAATTGACGGGTGGCCCACCCTTTCGCCGAGTCTTGGCTAAGGGTGGGGAAATAAAAGCTGTCGATTGTACTCTGTCGTGAGCCCAGATAAGTTCTGCGATGCCATCACGATTGAAACGCTACCAGCAGACAGGACAACTGCATTACATTACCTTCATCTGTTACACCGGTTGAACCTCTCAGTTCAGGCTGTCTCCTCACTCTGTCCTAAAGATTAACCCATCCGGCCTTGACAGCTTTAGGTCTCGGGTGTAGTTTCACATTCGGTTCCGGCATGCCGGAAGTTTACGTTGACTCAGCTATCCCTGCCTATAGCTGTTTGACCTCCTAATTGCGGGCGCATGGTTTGCGCCGCTGTGATTCCAAACGAAAGGAGTTTACGTCGCCAATGAAACTCGCACTAAAGTTGTTTCTAACTCTGACTCTTGTGTGCAGCATCGGTGCTTGGGGACAGGACGGCGGCAGTTGCCATGCCGCGAGTGTCGCAGGTGTCCAGACAAGATGCCCCTGTACGGGAGCTCCCATGATCATTAACGAATGCCAGGGGAGCTTTGGCCCTGGTTGTAAAGATCTCGGCTTTACCGACTTCTGCGGACCCACTTGTGCGGTTGAAGGCGCTACGGGCTGCACTCTGGGGGGACCGAAAGCGTTCGTACCGATGTCTCCGACAGCAAAGCTTCTCGATAGCGAGATCAGCAGACTGTTTGCGAGGCAGGCTCATGCGTCTTTCGTGACATGTGCCGGAGACAACAATGCATTTGAAATGTGGCTACTCCGTACACATTCTCCTCGCAGCGCACAACCCTAAAAGGACTGGCAAAGCATGTCATATGTAGTGATCTTATTGTTGAGCGGCCTTCTGATCCGCAATGCGGCTTCCTCGCTACTGCCCAGGCCGCTCAAGGCTTCTGGAACAAAGCAGTTGGAAGTTCCATCTTTTGGAACTTACGGCAACACTCGGTGCGACGAAGATTTATCGATGTATGATCATTTGGCAACTGGCCCATATCGGAAGATCGAAATTCTTAGGACGTCTCCTACCGATAAGGAAAGTACGCTCTATACATTACCGGCAGAGTTCGCCAACACAACGGCCTTTACGGATTTTTCCGTATCTCCGAACGGCAACGTGGTTGTACTCGCTGAGCTGCTTCAAAGATCAGGTCATTTCATGACATTTGATTTTGATTCTGACGGCAAAGTAAGCAGCCATGCAGAGCTGGAAATTCCCGAGCATATCTGGGGCGACCACATCTCTGTTTTCCCGAATGGAACGAGGCTCTTTGTCGGTCACTACAGAACTGATGCGTCGCCCGAATTGAAAGGCAAAAGATATGTAGCCTTGTTTCACCCATCGGGTCGGCTCCTCAAACGATTAGAGAAGATTAATGATGACGTAAAAGAAGCTCAAGAGAATCGGTTGGCAGATGGAGATACAACCATTGGTAAAGACGGCAATGTTTACCTGCTCACTTCTGACAAGATAATTGTGCTGTCTGCCTCGGGGAGAATTCAACGTGAGCTCGCATTCACCAAACCCGACCCAGACTTTTCTGCAGTACGAGTGCAGTACTCTGACGGATTGGTTGTAGTCTCGTTTGCCAAACCACGTAAATCGGAACTAATGTTTCAGTATTTGGTTTTGGACGCCTCGAGTGGTGAACCGCTGGGTCTTTATGCTCCCACTGAGGAAACGGGTAACCAAAATGTCTGCTTTAGTAGGCATGATGGTTTCCTGTTTCTTAAGGTCAGCAACGATCGGCTGAACCTTATCGAAGCGCCACTCCGCTAAATGGCCAATTCATTGGCTGTACAAAAGGCCAGGACAAAGGGTCAGCCTGACTGCCCCGCTTTTATCAATCGGGTGAGCCGAACTAAGGGATTTTTCAGCGGACGGACCAGAGGCTCGCATGATGCACAAGCGCAGAGGACAACCGAAATCGGCTCTTCCCTGCCGGAGGCTCGAGCGTAGCGCAAGCGGATCGCACCAGAAATCCTGCTGGCGTGACACTCTCTTTTAACAACTACTGATGAGGTCGTCGAAATTCTAGAAACCGGGGACAGGAAGCTGTGAAAAAAAAATAGTACAAAGTTCTGTGCAGGAGTTCTCTGTATGGAAGCCACCTGGGCTTGCTTGAGCTATAACCTAATCCGCTGGTTCAGCATAAAACAGAAGAGGAAGACGGCGGAACCGGCTGCAGTGTTTGCTTAAAACAAACTTCGGATCCGCTATTCTAGAACTCGCAATTTGCAAGCAGCAACCAAGTACGCTCTGGCTGAGGGGGCGCGATAAATCACTCAGAAGAATAGTTTTTTCACAGCTTCCTGTCCCCGGTTTTCAGTCAGCGCTGTCCCCTCTTAGAAATAAGAGAAAGTGGGAGAATAAGGGGTCACTCATGCTTTGCGTAATCGGCTGCACCGGAAAAGTGGAGCGACACGTACGGCTCGCTGCCCACCACCCAGGAAATCGTGCCCGGGGGGAATGTAGAACATCTCACCCGCACGCAGCTCGATGACTTTTCCATCGGACATAGCCGCAGTGGCGCAACCGGATAGTACCATCCCAACATGTTCAACCATGCATTCTTTCTGACCCAGGCTTTTCCCCACGTGCTCAGACCACCGCCAACCAGGTTCATAAGTGGCCCTCCCGATCGTCATGCCGCCGATGCGTACGAGTTCAAACTTGCCTTTCTCAAAAGTGCGAATCTCATCGGGTTTTTCGAAGCGTTTCAAAACAACTTCCTGCATCGCCTCCTCCATTCGACCCAGGACCTCCTCGCGGCTATTCTTTTCCCAGGCGCTCATTGCCCGGCTTGTGACTTTCCCGTTTGCAAGTGATATATGGGAATCGCTCCGGATTCTTTCTTTCTTCTAAACGGTAGCCGCGAGTGGCTACTGGCCGTCAGCCCAGGCGATTGCGCAGGGCGCTCGGCGAAGCAGGTTGGTAGCGAGGCACCCAGTGGTGACAAATCGTCCCCGGCTGCGTCTTTCTTATTCAGATTAATGCGATCTGGGTTCCATGAAATATCTGCAGACAGTAAAAGGAGCTTCAGAAAATGGTTATGCGGCACCTGCGCCCGATTCTCTTTCCAGCCCTCCTGTTCCCGTTGCTGGCAACCGGTCTGCTCCGGGCGCAAAGCGATGCCCTCAGTTCGGACGTTAAAGAGGACTACGGGAGCATCAGGGATTACTTTGTCCGGGCGGCAGAAAAAATGCCGGAAGAAAAGTACGGGTTTAAGCCCTCGCCCGCCGTCCGGAGCTTTGCTCAGCAGATGGCACATGTCGCCGACGATCAATACAATCTATGTGCGCCGGCTCGCGGTGAAGTCAGAAAAGAGGCGTACCGGCATATCGAGGAGACGCTCTAAAAAAAAGCAGACCTGATCGGCGCTCTCAAGCAGGCATTTGCCTACTGTGATGTTGCCTATGATGCGCTGACGGATGCTTCAGGGACCGAGGTGTTCCATTTCGGCAAAGCGGATAAGAGCCGCTTTGAGATGCTGAACTGGAACCGTTGGCATACCTGGGAGCACTATGGAAATATTGTGGTGTATCTGCGCATGAAAGGCCTGGTTCCTCCGACAAGCGAGAGAACACCAACGAAATAGCGCAAGATATCTCCAGGTCAGGCCCTGGATCCGCTATTAAATCCGAATATCAAAATTTTTCTGGACAATTGGAGCCCGAGAACAAACGGAAGATAATCCTTCAGTTCGTCGCGTTTGGTCGAATTCTATTTTCGTCAGAAAAGGTCCCGTCGGGTCCACGGGTTTTCTCAGGGACAGAAAAACTGCTGAAAGCGCGGGCCATCCGCTCACTTCCGTCTGGGCCCTTTGGGCACCGGGGGGCGTGGATTGTAAACGCTCCCTGTTATCACATTCGTAACTTACGTAGGTAACTTGTGAGCGCTGTCTGGCCGGGATAAGCTTCCCGCAACTATGCCGGACTTCCGGTTTTTTACAGGCTCCGGTTTTTTGCAGGCTAAGGAGAACATTTCATGCTTTTACCGGCGACATTCGATTTTCGCCTGGTTGCGCTGTCTGTAATCATTGCAATTTGCGCATCCTATGCAGCTCTCGATCTGGTTGAACGCATTACCCTGGCCGGGAGCACCTCACGGCTGGGCTGGCTCAGCGGTGGCGCCATCGCCATGGGTACTGGGATCTGGTCCATGCACTTCACGGGGATGCTGGCCTACCATTTGCCGGTCGAGGTCTATTACCACATCCCCACAGTCCTTTTGTCGCTCCTGCTGGCAATCGGCGCGTCATTTATAGCGCTTTTTGTGGTGTGCCGGCCGCGTATCGGTGTGCTCCACGTAATTGCGGGAAGCGTGCTTATCGCAGCGGGTATTTGCGGCATGCATTACACCGGCATGGATGCCATGCGCTTGCCCGCCATGCACCATTGGGACCAGAGTTTCGTCCTGCTCTCAATCATCATCGCGCTGGTTGTCTCACTGGCAGCTCTGGCGCTGGCATCTCTATTCCGCACCGGGGAGCATGACAACGTTCTCAAAGCCTTGTGCGCCACGATCATGGGATTCGCGATTTGCTCGATGCATTACGTCGCAATGTTTGCCGTGAGCTATACTCCGATGCCGGAAACTCCGGACTCGACAAATGCAGTGAGCATTTCCACCGTTGCCAACACTGCGATTATTGCGGTCACGTTCGTCGTGCTCGGGTCAGTTTTCCTGTTTCAGCGCTGGTTCCCGGCGCAGGCCCCGGCTCGCTCCAAAGCATAATTGGAAGTTGGCACAAAAGGGCCAAAACAAAAGGGGACAGCCCCGGATTGAATAATTTCCCGTTCACGGGAATCACAAGTCGTGCGACCAGAGATTGCGCAGTTCAGGCTGCCTCTTTTGCCCAAAACAACGTCGTTGTTACTTCTTGTGAATCGTGTGGCACAGCCCGGGGTTCCCAGAAAACCCGATTTTGGTTTTTTGGGCCGGAGCCGCCCTCGGCTGTGTGGCATCTGCTGTAAGCGTTCTCGAATTTAGGTGGCCCAATCACCCGCGACGTTTATCTGCGCCCATCAGCGCAAATCTGCGGCTGACTCTTTCGAAAGCCGGGGACAGACGGAACGGAACCCATCACTTCGTTGCGGTTTTAGCCGATTTCTATTCTCGTCAGAAAATCTCCCGTCTGTCCAGGTTCCTTGGAAGAATTCCCAATGTTCCTCCGCTTCTATTCTTCACCTGTTTGTCATGAAAAACATCTACGTTAGACTGTGTCCATGCTTCGTCTGCCCACAATCCCCTTTACTGTGCCCAATTTGATCACAATTGCGATCTCCCTCACGGCCTTGTTCTTGACTACCCGTAATTATCTGCGCAAGGCGGGAATCACCATTCAAAATTCAATATGTTAGCGCATTTGAATATCACGTAATGGGGCGGATTTATAGCAAGTATTCAAAATTGGAAAACAGATCGAGAAAACCGGCGAAGGCGCAACAATCAACAGGCTAAGAAATAGAAGACGGAGGTTGAACACATAACATGAATGATGATCCTCGTAGTCAAGCTCGTACAGAGCGAGGGGATTTTTGTTTGCGGTTAAAGAATATGGAAACCGGGGACAGACGGGTAGTGGTGCAGTTTGAAAATTAGACCCTCGATTTTGGCAGTCCACTTGTGTCATGCTTCCAGCATGGCAATTAAGAAAAAGAAAACGAGCGTTCCTAAGTTTAGACCGGGAGCGGGCTGGAAACGGAGCACGCCTCCAGCCGCCCCGAAGAAGAAGTCCGCCAGCAAGCGCAAACCCGCGAAGAAGGCCCGCAAGCGCTAGGATTTCAGCCAAGCTGCCGTGAGAATCGTCAGGAAATTCGGAGGAAATTCGGGGACAGAAGGAAATTCGGGGACAGACGGGACGTTTTCCGCCGAAAATAAGAGTCGCCCGCGATGAACGATGGGTTACGTTCCGTCTGGAAGCTGTGAAAAAATTGAATTACCGGTCCGCCACGAAGATTGACGCAAAAATTTAAGCGTTTATTTGCCCTACAAGCAGTCTTTGCGACCTTGGGATACATTTCAGGTCACCGGCGAAATTGCCGAAGTCAATTTTTTCACATGTTCCTGTCCCCGGTTTTCACATCTATCTCGACTTTGCTGTACAAGAAAAATCGCTCAGCTCAGGAGCCTGTCGGAGTAAAAGGTTGTTGAACGAACAATCAACAACTTACAGACATCGTGTTCTCTGTAAGTGATTGGTTCTTTGTCGAAGGATATGTCTCCGACACGCGCCAGGGCTGTCCCCTTTTAGAAATGAGAGAAATAAGGGGTCACTCATGTTTCGCGTAATCGGCTGCACCGGAAAAGTGGAGCGACACGTACGGCTCGCTGCCCACCACCCAGGAATCGTGCCCAGGGGGAATGTAGAACATCTCACCCGCATGCAGCTCGATGACTTTTCCATCGGACATAGCCGCAGTGGCGCAACCGGACAGCACCATTCCAACATGTTCAACCATGCATTCTCTCTGACCCAGGCTTTTCCCCACGTGCTCAGACCACCGCCAGCCGGGCTCATAAGTGGCCCTCCCGATCGTCATGCCGCCGATGCGTACGAGTTCAAACTTGCCTTTCTCAAAAGTGCGAATCTCATCGGGTTTTTCGAAGCGCTTCAAAACAACTTGCTGCATCGCCTCCTCCATTCGACCGGGGACCTCCTCGCGGCTATTCTTTTCCCAGGCGCTCATTGCCGGCTTGTGACTTTCCCGTTTGCAAGTGATGTATGGGAATTGCTCCGGATTCTTTCTTTCATCTAAATCGTAGCCGCGAGTGGCTACTGGCATTGAGCCCAGGCAAATTGCGCAGGGCGCTCGGCGAAGCAGGTTGGAAGTCGAGCCATGAAGATAAAGAGGGACAGGCAGATGGGGAAACATCAGAAAGCGTTTCGTCTGTCCCTGGCTTTCTCAGGAAATTTTGCCGGACGCTCGGCGAAGCAGGTTGGAAGTCATGAAGATAAAGGGACAGGCGGCACGAAACATCAGAAAACGTCCCGTCTGTCCCTGGCTTTCTGAAGTTGGTGGCGGACCCGGCAATTCAATTTTTTCACATGTTCCTGTCTCCGGTTTTCGGCAGAAAAGGCCGGCTGTCGCATCTCCATAGGCACCGATGCGCACGGTCCGTCTCAGCTGCGCTTTATTGAACTGGGTTTGGCATCCGCGTTGTCTGCTGGAATCAAGCGAGAGCACATTTTGAACTTCATGTCGGTTCCAGAGCTACTGGCATGGGCCGGAGCCGCTCGGTAATATCCCGCCAATCGAACCCGATGAGAATCGGCGACAAAACGATCAGAGATTCATCTCGAGGCGGTCAGGAGCAATTATGCCACGAGTGAAAAATAAGAATCCTGCATGCACTAGCACGACTGTGGGGCCAGTTGAAGAGTCGCTGGTGAATGGTGGCCTGAAGAGGCTCAGTACTATTTGAGGAGCAAGAACCCACAATAATAGTAGGGGGAGTCGGAGAGCCGAGTTGCAAATGGTACTTCCCGATGCCAGAACGGGCGCAAGATCTTTATTTATCGGACGTCCTCCGCGAACGTATGCAACTAACATGCCTTCCTGCATAGCCCAAGCATAATCTCCGTCGATGAATCGTTTGATACCGCTGTCACAGTAGTGTGTACCCACGGGATGATCATTGTCGATTGGTTTGCATTCAGCTAAAATCCCATCGTGCGATGGAAGGACACCAAGCGACTCCCGTCTTAGGAGAAAAAGCACCAAGTCAGGCTTCTTTGCGGGATGCTGGCCATCGTAATTTGTCACTTCAGGCGCTCTGATGATGTTCTTGACGCGGCGAGTGTCAAATCCAGGGACCTCATCTGTACGCAGGAGTCGGTTTTCCATGATCGAGTGAAGCTGCCTTGTGATTTCATCTTCTTTAGCGGTAGCAAGCAGGAATCCGCTGGGCGGATCAGCGCGGAGTACTTCAAAGGCTTTTGTTAGTGCCAGATGTGCCGTAAGAATGACGCGCACTGGAACGTGCGGGTGAGGCAGCCGGTAGTCCTGGAATCGCAGTAAAGAACCCAGGAACACTCATGAAATTGGAACAGGAAAAGCATCCAAATGGTGCTGTTCGATATGTAGGCTGCAGAGTCGTGCTCGGCTCCTAGTCCAAAATCTGCGCTGGTTGAGAATTCCAACCAGAAGACCGCCTTGTGGAATGTGCAGCACAACCCTACTGGCTCCAGTTTTGTTAGCCTCGGCCATCAAGCGCGTCAGCAATTTTCGGATGTCCGGCAATATATCGTCTACAAGTGTTATGGAGACGAACTGCCAAGGAGGATTCCATTGATTGGTTTCGAGCGCTTCGACCTTAACAAGCACTCTTTGGCCTGTGACGCGAAAAAGAGGTTGTAGCATCTCCTCCAAATAGTCTCGGAACACTTCGAGATCTCTGGGACTGGTCGGTTGCTCTGCAGGCTGGCGAACAGTGCGATATGGTCCAAAGAAAGTAACCGTATCCCGAACGACAGTCGAATCGTGCTCGTCGAGTCCATATAAGCCGAAGATGAAGTCGTCAATTTCTGCCCAAGGCTTGGGGTTGCGTGTTTCCAATGTCTCAGCGAGAGCAAGAATTCGACGCTTCTGCACGACGGAGAGTTGATCGGATTTGGGGAATGGGAAAGCTTCGAGGTCCTCACTTGATGAATGTGCGATAACTCGCGCCGATTCGAGAACTTTTGATTAGACAAAAGTGTTGGTAAAGTGTGCTGTGAGTAATGAGGTACAAAAGCGAGACAAGCAATTTGCCGTCAGAACTACCTGATGCGGAGAAACCGTAATTACCTTGGGCAAACGCGATGGGAGTTGTCCGTGAAATAAAAGCTTTTGCGCGTTCGCGAGATTCTCCTGGAGTTTGTGGAATGATAACCAATGGAGCAGAAAATAGTTCCTTTGTGCGGGGTGCGTGAGCAGTATCGCGCCCGTATCGTGCTTTCCATGTCTTTAACTTGCTGAACTCGATTTTAAATCTGGATTCAGGACGCTCGAAAACAAGAAGATCAAAGAGGGCGTGTGCAGATTTTTGTGAGTCTTTAGGAAAGATATGAAATCCATCACCGCAATACAGCGATAAATGATCCCACACGTCTCTTAGTGTGTTCCAGCCCTTGTCTTCTAATCGTTCCACTATCTCGGCGTCGAGCACCGTCCCCACAGCAATAGCTTTCAATAAGAAAGGCTTCGCGATGACGTCCTTTGCTGCAACGGTGTCGGCCGCTTGGTAATCTAGGCGAAACTGCCCGCGGCTGCTCAAGCGGTTTTCACGAACAGGCGTTGCAAAGTGGAAGTGATGTTTTATGCTCGGCAAGGAATTCCGGGCGAATAGCAGTATAAAAGGCAAGTCCATGTTGGGCCATACCGCCGTTTTCTCAGGTCGGAGCCATTTAGAATTCCAGTTACTGCCAATCCACTCATGATAGCGTCGCGAGCGGCTTTTCCCTTTCCGCTCTGCCTGAGGATGATCTGGCCTGGCAGCGCCATCGCGATAATTCCGTCCGCTTTCGCCCATTGCGTCGCTCGCCACAGAAAAGGCAGGTCGGGGTTATTGTCGGGGTTTGTATAGTCATGGGCAATATTGTCCAGTCCACGAGCGATGAGCGCACGACGTGTGAGTTCGGTGAACCCAGCATTTATTTCAGCAGCGTGCACTTTTTCTTTCGCTTTATCCTTCGCGTTTGCTGAAGAGGCCCGAAGACGCGTCCATGGCGGATTCGTCACAACCATATCGAAATAATTGTCATATGAGGCTGGTACAATGGCACCAAGGCTACCAAGGACGAAGCCGCGTCTCTCATCCGCAGCATGCTGCCCAAAGTTAAACAAAACTTCGTTACGCAGAGGACGTGGGAACTTGAGACTCTTTGGTGGTCGTGTGCGATTTAGCTCGATTGCGGACTGTAAAGTGCAAGAGCGGACAGTCGCAATGCGGATTCGCTTACCTCGAAACCCTGGAGCTGCTTATACAATATTCGTTGAATCGTGCGCGTATCTGGCCGGGTGTTACTTTGCTGCCATGTTCTCCGCATGAGTTGCCGGAACGCAAGCACTAGAAAAACGCCTGCCCCGCATGCCGGATCGAGCACCACAGCTTCATCAGAATGCTTTGTTCCGGCGAACGCTTCTTCCACCAGCAGCTTTGCAAGATGCCTGGGTGTGTAGTAAACACTAGTCTCCTGTGCGTGTTCCTCATCCCATTGCCGACTGAACGTTTCGTAAACTTGACTCAGCACTCCGATGGGAATATGTGCGAAGTCGAAATCATTCCAGTCAAAAGTGAGCTGAAAGTCCGTCTGGCCAATATTTTTCCAACCTCGAAGAATCGCTTGAAGGTGACTGAATAGGCGCTGATTAGCAGCTCTCCTGCCTCTCGAAAAACGGCGGTATGCACGGAGGCGTTGGTCGCGAGTGGCCTCTGACGGTAGTGATCGAAGTAATGGCAGTAGATCACCGTTAAATGTTTCATCGAGCCAGCAAGAAGTAGCCGCGGCTTTTTCTGGAGTAGAGAAAGCATCCTTCAGCTCATCAGCAGTAGGCGAAATCTCAGCTAATTCGTCATGCAGCACAATTCCACGATCAATAAGGAAACGAAAGAATAGCGCACGCCCGGTGGTGGACAGCACATCCAATCCGTGCATTGGACCGGATTTCTGTATGCTCCCGGCGAGATCCTCAGAAGCTTTTGTGAGTAGTTGATAGATGGTCTCATAGACATAGTCCGCCTGCTTGGGCCGTCCTTCCAGGTCAAATGTTCCTGTCGCGAGACTCTGAAAAAATGTGCGGCGTCCGGCTCTGCAGATGAGAATGGTTCTTGAAATTTGCCTGGCTCAGAACCTGTCGGTCGAGATTAATCGGATAGACTTCCAGTGAGCCCGGTTTTACGACCCCCAAGCATGCGTGTTCACTTCGGTTGGCGAGCAGCGTTTGTAGATTTTGAATATCATGGGCCGGGAAGTGTGGCCGACCCATCTCGTCAAGAGCATCAAACCAAGACAGCAACGGTCGCCCTTGAAACTCTGCAACAGCATCAGGAAGCACGCATGTATCGGACTTTTTGGGCAATAAATCGAGATATTCTAAATGGGAGACCGTGGG
Source organism: Terriglobia bacterium (assembly GCA_963758275.1). Classification (GTDB taxonomy): domain Bacteria; phylum Acidobacteriota; class Terriglobia; order Terriglobales; family Acidobacteriaceae; genus Angelobacter. The sequence goes on along the minus strand of CAVWUW010000006.1, from coordinate 545,086 downwards.
TTCTGCATCCAACTGAATAAGATCTGTGCACCCTAATGCTTGGGCATGGGTGGTGAGTCGATTGATCTTCACAGAACCGGGCGATGGGGCCATATGTCAGACCTTTCTCCCCACCACGCCCACAAGCACGCCAATCACTCGCGCTTGGTGTGCCTCACTTACGGCCACATGAATGTCGCGGAACGCAGGATTTTCAGCCTTCAGGAGGAAGCCGTTTGGCTTCCGAGATACGCGCTTAAGCGTGCCTTCATTCTTTGATCAGCACGGCGGCGATAGCCCCATCTTTCGCTTCGGCCGCCGCGTCAAGAACGGCAATGTCTCCAGTGAAGATGCCAGCGCCCTTCATGCTGGTGCCATGCACAGTGAAGAGCGTAGAGTTCGAGTTCCACGAAACAGATGCGCCTGGGCAAACGTGAGCAGCATTTCTGGATCTTCCTGTGCCATGAGGGGACGCTCCCGGCAGGAATGCGGCCTACCAAAGGCAAACGGACCAAATATGAAGGAAGTCTGATCGTTCGGCCCTAACGAGCACCAGAGCGCGCGGAACGCCCGGGAACACGGCGCACCAATCCCTTCTTCTCGATTAGGCGAAGATGCTGCCGGAGCAGAATTCGGGCTCTTAAATCGAAAGTGTTCTGCGGTTTCTTGGAGAGTTGGAGCAAAACCCGTCTGTCGCTGTTAACTTCCTTCGAACAAAAGCGAGCACTTCCTCTTGGTGGGCTGTCAATTTCGCGGGTTGCGACATAACCTTGCTCAACGTACACCGCCTGGATTTACAGTATGCATGACGCATGAATCTGGATTGTGAATATCCGAATCGAAATTCGGGGACATCCATGATAAGTAGAAGGGGATACGGAGATTCCCCTGCACTTGGGAGTTTCCGAAGCGCTGTGAGAGTGGTGAGCTGCCTTCGACGCCCGGCAGATCGCCGGCGAGCTTCAAACTGGAAATGGCGGCAGCGGCAGCAGCCGCAGCTTTCAGGACGGTTCGAGGCGGCGAGAAAGAACTGCGGGAGAAACTCGGCAGGAACGATTTATGTCCCTGTGGTTCAGGCCGGAAATTTCAAGAAGTGCTGCCTGAAGTCGGGCCGTTTCGACGGCGCGAACCGAAACTACTTCCGAACGATAAACAAAGAGGGCACCCCGAGTGGGGCCCTCTTTTGTTTGGCTGAATTTTTGAGTTTATTGTCGCTGCGCCTGCTCCACCCGACGCGCTGAAATCGGGCGCGATTGCCATCCCAAACTGCGCAAAAGCGGCGCAGTTTGGGAGCCCTGGTGTTGGGGACCCCGGGCCTGCGGCAGCGCGGAGTTGGTCTGATATTTCGTTTACCCAGGGCTTATCCTTCAGCTCGCCAGATCACCCCAGCCCGGCAAAACCGGCCGGTCTGGGGACCCCGATAAGCTCGCCTCGGAACGCGCCTGGGCTAACCTATGCCGCGCCTACGGCGCTGCATTCTCGCGCGTGACGCAACTTCGTCGCTCCCGGTCGCATTTTCGAGAAACGATGGGGTGAGCGCAGCGGAGCATGGCCGGACATACGAAAATCCCATCTCTTCTGCCCCGATTCCCACTAAAACTTTTCCCGCATAGACCGTCCTTAACCTTCGTTCCTGCTTCATGAGCAGGACGGAACCGCCTGCTTGCATCTGGTGTCTGTGTATTTATTGGTGGCGAATGAAAGACCCCTGGTTTCTGGTTGCGCTGTTGATCGCTCTGCCGCTCCGCGCCGCCGCCCTGCAGGCCAACACACCGGAGGCGGCGCTTGAAGAGATTGCCACCGCCGATAAGCCGGAAATCATCGCCCGGCATCTCCCCGAGCCGGTACGGAAGCGCATTGAAGAGCTTCCCCATCAGGCCCGGCTGCAGGTGCTGCAGAAGCTTCTCGAGCTGAAGTCATCCGAATTCAACGGCTGCACCGTACGCCGCGTGGCGGACTCCAGCGCCTGGGAGATCGTGGACCAAAACGGAAACACTAAAGGCAAAGTAAAGCTTGCGGATACATTCATCTCCGGGCTCGACGCCATGCTGCCCCTGGAGTTCAGCGGACCCGCAGGCCCGCAGATGTTCATTGTCACCATGCATCTGGAAGGCGATGACTGGCGCATTGCCGACTTTGGCCCCTGGGAGAAAAGCGATCCCGAACTGCGCCGGCTTGTTCACCAGCCGTCCGAAATGGAGCGGAACGACGCGGCGGCAAGAAGCGCCCTGGAGCGGGTTGGGCGGGCCGTGGGAAATTATGCGGCGCAACACGCTGACGTCGGATTTCCTCGCACTCTGCGGCCGCTCACAATGATGCCTCCCCATCCAGCGGAGCTTCCCGCAAGGTTCTATCCCCCTTTGCTGGAACCGGCCTTCGCCGATGACCCCGCGGTCGCCAATGGCTATGAATTCCGCTACTTGCTCACCATGCCGGGCGATGGCGCGTCTTCCTACGGCGCGTTTGAGATCACCGCCGACCCGGTGGAATACGGTAAAACGGGCTCAATTCATTACCTCACTGGCGATAGTGGCGTGATCCACTGCACCAAAGAGGACCGTCCCGCAACCCAGGACGATGATGACGCCGACTGCAGCGATGAGGAATGACGCGGAACCGGAATCGGTATCAACCGATTCCCGCAGAGCGGCCGAAGACGATGGGACATAAAATGTCCGCAAGGAGGAAACCATGCCAGATGAAAACGCCGGGTTGAGCAAGGACTTTGTTGAAGAACAGCGGAAACGGCTTGAGGCATTGCGTGCAGAACTTCAAGCGGGCTCTGCCGTCGCGGCCGAGCGTGATCGGCAGGATGTAACCGGCAATGGCGCCCTGGACACGGGCGACCGGGGCGAGATCGCCACTGAGCGCCAAACCGATGAAGCGCTGCACAAGGTGACTGAAAACCGGTTGAGGGCCGTCGAACGCGCGTTGCAGAAAATAGCGGAAGGAACTTACGGTCTCTCCGACGCAAGCGGCAAGCCAATACCGAAGGCAAGATTGGAGACGGCGCCAGAAGCTATCTATACGCTTGAGGAGGAGAGAGCGCGCGAATCAGAAGCAGCGTGAGACGGAGCTGCCGGTGGAAACAGGTACGGATCCAACAAGGATACGGATTCTCCGTACCCCGCCCGGATTGCGGACGAGCGCGAGGATCCTGCTATTTCTTCGGCGCCGCGGCTGCAGAGTTACTGGCCTGCTTTCCGGCGCTGGACGAAGACGGCCCCAGAAGCCTGGCTCGAAGGAGACGGTTTCTCGCGCGTTTCTTGGCTTGCGCACGATTGCGCGCGTTTTCGCGTGCGTTGAGTTTTGGCATTGCAGGCTCCATGCTCTTTTGAAGGATCTGAGCTCTAAGTTCATCCTACGCGTTTGCCGCGGCGCGTGCCGGAAAGGCTGAATTTAAATCCTGCCAGCGGGGCAGCAATCTCATCCTAAGGTGACAACGCGCGTGCGCGGAGACGGGCAAGGGTGCATTTTCGCCCGCAGCCATTTCCCTCTATAGCAGCGTTGCTCCTGCTTTTGGCACAACTTGGCGCATACCGCGTCCATCAGAGTGATTAAGAAACCGCTCATGCCGGCCTACCCCCTTAGAGGTCTGTGTAGCGTGTCGGAGGAGCCATGCCTCGTACTGCGCGCCACCAGGAAAGCAGCGACCATCAAGCTCTTGCGGAGTTGGGCCTGGTTTCTGCCAGCGTTATCCATGAAGTAAAGAACGCGCTGCAAGGGATCGCGAATGCGCTCTTCCTGCTGGAACACGACCCAAGCCTGAGACCCAGAGTGCGGGAGTGGATCAGCGACGCCCAACGCGAGTTGTCGCGGGCGTTCGATGCATCACGCCAGACGCTGGCGCTGGTGCGGGAAGAGACTCCATCACAAGTCTCAGTAACGCAGATCCTGGACGAAGTGCTTGAGGCCAGCTCAAGGAAAACCGCCTACAAGGGGATCGCCATTGAGCGGCGCTATGAGTACCACGGAACAATCGAGGCGAACGACGGCGCAATCCGCGAGGTTTTTACCAACCTGGTGCTGAATGCTCTGGAGGCGGCCCCACGCCGCGGAGGCAAATTGACGGTGCGCACTTCCGCCTGCAACCGCACTAACGGAAAGGACGTGGCGGGAGTACGGATTGTGTTTGAGGACAACGGTCCGGGAATACCAGACGCGCACAAGAAGAAGGTTTTTGAACCGCTGTTTTCCACCAAAAAGGGCAAAGGGACAGGGCTGGGTTTGTGGGTGTCTGACAGGCTGGTCCATCAGCAGCGCGGCGCTCTGTGGCTGGAAAGCAAGAAGAGCCCCGCCCCGGGGAGTTCCTTCTCTGTGTTTCTTCCCTTGAAACAAAGCTAATTCCGAGGGTCGCGCAGCCGCAACGATGCCCCCGGTTTGCCAAAGTGTGATAGTTCTATCCTCCGGTGTTCCGCCGTATCTGCACGTTGTTAGGTAAGTAGAATAAACACAGACCAGCTCTGGAATTTGATTGACACAGCTGCTGTATACGCGCAGCATTGTCGACGACTCCACCAGTGCCTTTTACACCCCCTTAGGCAGCAACCGCGTAGACGGTCGTGTTGAGACTTTCAAACGCGCCAACTCTCAGCTGATCATCCACTGGAGATTGGGGCCATTCGCGTGCGAACCAGCGAAGGGTGCTCCAAGCTTCAGCAATCGGATATCCGGCGACTCTGCGTATACGAGCAGTTACGCCACCTCCATGACTTCAGCAAAAAAGAACCGCATTCAGCTACCGCTATTAACGATTGAGAGTGCTTAAGGAGGTACAGACATGAGCACGATTCAACGGGCTTTCGCAAGCGTATTCCTGTTTCTGAGCTTTGCATACGCGCAGAACTCAACCGATATTGACCGCAATTTAACAATCCAGAAGTGTCCATCAAATTCCGGATTTTGCGCAGATCTGTCTCGCGGTGCGTCGGAACTGGTAGGAAGATACACAGGTCACGATGAGCCGGCGCTACTGTTCTATTCGAACGTGCCGGGCGCTGGAAACAACGTTTCTTACCGGGTGACTCTCCCGACCGATCCGCCGCTTGCACCGAAGCAAAACGGCACCGGCGGAACGTTCAATTTTCAACTGACACCGGCGTTCTGGTTCAGTATGGTATTGTGCGACACACAGTCTTCGCCCAACTTCACGAAGCTCTGCCCGCCGGACAACGACGCAAATATCTTCGACAGTCGTGATCCGAACTCAGCACATTTTATCGGTCATCACCCGGGCGCGGCTTTCCTGGAACTCCAGTTCTATCCGCCAGGAGGCCTTAACAGCTGCTCTAACCCAAAGTTCTGGTGCGCTGCTCTGGTGATTTTCAGTTTCAACGTGCAGGATTTAACCGAAAAGATCAACAATGCGGATTGCGTCAACAAAGTGGGTCTGGAGCCGTTCAATGTCGCCTTATTGACTTTCAACGGCATTTCCAAGACCGCAGCCGATCCGCTCAACCCGGATCTTGCGGGCAAGCAGACTCCGACCGCGAACACCCTGCTCATGAGTGGCGGCGACAATGTGATCGTAACAATCCAAGACACGTCCCATGGTTTGAAGACGGTTGTGAATGATCTCACGTCGCACAAAACAGGATTTATGACCGCAAGCATCGCCAATGGTTTTGCGCACGTCAATTTCGATCCTGATCCCGACCCTCAGCACCCCAGCAAGACGTGCTCATCAACCGCTTTTGCATTTCATCCCATGTACGCCACTTCCAGCGAGCATACGAGAGCGACGTGGACGGCCCACACCATTAACATTGCTTTCGCGGAAGAAATCGGCCATTTCGAATACTGCAATGCAGTCAATAAACAAGGCGGCGGTTGCATCCAGCATGGAATCAACGATCCGCTGCTGGATGCGGATGATAAGCAGGGTCCTTGTTTCAGCGGCAGTTTTCTGGCAAGTTTCGGATTGAAGGCAATTGGAGCGTGCCTGGGAGATGATTTCGACTTCGACGGCCCTCCCTATCGAACGCAATGGCCTGGAACCGGATCGGCGGCCACTGATGCAAGCCAAAAGCCTGGTTCGATACGATTTACCAGTCCCAAATTTCTCCCGGCAAGTTCACCCACCGGTCCAAGGAAGGCATTCTCCCGGGTAGCATTTGAAACCAATCTGCCAGACAACGAAGCGGTAAGCAATCCTAGTTGCAACGTCTTCGCTGCCGGAAGCGGCTGTACAAACCCGCCACACGGCGCACGCTTCTACCCGATTTTTTCTATCACGGCTGCGCCGGCGCCATGTGTATGGAAGCTTGGAGGACCGCACATACCGGGAACCACGAACAATTTTGGTGGCACTTCCACGGCGGAATTCGGGGCTCTGCTTTCGGCAGCGCGGATTGGACCAATCACGCCTACACAACCTAAAGGCAGTTCGTTTTTGGAAACAGACAATTTCCGACGAATTCTACTGAGTAACCCATGCCAATAGAGCTAGAGACTGGGGAGCGGCTGAACCCTTTCCCTCGCAGTTTGACAAGGTACGTTCCTGTCCCCGGTTTTCTGCGGTCGCAGGCGCGGAAAAGGTTCTTCCGGAATGGTGTGCGTTGAAGGTTTTGGGCGCTCCGCGTTGCTGCGCGCGGGCCACAGGCGTAAGAAAGGGCTCTTAGGGATTGCTTTCCCACCGTTCCGCCATTACTCGCTTACGCTCGTTCGGCTCTACGGTGGGCTAACTTCTTTCGCGTCTAAAAGGCGCTGGAGTCTGGTGAGTGAAGGTCTTTGCGGCTTCCGGAAACTTCGATTAAAAGCGATTGCTGCAAAAGGTGCGGCAGGCCGCAACGGAAGTAAGGGGCCTTCACCGCGGAAAAGGCAAAGGCGTCAGCGGAGATGTCCTCACGCGACCTTAATGGAGATTAGAGGGAGAAAGTACTGGTTGAAAACTCCCTGAATCAGCACGCTGGAGGACACATCCTCGGGGTCTCTCCACTCGTTCGGAGTCGGTTTGATTGTATGACGACAACGGCCCCCAACAGTCTCGAGTAAACTCGATTTGCTTACAAGAGCGAGGCGAAGCACGCCGCATATCAAGTATCTAGGCCGTGACTTTCAGCCGGTTTTCTAAAGATCCTACTGCTTGGCCGGGACCGGCTGATTGCTGAAGACCGAAGAGCTCGAGACGAAGGAGGCCGCATATGAAGTATATAGGCCGTGACTTTCATCCGAGCTTCCAACAGATTGCAATGTTGGACCAGGAATCGGGCGAGATGGTCGAGCGCCGGCTGCTGCATACCGAGGAAGCACGAGTTTTCTATCAGGGTTTGAAGGGGCCGGTGGTAGTGGGGGATCGAAAGCAGTGGGAACACGCAATGGTTTGAAAATTTGCTGGTGCATGACAGTAGAAAAGCAGTTCGTTCCTGACGGTAAGGTAATCCCTGGAGAAGGATGTACCGTAGGCAGCCGAGCTGGGCGAGCCAAAAGGTCGAAATCGCCTCCGCTCGTGAGCGCGCTAACGTAACTCGCTGACAACATCCTTCTCAGCCCTGTGCAGAGCCGCCCGCACGCGAGGACAGCCATTACAATCCCAGCTTCAGCGCGATTCTCTGGATCTGGTCCTGCAAAGGCAACTTCTGTTTTTCGTAGTTTTCTATCCGGAAGCCCAGTCTCTATCGTTCTGTTCTGACTTACGTTGGGCTTTGCTCTCGAGCATTGCGCTCTGTTGGATATGAAACGAATAAGCGCGAATAGCAACACAGGGGAAGCCGAGGAAATAAGCGCGTCTGACTTGCGTTATCTCCATGCAGTTCAGATTGCTTTTGCTACCGCGGCCTAGGATCCGCTTCATTCCTCTGCGCGCCGCGCTGGGCCCGCGGCCAAGGGCAATCACCTTTAGTTCACCGACAATGAAAAATAAATGGAAGGCAGCATCGCGAAGCTTACGATCAAAGACAAAGCTGTCCATTCCCACCAGAGTGCGCCAGGTACTGGAATAGCTGACGCTTTCAATCCGGGCAGAATCGGGCAAAAGAAGTCCTTCGCGCACCATTATTGTTCCGTCTTCTATCTGGGTTGTCATTATCAGGCTGCGGCGTGCGCTCCCACAAACGTGATGCCAAGTCTCCGGTAGGCGTGGCCCATACAATTACCAGCATTGCGGCTGTCTTGTTCTGTAGGAGAGTTAATTATGATCAGATTCACAGCCGTATCCCCGGCCAGGCAGCTTGGAACGCCGCCCCGACGCTGCAACACATCTTGCAGCATCCGAGCCAGACATTCGGAATAGAAGCCATTACTAAACGTAAGGCCAATTGCTGGAGTCCGCTGGGTCCCCGCTGACATCCAGTATTCACAAACCAGGTCCCAGTTTCCTCGCGCAGTTGACAACCACACTTTCACATACTGAAGGGAGGGCTCAGGAGCGGTTCCGTATTCAACTTGGACCACACCAGTGAGTGAGCTCTGTAGCAGCTCCTTCCAACTCACAACTATCGCACTTCCTAACAGATCCTTGATTTGGCTTGGGGTTCCCGGAGCCAGATATGTCATCATAATGAATTCCCTCTCGGGTAGCATTTCCCGCGCTGCTCACATTATCGGTGGTCCACTCTGCTCCGCGATTGAGACCATGGATTTCCGCGGTTTCATCCTGAACGCACTGTAATAAGCCAAAAAGAGAACCATGCAGGCAAGCTCCAGTGTAAAGAGCGCCCGACTGGGAAGCGGGACTGGAATAATCGGGTTGAACAGAACAGCGACGCTGCCGAATGTTCCGGCCCACAAATAATCGGGCTTGGCGCGCAAAGCATGTAAAACGATCAAAGCAGCGGATGCGCACACCAGGAACTGCAACAAAACTTTATACTGTTCATTAGCCGGCACAAGTAGCGCCAGACCGAGAGCAGCGAGCGAAATCGCAATCATGATCTTGAGGTACATTTTGAACCAACTCATTCAAACGGTTGCCTCGTGATGAGGCTAAGGTGAGAGCGCGCATCAGATGATCTGACTTAGTTCAGAGGACCTGAAAGTGAGGAAGGATACTCGCTTAATTCGACCCTACGCTCATTGCCGAGTGATGTCAAGACGTGTACATCAGGCTGCATCAGAAGGAAGAATCTAACAAACGTTTTGGGGCTGATGCCCCGCGGTGGACTCTTGCAGACTGCGCGAAGAGTGGGCGTGGAGCATTTACCGGCACTAACTAACAGGAATTGAAGGAGTGGCACGAGATTGAGTCGCACTGGCTTGCACGGCAGAGAGAACGAACGGGCATTGTTCCCAGGCTGAATTACAAAGCCCGCGATCAATTGTGGGAAGATCACAACTGATCGCGGGCTGAGTTTTTTTCTCCTGATCTTTCGGGCCTAAGCAGCGGCCTTCTTGCTGGATTCGGTGGCCGCTTTTTCCACCGGAAGCCTTTGGCCAGCGTTTTCCTTTATTTGCTGTGCTGTAATTTGTGCGCCGATTTGCTCCAGATTTCGGAGTGCCTTCTCGATGGAGGCATACGCCTCCTTGACGGGTTGGATATATTTTGGACCCCATGGATCCACCGGAACCGGACCATTCGGTCCGAGCACCCAAAGCGGCCCATCGGCAAGACTCCCAATCAGCCTGGCAGCGATTTCAAACGTGGGGATGATCCAGAAGCGGAACGGCCGCACGTTGACGAAAGCAATGTTGGAAGCGATTCCGTTGGCAATCACCTGTATTTCAGACTCCCCTACAGGCGCGCCGAACGGCACCTTAAAGGTCGTACTCTGGATGGATGTTCCCGTGGCAACGCCCATGGTGCTGTGGTTGAAGGTCCGGCAGAAATAGACCCTGCCGGATGCCAGGTGCTTAATCCGCACCATAGGGTAATTGGTGGCACAGCTGCAATCGTCGCCATAACTGACCGCTTGCGAGAGCCCATTGAGCTGGCGTCCTTGCAGAGTGTAGCTATGACCGGCTTCGATGATGGACGGGACTGAAGTAATGTGCGGCGCCCAGGATGGGTCCGAAGTTCCAGCGGGGGTATAGGCAAAGATCTGGGTTCCCCCAACTGCAAACAGCACCTGACCTGTGGGCACGAGCAGCATGCGGCCAACGAAGGGCGGTCCACCGTTGGTGGGCGGAGCCGGAGCCGGAACCAGCGACGCTCCATCAAATTCAAAGAACGATGTTGGGCCAGGGAACGTTCCGCCTTCGCCTGCTGGGCCAGCCACACATAAGACTCGTCCATTGGGCATCAGGCACCCTGGCGCGTCTTTGGCTTCCATCAATTTGCCATTGCGGTCCAGGGGAAAGTCGGGGCCGGCCGCCCAGGCGCCTGGCTGGTTGGCAATATTCGGCGGGGTGTATAGCGCCGTGTGCCCGCTTGCCCCAGTGGCGAAAACATGGCCGTTGGGCAATAAAAGCGCGGGGCCAATCTCAATGGAAGAACCCTGCACCAGGTCTACTGGAATGTTGCCGGCGGTCACCCACTTATCGGCAGCCGCCACATATTTTTCTGACTTGGGATGGTTGCTGCATTCCGCCGTCAAAACCGTCTCATCCGGGAGCAGTGTCCAGGTTTCCTCAGAACTGCTGTCATTTTTGTTAGCTGCGGCAGTCCACGTGTTATTGCTGGGATCGTAAATCGCCGTTTGTTGACTAAAGATGTTCCCGAGCAGGAGACGGCCATCAGGTAGAACCGCGCAGGGAGCATCTCCGATGTTCGCCCATCCTGGAGGCGCGGAAATCGCTGTCCATGTGTTGATGACCGGATCGTAAATCTCCGCCGTATTGGTATCGCCGCCGGCATCGCTGTACTCTCCACCGGCGACAAAGACTTTTCCATCGGCAAGAACTGCGGAAGCATAGTAGAGCCGGCTATGGGCCATGGATGCAAGCGCTGACCAGGTTCCGTTTATATAACTTCCGTTGTGGTCCGGTGTGAGGCGCCACCATCCGCGACCACCGGATTCCTGGCACATGATCGTCCCATCAGTTAGCAGCAACATAGTACTGGCGGGGAAAGTGGGCTGGTTGGTCAATGGGGTCCAAGTTCCTGGCATATAAACCTTTGGCTTTCTTGTCTGACACCGTCACATTCAAGGGAGGCTGGCAGACGGTTAGGAGTTGATTTTTGCGCGGTCACTGAGGGAACGCGCAGACGGGGGTCTGATATCTGGGCTCATCCTCGTCTATTGAGGTGTGCAGAGAGAGGCAAAAGCGTTTCAACTTTAAGTTTCTCTGAGTCAATCTTTCACAGCGAAGCTAGGAAGCCGCGGACAGAGTCTCTGCCCGGCCACTACTGAATTGCCGCCTTTTTGTTGTCTTTGAGGGACCGACGGGGATAGATGGGATTTTTCCCCCACTACGACTTACCAGTCCCGCCTCAGCGGGACGACTGAAAGTAGCCCGGCACTACGCATATTGTTGGGCGTCCCGCGGGATTCGGCCACGATTTAAACATGTGGCCGCGAGCACCGCAAGAGCCTTGCCCCAATGCCTGCGACCCGGCTCGTGTAACGGATTGGTGCAATGCCTCACTAGCTAAATGATGAAGATCGAGATGAGCGGATTCCCCGCATTTGGCTCTCGCTTGAAGTAGTACCGTACTCAAGGCACGCTATCGCTGGTGTGCTCTCATCTTCAAGTGCTTGGTTTCGGTATAAAGCAGCGGGTATCTGGTGTAAGTGAAAGTTGCGGCGGGAAATCCCCTGGATGATCCATTGTTGGATCGTCTTCTTGGGTAGCTTTTCAGAGATCGGAAGAAAGGAATGTGCGATGAGAATTATTCAGGAAAAGAATCTCGCATTCGCTGATCAGCCCAAACCGCTGACGGCAGCCGAGGTCACTGCTAACACGAAGGAACGCGAACCGAGGAAATCTTTGCAACGCGCAGAAATCCAGGAAACTATTTTCCTTCCCACGGCCGCCAGGGCGGAAGTGATTGCCCAACCTCCGGCGAATGGCTCGCAGGCTGTCAAACTCAGAATTGAAAATTTTCGGCCGGGCGAGCATGTGTTTCCTCCATCGGTTCCAGCAAAAGGGATCGAGTCTCTTGGAAACAAATCAGCAAGGTTTCCACAACCACTCCACACGGACGCCTTCCTGCCCGATCATTTGGCGCTTCGCGCGCAGCCTCATAGGCTCCCCCGGGAACTGGAACGCGGACCTAGCTTAATTGGAAAAGGCCTCGGAAGATCCCGTGAGCGTGGGTTCCAGGCGACTACGATCTTCCCGCCCGACAACCGATTCGTCTTCAACGACACAGCATACCCTTGGTCGACCTGCGGGCGCGTCGATTCACCGCTGGGCCAAGGCAGTGGCGTAATGGTAGGTCCACGCCACTTGTTGACAGTCAGCCATGTTGTCCAGTGGAACTCAAATAACACCGCCGGCTGGGTTCGTTTTCGGCCGTCCTACTTTGACGGAAGCGCGCCGTTCGGCGAGGCCTGGGCAACCTTGACCTACTACAAGTACAAGGTAAACGGACCTACCATTGATTTCATTGAGGGGATGTACGACTACGTGTGCATTGTACTCGACCATCCCATCGGGAATCTCACCGGCTGGATGGGTTCCAGAGGCTACACTGACTCTTGGGATGGCGGTACCTACTGGGCTCACATCGGTTACCCTGGAGACCTTACCGGCGGAAACCGACCCACCTTTCAGGGCAGCATCTCACTGGACGGCTATTGGTGGGAATTTGATTCGCATGAGGCGATGTCTCATCAGGCAGATGTCTGGCCCGGTCAGTCTGGTGGTCCATTTTTTGGATGGTGGAGTGGCGACGTGGGGCCGAGGGTGGTGGCAACGCAGAGTTCCCAAAACTCAAGCGAAAATAATGCCAGCGGCGGGCAGGATTTGGTTGATCTAATTATCCAAGCCCGAAATGAACACCCGTAACGCATCAACCGGCCCGGGGAGGAAGCAACACCGGATCGCTTCCTCCTTTCGGGATATCCAGAGTCAACCTACGATTAGCGGTTTCTGCGCATGTAACAAACCACACTGCCCCAGGCTACCTTTTCATTTATCCTCTCTCCTGATGGCGCTCTTTCAACGCTACATTGGCATCGACTATTCCGGCGCCCAGACACCCAGAGACAGCCTTCCCGGGCTGCGCATTTATCAAGCCACTCAGCTCAGCGCCCCGGAGGAAGTTCCTCCGCCGCCCAGCCCGCGCAAATACTGGACGCGGCGCGAAATAGCCGACTGGCTGGTGGCGCAGCTCTCCGGTGATGAGCGAACCTTGGTCGGTATCGATCACGGCTTCTCGTTTCCCTTGAAATATTTTCAGCGCTACAACCTGCCGCTTCTCTGGCCGGAGTTTCTTGCCGACTTCCAGCAGCACTGGCCTACGGACGAGAATATGTATGTCTGCTTTGTTCGCGACGGAATCTGCGGAAATGGCTCTGCCCGCTGCGGCGATTCCCGTTGGCGGCGCCTTACGGAAGTTCGCACCGGCAAGGCAAAATCTGTTTTCCACTTTGATGTGCCGGGATCGGTAGCCTGCTCCACTCACGCCGGCCTTCCCTGGCTGCTGTATCTGCGCAAGCATCTTGGCAGCCGGCTGCACTTCTGGCCTTTCGATGGTTGGGACGTTCCCGCGCAATCCTCGGCCATCGCGGAAGTCTACCCTGCTTTGTGGAATAAGCAGATCCCGCAGGAAAACCGGACACGCGACCAGCACGACGCCTTCACCATTGCTGGGTGCCTGCGCCAGTTCGATTGTGACGAGACTTTGCCGCGCCTTTTTTCTCCACATCTCAGCCCTGTGGACCGTGCCACCGCGGAGATTGAAGGCTGGATTCTGGGCGTCGAAGGAACCGCCGGTCTCCCTATGCCGCAAAGAATCACGTGATCCCTTAGCCACCCAACGTGTTAATGATCAGCAGCGATTACAGGCCGTATCCTTTAAACCCTCTGCGTCCAGCTACCTAGTGACTCAGCGCACAGAAACTGCCCACGCGGTCCCAGATAGTCTGCACCAGATAATTGCGCGTGCCGAAAACGTGATTGGCATGCGAGCCGTTGGGCGCGAGGAACGTTGTGCCGTAAACAAAGTTGCACAGGTCGGCGTTCTCTTGTCCGTTCCTGGTGAACCACGCGTTCAAATCGGGATCGGTAGCGGTTTCTGAGAGTTCGTGAATCAGGTCGTCGGCAACGGCATCCATTCCAATATCGCCGTTCGGACTGGTGGTGTCTCCAAAGTTGGCCACGTTGCCCGAGCAGCTTGCCTGCAACGACCCCGCCGGCGGATCCGGCGCCACGGCGTACTTGATGTCCTGGCCAACCACAATGTTGCTGGAATGCGTGTGATACGCGCACCACACCGACTTTGGTAGCGACACGTCCGGCGAAATGGTAAGAATGTAAATGCCGTTGGCATCGCTCGGCAGATGTCCGTTGGCAATGGCGTTGTGAATAAGGGTGGTATCAAAACTTCCTGACAAGCTCTTGCCCAGCGAATAGGTATCGTTGAACGAATCTGTTTTGGGCGAGTAGTTCAGAATGTTCGAAACGGTGGCGCCGGAGCCGTCAGAATACTCAGTGTTCACGTTGAACGCCCCCGAGCCGCCCACGTTCTGAAGAAAATTGTCCAGAATGGCATGCTGCGTGGCGGTGAAGCTTCCGTAATAAACTACATAAAGGTCCTTGGGCGCCACCATTACCGGCCCGCCGTGGTAGAGAATAACCGGAGTTTTGTTTGCTGCCGCCTTTACCTTCTTCTCTTTCTCAAAGGTTTTGCGATGACGATCAGGCTGGTTCTGCCCAGCGATGACTGCAACACAGCTCAAACTCAAAAGGAAACACAGCAAATATTTCATGCCTTTTCTCCGTCGGGAAATTGCGGGATGCCTTGCCGTACCAGGAGCGGCGACGAGTATACCTCAGGTAGAGCAACTGAGAGGATGGCCCGAACGGACTAAGGACGCCGTGCGGCCGATCACTTTCAAAATCAGCGGAATGCAGCTCCGCTGCCGCCGGCGTCTCAAGCTTCTGGGGAAAGGTCGTGCTCAAATCACGCGAAACTTTCCCTGGTTCAGCCCGTCGGCGATTTGGGGAGCCAGGGACTCCGGTCAGAATAGTCGCCGCAAATCGGTTCGATATTTCCTTCTTCAAAGAGCCCGTAAAATTCTTCAGCATCGCGTAATCGCTCGGGCCTTCTTTTCGCGTGGCTGCGCGGGGAGGGCAGACTTCGAAGCTGGGCCGCAAGAGGACGCGGAAGCCGGAACGCGCGAACGGAACCGTAGCGGCGGTCATGGAGCGTACCAGCATCGAAAAGTTGGCCGACAGCCCGCGTTTTCCATCTTTGTTGATGAAAGACCAGAACGTGTCGCCCTCAATGTAAGAAAGAGGCGCGGGGAGCAGTGCTAATAACTCTTTAGCGACCGCTGTCTTGCCAGCTCCCATTGGACCCGACATGAAGATGACGCTCACGCCGCCAGTGTCGCACAACTTAAATCGGAAACAGACAGCACATAATTCATGCCGAGAAGGAGTTGATCAAACGCCGTGAAGGAATCGCGGCCTATTTTCCGGAGGGGGCGCGCTTGATCACCGGACGATCATCCTCGTGATCAGGGTCCTTATCAGTAACGGTGCGGCGCAACTCCGGCGTCTGCTCATTGTCCTCTTTTAAGTGTTTTTTCATGAGCAGTGCCAGCCGTTTTTTGGCAAGCTGGAACTCTGAGCTATCAATCATGTACTGATCGCGCGGGGGCAGGATCTTGCCAATCTCTTCCTGCGATTTGACAATGCGGTCCGGCGTCTGCGGATGGTCGCCGTAAAGCTTCATGTAAACTCCCGGACGTTTCTTTTCCAGGGCCTGAAGCTTTTCGAAAAAGTTGATCATGCCATTGGGATCGTAGCCGGCCTTGTACATGTACTGTATGCCAAGGTAATCAGCCTGGGCTTCAAAAGTACGGCTAAACTTGCCGAACGCCGCCGGGATTCCGTAGTTCGCAGCCTCGCTCGCGCCAAGGCCGGCAATGCCTCCGGTCATGATAATCACCGGAATCATTGCGATCTGGGCCAGCGCTCCGCGTGTGGCCCCACGCGCCGCATGGCATGCCGCCACATGCCCAATCTCGTGCGCCATTACGCCGGCGATCTCGGACTCATCGTCGGCCAGTAGAATGGCCCCGGCATTCACAAACATGTAGCCGCCGGGAAGCGCGAAAGCATTAGGCTCCTCCACGTCCAGTATCTTGATTGTGAATGGCAGGTGGGTGTCGGAATTGCGCTGCAGGTTCTGTCCCAGGCGGTTGATCACTTCGTTCACGTAGGGATCGGTAATCACGTGCGACGTCTGTTCAACCTGGCGGGCAAATTCCTGGCCCATTCTGACTTGCGCGTCCAGTGTGTACCAGTTTCCCAGACCGCGGTTGCAGCCCACGTTGCGGCTGCCAATGGCATTCAGGTCATTGATGCCAGTACCGTGGTAGAACTTGTCATTGTCTGTGCTTTGCTTGTCCTGATGTTTTGACTCTTGCGCAAAGAGAAAGGACGGAGCCATTGCGAGCAGGAGCAGGCAGGCCGGGAGAGACGCCTTACGGAACACGAGCCACCCTCCTTGGTACCGGATTCAGTGTAGAACAATGTACCAGCATCCGGTGGCAGCTTCCAGCCATTCCGAAAATTCCGCGAAGCCTGGCTTCTATCAGAACATTGGCAGCGATCTCCTAACCGCAACGGCCCCTGTAAGGCCCCTCCAGCCCCATGCCAGCCGTTACCGTTGTAACTTGCGGCAAAAACGCAGGTGAGCGAAAGTCTGCTGCAAAGGCCCCGCTATACGTCCAGGTATTGAGGGTTTATGAAGGTTTTTCAACGTTGTACGGTCCTGCTCCTTTTCGCAGGCATGTTATGGCTTCCTTGTGAGGCCAGGAACATTGCCGTTGTGGTGCCCAAATCCAACAATACAGGCAGTATCACGTCTGCCGATTTGGCGAAGATGCTGGAATCCACGTCTCGGAAATGGCCAGACGGAAGCAGCGTGACGGTGGTCTTGCCCGGCGGTGCTACTTCTCAGGACGCCGAACTGGTTGTGGCACGCGTTTTTAAAATGAACCAGATACAGGCGCGCAAATTCCTCGCCGATCATAAGAGCGCGTTTCTCAGGTGTGATTCTGATGAGGACGTGCTGAACAAAGTGCAGTCTCTTCCCGGCTCTGTCGGGCTGGTTGACGTCTACTCCATCAACAATGCCATTCATGTTTTGAAAATCGACGGAAAGCTTCCGCTGGAGCAGGGATATCTGCTGCGGTAAGCAAGGCGATCGAGGAGAAGTTATGTTGCAGAAGTTGCGTTTCATGTCATTGGCCCTGATCACATTCACCATGTTGGCGCCGCGTTGGGCTGCCGCAGCACCGGCTCACTCGGACAATACGCTTCCCATCACCACGCATTCCAGGCAGGCTCGTCAATTGTTTGATAGCGGGCTGGTGAAGATGGAAAACCTGCACAGCATTGAAGGCATTCAGGACTTGCACAAAGCCGCGCAATTGGATCCTGACTTCGCTCTCGCCAATATCCTTATCTCCTTTGAGTCCGTAGATCAGGCGGTTGACCCTGAAGAGAAGGTTGCGGCCCGCGAGAGGGCCAAAGCTGCGCGCGGCAAGGTAAGCCACGGCGAGCAACTTGTAATCGACTGGATAGCGAACTCCAGCGAGGGAAACATCATTCCTGCCATTCAGGCCATGAACTCTGTGCTGGAGGAATATCCAAAAGACAAGATGGTGGCATGGCTTGGCGGAATCTGGATTGAAAACCAGCAACAGATTACGCGCGCCATTCCCATCTTTGAGCGGGCCATCAAGCTTGACCCGAATTTTGCCGCTCCGCTGAATGAGCTGGGATATTGCTATGCCCGCGTTCGCAACTTTGACGGCGCCTTTGCCGTGATGCAACGATACATTGCTCTGCTGCCGAATGAGTCAAATCCGCAGGACTCTTATGCTGAAATCCTGCGGATGGCCGGCCGGTTTAATGACGCGCTGGTCCACTATCACGAGTCGCTCAAAATTGACGGGAACTTCTGGGTATCGCAGCTGGGTATTGCCGATACTTACGCGTTGATGGGCGATGAAGAACGCGCGCGCGCGGAATACGTAACCGCCATCAAGCACGCCGGTTCCAGAATGGAGGCCGCCACCTGGAGCCTGCAATCAGCCATGACTTACGTACGGGAGCAGAACTACAAAGCCGCGGATACAGCTTTCCTCGCCGTCGCCCAGCAGGCGCACAAGGAAGCACTGGCCGTGCCGGAGGCAGAAGCGTTCCGCATGATGTCAACGTATCAGGAGAATAATGCTTCAGGCATGGCGCTGCTTGAAAAGGCTGAGAATGCGCTCAACCATAACAATCACCCTCTGCCCAACATGAACCGGCAGGAGGAACTGGCCTTGATTCTGCGCACCCGCGCTGAAAGGGCAGCCGGTGATGGAAACGTCTCGTTGGGCAATGCAACTCTGAAACAGCTGCAGAGCTTGCTGGATGCGACCAATGATCAGGTAATCCAGTTGCAGTACGAAGGAGCCGCTGGCGCCGTTCTTGTAGCGGAAGGAAAATACGAGCGGGCATTGGCGCACCTGCAGGAAGACAACCGCAACCCGCTCTCTATGAAATTAATGGTCCTGAGCTACCGCAAGACGGGCGCAAGAGAAGTGGCAGAAGAACTGAGCAAGACGCTGTCCAACTGGAACGAACCTACACTGGAACAAGCGCTGGTGGTTCCTGAGTTTCGAGCGAAAGGGGCAGAGACGGCCTCGACGTTCAAGCGTATGTAGTTTGCGGCGCTTGCATATTTCTTCCGGGAACGAGGCACAGCTTCCGGGTGTGCCTCGTGTTCTGTTTCCTGTCTTCTTTTTCCTGAGTGCCCTTGACTTGCGCCTGCCAACACTTAATGAGACGAGACACAATACGCCCTGGCAAGCTAAAGACCTCTGTTTGCTGATAAGCAACAAAAGCGGCCAATTTTTAGAATTTCTAATTTATCAATTCGCAGCCGCACTCCTACAGATTTGTCTTATTTACTTAAGATATATTGCGCACTCAATTTCATAACCGCATTAAGAATTATATGTTTAGGTTACTTTTGTGTTTGTGATCTACTCCCCTTAACAAATTTTCACTTAATGCCTTGTTGCTTCCGGTAACTGATCGCAGTACTCTCACCGCGGCTTATCTCCGTAAGAGGCGCCATCTCCGGGATGGCAGGCAATCCTCTTACGCGACTTCCGGCTTTGTTCCCGCAAACAGTAGCCAGCTGCGGAACGGACGTGTCTCTGTCTGCCAGCGGAGGCGCTTCCGCGCAATAGATCGTCTATCCCCAAAATCATTAAGGAGCGCAGCGAATGAGTTATATCTATCTTCCCAAAGATGCGTCAAAGGCGCGTATGCGGGATGCCGAAAATGCTCGTAAAAACAGACAGGAAATCGTTAAGGCATATTCGCAAGGCAAAGTTAGCCGTCGTGACCTGATCAAGTGGGGCCTGATTACATCGGCCGGTTCCATCGCACCCATCGGGGGTTTGAGCCCGTTCGTGCGCAGCGTTCACGCGCAAAGCACAGCGGTTTCATCGCCGCCGGGATTTGACATTCCAACCGGCGCGCCGCGCAGCCCGCTATTTGGCGTCCAGCCCTTCAGCACACCCATGCCTCGTTTTGATGTGATCCCGCGTGGAACCAACCCGCTGGGCGGCGACCTCACACCGACTCCGCAGGCACAATCTAACCAGACCCAGCAGCCACTGGATCCCGCGTTGGTGGGCGGACAGACCGGCTTGACTGGCCCCATTGAAGGCCGTCCTCCGGGGCCAATCTGGGCACACCAGCAGTTCGGTACTTTCCCGCCCAGAATTTCCACGGAAATGTCCCAGGCCCAGGCACAGAACAACACGGTCTATAACCCTGCCGTGGCTTCCTCTCTGAATTCCGGCATTGATCCTACACAGCCGATTCCGCTGAAGTTCCATCCCGGGTTCCCCACGCAGGACCCGAACTCGGTCTGGACCTTCAATGGAACCATTCCGCCGAAATTAATCCAGGGCCGCTACATGGAGCCCATCCTGTTCCGCCATCACAACCGGCTGCCTGCTGACGTGACGCAGAACAATGGCTTTGGCCGCAATACCATTTCCACGCACGAGCACAACGGCCACCACGGAGCAGAAAACGATGGCTTCACCGGCGCGTTCTTCTTCCCCAACCAGTTCTATGACTATCACTGGCCGATCGTCCTGGCGGGTCTGAACAGCATCAACGTGAACGCCACCGATCCCAAAGCTGCTACCCCCAACGATGCGGGTGGAAGCGACAAGGTCCCTGGTGACTGGCACGAGACCATGTCCACCCACTGGTTCCACGATCACATGTTCACCTTCACTTCGCAGAACGTGTACAAGGGCAACGCTGCAATGTTCAATATCTACAGCGCGCTCGATCGTGGTGATGAGACCGTGAATGACGGTGTCAATTTGCGGCTGCCCAGCGGTTCATCCAACGGCAAGGGCTGGGGCAACCTGGATTACGATGTCAACCTGATGCTGGCTGACAAAGCCTTCGATCCCACCGGCCAGCTTTATTTCGACATCTTCAACTTTGACGGGTTCCTCGGTGACGTAATGACCGTGAACCTGATCTATAACCCGTATTTTGAAGTGGAGCGTCGCAAGTACCGCTTCCGCATCCTGAACGCCGCAGTGTCACGCTTCTTCAAAGTGGCTCTGTGCGACGATCAGAACAAGGCGGTGCAGTTCCTGCAGATTGCCAATGACGGTAACCTTCTGCCTACGGCCATTCCTCTTACTGAGCTTGATGAGCAGGGCATTGCCGAGCGCTATGACATCGTCATTGACTTCTCGCCGTATGCTGTCGGTCGCAAGCTCTACTTCGTGAACCTGTGCCAGCACGAAAACGGCAGAAAGCCCAACAAAGACCTCACTCTTTCGAAGGCTTTGGCATCCGGCCAGCAGGACCCGTGCGTCGGCAAGTTCCTGGAGTTCCGTGTTGTGCGTGATCCCGTACAGCCGGATCAGAGCGTGTGCTTTGCTGGAATGACCATGATCCCGAACCCGGATCTTTCCAATATTCCGGTTTCGCGTCAGCGCACCTTCACCTTCGGCAGCGGCGCTTCACAGCCTCTAGCCGACCTGCCGGAGAACTACACCACCGGTTCCAACAACCAGCCCGGACCGTGGGGCGTGGCAACAGATGGCGGCCCAATGCTCAACGCAAGCTGGGGACGCATCTCAGCCGCGCCGGGCTACGGCACCCGTGAGATCTGGACGCTGCAGAACGGTGGCGGCGGTTGGGATCATCCAATCCACATCCACTTTGAAGAAGGCCAGATTCTGGCCCGCAACGGCAGCTTAAGCAATGTTCCCGCATGGGAAAGGGGCCGCAAGGACGTGTATCGTCTGCGTCCGGGCGGAAGCGTAACCCTGACCATGCAGTTCCGTGATTGGGGCGGCATGTTCATGGAGCACTGCCACAACACGGTGCATGAAGATAACGCCATGCTGGTTCGTTGGGAAATCGACAATGGAGGCGCGCCGTTCCTGCGTCCGCTTCCCACGCCGGTTCCGACGCCTCAGGGTGTCACCTTCGTTGCGCCGGACGACATCGCACCAACTGCTTTCTAAAGTAAAGGGACGCTAAAACTGGCTGCGCTACCCTTTCAGGACCGATGATCTGGTTGTGAAAACAATCGGATTGTCGGTCCTCTCTTTTTGGCGGCCTGAATCGCCAGCGCACTCACAACACCCGCATAGTGGCTCGCATCTCAACCCGTGGAATTATCGCGAGGCCATTTCATGCCCAATTCAAACGTGATCTCTCAGGACGTTGTCTGCATTCCTACCGGACTCTCCAACGCTTACTTGCTGGGGACCGAGCAAGGTTTTGTGCTCGTGGACTCAGGCACGCCCGGTAATGAGAAGAAGGTGCTTCGCGCGGTCCGGGAGCATTTGGGCAAAAACGCAACGCCCAGTGCCATCGTGCTGACGCATGGTCATTTTGATCACTCCGGCTCGGCGCTTCAACTTGCCCGTCGCTGGGGCGTTCGCATCCACGTTCATCGCATGGAACTTCCTTTTGTGGACGGCTCTGATTTCTATCCTCCCGCAGATCCCGCGGTGGGTGGCTTTCTGGCGCAAATGATGCGCTTTGCACCTCATCAAAAAATTGATCTTTCGCCGCACGTGACCACTCTGCGGCTCAGCGAGCTTCCCTGGCTGGCCGGATGGAAAATTATTGAGACGCCTGGGCACTCTCCCGGTCACATCAGTTTCTTCCGGCCTGCTGATGGCACGCTCATCGCCGGCGATGCCTTCGCCACGGTGAATCTTGATAGTGCAATTGCCGTGATGTCCAAACGGCAGCAGGTATCGCGCCCTCCCGGCAATATTTACTCCTGACTGGCAAAACGCTGAACGCTCCGTTCGCCGCCTGGCCGAACTCGAGCCTCGCGTTCTGGCCGCCGGTCATGGAGTTCCCATGTCTGGCTTCGCCGCGCAGGGACAATTGCGCGATTTGAGCCGCAACTTCCCTGTCCCCGAACACGGACGTTATGCAAGGGAAGCTGCCTGGAGCGATGAAAACGGAGTGATTTCCCTTCCTCCTCCGGTATCCGATCCAGTCAAGCGCAAAGCGGTGCTCTCTGCCGCTGGCGCAGCCGCGGTTGGAGTTGCTCTCTGGGCGCGCAGCCGGCGCAATAACAAGAAACACAAATCAGAACCGGGCTGGAAGCAAGTTGCCTGAACGCCCGCGCAGCCTTGTTCTTGCTTGATTCCCGCTTCAGCGTGCGTCCTGTGCGCTCAAACTTTCCGCGTCGGCTCGCGGTAAAATCTTTCGTTGTCCAGCGTCCCAGAATTCGAACGCCTCTGCGTCGTTCTCGTGTCCACACGCAATCCACTGAATATCGGAGCGGTAGCGCGTGCGATGAGCAACTTCGGGTTCTCCAGTCTCCGCCTGGTGAACCCTTACGAACCATCGTTTCGTGAGGCTCGTTCTGCCGTAGGCGCCGTTGAACTGCTGGCCTCCGCTGCGGAATTCAAATCAATCGCCGAAGCAGTCGCCGACTGCTCGCTCGTCGTAGGAACCACCGCGCTCCACAACCGGGAAGTACAGCATCCGGTTCACCACCTTCCCTCGACGCTGCCCCAATCATTTGCGCCCATTTGCGGAAAGGCCGCGTTGCTCTGCTCTTCGGCTCGGAGAAAACCGGCCTCTCCAATGACGATCTCAGCTATTGCCACTGGCTGCTGCATATCCCCACGCATGAGCAGCATCTGGCCATGAATCTCGGCCAGGCTGTCGCCGTCTGCCTCTATGAACTTGTCACGACCTGCCGCTGTTGCAAAGGCACAAACACCCGCAGTTGATGGACCGATGCTCGCCACTGCTGAAGAACTTGATCGTCTCAGCGCCGTGTGGCTTGAAACGCTGCGAGCAAGCGGTTATGTGAATCCCGAAGCCGATGCAATCACCGAAGAAAAGCTTCTCCGCATGTTGCGGCGCATAAACCTCTCCGCTGATGATGCCGAAGTCTGGATGGGAATGCTACGGCAGATCATCTGGAAGCTGAATCATTGACCGGTTTTGCGGATCTTCTCCGAACCCCGGAGACTACGCCTGCTCCAGGATGACAGCGAGCCGGATCGGCCCGTGTGCACCCTGCACCAGGATTTTCTCGATGTCTGCAGTGCGGCTCGATCCACTGATCATGCAGGCGAAAGAGTTGTTTTGTAGAACGCCGTTTCTGCTCGCATTACCTAGTGCCGTCTTTAAATCAGGGACAAGTTGATTCGTCTTCCCATA
The DNA here is from genome assembly GCA_963758275.1 of Terriglobia bacterium. GTDB lineage: Bacteria > Acidobacteriota > Terriglobia > Terriglobales > Acidobacteriaceae > Angelobacter. Next base: position 521,365 of record CAVWUW010000006.1, on the reverse strand, counting down.
AACAATGTGGCATGGCGCAACCACTGAAATTCCTCTACCGCCGCATGCGGCCGTCACAAAGATTGAGCCGGTCTGCGCCACCAGCGCCTCCGCCAGGCTGATGGTCGCTTGCGACACTTCGCGCGGCCCGCCCTGGCTTGACCAGCGGACCTCGCGCGTAACTTTCGCTGCCTGTACCAGGCTGCGCAGAGCAGCATGGTCCTGTACAAAAATCTCGCCTGGCGGCAGTGTGCCCAGGATGTTGGCCAGTTGAGTTGCGCTAGCGGCTGCATCGCTGGTCAGCGTCAACTCCATCAAGTTCGCCTTGCACTCTTGTTGAAATCTCTCCAGCGGATTGTCGATCGGCGCGAAGAACGGACGCGCCGGCTCCTCCTGATGCGGCACGTTCACCGGGACCTGCAGACCGGCACGAAGGCGGGTTAGGATCAGTTCGCGGCTGGGATTGTTATTTGCCGTTGCCAAGGCCTTTTCTCCATTGCTCGCGGAATGATTGTTTGGCAACCGGTATGGTTGCCCTTTTGCGATTCCACGAGCGCAGCGGATCCAGAATTGAACCAGAGAGCCCGATGCCGTAAATCGTCCGCAGGCTTTTGCGTCCCAGCCATCCACCCAAAGCATAAAGCCTTGGATTGAGCATGGCTGCGCGCCACAAGCGGAATTGAAGGCGTTCTGTGGCCTTGCCGTGACCGGCCCGCATGAAATCGCGGCGATTGCGCAGCAGGTGATGATGCAGATCGATCTTCACCGGGCAAACCGTGGTGCACGCGCCGCACAACGAAGTTGCGTACGACAAATGTTCAAACTCACGTCCGCGCAGGTGGGGCGTCAACACGCTGCCGATAGGGCCGGGATAAGTTGTTCCATAGGTGTGCCCGCCAATATGCCGGTACACCGGACAGATGTTCAGACAGGCCCCGCAGCGTATGCAGTGCAGCACTTCCCTTTCTTCCGGATGGCCCACCAGACTGCTGCGTCCGTTGTCCACCAGCACCACATGAAATTCTTCCGGACCATCGGCTTCTCCCGGCCGTCTTGCTCCGCCGATAAGGGTTCCGTAGGTCGTCACCGGCTGTCCTGTTCCTGACGTCGCCAGCACCGGCCATAGCGTTGCCAGATCTTCCAGGCGCGGAATCACCTTTTCAATCCCGGTCACCGCCACATGTATGCGGGGAAGGCTTGTGGTCAGGCGGCCGTTACCTTCGTTGGTAGAGATGGCCACAGCGCCCACATCAGCCACAAGAAAGTTCGCTCCGGAAATTCCCATCTCTGCCGCAAAGAACGCCTTGCGCAGCTTTCGTCTTGCCGCGGCCACGAGCTTTTGCGGATCTTCCGGCAGGTCCGGTTCCCCAAACTTGTCCCGAAACAGCTCCGCGATCTGTGTGCGGTTCAGGTGCATGGCGGGAGTTACAATGTGATACGGCGGCTCATGCCGCAACTGCACAATGTACTCACCCAGGTCAGTCTCCCACACCGTGCAGCCAACTTTTTCAAGTGCAGCGGAAAGCTCGATCTCTTCCGTCACCATCGACTTCGACTTCACCACGGTCTTCACCGCGTGGCGCACGGCCAGATCACTGATGTATTTGCAAGCCTCTTCGCTGTTTGCCGCCCAGAAAACATAGCCGCCACGCGCGGTCACGTTTTGCTCGAATTGCAGCAGGTATTTGTCCAGATGATTAATGGCTTCCCGCTTGATTGCCTGGCACGCTTGCCGGGCGGCTTCCCAGTCAGAGAACCGGCTTCGGCCTTTCATGTGGCCAACGTCGTAGCTCTCCATGTTCTTGCGGATGATTTCACGGTGAACCAAGTCCGCAGCCTTCACCGCCGCGTCATGATGAAACTGTTTTTCCGGATTTCCTGATTGGGGATGGTCGTGCGCGCTCGCGCCTTCGGCCGGAGGAACTTTCGTCGCTCCGCTCATGCGACCCCTCCGTTTGAAGCCAGTATGCTCGCCAGATGAATCGTTCGAGCTTTCATGCCGTTCTTTCCCAGCATCCCTTGTACGTGCATCAGGCAACTGGGATCGATGGCCGTCACAAACTCAGCGCCGCTGGCCATGATGCTTTCCGCTTTCGATTGCCCCATGGCCGCCGAGATATTGGCAAACTTAGTGGCAAACGTTCCCCCAAATCCGCAACACTCCTCATTTCGCGCCATGTCCACCAAGTTTAATCCTTGCACGGCCCGCAGCAGTTGCAGCGGCTCTTCACGAAGGTGCAGCTCACGCAATCCATGACAGGAAGCGTGATAGGTGACGCTGTGGGGAAACACCGCGCCCACGTCTGTAACTCCGGCCACCTTCACCAGAAATTCTGAAAGCTCATATGTCCGGAATCCCACCGCCACGGCGTCAGCACGCATCGGGCTCTCTTTCAGCAACTCTGGATAAAAGTTCCGCACCATCGTGGTGCAGGAGCCCGAAGGGCACACAATCACTTCAGCATCTTTGAAGACGCGCACGTAGCGCTCAGCGCAGGGACGCGCGTCATCCCAGTATCCGGTGTTGAAGGCAGGTTGGCCGCAGCAGGTCTGATCCTCGGGAAAGTCCACTTCACAGCCGATGCGCCGCAGCACCTTCACGGCGTCCACCGCAACCTCCGGCAGCAGTTGGTCAACGAAGCACGGCACGAAGAGTGAAACCTTGCGCCCCATAGAGATCAGCGATTTTAGCATGTTGTCTGGAGCACAAGATGGGCGGCTGAATCAGTTCGGCGGGATTGAGCAAGATTGAAAGGAGCAACTGTTCAACCTCAGACTCAACTTCGATCACCAGATCGCCAGATGTCCTTGTGTATTCTGTACTGTGCCTTCATCCTCTGCACGCCGCCTAGCTCCCGATCGCTCCACCATCGCCATCATGCTCGCCGGCGTATGCACTTTTCTAAACGTTTATTGCACGCAGCCTCTGCTTCCGCTTCTGCGGCATGTCTTCAGCGCCTCTGAACTGCAAGTAAGCCTCACCGTTGCGGCAACCATCATTGGCGTTGCGCTTGCGGCGCCTTTTACCGGCCTGATCGCTGAGCGCCGCGGGCGCAAGAAGGTCATTGTTCCCTCTCTTTTTCTGCTGACCTTGCCCACCGCTCTTGCCGGCACCTCCGCCAGCCTCACTCAGCTCATCTTCTGGCGCTTCACCCAGGGAATCTTCGTTCCCGGTATCATCGCCGTCATGCTGGCCTATATCAATGAAGAATGGGCCGGCCGCGGGGTGGGGCGTGCCATGTCTTCCTATATCACCGGCACCGTCATCGGCGGCTTTCTCGGACGCTTCATCTCGGGAGTGGTAGCAACGCACGTGAATTGGCGAGCCAGCTTTTTTATCATTGCTGCGTTGAACCTCACCGGCGCGATCCTGGTTCGCTCATGGTTGCCGCTGGCTACGAAATTTGTTAAGGCCGAACACCTGCGCCAGGCCTTCTCTGATATGGCGCGCCACTTTCGCAATCCGCATCTGCTTGCCAATTTCGGTATGGGCTTTATGGTCTTGTTCTCGCTGGTCGGCTGCTTCACTTATGCCAATTTTTATCTTGCAGCAGCACCTTTCCATCTAAATGCGGCCCAACTCGGCAGTATCTTTTTTGTTTATCTATTGGGTGTTGTGGTTACTCCGCAATCCGGACGGCTGCTGGACCGTTTTGGCTTTCGTAGCGTGGCATTTCTCTATTGCGGCATGATGATCGCCGGGCTGCTGCTCACGCTGGCAAAATCCCTGGCCCTGGTCATTACTGGGCTTGCAATTTTTTCTTCTGGAGTTTTCGTCGCTCAGGCCGCGGCCAGCGTGCAGACTGGAACCATCGCCGGACGCGCGCGCTCCTCTGCCGCCGGCCTTTACGTCACCTTTTATTATCTCGGCGGCAGCATCGGTTCAATTCTTACCGACTATTTCTGGCAATGGCGTCGCTGGCCCGGCTGCGTGGCTTTGCTGGGCATTACATCTCTAATCAGCCTTTGGCTCGCCCGCGCCAGCAGCCGTCCTCTCGAACAACTCGACACTGCCGACATAGGTCTTGCAGTCGACTAATCGTAGCTTACCCTGCTGTCTGCTTCCTCGCTCCGCCCCTCACATAGTCCTCGCACTCCTGCTTCAGCAACTTCATCAGCTGTTCCATATGCTCTGTGCGGGTACGGAAATTTACCGGGTTGATCCGAAACCAGCTCTTCCCTTTCAACTCTGTGGTTGAAATCCAGAATTTTCCGCCCACTTCCACGCGACGCGCCACCTCGGCATGCAGGTTCCTGGCTAAAGTCTCGTCCAGATTTTCTGCTCGATAGCGAATGCAGATCGCCGACATCACCGGCTCGCATGCCGGCTCAAAATCCGGGTAGCGTTGCAACAACGCATACAGATGCTTTGCCTGATGCACATTGGCGTCAATCCATTCGCCAATTTGCTTCGCGCCGTACCGCTTGAAACTCATCCACACTTTCAACCCGCGGAACCGCCGCGATTGCTCAAAGCCATGCACGTAATACTGGTACCGCTGGTTGCCGCGATCCATCTCGTCCGTGAGATAAGAAGGCTTCATTCCGAATGAGACCGTCAGCCTGCGCTCGTCTTTCACCAGAATCGCGCCGGCATCCAGCGGCGCATAAAACCATTTGTGCGGATCAATCGTGATCGAATCCGCCGTCTGCAGACCCTCATTGCGCATGGGCCACTCGTGCGAGAGCAGCATCCCACCGCCGTAGGCAGCATCGGCATGCAACCACATGCCTTCGCGGTCGGCAATGGCCCGCAGCGCCCGAATATCATCCACAGCTCCCGTATTCGTCGTCCCAAAGATCCCCACAATGCACATCGGCCGTACGCCATTCTTTTTGTCTTCAGCAATGGCCGCCTCCAGCGCATCCAGCCGCACTCGGAATCGCGCATCTGTAGGCAGGATCCGCATGGCAGATCGCCCGGCCCCAACGCAATCCACGGCCTTATCGACTGAGACATGCCGCTCTTCCGACATATAGACGGCCCAACGCTCATGCATGCCATCATGCTGAGCGCGATCGCGCGACGCCCAGTCGCGCGCCAGCTTCAGTCCGATAAAATTCGCCATGGTGCCGCCGCTAGTCAAATTGCCGCCTGCGCCTTCGCCGTAGCCCGCCATATCGGTGAGCCATTTGACCGTTCTGCGCTCCATGGCCACTGCGGAAGGCCCGATGGTGTACGCGCCCAGATTCTGGTTCAGCGCTGAAGCAATGAAGTCGCCCAGTACGCCCACCGGATTGGGCGAAGGCGTGATCAGCCCCATGTACCCCGGATGCCCGACATGAGTGCAATACGGAAAGAGTTTTTCCTGCAGCTCCTGCAGGATTGTGTCCATCGGTTCCGGCTGCTGCGGCAGCGGTTCGGCGAAGAGCTGATTCAGAGTTCTGGGTTCAACATCTGGAAAGACCGGCCTTTCTTCAATGCGCTCCAGATACTCGGCAAGCAAATCCACAACTTCGTGGGCTGCCTGGCGGAATTCACGTGGATCCATCATTCCTTCATCCTACGTGAACTGTAAGCCCTGCGTGCATCCCGATTATTGCGCCCAATGTGCGGCTCCGCGTCTCCGCACCTCCGCGGTGAATCATTCAGATAACCCCAGCAACTTCGCCGCATTCCCACCCAAAATCTTTGCCCTGTCTTGCTCGGAAACGCGCATCGCCTTCAGACTCGTAAGCATCTTGGGAATGCTGCCGATCTGATGCGGAAAATCGCTGCCCGCCAGAACGTGCTCCGCGCCTGCGAATCTCACCGCCAACTCCAGCGCCGCCGGATCAAAGTTCACCGTGTCAAAATAAAATTGCTTCAGATATTCACTTGGCGGCCGATTGATATTTTTGCGACACTCGCTGAACGCTTCATACCCACGGTCCAGGCGCTCGGCCAGATACGGAATCGTGCCGCCCAGATGTCCCAGCACCCAACGTATGTTGGGGAACCGCTCCGTCACGCCGCTGAACACCAGACTCGCCGCAGCGAGAGTGGTATCCATCAGAAAACCGACTAGCGGCATCAACCAGTAGTCCAGCATCGCCTCCACTCCCACCGGGTTCGTAGGATGGATGTGCATGATCGCGCCGAGTTGGTTCGCAGCTTCATACAATTTCCAGAAGCGCTGATCACTCAAAGCGACACCATTGATATTGCTGAAGACCATCGCCCCCGGGAACTTCAACTGCTCCATTCCACGCCTCAACTCCGTCACAGAAGCCGCAGGATCGCACAGCGGCAACGTTGCCAGAGCAACCAGGCGTCCGCGTTTGTCGCTTACCACCCGGGCAAAGCAGTCGTTTACCAGTCTGGCCAGACGCACGGCCGTCGCCGACTCTTCAATATGCGTGCCGGGCGTGGTAAGAGTAATCACGTCCGTATCGATTCCCTGTTCGTCCATTACCTCTATTCGGTAGTCGATATCGCGATGCCCGCGCACGGCAATGTTGTAGTCGCCGGGATAGTGCAGCCGTGGATTTTTCTCGTCGTCGTAAGTAATCCGGACCGCGCTCGGTCCCTGTTCTATTGCCTTGATGTATTCGGGTGGATAGTAGTGGTTATGGAAGTCTATGATGGGCATTCTTTGGGGCCTTTGCGGACAGAAAGTATACGGGAATACCCAGCAGAAGCAAACCCAGACCCACTACACTGTCGCGCGGACTCACCGCGAGCTGATTGAAGGAGATCCCCAGTGAAGCCACAATGAACAACAACGGGGCCAACGGAAATGCCCAACCCAGATATCTTGGCCGCCAGCCACTTCGCCTTCGCAGCACAAATAATCCTGCAGCCAGCAGCGCAAAAAACATCCACTCCGTATACACAACGCGCGTGAACAACTCACGATAGCTGTTCGTCGCCACCAAAAGGCAGGACCACACCGCCTGCGCGGCGATCGCCAGCGACGGCGTCTGCCGTCGGGCATCCACCGCTCCCATCCAGCGAAACGCCAGTCCATCCTGAGCCATGGCGTAATAAACACGCGGGCCCGCCAGGATGATTCCGTTCAACGCTCCGACGGCAGAGATGATCACAAGAAGTGAGATCAAGCCGCCCGTTCCAATTCCCAGCGTTCGTTGCGCCGCATCACTCGCCACCCGATGCGACTCTGCCAGTTGCCTCAAGGGCAGCACGTAAAGATACGCTCCGTTCAGCAGCATGTAACACGCCGTCACCACCAGCGTTCCAGCCAGCAGGGCGCGTGGCAGGGTTCGCCCCGGATCGCGAGTTTCACCGGCGGCATAAGTCACCATGTGCCAGCCGCCATAAGCAAACAGTCCTGCGCCAATTGCCAGCAAGTAATCGCGAATTGATGTGCCGCTGCTTACCACCGCTCCTGCCGCAGTCCCTCGATGCGCCGCTCCTCCAAACGCAAACAGGACAATCACCAAAATGCTAATCGCCACAACCTTCGCTGATGTCAGCGCCAGCTGGACCGCGCTACCCGGCTTGACCCCAAGGTAATTAATTACGGAGAGCAGCAGCACCGCAGCAATCGCCACGCCTCTTACACCCCACTCACCTAAAGGCACAAAGTATCCTGCATATCGCGCCAGGATCACCGCAATCGCCGCGATGATTCCGGAATGCATGCTCCAGAACATCCCCCAACCCCACAGGAAGCCAAGCGCAGGAGAAAATATCTCCTTAAGGAATACGTACACACCGCCGGTGGAGGGGAAAACGGCTGAGAGTTCTGCGCACACCAGAGCGCCACAAAGCGTGAGGACGCCTGCGGCCAGCCACACCAGCAGAACTCCTGTCGTGCTTGGCACCAGCCGCGTAATTTCAGAAGGCTGAATGAAGATGGAAGCGCCCAGAATGATTCCCACGACCATCGCGGTCGCGTGGACCAGGCCCATTGATTGCCGCAAACCACTCATCGCGCTGGAGAAAGAACGCGCGATTCTATCACCCAGAGTTATAATCCTGCGTCAGCACCAGTTTCTTCCGGAGTAGCGGTCAGGATGAACACCCTGCTACTTTCATGCCGGACCCGTTTGAGCACATGCCCACCGTGGCTGTGCGCATGCCCAACAGCGCGCTTACCTCCCTGGCCGGAAACATTGATCCACAGCACAACCTCGCAGTCGCGGATCTGGTGCTGGACTTTGGAAGATGCGCAATCCTGGGTTTCCGTTTCGCTGCCGCAGCCACCTTCTTGATGTCCCGTCGCGCCGCCGCCTTCTGTTTTGCGCCTGCCCTCATTTTGCTTTAGTGGCGTTTGAAGAACTGTACCGCGCGTTCGTGTTCCTTAGCTTTGGCCAGAGAAGAAAACGTGCCCAGGTTGCGGCGTCTCCCCGTTTTAGGATTCTTTTTCCGCGAATACAGCCGGTACTCTCCGGATTTCAATTTGCGGATCATGCCTGCCAACTCTCCATTTGTTTTGTAGCCTTACTTAGGATGACCGGTTCTGGCCAAGTGCGGCCTGCCGTGAGTGTTCGCCTGCGAACGCCTCCTTCCCATGAACGCACACTCTGCCATCCTTCTCCCGGCCTTCAAAGTGCGCTATGTCACAGGTTTCACAAGCCTTGACCGGCTACATACATTGGCATTTCTCGTGCATCATCCATTCCAAACTGCCTTCAGGATTGGAGGGTTTTATGGCTCGGGTTGAGAGGATTCGTGAAATTGTCACCGGATCAGTGGATCTGGAGTACATGAAACAGAAGACTGATGCGGGATGGAAGCTGGTTGCCATGGAATGGCGGCGCGAGATTGCCGGCGACGAGCGGCAGGAATCAGTCATCGTAGAAGAAATTCCCTACGGGCTGCGTGTCGCCTCTGACTGCAGCCGCCTGGAGGAAGACCCCGACGAAAAAGCCATTCTTATGCACATGATGGAATTGATCGTCCAGGATCATCCGGTATCCGCAGTCGCCACCGAACTCAATAAGGGCGGCTTGCGCACGCGCTCAGGAAGTTATTGGACGCCAGTTTCCGTCTTTAATATGCTGCCCCGCTTGATTGAGGTCGGCCCGCGCATTTTTTCCAGTGAGGAATGGGAGGCCCGGCGCGACCGCCTGATCAGGATAATCTGAGGATTTCGTTATACTGCCTTCATGGCATCCGCGGCGCGCACTGTCTTTCTTTTCGATGTCGACAACACGCTCCTCGATAATGACCGGGTAACAGCCGACCTCAAGCGTCATCTTGAGAAGCAGGTCGGCCCGGAGCGGCAGCAGCGCTACTGGGAATTTTTTGAGCAGCTCCGAACCGAGCTGGGCTATGCCGATTACCTCGGGGCGCTTCAGCGCTACCGCATCGAATACCCCCGTGATCCAAGTCTCCTGACGGTCTCACGTTTTCTGGTGAACTATCCCTTCGCCACCCGGCTTTACCCCGATTCGCTGGATGCAGTGGAGCATGTAAAAAAATGGGGAGATGGGGTGATTCTTTCTGACGGCGATGTAGTCTTCCAGCCTTTGAAGGTGGAACGCTCAGGGATCTGGGAAGCCGTGGAAGGCAAGGTTTTGATTTACATTCACAAAGAGCATGAGCTTGAAGACGTGGAGAGGCGTTATCCTGCTGACCACTACGTGCTCATTGATGACAAAATTCGCATTCTCACCGCCGTCAAGAAAATCTGGGGCGGGCGCGTCACCACTGTTTTTCCTCGCCAGGGCCACTATGCTCTCGATGCCAAACTGGTTGCAGGTTTTCCTGCCGCTGACATTACGGTTGAACGTATCGGCGAAGTGGCAACCATCGACTTTTCCCTCAGTTGCTCGATCCACCAGTAAGTACGTTTCAGATGCGCACTGCGATCCCCTGCACTTCAAAACGTGCGCCGAAGAGCAGGTTGCCGGAGCCCAGGAAAGCCCGAGCCGGAAATGCGTCGTCAGTGAAGTAGGTCCGATAGACAGCGTTGAACTCGTTGAACAGGCTTACATCAGAGCAGAAGATCTGCACTGAGACCAGGTTGTTCATGGTCAATCCGGACGTTTCCAGCGTTTTCTTGAAGGCGTCCAAAACCAGTTTGGCCTCATCCGTCGCGCTGGCCGGAGGCTTACCCGTTCCCGCTTCCAAACCGAGATGTCCGCTCAAGTAAAGCATGTCTCCGGCCCACACCGCATCACTGAAAGGAAGATTAGCGGTCCGAGTGCGCTCGGACCGTATTCTTTTCTGCACCTATGGCCTCCTGCCCGGAATCAAAGCTACGTGATATTCGACGGCACGGCACACCATTGGGTCGCAATTAAATCACTCCCCGCACCATTGCGCTCCAGACCTATTCCAGTGCCGTACTCTTCAAGAGCCTTCCGCGCTCGAAGCGAATCGCGCCGACAATTGGATTTGATGAACTTCTCTCACTCCTATGACTGCTAATAAGCTGAAAAGACGAATCCGCTTTTATCCCCCCTATCTCGGCGCGGGAGTGCGCGTCACGCACGTCTCAGACGATTTCCGCACTGTGAAAGTCGAGATGCCGCTCCGTTTCTACAACAAGAATTACGTGGGCACCCACTTCGGTGGTTCGCTTTACGCCATGTGCGATCCGTTCTACATGCTGATGCTCATCAATATCCTTGGCCCCGGCTATATCGTCTGGGACAAGGCCGCGAGCATTCGCTTTAAGAAACCGGGAAAAGGCCTGGTCAAAGCCACATTCACAATCTCTGAAGAAGAGATTGCGAAAATCCGCGCTGCCGCCGACTCGCAGCCCAAAGTGGAGCCGGAATTTCACGTGGCAGTCACCGATGCGGAAGGGGATGTTGTGGCGCAAATAGATAAGCTGCTCTACGTCAGGAAGAAACCTGCCGCGGTTTAAAGGAATCTAGCTCACAGCCTCCGCCAATCTTTCCTCGGCCAACCGGTCAGCAGCTTGATACGTGGGCACATGCTCTCGCTCCGCAACTGTGAAAATGTTCAGTATCGTCTCGTAGATTGCATCGATCTTGGCGTTGGTCGCCACCTCATCCCAGCCCAGCATCTCGCGGCAACAGCCGTTAATCACTCCGCCGGCGTTTGCCGCGTAATCCGGAGCGTACAAAATCTTCCTCTGCTCCAGCGCATCACCATGCCGCGGCTCCAGCAGTTGATTGTTCGCTCCGCCTGCAATCACTTCTGCCTGGAAGCGGGGCATGGTCTCATCATTGATGATTCCGCCCAGCGCACACGGAGCCAGTACATCTACTTCTGCTGTCAGGATTTCGTCTGCACCTAGGGCCTTCGCTCCAAACTCCCGCACCACCCGATCAACTTTGCTCTGGTCAACGTCGGCCACCACTAGCTTCGCAGCGGCTCTCGCCAACTCACCCCCAAGATAGTACCCAACGTGCCCGCAGCCCTGAATGGCCACAGTCTTCCCTTTCAAATCATCGCTGCCCCAGCGCTGCCGGGCGCAGGCCTGAATGGCGCGAAAGACTCCGCGCGCCGTCTTCGGCGAAGGATCGCCGGATTTTCCCTGCAATCCCGCCACATGGTTGGTCTCCTGGCGCACCCATTCCATGTCCGCTGGGCTTGTGCCGACATCTTCTGCCGTGATGTATTTGCCGCCGGCCGACTCCACCAGCCGCCCGTGCGCGCGAAACAGCTTCTCCCGGTCGAAACCCCCATCCGGGCGCAGGATGATCGACTTCCCTCCGCCACAAGGCAGGGCAGCCAATGCATTTTTGTACGTCATTCCGCGGGAGAGCCGAAGGCCATCCGTGATTGCGTCTTGCTCGCTCTGGTAGCTCCACAACCGGGTTCCCCCCACGGCAGGACCAAGCGCAGTGCTGTGGATGAAAATGATTCCGTGATATCCAGCGATTTCGTCCACGCCGCTGACCACACTCTCATACCCGGGCACACTCAGATGCCGTATCTGCATATTTTTCCTTTCGGCTTTGTGTTCGGATGGAGTACCTCTGAATGTACCAGATCAGTTGGCTGCTGAAAAACCGCGTCGTTTACAATGCTCTGCTTATGTTCATTTCATACTCTCGCGCCGCCTGGCGGCTTGGTCTGCTGATTTCTGTCTGCTTTTTGTCGTTTCACGCTCCTGCGCAACAAGTTGATTCCCAGCTCTATAGCGGCTTGCGTTGGCGGATGATTGGTCCCTTCCGCGGCGGCCGAAGCATTGCCGTGAGCGGAGTGGAAAGCCAGCCAAATGTTTTTTACTTCGGCGCGGTTGGCGGCGGCGTCTGGAAGAGTGACAACGCTGGTGAAACCTGGAGACCGATCTTTGACGGCGAGCCTACGCAGTCCATTGGAGCGCTGGCCGTTTCGCAGTCGAACCCGGATGTGATTTATGTCGGCACCGGCGAAGCTGATTTTCGCTCCGACCTCACTTATGGCAACGGCGTCTTCAAATCAACCGATGCGGGCAAAACCTGGACCAGCATTGGCCTGCGCGACTCCCGCCATATATCGCGAATTGTCATTGATCCGCACAATCCGCAAATTGTGCTGGTAGCAGCCATGGGGAGTGCTTACGGACCCGGCCCGGAGCGCGGCGTGTTTCGCTCCACTGACGGCGGCTCTAACTGGCAGAAGGTACTTTTCAAAGACGACAATACCGGAGCCATTGATCTCGCCTTGGATCCCGATAACCCGCAGACCTTGTACGCTGCTCTGGTCCATGATCAGCGACCACCCTGGAGCAGCTATCCTCCTGTTACCACCGGCGGCACAATTTACAAATCAACGGATGGCGGCGTCACCTGGAAACCCATCAGTGGCGGCGGTCTGCCCAGTAGCGACCTGGGACGCATCGGACTTGCCGTCGCGCGCGGCACGCAAGGCAAGCGGGTCTACGCGCTGATTGATACTCCAGGAAAAGACCGCGGGCTGTACCGCTCAGACGATGCTGGAGAAACCTGGGCACGAGTGGACTCTGATCCGCGTATCTCGGGCCGTGGCTGGTACTTCGGCGAAATTGACGTGGACCCGAAAGACCCTGACACCCTTTATTCTTCAAACGTCTCGATCTACGAATCGAAAGACGCTGGCAAAACCTTTACCGCACTCAAGGGCGCACCCGGCGGCGATGATTATCACACGCTCTGGATCAACCCTGCGAATCCGCAGATCATGATCTTTGGCAGTGATCAGGGTGTGGGCGTGACTTTGGACGCCGGCAAGACCTGGAGCAGTTGGTATAACCAGGCAACAGCGCAGATGTACCACGTGAGCGTTGATAACCAGTTCCCGTATCACGTTTACGGCGCACAGCAGGACTCAGGCAGCGTGGACACCACCAGCCGCAGCAATGATGGCTCTATCACCTTCCGCGACTGGCACCCTACCGGCGCCGGTGAAAGCGGCTACATTGCGCCCGATCCTAAAGATCCCAATATCGTCTATGGCGGAAGCACCTTTGGGGAACTTTTCCGTTATAACAAGCGCACCGGAGAGGAACAGGTCATCTCGCCGGAAGCGGTTCGCAATTTCGGCGCTGACCCCACCAAAGCTGAGTTCCGCTTTACCTGGACTTCTCCTGTAGTCTTCTCGCCTCAGGACTCGCACACGCTCTATTACGGATCACAGTTCGTGCTCAGGTCCACGAACCAGGGCAGCATCTGGCAGAAAATCAGTCCTGATCTCACCGGTACAGATCCCAAAGCTTCCGCGGAAGGCGCGCTCACTCCTGAAAACGCCATGCAACGCGGTCACGGCGTTGTTTACACCATTGCTCCGTCATTAGTTGCCGCTGGAGAAATATGGGCGGGCAGCGACACTGGCCTCATTCACCTCACGCGCGATGGTGGCAAAACCTGGACCAACGTTACACCTCCCGGTCTGCCGGTCTGGAGCAAAATCAGCCTTATTGATGCGGGTCATTTTGCTGCTGCCACAGCCTACGCCGCCATTGATCGCCACCGCATGAACGATATCAGCGCATGGATTTATCGCACGCACGATTTCGGCAAAACATGGACGCGCATTAATTCGGGTATTCCTGATGGCGCTTACGTTCGCGCCGTTCGCGAGGACCCCGTTCGCAAAGGCCTGCTTTTCGCCGGCACCGAAAGAGGTGTCTTCTTCTCCATTGATGACGGCGATCACTGGCAGCCTCTGCAACTCAATCTCCCGGCTGTGCCTGTGCATGATCTGGCGGTGAAGGACAACGATCTCGTAATTGCTACTCACGGGCGCTCTTTCTGGATTCTGGATGACATTTCTCCCCTTCGCGAACTGAACCATCAGATCAGATCCGCTGATGCGCATCTCTTCAAGCCAGCCATGGCCATGCGAATCCGTGCCAACACCAACCATGACACGCCTTTGCCTCCCGAAGTTCCTGCAGGTGAAAACCCTCCACCGGGAGTAACTCTCTACTATTACTTGAACTCTGCTGCTCAAGACGAAGTGAAGCTGGAAGTTCTGGATCCCGCTGGTCATGTTGTTCGCGCTTACTCCAGCAATGACCAGCCCTGGACCCCTCCTTCTCCTCCTGCATTTCCGAACTACTGGTTGCGGCCTGCTGAGCCAATTTCCGCGAAACCGGGAATGCATCGCCTGATCTGGGATTTGCATTACACGCCACCGTTATTGGCATCATCGTTGAAACAAGGTGTGCAGTACAGCATGTCAGTCGCAGCAGGACAGAATTCCGCCCACGAGCCGGAAGGGCCTTATGCTCTCCCCGGAAATTATCAGGTCCGCCTCACAGTGAATGGTAAGAGTTATACCCAGCCTTTCAAGTTGGAGATGGATCCACGTGTGCAAACCTCTCCCGCCGACCTGCAGAAGCAGTTCTCGCTGGCCATGCGCCTGAGCAATACGCTGGCGCAGGCCGACCAGGCTTTGGTGGAAATCAGCGAGCTTTATAAGACAACTCCGGCAGGGGATAAGCTCAACCAGTTGGCTGCCATTGAACCTGCGCCGAACTCGGCAAGAGCCGGCAAAACACCCTTGAGTGGTGTGGCTGGAAATTTAGGACAGCTTCTGGTTGCCATTGAAAGTGTTGATGCCGCGCCCACGGCGACCCAAACCTCGGCAGCCGAGCAGAATCTGCAGCAAGCGAATCAACTGCTCCGGCAATGGCAGGCGATTAAGGGCAAGTAAATGGAAACCGCAGATGTAGTCATTGTCGGCGGTGGGATTGTCGGCTCCAGCATTGCCTGGCATCTCACCGCGGCCGGCTGTCGCAACGTGCTGGTGATTGAACGCGAATCATCCCAAGGCAAGGGCTCTACCGGGAAGAGCATGGGCGGCGTGCGTGCCCAGTTCTCCACTCCCGTGAACATCCAGATGTCGCTCTATTCCATTCCGTTCTATGCCCATTTTGATGAAACGCTCGGTTATCCGGCTGAGTACCGTCCGCAAGGTTATTTATTTGTTGCCACCAAAGAATCACACCTCACTTATCTCCGTACGAATTTTGAAAAACAAAAGGCACTCGGGCTTGAAGCGGTACGCATGATAGCCGCCGATGAAATCACCAGCCGGTATCCACAGCTTCGTTCTGACGATATCCTGGGCGGCAGTTTCTGCCCCACGGATGGGTTCGTGGATCCCTACAGCGTGATGAACGGCTTCATGGCCAGTGCAGTAGACAAAGGCGCCACGCTTTGGAAAAAAACGGAAGTCACCGCCATTCATAAAGATCAGAACGGCATTTCGGCCGTCAGCACCACGCGAGGCGAGGTCTCAACCCGCACCGTGGTCAATGCTGCCGGGGCATGGGCGGCTTCAGTAGCCGGCATGGTTGGAATTGACCTTCCAGTAAATCCCCTACGTCGCATGCTGGTACCGTCAGAGCCGTTCGATGACTTTCCCCATTCGTCGCCCATGATCATTGATATGTCCAACGGTTTTCATTTCCGGCCGGAAGGACGCGGATTCCTCCTCGCCTGGAATGATCCTGAAGAAACCAGTGACAAACAGGATTTTGAGCCATCGTTTGTCGAAAAAATCCTGATTCTAGCAGCGAGTCGTGTTCCTGCTTTCGAAAATCTGCCTATAAACCCGAAGCGGGCTTGGGCGGGACTGTATGAAATGTCCCCAGACCACCATTGCATCCTTGGCGCCGTCAGAAAGGTGCCCGGTTTTTACCTTGCCAACGGCTTCAGTGGACATGGTGTGATGCACGCCCCAGCAACCGGTAAGATATTGAGCGACCTGATCTTACATGGAGAGACCAGCGTAGCGAGTGACGTCTCTGTTCTGGGCTTTGACCGCTTTGCCAAGGGCGCCCTGCTGCACGAAACTGCAATTCTCTAGAAGAATTAAAAAATTGTCATTCCGCTATATTTCCAGGCCCCCTTCCGACTCTACTGCTACAGAAGCAGGCTCATCCGTCGACTGCTATTAAGGGCCAGAGACCCGGAAGCTCTGGCCCTTAACTATTTTCCTTACTTTTTCAGTTTCGACTGTTACGTCCCCGTTCTCTAAGAAAATTATCATTTCCGCCGCCACCCTATATTTCTGGACAGAGTTCCGACTCTACTACTACAGAAGCAGGCTCATCCGTCGACTGCTATTTGAGGGCCAGAGACCCGGAAGCTCTGGCCCTTGAACTTTTCTGCAACATCTTTCAAAAAATATCTTTATTCCTTTGAAACGTTTCGGACTCCAGGCTCACTAAATCACAGGATGAACGGAGAAGCACCGGCTGGCGGTGGTTGCCAAGGGGGTGTCACCGCCAGCCTGGACTTCGGAATAAGTTCCTTTGCCTCTTCAGGAACCTAAGGCGTGGCTAAAACTGGCCACGCCTTATGTTTATTCTGCTAGAAATCTGGCGAAATTTGACCGCTTCTTGGTCTTTGCTGCCTGAAAAATCGTTTGTGGCCGTTGAAATCACTGCAACGGCAAGGGATTTCCCGCATCATTAAAATGAAGACCTTAAACTTTGATATGGTTTAGGCTATCTTCAGTGACAGCGCTGTCCTGACTGTCTTATCCCCCGAAGGAGTTCCAAGGACAATGGCTAGTTCCCTCACGGTGCCCCAGGTCGCGGAACAAAGTAAGGACATCAAAAACGCCGGCAACATTGACCAGCTTTCCATCAATACCATCCGCACCCTGGCGATGGACGCTGTCCAGCAGGCTAACTCCGGCCATCCCGGAACCCCGATGGCTCTCGCCCCGATCGCCTATGCGTTATGGCAACGTGTGCTTCGCTATGATCCAGCGAATCCCATTTGGCCGAACCGTGATCGTTTCGTGCTCTCCAATGGCCACGCCTCCATGTTGCTATACAGCTTGCTGCATCTCGCGGGCGTGAGAGCGGTAAATCCGAACTACGAAATCGTGGGAGAGCTGTCCGTCACGCTGGACGATATCAAACGTTTTCGACAGCTCGACAGCAAAACTCCTGGCCATCCG
This sequence comes from Terriglobia bacterium, assembly GCA_963758275.1. Lineage (GTDB taxonomy): Bacteria > Acidobacteriota > Terriglobia > Terriglobales > Acidobacteriaceae > Angelobacter. The sequence continues at coordinate 504,138 of CAVWUW010000006.1, read as the reverse complement.
GAATATCGCCTTGTCTCCGGCGTAGAGACCACTACAGGCCCCCTTGGGCAGGGAGTCGCGAACAGCGTTGGCATGGCGCTCTCTGAGCGCTGGCTGGCGTCATACTTCAACAAGCCGGGGTATGAGCTCTTCAATTACAACGTTTACGCCTTCTGCGGCGATGGTGACATGATGGAAGGCGTCTCCAGCGAAGCCGCTTCGCTGGCCGGCCATCTCAAGCTCTCAAACCTTTGTTGGATCTATGACAACAATCACATCACCATCGAAGGCAAGACTTCTCTCACTTTTAGTGAAGATATTGCAGCCCGCTTCATGGGATACGGATGGAATGTCACCCGCGTAGGCGACGCCAATGATCTTGGGCTGTTTATGCGTGCGCTGGAATCGTTCCACAATACTCACGATCGTCCTACGTTCATCATTGTGGATAGCCACATCGCGTACGGCGCTCCCAATAAACAGGACACCCGGGAAGCTCACGGAGAGCCCCTGGGAGAAGATGAGATCCGCCTCGCCAAACGCACCTACGGCTGGCCAGAAGACGCCAAATTCCTGGTGCCCGACGGCGTACGCGAGAATTTTGCTGACGGAATTGGCAAGCGCGGCCATGACCTGAGCACCGCATGGGAGCAACTTCTGGAGCGCTACAAGAAGGAGCATCCTGACCTGGCCGACCAACTCAATCGCATGCAGCACCGGCAATTGCCCAATGGTTGGGACAAGAACCTGCCCGTCTTCCCTGCTGATGCAAAAGGTCTCGCCACAAGAGATTCATCAGGCAAAGTGTTAAACGTTCTGGCCCAGAATGTTCCCTGGCTGATGGGCGGTTCGGCAGATTTGGCTCCTTCTACAAAAACACTGCTCACATTCTCCGGAGCTGTCGATTTCGAAGCCGGCCAATACAACGGCCGCAACTTCCACTTTGGCATTCGTGAGCATGCTATGTGCTCCATCCTCAATGGCATGTCGCTATCAAAGATCCGTCCCTACGGCGCCAGCTTTCTCATTTTCAGCGACTATGCCAAACCTCCCTTGCGCCTGGCCGCGATCATGGAAATCCCCACCATCTACGTTTTTACCCATGATTCAATCGGAGTAGGGGAAGATGGGCCAACGCATCAACCGGTGGAGCAGCTCGCATCGCTACGTGCCATCCCCGGTTTCATGGTGCTTCGTCCCGCTGACGCCAATGAAGTTACAGAAGCTTGGAAAGTCATCATGCAATTGCGCCATGAGCCGGCTGCTCTGGTTCTGACCCGTCAGGCGCTCCCTACCATCGATAGGACAAAATACGCTTCTGCTTCTGGCGTCGCTCAGGGAGCATACGTAATTGCTGAGGCAAAGAGCGGCAAGCCTGAGTTGATTCTCATTGCCACGGGAAGTGAAGTCTCGCTGTGCCTTTCAGCGTATGAGCAGCTTACCGCCGAAGGCCGCAAGGTCCGCGTGGTCAGCATGCCTTCATGGGAGCTGTTTGACAAACAAACTCCCGACTATCGTGAGAGCGTGCTACCCCGCGATGTTAAGGCCCGCATTTCGGTGGAGCAGGCATCAACCTTTGGCTGGGCCCGCTACGTCGGACACGCCGGCAAGAGCATTGGCATGAAAACGTTTGGCGCTTCTGCCCCGCTTAAGGAGCTGCAGAAAAAATTCGGCTTTACACCAGACGCCGTGGTTGCGGCCGCCCGCGAGCTGCTGAAGAGTTAAACACACACCAGCATGGCAGGAGAAAGATGCACATCACCATTGCAGCGGATCATGCCGGCTTTGAATTGAAGCAATTGCTCGCTGGCTTTCTGCGTCAGCAGCAGCACACGGTGACTGATCTCGGGACACATAACACAGATCCAGTAGACTATCCCGATTTCGCTGAACCTCTTGCGCTCAGCGTTCTGCACGGTGAGTCAGAACGCGGTATCCTGATTTGTGGCAGCGGTGTGGGCGCATCCGTTGCCGCCAACAAGGTTCCCGGTATTCGCGCCGGTCTTTGCCATGACGCTTATTCGGCACATCAAGGCGTGGAGCATGATGATATGAATGTTCTCGTCCTTGGCGCTCGGGTGATCGGACCAGAGTTGGCCAAGGATCTCTGCATCGATTTCCTGAATGCCCGTTTCACCGGCGAAGAGCGCCATCGCCGCCGCCTTGCCAAGATTGCCGCCATTGAACAACGGTATTGCCCGCAACCAGTCCTCAAGGAGAAATGAGTCATGAATCCGGTTTCCACGGTTGATAAAGAGCATCAGGCTGGAACATCAGTAAAAAACCCGCTGCTGGAACTGAAGACACTCGGCCAATCTGTCTGGTTGGATTACATTCGCCGCAACCTGATTACCAGCGGAGAGCTGAAGCGACTCATTGATAATGATGGGCTCTGCGGAATCACGTCCAATCCTTCCATCTTTGAAAAGGCCATTGCCGGCAGCACAGATTATGCTGACATGCTGGAACAACTGCGTTCCCAAAAGCTGAAGGCGGGCGAAATTTTTGAACGGCTTGCCATTCGCGACATTCAGGACTCCGCTGACATGCTCCGCCCGGTGTACCAGACCACAAATCGCCGCGATGGCTATGTCAGCATGGAAGTCTCACCCACGCTCGCGCGCAATACTCAGGGAAGCATTGAAGAGGCGCGCCGCCTCTGGAAGAGCGTTGGCCGCGAGAACATCATGATCAAAATTCCGGGGACAGATGAAGGTGTTCCTGCCGTTCGCCAGCTCACTAGTGAAGGCATCAACATCAATATCACCCTGCTCTTTGCCCAGGAAGCTTACATGAAGGTAGCGGACGCATTCATGGCCGGTCTTGAAGACCGCCTCGCCCGTGGAGAAGACATCAGCAAATTGGCGAGCGTAGCCAGCTTCTTTGTCAGCCGCATTGACACGCTGGTGGACTCGACTATCCAGAACAATCTGAAGTCTGAAACTGATCCGCAGAAAAAACAACTGCTCAGCTCTTTGCAGGGCAAAATCGCTATCGCTAATGCCAAAGAAGCCTATGAAAAATACGAGCAGATGATCACGAGCCCGCGCTGGAAGGCCCTCGCAGCAAAAGGTGCAACAACCCAGCGGTTGCTCTGGGCCAGCACCAGCACCAAGAACCCTGCTTACCGTGATGTCCTCTACATTGAAGAGCTCATCGGTCCTGACACGGTGAACACCATCCCTCCTGCAACCATGGATGCCTTCCGTGAGCATGGCCACGTGGCCCGTACCATTGATGCTGGCCTCGAGGAGGCCCACAAAATCATGAGCGACCTCGCGAGGGCGGGAATCTCCATGAAGCAGGTCACGGACAAGCTTCTGGATGACGCCATTAAACTGTTTGACGAGGCATTTGACAAGCTGCTCTCAGCAGTCGAGGAAAAAAAAACTTCAGCGGTAACCGCTAAGCCGAAAGTCCACTGCCAGACCTTCGGTTTTCCCCAGCAACTGCGTCAGGCAGTGGATGCAACGGTCTCAGATTGGAAGACAAACGATAAGGTCAACCGCCTTTGGAAAGGCGACGCCTCACTCTGGACCAAAAACGGGGAAGACAAATGGCTGGGCTGGCTGCGCATCGCCCAGGAACAGGCGAACGAACTAGGACCGTTGGCCACCTTTGCCCAGGATGTCACAAAATCAGGCTTTAAACATGCCCTGCTACTGGGAATGGGCGGTTCGAGTCTGTGTCCTGAAGTTCTGGCCATCACCTTCGGCAAGCAGTCCGGATATCCTCAGCTTCACATCCTCGACTCTACAGACCCCGCGCAGGTCAAAGCGCGCGAAAAGGAAATTGATGTTCCGAACACCCTTTTCATCGTGGCCAGTAAATCCGGCAGCACGCTGGAACCAAATATATTCAAGCAATACTTCTTTGATCTCACGGAAAAAACTGCTGGAAAAGGAAAAGCTGGCAATCAGTTTGTTGCCATCACTGATCCCGGTTCAAAGATGCAGCAGGTAGCTGAAGCAGACTCTTTCCGTCATATCTTCTTTGGCGAACCCAGCATCGGCGGCCGTTACTCTGCGCTTTCCAACTTCGGACTTGTGCCGGGCGCAGTCATGGGACTCGACCTGCGACGGTTCCTTGACCGCACGGAAGAGATGATCCAGGCCTGCGCCGCCACCGTTCCCGCAGACCACAATCCCGGCGTGCGGCTGGGAGCGGCTCTTGGAACTCTGGCCAATCTTGGCCGCAACAAGGTCACGATTGTTACTTCCCCAAAAATCCATGACCTGGGAGCATGGCTGGAGCAGTTGCTGGCGGAGAGCACAGGGAAACAAGGCAAGGGCCTGATTCCGGTGGATCGTGAAAATCTGGGAGCGCCCGATGTGTACGGGAATGATCGCGTTTTCGTTTACCTCCGCCTGGCCAACGACGACAACGCCAAGCAACAACAGCAGCTTGATGCTCTCAACCAGGCCGGCCAGCCTGTTATTACCATCGAGATCGCTGATATATATGACATTGGGCAGGAGTTCTTCCGCTGGGAGGTCGCAACAGCAGTGGCCGGTTCTATCATCGGCATCAATGCCTTTGATCAGCCGGATGTGGAAGCCAGCAAGATGGTCACTCGCGAGCTCACGGCGGAGTATGAGAAGAGCGGCAAGCTCCCGGCAGAGACGCCGATTCTCGAGCAGGATGGCATCAAACTTTTCACTGATGACCGCAATGCGCAGAAGCTGCGCCAACTCAGCGGCAGTCAGGCCACGCTTTCCGGTTTGCTGCGCGCCCATCTCAGCCAGCTGAATCCAGGCGACTACTGCGCCCTGCTCGGCTACATTGAGATGAACGCCGCCCATGAAGAAAAGCTGCAGGAGATACGCCACGCCATTCGCGACCTCAAACACGTCGCCACCTGTCTCGGCTTTGGGCCGCGCTTCCTTCACTCCACCGGGCAGGCATACAAGGGCGGACCCAACACCGGAGTTTTTCTCCAGATCACCTGTGATGATGCCGTTGATGTGCCGGTTCCCGGACAGAAATATACTTTTGGCGTGGTAAAAGCGGCGCAGGCGCGTGGTGATTTCCAGGTACTGGCCGAGCGTGGCCGCAGGGCTCTGCGCATTCATTTGCCCGCTGATCTGAAAAGTGGTTTGGAAAAACTCCAACGAGCGGTCGCTGAAGCACTGGCTTAGCCATCAAGGCTCGGAATTTTAGAAACAGGCGTTTTTGTTCAAAAGGAAGACTATGCAATTAGGAATGGTAGGTCTCGGCCGCATGGGCGGCAACATGGTGCGGCGTCTGATGAAAGGCGGCCACCAGTGCGTTGTCACCGATCTGAGCCCGCAGGCAGTCGCCGAATTTGCTAAAGAAGGGGCCACAGGTTCAAGTTCTGTTGATGATTTTGCCAGCAAGCTGACCAAGCCGCGAGCTGCCTGGGTGATGGTTCCCGCCGGCGGCCCAACTGAGCAAACTGTCAACGCGCTGGCCCAGCGCTTCGAACCCGGGGACACCATCATTGATGGCGGTAACTCTTATTACAAGGATGACGTGCGCCGCTCCCAGAAGCTCAAAGAGCGCGGCATTCACTACCTCGATGTGGGCACCAGCGGGGGCGTTTGGGGGATTGAGCGCGGTTACTGCATGATGATCGGCGGCCCCAAAGAGGCTTTTGACCGGCTCGATCCCATCTTTCGCACTCTCGCCCCTGGCATTGGTGACATCCCCCGGACTCCGGGCCGCGAGAAGCTCGGAGGAACAGCAGAGCTTGGTTACCTTTACTGCGGCCCATCTGGAGCAGGGCACTTTGTGAAGATGGTGCACAACGGCATCGAGTACGGCCTGATGCAGGCGTACGCCGAAGGTTTTGACATCTTCCGCAATGCCACCTCGGAACAGCTTCCTCCAGAGCACCGCTACAACCTCAACACCGCCGATATCGCTGAGGTCTGGAGACGTGGCAGCGTGGTTTCATCCTGGCTTCTCGACTTGACGGCTATGGCGCTGGTGGAGAATCCTAATCTCTCTGAGTACACCGGTTTTGTGCAGGATTCCGGCGAGGGACGCTGGACCATCAATGCCGCCATTGAAGAAGGTGTGCCCGCGGAGGTGCTCTCCGCGGCGCTTTATACTCGTTTTCGCTCGCGGCAGGAGCACACGTTCGCGGAAAAACTGCTCAGCGCCATGCGACAGAAATTCGGCGGACATATCGAACAGAAAAAACAAGGCGCCTGATTTTGGGAGAAGAGCACCATGCCACAGAGCATTGAAAGAGAACTTCCTACTCTGGAACGTACACCCACCGGAACACCGCGCCAGACCGGCCCCTGCGTAATGGTGATTTTTGGAGCCACAGGTGACCTAACAGGTCGCAAGCTGATGCCCGCTCTTTACAACCTCGCCAAAAGCAATCTTCTCTCGCGCGAGTTTGCCATTGTCGGCGCAGCCCGCAACGACTACACCACGGACCAGTTCCGTCAGATGATCGGGGAAAAACTCCAGAACTTCGCCACCGGCAGCATGGACCAGGACATGAAAGACTGGCTTCTACAGCGGCTCTATTATGTCTCGGGCGAATTTGATGATGCCAAAACTTACGAGCGTCTGGGCCAGACCCTGCAAGAAGTGGATAAAACCCACAATACCCATGGTAATTACTTTTTTTATCTCGCCACCAGTCCAGTGTTCTTCGGCATGATCGTGGACCAGCTTGGAGCATCAAGCCTGGCTTGCGAAAAAGACGGACACTGGCGTCGCATTGTCTTTGAGAAGCCCTTCGGAAACGATCTTGATTCCGCCAAAGCCTTGAATCGTCAAGTGCGGAAAGTACTCTCTGAAAATCAGATCTATCGCATCGATCACTACCTTGGAAAAGAAACCGTACAGAACATTCTGGTATTTCGCTTTGGAAACGGTATTTTTGAACCCATCTGGAACCGCCGTTACATTGATCACGTGCAGATCACCGTGGCGGAAACCGTAGGCGTGGAGAAGAGAGGCGGCTACTTTGATATGGCCGGCACACTGCGCGATATGGTGCCAAACCATCTCTTCCAACTGCTTTCACTCACCACCATGGAGCCCCCCATTTCCTTTAGCTCAGATGCGGTGCATGACGAGCAATCCAAAATTCTGCATGCCGTTCAACCGCTTAGCGCGGAAGACGTATTGCGCTATGCTATTCGCGGACAGTACGGTACTGGTGAAATTAACGGCGATCGCTTGCCTGGATATCGTCAGGAAGAAGGCGTCCCTCCAGATTCCAAAACTGAGACCTTCGTGGCCCTCAAACTCCTGATCGATAACTGGCGCTGGGCAGGCGTGCCATTCTACATACGTACCGGTAAGCGCCTCGGCGCGCGCCACACTGAAGTTGCGATCCAGTTCAAGCGTGCCCCACTGGTACTATTTCGCGATACGCCAGTCAACAGCCTCAAACCAAATCAGATTGTGATGCATATGGCTCCCGATGAAGGAATTTCCTTGCGCTTTGGAGCCAAGGTGCCTGGCGCGCAAATGAAAGTCGGGTCTGTAGAGATGGATTTCAAGTACATGGATTACTTCGGCACGAATCCTAATACAGGGTATGAGATTCTCCTCTACGACGGCATTATGGGCGATCAAACGTTGTTTCAGCGCGCCGATATGGTGGAAGCAGGATGGGCCGTGGTGGATCCCATTCTGGACGTATGGAAGGCACTTCCACCCCGCGACTTCCCCAATTACGCGGCAGGAAGCTGGGGGCCGAGCGAAGCCGATGAGCTCATTACCCGCGATGAACGCTACTGGAGGAAAATTCCGGAATGATCCTGGCCGGAGATATCGGAGGTACGCACACACGAATCGCGCTTTTCGAGCTCAACCAGAAGCGTCTGAGCAAACTTCTGGATCGCGTTTATCCCAGCCGCGACTACAAGAGCCTCGACGAGATCATCAGCCTGTTTATCAGCAATGAGAATGTGCACGTGTCCGCGGCCTGCTTCGGCATTGCAGGCCCGGTGATGCACGGCCAGGTCTCCACGCCCAACCTGGCGTGGGTTGTTGATGCTCTCCAACTCACAAAGCTGCTTCAGGTTCAGTCCGTATGGCTGATCAATGATCTCCAGGCGCACGCCTCGGGAGTTCATGACCTGGAAGCTGCCGATTTCATTCATCTCAACACCGCTGCCGCAGGCGAGGGTAACGCTGCTCTCATCGCCGCAGGCACCGGTCTGGGCGAAGCCGGTCTGTACTGGGACGGCATTCGCCATCGCCCATTTGCCTGCGAAGGCGGCCACTGCGATTTTGCTCCCGGCAATGATTTGGAAACGGAACTTTGGCGCTACCTTAAGAAGAAATTTGGGCGCGTAAGCTATGAACGCATCCTTTCCGGCCCCGGCCTCCACAACGTTTATGAGTTCCTGCGCGACTCAGGTACTGAACAGGAGCCGGACTGGCTGAAAGAGGAGATTCAACAAGCGACCGATCCCACAGTGGTGATTTCCCATGTGGGAATGAACGCTAAGGCCGCCATATGCGAACATGCACTGGATATTTTTGTGAGCGTTTATGGAGCTGAAGCCGGCAATCTTGCGCTCAAACTCCTGGCCACCGGAGGCGTGTTCCTGAGCGGAGGCATCGCTGCCCGCATTCTGCCGCGCTTGCAAGGACCAGCTTTTCTCCAGGCTTTTGCCAGCAAGGGCCGCATGCAACCGGTCTTGGAGAAAATCGCCGTTAAAGTAATCAGCAACGATCAGGTGGGAGTGATTGGCGCGGCCCGCTATGCCGCTGAACAGATGACTCCGTTGGCTGTACCGGTACAAGTAAGCAATTTGTAGCAGGACCATGATTATGACCCAGAGTAGCGTTTCCAGGCTTCCCGAGTGGATGACAATTGTTCAGGATACACAGGCGCTGAACCAAGCCGCTGCCAATGAGTTCGTGCGTTGCGCCTCAAATGCAATCCGCGAGCAGGGACGTTTTGCGGTGGCACTATCCGGAGGAAACACGCCGCGCGCCATCTATTCTCTGCTGGCTGAAAAATACGCGAATTCCGTGCCCTGGGACCAGATTTTTGTTTTCTTCGGAGACGAACGCCACGTTCCACCCAATGATCCTGATAGTAATTTCCGGATGGCTAACGAGTCTTTGCTTTCGCGCGTGCCCATACCTGCAAAGAACGTTCATCGCATCCAGGCGGAACTGAATGCGAGCATGGCCGCAGACCAGTATGAAGCTACGCTGCGGGAATTCTTTGCACCGCCAAACGGCCAGTTGCCACGTTTTGATCTGGTGATGCTCGGCATGGGTGAGGATGGCCACACCGCATCCCTTTTCCCCGGAACCACAGCACTCGAGGAAAACTCCCGGCTGGTCGTGGCAAATCACGTGGAAAAATTACAGACTGACCGCATTACCCTTACCTTTCCTCTGCTCAATGCGGCGGCCGAGGTGATGGTGGCGATCGCAGGCGAGAACAAGGCACGCGTGGTCAGCGACATCGTCAGCTCTCCGCAAAAGACCCTCTATCCTATCCAGCGCGTGGATCCGCGTGGCGGCCGCCTGCTGTGGCTGGTGGAGCAAAAGGCCGCCAGTTCCGTCTGAGTCTTGCCCCCGAAAGGTGGCAAGGCATCAAAAGAGGTGATCGCTCGCCTTTTGCGTATCCGGAGGAACTATGCTGCGTGCCTGTCTCCTCGTCTTTTGTCTAACCTTCACGTGTGCGGCAGCAGATTTCGCCCGGCCGATTACCAATTCGAGCACTTCATCACCCGCAAGGGAGGATTCCATGTTTCAGCTCAAGAGCAATGTTTTTCAGGCGAATGGGAATATACCTTCACGTTTTACTTGCGAAGGCGAAAATATATCGCCGGAACTTAGTTGGTCCGGCGCACCGGAAGGCACAAAGACCTTTGCACTCGTACTGCATGATCCTGATGCCCCGCACAAAGGGGGCTACACACACTGGGTCGCTTTCAATATCCCCGCCAGAGTCAATCACGTTGCAGAGAACGTGCCTAAAAGCTCAGGTTTCCCGGGCGGTGGAACCCAGGGCAAAAATGACGATGGAAAATCCGGCTACACAGGCCCGTGCCCACCTTCGGGCTCGCATCGGTACTATTTCCATCTCTATGCGGTTGATGGCCAAGTTGATTTAGGTGCGAACACGACGAAAGCCGATCTCGAAGAAGTTCTGAAGGGTCACATTCTGGCCCAGACCGAATTAATGGGCCGGTATAAAAAAGGCGCTGCCAAGGCAGCCTGATTCTTCTTCCCGGTTGAAAAACTTCCCGCCCTCTCCTATACTTCTATAAGCGAATAAAATACGAAATATCTGAAATGAACTCCCTTTTCCCCCAAGCCGAACCTAATCAGCCGTTGGTCGGCATTGCCAGACTTGCCGCCCACGGGGAAGCACTGTCTGAAGGCCACGATGTTCAATATCTGACGATCGAGAACCGTAGCGTGCTGACTCGCTGCGTTTCCAGGCGTGTGCCTTTCACGTGGATGATCAATCCTTATCGCGGCTGCGAGTTCGGCTGCAAATACTGTTACGCCCGCTACACCCACGAATTTATGGAGCTGCGCAACGGCATCGATTTCGAACGGAAGATATTTGTCAAACAGCATGCAGCCTGGCTCCTGCGCCAGGAACTCAAGAAAGTACGCCCGCATGAATCCATTGCCATTGGAACGGCCACGGATCCATATCAGCCCGCCGAAAGAAGGTATGGCATCACCAGGGCCATTCTGGAAGAACTCGCGCGCCATAAGGGACTGGAAATCGGGCTGGTAACCAAGGGCACGCTGATCTTGCGTGACATCGATTTACTTCAGGTGGTTGCGCGAGAAAACAAGCTGTCCATATCCATGACTGTAACCACCATGAATACAGATCTTGCGCGCATTCTTGAACCGCGAGCGCCGCGCCCGGACCTGCGCATGAAAGTTGTCCGTCAATTGAGGCAGGCAGGGATTCGCGCCGGCATTAACTGCGCTCCCGTGTTACCGTCCATCACGGATTCTCCAGCCGATCTGGAAGCTCTGGTGAGGGCGGCAGGGAAAGCAGGCGCAGCATTCGTCTTTGTGAATTCCCTTTTTCTCAAAGAATGCGCTCTCCAGGTGTTTCTCCCATTCGTGGAGAAAAAATTTCCACAGCTGCTCCCGCTGTATCGTGAACGCTACTGCAAACGCGCTTTTTTGCCGCCTGAATACAGTCGCAGAATTTCCAAACTGATGAAGATATATTGCGCAAAACACGGGATCACAGGAGAACGTGAGATGGTCAAAGCACAGCTGAAGAAAAGTACCGCTGAGTCAAAAAACGCAGAGCAACTTCACCTTTTTGTGAGGGAGATGCAGTTTCATTCCACCACTGGATCGTGAGAATTAAATTAATTTGACATTAAAATAACCAACGCTGATCCAGAAACCTTAACCCCTCCTAATCAAATGATTGTAAGCCGCTGAAAATAAAACACATATTTTCCTTGCCAAAATTATTAAAGAGCACTATTGTACTTCTGCACAGATCAAGTACATGTACCGATGACACAAGTCAAACATGTACCAAAGGACAGCAAGAAATGAACGAAGCAGCCGAGTCAAGAACCAAAATGGGACCAAAATTAATTTTTCTAATGAGTCTATATTTTTGGTTTTTTCGCCACTATAGTACATGGCTGCGAGCTGTACTTTCGTGGTAAGAGGGGCAGGTACTTTGAGCCGGGTAGTCGGGGGAATCAAAGTCCAGTCCAAAACTGAAGTTGTCCAGATATAAAGAGAAAAAACTGAAACGGTTTGAAGTCCGGGTTCACTACTAGACGAGCAGAAATCAGCCTTCCGGGCAGCTTTGTATTCAACCAGAGCTGGATTTAAAAAGGGGCGATTTCTCTTCAGCAACTTTGAAGTGGGTTCAAGCGGATGGGCTTTGCGCATCACTGAAGTGAGCGCATCGCTTCCACCGAAGCGGGAGGTGGAGTTTGCGTATACTGGTCATTGAGGATGAGCCGAAGGTAGCACGTACACTGGTAAAGGGTCTGGAAGCCGACCACTTTGCTGTCGATTTGGCAGGAGACGGAGAGGAAGGCCTGCAATTAGCCACTGAGATCGATTACGACGCAATCGTTCTCGACTGGAATTTACCCAAACTGGACGGGTTGACCGTTCTGAAGAAGCTGAGAAAGTCAGGATCGAACATGCGCATCCTGCTTCTGAGCGCGCGTCGCGATGTTTCTGACCGGGTCTGCGGTTTGCAGGCCGGCGCCGATGATTACCTTGTAAAACCCTTCTCTTTTGAAGAGCTGCTGGCTCGCCTGCACACGCTGTTGCGCCGTCCGCAGGAACTGCTCGATAAACTCAGCGTAGAGGACCTGGAACTGGACCGCATGCGTCACATGGTGACGCGTGGTGGAAAGCAGATTAACCTCACGCAGCGCGAATATGCTGTGCTCGAATACCTGATGCGCAATGCAGGCCGCACTGTGACCCGGACCATGGTGGTGGAACATGTGTGGAACCTGGGTTTTGAGGGTCTGACCAACATTGTGGACGTTTACATTAACTACCTGCGCCAGAAGATTGATCATGGCTTTGAAAAGCCGCTCATCCACACTGCGCGCGGGGTCGGCTACATGCTCGCCGCCAACCAGTAAATGAAATCGCTGCTTCCTCGTAGCCTGCGTTTCCGGCTGGCGTTCAAGCAAACATTGTCGTTCGCGCTCCTGGTGATTGTCCTCGCCTGGGGCGCTTACGCCTTTCTCGCCCGCCACATCTCCAGCAAACTTGACGATGAGTTGGAGGACCGCGCCATTGCCGTACGCAGCATGCTGCAAATCCGCGATGGGCAGGTGCGCTGGGCCAGCAAGGCGGCCGACCTGGAGGTCCGGGAGCACTTCGAAAAATCGTCCCGCTATTACCAACTACTGGGCGACACAGGCCACCCTGTAGAAACATCCAGGACGCTCGCAGACGTGCCGCTGGCCTTTACTCCCGCAGCCCAGCAGGCGTTGGCATCAGGCCACGATGAATTTGAAGATCTGATGGTGTCCGGCGGCAGACTACGCATTCTGAATATTCCGGTCACAGGCACGGAAATGCATCGTTACCTCCTCCGTGTCGGCCTCTCTCTGGTGGACACGGACGAGGAGATCGCACACACAGGCTTTCTCATCGTGGCCATTGTCGTGTTCCTGCTCTTGCTTCACGGCGCAAATTGCTGGCTCATGGCAGGCAGCGTTCTACGTCCTTTAGAGGAGATTACGGCCGCTGCGCGCCAGATTACTCCCTTTGACACCAGCAAGCGCCTGCCTGTCTTCGGCAATGATGACGAACTCGATCAGCTTAGCAATACCATCAATGGCACACTGACAAAACTTCAAGGCTCCTTCCACCGGATGTCTGAGTTTCTGCGCAACCTTTCTCATGAAATCCGCCAGCCCTTGACCGTGATGCGCGCTGAGGCCGAGCAGGCGCTACGGATCAACCAGGAAGACAACAGATTCAAGGAGATGCTCTCCAGCCAGTTACAACATGTGGAACTGCTGGCGCGTACCGTCTCTGATTTGATTGATCTTGCACAATCCGACAATGATGAAATCAAGTTGAATTGCCAGCAGGAAGACCTTTCAGAACTGGTGCAGGCCGCGATTGACGGAATGAGGTTGAAGTCAGGAGAAAGCAGCATTCATATCTCCGGCGCTGTTCAGCGCAATATCATTGGACTCTTTGACCCAGGCCAGCTCTGGCGGCTGGTTCTGAATCTTCTGGATAATGCCATCAAATTCACTGGGCCCAAAGGGCGAATCGACGTATCCCTGACGTCCCATCGCGATACTGCCATTCTTTCTGTTACAGACACGGGATGCGGCATTCCTGCTCAGGAACAAACTCGCATCTTTGAACGAGGGTACCGGACCAGTTCAGCCAGGAATTCCACCGTGCCTGGAACCGGTCTGGGGCTGCACTTTGCCCGCTCCATCGCCCAGGCCCATGGCGGGACCATTGAAGTGATCAGCGCTCCCGGCCAAGGCTCGTGCTTCCGCGTGTCGCTGCCGCTTAAAGCACAACCCGGCGCTCCTCCTCCCCAGAATTCTGACATTCATGAACGCACCATTAATTAGCTCGAATGCTTGCAACTTTCATGAACGCAATTAATGAAATTAATGGGGCGCCAACAAGCTCTTAATCAAAATTTTTCAAGATAGTATCCGGCTTTACAGGTTTCTTCCGGGGAATAAACTGACCACTTTTTACCTCCTGGCTGTCAGAGTGGAAACCAGAAGCCTCCTGACGGTAGATGGAACCAATTTAAGCGAGCCGGAAAGAGGAGTTTCATGTCGAGATACAGGGTTGCGGTCGGGCTATCCATCAGCATTCTTTTATCAATCTCAATTATGGGCCAAACAAGGCCAGTGGCCCCGGTCCAGAGCAAGCCTTTACCTTCGCACCCGGTTTCTGGATCGAATGTACCCGTTGCTGGCGCGCAGCCGGGAGCTGTCACGCCGAGTTTGCCGCAAGCACTGGATCCTGTCATCTCGCAGACATTACCAAATCCCGCTTCCCCGGCCACTACTCAGAACGCCTCCGCGCTCATCAACGGACAAGCTGCCGGCCTTCCGCAGTCCGCTTCGGGAACTGTTTCCGTTGAGTACCGGAATGGGCTGCTCAGCGTTGTGACGGATAAGGCAGACTTGGGAAAGGTGCTGCAAGTCGTAGGATCAAAGATTGGAACTTCCATTGAAGTTGCTCCGGAAATCGCCTCCGATCCGGTGGTGGCGCACATTAGCCCGGCTCCGCCAACGCAGGTTCTGGCGCAGTTGCTGGATGGGCCGCAGCTTGAGTACATCGTCATGGCTTCGGATGAGGATGGACAATCCCTGAATCGAGTAGTTGTGCGCAGGCGCAGCAGCTTTGGCCGGCAACCTCTTGTCGCGATTAAGACGACCTCAGCTGTCACTCACGCGGCTGGAACAGCGAAATAGCCTTCCTAATTCCGGCGGCGGAAGAAAATTCTTAAAAACCATAATTCGGCTTTATTCATTTCTTAATGCTGCCGGTGAATCCTGATCATGACAAACTCCCGAAGCAAACTCTTCCGGAGCGGAGGGACTAGTGTTGCGAACTGTGGAACTGGCCGGTCAGAGAATTCATGTGACAAGCCGCGCCTTTTTGTCCTGGGCGGGGCCGCTTCTGATCAAGCTTTGGCTCAGCTTCGCCTTTTTCTGGCGCTAACATCCACAAAAACGTTCGCTCTATTCCTCTATGGCAAGCGAGTTTTTCCGATCGGCAAGGAGCAAAAAGCCCTCGCCAAACGGCAAGGGCTTAATTTTGTGCCAGCGGAACCTAGTTCGCTGCACCGCGCAGGACATTGGCTGCCAGATATCCTTTGGGACCTTTGAGGAGTTCAAACTCGACGGTTTCGCCTTCGTTCAGGGTGCGGTATCCATTTTCCTGAATGGCGGAAAAATGAACAAACACATCTTCCCCGGTTGAACGCTGGATGAAACCATAGCCTTTGGCGCCGTTAAACCACTTAACTGTTCCCTTCTCTCTCACAAACTAACTCCTTTCGACCTCAATGAGTGAAATTCTCCCCTGCCGGAATCAGGAAGAGAGAAGAGGTTGCTGCTTTGCCGCCAGTTTCCCCGTTGACAAAAAAGTTTGCAATAAGACCGTTCAGCCATGACTGCAGACCTAACTGTTCCGCGAAGTTGTACTGCGCAGTGACCAAAACATCAACCCAAGCACCCACCCAGACATGCACTTTTGGGTGGGCTAGGCATCATATTCAGGAACTCTGGACTTTGTAAAGGATTTTTATTTGCCGGTATTGGCGGCCGAAGTTTCAGTCTTAACGCGCTGTGGGTGCGCGAAAGGTCCGTGAAATAAGTAACTTTCGTTTGCGGCGACAGGTGTTTTGGTCGCCTTTGCGCAAGATGGTTTCTGCTACGATTTAACAGTTTTTTTACAATGTCCTCAAACTCAGTTTCGCCGGCCGTTGAACCAGCGCGCTTGTCCGAGTCGCCCGCGGAAGCCCTGCTCCGGGGATGGGGTCAGATGTTGCGGAAGCGCGGTTTGCATACGCTGCGCTATTTAACCAAGACTGAGGCGCACACATTCGCCTTTTCTGTGGCCGCCAACGCAATTCTTTCCTTCTTTCCCTTCATGGTGCTGATGATCTGGCTGATCAGGAATGTCTTTCACTCCCAGGTCATGTTTGACGTTGTTTCCCAATTTCTGCGCGACCATCTGCCCACGAACCAGGAGTTTGTCATTCGCAGCCTGGACAATCTGGTCAAGACCAGGCGCCGCGTGAAAATGGCATCGATTGTGATCCTGCTGATCACCTCCACGGGCGTCTTTTTGCCTCTGGAAGTTGCATTCAATCAGATATGGGGATTCGCCAAAAACCGCTCGTATCTCGGTAACCAGATTGTTTCGCTGTTTCTGGCTTTTTCCTGCGGTGTCCTGACCCTGGTTTCAGTCGTGCTGGCCGCAGGAAACCAGTGGGCGCTCGAGATCATGATGCTGGGGCACAGAAACATAGTGTTCACGGTCATGACGGCAATCACTCTCAAGGTGCTCGCCACCGCATGCAGCATCGGAATGTTTTTCCTGCTGTACTGGATCCTGCCCCACGGCAAGGTGAGCGCTCGCAGTGTGCTGCCATCGGCCGTAGCCATGGGGATCTTATGGGAGGCGGGAAGGTATCTTTATGTCACCGCGTTGCCGCGCTTGAATTTCCCTGAGGTGTATGGACCTTTTTCCATTTCTGTAA
Source organism: Terriglobia bacterium (assembly GCA_963758275.1). GTDB lineage: Bacteria > Acidobacteriota > Terriglobia > Terriglobales > Acidobacteriaceae > Angelobacter. The sequence continues at coordinate 487,463 of CAVWUW010000006.1, read as the reverse complement.
CTTTGATGTTCTGGGCTTTCATTTCCGGCCTCATGATCCTTGCAGGTGCGCAGCTTGCGTCTGATTTCGTACCGGGTATGCCGGCTCTGCTGGAAGAAGATGAAGAATTCATCGAGGTGGGTTAAAACGTTTCATGAAGGAAGATGTTCTAATATAAATATTGCTCCCCCGGGAAGTGTGAGTACAATCCTCTTGAAGGATTCTGAGACGCTTTCACAGCCCTCTCCCTTTGCTCGTCCGAACCATCTAGTACATCTGAATTCGGGCCCACGATTTTTGCTGTTCTTGGCTCTGAGGAGCCGTGTGACTACTTGAAGGAGAAAACTCAACATGAAGAAGACGATTTCCACATTATTTATCTTTGGTGTTCTGTCCATGGCGGCAGCATCGGCACAAGTAAGAACGGACATCCCTCTTTCTGTTCCGATTCCGAAAGCTTCCGCGTCAGCGCAGGCAACAACCGATAATCCGATGCCCGTCCCGATTCCGAAGGCATCCGCATTGGCACAGGCAACAACAGATAATCCGATGCCCGTCCCGATTCCGAAGGCAATTCCCAAAGCGAAGTAAAGCGCTAGAGTTGCGGTGAGGGGGTGGCTGGTATAAGCTGGCCACTCGCTTCCATAATGAAAACGGCAGAACTGATACTTGCGCTGTCAGCCACTGTTTTGATGCTGTTCCTTTTGGCCGTTTTCATTGTCCGAAGGCTTTATAGAACTTTTCCGTTCTTTTTCATTTGTACCGCCTTCGCAGTGCTCAGCACTGTGAGCCTCCTTCTCACCACTGGCCATCCCCTGATCTATCTCTGGATTTATTGGGGAACAGAAGCTCTCTATGTGCTTTTTGCGTATCTGGCCCTTCAGGAGTCATTCAAATCCGTTTTCAAGAACTTCTATCGCATGGCATGGTTTCGTCTTTTATTCCCCGCTTTAGGCGCCATCATGCTGTGCGCTGCGACCGTCCGGTCTGTCTTTGTCCACCCAGCAGAAGTAAAGCGGGCATTTGCAACAATTATCTTTCTTGAAATTGCTATTCGCTTCCTGGAACTCGGCCTTTTGTTTCTCTTTTTCACACTTGTCCGCTTCTTCCACATGCGCTGGCGGCAGCATGCCTTCGGAATCGCACTGGGATTCGGCATTTCTGGGGCTGGTTCCCTGGTGATTTTCCTGTTGCGTTCCGAATTCGGAACGAAATTAGATTATGTTGTACGAATAGCCCCTCCTATCGCTTACACTCTTGCCGTGGTGGTCTGGTTGCTGACTTTTATTTCTCCAGAGCCAATTCACCCGCTGCAAGGCCCACCCCCAGCCTTGACACCAGAAGAAATGCTTGCGGAAGTCAGACAGTACAGCAGCACCGTAAAGAAAATTCTGAAACGATGATTTTCGATCTCATCACGATAGCTGTGGTAGGCGCAATGCTGGTATTTGCCGTATATACGGCCCTGCAATTCCTGGGACGGTTCCCGCGGCGCACTATCGACGACGTAACCCCTTACCTCCGGCCCGCGGAATTTGAGGAACTGGAGTCGCTGCTCAACCCCGCGCACGAAGTCAATTTCCGTCTGCATCTCTCCCCAGAAGAGTTCCGTTCCTGGCAGCGCAAGCGGATCCATTTGATGCGCGAGTATCTGCTCCGCATGTCCCACAATTCTCTGGTGTTGATTGAGTGGGGCAATATGGAGTTCTCCGGGGATTTGGCGCGGTTGGCCAATTCTGAGCAGAGCAGGCTTCTGGCGCAGGAACTGGTGCAGGCAGCGACTGAATTCAGGCTTTACTCGCTCCTGGCTCTTGCCAAACTCAAACTGTGGATCATCCTGCGCATGGATGCGTCAGCCAGTCTGCCCGGCCTGCGGAACGTCTTCGGAATCGACTCCCTTGGGGCGTATCACAGGCTCAAATCGGCGGCCAGTGCCCTTGGTTTGACCCACGGAGACGAGTACCACCAGGCTCTGCTGAGCCGTCTCTGATCGCTGACTCCTATTCGTCCACAGCCTGGCCTTCACTGGCCGCTCTTGCGGATATAATCACAAGAGCTTGCTCAATTGGACGAACATCTCGCGAAAGTTAGTATCGTGGGGCATGGCGCCGCGTACCCGTCTGGCGCGGTTTACGCTTTATTTGGCTGGAATCGATCTTGTGCTGATGGTGCTTGAGCGCATTTTGCGCCTCGCCAACATGCGGTATGCAGCTTCTCCTCTGAGCGGATGGACCAGCTTCATCACCTTTGTTCTTGTCGTTCTCTTCCTCTTCCTTGCTCTGCGCTGGTTTCGTGGCCATGTGATGTGGAGCGTGCGCAACCGCTTGATTGTTACTTACCTGTTCATTGGCGGAGTTCCGGTCACGCTGGCCATGGCTATGGCCATTGGTGGCGGGTATCTCATGCTGGAACAACTGGCCACTTTTTTTACCGTTTCCGAGATCCGGCAAAATACGCAACGGCTGCAGGCGGCCAATTCTGCCGCCGCCGAGCAGGTTACAAAACGGGGTAGCACGCCTGAACAAATCATGGCCACGGATTCCCTGTTTCCCGGCCGCATCATCTCAGTTGTGCCTGCCAGTAAAGCGCCACCATGGCTCAAAAATGATTTCAGCGGGCTCACCCAGGACCGGGGACATCTCAAGCTGCGCGCGGCTGACAGAATTCAAACCGCAAACGGCGCGGAGTTGCTCATCTCCGATGTACCACTCGACCAAAGTTTTCTTGCCCGCGTCGCTTCACCGCTCGGCTCTCTTACCATTCTTGAGCCCGATGTTCAGATTGAGCAGGATGGGAAAAAAACCACCATCCGAAATAAGGCAGCATCTCAGCCAGGCTCAGAGGCCCACCATCTGAGTGCCGGGACTGTGCCTCAGCCGCAAGGCGCGTGGGACAAGGAACTGACCTTTGGCGGCCTTATCCAGACCACGGAATGGACGACTGGCTCCAGCATGGGCGCTTTTCTGGCCGGCACAACACGGCTTTCCACCCTTTACTCCTACCTGACAGGTTCCATGGAACTGTGGACAGGGGTAATTGGCACCGTTCTGGTTGCAATTGCCGTGACCTTTGCGGTTGTTATTCTCATTGCGTTATTGATCGGAATCAGGCTCACGCGCACCATCACATACTCGGTTGCCAACCTCTACCGCGCCACGCAGCACGTGAACCGGGGCGATTTTGAACACCGCATCCAGGTCCGTGAACGCGATCAGCTTGCAGCCCTGCAAACTGCATTCAACTCCATGACGCAATCCCTCCAGCGCCTGATTGCGGAGCAAAAAGAAAAAGAGCGCTTACAAAGCGAGTTGGAAATTGCCCACGAAGTGCAGGAGCAGCTATTTCCACGCAATGTCAGCGGCACACAGACACTTGAGATCCACGGCATCTGCCATCCTGCTCGCATTGTCAGCGGCGATTACTACGATTTTTTGTCTTACGGCCCGGACCAGATGGGAATCGCCGTCGGTGATATCAGCGGCAAAGGAATTTCCGCGGCACTCCTGATGGCCACCATTCATTCCGCGGTTCGCGCTTACGAACAGGAGCAGGCAGTATCAATGGGGGTGGTTTCAGGCTACGGGACGACCGGCCGCAGCAGCGTCAGTGCTCGTCCGGCTCCGCCCTCACCCGCACACATGTTGTGGCTGCTCAACCGCCATTTGTTCCGGAGTACTCAACCGGAGAAGTATGCCACCTTGTTTCTGGGCTTTTACGATGGAGATACGCGCCGCCTGACCTACTCTAACGCAGGACATCTTGCTCCCATCCTCCTCGGGAAAGACGGCTCTATCCGCCGGCTGGAGGCGGGAGGGATGGTGGTGGGCCTCTTCGACAATATGGAATATCAGGAAGAGACTGTGGAAATTCATCCCGGAGACATATTCATCTCTTTTAGTGATGGTATGACTGAACCCGAGAATGAATTCGGCGAGTTTGGGGAAGACCGTTTAATTGAAGCAATTGCGGCAAACCGCCATTTACCACTCGACCGCATCAGCGCGCACGCCGTGGCTGCCGTGAAAGATTGGATCGGGGCAGTAGAACAACCAGATGACATTACCCTGGTTCTGGCACGCGGGATCGCATAGTTTCTGATATTAGCTCTCTTGGTGACACTTCACTTTCACTCTTACCTTTCCCGCCAGGAACCTCTATCTTGTACATTCGCTGTTGCGTTCCAACTGCTTCTCCAAACAAAATGAAGACTCCATTCGTTGTGACCACAACCAGTAAAATCCCTGCCTGGCGGCAGCCCACTGAAAAGGCAGACCGCATTGCGACCGAGGTAAAAAAAATCATCCGCGAGCTGCATGAACTCCAGAGCGAGCTCTATCGTGAACTGGCGGAGGAAGATGGGAGCCGGCGCAGACAGTCCGCGCTTAGCACAGCTCCTGCTTGTGACGATCTGATTGAACTAAAAAACGCAGCAGACCAGTTGCGACGTTTCCTCTGGTTTTACCTGGAGGATCCATCGCACGCGAGCGACTCGCCCCAGGTGAACGCTGCGGCTGTAACCGATGAACCGCTGGTACTCCAGGATTCGTTCACGCAGACAGGAACCCTGGCGGAAACCGCATCAAGCTCTTTTTTTGAGCGCTTGAACCTTGTGATTGACGGCTACATGCAGCACCGGGGAATTTCCACCCGGAGCAAAGCTCCCAAGTCTTAATTTCGCGCCAGGCGGTGGTTCAGGTTGGCGATTCGCCATCCGGTCTCAAAAACAAGCCGCGTCACTTCCGTCATTTTATTAAAGTCAATCTTGTCGATGGTGTCCGTGGGCTGGTGATAGTCCACATGCGTTCCGCTGAAATAGAAGATGATCGGAATGCCATGTTTGGCGTAATTCCAGTGGTCGGAACGATAGTAAATTCGTTCAGGATTTGACGGATCGTTGTAGTAGTAATCCAGCCGCAGTTTCTGAAACTGCTGGTTGGTTTCTTCGCTGATCTGGTCCAGTTCCTTGCTGATCCGGTTGGAGCCGACCAGGTAAACGGAGTTCGCATCTGTGAGGTGCTCGTCAGCTGGGTTCTTGTCTCCCAGCTGTTTTGAACGCCCGATCATATCAATGTTGAGGTCCACCACCATTTTGTCCAGAGGCACCACTGGGGCATAATCCGCGTTGTATTCAGACCCAAGCAGGCCCAGTTCCTCGCCCGCATGGAAAATCACCAGGACAGAGCGTTTGGGCCGGTTCATGGACATTGCCTTGGCAATCGCCAGTACGGCAGAAGTCCCTGATCCATCATCATCCGCGCCATGGTAAATCTCACCGTTGGGACCGGTCTTCAGGTGGTCATAATGCGCGCTGAATGTGACGTATTCATTTTTGAGTTGCGGGTCCGCGCCTTCAAGGATTCCTGCAACATTTTGAGTAACTGTGCGGCTCTGCTGCACAGCGGCATCGAATTTGGCCGAGCACTGGCGGCATCTCGCAGCCTCATTGCCACTCGGTTCGAAAGCCTGTTTCAGAGTCAACCCGAAAGCAGCCAATACCTTTTCTGCCAGGTCGGGACCCAGGGTCACGCCGGGCAGGCTGCTGGCGTGTCCGTCAGCCAGACTCACGCTTTCGCGCCCTGCAAATCTCTGCATCACATTGCGGTTTTTCATCAGGTTCAGGAAACGCTGTGGAGGGACAACCAGCATGCCTGCAGCACCATGGGCTTGCGCGGCAGCCGCTCCATGCTCGTCGTCCTTGAGGTTTGAAATATCAACGCTGCCCGTCGCGCCTGAAACCAGAATTACGATCTTGCCTTTCACGTCTTTTCCTGCGTAATCGTCGCGTTTTAGCTCTGGAGAGGATATTCCGCCCCCAACGTAAACCAGCTCTCCCTGCGCTGCTCCGCTACCAGCATTGAGCGCGGTAAAAAAGTCCTGGCCAAAAGCAGCGCTCTGGTGTTTTCCCTCTATATTCAGTTCCAGAAACATGCGGGCTGGATCAGCCTTTGAAGTCACCACTTCAAACTTTTGCAGGAAATTGCCATTGCCTGCCGCCCCGTGGAAGCCGTAGCTTTCAAGTTCAGACGCGAGATATCGTGCAGCAATGCCAAAATTGGGAGATAAAGTGTACCGGCCTCCCAGCTCATTTGACGACAGGAATTCAAGATGAGCGCGCAGCTCCGTGGCAGTAATTGAGTCCACGGTCGCAGGAATGGACGGGAGACTGCTCGCCGGGTCCGGCCCGGAAGCGAGGCACGGCAGACCCAACGCCAGCACAACGGCAAGTAAACTCTTGCAAGAGAAAGTTCTGAGTGGGATCACCTGATCATAGTAGCAGCGCACTTGAAGCCACACAATCTGAATGCTCCAAATCACTGGGGCGATACGGGCCGCCCGCGCTGTTTTTGCTGGACATCATGGTGCCCGGCAGCAACGGCTTTGAGGTATGCCGCCAGATCCCGGAGGGCCGTGACCTGGCCAAAGCCCTTATGCGCCGCCCCAGGAGAAAGTTATGCAACTGAGTGTGGAAGTAAATCGGCAAGAAGGAAAATGCGTATTTCTTTGCCGCGGTGGACCCTTGCTGGGCGAAGCTTCAGACTACCTCTCTCACCTGCTGACCCGGTCGCATCGTAAGGATGTAATTCTGGATTTGGCTGCCTCTCACTACCTCGATCGGTTTGGACTGCACATCCGCCGTCATGGCATTTCTGTTGACCATCTATAATGCACTGCAAAATGCCAGCTTTGCGGATGCCGCTGACATTGTCAGTTAAATTGCAAGTCTTTTGTTTTCATTGGATTACCACTACAATTCAACTCTGGACGTGCTGAAGGGATAGAATGGAATGTGGATGCACCCTAAGTAGCGCTTTTAACCTAGCTTTCACATTTCCCTGCTAGCATCCGCAGGTTGTCCATCATGAGCCGCTCTGTCGACGATCCAGCTCTGTATATCAACCGTGAATCCTCCTGGCTGGCTTTCAATCGCCGTGTCTTCGAAGAAGCCAATGATGAGCACAATCCGCTTCTGGAACGAGTTAAGTTCCTGGCCATTACCGCCAGCAATCTCGATGAATTTTTTGAAGTCCGGGTCGCCGGTCTGCTGCAACGAATAGAAGAAGGATTTATCGACTCCGGTCCGGACGCTTTGAGTGCCCAGCAGGAGAGAGAGCTCATCGCACAAGAAACTCACGAATTTGCAGAAGCTCAGTATGACACCTGGAACAACAAACTTCTGCCCGCGCTGGCTCACCAGAACATCCACGTGCTGGGACTCGAAAACCTTGATGCAGAACAAGAGTCCTTCATTGACGAGTACTGCGAAAAAGAAGTGGATCCTCTGCTCACGCCGGTCACCGTGGATCCGGCGCATCCCTTTCCGCGCGTTCTCAACAAGGCCTTGTGCATTGGCCTGCTTTTGAAGCGAAGACGCCGGGCAACGGGGACCTACATGGGAGTGATCACGGTCCCGCGCGTACTTCCGCGTCTGGTCAGACTTCCCTCCAAATCAGGCATTCATTACATATTTCTTGCTGACCTGCTGATTTATCACGCCTCCCGGATGTACCGCGGGTATGACATTGTTTCGGCTGCCTCATTCCGTGTTACCCGCAACAGCAATCTCTATCTGGAAGAGGAAGAAACCCGCAACTTACTCGAATCTGTGCGTACTGAGCTGCACAGGCGGCGCAAGGGAGATGCCGTACGTTTGGAAATTGATGCTGACGTGCACACTGAGATCGCCCGCCGTTTGCAGCAGACGTTTGAGCTTGAAGATTGGCAGGTGTTTTATACGCAGGGGCCGGTCAACCTCTCGCGGCTGTTCAATTTTTATGAGCTGACTCAACGTCCGGAACTGAAATTCAAGAGCTTTGTGGCGCGCGAACTCCGGTTGCCCCCCAGCAGCAGCAACATCTTTGCCGAGCTGCGCAAACGTGACATTCTTCTGCATCACCCATACGATTCTTTCGACGCGGTTGTCGATTTCATTCAAACCGCCGCGGAAGATCCTGACGTGATTTCCGCCAAACAGACCATTTACCGCACCAGCCGGGATTCGCCGATCATGAATGCCCTTATCACGGCTGCAGCGGAAGAAAAAGAAGTGATCGCCGTCCTGGAACTGAAAGCAAGATTTGACGAAGCCTCAAACATCCAGTGGGCGCGCACCATGGAAGATGAAGGCGTGCAGGTGTATCACGGCCTGGTCGGGCTAAAGACACATTGCAAGCTGTCACTGCTGGTGCGCCATGACCCAGATGGAGTTACACGTCGGTACGCACATATCGGAACAGGAAATTACAATCCTACAACGTCGCGTTTTTATACGGACATTAGTTTGTTGACGGCAAATCCGGACATCACCGCTGCAGTGCACTCAATTTTTAATTACCTCACTGCCTATTCAGAGTCGGCAAGCTATGAACCGTTGGCCATTTCGCCAATCAATCTTGCAGGTAAGATTCTGGCTTACATTCAGCGCGAAACGGAACATGCGCGAGCGGGGCTTCCAGCAAGAATCGTGGCGAAGATGAATGCGTTGCTCGATAAAAACCTGATTCAAGCGCTGTACAGAGCTTCACAATCCGGGGTTAAAATCGAATTGATCGTCCGTGGCATGTGCTCGCTTCGTCCTGGCTTACCGGGAATCAGTGAAAACATCGTTGTGCGGAGTATTGTAGGCAGACTCCTGGAGCACAGCCGCATCTTCTATTTTGAAAATGCTGGTGATGATGAGGTGTATATCTCCAGTGCGGATTGGATGCCGCGCAATCTCTACGAGCGAGTGGAGGTGCTTTGCCCGGTGCTTGATCCGGTCCTGAAACAACGGCTCAAGGATGAAGTTCTGGCCGCTTATCTGGCGGACAACGCCAAAACGCATTTTCTCGATCGCAACGGCAATTATTTTCGCCCGCCACATCGTCGTGCCGGCAAGACCTTTTCAGCGCAGGATTTTCTTATCGCCCTTGCCGAAGGCACTGTGGCCGATATTCCTGAACCTGTGCAGCCATCTCAAAGAATGGTGGGTGCAAGGCGAACAAAATCTTTGGTTAAAAACACATGATCCTCTATTTTTTGCGTCATGCGTCTGCTGGCAAAAAAGTATCCAATGTTAAAAAAGATGAGCAGCGCCCCCTTGATGAAGAAGGGATTTTGCAGACCCGTTACGTGGGACGTCTTCTCGCCACGCTTGACGTGCAAGTAGAACACGTACTGAGTAGTCCGCTGAAGAGGTCCTTGCAAACTGCCACGCTAGTGGCAAACGAACTGGCCCATGAGGCTGCCATACGCATGGAAGACGCGCTGCGGCCGGAGAGCGACTACGCGAAGTTTAAGGAAATGCTTTCGCGCTACAGAAAGTATGAAGCCGTGATGGTGGTCGGCCATAATCCAAATGAAAGCGAATTCCTGAGCAAAGTTGTGTCTTCATCATCCGGAACAGCGCACATTGAATTGAAGAAAGGAGCGGTGGCCAAAGTGGAACTGGACGGCCGTAACGGAGTCCTGGAGTGGCTCATCACGCCCAAAATCGCTCGCACGGTTCAGACAACCTTAAAACCCAGTTCGCGGCCAAAGACTTCGCGGAAGTAACTTACTTCCTTTTCAGCCGCCCACAGTTCCAGGTCCGCACCGCCCCGGCCCGGCTTGAGGTTCACGGAAACTCGACCATCTCTGGCGGAGGCTCGAATGCCCTGCACGGCACCTCTTCTTCCCTGGTTCAGCGCTCTACCCAGACGGAGAATGGCTGTGGCTTTGATCACGTCAGCGCGGAGATGAGCAGGCAGAATCTTGATCAGCCGGTCACGAAGTTGCGGCCGCGAATTGCCCTGGTATCTGGCGATAGTGGCAATCAACTTGCGCTGCAAAGGGGTGTAGCCAAACAGTTCTGATCGAGAAATGACATAGTACGTATGCCGATGGCGGCCCGCCGGATTAATAAACGCGCCCACCTCGTAAAGCAAAGCGGCTGTCCCAATCCATTCCCGGTAAGCCTTGTCCAACGCATGAACTGATCGTGTTTGATCGAAAAGTTCAAGCGCGAGTGTACGCACATGCTCAGCATTTGCAGTGTCAACGTGATACCGCTGGCTGATGTTCTTCAACACGTCCTGCCGGTCTGATTCCAATTGCTGATGGGGACGTGTATGCCGGTCATATTCGGCCGCCATCTGCGCCAACAACCCATCGCGCAGACCCAGGGGTGAATAGCGGAAATTTCGCACTGCGCAGTGGGCCATCAACTGGCAGTAAACTGCAGCACCGGCAATGATGATCTCAGCCCGCTTTGAGTTAATGCCCTTGATTGCTCCGCGCTGGCGCTCCGACATCTTGCCCAGTTTTTTCAGCAATTTCGCAACTGCCGTTCCGGAAACTTGATTGCGGCTCAACTTCAGCGCCTGAGATGCGCCAGCGAGCGCAGCCGCGGTCCCGGATGTGGCAATCACTTGCGTGACTCCAGCTTTCACAAGCTTGTCTGGAATTCGTGCTGCTTCCTCCGCGATGTAATGCTCCATCCTTCTCAATTCGTCTTTGGCCGGCGGATCATGTCGAATAAATTCCTGGGTAAGACGCACCGCACCCAAAGGCAATGAGATTATCTCTTTAACGTGACCTTTCTCAGATAACGTAAGTTCGCAGCTTCCTCCGCCGAGGTCCATCAAAAGCAGTTTTGTGGGAGGCTCGCGCATGCTGGCGAGGACACCGAGATGGATCAAACGGCCTTCTTCATACCCGGAAATGATTTCCAGGTTCCAGCCTGTTGTTGACTTTACCCAATCGGCAAAGACGCTGCCATTGTCGCTGTCACGCAGGGCGCTTGTGGCAACCACACGCGTTCTCTCTACTGCATAGCTCTGGACCGTGCGGTGGAAACCACGCAGCACCTTCAGCGTTCTCGCCATGGCCTGTGGATCGAGATTGCCATCCTTAAATACACCTTCACCCAGCCGGGTCACCTGGCGATCTTGGTGCAGCGTGATCAGGCGGCCTCGCCTCAGTTCAGCAATGCTCAGCCGGACGGAGTTTGAGCCGATATCAATGGCCGCAAAAACAGGCATTGTTCATCAGCATCCCATCTTACGGATGCAAAAGAAGAATAAATGAGGGCTCCGGACTGGACAAATATTACCGGCGTGCAGTGTTTGCCAGAGAGCTTGTTGCGCAGAGACTCAGCGAATTGGGATAATGAGTCAGGCGATGGAGTTCGCCTTTAACCGCCCACCGGCTGATGACTCCTACCAACGAAATTTTTGGGAGCCATTGGATGCGAACTCTGATTGAGTGGCAGTCATATGCCTGGATCTCACTTGGCGCTATCGCCGGGGCCAACCTGCGTTATCTTCTCAGCAAAGTTATTACGCGTTTCAGCGATGCTGCCTTTCCCTACGGAACCCTGATGATCAACATCACCGGGAGTTTAATCCTCGGATTCTTCCTGGTGTGGACGACAGAACGGGTCTTCGCAAACCCACTGTGGCGCTGGCTGATCGCGGTAGGATTCTGCGGTTCCTACACGACATTTTCAAGTTACGCTTTTGAAACCATGGCGTACTTTGAGCAGGGCAACTGGGGGTTGTTTGCAGCCAATGTGCTTGCCAATAATCTGCTCTGTCTCGGCGCAGTTTTGGCAGGCATGATTCTGGCACGCGGCATTTGATGCCGCCCACCATGAGTGTAAAATCGCGGTGAGCGAAAGGACCCGCTTCTTCCATGGCTGATCTGCCGAGCGCAGTGCAAGTGACAATCTATCTCAACGAAGCTGACCAGTGGCAGCGTCGCCCGTTGCATCTTGAAATGCTCAAATATCTGCGCGAATCGGAAATCGCCGGCGCAACTGTACTTCACGCCGTGGCCGGGTTCACCGGCCATGGCCGGGTAAAGACTTCAACGCTCGTTGATGCGGGAGGCAAGCTGCCGCTAGTCCTGACATTCATTGACAAGGAAGAGCATGTCGAGCGAGTGCTGCCCCAGATAAAAAAAATGGCCGGGCATCGGTTGATTGTGCGCGAGAAGGTGGTGATTGAAGGAGAAGCCGATTGAGCACACCCGCGTTGGATGTGCTGGCCCTGGCCGCGCATCGAGATGATGTGGAACAGACCTGCGGCGGTACTCTCCTCAAGATGGCCCAGCGCGGATATCGCACGGGCATTCTGGATCTTACCCAGGGAGAAATGGGCACGCGCGGAACAGCTGACGACCGCACTCGTGAATCCCAGGATGCAGCCCATCTCTTAAAGGTCAGCTTTCGTTATGCTCTGGATATCCCGGATGGTCGGGTGGAGAACACGTGGGAGAATCGCATTAAAATTGCGCGAGTCATCCGAGCGCAGCGCCCTCGTGTACTGATTCTTCCCTATTGGAAAGGACGACATCCCGATCATTACACGGCGTCAACGCTTGGTTACGAAGCCGCGTTCCTGTCCGGACTGAAAAAGCTGGGCAGCACGCCGGGTTCCCGAGACCCCGGAGCCAAAGAAATCGCCAAACTCGCTCCTCACCGACCGTTCAAAATCATCTACGCAAGCTTGTACTACCACGTGCGCCCGTCCTTTGTGGTCGATATCACTGACCAATTTGAAACGCGTTTTCAAGCGCTGATGGCATACAGATCGCAATACGCAGATCAGAATGCCGGTAGCGGCCTCTTCCCTGCGGAACAAGAAATTCGCAGCCGTTTGGAATCAATGGCCAGCTTCTACGGGCTCTTGGCCGGCGTCAAATACGCCGAACCTTTTGTGCAAAAGGAAGTTGGTCTTGTGGATGACGTCACCGCCATTCCAGTCCAGTCAATCTAACAACTTTAGCCGTTTAGGAATCACTATTCAGCCCGCAGCAATTCATCGCTTCAGAGCTGCACGCGTCACCCCTTCATTATTCAGGTTCTTTTGCCTCATGGTGGGGCAAGGCTTGCGGCATCTCTGAGACGTTCCATGCCCAGGCAGCCAGCATGGCCGCACCTTCGTTGATTTCGTCCGGGATGACCTTGTCAAAAGTATCTGTTTGGCTGTGGTGTGCCTCTCGATAGTGCGCCGGCTTCTGAATGCAAAAATAGGCCGGCACACCTGCGCGCAGAAACGCTACGTGATCCGAGGATCCGAAATAGCGTGTGCTCAGTGAGCGCAGATCAAATACCTCGCGCAAAGGGTCGTAAATCTCTTGCATGAGCGGGGCAGTCTCATAGAGGTCTTCCAGCGCAATGCTGAATACCTTGCCCGTACCCGTGTCATGGACCAGGGCAGCATCCATTTTGGGAATCTCCGCCGCGTGGTTCTTCATGAAGAGGGCTGCGCCCACTCCGCCCTGTTCTTCTCCGGTGAAGAGAACAAACGTAATCGTACGTTTTGGCTTCCAGCCAAGAGCTTTGAGCGTCCGCGCCGCCTCCAGAACAGCCATAGATCCGGTGCCATTATCGAGGGCGCCCTGGCCAAGATCCCATGAATCCAGGTGTCCACCAATAATTACGCGCTCGTCAGGGAATTGCGTGCCACGAATTTCTGCCACTGTGATGGAAGCTGGAACAGGGCCCGAACTGAGAGTCCCTGTAAGATTAACTCTCATACTGACTGGTCCGGACTGCGCCAGGCGGTAAATTAGGCTGTAATCTTCATGCGTGATGAATGCGAGTGGCACTTCTGAAGGCTGATACCTGCTGAAGCTGCCCATGTTGAAGAGATCGTCTGTTTTGCCGCTGTCGAGCAGCACCACCGCAGGAGATTCCTGCGCCAGAGAACGGAAGGCCGCAAACATGGCGCGGAACCTTGATGCTCCGGGATTACCTACGCCGTGAGCAGGAGGAATCACGGCATCATATGCGTTGTCCGCTTCATTGGTTGGAATCTCGGCGGGCTTGCTCATTAAAATGATGGCTCCTCGTAGTTTCCCTTTGTAGTTGTCAATGTCTTCCGGCTTTTCAATCTTCAATATTGTGACTGTTCCTGACATTTCTCCAGAGGTGGGCTTGCTCCAGCCGAGAGCATGAATTGGCACACGATGGAGCACCGGCCTGGTGATCTCAGCCAAATCGACGCCTCGGTTGTAGGCATGTGGAATCTGTGTGGTCTCAAGATGGGCCGCGACGCCGTAGTCTTTGAATCGCTGCAGTGTCCAGTCACTTGCTTCCTGCATCTGCTTCGAGCCCGTCAGACGCGCACCGATGTTGCTGGTAAGGTATTCCAGATTCTTTATTAATTCAGAGTGGGCCTTGACCTCGTCATAAATCTTTTGGTCGGCAACTTCCATGGAGGACTTGTAGCTTTTCTTATCTTCATCTGAGCGAACCGGAGCGGCATTTTGAGCAAGGGCAAATTGTGAACATAAAACAACTGTCAAAACAAAAAAGAGTCGTGAAAACACTTTCATGATTTGCATTTCACCTTTTGATTTCGAAATGAATTGTGCGCAACGAAACGGATTATAAATCTTTAAGATTGCCGAAAGACCAGAAATCAAAGAAGTTGGCGGATCGAATAAGAAAAACTTTGAAACGCTTTTGGGCTTTGTCGCACTAAAACAGCAACGGAGAACCATGCGGAAGTATGCAGAAGCCCCACCTGGCTCCTTCCGCTTCTGCAGAACTTCTGTTTTCTTACCTTGGTGGATGTCTTCGCGGCATCAAGCTTTTGCCGCGAAGACTTTTTTATTTCAGCGTGACATTCGCAGCGGAGCCGTGACTGATTCAAGCACTGGAGATAGATTTAGGCTTGCCGGAAGGGTCCCGAAACTATGGCCGTAATCTCCATTCAGTCGCGAAGAGATAAACGCGTCAGCAAAGCCGGCAGGGCTGTGGCGCACCATAAGCGACGATTGCAGGGCGAGGGCCAATCGCTCCGCAAGACGACGCGCCTGGAGTTCGGCTACGCCTCCACCATTCTTCAAGTCCTGCTTTAAACATGCCGTGAGCCCAGTCTGAGTTTGTTCCAGAAACAAGTCCAGGCTGGCATCGCTACCTCGCGCTGATTGCAGTTCCTGCACCACTGCATCTACCGTTCCCGGGTCTTTGGCAAGAGCGCGCAAGATGTCCAGGCAAATTACGTTGCCGGAACCTTCCCAGATGCCGTAAAGAGGAGCCTCACGATAGAGCCTCGGCATGCCGGAATCCTCAACGTACCCGTTGCCACCCAGACATTCCAGCGCTTCAGCCACGTGCACTGGACTACGTTTACAGAGCCAGTACTTGGAGAACGCCGTAGCAATGCGGCAGAAAGCCCGTTCGTGTTCATCTGATTCCCGCCCGTCAAAAGATGCAGCCAGTCTCATGACCAGCAGCGTTGCGGCTTCCGATTCCAGCGCCAGATCGGCCAGCACGTTACGCATGAGAGGCTGCTCGATGAGCAATTTGCCGAACGATTTTCTATGGCAGCAATGATGCACTGCCTGTAGCAGAGCTTGGCGCATGAGGCCCGCAGAAGCTACCGCACAATCCAGACGGGTATAGTTCACCATCTCAATAATGGTGTTCACGCCGCGACCTTCTTCACCCACCATGTGCGCCCATGCGGACTCAAATTCCACCTCACTGGAAGCATTGGAGCGGTTGCCCATCTTATCTTTCAAGCGTTGGATGAAGAATTTGTTTTTGTCGCCTGCGGGCGTCCAGCGCGGCAGGAAAAAGCAAGAGAGGCCCTTGTGAGTCTGGGCAAGGATGAGAAAGGCATCGCACATGGGTGCCGAGCAGAACCATTTATGTCCTGTAACCAGGTATTCTCGTGAGCTCCCAATTTGTTCCGCGCGGGTTGTATTCGCTCGAACATCGGACCCACCCTGCTTTTCCGTCATTCCCATCCCCAGCAATGCGCCTCGTTTTTCCGGTGTGGGCATGAAACGAGGATCATAGGCGGATGAAAGGATGCGCGGCTCCCAATCCCTGGCCAGTGCGGGTTCGGCCCGAAGCGATGCCAGACCGGAAAATGTCATGGATATGGGGCACGTATGACCTGCTTCATTTTGTGCCGCAATCATCATGAGCGCGGCGCGGATAACGTGAGCGCCCTTTTTCCGCTCAAGCCAGGGAAGGCTGTGCAGCCTGTGGCTCGACAGAAGTGTTCATTAGCCGGTGCCATGAAGGATGAAAAATCACCTCGTCGCGACGATTGCCAATGCGATCATGCGTATGAAGAACAGGGACATTCTCATTGGCCTCCACGCCCCAGTTCTGCGCCTCTGCTGTCCCCAGGAGTTCTCCCAGCTCAGTGATCTGTTCCACTGCCCAGTCAGCGCCCTCCCGCTTCACGGCCTCGACCAGAGTCCGATCTGTGAGAAAGAGGTTGTAGCCGGTGAGCGCTGGAACCTGATTAGAGCTTTCGCTCGCTGGCGGAGCAATTCGCGCAGAGGACGTCATGCTGCTAATTATCTGCCTACGGGTTCAGACAAACAACAATATGGGTCGCGCTTACGCGTTTGCCTTCACTCTGCCCGTAACGCAATCATCGGATCAATCCCAGTCGCCCGGCGAGCCGGAATGTACGCTGCCAGTAAGGCCACAACGATCATTAGGGCTGCCACCGCCGCATATGTCAGTGGGTCGCTTGTGCTCACTCCGAAGACCATTGATTCCATAAACCGTGTGAGCGCATAAGCGGCGATTCCGCCCGCCAGAACTCCAATCAACGAAGTTGAAACTGCCTGGCGCAACACGAGTGTCAGAACACTTGAGGAACTCGCGCCGAGAGCAATGCGAACCCCAAATTCACGCGTGCGCCGTGCCACCGAATATGCCAGTACGCCGTAGATGCCGGCAATGGCAAGGAGAAGTGCTGTCACAGCAAAGGCTCCAACCAGCAGCAGGTTGAAACGGCGAGAGGCGAGCGACGCAGCGAATATACGGGTGAAGGTGTTCGTTTTTACTGGAACCGAAGGATCCAGTTCCCTGATTACGCGACGCGCTGCTGATAGGGTGGTGTTCGGGTCTGCTACCGTCCTGATCACCAGGCTCACTTCGCCGGCCTTTTGGGGACGCTGCAGACAGTTCACATAAATGATCGGCGTGGGCGGTTTTTCAAGGCTGCTACCGCGGACATCGCCGGCTACGCCGACCACAGTAAGCAGGCGGAGATCGCCGTCCATATTTCCATACTCAATGGTCTGGCCCAGTGGGTCGCGGTCAGGCCAGGTCTGCCGAGCAAGCGTTTCGCTGATCACAGCTACGGGCGGCGCATCCATCGTGTCGGCATCCGTAAAGAAGCGGCCGCGTTTGAGTGGTATATCCAACGCACGAAAATATCCCGGACTGGCAGCCACATAGTTTGCCAGGCCGGTGTGAGCTTTATCGGCGAATAGAGGAGTAAAAAAATCTTCCAGAGCTTTGTAATCCGCTTTTGAAAGCTCACCGTTAAAATTCGGATAGTCCCCGCTTAATCAACTGCAGCATCTGCGGTGACAGCTGCTGCGGGTTAATCAAGGCGAAAGCACCATCGGAGTAGCCTCTGGTCCCGAGTGGCAGATCGCTGGTGATTCCAGCCTCCGCCACGCCAGGGAATCGCATGAATTGCGTTAGAACTCTGCTGGAGGAACGCGTGATCCGCTGAGCATTCTCATCCTGTCCGGAAAACGAAAGATCCAGCGTCACAACCTGCTCTGTTCGAAACCCGGGATCCACAGACAAGACGCGAAGAAAGCTCCGTCCCAGGAGACCTGCGCCGACCAGCAGCACCAGGGTGACTGCCACTTGCGCCGCCATGATGGTTTGTCCTGTCCGCTGATTGTTGTGAGCGCCACTGAGTCGGCTGCTGCCTTGCGCAATACACCTTGAAGATCGGCAGAGCCGGCGCGGAAGCAGTGAACACGCCTAGAGCACCGGCCAGAGCAAGTGATACCGCCAAAGCAAAGAGCAGCATAGGAAGGTTTACCGCAACGTCCTCAAGGCGCGGCAGATTTTGGGGCGCCATAGAGAGCAACAAGCGAATGCCTGCATATGCGAGCACAACCGCAGCCAGCCCACCCGCAAAACAGAGGAGCAGTGATTCAGCAAGGAACTGGCGAACCAGGCGTGCGCGAGAAGCGCCAAGCGCGGATCGAACGGCGAGCTCGCTTTCGCGTGCTGTTGCCTGGGCAAGCAGCAAATTCATCACATTGGCACACGCCACCAGCAATAGCAGGCCGGAGATCTCAAGCAGGATCAAAAGCGCGGGGCGTGCTTTCTCCGTGAGCGCTTCCCGCAAAGGCATTGCCACCGCATCGATGCATGTAGTTGTCCTCAGAGGATTGGCTGTAGATTCTTTGGGCCACTCCGCTTAATTCGGAGGATGCCTGTTGCAAAGTAAGACCGTTGCGAATACGCCCCACAACCTGCCAGCCACCGGCAGTCCGGCTGGTTGGTTTTGTGGATGTGTCGCTGGAAAGCCAAAGCTGTGTATCTTCCGGATAGCGGAATCCTGCGGGCAGGACACCGATGACAGGCACGGCGTGGTTAGCGACAACCAATTTGAGTGACGCAGTTCGGTCTGTCCACCAAGGTAGTCTTTCCAGAACGCGTAGCTTACAACTGCAGCCGACGGACCGTTCGGCTTCTCCTCCTCAGGCGCGAAAACGCGACCGATCATTGGGTGAACCGCAAACACGGTGAAGAAATCATGGGAGACTTCAGCAACGGGTACTCTCTTCGGCTCCGAACCGCCTGAGACCGCCTCAACTCCGAAGTGGTACTCGGCCAAACCCTCAAATGAATGGCTCTGTGCGCGAACGTCATTAAAGTTAACGTCAGAGAACGAGATCCTATTGGCTTTGGCGTCTTCCCCCCAAAGGCGCACGATCTGCTCAGGCTTGTCATAAGGAAGAGGCCGCAGCAATACGCCATAAACCACGCTGAAGATGGCTGTGGTGGCTCCAATTCCGAGAGCAAGAGTGAAGATGGCAACTGCTGCGAATACTGGGTTGCGGCGAAGCACTCGCGCGCCGTAGCGAACGTCCTGAACGAACCGATAAAGACCAGCCCAGCCCCAGGTTTCACGCGTGACTTCTGCAATAAGACCAGAGTTCCCGAACTCGCGCTTTGCATTGGCTCGCGCCTCCGCGGATGACTCGCCACGATCCACTCGGTCCTGAGCTGCCATGCGCAGATGGGCTTCAAGTTCTTCTTTAAGTTCCTGGTCGTGTTTGGTCCAGCTCATACTTCGCTCTCCTTCCCACTGGGGGCAAGAATTCCGGACATGGCTTCAAGCAGACGGTCCCAGCGGGAGCGCTCGGCGGCAAGCCGCTTCTTGCCCTGGGTCGTAAGACGGTAAATCTTGACGCGCTGATTGTTCTCTGAGGTCTTCCATTCCGACGAGATCCATCCCTGCTTGTGTAAACGGTGCAGGGCGGGATAAAGGGAGCCGGTTTCAACGTCCAGAACATCGCCGGAGTTGATCCGAATCGCCTGGCTGATCCCGTAACCGTGCTGCGGACCCCAGCGGAGGGTCTCAAGAATCAGGAGATCCAGCGTGCCTTGCAAGAGTTCAATCCGGTTCTGGTAACGCTCGTTCTTAGCCATGTAGAGATCCTACGCCCATGGATGTAGATGATCTACGTCTCTAGAGGGCCGCTGGTTCCCGGGAATTTTGCTTCACTCAAGGGGCACAAGGTAAACTGAGTCGCCATGAAAATCACCTTAGGAATCGTCACAGCTCTGTTGCTCAGCCTGCTCCCAGCTTCTGCGCAGGATTGGGCGAAACAAAAACTGGAAAAATCCCCTCGCCACCAGGAGTGGGTGCAGATCAAGCATGACAATCGCAGCGTTAACACATTTGTGGTGTACCCGGAAACAAAGGGGAAAGCCCCGGTCGTGCTTGTAATCCACGAGATTTTTGGGATGACGGATTGGGTGCGTAGCGTAGCAGACCACCTGGCTGCCAACGGGTATATCGCAGTTGCACCGGACCTGCTTTCCGGAATGGGACCAAAGGGTGGCGGTTCCTCTGAATTCGCCGATACACAAGCAGCTATGAAAGCAATATCAGGACTGGACGCGGACCAGATCACTGCTGACCTGAACGCCGTGGCAGATTATGCTAAAAAGCTTCCCGCGGCCAATGGCAAGCTGGCAGTAGCCGGTTTCTGTTGGGGTGGAGGCCAGTCTTTCCGTTTTGCTACAAACCGCAAGGATCTTGCCGCAGCCTTTGTGTTTTATGGCCCTCCTCCGCAAAATCTGTCTGCGATTACAGCCCCCGTGTACGGATTCTATGCCGGCAATGATGCTCGCATCGGCGCCACAGTCCCAGGCACAACAGATGAGATGAAGAAGCTGGGCAAAACCTATGAGCCCGTTACTTACGACGGCGCCGGACACGGATTTATGCGGGCAGGAGAGGATCCCAGCAACACCAATCCGGCCAATAAAAAGGCCCACGATGAAGGCTGGGACCGCTGGCTGAAACTCTTGAAGACAATTTAGCGTTCGTTCATCCCACGTAAAGGCCGGCATTCAGAAGCCGGCCTTGTGGTTTGAGGTGACATTTTGGACCAAAAACCGTCTATTGAACCTGGCTGTGCCTTTTTGCGTATTCTCTCCTATCACGTTTGAGAATCAGGAGGTTCATCATGCTCCAGGCAGGCAGATCACGCCTTTTACTGCCATTTTCCGGCTTTTTCCTCACAGCGATGTTACTGATCGCCCAAACCGCATCATCTCAGGAGCAACCGCCGGAACACTTTCAGAGGACCTTCACGGCTTCTCCTGGCGCGGCATTGAATGTGGAGAATTACAAAGGAACCATCCACGTTTCCGCATCTGACGGTAATCAGGTGGTTGTCGACGTCCAAAAGCGGTTCGAGGGTGATGATTCCGACCGAAAATGGTGGATGGAAAACGTAAAAGTCAATTTCTCCAATGATCCGGGCCATGTGAAAGTAAAAGTTGAATATCCGACCGAAAACTGCACTTTCTGCTTTCAATTCCACGACTACATGGCAGGGGTTGAACTGGAAATCCGAGTTCCCCGACAGATGAACGTCGCGCTGGACGGCTACAAGCCGGACATAAAGGTTGGCGGCGTGCAAGGGGATATTGCCATCAAGAGTTACAAAGCGCCCATGTTGATTGAAGGCACTACGGGTGCAATTCGAATCGACACCTATAAAGACACCATCAAACTGCAGGATGTAAAAATCCGCGGATCGCTTGCAATCAAATCCTACAAAGCTGACGCCGAGGTAAACGCGCGCGATCTGGGTCAGACCGCAGACCTGGAGAACGAAAAAGGCAGCATTACGATACGCGTTCCCGGAGATGCCGGTCTGGACGTGGACTACTCGGGAGGACGGCGCTCCAGTTTCCACAGCGACTTCAACCTGGCCATGGCCACAGGCTCCAGCAGTGATGTGCACGGTACCATCAATGGCGGAGGGACCAGGCTCAAAGTTCGCACAGTAAAAGGAAGCGTGTCACTCGAGAAGCTTGGCGGACAGCTATAAGCTAAACTGCTGCCATAATGGCCTTGAGATTTTTTGATCGATAACATAACGCCCCCGAGAAGCACCTGAAACAAGGAGAATACTGATTCATGCGTTTACGTGCGCTTCTGCTTGCCGTTTCGCTCTGCTCTCTATCACTTTTTGCCCAAACTGGGCCGCAACACGGAATAGAAGTCGGCGACCTGGACCGCAAGGCCGACCCTTGCACTGATTTTGCCCAGTATGCCAACGGCACATGGCATGCGCAGAATCCCATCCCCGCTTACATGGACCGTTGGAGCCGGCGCTGGCAGGCAGGCGAGGAAGCCAAGGAGCAGCTCAAGGGCATTCTGGACGATGTTTCCAAAAAGACGGATTGGCCCAAAGGCAGCGTAGAGCAGTTGATTGGCGACTATTACGGCTCCTGCATGGATGAAGCGCGCATCAATAAAGCCGGGCTCACTCCCGCTGAACCGTTTCTGAAGCAGATTGACGCCATGAAGAACCAGGCTGATCTGCAACGAATGATCAGGCAGCTCAATGAGGTCGGCGCCTTTGTGCCCTTCGCGCTTTTCTCCCAGCCCGATAATCACGACCCTGGCCAGACCATTGCAAACATCTTTGCCAGCGGACTGGGCTTGCCGGATCGAGACTATTACCTCAAAACCGAGCCGCGGTTTCAGGATGCCCGGGCGAAATATCTTATCCATGTGGCAAACATGTTCAAGCTGGCTGGCTACGATGATGCCAAGGCGAAGGCTGCAGCCACAACGGTTTTTGAATTCGAAAAGAAACTGGCTGAAAATTCGCTGGATAATGTGGCTTTGCGCGATCCTAAAAACACGGATCACAAGACGGCGTACGCGGACCTCAAGAAGCTCACACCGGCATTTGATTGGGACAGCTATTTCAAAGCGGAGAAAATTTCACGCGCCGATCTCAACGTTGCTGAGCCGAAGTTCATGCAGGAAGTCAATCGCCAGCTAAGGCAGACCTCCCTGGCGGATTGGAAGATCTATCTCAAATGGCAGCTTCTGCACAACGCAGCAAGCAGTCTTTCTGATCCGTTCGTAAACGAGAACTTTGTTTTTTATGGCAAGTATTTGGCCGGGCAGCAGGAGATCAAGCCACGATGGAAGCGTTGTGCCGAGTCCACGGATCAATTGCTGGGTGAAGCACTGGGAAAGAAGTACGTTGAAAAGTACTTCCCTCCTGAGGCCAAGGCTCGCGCCCAGGAAATGGTAAAAAATATTCTCTCCGCAATGCATGACACAATCGAAGGCCTGGAATGGATGGGCCCTGACACCAAGAAGAAAGCGTTGGAAAAGCTTTCCACGTTCAATCCGAAGATCGGTTACCCGGATAAATGGAAGGACTACAGCAGCATAAGCATTACTCGTGACTCGTATTGGAACAATAACGTCGCCGCGTCGCGATGGAATGTGATTGATGACAACTGGGCTCTCATCGGCAAGCCAACAGACCGGGGCCGCTGGGGAATGACGCCGCCCACATCCAATGCCTATTACAATCCGTTGATGAATGAGATCGTCTTCCCTGCTGGCATTCTCCAGCCGCCTGCCTTTGACATGAACGCTGTGGACGCTGTGAACTATGGCTCCATCGGTGTTGTGATCGGGCACGAGATCAGTCATGGATTTGACGATCAGGGCGCACAGTTCGATGCGCAAGGCCGCCTGAACAACTGGTGGACAGCCGACGACATGAAGCGTTTCCAGGAGAAAACATCCTGCGTTGTACGGCAGTTTGACAGCTATTACATTGAACCTAATATCCACCACAATGGAAAGCTGGTGCTGGGAGAAAGCATTGGCGATCTTGCCGGAGCCAAAATCTCATATCTCGCCTTCAAAAAGGCGCAACAGCAACACCCGGCTGTGACTATCGACGGCTTTACCCCAGATCAGCAGTTCTTCATCGCCTGGGGACAGTGGCGCGGCGATGAGATTCGCCCAGAGACGCAGCGCTTGATGGTGCAGGGTGACCCGCACCCAATCGCGAAGTACCGCGTGATTGGGCCGCTCTCCAATCTGCCGGAATTCGCAACGGCTTTTTCCTGCAAAGCAGGATCGCCCATGGTAAGGCCTCCGGCCGACCGCTGCGAGATATGGTAGGCGATAGCTAGGATAGAACCGGCGTGCCTGCAGGCAATGCGTTCTTCTTGGGCCGCCGGTTCGCCTGCAGTATCTTTTTACGCAGGCGCAGGCTCTTCGGCGTGACTTCTACCATCTCATCGTCCGCCACAAACTCAATGGCCTGCTCCAGCGTCAAGGCTTTGAATGGCACCAGCCGGATGGCTTCGTCGGCGGTGGAAGCACGCATATTGGTTAACTTTTTCTCTCGCACCGCATTTACATCCAGGTCCACTTCTCGCGCGTTCTCGCCAATGATCATTCCTTCGTAAAGCTCTACACCGGGACCGAGAAAAAGCACCCCACGCTCCTGAAGACTGAACAAGGCGTAAGCGGTTGAAGTTCCTGGACGGTCGGCGACGAGCGCTCCGGTCATGCGATGAGGAATTTCCCCCAGCCACTCCGTATAGCCATCAAAAAGAGAATTCATGATCATGGTGCCGCGTGTTTCGGTGAGCAGTTCTGATCGAAGTCCAATCATCCCGCGGCTGGGAATGCTGAACTCCATGCGAACGCGACCCGAACCGTGGTTGTGCATTTTCACCATCTGGCCCTTGCGACTGCCAAGCTCTTCAATCACTACGCCCACAAAAGCTTCCGGAATGTCTACGACCAGCTTTTCCTGAGGCTCCATCAGCTTGCCGTTGACCGTCTTGGTGACAATCTCTGGCTTGCCAACCATCAACTCGTAGCTTTCACGACGCATGGTTTCGATCAGAATAGAAAGCTGCAACTCGCCTCGCCCCAGGACTTTGAATGAATCGGTGCTGTCCGTCTCCTGCACACGCAGTGATACGTTCGTCAGCAATTCCTTCTGCAGACGTTCACGCAGATTGCGCGATGTAACGTAACTGCCTTCACGTCCTGCGAACGGCGAAGTGTTGACGGAGAACTGCATTGCGATGGTCGGTTCGTCAATTACGATGTGGGGCAACGGTGCGGGACTTTCGAGATTAGTAATTGTCTCGCCGATATTGATGCCCTCAACTCCTGCCACAGCGACAATGTCGCCCGTGTCGGCCTTGTCGATATCAACGCGCTTGAGCCCGCTGAAGGAGAACAACTTGGTGATCTTCACTTTTTCAAGTGAGCCATCGAGTTTGGCGATCCCGACTTCATCCCCGTTGTGCAGTTCACCATTGAAAACACGCGCGATTGCCAGGCGTCCCAGATAGTCACTGTAATCCAGGTTGGCGACCAGGATCTGCAAGGCATTGGCCGCTTCGCCCGCGGGCGGCGGAATCGTGCTAAGGATCGCATCAAAGAGCGGCCGGAGATCCTCACCCGGCACATCAATATCTGTAGTGGCAGTCCCAGCCTTGGCATTGGCATAGAGCACAGGAAAATCAAGTTGATCTTCGCGCGCATCCAGATCGATAAACAGATCGTAGAGTTCGTTAAGCACTTCCTGTGGGCGGGCGTCAGCGCGGTCAATTTTATTAATCACTACTACCGGCGGCAGGCCGGCTTCTAAAGCCTTGCTGAGCACGTAACGCGTTTGCGGCAGGGGCCCTTCACTGGCATCCACCAGTAGCATTACACCGTCCACCATCTTCAGCGCGCGTTCCACTTCCCCGCCAAAGTCACTGTGTCCAGGCGTGTCCACGATGTTGATTTTTACCTCGTGGTACCAGATGGCGGTGTTCTTGGCAAGAATGGTGATGCCGCGCTCGCGCTCAAGCTCGTTTGAATCCATCACGCGATCTACCACGGCCTCATTGGCGCGAAAGGCGCCACTCTGGCGAAGCATGGCGTCCACCAGAGTGGTCTTGCCGTGGTCAACGTGAGCGATGATGGCAATGTTGCGGATAGCTGAATTCAAAATTGATTCCGTCCTGATGAGTCTTTCTTCCATTCTAACGTTAATTGCCGTATCCCGCCGCAGCACGCAGCAGCTTGCCCTCAAAATTGCTCGCGGGTCACTGCTGCCACTCGCTTCCTGCCCTGGCTTCTCAGCAACAAAACGGGCGACCCTTAAAGTCGCCCGCATGGCTCTCTCCGTCATTAAGACAAAACTTTTTAGTGTGTGAGGGACCGCTCAATCCTGATGTGGTCATCCATACCCACAATCGCGCTCTCATGAACCGGTTTATAGCCATCTTTTTGCAAAGTGATGTCGTAGCTTCCGGCGTCCACCTGGATTTCCACCGGCGTAAGCTTCTGCAGTGGCGTTCCGTTCACCACTACTTGCGCGCCTTTGGGTTCGCTCTTGATGTCTATGCGCGCCATTCCACTGGAAGATCCACTGCCAAACACCTTGCCCACTCCTCCACCCATGATGCGGATATTGTCAGTACGACCCGCGACCATCAGGCGTGGCGAATATGTGGTTCCTTGCCCGGCGGCGAGTTTGAGGTCAGTGCTTGAATCCAGATAACCTTGCTTGCGAACCGTGACGCTGTGAGGGCCCGGATCAACAGGAAGTTCGGCAGGAGTTACTTTGCCGGTGTCTCTTCCGTCCAGCAATATGCTGGCTCCCGCCGGCGATCCCGCCACTTTGATAAAACCCTTATTGGCTGCCAGATTGACGCTTAGCGGTACCCGCCCCCCCGGTGTGATTTGAATGCTGCGGGTTTCAGATGCGTAACCTGGGCTGCTGATGGTGACCTGGTACGTGCCTGCTGCGAGAGGTCCAATCAGTTGTGGCGACTTCCAGGAACCCTGGACCCCTTGAATCTGGACCACTGCACCGAGAGGAAACGCCGAAACATCAAGCTGGCCTTGCGCCGGTGCCGCGGGTGCAGGCTGAGAGTAATTCCGTGAGGGTCGCGCCGTTTTGGTGTATCTGGAGAAACTACGTGAACTTCTTACCGGCTCAGTGATTGGGGCCGCTTCAGCCGGCTGATCTGTGGCCACTGGTGGCGCAGTCTCTGCTTGAGTGAACAGGGCCGGGGCTGGCGTATTTGAAGGCGCAGTTTGCGCGGTTTCATTATCAGAAGGCAGATCTGCTGGCTTTCTCTGCAGAAGCATTGCACCTGCTGCCAAAATTACCAGAATCGCGATTACTCCACCTACCAGAACCCACTGATTCGACGATCCCACTGTTTTACGAGCTACCGTGGCTGGCGGAGGGTTGGGAATTCTTGCTTTGGTGGTCGGCGCTGCAGCAGGCGCACCGTTTTGCGCCGCATTAAACGCATCGCGGCTGAAGGAGCCGGTTTTATTGGCACTGAACGAACCTGTGGCATCACGGCGGAATGAGCCGGTCGCATTCGGATTGAATGAACCGGTGGCATTCGCATTGAATGATCCAGTCGCATTAGCTTTGAAAGATCCAGTTGTGTCACCCACCGAGAATTTGCCGGTCGCTGGTTTGGCAGCGGCAACCCTCGGCTCGCGCATTGCTGATTCCAGGGCCATCATGAGCTGTGCGCCATTTTCGTAGCGTTCAGCCGGGTTCTTCGCCATGGCTTTCAGGACCACACGCGAGATCCCTTCCGGCACGCGACCATTTGCCACATTCAGAGGATGCGGATTTGCGTCAGTGATTGCGCGGTCCACTTCGCCCAGATGTTTCCCGGCAAACGGGCTTCGCGTGGTGTAAAGCTCATAAAGAATTACACCGACGTTGAAAATGTTCGCCGCACGGTCGGCAAGTTTGTTCTTCACCTGTTCCGGAGAGAGATACGGTGCATCATCCAGCTTTTTTGCAGGAGTAGGCGTCAGCAGGTTCTTGTCCCGGATCAAGCCAAAATCCAGCACCTTCAACGTGCCGTCCGGAGTGAGTTTAATGTTGTAGGGACTTAGAAAATGGTGATAAACGCCTTTATCGTTGGCGTGGTCGACCGCCGCGCAAAGCTGTTTAGCCCACGTTAAGATCTCGTTCAGATCTGGAATGCGACCAGCCATCACCTCTTTGAGTGTCTGGCCTTCCACGAACTCGGCCGTCAGAAAGACGTTGAAGTCCTTATAACCGCAGGTATAAAGATGCGCGATGTTGGCTTGTTCCAGGGTGCTGGCGGCGCGAGCCTCTGCCAGGATTCGCTGCATCAGCTCGTTTACATCATCGAGCCATTCAGGTACCTGAAACTGGCGCAGAGCCATGGAGCGCTCCAGTTGCGGATTGCGCGCCTTGTTGACCGTGCCTATGCTTCCGCGCGTTAGTTCTTTCACCAGTTCCAGGCGGTCAGTGCGAGGAGCCGTTGGCGTAGCGGCAGTAGTAGTCGTCGTGTTCTCCTGCATAGTTTTTCACCACGCAAGTCCGGGGAGGAGGAGTCGAGGTGAATCATACCCAAGGTCGCCCTGGATGTTGTACTAAAGAACACTGCCCTGGGATTACCGTGGTAATTTCGGTAATTTCGCGCCTTTAGTGTTTTCAAGCAGTTAAGGTTCGTGACTCCTTTCCGGTGCTTTGCATGCATCTCATTTTCATGACCTCATAGCTCCATGCCATGGAAGCGCAAAACCTCTACTCTTATGTAGTAACAAGGAGTGCTGATGCCGCGAAGAAAAACCACTGAGCATTACGTCTGCCCTTTGCGGGTCTTTGTCGCACCGGGAAGCAGGGCGGAAAAAAGATCACGCCAGCGCATCATGATGCCTGAACCAACCGCTTTGGCTCCCGGGCTGCCGCCTACGCCAGAGCACGATCTTGCATTTCAGGGCGGCAAGACGATTACCGACCTTGTGTTCAGCAATTTTTACGTCGGCGGGTCAGCCGCATGGGACGCCTCTGACATAAGTTCTATTGATCAGGCCCTGGCTGCGGCCATGTCCGATGACAGGCTCAACAATGTGATGAGCCAGTACTACCCTTCCGGCCAGATCACATCGACATTTACAGGCTCACAAACCCTGGCCGGGCCACCGCCACAAACCGTTTCCCAGGGTGACGTGGAAAACCTGGTGACCACGCTTTATCAGTCGGGCTCGCTGGGCGATGCAGATTTCACCTCAACCGTATTTAACTTTATGCTGCCCAGCGGCACCGTCCTGACGACAGATATGGCGCCGACTACCCTGGCTATTTCTGCGCAGTTTGAATCGCGGGCAAAGAAAACAAACGTTCCGCCAAAAGAGACGGATGACTCTCTGCACGGCCTTGGCGGATACCACGGCTCAGTGCATGTAGGCACCGGTCCGGATGAAAAAATTATCTACTACGCTATTGGCGCATACTCAGAGCAACTTCCGGACGGTCAGATAAACGGAATTCCAGTTTTTGATCAGCCCTGGAAGAATGTGGTTGCAACCTTCTACCACGAATTGAACGAAGCGAGAACTGACCCCGACGTGGAAGATGCGATCCGCGCCGGCAACGATCCTTCTGCCATCAACTTCATTGGATGGATTTCACAGCAGGGAGAAGAGTGTGGCGATTTCCCTGTTGCCGAAGCGAATCCCTTAACTGAGGTTTTTCAGGAAGTACAACTTACCGGGAGCAGCAACCCCGTTCCTATCCAGTTCCAATATTCAGACGCCGACCATGGACCGGGTGAGCCTCGCGATACTCCTGCTCCGTTTGCGGGCGCGCCAAATTCAGGTTTGGAAGAAGCGGTGTAGATCGTGCCACAATGCAGATGCACTCGCTGTCCTCAGAACCATAAATAAGGCGGGCCCGAAAGCCCGCCTTATGCTGGGTCATCCGCCTGAGCTTAGAAGCGGACGTGGAATGAAAGCTGGAGCTTGCGTGGGCCGATGCCGTTCACGTCTACAGCTGCCGGGTCGCCAAGGCCATTAAAGATTTGATTTCCCGCCAGCAGGTTGCTGCTGATCTTCCCGTGCTGCAAGTCCGAAAGACGCAGTGTCTGCCCGTTGTTGCCTACGAATGTTCCGTCGGGCCTCTCACAGCCACCACCGGCAGGCGAACCACACGTAAAAAAGTCCGGCGCCGTGGAGATGATGCTTCCGTTTGGATCCCTGACAACAGAGAGCCCCATGGTCGCCAATACGTCATTGCTGTTGAAGGAGCCCCAGTTTGCATGGTTGAAAACATTGAAGGCATCAAAGCGTAACTCAATCTTCACGTTTTCGTATTTAGGTATTCCGATCGTTTTGTGCAATGAAGCGTCGAACCGCAGAAATGGATTGCCTCTGCCGGCGTTTCGTTCCAGGCTGCCATTAGCCAACTTGAAGTCAACAGGAATGTTGCTGTTGAGAGAGTCAACAGGACCATTCGGGTCCGCATCAGCGGGCGCCGCGAATGTGTTTACGATTCCCTGGCACTGAGCGAGGCTAAAGCCGCCCGCCGTGCAGAGACTGGTCGTGGCGGAACTAAAGTTTGCTCCGAATCCGTCGTCAATGGTGCCAATGCCGGCCATGGAAACTGTCCCATCCGCCAGCACATTTGGCCGCTGCTGCGTTTCGCTGCCGGCGCCGAAGAACCGGCTTCCGGCTCCAAACTCAGAGCTTCCCGTCGATACTGGAAACGGACGTCCGGATTGGAGCTGTCCCACCCAGCTCAGCCCGAGGTTGTTGAGGAATGTTCCAAGGAAGTTGTTTCCAGTCATCTTCCCTGAATCCAGCACCACTCCCATATTCACGGCATGGCGGATGTCGTTGTATGCAGGTCCGAGTTCCGGCCTGATATTGACGAAATCACCAGGCTCGGAGATGCCGAAGAAGTCTTCTGACGAGGTGATTGCGTGTGACCAGGTATAACTGGCGTTGAATTGGATGTGGTTTGACATCCTTTTCTCAGCGCTGACCAACAATCCGTTGTAGTGTGACGTACGTGAGTTCTCGTTGGTGCGAATCGCACCAAAGCGGTTGTCCGGTCGGGCTGAGGGATCCAGCGTGGGGTCTACGGATGGTTGGGTCTGATAGTAGAAGAATCCCGGGTTATTTGGATCGGCCGCAATCACAGGAGCATTGGTATCCCGCTCTCCGAACAGGCCGAAACCGAACTGCCCGATATATTGAACCGTCCCCTTCAAGGTCTTGCTGAACTCATGCTCTATGGCAACGTTCGCCATTCGCATCTCGGGATTCTTGAGGTTCGGAGAAATAGGACGAACACGCCCGAAAAAGTTGCTTCCTGGTGGTACTACGCTGGCGAGTACGGCAGGATCTGGTGCATTAGGAAAGAAGGCCAGCACGGCCGGGTTCGTCGTAGTGATCGTGTTGAGCGTGGTTCCATCAAAGTTCAGCGAATCGAGCACCACGTTGTTGAACGCCAACATCGTGGTCTCCGCAAATCCGGCACGAAGCAGCGTGTTGTTAGTCACCTGGTAAGTAAATCCCACTCGCGGCTGGAAGTTGTTTTTGTCAGAGCTGCAGGCCGAGATGATTCCGTTCCCCTGAAAACAGGTGCCATTGGGGCCAGGGATTTTTCCACCCTTGAAAGCACCTGCCTCAAAGTCCCAACGCAAACCGTAATTGACTGTGAGCTTGTTCGTAACTTTCCATGTGTCCTGCCCGTAGAAGCCGTAGATGTTGTCCTTCGACGTCACCTCGCCAGGGCCCACAGCGAAAGTGAAACTGGTTGCTCCGGTGTCTGACGGATTGGCAATGTACTGGCCAAAGTGGAACTGCGGGAACAGCGAGAACCACGGATAATAGCTGACGTTGAACCCGTACTTCATCGTATGCTTTCCTCGCGTCCAGGTCAGGTTATCGATGTACTGGTAGCGCTTTTGCAAACCACCCTGCGGACAGCAGAAATCAGCTCCTGTCTGCGTACCATCCGCATGGATCACACCGGGCGCTGTTGAGTTAGTGGTTGTTGAGGTGACAAAACGTGTAAACACGAACCTCCCCTCATTCACCATGCTCGATGAGAGGTTGGAAACCAGGCCCGCGTTGAGATTCACATTATTATTGAGCGTGGAATTCAGGTCATCGGGCGAGACATTCAGTCCCGTCTGTATCACCGCGTTGCTGGTCCTAAATCGATCCACGGCATACCGGATCGAGAGGTTGTGGTTGTTGCTGACTTTGTAGTCGATCTTGCCGGAATACAGCAGATTGTTTACGGGCTGTTGCACCTGTTGAGAAACGCCGAATGGAGTCAGGATCAGAGGAACTGCCTGGCGGCTGAGTTCAAAACTGGTGAACCAGAACAGCTTGTTCTTCATGAAAGGTCCTCCCAGCGTAAAGCCGCCTTCCTTACGATGGAACGGAGCGCGATCGCACCCCTCGATGCTCGGAGTCCCTACGTTGCTCAGTGGACAATGAAAAGGTTGCCCCGGAACTGGAGCCGCAACCAGTCCGGTGGCCGGATCAAGAAAGCTGAGGTTGTAAAACGGATCTGATGCTGATAAATTGCGCCCGCGGAAATACATGTGGGCATCGCCATGAATGGCGTTGCTGCCGGACTTTGTCACCACGTTCATAACAAGCCCGGACGCCTGCCCGTACTCTGCGTTGTAGTTGTTCGTAAGCACCTGGAATTCCTGCACCTCATCCACAGAGGCGCCGGTGCCATCGCGACCGGAAACCAGTTGGTCCGTGATATTGGCTCCGTCCACATTGTAAAGATTGCCGCGATTGTTGATCGATCCAGGGCCAATCAGATCGGTGGTAAGGCCGCTTGAATCCAGCTTGACGCCTGGAGCCGTCAATGCAAGTTGCGCATAGTCATTGACCGAACCCGTAGCTCCTGCAATGGTGGGCAAACGTTGCATATCCAAACTCGTGACGGAAGTAGAGACATCTGTTTTGGTGGTCTCGATGAGCGGCGATTCTGTTGTAACTTCCACCGACTCACTAGCTCCGGAAATAGCCAGCTTGAAACCGAGGTCACGCTGGTCGCCCACGTTCAGCGCGATTCCCCTGGTCTCGCCTGCCGCGAAGCCCTTTGCTTCAACCCGAACGTTGTACGTTCCGGGCGGCAGGTTAGGAATGGTGTAATTTCCGCTGGAGGTTGTATCCACGGTGCGACCGACTCCCGTGGCTGCATTGGTTGCTGTAACCTTTGCGCCTGGAACGACCGCCCCCTGGGGGTCAACCACTGTTCCGATGATGGTCGCTGATGCTGCGCTTTGTGCTGCTGCCGAAATCGCAACGAAACTCGACAAGAGCACCACGATAAAAACGAGAGCCAAACGCTTCATGGGGAGGGTTCTCCTTCGTTGTCCCTCTACGTTCCTGCACGCTTAAGAGCAGGTCTCGTGAGGTTGGAGAATTTTACTCCCCTTTACAATCCTTTACAGGAGTAATTTCACTATTTATAAAATCCGGAACTTGGATTAGCCGCTCGACTGACCATCCGGCCCATCTTTGCAGATTACGAAGGTAACCTGAGCAGCCCACGATGACGCCTTTTGCGCCCTTGTTCGGCTGAACCAAACAACTCCGGTTTTGCGCCTGTTTTCACCCCATTTCAAGCGTGTTTCTGCGCACCTCGCCCACAACAAAACACTTTGGTTCCATATCCGGCATTGCACGACCGACATATCCGACTAGGGTGAAGAACTGAACCACTGTCCCAGCGGTTACGTTGACAATGGTTGCGCCGTTGATATATTTCGCGGGCGAGAGGCTTACCACAATGAACAATATTTATGACGCGATCAAGGAGAAGGAAAACCAGATCGCGATCTTTCAGGCGCAGATTTCGGGGCTCCAGGCAGAAATCGAAGCTCTCCGGGTAGCGGCACGCATTCTGGAAGGCGGAAATGCTGCCATCCCTGAAGCGGCGCGTCCGGTTGCAGTGCAGACCAACGGGGCTGCAGCAGGCGACAAAACCAAGCGCGTCTGGCCATAAACATAAACTCGTTCCGCCGTGCCTTCCCCTGCCGGTTTTGGAACACAACCGCAGTTGTTTTTTTCGGGCCACTTCAAATAACGCAAGGACGCTCTGCTGCCACCCAGGCACACAGGTCGTCCGGGATCAGCAAGGCGGGTGATCAGGTTTTGTGGCGCATTTAATTATGTGCCGCGGGATTCAAGGAGAAAAAGTATTGCAGGACGGCGCAACCATGGCAACGCAACCTACTGACACAACCAAACCGAGGCTACGGACACTGAGTGATGAACTTGGCGTAATCGCGCAACGTGCCCAGGCTTTCACCAATGCATCCGGCACCGCCATCGCTCTGAACGAAGGCAATGCCGATGAAATCGTTTGCCGCGCGCGCAGCGGCTCGGCTGCTCCGGAAGTGGGCGCCGCGTTACGCGTGGAAGGCAGCTTTACCGGACTCTGCATCCAGACGGGCAAGGAACTCCGCTGCGATGATGCTGAAACTGATACCCGGGTGGATACAGCCGCTATCCGGGCTTTGGGAATCCGCTCCATGGTCGTCACTCCCATTCGCGATGACAACAAAGTAGTTGGCGTCCTGGCTTGTTTTGCTCCCACAGCCCACGCCTTCACCATCACGCATGTGGCGGTTTTGAAGACCATGGCCGATCAGATCTCGGTGCTT
Source organism: Terriglobia bacterium (assembly GCA_963758275.1). Classification (GTDB taxonomy): domain Bacteria; phylum Acidobacteriota; class Terriglobia; order Terriglobales; family Acidobacteriaceae; genus Angelobacter. Next base: position 453,721 of record CAVWUW010000006.1, on the reverse strand, counting down.
CTGCAGAAAGAGCGCCGGACAAAAGACGAGGGAACTCAGGCAGATACTCCCTTAGCTATGCCCAAGCCGGTTGCATCGGCTCCAATGCCATTACCGCCTCCAGTGGTAATCAAATCTTCGGGAGCCGCAACGGCTGCTGCCGCTGTTCGCGGTCCAGCGGTTGTGAAGGCAGAGCCGGCTAAAACAGACGTCGCAGCACCGGTTCCGTTCCCTAAGCGAGAGGAAAAGCAAAAGCCGGAAATCAAGGCCAGCTTCGGCACATTTGATTCCGTCGCCGCTGAAGACAACAAATCCGGCGGCAATTCCAAGATGATTATCGGCGGGGTTGCTGTTCTGGTGCTCGCTGCGGTTTCGATCGTCTTCGTCATGAATCGCAAGCCATCCACCGTTGTCCCGGTACAGCAAGCGCAACAGACGAACACGCCCGCAAACTCACAGCAAGCCCAGAACACAGGAGCTGTGACCGCTACTCCGGCAGTTAGCTCAAGCGAAAGTTCAACTTCCAATCAGCAGTTTGCTGCTCAAACCAGCCATGCAGCCGTCAAACCGGTGAGCGCGGCAGAAAACAAGAAGAAAGAGAGCAAACCCGAACACGTAGCTGCAGTAGAAGAGAAGAAAACTGCAGAACCAGAGAAGGCTGAAAAGCCGGCGCCTACTCCTGTGCCGATCACGACGGGTGGTCCGTCGCGTCTTTCTGCATCAGCTTTGGCTCCGCAGGACGTTCAGATCAGTCCAACTCTCAGCATGAGTAGTGGGTCCAACGCGCTGTCGAACCTGGCGCGTCCCGTATCCTCAGATGCGCCCACGGTGGCACAGTCTGAGTTGGAGCCAATGCACGTGCTCAAGACCGTTCCGCCCATGTACCCGCCCATTGCCCGCATTCGCCGCCTCAGCGGAGCCGTGGTGATACAGATAACAGTGGGAAAGGACGGGAAGGTACGCAATCCGCAATTCATCAGCGGCCAACCCGTTTTCCGCGATGCCGCTTTCGATGCAGTGAAGCAGTGGAAGTTCAAACCAGCTATGCTGAATGGGCAGCCGATCGACCAGAGCACCCAGATCAAGATGGATTTCAGACCGTAAAGAGAATTGATAACAGATCGGGTAGGAGGCGGGGTCACCCCCGCCGTCCTCCCACACCACCGGACGTGCGGTTCCGCATCCGGCGGTTCATGAAATACTCTGGAAGCGCCCCTGAGTATCCAACAGCGAAACCAGCCCCATGCGCTCAAACCAGGTTTTGGGAAAGGCGTGGTTCATGTGGGACGCACCTCCGTTCCACCACGGACCACGTCCGTTGGTGGCCGATTGCCAGGCACGTGCCTCGTCTATCCCGCTTCGCATCAGGTTTTGTGCTCGTCGATGAGCACGCTTCCACTGCCGCCACAGCAGCGACCGCAGCTTATGTCTGATCCAGCCGTCGAGTTCCTCCAGCACATTTTTGACTTCGGTGAGCCGGAAGTATGCGACCCAACCTCGCAATAACGGCTTGAGTTCCTCGATTACTTGTTCCAGACTTCGACCACGGCTTGTCTTCAACCTTTGGCGAACCTTCTCCGCCAAACGCTGGCGACTGGGCTCGGCGATTTTCAGTTTCGGTTTCTGGTGCCATGTCATGCTGTAGCCCAGAAACTTTCGCTGCCACGGCCTCGCCACCGCGCTTTTGTCAGCATTCACTTGGAGCTTCAGTTTCTTTTCCAGAAACTCCGTGATCGCCGCCATCACCCGTTCTCCCGCCCTCTGACTGCTCACATAAATATTGCAGTCATCGGCGTAGCGACAGAAGCGGTGCCCCCGGCTCTCTAACTCATGGTCCAGATCGGTGAGCAGGATGTTGGAAAGCAACGGCGAGAGCGGTCCACCCTGCGGTGTACCCTCCTCCCGCACACTTGTCACTCCGCCCTCCATCAGTCCCGCCGTCAGATATCGCCGGATCAGCTTCAGCACTCGCTTATCCTTCACCTTCCGCATCACCCGCGCCATTAAAATGTCATGGTTAACACGGTCGAAGAATTTCTCTAAATCCAAGTCTACGACCCAGCGCTTGCCTTCGGCTACGTAGCTCCGCGCCGCTTCTACGGCTTGGTGCGCGTTGCGTCCAGGGCGAAAGCCATAGCTGGACTCAGAGAACTCAGGTTCGAACAGCGGTTGCAGTACCTGATGCAGTGCTTGTTGAATGAGCCGGTCCAGCACCGTCGGAATGCCCAAGGTTCGTACCCCGCCTTGCGGCTTCGGTATTTCCACCTTGCGCACCGCCGCCGGCATGTACCTGCCCGCCAACAGTTCCTCCCTGATTTTTTCCCAGTGCGCCTGTAGCCAAGGCTTCAACTCGGCGGTCGCGAGTCCATCGACTCCCGGCGCACCTTGGTTCTTCACCACTCGCCTATAGGCGCACAGCATATTGCTGCGTTCCACTACGGCTGCCATCAGCCGCAGCGCTTCCGGTTTCGTTTGCTCACCAGCCGTCTTGCCTGCCTCTACACCCCCATCCGTCCCTGGCAGGTTCCGCCTGCCGCCTACGCCGGGGGCCGCACTTGCGCGCGCTTCTGCTTCTTTGACTGGCATCGAGATTCTGGTGTCCTACTTCCGGTCTTTCATGTTTGGCCCTTCGTCCTGCTCGCGCCGGACTACTATGGCCTCTGCTGACTTCTGCATCGCCCTCTTAAGCACCTTCCGGTGCTCGTTGCTCATGGCGGCCATGCAGATCTCCCCGGGTATGACGCACTCACCGTCACGCTTATGCCCGTCGGATCTACGTCGCAGCGTTCCGTGCAAGAATTGGGCTTTGCATCTATTGGCCTGCTCACCCCGCTGCGCCGCCTCTATCCGCTTCCTGTTCGTCGGGCCAGCGCTTTGCCTACAGCTTCCTTCAGATTCCACCTCGCGATGGACACCCTTGCCGTTCAGCTAACACTTCCCCTTGCCGGGCGTGTAGAGGACTTTCACCTCCCAGTGACTGCGCCCTGCCGGGCGCACCAATCAAAAGGCGTGCTCCCGTAGCACGCCTTTTTTGCTGAAATCGAATGGGTGGTCCGCTGAGTCGGCGCCCCTCAAAAATGTGTGTGTATGGACTCAACGATCATCCGTCTTTTTGAACCACGCAGCTCATTTCCAATTAGGTAAACGCGGGCAGAAGGATCAACCACTATGCCGTTGTCCAATACACGATCCAGAAGTTCCATGACGTTAATGTCTTCAAGATTGTTGCGCTTCATTTAGGGCCCCCTTCGAATACATAATTCACCCGCAAGCTCCCGAATCCCAATTCAAAAAGATAGCCGAATCACTTGCGTATTAAGATGCAATTTAACCCGGTGGTGCACACTCCGATGCTCGATTTCACCTGCTCTGCCCGGGCTTATGTTTTCAGTCCCTTACATCAGAAGAGTGCGTGAGACGGTCTGCTAAGCGTGGTTGTCGGGCGAATTTGCAGTCTGTTGTGAAAAAGCAGCAGGCATGACGGGAACTGCAGACCGCGTGCGGGACCGCTTCAGGAACCAGGCTCCAGCACGAAACAGCAATAGCGCAGCCAGCACAGAGGCATAGACAATGGGCCTGCGCTCATCGGCCTTGACCAGCCATATGAAGTGCACTACGCCGGCGATGGCGCTCAAATAAATCAGGCGGTGGAGTTTCTGCCACCGCTTTCCTCCCAAGCGGCGTATCCAGCCGGAAGTGGATGTGAAGGCAAGCGGGACCATTAACGCGAAGGCGGTCATCCCGGCGGTAATGAATTTCCTCTTGGCAATGTCATGCAGCATGGACTGGACGTTGAAGAACTGGTCCAGCCACACATACGTCATCAGGTGCAACGTGCCGTAGAAGAACGCAAACAGCCCGAGCATTCGTCGAAAGCGCACCAGCCAGGGCATGCGCAGCAAACGCCGCACCGGTGTTACAGAAAGGGTCAGTAGCAGAAATACCAGCGTCCACTTCCCTGTCGAGCGTGTAATCACGTCCACGGGATTGGCCCCAAGGAGAGCGTGAAACGCCTTCCACGTAAGCACGCCGAGCGGCCCCACGCAGAGCAGAAAGACGAGCACTTTGAGTGCGCGCAAAAATTTTTCCGGGATCGCTTTCATCAAAAGTTTTTCCGCAGGTCCATTCCGGAATAAAGGCTGGTAACCTGGTCAGCATAGCCGTTGAACATCAGCGTCTTCCGCTTGGGAGCAAACAGCCCATCTCCAATTCTGCGTTCCGTGGCCTGGCTCCAGCGCGGATGGTCCACCGTGGGATTCACATTTGAATAGAACCCGTATTCATTCGGCGCCATGATGTTCCAAGTGGTGGGGGGCATTTTGTCAGTAAAGCTGACCTTCACAATTGCCTTGATGCCCTTGAAGCCATATTTCCACGGCACCACCAGACGCAAAGGCGCGCCATCCACGTTGGGAAGCACCTGGTCATAAAGTCCTACAGCCAGAATCGCCAGCGGGTGCATGGCTTCATCCATGCGCAAACCTTCAACGTATGGCCATTGAAGAACGTTATCTTTTTGGCCGGGCATCTGGTCCGGAGCAAGGATCGTCTGAAAAGCCACAAACTTCGCACTGGGCAAAGGTTCTGCTTTCTTGATGAAACTGGAGAGCGGAAATCCTACCCAGGGAATCACCATCGACCATCCTTCCACGCACCGCATACGATAGATGCGCTCTTCGAGCGGCGCCAGCTTTATGATGCTGTCGACGTCCAGGGTCTTCGGCTTCTTGACCATGCCTTCTACGCTGACGGTCCAGGGTCTGGTACGAAAATTCTTCGATAGTCCAGCGGGTGCGTACTTGTCCGTGCTGAACTCGTAGTAGTTGTTGTAATTGGTGATGTCCTTGAACGAGGTTGGTGTCTCTGTAGTGCTGTACTGGCTTTTTACGATTCCTGTCAGCTTCTCGCCAGAGGCTTCCACTGTGGCTGAGTGTTCCTCGCCGGAACCGCTGGTGCGCAGGTAAGCGCCCCCAGCCAGCGCCGCACCAGCCGCTACTGTCCCAGTAATAAAAGCCCGCCGGCTGATGTAACTGCTCTTTGGAGTAATTTCAGAAGATGGAATGTCGTTCGGTTTCTTAAAGAGCATGAATAACTCCAGAAAGTATCATCAAATTTAATGTCTCAACAGCCATCCGTAAGCCGCTTTTAAGCCTATATAAACCCAAAACTTAAGCAAATCTCCCGCACCTGTTGAGATGACTCAGAGCGGCAAAAGATACACTCATAGTACGGGAAACTCGGCCACGCGGATTGGACTTTTCCTCTGGCCGACCGTCATCTTGACCACTCCCGGCCTGCGCAGAGCGTTCCAAACCGGAACATAAGCTGACACGGGTCGATGATATCGTGGAGTGAGTTCTAACTTGCCCATGCCTAAGGCCGACCTCACGAAAACTCACGATCTCGCGGATCTCTTGTTCGTACCACGAGACCAGCGCGACCGTGACTGGGTGCGGCGGTTGTATGGAGTCATCGGCGATGCCGCCATGACTACCACTTCTGACCAGATCCTGCAGGGACCGGACGGGTTCTCCTATTTTCTGCTCAATATGCCCGCTCCCAACCGTGACTTTCAGCCGCTTTCGCTGGCACAGGTGCTCGACTTTTGCCTGGAGAACTCGCTTGGAGTTGTGATTGAGCCACAGGCTGGGCCTCCGGAGTGGGTCATCCCATTTGGTCAGCTCTGGTCAAAGAAAGAACTTGGCAGATTCGATCTCAATCTGGAGCCTCATCCGGAAGGTGAAACGACAACTGAGGTGCGATCGCCTGAAGTCCCGAGTCACCTTGCAGGCAAACAAGCAGTCCTGGTGGGCCAGCCTAACCAGTATTACTTTCCTGCTTTTGCCAGACGCGCGGTCAGGAAGTTCCTCCTGAGCCAGGGATACGAAACGCCCGGAGTACTTTTGCTTTCAAACCCGAACCAGACTCCACTGGAGACGATTATCTTCTCTGTGTTTCCTGAAGATTTCGCCAACCAGAACGATTTCAGTAATTTCATGCAGCATCTGGCCTGGTTTTTTCCGCCGCACTATCAGTTGTCTTCGATCAGCAAAGCCTCAGAGGTGGCAAAAAGCTTCCAACCCTTGTGATCACTGGAATCAGCAGCTCTCTGTTGGAATTAGAGGGGGGCGGGGCTGCTATGTGTTCTTCCCGGCGGCTGAAATCCCACAAACACCGGTTCAGGTTGCAGGCGCACTCCCCATACGTCAAACACTTTTTGTTCAATTTCATTTTTAAGCGTCATGATCTCCTGCGCTGTGGCTCCGCCGCGATTCACAATTGCCAGGCTGTGCTTACGCGAAATGCCGACAGCTCCTCGCGAATAGCCTTTGTAAAACCCGGCCTGCTCCACCAGCCAAGCCGCCGGGAGCTTCACCCGGCCGTCTTCTGCCGGATAACGTGGCAGTACCTGATTAAGAGTGCGCTTCTCTGCAAGCTTCTCAATGCGCAGAGCCTCTTCAGCAGAGACAATGGGATTTTTAAAAAATGATCCCGCGCTGCGGCAGTCCTCGTCGGCGGGAACCAGAAGCATTGCCTTGCTCTGGCGTATCCGGCGTACGGCATCGCGTACCTGCTGCAAGCCGGGCTTCTTTTCGGACGCAAAGAACCGTTGAAGGTCAGAATATTCAACCAGGGGCGCTCCACCTTGTTTCAGCCGGAATGTCACTTCCAGCACGATGTATTTTCCGGATGCATGCTTGTTAAAAATGCTGCTGCGATAAGAGAACCCGCACTCCTGGTTGCTCAGCGCTCTCACATTGCCTGAAGCAATTTCCAGTACCCGCACAGCATTGATGGTCTGTGAAACTTCCTGGCCATAGGCTCCCACATTCTGCACCGGTGTGCCGCCCACTGTTCCCGGAATGCCACTTAAGCATTCGACGCCCGCACAATTGTGCTCAACAGCAAGCGTCACAAAGTCATCCCAGTTCTCGCCGGCGCGAGCATGAAATAAGGCGGTGTTGCCGTTGAAATCAAATTCAACTCCCTTAAGATTAACTTTCAACACCAGCCCCGGCCAGCCTTGGTCGGCGATCACGAGATTGCTGCCAGCTCCAAGGACAAACAATGGAAGGTGCCTTTCCTCTGCGAAAGCCAGCGCTTCCCTGATATCAGATTCGCTGGAGGCTTCAATGAAATAGCGAGCCGGTCCGCCCACACGAAACGTGGTAAACGGCGCAAGAGGAATGTTTTCCTGGATTTTCAAAGGCGTTCTTTAGACTAACCCAGAGATTGCGCTTCGGGGAAAGGTCTTTTTACCTGTAAAATGTCTTTAGCGACCCATTGGGAGGAAATGAATGTATCCGGAAATGATGATTGCGCCCATGCGCGAGGAACTTACTTCGGCAGGCATCCACGAAGCCCGCACAGCTGCTGACGTGGAAAACGCTGTGAAGCAGAAGGGTACCACCATGGTGGTGGTGAACTCAGTGTGCGGTTGTGCGGCAGGCAGAATGCGTCCCGGTGTCCGGGCAGCAGTGCGCCAGGACATCAGGCCAGACCGTATTATCACGGTATTCGCGGGGCAGGATCGCGATGCCACGGAAAAGGCACGCAGCTTCTTCACTGGATTCGCGCCATCATCTCCATCCATAGGTCTTTTGCGCGATGGTCAACTGGTGTACATGATGCAGCGCAGCGACATTGAGATGAGCAGCCCGGAGATGATCGCCTCCGCTTTGACCCGGGCTTTTGAGAAGCACTGCGCCAAGGTGGAAGCGCAATAGACTGTTGGCACAGCACAAGAAGGAGCCCGGCAATGGGTTCCTTCTATTGCCTGCGAACTGGCAGAAGACCCACCGGCTACCGCTACTCAGAACACCAACTGGCGCTTGCCTCGCAGAGCAAGCAGGAGGCCGCCGATTGCAAATCCGTAAATGAGTCCCGTGATTGCGTCATTTGCAGATTCAGGCAGCACGGACGCCCTGGGTAAGAATCGCAGCAAGGCGCTACCGATTGCCAAAAATAAAAGGCCGAGAATCAAGACGCCCTTTTGTTTCGGCACCATCTTTCACGTTTAACCTAATCGGTGAAGTAATACCAGAACATCAATGTCAGCTTGACGGCAACAAATGTGAGCCCCACTGCAAAAAGGTCCCAATCCCAGACATGGCCGACAAAATAGCGCCATTCGAAGAGACAGATTGCCAGGATACCGCCGACAATGCCGGCAACACTCGTGGAGCGCCGGCGCCGGTCCAGAAATCGTTCATCAATGATCCGGCTGACAAAACTCATCTTTCCTCCAGCGCGCCCACTTTCAACCTGCAGTCCCTCTTTCTCCGTTTTATTGATCCCGCAACCAGGAGGACCACCGAAATTCCATAAAGGAAGCCGGTTATACTTCCCATAACAGTCGCGGGAATGCTGGAAGTCGCATGGAGGAATAACCGCGACAGGCCCGCAAGGCAAAAAAGCAACAGACCGGTCTTGAATAAGTGGTTCAGACCTGGATTGTGAGGAGCCACATTTGCACCCTTCTTTCCCGTTCTCATCCTGCGTCTAGCTTAAAAATCTCGTCTGTAGAACAGCTAAAGACCCTGGAAAATGTCAGCGCCAGCACCAGACTCGGAATGTAGCGCCCCCGTTCGATGGAGTTAATGCTCTGTCGAGAGACTCCCACGGCTTCTGCGAGCTGCTGCTGCGTCCATCCCCGTTCCATCCGAAGTTCCTTAATTCGGTTTTGGATTGCTGCCATGACAAGCTTGCTTTACACTTTAAGGTCAGTCTCCAGCGCTTGTCAAGTACGACTTGTCATAACGTCGGATAGCTTTTCCAAATCACCACTCTAAGAAGTTGACTTTAAAGTAGCTTTTAGGATTTCTGCGGTGAGATTGGGAATCCACCAAAATTGCCCACGGCCTTAGTAAGCGACTTAACCGCAAGCTTCGTGGGTTTTTCGCCCCGCCCCCCGCGCATAAATCGCAAGTTAAACTCGTCTGAGCCGATTCAAATCTACCAGTGCACGTCACCACCGTCACAGTCTAGAATCACTCATTTCGGCGCGAGTGAACTTCGGCACATTGCCAGGCTGGTGGCTTCGACCACCTTCGTCTTGGCCAGAATGGCTCCCATCTTCGGTGACTGCCACAAAATTGTCGTCCAACACTCCGTCAAAAAAATCAGCATCTGGTCCCAGTTGCGCCAGACGAAGCCGATCTACAAACTTCCTGATTTCATCGTGAGCGTGACTCAACCCGGGCCGCCGCATCGGCTGGCTTCACGATTACTGGTTCTGTCATTTTTTTGATTGCAGCATGCCAAGCCACGAGCAAGGCGATGCCGATCACCACCAGCGCAAGACAGAGGCCAGACCACATTCCCACTGCACCCCAATGGAACTTGAAGCACATCACCCACCCCAGCGGCAACCCGAGGACCCAATAGCCAATCAGATTCGCCAGCATCGCCGTGCGTGTGTTGCCGGCGCCGCGCAGGGCACCCGTGGCCACCACCTGCAATCCATCAAACAATTGGAATATTGCGGCCACAATCAGCAGGGCCGCGCCTGCGCTAATCACGACAGGATCGGGCGTATAGATGCGCGAAATCTGATGGTTGAAAAGAAACAGGCATAAACCGGAGCACGCCATGAAGCCTGCTCCAAACAGAATGGCCATCCAACCAGCCCGCGCTGCGGCATGCACATCCTTCGCTCCAGCCGCATGGCCCACACGCACAGCTGCCGCCGAGCTGATTCCCAGAGGCACCATGTAGGTGAAACTCGCCACGTTCAGCGCGATCTGATGCCCGGCAAGAGGAACCGCGCCCAGCTTGCCGATCAGGAAGGTGGCACAGGCGAAGCCACCGATTTCAAAAAGAAGTTGCGACGCCGCAGGAAAGCCGAGTTTGAGCATGTGAGAGATCCGCTGGAGTTCCAGCCTTCGCGAAGCCAGCCATAAGCCGCTGTTGCGTTTGCGGTCGTAATGAACCGCGGCCAAGGCCAGTACAAGAGCCATATAAATCCGCGAAATGCACGTGGACCAGCCGCTGCCGGGGACTCCAAATTTCGGCAAACCGAGATGGCCGTAGACGAAACACCAATTCCCTGCCAGGTTCACCAGATTGGCGGAAATCAGGGCGAATACTACCGGCTTAACGATCCCCATTGACTGCAGGTAACGACGCAGCACAAAATAAATCACCAACGGAAAAGTACTCCAGACCAGCGCTTTCAAAAACGGGACTGTCTGCGTCACCAGTGCTCGGCTCAATCCGAAATCGGGAAACAGCGGGATAAAGGCGAGTACAACGCCCATCAAAATCGGGGTTAGAAACAAGGAGAGATATAGTGCATTCCAGAGCGTGCGGTGGCACTCGCTGGATTTTCCTGCGCCGTAAGCTTGAGCAATGAGCGTGTCCAATCCAAGCATGATGCCGCTACCAAAGATTCCGATGGTATTGAATAGCGTGGCGCCCAGGCTCACTGCTCCTATCGCAACCGCACTGTCCGGCAATCGCCCCACCATCACCGTGTCGATAAAGGACATGGAAGTCCAGCCCAGTTCGGTCAGGGCCAGCGGCACAGCAAGTCGCAGCATGGGACGAAATTCCTGACGTATCTCGCGCAGCCGGAGCATGAGATTGATTTAACCACAGCTGCAGAAATCATTTTGGAGGATGGAATGAGTGCGTTCCCCCGAGCTTCCAGTCGCTGACTTTCCTTTGAGCCATTCTCCGGAACACTTGGTGACTGCGGTTCGAGAGGTCCTGGCCGGCAGGAGAGTGCGCGGTCTTAATATTGAAAAGCACTTCTTCCTGTCAAAGCTCGCTCGAGCAAAGAGACTGTTTTTTGTTTGACTTTAAAGTTCTGATTGGCTTAACTTGACATCAGCATGAACCAGCTGACCCATCGCCATCACCATCATCACCATACGGCGAATGTGTCGGCGGGGGCGCTAAGAAGCTGAAATTCAGCGCAATCATAGAGATTAAGGGCCCGCCGGCAGAAACTCGGCGGGCTTTTTGTTTGAGCGATGTCAGAAAGAGATAACTGATATGGAAATCGATTTTGCCAAAATGGATGGTCTGGCTCCGGCAATCGTACAGGACAACGCCACAGGCGAAGTACTTATGGTCGGGTTCATGAATGCAGAATCATGGGCCAAAACAGAAGAGACGGGATACGTGACGTTCTACTCTCGAACGCGCCAAAAGCTTTGGATGAAGGGCGAGACCTCAGGAAACTGCCTTCGCATCATCTCCGCAGTAACAGATTGCGATCGCGATACTCTGCTCTTTCGCGTTTTTGTTGAAGGGGACGGCCTGGTTTGCCACAAGGGCACCAAGTCATGCTTCACGGAGCCGCTGGCAGTCAACACGGTGGAGGCAAAGTGATGAAGCTGCGCGTAGGCATTCCCAAGGGCAGCCTGCAGGAATCCACACTGGCACTGTTCAAGCGGGCCGGCCTTAACGTCCAAACCAGCAGCCGCTCGTATTTTGCAGCTACTGATGATCCTGAAATTGAGTGCATGCTGATTCGCGCCCAGGAAATGGCCCGTTATGTGGATCATGGCGTCCTTGACTGTGGTTTGACCGGAAGAGACTGGGTCATGGAAAGCGGATTGGATGTGGTCACGGCCGCCGAGCTGACTTATGCGAAACAAGGCCTGGGTAAGGTTCGTTGGGTGCTGGCGGTCCCTGAGGATTCGCCCTTCCAGCGCGCCGAAGACCTGGCGGGGAAGATCATTGCCACTGAACTTGTAAACGCGACGAAAACCTATTTCGCGGCTAAAAATATTCAAGTAAAGGTTGAATTCTCATGGGGCGCAACCGAGGTCAAACCGCCGGTGCTGGCTGATGCCATTGTCGAAATTACCGAAACCGGCAGTTCTCTTCGCGCCAATCGCCTCCGCACTATTGAGACTGTGATGGAGTCCACAACGCAGTTGATCGCCAACAAGATGGCGTGGGGCGACGCCGCGAAGCGGCGGAAGATTGAAAATCTTGCTCTCATGCTTTGTGGCGCAATTTACGCCCAGGGCCGTGTCGGACTCATGCTCAACGTGCGCAAACAAGACTTACCCGGAGTACTTGCCGTTTTGCCCGCACTGCAAAAGCCTACAATTTCCCAGTTGAGCGATGAAGAATGGGTGGCAGTGAATACAATTATTGAGGAGACTACGGCCTGGCGGATTATGCCTCAACTCAAAGCTGCTAAAGCGGAAGGAATTGTGGAGTATCCACTGAACAAGGTGGTGTTGTAATGCGGATTTTGAGCGGCCGTCCAGCCGAAAATTTCGTTCGCAGGCTGGAGCAGCGCGGCGCAACCGATCTGGCCCGCGTAGAAAAGCAGGTAAAACGGATCGTGGATGAGGTCCGCAAAAACGGTGATCGCGCCCTTCGCCGTTATGCGGAGAAGTTTGACAGACTTAGGCCGCGGCAGCCATTCCAGGTAGGAGCATCAGAGCTGGAACAGGCCTGGGACGCGAGCTCCGCAGAATTCAAGCAAGCGTTGAAGTCTTCCTCGGGAAATATCAGACATTACTGCGAGTGGCAAAAACCGCATGAATGGCGACACAACGCCGCAGATGGCATTCAGGTTGGACAAGTAGTGCGACCGCTTCGCTCCGCGGGATGTTATGTGCCGGGCGGGAGGTATCCGCTTCCCTCCACCATGCTGATGACCGTGATTCCCGCACAGGTGGCAGGGGTGGAGAAAATCCGTGTGGTTTCACCGTGTCCCGCCCGTGAGACACTGGCGACTGCGTTCTTCCTCGGTGTGCGCGATTTCTATCGCATTGGCGGCGCGCAGGCGATTGCTGCACTGGCGTATGGAACCAAATCAGTACCACGGGTGGACAAGATTGTTGGTCCGGGCAATCTCTTTGTCACTGCGGCAAAAAAGCAGGTGGCGTTCGATTGCGGAATCGATTTTCTGGCCGGCCCAACGGAAGTTGTGATCGTGAGCGAAGGGGGCAAGCCGCAATTCATTGCTTCCGACCTGGTGGCTCAAGCTGAACATGATCCTGACGCCCTTGCCGTGTTTATCACTTCTTCAGCTGTTCTGGCTAAGGCCGTGCAGCGGGCAGTGAAGGCTGCAGCAGAGAATAACGAAACTGCCGAAGCGTCCCTCAAAAACAATGGCGCCGTGCTGGTGACGCAAACACACGAGCAGGCGCTTGAGTTTGCTAATCGCATTGCAGCGGAACACATTACCGTGGACGAAGAAGACGTGGACAATATCCGCAACGCAGGTTCTATTTTTGTGGGCAGTTATTCTCCTCAGGCAGCCGGAGATTATGCTTCTGGTCCCAACCATGTTCTCCCCACCGGTGCAGCCGCGCGCTTCCGTGGTGGACTGGGAGTTCAGGATTTTGTGAAGATGATTTCAGTGCAGCACCTATCACAACAGGGGCTAGGCCAGATTGCCCCAGCGGTTGTAACTCTGGCCGAAGCCGAAGGGCTGAAAGCCCATGCAGAATCGATTCGAGTGAGGTACGCAAATGCTTAAGGCACGGCAATGCCTGCGTGAGATCCGCGAATACCATTCGCCTTTGAGCCAGGGCAATTTTGAGCTGCGGCTGGACATGAATGAGAGCACGACCGGCTGCTCACCGCGCGTTTTAGCGAGACTGCAGCAAATGGACGCAAAGAAGCTCGCACTTTATCCACCCCGCGAACCAGGCGAAGGGGTGGTAGCGGCTCTCCTGGGAAAAAGTCCCACCCAGGTGCTGCTGACAAACGGCGTAGATGAAGGCATTGACCTGCTTTGCCGGGCCTATCTTGAACCGGGCGATGAGGTCATTCTTGTTGTTCCGACGTTTGCCATGTATGAAATCTTTGCCCAGGTAACCGCGGCAAAAGTTGTGCGCGTTACAACCACGGCGGAAGAAGATTTTGTTTTTCCAACAGAGAAGGTTTTACAGGCGATCAATCCCCGCACAAAGTTGATTGTGATCACAAATCCGAATAACCCGACAGGCATTGCGGTTGACCGCTATACCATCACCCGCATCGCACAGGCGGCGCAGGATGCCGCCATTCTGGTAGATGAAGCCTATTTTGACTACTACGGCCAGAGCATGGTTGATCAAGTCGGTTTGCTGTTGCCCAACCTGTTTGTCGCCCGGACATTTTCCAAAGCGTACGGAATGGCAGGGTTCCGGCTGGGAGCACTCGCCGGTCCGGCCCATCACATTGCCGTTCTTCGGCGGATTTCCGGCCCATTCAATGTCAACGCATGTGCGCTGGAAGTCCTTCGCGATGCGGTAACAGACAGGGAGTTCGTGAACGACCACGTGAAGCAGGTAAAAGAAACCCGGGAGTGGTTTGCCAAAGAAATTGAGGAGATCGGCTTCAAATCCTGGCCCAGCCAGGGAAATTTTGTGCTGGTGAATTTTGGAGAGGAGAAAGAGTACATCCTCAAGCAAATGCGTGAATGGGGCATTGCCCTGCGCGACCGTCCAGACCTTCCTGGCTGTGTGCGCATCACCATTGGGAAGCAGAAAGAGATGGAAGTGGTAACAATGGGACTGAAACAGGCGCTGGAAAACAAAAAGAAGCCTGCCCAGGCAGAGGAGACATCCGAAACACCAAGTGAAGAAGAGCAGCCGGCGCCATGAGGAAAGCCAGGCTGCATCGGTCTACCACGGAGACAGACATCCAGCTTGCGCTCACCATTGAAGGCAAAGGCCGCTATGACGTTTCCACCGGTATTCGCTTCTTTGACCACATGCTTGAACTCTTTGCCCGGCATGGCGCGTTTGATCTGAAGCTGAAAGCCGAAGGCGACCTCGACGTTGACCAGCACCACACAGTAGAGGACGTGGGGATTTCGCTGGGCGAGGCGTTTAACGAAGCGCTTGGAGACAAGAAAGGCATTATGCGCGCCGGGTATTTCGTGATGCCGATGGATGAGACGCTGGGAGTAGCCGCCGTGGACTTCAGCGGACGCGCAGCCGCCGTGGTCAGCACAGAAGTAAACACTCACGTTGTCGGCGACCTGCAATCCGAACTGGTCTTTGATTTCTTCGAGGGCTTCGCCCGCGGGGCAAAAGCCAATGTGCATTTAAAGGTTCTGTACGGCCGCTCCAACCATCACAAGATTGAAGCCCTTTTCAAAGCGTTTGGGCGGGCGTTGCGCGTGGCCTGCTCGCGCGACAAACAACTGGCCCGGATGCTTCCCAGCACCAAGGGACTTCTATGATCGCCATTGTGGACTATGGCGCGGGCAACATCAGCTCTATCAAAAAAGCGCTTGAACATCTGGGGGCCAGCGCAGAAGTGACGAGCGACCCGCAGGTGATCGCAAGCGCAGATAAGCTGATGGTGCCGGGCGTTGGCCACTTCAATCGCTGTTTGCCGCTGAATCGTCAGTTGCGATTGCCGCTTCTGGACAGTTTTTCCAGCGGCAAGCCTTTTCTCGGTATCTGCGTGGGCATGCAGTGGCTGTTTGAAGGCAGCACGGAATCACCAGAGACTTCCGGGGCCGGATTGTTCCCGGGAGAGTGCGACCGCTTCCCTGCCGGAGTGAAGTGCCCGCATGTGGGCTGGAACCAGATAGATGTGCGAAAAGATTCGCGGCTGCTGCACGGCGTCAAAAGCGGAGCTTTTGTCTATTACACGCACTCTTATCGCGCACCGGTTGGCGATGACACAGTCGCCAGCACTGAATATGGTGGCGAATTCTCTGCGGCAATAGAACGCGACAATGTTTTTGGCGTGCAGTTCCATCCGGAAAAGTCCGGTGCTGTCGGCCTTAAGATCCTGGAGAACTTCTGTGGCCTCTGAGCGGCTGACCAAACGCATTATTGCCTGCCTGGATGTGGATGCTGGTCGCGTGGTCAAAGGCATACAGTTTCAACAATTGAGGGACGCAGGCGATCCCGCGGAACTTGCATGTCTCCATGCCCAGGCGGGTGCGGATGAGATTGTACTGCTCGACATTACTGCGACGTCGGGCGGGCGCAAGACGCTGATTGAGACTGTGCGGCGAACGGCGAAGCAGCTCTTCATTCCCTTTACAGTAGGGGGTGGAATTCGCACGCTGGAAGACGCAGCCCAGGTTTTTGATGCTGGAGCTGATAAAGTCAGCATCAACTCGGCCGCTGTTGCGAGACCGGAACTCATTAGTGAAATTGCCAACCGATTTGGTTCGCAAGCAGTGATCGTGGCGGTGGATGGAAAACGGGCAGAAAACCCACCGGAAGCCGCAGAAGTTTATGTCTCTGGAGGAAGGACGCCGACCGGCCACAGAGTGCTGCCATCGGTTCGGGAAGCCGAGCAACGCGGTGCGGGCGAGATCCTGCTGACTTCCATGGACCGGGACGGCACGGGAATCGGCTTTGACTGCGAACTAACGGCTGCGGTGTCGCAAGAAGTCTCCATCCCGGTGATTGCCTCCGGCGGCGCAGGAAGCGCGGAGCACTTTGTTGATGTATTTTCCCGAGGCAAGGCTGATGCTGCGTTGGCAGCGTCGATTTTTCACTTTGGCACGCATGCCATTGCTGATTTAAAGCAGACCCTGCTTAAGGCAGGCATTCCCATGAGATGGCCATGCTGATCCCGTCGATTGATCTGATGGGAAGCAAGATCGTCCAATTAATCCAGGGTGAGAGGAAGGCGCTGGAGTTTGACGATGTTAATTATTGGATCACGCGCTTCTCAGAGTATCCGCTGGTGCAATTGATCGACCTTGATGCAGCCCTGGGCAACGGTAGCAACCTTGAACTGGTGAAGATGATCTGTAAGCGGCTTCCCTGCCAGGTTGGCGGAGGCGTTCGGACGGTGGAGCGCGCTCAAGCATTGCTGGAATCGGGCGCCAAGCGGGTGATTCTGGGTTCGGCACTGCTCAAAGATGGCACGGTCAATGTCGCGTTCGTAGAAGACTGCGCCGCGAGACTAGGCGAGGAGCGGCTTACCTTCGCCATCGACTCTCGTAATGGTAAAGTGGCCATCCACGGATGGACAAAGGCGACGGAAATCGATCCCGTGCAGATGATCCGGAAGATCGAACATTCTTGCAGCGCTTTTCTGTACACCCACATTGATACGGAAGGAACCATGGCGGGCTTTCCGGTGAAAGTCGCTGAGGGTCTGCGCGCAGTAACAAAGAAGCAAATGATTGTCGCAGGGGGAATCAAGTCGATGGAGGAAGTCAATGCCCTGAATGCCATGGGTGTCGATGCCGTGGTTGGGATGGCAATTTATACGGGATTGATGAAGACCTAGATTGACTCCAGCCAGCACGGCGATTCAATCACTATTTCTTTCCACGATATAGACCTGCAATTCCAAACGTGTATGGCGTCCAGCCCACGTTTTCGAAACCCGCAGCCTGCATGCGCGTGAGCATCTGCTGCGGCGAAGGAAACTTCTGCACAGAAGCGGGAAGGTATTCATACGGTCCGCGCACGCCGGAAATCAGGGTGCCGATACGGGGAAGAATTTTCCGGAAATAAAACCGGTAGAGCTTCCCCATGAGCCCGCCGGGCTCACCGAAATCAAGGATTCCGACCTCGCCCTGCGGCTTGAGCACGCGGAAAATTTCACGCAGCCCGGCATCATAGTTGGCCAGATTGCGAAAGCCGAAGGCTGAGACCACCAGGTCTACTGCGTCATCCGAAAGCGGCAATTGCAGAGCGTCGCCTTCAATCGGTTGAATCTGTTTTGCCGCGTATTTTGTCATGCCGTGCTGCAGCATCTGGTGGGAGAAATCCAGAGCGTAGATTGAAGGATGACTTCCCTTGGCGACAGCAACGGCGTGGAGGGCTACCGACATGTCTCCCGTGCCGGCACAAAGATCGAGCACGCGCGCGTCAGGGCGCGCAAGAATATGCGCAAACATGCGTGCCGTGCGGCGCCACCACAATTTATCAATGTTCATCGACAGGACGTGGTTGGCCAGATCGTAGCGTGGGGCAATCTCATCAAACATGCGCTGCACGGTTTGAGCGGCAGCGCGTTCATCTGTGGCTCCGGCGGGTTTGGTGCCGCTAATCCCGGTTTCTTTGAGCAGATCAGGCATGATTGCGAATCTGCTCCACCGCCGCGCGGACAATCTCGACAGGGACATCGCTCACGATGCGGACTTTGCCGATTTTCTGTGGCAGAACAAAATGGATGGAGCCCGCGACGGTCTTCTTATCCGCGGCCAGGCGATTGAGCACGCCATCAGCTCCGCATGGCACATTGGGCAACGGCCCATATTCCTTTACTGCGGCTTCGATTCGGGCAGCCGTTTCAGCGCTGCTCACGCGTAGATCACGAGCAATAGATGCGGCCGCGATCATTCCCCATGCCACTGCTTCACCGTGAAGGAAATGTCCGTAGCCTGTTGCAGATTCCAACGCGTGTCCCACCGTATGGCCAAAATTGAGGATGCGGCGCAGGTCAGATTCTTTCTCATCGGCTGCAACCACAGCAGCTTTCACACGCACCGAGTCAACGATGATTCTTCCGAGCGAATTGCGATCGCGGCGCAGAACGCCCTTTGCTTTCTTCTCCATGAACTCAAACAGTGCTTTGTCGCGGATCACGCCGCATTTCAGTGATTCGAACAACCCAGCACGAAATTCGCGTTCATCGAGCGTGCCCAACACATCTGGGTCGATCAGAACCACGCGTGGCTGATGAAAGGCCCCAACCAAATTCTTGCCCGCGCGCAGGTTCACTCCAGTCTTGCCGCCGATGCTGGCATCCACCTGCGCGAGAAATGTGGTGGGAATCTGCACCACGGGAACGCCACGCATAAAGACGGCAGCGAGGAATCCCGCGGCATCCCCAACCACGCCTCCGCCAAAAGCCACCACCAGGGCTTTGCGATCCGCGCGCGCATCCACCATTTGCTCGGCCAGTTGTTCCACCGTGTGCAGGTGCTTGGCCGGCTCACCATCATTCATTAGAAGCACGTTGTAAGGAACGTGGGCCTTTTGCAGAGACTGCTCCAGCACGTCACCCCAATGACGCCGAACTGTGGGCGAGGTAACGACAAATACATGACTGCTCGCAGAGGGAAGAAGACGGCGAATCTCTTTTCCGGTACGGCGCAGCAATCCCGAGCCGATCAGCACGGAATAGGCATTCTGCTTGAGGCGAACTGGAATGGTCTTCACAAAATGGAATGATAAATGATTGAGAGAATCTGGTGATCCGGTGATCGCGCGTGATCGGGTGATCTGCTTCGGATTACCGTGCCGGCGGAGATAATCGCCCGCGTGAGGAACTCACAAATGGTAGTCGGTGAATCGATGCAGGCCTGCAGCTGAAGCGTAGGCAAGATGACTACCCCGAATTTCTAAAACATCCTCTTAGTTTGTTACCATTTTTCTTTCATGAAAAAGCTTCCAGAGCACATTGATTTCATCGTAGTTGGGGCGGGTGTAGCGGGCCTGCGCGCTGCCATCACTCTGGCGGAAGCAGGCAAGGTGCTGGTCCTGGCCAAGCAGGAGCTGACCGAATCCAACACGCAGTATGCCCAGGGTGGAATCGCGGTAGCGCTGAGCGATGAAGACGAAATTAGCCTGCACCTGCAGGATACCATCCAGGCAGGCGACGGGAT
The DNA here is from genome assembly GCA_963758275.1 of Terriglobia bacterium. GTDB lineage: Bacteria > Acidobacteriota > Terriglobia > Terriglobales > Acidobacteriaceae > Angelobacter. Next base: position 434,241 of record CAVWUW010000006.1, on the reverse strand, counting down.
TGTAAACGTCGATGCCGCTCATGTTCTGGTGGAAGAAGGCCCGCAGCGGATCCAGGAGTTGATTGATTGGGGCACGCAGTTTGACCGCCATGGGACAAAGCTGGAATTCACGCGCGAGGCGGCCCACAGCCGCAGCCGTGTGCTGCACGCGCATGGTGATTCGACGGGGCGGGAAATTGGGCGCGCCCTGCATGCCCGGGCTGCAACGCTCAAGAACATCCTCTTCTCCGAATTTGAATTTACTTCCGCTCTGCATCTTGAGAACGGCAAAGTTGCCGGGGTGGAATTGATCTCCAGTGAAGGCACGAAGCATGTGGTAAGCAGCCCGGCTGTGTTGCTGGCCACTGGTGGAGGCGGAAAGGTCTACAGCAACACGACCAATCCGGCTGTAGCAACGGCGGATGGCGTGGCAATGGCCTATCGCGCCGGCGCAGAAATCAGTGATATGGAGTTTGTGCAGTTTCATCCCACCGCGCTTTATCTCAAGAATGCTCCCAGATTCCTTCTCTCCGAAGCCCTCCGCGGTGAAGGCGGAATACTGCGCAACAGTGAGCTGCACCGCTTTATGGCGAAGTATCATGAGCTGGGAGAACTGGCTCCCCGTGACGTAGTGGCAAGGGCCATTGCGCACGAACTGGAAGTCAGCCACATGAAAGAGCCGGTGGTCTACCTGGACCTGACGCACATGAAGGAAGACCACATCAAGGGCCGCTTCCCCCGCATATATGAAACTTGCCTGAAGCACAATGTAGACATCACGATTGATCTGATTCCCGTCCGTCCGGCTGCGCACTACATGATGGGTGGTGTGCGCACTGATTTGAACGGAGCAACCAGCCTGCCTGGACTTTATGCGGCCGGCGAGGCAGCGTGCACCGGAGTTCACGGCGCGAATCGGCTGGCTAGCAATTCCCTGCTGGAAGGCCTGGTTTTTGGACAGCGTGCAGCAGTGGCTATGCGCGAGCAACCACGAACGACTGCCGGTATGAAAACAACTTTGAAGACAGGCACGGGAGGCGGAAACAATCCTGATGTTGAAGGCTTGGTCCACCAGATTCAGGAAATCATGTGGAACAAGGTGGGAATTGTCCGCACGCGGCTGGGGCTTACGGAAGCTCTCCAGAATTTGCAAGCTTTGTCGGAGCGCTTACCCGAGCCAGATTCACGCCGACATTGTGAGGCTAGAAACGTCCATACGGCCGCGCTGCTCATTACGCGATCAGCACTGGCAAGGCTGGAGAGCCGGGGAGCACACTACCGGCTCGATTATTCGCAGCATGATGATGTCAAGTTTAGGAAGCATTCGATTGTGACGGATAAGGGGGTAAGGTTTGTCTGAGCAGCTTCCCTTCCAGTTCCTTAGGAAAGCACAAAGTCTCTCCTACCTCCGCGCACCCTGATGGCTTCATTTGCTCGCTCACTTAGTTGGGATGACAAGCTTAATTGATCTTCAGAACCAGTTTGCCTCTCACGTGTCCTTTCTCACTCTCACGATGCGCTTCGGCAATCTGTTCCAACGGATAAATTTTCTCAATCACCGGTTTGAGCTTACCGGCTTCAATCAGGACGTTGATTTTCTCCAGGTCGCCTCCACGCGGCTTCACCTGCGTCATGAGAAACGCTCGTCCGCGCAGCAGGGATCGGCTAACCGCGGAAATCACGCCGGCGATTGCAGTGAAAAAAAATCTCAATCGTCCGGAAGGCCCATGTGGAGTAGGGATGGTCAGGGTGATCAGCCGGCCTCCTGGTCGAAGCACCTTGAGCGAACTGTGCCACACAGATTCACCCACGCCATCGAGCACGACGTCATAGCCGGTCAGTTTGTTTTCGATGCGCTCCTGGCTGTAGTCGATTACTTCGTCAGCTCCGAGCGAGCGCAGCAACTCATGATTACGGGCGCTTGCCGTGGCGGCGACATAAGCGCCAAAGCTTTTTGCGATCTGGATGGCAAAGATACCGACACCTCCCGCGGCTGCATGGACCAGCACTTTGCTGCCGGGCTTAATGCGTCCTTTGCCCACAAGGGACTGCCATGCGGTAACTGCGGCGAGAGGAACAGCCGCAGATTGTTCATGGGTAAGCAGTGCGGGTTTAAGGGCCAGCATGTTCTCCGGGATGACGGCATATTCAGCGTAAGTGCCGCGATAGGTTTCACCAACTTTGCCGTGTTTGAATCCGTAGACCTCATCGCCGGGCTTGAAAAGCGTAACGGAGTTGCCCACCTGTTCCACCACGCCCGACACGTCACAGCCCCAGATTACGGGAAAGCGCAGCTTCCAATAGCCACTGAGCCATCCGGCGCGCATTTTCCAGTCAACCGGATTGACGCTGGTGGCATGCACCCGTACCAGCACGCCGTTAGGGCCAACATGCGGGATTTCAATGTCGGCGAGTTCAAGGACCTCAGGGCCGCCGTAGGACTCGGCGATGATGGCTTTCATAGGGGCATGCAGCCTTTAGCACTTAGCCTTTAGCCAAAACTCCCGCCGATGAAGGCTAAAGGCTAAGGGCTAACGGCTTCAAATCAACAGCACAGTCCGATGATTAATGGATACAATGCTACGCGATTCGAGCCGCTACAATAGTAGCAACCCATGGACTTCGACCAGCTGGAAACCTTTCTGGAAGTGGCGCGGCACGCGAGCTTTTCGCGGGCGGCGGAGCGGCGGTTTCGCACGCAGCCGGCCATTTCATCCCAGATCCGCGCACTCGAAGAAGAAGTTGGCGCCAAGCTGTTCGACCGCAGCGGCGGCAAGGTGGCGCTGACGGGTGCGGGAAAGATCTTTCAGCAGTATGCGGAGCAGACGCTGGAAGCTCGCAAAACCATGATGGTAACAGTTGCGGAAATGGAGCGCGTACCACGAGGTGAGATTGTAGTAGGTGCCAATGAAGGCACCTGCCTGCATATTCTGCCGGAGGTCTTCGCCGAATTTAGAAAGCTTTATCCCGAGGTCGGCGTGCAGATCAGCCGCCTGGAGCGTGCCAAGATTCTGGAGTCTATCATTGATAACTCGGTGGACTTTGGTGTGGTTTCAGCCCCCGTGGACGACAAACGGCTTACCGTTGTCGCTATCCATCGCGATGAACTGGTCATTATTGTTCCGCCGAATCATCCTTTGAGCCCGGCAAAGAAGGCTACGATTACGGATGTGGCGCAGTTTCCCCTATTGCTGCCCAAGCTGGGACGAACCCGTGACAGTTTGGAAGACCTGTTCCATGAGCGAGGGCTGAAGCCGAAAATCGCCATGGAACTGGACTCGAGCGAACTGCTCAAGCGCTTTGTAGCCGCTGATGTGGGTGTGGGGTTTATCGCGCGGTCCAATGTAATTGAAGATGTGAAAGCGCGAGCGCTGGCGGCCATACCGATTTCTGACTGTTCCATCCGGCGCGATCTGGCACTGGTTTTTCGCAAGGACAAAGCGCTCAGCCGCGCGGCGGTGGCGTTTATCGATATCGCCGTGAAGCTGAAGCAGGGCGAAGCTGTGCGAGTCTAGACCTTCGAAGCTGGCGGGATTGAATTTCAAATCCAGGACGGAGGCACGGGAAAAGGCAAACCCGGCGTAACGCAAGTCAGATTTCTAAGCGGCTCGGCTGTCCCGCCGAGCCGCACTGCTAAAGGGCCGTAACACGTTGGCCAGAATGAATGCTTGTCTAGCGGTTTCGGCGAAGCCGGACTAAATCAAGCAGCAAAATCCAGGCGGCGGGCCTTGCCGTCGCCCGCATCCCAATCGGTCATGGCAACCACGCCGACTTCACTCCCAGCCTGACTGTAGAAAAACGTGGCTTCACGGTCGCCGGGAAAACCGAACATCAGCGGAGCGGTACCGGCGGTGGCGGCCTGCATGATGTCCAGGAAACCGTGCGTTTTGAAGCTGATGGGCTTCACGCCGTCACCATCATAATCAGTAAACATGGAGACGCCCGCCACCATCCCGGCGTTGACGAATGCCGCTGTGGCAGCCCGGCCGCGTCCACGGCTCAGAAAGATTCCTCCCATGATGGCAAAAGCCGAAGTGACGGCAACATCCAGCCAGCGATGTACCTGAGGTGAAATGGGTTTTGGGGCGCGATTGAAAATATCGACAGTCTCTGCAGGATTAAAGTTCATGAAATCTCTCCTCCGCTGACAAGGATGCTTTGGCCGCCGGGCCGGTTGGCATTGCAGGAAACGCCGATCCGCGCAACAAACTGAGAGAACCAGCCCCAGCGCGGTGGCACGAAGAGAGCAAAGTACAAAGGATGGCATCTGATTTCTGTGAAACAGATTCTTGTCTATCAAGCGGCGGTCGATTTCCTGGTCCCGAGTGACGCGTTGCCCACTTTTCGGTGCACATGAGGTGTCATCTACCACATCATCCTGCGGCTGCTCGCTTCTGTTTTGCAGAACTGAGCTTCTTCACGCTGCCCGTGGTGAAAACTGCAGTAGCTCTTAAAATTTTCCGTAAATTATCCGCGCGTACGGCTGGCGTATGTTATTTTTTCTCATTCGGTCAAAAACCCATTTTTACGGAGGACAACTACATTGGGGCTTAACATGGTGCCCAAGCGCATCTTTCTTACCAGGGGAGTTGGCAAGCACAAAGAACGCCTGACATCATTTGAGCTCGCACTGAGGGACGCCGGCATCGCCGCGCAAAACCTGGTGCGCGTCTCCTCCATTTTCCCTCCGCATTGCAAGCTGATCTCGCGCAAGGAAGGCGTGAAATACCTTTATCCCGGCGAGGTGACATTTGCCGTGGTGGCAGAAAATTCCGTCCGTGAACCGCATCGACTGATTGCTTCCAGCATTGGACTGGCGATGCCCGCCGACAGATCGACCTACGGCTACCTGAGCGAGCACCACTCGTTTGGAGAGACGGACGATGTAGCCGGTGAATATGCTGAGGAGCTTGCTGCCGAAATGCTGGCTACAACACTGGACGTGGATTTCGACCCGGACAAGTCGTGGGATGAGAAGAAGGAAATTTACCGAATCTCCAACAAAATTGTACGCACGACTAACACCACACAGAGTGCCGTGGGCGACAAACGGGGCAAGTGGATTACGGTGATTGCCGCGGCGATTCTGATTTTCGAGTAAAAGACAAAATCCTGTTTTGAAATCGAATCCGATTACCTGGCTTTCGGTTTCGGCTTGATTGTGCGGGCTCCCACCTCTGTGCCCGCAAACGGGAATGAGCCAACCCGGCTTGTGACTGCGGAAGCGTGCACATTACGCCCTCCTTGGTCTAAAATTTTGCTCTATTCTTCCGGGAATCCATGAAGCCTGAATGGAGGACCTATGAAGCCGACCAACAGAATTTTTTTCAGAGCAGCCATAGCTATTACGCTGATTACTGGAATGGCACTATGCACTCCGGCCGCGCTGGGCGAGGACGGCGGTGCTTCCAATCGCACCGCAGCTGAGTTGTTCGCAATTCTTCCCGACGGGGCCACAGGTCCTGAAGGTTTGACGGTGGGCTCCGACGGCAATGTCTATGTCGCAACTTTCGGGTTCAATGCTGCGGGCCCAGTCACCGGGCTGGGGCAGCTCTATGTTTTCAACTCCGAGGGCAAGCTGCTACGCAATGTAAGTGTCCAGCATTCATCTCCGCATTTACTGGGCATAGCTTTCCACCCCCAGACCGGCGCGCTTCTAGTGACCGACTTTGGCGGCGGCCAGGTTTTGAATGTGGATCCCTTCACTGGCGCATCTTCTGTTTTCATGACGGTGACCGGCAGTTCCGGGTTGAACGGCATCACTTTTGACGCAGCAGGAAACGTCTATGTCTCTGACTCCGCACAAGGAATTATCTGGAGAACTGGCGCGAACGGTGGTCCCGGCACGGCCTGGGTAACTGATCCGCTACTGGCTACTACAGGCGTGCCCCCTTTCGGCGCTAACGGTCTGGAGTTCAATCACGCGCAGACAAGCTTGTTCGTGGCCAACACTGGCAATGACACGATTGTGCAGATTCCAGTAAGCAATGGAACGCCTGGAGCACCCGTAGTTTTTGTAAACAGCGTAAACGGCGCCGACGGGCTGGCGATTGATAAGCATGACAATCTCTGGATCGCTGCAAACCAGTCGGACGAAATTGACGTGATCAGCCCTGCGGGCAAACTGCTGACACGTTTGGGAGACTTTGAAGGAGTTGACCGCCGTGGACTGCCCCATGGATTGCTTTTTCCTGCCAGTCCGGCATTCACCCACGATGGCAAGTTCCTGTTGGTGACGAATCTTGCTCTCAATCTGAGGATCTTTGGTTTGGCGCAGGCGGTGGATTCCCAGTGGTGCGCACAGGTAAGGCATTACACGGTTTCAAAAATCAGAACCAAATCCGTGCCTCTGGGAAAGGCCGGCTTTTGAGAACAGCAGACGCATAGTTTGTCCTCATGTGCAGGTCTCATTTCGATTTGGTGCTAGCACTTCAGTTCGCACCCTCGTGTTTGCAATTTGCAGTTTGGGATTAGTGTGACCGCAAGTTGCGTAGGTGCATCCTCTGTCTCGTTCGCGGACATGTACTAACGAACCATAAATTAGAGAAAATTGTTTAAGATTTTCACCCCAATCCTCGGGCTAAGTAGTACCCTAATCCTACGTGCCACTTCCGATTTGATTCCTTTGTTCAGATTAACTTTTGGAGGCCCAATGAAACGGGTTCTTTTTGTAACACTTTTCAGTATTGTGTTTGCTCTTGCTCTTACGGTCGCAGGCTGCGGAGGTGGAGGCAATAATCAGGTCCAGCTTACCGGAACCAGCACCACCGTGCAGTTTGGCGACGCCACCAATGACCAAGTGGCTAAATTTGAACTGACCGTCACATCCATTACCCTGACGGGCGCAAGCGGAACGGCAAATACGGCCAACCTGCTGGCCCATCCAGTTGAATTTGAATTTTCACATGCAGCGGGAAGCCTGGAGCCGGTGTCTCTGGCGAAAGTACCCGCCGGAACTTACTCAGCCGCCAGCATCACATGGTCAAATCCCGAAATCGTCGCATTGAACGCGGGTGTTCCCACTAAATTGACTGTCTCACCGACCTCGGGAACAGCCAATGTGAACCAATCAGTCACAATAAGCAACACGGCGAGCTTCTTGAACCTTGATCTTGATCTGGCAAGTTCGCTTACCATCAACGGAACCAGCGCAACGCTGAATCCAACCTTCAACATGACGGCGGCCAGCGTGGCCGCGAATCAGGGTGGAGAGGACGATGGTGATGGTGAAGAGGACGATGTCCATGGCAGCGTCACTGCGATCAACGCTCCCAAGTTCACCATTCAGACCACCGCGGGTGCGAGCATTGACTTCACCACAGACGCAAATACCAGATTCAAAGACGGGCTCACTCAACTTAGCGATCTGAAAGTTAACGATGTTGTGGAAGTCGACGCGCAAACCCAATCTGACGGTACCAAACTGGCCACCAAGGTTGAGCTCGAAGGCGGCGAGGGCCAAGGCGAAGAAGCCGAAGGCCTGATCCAGAGCCTCGACAATCCTTTGACCACGATCACCATTGTGCATCAGGTCGATTCAACCAGCACCGCGGCGCCAACCACCGTTCAGATCTCAGTGAATGCGCAAACCGTTTATAGCATCCGCGCAGACAAGCTGAGCGTAACTGGAACGTTTGACGCTACCCACATTGGCAAAGGCCAGCGGGTTGAAGGCGATGCCGATGGCCAGGCAAGCCCGGTCGTAGCCCGTAAGGTAAAACTGCGCGAGCAGGCCCTGATTGGTACGGTGTCCAACGTTGCCGGCAGCACATTCACCCTGACCCCAAGTGCGACTTCAGCATTCGCGCAACAGGCTGGAGCGGTTACGGTGACTGTGACAGTGGCCAACGGCGCGGAGCTGAAGGTTACACCTGCAGACAGCGCAACCGTCCGGGTTCGCGGCCTGGTGTTCTTTGATGGAACGAATTACACCATGACGGCGACGAGGGTAGACAATAACTAACTCCGTATCACCAACAGAGGCCCGCTTCAGCGGGCCTTCTTTATTTTTGACAAAACCGCTAAACGGTATCGCCTTGTTTGATGACGTGGATGCTCCTGTGACAGCGGTCCTCGGCGCGTGCTCGGCCTCACACCTTGGTTACTTACGTTCCGGATCGCTTCGCGACAAAACCGCTAAACGGTATCGCTCGTTTTTCATGACGTGGATGCTCCTGGGACAGCGGTGCTCGGCCTCGCACCTTTTTAGCTTACGTTCCGGGCCGCTTGCGCGACAATCCGCCCAGCATCATGGCCGCGATCGCCATGGTGCAGCTCCTGCTACAGCGCTTCGTGGGGCAAGTTTACTTGTCTACGGTTTGGCGTACGGCAAAGAACTCAGTTCCATCTCCGGAACCACCCGAACCTCAATGGCGCCTTCTTGAGGCAGTGCATCAAGAGGCAGACGGTCGCGCCATAAGGAGAAGCGCACGCGCAGGGTTGTTCCCTGTTCCGCGGCGAGCAAATGAAGCGGAATCCTGCATTCGAAAATTGAATCCAGCGCGACGATCAAATCTTGTTCTTGCAGCTTCGTCTGAGTGCTCTCACCAAAGGTGACCTTGCCCAACTCGCCCCGGGAAATCATAGCCTCAAGGCGATAAGCCAGGTCTGGCCTTCCGTCCGCTGCCACCGTTTCCACCACTACCAACAGGGTGCAGTCAGCATGCGCCCATTCGCTGGCCGGCTGCATGAAATCCATTCGGCAATAGAGACTTTCTTCATCCACGCCCACGTAGGCTGTATCCAGCAGGTAAAGCTTGCCATGCATTGATGCCGAATGGCCATCAGCCACATGCGTTGCCGCTCCAAGCCAATCAAAGTAGCCGAGATCTTTTCCATCCACACGCGGATGAATATAAGCCGTTTGCGGCGTGAACTGCGGCTTGCCATGCGTCCCCGCGATGGGTTGCGCCAGCTCAGCCGGAGGCGCAGCTCCCAGCGCGTGATACACATTGGACAGATGCTTGCGGTAGAGATCGTCAAAATCAGGGTCGTTGTCCGAGTGGTGTTCCGGACCGTACCACCAGTTCCAGTCGCTTCCTTCAGCTATTAGAAGCTCTTCATATGCCAGCGCGCGCTGTGCCTCGGAAGCCTGCTCCGCGTGCCGAGCATAGAAATCGCGAGCCTCAGAAAGGTAATCCCACGCCAGATTGTCTTCCGGAGCTCCGATCCACACATCAAAGTTCGCGTTGATCCACGATCCCGGGAAGATTGAATCCAATTGCGCTCTCGACTTATCCCGTTCCAGCGCCTCTGAAACGGTAAGCGCCTCAAAACCAGGATCTCTCTGAACTGAATCGTACAAAATACGCAGGAATTCGCGACCAGACTGAGGGTAGGTTTCCCACGCATTCTCGCCATCCAAGATGATGGAGACCACGGCATCTTTGCCCCCGTCCAGCATTGGCTTTGCGGAGTTCTTAATGCGTTGAATGAAATCATCCGCCGCCTCTGCTGCCGGTACTCCTGAATAAACAAAGCCGATCAGATCTGACAGAGAGTGGTTGCGGAATACCAGGTTCATCGTGGCGTCGTCCTGCTCCCACCGGTAGACCTGGTACAACTTCTCTGCGGCTTCCGGGAGCAGTTTTCCGCGGCCATCACGCTCAAATAGAAAACCAAGGCTCCGGCCCAAAACTCCTTCATCAGTTGCCACCCACTTCAATCCTGCCTGGTGTGCCAGCTTCAGAACGTCATCAGAAACGCCGCCTTCTGAAGGCCACATACCTCTGGGACGTACTCCAAAAACCCGCTCATGCAGATCCATACCGCGTACAATTTGCTCGCGCGCGTCTTCCGGATGATGAAAGCGTCGTTCCGGAAGCGGCAATCCGTTGTGCGACACCGCGCCCATGCCGGTATCACAAACCAGCGGCAGAATCGGATGGTAGAAAGGTGATGTAGAGATCTCAATCGCTCCGCGTTGTGCGGCTGCTGCGTATGCCGGCAACACTTTGCCCAGGAACTCTTGTTGCTTTTTCATCACCAGTAGCTGGTCTTCCAGACTGTAATTCCTGCCCTTGCTGATCAGGTCGCGTATGTCCGGATCTTCCAGAAAGAATTCATCCATCCATGCGATCTGGGAAAGCACCTGCAGATCAGTGAGGTCACTGTTGGAAAGCTGTGGAACCAGTCGTGCCGCTTCTTCCGGCCGGGAACGGAACTTCTGCCACAGCTCGCGATATCGCGGGTAGCGGCCAATCATCTTATCCAGATTGGCCTGGAACAGATATTGAATCGCAAACAGCTTCTCAGCAAAATCCAGCTCTGATGCCGCACCGGATGCGATTTCAAGGAACGGATCTCGTGCACCACCGGAGACATAATCCTGAAGCTGGGCCACCAGGGAGGGCACCAGGTTAAACGTCTGGTGCACACCGGGAAATTCGTCGAGCAGCTTTACCATCCCATAGTAATCTTTGAGCGCATGCAGCCGGACCCACGGCAGACGATATTCTCCCGTGATCAGGTTTTTGTAATACGGCTGGTGCATGTGCCATAAAAAAAGAAGACGGATTGTGGACATACCCGGTTCCATTAATAACACATCACGCTTCTGCTAGACTCTTATCATTCAGACCAAACCAGGAGCATTCACCCCAGAACGTGCGCATTTTTACCCGATATATTCTGAAAGAAGTGCTCTCGCACGGGCTCATCGGGGCTTCTGTCTTCACCTTTGTCATATTCATGCGTGACGTGGGCCGCCTGCTGGAACTGGTGGTGCGCAACAGCGCGCCTGTTCCCAGTGTGGCGGAAATTTTCTTCCTTATCATGCCCACGGCGCTCACCGTCACCATTCCCATGGGAGTGCTGGTGGGAATTCTCATCGGGCTGAGCCGCATGGCCGCCGATAGCGAAATCACCGCTATGCGCGCTTCCGGCGTCAGCGTCCGGACATTTTTAAAAATCATCTCCATCTTCGGCCTCGCCGCCTGGATCATCGCTCTTTTCAATACCGCCATCATCGCACCGCGTTCGGCTGCCGCACTTACTGAACTGCAAAAGAGCATGGCTTCTTCGCAGATCTCTTTTGAAGTGCAGCCGCGCGTCTTCTATGAAGAGTTCAAGGGCTACGTCCTCTACGTTGAAGACGTGTCCACAGGTTCCGGTGGCGCCGCCGTGTGGAAAAACGTCTTCCTTGCAGACATCACTACACCCGGCGCTCCCAAGATCACCATCGCCAAAGAAGCCGTTGTGAGCAGCGGAGGCGCCAACGCCATCCGCCTCCACCTGATGAACGGCGAGGAGCACAATAGCAACGTCCACAGCCCTGACCAGTACACCATTCAGACATTCAACGAGATTGACACCTCCCTTACTCTGCCGCCGGCGTCCAAAGCAGCGCAGGAAATTGTTCCCGCCTCGCAGATGAGCACCGGAGAACTTCTGCGCGAGCGTTTCAATCCCAATAAGGAACAAGCGCGCCTCTACTTGGTGGAATTCAACCGGCGTCTTGCTTTGCCCACTGCATGCCTGGTGCTTGTTCTCATCGGCATTCCACTCGGGCTCTCTGCCCGCAAAGGCGGCAAAGGCGCAGGTTTTGTTCTCACCATTGTTCTGGTGTTCATCTACTACTTCCTTTACGGCACCGGCCTGTCACTGGCGCGCAACGCCAAAGTGCCCGTGTTACTTGGCGTCTGGATGGCCAACATCATCTTCGGACTGGTCGGCGTCGCTCTGCTCTGGCGTACAGACAAACTTCCCGTGGAACTTGGCCTGGGACAAGCCCTCAGCCTGCGTTTCAAAAACCTGGTCAGCGCACTCACAAAACCACGAGAGGACCAGTCTGCCTTTGGCGCAACTGCGAACGGCTCGCGCACCAATGGCTCACGCAAGCGCCGCTTCAGCACCCGCTTCCCTCTCATCCTGGACGACTATGTGCTGCGCGCTTTCCTCACCAATCTGCTTTTGATCCTCGCCAGTTTCCTTGTACTCACCATCGTCTTCACCTTTTTTGAGCTCATCAGTGACATCGTCCACAACAAAATTCACATGCTCACCGTGGGCGACTATCTGTTGAACCAGATACCTTCGCTGCTCTATCTCGTCACCCCACTCAGCGTCCTGCTGGGCGTGCTTGTCACCTTCGGTCTCATGCAGAAGTCCAATGAGATCACGGCCATGAAGGCCACCGGCATCAGCATCTATCGCACCATCGTTCCTATCCTGGTCATCTCGATGGGAATTGCCGGTGGACTCTTCCTTCTGGACCAGTGGTACGTCCCTTACGCCAACAAACGGGTGGAGACTCTCAAGAACCTCATCAAGGGCCGTCCTGCGCAAACCTATTCGCGGCCTGATCGCAAGTGGATCTTCGGCCAGACCGCCAAGAAACACGGCTCAGCCGAACCCAACCGCAAGATCTACTACTACGAGTTTTACGAGCCTGACCGCAACGTCTTCGGCAACATCTCATCCTTTGAACTCGATCCTCACAGCTTCCAGATCGCCAAGCGCATTTACGCATCGCGCGCCCACTGGTCAGACAGTCTGGGGAAGTGGGTCTTTGAGAACGGCTGGGAACGCACCTTCAACGGCGACAATGTCACCCAGTACCAGCCCTTTGAAGTAGATACCTTCGCCGAACTGAATGAAGAGCCCAACTACTTCAAGAAAGAGGTCCGGCAGTCGCAGGAGATGAGTTACGACGAGTTGCGCAATTACATCCGCGACCTCCAGCAGAGCGGCTTTGATGTTGTGCGTCTCAAAGTTGCCTTGCAGAAGAAACTTGCCTTCCCGCTCATCACGCTGGTCATGGCCGTACTCGCGGTGCCTTTTGCACTCTCCATGGGACGCAAAGGCGCGCTCAGCGGTGTGGCCACGGCGCTCATCATCGCCCTGGTCTACTGGGTCACATCGAACCTGTTTGAAGCCATGGGCAATGTGAGCCAGCTGCCGCCGCTCATCGCTGCCTGGGCGCCCGACATCATTTTCGGCCTCACCGGCGGCTACATGATCCTCAAAACACCATCTTGATCAGCGGAAATCAGTGAGATCAGTGTGGATCAGAGGTAAGCTCTTTACCCATGGCGTCCGTGCGGCTCTCCCCTTGACGGGAAAGGAGAGAGCGTATACTCTCCTATTTAAGATAGGAGAGAGTCTTTGACGAAACCGGTCGAACTTCCGCAGGGCACACTCGAGATGCTCATCCTCAAGGCGGTCTCGCTTGGTCCACTGCATGGCTACGGCATCCTGCTGCGCATCCAGCAGATCTCCGGCGAGCGCCTGGAAATCCTGCAAGGGTCCTTCTACACCGCTATCTATCGGCTTGAGCGTCGGGGCTGGATCAAAGGCGCGTGGGGTGAGTCAGAAAACAATCGCCGCGCCCGCTTTTATTCGCTCACTGCTGCCGGTGCGCGTCAGCTCAAGGCGGAGACCGCCAAATGGACTGACATGGCCGCTGTCGTCGCCGGCATTCTCGCCAAGAAAGCAGATGACGTATGAGTCTTCTCGCTGCAATTCGCAGAGTCTGGCGCTCCGTCGCGCCACGCACCAGTAGCGACGTGGAAGAAGAGTTTCGTTCTACCCTCGAAGCCTACCAGGAAGATTTAATCCGCCAGGGCCTCTCCGAAGAAGAAGCCCGCCGCAAAGCCCGCATCGACCTCGGCCGGCCGGCGGCCCAAAACGAAAAATACCGCGGCGCCATCGGCCTCCGCCTTTTCGATGAGCTGGGCGGAGACATCCGCTACGGACTCCGCGGGCTGCGGCGTAACCCTGGCTTTGCCGCCGTCGCCGTGCTCTCTCTGGCGCTCGGCATCGGCGCCACCACGGCGATGTTCTCGCTGATTTACGCCGTTTTGTTGCACCCGTTTCCCTACGACGGCGCCGACCGCATCATGAATGTTTTCGGCATCGACGACAGAGCTCCTGACCAGTTTAGCTGGTTGGACGTTGGCAAGGCAGAGCTTGATGAGGTGCGCCTCGCAGCACCGGTCGAGTCCGTGCTTGGCTTCAGCCTCGCCAACGTGGAGATCACCGGCGGCGCACTGCCGGAAGACATCATGGGCTACTACCTTACCGAAAATGCCGGGACTTTCTTTGGTGTCCGCCCGCTTCTCGGCCGCAACCTCGAGCCATCCGATGCAGAGAACGGCGGCCGCGCCGTGGTTGTTCTCAACTACCAATTCTGGCAGCGCCACTTCGGCGGCGATCCCCACGTTATCGGGCGAGCGCTGGAACTCAATCACGCGTCCTACACCATCATTGGCGTTATGCCACGCAGCTTCGCATTCAATGACATGGTTGAGGTGGGCGATGTCTACTTGCCGGCCAGTCGAACGCCTGTCGTCAACGTTAGCTCCGGGACCACCGTGCCCTACATATTGATGCTCAAGCTGCGGCCTCACGTCACGCGTGCCGCCGCCAACAGTGTGCTCGAGCCCATCGCGTTCGAGATGATGAAAGAGCGCGGCGGGCGCATTCCCGAGCACGTGCATCTCGCGCTGCAGCCGATCATCTGGATTTTCCAGAAGAATACCACCACCCTGAAGCTCCTTCTTGCCGGCGTTGTGCTTCTGCTGATCATCGGCTGCGCCAATTGCTCCATACTTTTGCTTGCCCGTGGCCGCACGCGCCGGCATGAGCTCGCCATCCGCAGTGCCATCGGCGCCAGCCGCTGGCGCATCGTCCGGCAGTTGCTCGTAGAAGCCATCGTCATCTCTTGCGCCGGGGCCATCCTTGGCGTTGTTGCGTCTTACTGGCTGGCAAAGCTTCCCCTGGCGCTTTCTCCGGATTCTTTTCCAGCCGAATCCGTTATCCACATCAACGCCCTCATCCTTGCTTTCTCCGTCGCGCTCGGTCTGATCTGCGGCATCCTCTTCGGTCTTGTCCCTGCATTGCGTCTCTCGCGTCGCGATTCCGCGCCTATGCTCCCCGGCAGACAGACTGGCGTTGTCGCTGCTCCCGCAAAGCATCGCGGGAGCGTTCTGATCGCCGCGCAGGTCGCGCTCACGCTTCTGCTCATGGCCACTGCGGGCAGCGCCATCCACAGCTTTCTTGGGCTCATGCGGATGCCGCTGGGCTACGATCCTGCCAATGTCATGAGGGTCGGCATCGGGTTGCACAACAAAAACCCAGGAGAGTGGAGCCGCATTCAGCCGCGCGAATCGAGAATCGCTTACTTCGAGCAGATCCGGGAGAAGATCGCTTCCGTCCCCGGTATCTCCACTGTCGCTGTCGGCGTCAATGCCACGCCACCCAATATTGACGCTTTCTATGAGCAACCTTTCAAAATCGATGGAAGTGGCAATCATGAGCAGATGCAGGCGCGTGTGATTTTGGTCGACCAGAGGTATTTCGCCGCGCTCCGCATCCCTGTGCTTCAGGGGCGCACCTGGAACAGGGATGAAAATACCCGCGGAGACTTCATCGCCGTGGTCAATCAAGCTTTCGCCACGCGCTATCTCTCTTCGTCCACTGCCCTGAGTTCGTCCAATGCCCGCCAGCTTCGCATTCCCGGTCTCAAACCTGGGAATCCATACCAGGTTGCTTCTGCGCAAAGCACCGCCTGGCGTCAGATCATCGGCGTCGTCGGCGATACGCCCAATGACGGCCTCGATCGCCCGGTCGTTCCCGCCATCTACGTTCCGTACACCACCGTGATGTCGCCCAACGCGCAGTTCTTCGTGCGCACTCAGGACAATCCGCTCACCTACCTGCACTCCATCCGCGCCGCTGTTGCATCCATCTCTTCCGACCAGCAGATCTCGAACGGGACGCCTCCGCTCAACCAGGCTCTCGAGCGAGACCCACAGTACCGGAGCCAGCGGCTCTTCTCCATATTGTTTGGCATCTTCTCTGCCATGGCGCTTACGCTGGCTCTTGTTGGCATCTTCAGCCTGGTCGCTTACAGCGTCGCGCAGCGCACCACGGAGTTCGGCGTCCGGCTGGCGCTCGGCGCGCCGCGCAAACACGTCCTGTGGGTCGCCGCGCGCATCGCGCTCATCAGCACCACTGCGGGTATCGTCGTGGGGCTCGCGTTGGACAGCTTCCTCGGCGCCGTGCTCGCCCACTGGATGCAAAACACCTTTGCCGCAGGCGGTCTGTTCGCAGCCGCCGTGCTCCTCGCTCTCGGCGCACTCCTCGCCTGCTTGTTGCCGGCCCGCCACGCCATCGCGGTCTCACCTACGGAAGCTCTCCGCTATGAATGAGGCCTACGACATATGAGGCTCCTCGCTGCAATTCGCAAGCTCTGGCGCTCCATTGCGCCAAGAACCCACAGCGACGTGGAAGAAGAGTTTCGTTCTACACTCGATGCCTATCAGGAAGATTTAATCCGCAAGGGCCTCTCCCAAGAAGAAGCCCGCCGCAAAGCCCGCATCAACCTCGGCCGGCCCGCGATCCAAAATGAAACTTATCGCCGCGCCATCGGCCTGCGGCCATTCGATGAGCTGGGTGGAGATATCCGTTACGGTTTGCGCGGATTGCGGCGCAACCCTGGGTTTGCCACCATTGCCATTGCTACGCTAGCTCTGGGCATCGGCGCCACTACGGCGATTTTCAGTTTTGTGAATGCCGTATTACTAAAGCCTCTCCCGTATCCGCATCCGGAGCAGATCGTCAGCGTGGGAGAAAAGCTCCCGGATGGATTTAGCAATCCTATTTCCACCCTGAACTTCCTTGATTGGGAGCAGCAGAACCGCTGTTTTGAATATCTCGCCGCTTTAGCGTTCGATAAGGTGACCTTAAGCGGCTCAGACAGGCCGCAGGAAGTTAAAGTCCACAGAGTTTCAGCATCGTATTTCAAGGTGCTTGGTGTAAGCGCGGCATTGGGACGCACCTTTGTCGCAAGCGAAAATGAGCCTGGCAACGATCTGGAAGCAGTGCTTTCGAACCGCATGTGGCGGAGCCAATTTGGCGGCGATCCGCAAATGGTCGGCCGCAAGATCACGCTGGACGGGAAGAATTACACGATCATCGGCGTGCTTCCTGCGAACAGTGAGTTTGATCGGAGCTGGGCGGCAATGTGGCTGCCTCTGTCTTTTGCGCCGGTGAACATGACCCGCAATTTTCACTGGCTTTATTCCATTGCCCGGCTTAAGCCCGGCGTCACCCTGAAGCAGGCCCGCGACCAGATGGATGCGATAGGAGCACGCATCTCTGCGCAATACCCGGATTCAAATAAAGGTATCGGCGTAGCGGTGAATCCTTATATTGATCAGGTGGTCCAGCCGGAGCTTAGGCGATCTCTCTGGGTTCTGCTGGCGGCGGTGGGAGCAGTACTGCTGATCGGATGCGCCAACCTTGCCAATTTGACCCTGGCGCGGGGTACGGACCGCGAACAGGAGATCGCTATTCGTTCAGCCTTGGGGGCGCGGCGTCTCCGTTTGATCCGCCAGTTGCTTACAGAAAGCATATTGCTTGGAATTCTCGGCGCGCTGGCTGGTCTTGCCCTGGGCAATGCATTTATGCACGGCATCAAACTGTGGCTTCCTCCTGACATGCTGCCGCCACAAGCAGACGTTCGCATGGACTACGGCGTGTTGCTTTTCACGATGGTTATAGGAATCCTCACGGGAGTCCTTTCCGGCCTGACACCAGCACTCAATGGCACCCGGCCCGATCTTGCTAGATCGCTCAAGGAGAGTGGGCGAACGAGTGCAGGATCCACATCACATGGGATGAGGAGGGGATTGCTGGTTGCCGAAGTGGCGTTGTCATTTGTCTTGCTCGCGGGCGCTGGCCTGCTGATCAGAAGTTTCAACAGGTTTGCCAACCTCAACACGGGGGTGGATACGGTGAATGTTGTTGCGATGGACCTTCCCATATCGCTGACCGAATTCACGAACAGCACGGCGTTGACGAACTATCTTAAAGAAGTGATCCGGAAGGTCAGAAGCGTTCCTGGAGTGCAGAAAGCGGCCATCACTAATAAACCCCCGATGGAAGGCATGGGCGGAGCACCCTTCCAAATTGAGGGAGACGAGAACGTTCCCTACCCGCAGCGCCCGATCTGCGGATTCAAGATGGTTGGGCCTAAATATTTTGATACGGTCGGCATGAGATTGATAAAGGGGCGCGGCCTTAATGAGAGCGATGTTGCCGGAGCGGTACCGGTTACGGTGATCAATGAAACGATGGCCAAGACTTACTTCAAAGGCGAAGATCCCATCGGTAAGCGCATCCTGATTCGGCAGCTGGTGTTCGGGAAGGCTGGTCGCGGCCCGGACGTGGCATGGCAGGTTGTGGGAGTGGTCAACGATGAGAAAGTGGGAGGCCACGCTGGCGGCATTGGTCTCGACGAAGACATTCCGGTTGTCTACGTCACGTTCTATCAAAATCCCGGGATCGGCAATAGCCTTGTGGTTCGTGCCGCCATGAATCCGTTGCTCTTAAGGGAAGCGATTGAACAAGCGATCTGGCAGGTGAACAATAACCAGGCAGTAACCAACGTCGAAACCCTTGAAGAAATCAAGTCAGAGTCGGTAGCGCCGGCCCGGCTTCGCACGACGTTGCTTGCCATCTTCGCCGGCATCGCGCTCTTGCTGGCCGCCGTCGGGATCTACGGCGTCGTCTCGTATTCTGTGGCCCAAAGAGTGCGTGAAATGGCCATTCGGCTCGCCGTTGGCGCATCACCGGGCGATCTGCTGAAGCTGGTGATCGGAAGAACGATGCTGCTCGTGCTGGTTGGACTTGCCCTGGGTGCCGGCGCAGCCGTAGCGCTCACGCGCGTACTAGCCAGCTTGCTCTATGAAACCAGCCCGACGGACCCGATAACGTGGATCATCACCGGGGCGATGCTCTCGACGGTGGCGCTGCTGGCCTGCTATTTTCCAGCCCGGCGTGTGATGAGGGTGGATCCCTTGTCGGTCCTGCGGTAACAGGTGACTGCACTGCAAAATGGACGACATGGCCGCCGCGGTCGCCGGCATTTTGGCAAGAAGGCGGACGAGATATGAGTGTTCTCGGTGCAATTCGCAAGCTCTGGCATTCTGTCGCGCCACGCACCCACGGCGACGTGGAAGAGGAATTTCGTTCCACTCTCGATGCCTACCAAGAAGATTTAATCCGCCAGGGCCTCTCCCGAAGAAGAAGCCCGTCGCAAGGCCCGCATCGACATGGGCCAGCCTGCCGCCCAAAACGAAACCTACCGCCGCGCCATCGGCCTCCGCCTCTTCGATGAGCTGGGCGGAGACATCCGCTACGGTCTCCGTGGCTTGCGCCGCAACCCTGGCTTCGCCACCGTCGCCGTGCTCTCACTCGCGCTGGGCATCGGCGCCACCACGGCGATGTTCTCACTCATCTACGCCGTCCTGTTGCACCCGTTTCCCTACGCCGACGCCGACCGGATCACGTACCTCTTCGGCTTCGACGAAAAACATCCTGACGGGTTTAGCTTTGTTACCCTCAGCAAAGCACAGTTTGATGGGCTGCGCCTTGCCGCCCCTGTTGATTCGGTGCTTGGCTTCAACCCCACCGGCCTTGAGATCACCGGCGGCGCGTTTCCGGAAGAAATTGAAGGCACCTATGTGACAGAGAATGCCGGAAGTTTCTTTGGTGTGCGCCCACTTCTCGGCCGCAACATTGAGCCATCCGACGCAGACAACGGTGGCCAACCCGTTGTTGTTCTTAACTACCGCTTATGGCAGCGCCACTTCGGTGGCGATCCCCACATCCTGGGACAAACGCTGGAAGTCAACCATGCTCCTTACACCATTGTTGGCGTGATGCCGCGCAGCTTCGCATTCAATGACCTTGCCGACGTTGCCGATGTCTACCTGCCTTTCAGTCGAGCGCCGGCAATCAGCGTTTACGTACCGTGGATCAAGCTCCGGCCCCACGTTACACCTGCCGCTGCCAACGGCACGCTTGAGCCCCTTGCGCGCGATCTTGCGAAACAGCACCCGGAGCGCTTCAATGAGCACTGGCATCTCGCGCTGAAGCCCATCATCTGGACTTTTCAGGAGAATATCGGCCACAGCCTGATGCTTCTTCTTGCCGGCGTTGTTCTTCTGCTGATCATCGGCTGCGCCAATTGCTCCATCCTTCTGCTGGCGCGTGGCCGGACGCGCCGGCATGAGCTCGCCATCCGCAGTGCCATCGGCGCCAGCCGCTGGCGCATCGTCCGCCAGTTGCTGGTGGAAGCCATGGTCATTTCCTGCACCGGCGCCGTCCTTGGCGTGGCGGCATCCTACTGGCTGGCAAAGCTTCCCATGGTGCTTGCCCCAAACTCCTTTCCCGCAGAATCCTTCATCCGCATCAACGCTACCATCCTGGCGTTCTCCGTCGCGCTTGCGCTGTTCTGTGGCATCCTCTTTGGTCTTGTCCCTGCATTGCGTCTCTCGCGTCGCCATTCCGCGCATATGCTCCCGGGCCGGCAGACTGGCGTTGTCGCCGCTCCCGCAAAGCGCCGCTGGAGCCTTCTTATCGCCGCGCAAGTCGCGCTCACACTGCTTCTCATGGCGACTGCGGGTACCGCCATTCACAGCTTTCTTGGACTCATGCGAACGTCGCTTGGTTACGATCCCGCAAATGTCATGAGGCTCGGCATCATTCGGCACGGAACTGACAAGGACGAGCCGGGTCGCATGCAGTCGCGCGAAGCGCAGACGGCTTACTTCGAGCAGATCCGGGAGAAGATCGCATCCGTACCTGGCATCTCCACCGTCGCTGTCGGCGGCCTCGACGCCATGCCACCCAATACCGGCGGTGACCAATCCTTTGAAGTCAATGAAACTGGAACTCGCGAGGGCGAGCAGCCGCAGGCACGTGTGATTCTGGTGGACCAGCGATATTTCGCCGCGCTACGCATTCCACTGCTTCAGGGCCGCATCTGGAACACAGAGGAGAACAACCGCGGAGACTTCGTCGCCGTGGTCAATCATGCTTTCGCAGCACGCTATCTTTCCTTATCCGATGCCCTGGGCCGTGAGCTACGCATTCCAGGTCTCAAGCCTCGGAATCGCTACCAGATCGCCTCTGCGCAAAGCTCCACCTGGCGTCAGATCATCGGCGTGGTCGGCGATGCTCGCAACGACGGCCTCGATCGCCCCGTGGTCCCCGCCATCTACCTTCCATACACCACCGTGATGCGTCCCTACGCGCAGTTCTTTGTCCGCACCCAGCGCGACCCGCTCACGTACCTCGAATCGATCCGCGTCGCTGTCGCATCCGTCGCCGCCGGCCAGACGCTCTCCAACAGCAGTTTCAACGGCACTCTTACCCTGAATGAAGCCATTGAACGCGACGCACAGTACAGCAGCCAGCGACTCTTCTCCATATTGTTTAGCTTCTTCTCTGCCCTGGCGCTTGCGCTTGCTCTGGTGGGCATCTTCAGCCTCGTGGCTTACAGCGTCGCGCAGCGCACCACAGAGTTCGGCGTCCGCCTGGCGCTCGGCGCGCCGCGCAAACACGTGCTGTGGGTCGCGGCGCGAATCGCGCTCGTCAGTGCGGCCGCTGGCATTGTCATCGGACTTGCCGTGGACAGCTTTCTCGGCGCCGTTCTCGCCCACTGGATGCAAAACACCTTTGCCGCAGCCAGTCTGTTGGCAGCCGCCGCGCTCCTCGGTCTCAGCGCACTGCTTGCCTGCCTGTTACCCGCCCGCCACGCCACCACCGTCTCACCCACTGAAGCTCTCCGCTATGAATAAGGCGTGTTCCATTTACGGAACTCCGCTCGGGCCTGGCGTGTTCTCCCGCAGTTTGCCCTGAGACTTATCTGCCATTTTCAATCATTCCGGACTCGCGGGGTTATATAAAGGAAAAGCCATTCTGCGGAAGGTCACTCAACGCATTTCTCAGCCACGGTTGTTCTTAGAGAGGGCACAATGGCCGCGAAGCGGATTCCGCATCAGACGCGGACAGGTGTTTTCGCGGACCGGGTGCGCTCTCCTCTTTCTCGTTGGGCAATTAGGCGGTTTGCAATTTCGACGCCCTCGGAAATGTCGGATGCCACTGCATCGGCTCCCAGGTGGTTCCAGGAATCTGTCTTGGCATTTATGGCGGCTCCGCCCAAAATGATTGCAGGCTTCTCTTCTGCAGGCAGCTTTTTGATTTCAGTTATCAACTGCTTGGCCTTGCTTAAATTGAGAGGTGTTGCCACTGAGATTGCAATCAAATCCGTGGCATGGCGTCGAACATGCTTCAGCACGTCGGCAATTGGGCACTTCGGACCAATAAAGGCCACCTTCCAGCCGTCCGCTTCCAGAAGATCTGAAAACATCTTGATCGCCAGCGAGTGCTCCTCACCATCCGGACACAAGCTAAGTGCCGTAACCGCCCGCGGAACACCTACGAACCGGCGCTTCAGTCGGGTAATGAGCACATCTGTTGCTGCCGTGCAGTAGTGTTCTTGTAGGACTGTGATCTTGTTCTCCTGCCACAGGCGGCCCACTTCCTGCTGCACAGGGTGGATCACATAACGGAACAAATCATTGATGGCCAGGCCCGAGTCAACCTTGCGCAAAACAAGGGAGACTGCTTCTTCCCTGTTCAAGACCAACAAAGAATGCAGATAGGATTCCGCCAGTTCAGCGAAGGGCCTTGCAGGATCTATAAAGCTGGGAAGCTTTTCCGGTAACTCCGGCAACTGCTTTAAAGCAGCCTTGATGAACTTTAGAAAAACATTGGCGAATTTACGAGGCGCTGTGAGTCGCAGGGCATGAATCATCGCCTCAAGATTCTCTTTCAGATCCGTCCACTCGATGCTCCTGGAACAGAGCATGATCTTCGCCCAGCCGATGTAATCCACGAACATCGTGACAGAATCGCTGGCCATCGCCTCATATAGATAGTGCAGGTGATAGATTGCGTCTTGCTCGCACTTCAGCCTTCCGCGGTTGCCATACTTCGTTTGCAACTCTGGGTTCGCCGCAAAGGTTCTTGTGGTAATTGCCTCAGCCAGTTGTGGGATATTGGCGTCCAGCCACTCACAAGCCAGTGTGAGGACCGGTTTCTGTCTCTCACTTTCACTAGGACGAGACATGTTCAAAAAAACTCACACGGCTGCTTTTGGGGACCAGTTTGAGGCCTTTGGGAATCCCCGCATGAGATTCCTTGTATAAATGGCTCTTGTGCCATTCTTCAAAATCGTTGCGGGTTGACCAATAAGTAATGAGCCAGATTTCCCTCGGGTTCTCTTCCGGGCTGAGAACATCCAGGCGCACAAATCCCCGCGCCGACTCAACCGAATGCGGCCGGTTACGGAACGCTTCCTTCACTGCGGGCGTCGTCTCATTGGCGATAATAAATTTGCTCAAGGCAACAAACATCTATAAATCTCAATGTCATTATATCGGGGACGAACCAAAAATTCGGTCAGACTGTTAGCCGGAAGGCAACTGCGGATCGCTGCACTCCCTTGTAGAGGCCTAATTTCGGAATCATCCCACGACCCCGTTTCTCCAGTTTCGAATCTTTTTGATAAATATCGTGATACGATTATTGGTTTGCTCTGCCCTGCATCACTCGGGAGCGTGGGCTGTTCGCTTCGCCGCGAGATTCGCAAACATTGTGCTTGATTGGAGGACCTGATGCCCCCCGGCCTTAGCCTGCGTTTAGTCAGACTCATCGTGTTCACGGCCATTGCTGCTGCCACCTGCGTTCCAGGTTTCGGCCAGGCCCTTGGTCCAGCTTCTCAGGTCACCGGCGCGAATCCCAATTCCAAATTGCCGCCCGTCCTGCAAAAAGTTGGGATTGATCAGAAGCTCGGCGCGCAGGTGCCCCTTGATGTCCCTTTCCAGAATGCAAAGGGTGAAACCGTAACCCTGCGCCATTATCTCAACGGCGGAAATCGCCCCGTCGTGCTTTCACTCGTCTATTACAACTGTCCCATGTTGTGCCCGCGCGGCCTGGATGCCTTGGGCAGCTCACTTGGCTTGATGACACTTGATCCCGGCAAAGACTATCAGGTCATTACCGTGAGCTTTGATCCCAGAGACACACCCCAGACATCCGCGCATCAGAAAGCCATTCAGATACAAAAATTAAACCGCAACGGAGCCGACCAGGCCTGGCACTTCCTTACAGGCAACCAGTCCTCCATCCAGCAGTTGACGCAATCCGTGGGCTTCCGCTACCAATGGGACCCGCAAAGCAAACAGTTTGCCCACGCCACCGCTCTCATCCTGCTCACCCCGCAGGGAAAAGTTTCAAAGTATTTTTACGGCATAGACTACTCACCAACAGATCTGCGCCTTGGCCTGGTGCAGGCTTCAGATGAAAAGATCGGCTCGTTCGTTGATCCCATTCTGCTCTTCTGCTGCGAGTACAACCCCATGACCGGACGGTACGACCTGCTGATCACTCGCGTGCTGGCCCTCTGTGCGGCCATTACCATCCTGCTGCTGGGAGGCATGGTCTTCTTCATGCTTCGCTTTGACCGCAACCGCAAACGCGAAAGTAACGACGCTTTGGCCACTTAGTTACGCAACATCAGCCTGCTCGCCGTGATCGAGATTGGCAGTCCGACACAGAAAATATGGATCACCACCTGCGTGATGATACGGCCACGTGATGCTGGCCTTTGTGGCATGGCTGAGAGCGGCAACACGATCAGATTCATAACCAGGAACACGGCTATTCCGTACAGAGCTCCTGAGATGAACGGCCGCTGAAGCAAAAAAGAGAGGCGCAACGCCGCCAGGCAGTACACAGCAGCCGCAGAGAATGCGATCAAGAAATGGAACACCAGGCCGAGGATTCCGCTCTTCCATCCTTTTTCAAAGCTTTTGGGGCCCAGTGCGCCGCTAGCCACGTTTTGCCAGACGCGCATGGCAGGGACTCTCATAATCGCAAAAGAAATCGTTGCCGCCAGCCCATCCAACACACCGCAAAGGCCTCCGCCCCACAGAATCGCCGCTGGTAACTCGCTCATACTCGTGCCATGCCTCCTGCATATTTCTTTGTTCACTCGGCGTTCGGAACGCGCTGCCAGAACCCCTCGTAGTCCATTACCAGGCCGTAATCATCCACCAGCAGCTTGGCTTTGAATGCGCCGCCGCGGCTCAAATAGAGATATTCCTTCTCACCCAGCCTTCGATACTCCTGCGGCAGCGGCTCCAGAACCAGCTCCGGAAAGCGCACCCACGCTGCTATAAATTCGCCGCTTGATTGGCCCACTTGAAGGCCAAGCCGGCGAATTGGCAAAGTATTTGTGGAAGGGCTCCATCCCAGATCCACATCAATGGCCCCGCGCACTGACTCGATCTCATCACCGTTCAAATACCAGCGGCCATCCTCAGCCGAGATCTCTACGCTTCGCGCACCCCCGGAATCACGCAGCTCGATCTGAACCAATCTTGTTCGGAACTGCGCGTCGCAAACAATGTGGTAACGCGCCTCAAAAGCCGACTCCGACATCGTTAGAATCATCCCTCTCAGAGTCCATTGTTGTCCGGCGTGCGACAATTCAAACCGTTCCAGCCCTGTGTCCGTCAGCCATCGCCACAGCCCGCTTGCCAGGATTTTTCTCGCTTCCATGCCCGGATATTTTGCTCCTGCCCAGATACTAACCAGTCTCTTAAACGGCCGAATGGCTGGACGCTGCGAAGTGAACCCTTTCAGAACTCCATCCCAGCTTGTATCGTAGATCAGCTCGAAAAAAGTCTCAGGAGGAGGATTGGAATGAGCATTCCAAGGCGCCAACTACTTCAAATGGTGTCATATGCTTTAGGAGCCAGCTTCATTCTGCCCCAGAATAAATTAGCCTTAGCCGCACAGCACGCCGCGCAGAACGCGGCAAAGCCGGCAAGTCCTGCTCCACCTGCGAAGGCAAATGCTAAAAATGAACCGGGAGAAACGGAAATGGAAAAAGTAGCCGGAATCGGAGGGTTGTTCTTCCGAGCTCATGATCCCAAAGCCTTGGGAGACTGGTATCAGCAACACCTGGGGATCGCGCTCAGACCGACCAGCGAGGGCGCAACCGTTTGGCAGCAAGAAGCCGGACCGACTGTTTTCAGTCCCTTTCCCGAGACGACCAAATATTTCGGGGATCCTAACAAGGTCTGGATGGTGAACTTTCGCGTTCATGACCTCGACAAAATGGTAGCCCAGCTACGTACGGCGGGAATTGAGGTCAAAGACCCGGAATCTTATCCCAACATTGGGCGCTTCGCTCGTCTGCATGATCCTGAGGGGAATCCCATTGAATTGTGGCAGCCTGCATAATGCGGCGCTCCACGGCGCGGTCCGAGCGGCGGAAAGCGGCAGGAGGCGGCATGTGTAGCGTTTCCGTTATCATGGCTTCTTACTCCCATGTGTGGACGCTACCGCCTCACCGCTAAAGAACGCTACATCGCGGAACACTTTGATCTCGACGGAGAAGCTGAGGTCCAGTGGTCTCCGCGATACAACATTGCGCCTACTCAGGACGTACCTGTCATACGGCAGGACGCGCACGAACCACGACGCCTATTTTCCCTCATGCGCTGGGGCCTGGTTCCCTATTGGGCCAAAGACGCAAGCTTCGGCAACCGCGCCATCAATGCCATGGCGGAAACCATCGCGGAAAAACCTGCCTTTCGCGATCCTTTGCGAAAACAGCGATGCCTTATTCCTGTCGATGGCTTTTACGAATGGAAGAAGCTAAGCTCGCGCGAGAAACAACCATATAACATCGGCATGAAAGATGATGCTTTGTTCGCCTTTGCCGGCCTGTGGGACCGCTGGCTCTCGCCTTCCGGAGGGCTCGAAACCTGCACCATCCTGACCACCAGCGCAAATTCACTCACGCGCGATGTTCATGACCGCATGCCCGTGATCCTCCAGCCGCAGGACTACGATCTCTGGCTTGACCCCGGTATCACCACTCCCGCTCGTCTGCAGCATCTGCTCCGCCCATTTGATGCGGCTCTCATGCGCAAATACCCGGTAAGCTCAAAAGTCAGCAACCCGCAATTCGACTCGTCTGAGTGCGCCACGGAAGTGCCTCCATTTAAGACTGAGTCGCCAACGCTTTTCTGATCAGAGAAGCTGAAGGATTCTGGGCCGTGGAAGAAATTTAATGGCGGGAAGATGGAGGGACGGGAAACCGACGAATACCTACCAGCATTGCTGCCCTGAACAGCTCTTCTGTCTGTAGTCTTATAGGATTAGTCCGAACCTGAAACCATACTCTCCTGCTCAGGTATTGGCCCCTTGTCACTCACCGGAGGCTTGGCTTCAGGTTTATCTTCCGATTTTTCCGACCGTCGGCGACGGGTGCGCCGGTATTGCCATTCAAACCAGGCTGCTACCGCAGAGATCGCAATTGTAGTCCACCACACGCAAACTCGGATGAGATAAAAGCCCTCTTGAGTTTTCCGGAAAATTAGGCACAAGCTATACCAGAATGAAGGCGTGAAAGTTCAGTGGGGGCACATGCTTTGAAGTTGTTGCCAGCAATCGCTGGTATTCCGCTCGCAACTGCTTGAATCTCTTTCTCAGGTACTCACACCTCTGCCGCAATTTCTTGATCGCTGGATCAATTTCGCATAGCGCGGGGCGGCGGTTTGTGCCATGCCAACAACACTTAGGCGCAAGTGCCAACTAGCGCCATGATTTCTCTTATTCGGGGCAGTTTCAAACAGAAAAATGTCAGGTTTTATCAGGTTCCGGCATTCACACAGAACAGTGAATCAAACAGTGACGGATAGGGGCAGTCCCCGGGTTTTGCAGACCCGATCAAAAGAGGGCTTTTACCTCAGAACAGGCGTGAAACAGGTCATAAGTAAGTCAGAACATGCCTCAGAATCGTTCCCGTTCTGATTGCACTCCGCATCTTTCGGAATGTCAGGTTTTATCAGGTTCTCCCCGCTGAGAGAGTGGGCAGGATACTTATGTTCAACCCGCCATCTCGCGTTCAGATCAACGCATTGTCAACCTCGAGGAATTCTTGCCTGAGGTCCCAAGGCGAGCCGGGCGGCAGGACACCCCCCGGTGTCCTCGAAATTCGCGGGAAGGCTTCTTGGAATGGCAAAATGCTTACGTGGTTCATTTCTAAACTCTTCTAAACCAGACTTTGCACTGGGCGACAAAGCAGAGAAGTACAATGTCTCCAACTTCTTCCCCCACAAGGAGAAAAATGTTCAAAGCGATGACGGCGTTGTTTTTGGTGATTGCACTCTCGATCTCGGCTCTGGCCGCCGGATCTGCAGCAGAAGACTACAGCCACGCCATGACCCTATTGATAGGGAACAATCAAGACAAGAGCGACCAGGATGCAGCACTGGAGCTGCTGCATTCGGCCGCGGAGCGAGGCTATGCTCCCGGCCAGACTGCCATGGGCGCGATTTATGAGGAAGGGGTTCTCCGCGCACAGGATATTCCGCAGGCAATCCTTTGGTATCGCAAGGCCGCCGCTCAAAATGACTGGATCGCTCAGTTCTCGCTGGGGCGGATTTATTTCTTTGGTAAAGGAGTGGCGCGCGACACATCCGAAGCGAAGAAGTGGTTTACTGCATCGTCGGCGTCTGGCGACAGTGGCTCCGCGTTTTTTCTCGGTCTACTGAACGATCGTGATCAAGGCGCGTCGCCGAACTACCCAGAAGCAGCCAAGTGGTACAGGCAATCCGCCGAGCGCGGCAACCCATTCGCGCAGGAAAAACTTGCTCATCTTCTTCTGGAAGGACGAGGTGTACTGCGCAATCCGCAGGAAGCGTATGCATGGTTGTTGGTTGCCGCTGAACTGGGCAATGCGCGTGTGCAACAACAGCTTCAATCGATGGAAAGCGACCTCGACAGTACCGGCGCGTATGCGGCACGCAAGCAAGCTCTGGAGATACGAGACAGCATTTTGGGCCATCGCCAGAATGGCTGTGATTGGCCGGAACAATATTCCGAGGAGCCTACTGCTCCGTCGCTCCGCGCGCAGGCTGCTTGCGAAAGGGCGAACTGAAAAGCGTTTGAGAACATCCCGGATCGTTCCAGATCAGCAGCAAACAGGCTTGGCGGCCTGAGTTGTGAGTCCCAAGGCGAGCCGGACGGCAGGGCGCGCAAACCCACCACACAGCTGCCGGACGCGCTCCGCAGGATGACTCATAAAGAAGAAAACATCACCGGCAAACCAGGCCCATGGCAGCCTTCCAATCTACTCGGCTGGGCCGACTGGCGGCAGGAACTTGTACATCTGCGTCAAGAGCGACTCGGCTTCAGACTCGGCAAGTCTTATCCAATCGCATTCCTGTGCTTCTCCATCCATAACAGAAAAGAACAGTTTGATGAGGTCGCCATCGCGAAAAGCACGAAACTGGGTACGACCGAGAGTCGCATCGCTAAGCTTTCCACGCCGGACACACGCCAGCAACTCATTGGCAAGGCTTCCGGCGAAGCGCGATTCCAACTGCACAGTCCTCTTGCCATTGATCGTCAGGATGAGTCTGTGTCCTATCTCGTTCACTGTTACATCGTCCAGAGGTCGATGATCGGCTTTTGAAAAACGATACAGCACAGAATGAAAGTCAGCACTCATTGCGAGCCTTTCGCAAACAACACAGCGGAGATTCTGAAGATCTAAAATGAGGAAGTAATTGGATTCTGATTAGGAACTTTAATCTCACCGCCAGCTGGCAATTAGTTTAGAGGTTCCGTTGAGCAAGCTGTTTTCACGATTTGTGAGCCAACCGGGCGGCTGAAAAACGGCTAACTGGCCTTATGATTTCGGATTAACCCGGGAAAGCTCGCTTCCATTGTCTATCAAAAGCCGTAAACGTATGAGAACTCGCTTCGCTAGTAATCGAGTTTCAGTTTTTTTAGACCGTCACTGGCCGGGGGAGAGCTTGAGGCAATCGCCGGATTTGTCCGCTCTGCTCATCGACTTCTCTGTCCCTGGGTATACAAAAGTTTCTGAAGTGCTAAAGCCAGTCCCCGGTGATCGACATTCCAGCGATGAACACGGCGCTGAGAATAAATAACTCTTGGATAGCGACCAAGAAGAAAGCAACCAATCGGATGCTTTTCATCCGATACACCCAGAACACGCCCAGCGCCAGCGAGAGAAAGAAGCAAATGTTAACACTCCAATCGGCGATGGGACTCACCCTTGGCAGCCGTTGGGCCGGCTCCGAGGTGACTGCATACAGCACGCCAACTGAAATTACCGCAGCCGTAAACAGTGATTGAGTAAAGATGAGCGAGTAGTACCACTTCCAGCGACCGCTTTGAAAGGGCTTCTGCCACGCAGCCGACAAAACCAAGCCAATGCCCAAGACCAGCAATAGCCAGTCAACCACCGGAAGACCGACGATACTGAGAGCCTGCATCAGCAGCCATTTGAAGCTCGCCCAAAAATTCGTTGTGTTCACGCTTTCCAAAGGGTAGCTGGGAATGACTGATTCAGTCCACATAGTTGATGTAAATCAGGCGATTTCACCAGTAATCGCGGGCTGCGTCTCCAGAGCTTGAAAAATCTTGAAGGTTTTGTGCGGCAATGGGGTAGGGGCTGTTCAGATTCTTGGCAACGACCCCTTCAAGATCTTGTGCCCGGATTGCTGCGATCACCTCGGACAAGCTTTGTTCAGAATTCCCGTCACCAAATTGGACGACCGTCTGAAACTGTTTTGCGATGCTCTGAGATTGCTGAGTACTTACAGGCATTGTTGGAAGAGTCCATCCGTGGCTTTCAGGGGGCTCGACCGAAAACACTTGAAACAAAAGCGGCCCAAGGAATCATCCTGCGCATACCTCGTTCGGAGCCGGTATCTTTTCGATTCCAACTTCATTTGGGCTTACTCACATATTGCATAATGTGGAAATCAGCAGGTTCGGATTGATAGGCTTAGCAAAAATTTCAAATTCATGCCCCTGCGCTCGAGCTTTTTCCAACAGCGAGGGGCCGCTCGCGTGTCCCGTAAAAAGTATGATCCTGCACTGGGGCAAGATGCGCGCAACTTGAACGGCCATGTCGATCCCATTCATTCCTGGCATAACAATATCGCTGAGAAGAACATTCGGACGAATCCTTTCCACCCAAAGCAATGCTTGAGCTGCGTTGGACATCCCAAGGGCTTCGAAGCCTTCATCCTGCAGAATCTCAAGAATTGTTTCTCTAACCACAGGTTCATCGTCCACTACCATAACGACGGTCTTTTTGTTCTCACTCGACTTTGGCACAGATGCTTCAGCTTGTTTCATGAATGACGATTAAGAGTTATTTGCTTTAGGACGCAATCTTTTCAGTATCAGATGGTGCTTGCAGTCCTTTTTGGGGCAGGAATACCGAAAACACCGTTCCGCTCTTCCCCGGCGCGGTCCTGCTGCGAAACCGAATAAATCCATTATGCTTTTTTATAATGCCTTGCGTGACCCATAATCCGAGCCCGGTCCCGACGTCGGTTTTTGTTGTATAAAAAGCCTCAAAAATCTTCTTTGCGTGCTCGGGTGAAATGCCAGCGCCGGTGTCTCCAATCGTGACCCGGACGCCCGAAATGTCAGAATTTTTCCAACTGCGCCTTTGTGAAACTTTTAGTTTCAGCGTCCCCCCCTGGGCCATGGCATCCAGTGCGTTTGAGATGAGATTTGAGAACACCTGCCGAATTTCCCCGGCCAAGGCCTGGATATTTGCCTTTCGGTCGAAGGCCTTGTTTACTGTGATTTCTCTGCCTTCGAGGCGACGTGCGTAGAGATACAAGACGTTGTCGAGCACTTCAGCCACATTGACCGGGCATGGCACCGAGGTGTCACGATAAAAACCGAGTGTCTGCTTAGAAATGTGGATAATTCTATCCAATTCCTGAGTTGCCAATTCCAAATAGCTGTTGATCCTCGCGGGATGCTTTTTCATTAAATAAAGAAGATTAGTAACAGCAGCAAGGGGATTGTTGATTTCATGGGCAATGCTTGCGGCCAGTCGACCCGCCGTGGCCAATTTTTCGGTTTTGCGAAGCATCTCTTCAGTTTGCTTGCGGTGAGTAATGTCCTGGATCACTAAGAGCAACCCAGTTACCTGGCCACCCTTCTCTCTCACTTGCACACAGGAGACGCTCGCGGGAAAAGATTGCCCACCAGGCAAGCAAATCTCGGGCTCCAAGTAGAGCGAGCCCCTGGATTCTAATTGGCAGTCGAATGGACTTGAGGGTATTTCAGTATTCAATAGAACTTCTGAGAGTGGTCTTCCGATGGTCTCTTTTCCGTGGCGCTCCAGAATCGAACCGGCCGCCCTATTCATTCTTATCACGTGGCCCGATACATCAACCAGGAGTAATGCCTCAGACATAGAGTCAATCAGGCGTTGCAGAAGATCGAGGGTTTCATCAATTTTTGCTGCTTGACGCTCCAGTTCTCTTTGTTCCAGCCGTTTTCGCTCCGTGATGTCGATTCCCGTAACTATCGTGTAAACCGGTCCACGACCGCGGTCAGCAAGGACGGTCCCCGACCAGGCAATCAAGCGCTCGTCTCCGGTACGGGTAAGCAAACGAGCTTCGTGTTCATGTTTTGTCCGTTCAGCCTGGGTTTGCTGAAGCATCTTCTGAAATTGCTCGGCGTCATCGGGCACCATGAGAACCTCCCAGACATATTTGTTCTGGAGTTCACTCGGTGGGTAGCCGGTAATCGGCTCGCAAGCCCGATTGCAGCGAATAATGCGCCCCTCTGGATCCAGCACTAATACCAATGCTTCTACTGTATCGAGTATTGCCGTGACGAAATTACGCTCTTCCTGCAGTGCCTCTTCGGTTTGCTTTAATTCCGTAATGTCAAAGCCCACGCCATGAATGAACCATGGCCGCTGGTCCTGGGTCCGCATCAACCGGGCTTCGCAATGAAGCCAAATCACCCGCCCATTTCGTGCGAGGACGCGATAAGTTGACTTTAAAGCGCTTCCGGTCATCAGCATCTGGGCGGCTTCGGCGCTCCAGCGGACTTTATCATCGGGATGGATCTGCTTGTACCAAAGTACCGGATCTCCAAGCCATTCTTCCTGCGTGAATCCAATCGAGCGTTCAATTTGCGGACTGACATAAGCCTCGCCTATGCCACCATCCAGAGGGGCCATAAAAACCACTGCCGGGATCTGCTCCACCAATGCTCGATAGCGGTCTTGCAAGTCGGGACCACTCAGTCGGGCAGAATCCCCGTCCAGTTTCGATGGCGATGGACGAACTCCTTCATTGAATATGCCGGCTAATGCTCGCAGAAGCATGTCCGAATTCAGGCCGTCGCCACCCAGCATGGATTCGGTCTTAGGGTCGATAGGCGTTTGCATAATCTCTCATCTCTGGGAATTGGTCTTGACCGTGCGAAGACGCAGCTTGTCTACTCACTGGTTGGGGGCTTTTCGGCCTGCTTTCCCGCATGCCTGCGCCAACTTGGCTCCTTATTGAGGGATATTTGGGTAAACTTCCTCAGAGCATGGATTGGCTTTCCATACGTTGCCACTGCATTGGACGACAACAGAGACCCTGGTGGCTGATTCATGAAAGGCATAAATTTGTCAGGAAAGCCAGGCATGGTGCAACCAATGCAAATTCCGCCAACATTTGGGCATCCTCCAATACCGTTCATCCAACCGCGTTTACCAACATTGCATTGGACAACGGGTCCCCAACATCCTTGCTTGACGATGCACATTGACGAACCGTATTCCTCCGCAAATTGCGCCTGTTCATAGTATCCGCCTCTGTCGCAGCCCTCATGAACGGTGGGAGCAAACAACCACGTGGGACGAAGCTCAGGATCCAATGGAATATCAGGGGCTGTTCCTGCGGCCATCTGTAGCAGGTAAACCAGCGTTTGCATCATGTTATCCGGCTGCACTGGGCATCCGGGAACACACACAATAGGAATATCCGCTCTCGACCGCCACTGCCATCCCAGGTAGTCTGGCACTCCCATACATCCGGTTGGATTTCCTTCCATTGCGTGGATGCCACCATAGGAAGCGCATGTGCCCGTGGCCACTACGGCCCATGCTTTTGGCGCAAGCTTGTCGATCCATTCACAGGTGGTGATAGGCTGTCCTGTGTCTTGATTTGTTCCCATCGACGCCCAATATCCCTCCACCTTGTTGTGCTCATTCGGAATGGAACCCTCAATGACAAGAATGAAATTGTCAATCTTGCCGGCAGCTGCGTTGTAGAACTTCGCCAGGAAATCTTCGCCTACCTGATAAGCAAGGAAAGGATTGTGAAACTTGACTTTCGGAATTCCCGGAACCGCTCCTAAAATAAGATCTTCAAGACTTGGCTGAGTTGCTGCAGTCAAGGCGATAGTGTCGCCATCGCAGCCGAGTCCTGCGGTTATCCATAGGATCTCAATTTCTCCGATCGCCTTTGGCTTTGGAGCCTCTTCCGCCATCATGGGACCTCTCTCCCTTTTAAAATGCAAATTGAAGACAATTGTGCTACGCCGGCACATGTTTTCATTTCAGCTCTAATTGCGTACTCTGCTCATTTATATCGTAGAGCGAGTGGTAGGGCCATTGCCAATCCCAAACTTCTGCTGATTCAGATGCTGCCAGGCAACGAAAAAGCTGTCTCGTGCATCTCGCCCTGCTCTTGGTTTTTCTGCGTGATGTTTCAGGTACAATTGTTCGTTCTGAGACGATCTCGAAGAACACTCGATGGAGAACCCCGTCACTGAATCGGCAGAAATGGGCGAAGTGGGAACCACCAGATCCACGCAAGGCGTTTCTGTATTTTCTGGACGCATTCCCCCGCCCGAAGGACCGCATCTCAAAACAGAATTTTCATCAGATCCTTCCTCACCTGTATCCTCACCTGACAACTTAAAGATCCTCGTAGCAGATGACGAGCCATTGGTGGCCCTAACGCTGGCAGAGATCCTTACAGGTGAAGGCTTTGAGGTAATGTCAGTCTCCAATGGTGCTGCGGCTGTGGAGGCAGCGCGCTCTCTGCGCCCTGACGTCCTATTGAGTGATGTGATGATGCCCAAAATGAATGGAATCGAGGCTGCCAAAAAAATCATGGGATTTCTTCCTGACTGCAGGATCATTCTCCTTTCCGGGCAAGCTGCCACAGGTGATCTGCTCAAGCAAGCCCACGACCAAGGGCACGACTTTGAGCTCGTCACTAAACCCATCCAACCTGATTTTCTCTTGGCTATCCTTCGCCAACACGCTAAGGAATAGCATTATTCGAAGTGACCGGGTAATCATTAAATACACTTTTGGACCGGTATCATTTCTCACATGAGGACCAGAATGACAGGATCAAACGCAGACCCACAAAAGCAGCGCAAGCTGGTGGAAATGCACTGGGACCCGATCACTCGTGTGGTGGGAAGCCTCGGGCTGTTCACAAAAATTGATTTTGAGAACAAAGAAGTGGTTGAATGCCACAGCACCTCGTCAATCTTCCGCGGTTACAGCGTCTTTATGAAAGGGAAAGACCCGCGCGATTCTCACTTCATCACCAGCCGGATATGTGGGATTTGCGGTGACAACCACGCAACCTGCTCGGTCTATGCCCAGAACATGGCGTTCGGTATACGGCCTCCCGAAATAGCAGAATGGATCATCAACCTTGGCGAAGCCGCAGAGTACATGTTCGACCATAATATTTTTCAAGATAATTTAGTCGGAGTCGATTTCTGCGAGCAGATGGTGAAGGAGACGAACCCGTCGGTGTGGGAGAAAGCCTCCCGCACGCCAGCCCCTAATTCTGCCCGGCACGGGTATGCCACCATCGGCGATATCATGACTTCATTGATGCCATTTACGGGCACGTTTTATCGCGAAGCGCTCGTCATGAGCCGTTTGGCTCGCGAGATGTTCTGTCTCATGGAAGGGCGCCACGTGCATCCTTCTACTCTCTATGCCGGTGGTGTTGGTACCGTTGCCAATGTGCAATTGCTCATGGATTACATGTCACGGCTGATGAAATACGTAGAGTTCATGAAAAAAGTGGTCCCGCTTCATGATGATCTCTTTAACTTTTGGTATGACGCTTTGCCAGGATATGAAAAAGTGGGCCAGCGCCGTGTTCTGCTGGGCAGTTGGGGAGCATTCAACAACGCCGAGTTCTGCGATTATACGTACAAGAATATGAATGACTGGGGCCTCAAAATGTATGTCACCCCGGGCATCATCGTGGACGGCAAACTCCTGACCACCAATCTTGTTGACATCAATCTTGGAATCCGCATATTGCTCGGCAGTTCCTTTTACGATGACTGGGAAGATGGTGAGGTATTTGTTACTCACGATCCGCTCGGTAACCCAGTGGATAAACGCCACCCTTGGAACCAGACGACCAATCCTAAACCGCAAAAGCGGGATTTTGAGGGCAAGTACACCTGGGTAATGTCGCCTCGCTGGTTCGACAAAAGCTCTAATCAATATCTGGCGCTGGACACTGGTGGTGGCCCCATCGCACGTATGTGGACCACGGCTTTGGCAGGCTTAGTGGATATCGGCTATATCAAATCCACGGGACACAGTGTTGAGATAAATCTTCCAAAGACAGCCACTCTGCCTGAGGTGCGGTTTGAGTGGAGGATTCCGCAATGGAGCAATGCAATCGAACGTGACCGCGCCCGTACTTACTTCCAAGCATACGCCGCAGCAGCCGCGCTCTATTGCGCGGAAAGAGCGCTGCGGGAAGTGCACGCTGGCCGAACACAGACCTGGGCTCCGTTTAAAGTACCAGATGATGCGATTGGTTGCGGATTTCACGAAGCTGTCCGGGGTGTGCTCTCGCACCACATGGTGATCAAGGATGGCAAAATTGCGAATTATCATCCCTATCCTCCTACCTGCTGGAATGCCAGTCCTCGGGACTCATTCGGCGTACCAGGACCTTATGAGGATGCAGTCCAGAACACCCCAATTTTTGAAGAGAACGGGCCGGACAAATTTAAGGGAATCGACATTATGCGGGTGGTACGGAGCTTCGATCCGTGTTTGCCATGTGGTGTCCATATGTACCTGGGCAATGGCAAAGTGCTGGAGACCCGGCATTCGCCTATGTTTGGCCATTCGCTCGGGCCAGCGGCCACGCACGATCTTCCATTGAACCAGGAGAGATGACGGCGAATTCACGCGAGGACCGTGGCCTTGAACCTGCGGAGTAACTCGCTCGTGCCATCCTTTATGAAGGATAACGGTACGGAATCCGGATCAAACACTGATCAGGATTCCAACCCCAATGATCGCCAGAACGAGTATGGAAATTATCGTATAAGCATAGTCGCGTTCGCGCAGGAATATGGACATCATCAGCGCGACACGCGCGACCGGCAAGAGGATGAAAAACGCTACACCACCTTTTACGAAGTCGTAGCCACTGAGACCGAAAATACGCCGACTATGAGTATCATCGAAGCCACCTAAAATCATTCCAACAGCAATGATGGTCGAAGCGAACCATGTGCCATACCAAAGCAGCGCGGCGATGATCTGTTCGCGGTGTTTGTAATTCCCGGCCATTGGCTTCATGCGGGGCCTACGGAGATATGGACGCCAAAGGCGATTAGGAACATTTGGATGGCAAGCAATGCAAGAACGATCACGAAGAAGATTCGCAGCTTGTCTGCGGGAAGCCGCATCAACAGGCGGGCGCCAATGAGCGCCCCGAGAACCGACCCGAGTGCGACGGGGCCTGCAATTCCAACGTTGATATCGCCGCGCATGAAGTAGGCTCCCCCGCTCGCGGCAGCCGTCACGCCGATCATGAAATTCGATGTCGCGGACGAAACCTTAATAGGCAGTCGCAATGCGGTATCCATAGCGGGGATCTTCAGCACTCCAGAGCCGATGCCGAGCAGGGCGGAGATCAGGCCGGCCCCATACATAAGGGAAAGGCCGAGCGGCACACGGCGAACTCGATAACATACATCCCGACCCAAGGTCCGATCGGGGAAGCTCGAATGCAGCCGCAGCACCGTGGCCCAGCTTCTAACATTGCCTGGCTCGGCATAGACGACTTCACGGCGGCGCGCGAGCATCTGTTGAGCAGAAACGGCCAAAATGATGGCGAATAAGCCATACAGAAACGCTGTCGAAATGATGCCGATAAGCAATACGCCCGTCAGCGCCCCGAGCGTGGTGGAAGTCTCCAAAACGATCGCGAGCCGGATGTTGGTCAAGCGCTCCTTTAAGAATGGCGCGGCGCTGCCGCATGAACAGGCGATAACCGATACGATGCTGGCACCGATAGCAACGTGAATGTCCACTCCAAAAAGCAGCGTCAGAATCGGCACGATGAAGATGCCGCTTGCCATGCCAAGCACACCGCCAAGTGCGCTCGCCCCAAAGGCGGCCATGAATAGCCAAAGGATGGTTGATGTTCCCATTACCGTGATTCCGGCTTACGTCCTCGTGCGTGCCGCGACAGGCGAGTAGAAAACCTGATCAGGTCGCCACGGTAGTAGAGCTTTTCGTAGTCGACGGCACGCGCCCCATTGCTGTAGGAGGTGCGCTCAATGAGAAAAATCGGGCTTCTGATCGCAATGGCCAGGGCCTGAGCGATATCTTCGTCTGCGGTTACTGCTTCGAGCTGGTAATGGGCTTCGACCAAGGGCAGGTCGTATTTGTCTTCAAGCAGAGCGAAGATCGGTTCAGCTTCCAAGTCATTGCTGACGACTTTCTCACCAATGTCGAGCGGCAAGTAAGTCTCATCGAACGACATGGCGATGCCGTCAGCCAGACGGACGCGCTTAATTCGGTAAACCTGGGCGCCAGGTGAGATGCCAAGGTGCTCTGCCACTTCTTTGGTGGCGGGCACAATTCGTTTGTCCAGGACGCGGGCGGTTGGGCGGCGGCCGAGCGCGATCATGTCTTCTGCGAATCCGCTCAGTTCGGTTAGCTCCTGCGTGATCTTTGGTTCTGTGACAAAGGTCCCCTTGCCACGTCGAATTTCCACCAACCCGCGCGCCACGAGATTATCAATTGCTTTCCGCACCGTTGTCCGGCTGACGCCAAACCGCTTTGTCAGGAGCTCCTCCGGGGGAAGCTGACTGCCGGTCGGCAAAATCGCATCCGCGATTTCTGCCGCCAGAGTTGCTTCGACGTGAGCGTAAAGAGGAGCATTAATGATCATGGCAATAATAATGACATCATGATGTCATTATGACAATCATATCATGGAGGCTGCGGCTCGTATTGTTGTCATTCTTGGACTTGGGCGCTTGACGCAACCCATCGACATGGATGCTCCACCAGCGTTCGTATTGTTTCTTCAAGGGCGCTTAGACTTTTCGGGTTTAAGTCTCAGGCGAGTACCTTTGTGTCCAGCGCCGCCCTCAGTTAAGTGATCACAGCGAAGCGCCACATGTGCATCAGCTTGTCGTTGTGCTTATCGAATCAGGTTTTCAACCCAGCGACGTTCCGATTCGTACAGGCCGCCGGCAATAC
The DNA here is from genome assembly GCA_963758275.1 of Terriglobia bacterium. GTDB lineage: Bacteria > Acidobacteriota > Terriglobia > Terriglobales > Acidobacteriaceae > Angelobacter. Next base: position 395,039 of record CAVWUW010000006.1, on the reverse strand, counting down.
GACACGCGAAAGAGGTTAACTCTGGCCGTGCCCCAATAAAATTGCGGCCATGAAATTTTGAGCCCCTTTAAATCCCTTTGAAGGTTGTTTCGACCCGCCGACGATTTCTTCTAATCAGATGGGCTCAGTTCAGGATGCTTTGGAGATTCGTGCCTTGCGATGAGCCGGGCTCGATCAAGGTGAGAATCCTGTCAATGGTTTTCAGCAGTTCTTCTGGATTATCGGGGGACGCATGGAAATCGCTTTCAACTCTCAACTCGTCAACCCGCTCCAGGGACACAATCGGGGCGGGGCAATTGTTCCGGAAAGCCCGGATCAACTCTTGCTTATCTTTGGTCGGTATTGAATGCCCCAGAATGAAAAGGTCGAACCCCGGACCCGCGCAACACTCTAGCGCGTCGGTGAAGCCGAGAGCAGAGATGACGGTGTAGCCCGCCAGTTCAAGGAGCATTCGGCGGGTCGCAAGCAAACTCACGTCATACGAAACAGAAAGTATGCGCTTGGACATGGCACAAGCCTCCAATTTCGACTGAGTAAAATGTCAAATATTCCGATTGGTAAACCCTTAAATCGGAATGCTATTTTACTTTTTTTCAGGCGCTTATCCAAGCACCGAAACAGCCCCGCTCGATGCCCCGTATCTTGATGGGTCACATAGAATTATCTGGAGCTGATAGCGATCGCCAGGATGATTGCAACCGTAAAAATGAGAACCATCGCGCCAATGAAGGACCGTGTTCTCCAGACAGAATCAACGGGTCTGGACTTATCGCCCAGACCCTCTGCCAACTCAAATACAGCTATCGACTGCTCGGCGGCTCGTGAGCGGCTGCCCCGGGAGGATATGTAGCACCATCCCGCTGGCCTGGCGGTCCTTCATTCTTCTCAAAGAACACGTGCAGATCGCCGACAAAGGCTGCAACGGATACAACGAGGGAGCCGGCCAAGCCGACGAAGAAAATCCATTCCAGGATGCGCGCCACATGAATGAAGAGCATGGGAAAATACCCTTCTCTTATCTTCAGGCAGACGCGCGTAAAGAAGTCATAAAGAGTCCGCAAACAATGCGTAAAGATGTCATTTCGGATCAAAGCGGTAGCCGATTCACGGCTCGGTTTTCAGGTATCTGGGCGCACGTGGATCTGCTTCCAGCTTCTTGCGTAAGTTGCCAATAAAAACACGTAGATACTCCGGCTGCTCCGCACTCCCCTGCCCAGACCGCGGAGAGGATCGCTCGATGCGTCAGCACCTTTCCCCGATTGGCAACGAAGAACTGAATCAGCTCAAATTCCTTAGGCGTAAGATGAACAGCCTTGCCTTCCACCTCCACGCGGCGCTGCTGCGGATCAATTTTGAAATCCCCCACCTCGATTCCTGTTTCGCTCTCCAGCGGCGGAGCGGTGCGGCGCAAAAGCACGCGTACCCGGGCATTGAGCTCCGCCATGCCGAATGGCTTGGTGACAAAATCACCGGCGCCCAGGTCAAGCGCGCTCACCTTCGTCGGCTCGTGATTCTGCAGCATCAAAAGCGCGTCCCTGCTTTGCCGGAACGGTGCACTGAGTAAATCGGCGGTGGGTAGGAATTACGACACCCTCTAGGTCGCTCCGAATCAGGGAATGCTCGGTAAAATTTCTTCAGCAGCACTGGCGGAAAAATTAGCGCTTGCGATAATCTATAAGAGTACACACATTGATCGTGAAAATTGATGGTGATGCTGTCCAAACGTCACATTCTGCTTGTGATCTTGACCATCGCGGCCGTCGCGATCGTATTTGTAGCCCCTTCTGTTAACCTCGAACCCACTATTCTTCCCTCCTCCGTTATTCTGTATCTGATTTTCATCGCCGTTGCCGCCCTTTACGTCGGAACTCTGGGCGTTGAAGATCATTCCACACCTTCGTATGCCCACTTCTGTGCGCACGCCATTCCGTTTGAGCGAAAGTGTGTGCCAAACCTCACCGATCTATATTGCAATCGCCTTTGCTAAGAAACTTCACCGGAACTGATAAGTAGCTGGGCGCGTTTACTGTTGAGCGCTCAGCGTCAGCGTCTACTCGATACTGGCAGGCCGAGCTTGACCATCGTACGTGGAACCGAGAACAGGGCCGACGCAAGGGAGCGGCCGGTGAAGGAAAAAATGAAGCGAAATACCGCAGCCATCGGGCCGGTCTCCGGTATGGCCGAGAACAGGGATTATCGCGCAAGCGCAGTGCTGCTGTTTGGTTACTCCAAGCAGAAATTGATTGAGAGACGAAGAGCGCTGCAGGAAGACGGCTTTCGCGTCATCAGCGTGTCGCAATTGCTAAAAGCCGAAGCGCTATTACAAAGCCGCACTGAAAGATTCGATTTCTTGGTCATAGGGCACTCGGTTCCAGAAGCAGAACGAACGCCGCTAGTGAAACTTTATAAAGAAAAACGGCCGGACGGCAATGTAGTTATTCTCTACTCTGGTTCAATCCGCAACACGCAACAGGCGAGCGCCGTTTTATCAGAGAATCGCTCCCCAGAGAACCTCTTGGAGACTCTCCATGCACTCGAACGAGGTAAGGAATTCGCTTAAATCTCCCAATGGGGCTCGGGCTCCAGTCAGTCCGCAATCGGATTCCGGGCGTTTGCATGAAACAGCACTCAGATGGGGGCAACACTCTCACAACTGCAACAACACGATTACACTCCAAGAGCTTACTGCCGTTCCTGCTTCTCGGGTTGTTGTTGTTCGTAGCAGCAAAGTTTGGAGGAATTTCCGGGGTCCTGGGCAGTGCAGGTGCTGCCATAATTTTTGCTGAATTCCTATTCCCGCCTCTGAACCGCTTTTGTCCTGGAATTCAAGGAAACCATGTTCCCTTGCCGTAACTTCAGAATCCTCCGAGCGGCGCCGTCAGAAGAGAACATGCGGTGTAGGCGCGGTGCTCCACTAGGCGAGAAGATCTGATAAATCGCACACCTCTGGGTCAAAGAATCTCACGAACTTGCTGATGGAGCGTAGGGCATCGGGCATGTTCTTGAATGCTCGCGGATGCAGTGGGGCGACAAAACACAAGCAGTCGGAAACTAATATGTGTTTGGTCTTTTGCAAAAAAGTTGTCCAGACTCTCCCCGTCTTCGTGCGGCGGAGTTACCTTTGCGCAATGATCGTCGCCATCAGAGCTACTAGCGTCGTGTGGTAAGTTACATAAATTGCGCAGTCCCTTTGCCAACCGCGGGAGACGAAAGCATTACCGAAAGGACAGAGGGCCCTGGTACTGCGCCTTACGTGGCCCGTCGTGTTCATATCCGGCTTACTAGTGGGAGACGCTCAAGACCTCGAAGCAAAAACCCTTTTCGCCATTTCAAGGAGTCCCGCGAAACTGCCGGCAGTAGGCGTGGCAAGCGTCTCAATAAAGTCGTAAACGCGATTTGAGCTTCGAGACGGGCGAGCGGAGCTCCTAAACAGTAATGTGCTCCGTGACCAAAAGCCAGATGGCGATTCGGACTGCGGTCGACATTGAAAACATCTGGCTCAGGAAACTGGGCGGGGTCGCGGTTGGCCGAGCCTAGACCAAGAAACACCAAATCGCCTTTCGGTATCAGCGTTCCCGCGACAAGTACATCTTCGCGCGCCCAGCGCTCAGTCGCCAGTTCCACGGGACTGTAATATCGCAGCATTTCTTCTACAGCCGACTTGAGCACGTCCGGGTTCGCGAGAAGTTTCGAGAGTTGCAGCGGATTTTCCAAGAGGGCGAGGGTCCCATTACCGATCAGGTTTACTGTAGTTTCATGACCCGCAATAAGGAGCAGAAAGATCATTGCTACGAGCTCATCTTCACTAAGCTTGTCGCCTGTTTGTTCGGCTGCAATCAACGCGCTTAACAAGTCCATACCCGGATTAATCCGTCGTGTCCGAATCTGCTGCTGAATGTATTTCAAGAATGCAAGCGCAGCTGGAATCGAAAAAAGCATCTCTGGGGTTGCTATGGGACTCAGAGAGACGACTTTGGCTGACCACCGGTGGAAACGATCACGGTCTTCTGCTGGAACCCCAATGAGTTCCGCGATGATCGTAGTCGGTAAGGGCAGCGCAAATTCGGTAATGAGATCGAATTGGTTCTTTCGGAGTGCCCTGTCAATCAAGTGATCGGTCAAGTCCTCAACGCGCTTTCGTAGCATTTCTATCATCACCGGAGTGAATGCCTTCTGAACGAGCGCGCGAAGCCGGGTGTGATCCGGGGGATCCGAGTCGAGCATATTTTTTGCGAGCGGCCGAAAAACAGCAGGCATCCACGGCTGCTTAGCGGCTGGAAGAGACTGACGATCCTTCGTGAATGTGGTTTCCTTTATGGCTCTCAATACATCATCGTAACGGCTAACCAGCCAAACAAACTTTTTGCGGCCAATACGGACGTGGCACACGGGAGCCGTCTCGCGGAGGTGATTGTAAGTAGGATAGGGAGCCTGCCTGAACTCCTTCGACGTTAGATCAGCCGCGATGTGCATTTACGGAGAAGCCTACAGCAAAAATAAGCGCAAGCTCAATGCCGGGAAAGGGCTCGTCTATCTGATTGAAAACCCTTTGTTTGACATTAACTGTGCACGAATGCACCCTCGGATTGCTCGCATCCGCAATGATTGAGAAAGGATAGCGCCTCATTTTCGGAAAAGTTTGGCCGCAATCCCTGCAGTCAATTCCTCGAACCGGCATGAGATGCGCTAAGCATCGCCCTTGCAGTCGTGTTTCTGACAGTCCTTGGCAAACCTCTCCGGAGGCGATCTCTGAAAATGCACACGGATCCTTGAGCAGCAGTGGCTTGGTTCGGCTGTGGCCACTCTAGAAAGAGCAGAGACTTAAGCGCCGAGCCAATGCGCCGTTCATTCAAACGTTGCTCGCTTTCCCATGAGGTATATAAGCAGGAAGCCGCCAATTGGTAACCCTATGACAGTTCGCCAGTCATGGAGCAAAAGGGCGTTCATCGTGTCTCCTAACAAGTTGATGCTCAAGATAGCGGCAGCCGTCCAATAACCCCATTGCCGTAAACGCCACAATCCAAGAGCAGCCGAAGCGCAGGCCACCGATACTGCGCACATCAGGAAGACAGCCCAGCCGCCCATTGCAATGAAGCCTTCACGGGCTCGCCAGTTTACTTGCCAGAGCACATCCAGCCGAGTACCACGAAACAGCAACATAAGAGAGGCTAGACCGGAAGCGAGGGTGCCGAATGCGAAAAACAGACACAGGGCAGTAATTCCTGCAGGTCGCTTTTGGTGATGGTCCATTTTTACGAATGCACTCAGGCGCTTCGTTGAATATATAGTTATTTACAGCAGAGCAGGGCTTATGTCGCACCAAACATCCGTTTTGCTGGAGCTCTTTGTCGTATTCGTATGGGCAAAGGTCTTTGCCGAAATATTTGAGCACTTGCAGATTCCTGCCGTGCTTGGGGAGATCACGGCAGGTGCGCTGCTTGGCCCGCACGCTATCGCGCTGATAAAACCCGACGAGCTTACATTTTCCATCGCCGAGGTCGGCGCCGTGTTTCTGCTCTTGAGCGTGGGCCTGGAGACCGCACCTGGGGAACTGGTTCGAGTCGGAAGAAAGGCGCTCGGAGTAGCTGTGGGTGGAGTGCTGGTGCCGTTCGTGGCAGGGTTCGGCTACATCCTTCTTCGCGGATATTCAGCTCACGAAGCGACTTTCGTGGCTGCCGCCATGGTGGCCACCAGCATCGCGGTAACGGCACGGGTCCTGAGGGATATGGGGGAGCTCTCCAGCCAATCGGGCAAGATCATCCTCGGTGCAGCGGTTTTTGATGACATCCTGGGCATGGTTGTGCTCGCAATAGTGGCTGGCTTGGCCACTTCGGGCACGATTCGCTGGGTGCAACTGGGGGTTTTATCGCTGGAGGCCTTTGGGTTTGCATTAATGATGATCTTTGTTGCTCCGCGAGTCATTCAGCGCGTACGCACCAGAATTGAAGACTTTCACATTCCTCATGCCCCTGTTTTCCTGGTCATGGGCCTTGGTCTGGGACTTTCTGCTGCCGCAGAGAAAATAGGGCTCGCCGCCATCATCGGCGCCTTCTTCACCGGGCTGGCTTTTGCGGACTACGGAGCGGAATGGAACATTCGTCCCCGCATTGAGGGCATTTCCGATTTTCTGGCGCCATTCTTCTTTTTTACTATCGGAACACAGCTCGATTTGACAGCGTTCTCGTCGCCCTCAGTACTTGTCACCGCAGTTGTAGTTTCATTGCTGGCCATTGTGTCGAAGCTGGTGGGCTGCGGTTTGCCGGTTCTGGGCGATGGTTGGAGGACCGCTCTTCAGGTGGGAGTTGGCATGGTTCCACGCGCTGAGGTCGGGCTGATCGTGGCCGCCCTAGGCCTTCAGATGAAAATGATTTCCGCAGCCAGCTATGCCGTCGTCGTCATGATGTCGATGGTTACCACCATAGTGACGCCGCCATTCCTGAAGTTGCAGTTCAAATCAGGGGAGCAGCAGCCGGCAATTCCCCAAGCAGAGCGCAACCGAAGAGGGCTTCTCCCGGTTGTGAAGCCACTGCTTGGCCTTGTTCTATGTTCCGCTTTAGCGCTCTCAGCCGTGTTCTTCTTCCGCGGGACCTCTGCTCACAATTTTGTTCCACTTGGATTCCTGGCCGTTGTGCTGGCTGCGGCGAAGCTCTGGGGACGATTGGCGGGAGTCCTGGGTACAGCGGCAGCGGCGTTTGCGTTTGCTTTCTTCCTGTACACACCTGTGGGGAGCTGGGTCGTGAAGGACGAGATAGCCCGGGCCAACATCGGGTGGATGATGCTCGCAGGAATGATGCTGTCGCATTTCCTGGGCAAGGAATCGCCCCCGCGAAGTGAGAGCCATCAACTCCAATGAAGTGTTTTGCCTGACGTCCGGTCGGGGCAACCGTTCTCGAATTCTGTTCCACCCGTGAACCTCACGTCTGATAATCCTCACTAGATGAAGCCGCCCAGGCAGTTTGTGATTGCGACGCTCGCTCCGTCGTGGGGCTGGTGATTTTTGTGTATCCCCTTACGGCGGTGCTGCCTGTTCCTCATCAGAACTATTGGCCAATTTCTCTCCTACTTTCGTCCGCGATCTGTGCAATGGTGGCTTTTGGCTGAGACTTCGCCGTCGGGCACTTGTATTCTCGAATTGTCATCGTCGCACGCAAGCCTTCCCTCGGAACGTCTGACATCATCCATACTCACCTTGCTGAGTTCGATCTTTTCCTGGAACACGCGTCCGCGACCGAGAAATCCTGCTCCGCCCGAAATTCGCTGGCGCGCCCGCGATGCCCTGCCTCGGCAATAGCAGTATGCGTCGCGGATTTTGCGATCAAGGAGCTGTTAGAAAGTTAAGGGTGAACCTGATGCTACCCCGGCACAGTAATCACTGGGCACCGCACCTCTGAAATTACGTCGTAAGCAGTTGGGCCTGGGAGATGTGCTGCAATTCGGGCCCGAATTCCCTTACGGATACATGATCCAAGAACGATAAGGTCGATTTGGCGAGTTGCCGCTATCGCCACAATTCGCTCAGAACGGGAACCAAACTCCACCTGGAATTTGCACCTTTCAGCAATGGTTCCGGAAGAATATCTGCGGATCTGCTCCTGAAATAGCTCAAAGGTCTTCGGTCTGGCTGCAACTGGAGGTTCTTTGCTGTCCCAGTCGTTTACATGCAAGCACAACAGCGACGCATCATAGGCTTGAGCCAGCGAGAACGCCACCGGCAGGGCGGAATCGGAGGATGGAGAAAAGTCTGTTTCGTACAGGATGTGCCTGAAGTCCTTTGTTGCGCCAGATACCTTGGGGCCAACCGTCAGCACTGGAACGCTCGCCGTGGATGCAATCTCCTCAGCCGCGGAGCCTCTCAGCAATTTCTTTACACCCCTCCAACCGTGTGTCCCGATTACAATCAGGTCAACTTTAAATCGCTTGGCCTCGGCCAACAGCGTTGAAGGCAGGCTGCCATGATCGACCACCACTTGGTAATCTACGTCTTCGAGATTTCCGAGAGCGTGGATGAAGCCTTCTTCTGCACCGGCTTCTAACTTGTTAAGGGTTCCTCGAGATGTCGTTTGGATCCGAGCGTACTCTTCCGGAGGAACAATATGACTGAGAAAAAGCTTGCTGTGGTAGTGACGCGCAATGCTGGATACAAATGGGAGCGCCAACATGGAAGCGGGCGACAGATCTGTCGCGAACAGAATCTTCCTAAATGGAACGTCAGGAATTGAAATCGGCGCAGCAAAGCTCATCACAACCATTCCTAATGACGAATCGCGTGGCACAAGAGCTTACAATCACAGTTTACGCTTTTCTCCTGAGCGTGTAACCCATTGTCAATTCTGGAGGCATTCTCGTGACGCATCAAGAAACATCCCGCGCTTTAAATAGGGATGTTTTCCTGTTGCTGGTTCTCGGCGCCTTTGCGATTGGGTTCTTCGTTCTGACGAGGAATCTGGCCGCACGGGAAAAACGGATGGAGCTTCGCATCGCGGCGGTGTGGTATACAAAAGGCCAGGACCAGATGGCTGCCGGCTCCAATGCCGATGCCGTCGAGTCGTTTCGAAAAGCGGTAGCGAACGACCGCACGAATCGCAGATACGCCTTTGCACTGGCAGACGCTCTAACCTCGGCCAGTCATGAGGTTGAGGCTGCGCAAATCGTGCTGCGCCTTCGCGAGTTGGATCCTGAGGATGCGCAAATCAATCTTGTGCTCGCGCGGCTAACCAAACAGAGGGACCTGCCGCAAGCAGTGCGTTATTACGAGAACGCAATTTATGGCCGCTGGACTGGTACTCAAATTGACGAACGGCGACGGCAAGTCCGTGTCGAACTGATTCAGTTGCTTTTGGCCCGTCACGAACGCGACCGGGCTCTTTCTGAGCTGCTCATTCTGGATGGTGACCTTCCGCAGGAAGCGAACGCGCATGTCCAGGCGGGAGAAATGTTCCTTGAGGCCGCGGACGCTCAGCACGCCGTGAAGAACTTTCAACAAGCGGCCAAATTGGATCCTCGCAATGCATCGGCCCTGAGAGGAGCAGGTGAAGCTTTTTTCAAAATTGGCAATTATGCGAGGGCCCGGCGTTATTTGGAATCGTCGATGGCTCTCGACCGCAAATCCACGCATGCCCAGCAGCTTCTTTTTCTGACTACCGCCATTTTGTCGGCTGATCCACTAGCTCCGAAACTCAATATCCAGGAGCGGCAGAAGCGGCTTGCTGCGGGCTATGAACAGGCCCTAGAGCGCTTGCAGAATTGTCTGGAACGGCATTTTAATGATTCGAACACCTCAACTCTTCAGAGAATCAGGAATGAGGCCACTGCGATGAAGGCAAATCTGAGTGCTCAAAAGATTCGGCATGATCCTGAGCTGCTGAGATCCGGCCTGAGTCTCATTTATCGCATGGAAAAGGAATCCAGCGATGCATGTGGCGAGGCGAGCGGCGCGGACGAAGCATTGCTCATCATTGGAAGCCGATACGTTGGTAATCAATGAAGGCCGCTGCGTGGCCAATACGTCTGCAACTCAGTATTCGCGAAGAAAGGATCTTCCTCGTCCTGACGATCCTTGTGGGAGTGGTGGCAGCGCTCGCTGCCGTTCTATTCACACTGAGCATAAAGTTCACCACCCTCTGGCTATTCGGGCTGCATCCTTCGATTCCACGCGTGCTGCTGGTTCCAACGTTGGTGAGCCTGGGTACCGGGTTCCTATTGTGGAAGTTTTTTCCAGAAGCCGCCGGAAGCGGCGTTCCCCAAACCGAAGCTGCCTTTCACCTGAACCAGGGCCAGATACCCGGGCGCGTGGCCTACGGTAAGTTTCTAACCGGAGTTCTGTGCATTGGTAGCGGGCATTCCATGGGGAGAGAAGGCCCGTCCGTGCAGATCGGAGCGGGGCTTGCATCGGCGATCGGACGATGGTTCCACCTGTCTCCTCCACGGGCCAAAAGCCTGGTACCGGTGGCAGCGGCGGCGGCTCTGTCCGCTGCGTTTAACACTCCCATAGCAGCTGTCCTTTTCGCACTGGAAGAAGTGATCGGGGATATGAATGCGAAATTGATCGGATCCACCGTGGTGGCGTCGGTTACCGCAGTCATTGTGGAGCGATCAATCCTGGGTAACAGCCCGATCTTCCACGTGCCTCAATATCATTTTGTGCATCCAGCCGAGTTGATTGCCTATGCTTTGCTTGGGCTTGCCGGCGGGGTTCTATCACTAGCGTTCTCAAAATCATTGCTACAACTCCGGTCAATATTCCTGCGGCTCCCTACCCGGACGAAGGCCCTTCAGCCAGCGTTGGGCGGAGTCATCATCGGCGTGCTGCTGATATTTTTTCCGCAAGTCCTGGGGGTTGGCTATGAATACGTTGATCAAGCCCTAAATGGAGGCCTGCTGTTGCGGACAATGTTCATCCTCTGTCTCGCGAAACTCGCGGCCACAATTATTTCCTACGCGTCGGGAAATGCGGGAGGTATTTTCGCGCCGAGCCTCTATCTTGGCGCAATGGCGGGCGGGACCGTAGGTGCGCTGGTGCACCGGTTTGCTCCCTTTCCAACCAGCGATCCTGGAGTGTATGCCATGGTCGGCATGGGTACGCTGTTCGCCGGAATCATTCGAGCGCCGATGACGTCAGTTTTGATGATTTTTGAGCTCACTAATAATTATGAGATCCTGGTACCCTTGATGGTTGCCAATATGATCAGCTTCTGGATATCGCAGGAGTTTCAGCCGAAGCCCCTCTACCATGCTTTACTTGAGCAGGACCACCTGTATCTGCCTGAAGTTGGCGCCCGGATGACTCCCAGCACCTGGCGAGCGCGAGACATCATGACGCGTGAATTCATCTCCATACCGCCAGATAGCACAATCGAAGCAGCTGTGAAGATCATTTCCCACACTGGAGAGAAATGGTTTGTAGTTGGCAACCATGATGGGGTGTTTTCCGGCCTCATCAGCCGGGAGACGATCGAGGGCGCCGCTCGGTCGGGCATGGGTCCTGAAACTATCACGAATTGGATTGTTCAAGACCCGTCATATGTCTACCCTGATCATCTAGTCGGAATAGCTCTGGAACGATTGGGAAAGAGTCCGGGGCTGATTCCTGTGCTGAGACGCGGGCTCTTTCGACATATTGACGGTGTGATCACGCCTGGAACTCTCATCCAGGCGCTAGAGAAGAAATCAACAGAGTCGAAGCGCCAGTTTACCGACCCGGACCAAGAATCCGCTTCCTAGCCTGCTCGTGATAGGCCCGGCACAAACCAGGTGAGGAGATGCCAAGGCCTTTGCCCCCGGCTGCTCCCCGAGGAAATAGGAACCTACTACCAACGAACTGCAAGCGTGACGTGGAATCGACGTTCGGCCACCTCCGTGAGCGTGAGGAATTACTCGCGATGATCGCTCAACAGAACGTGCGTGTCTTCAAAAACAATTTGGCTAGTGTACTGTCCCACAAATAGTTTTGCATTTAAGATCGCGCTGTGCTATGCCTAACGGAGATGGCAAACCACACGGCAGCAGCATTGTCTTGCGATAAGATTCAAAGGGCTCAGTTGGAACGTCTGGAGTCCAGCGGGAAGACGCCGCAGAAGATTGCGCTACGGGCTCGGATCATTCTCAAGGCAGCACAGGGGGAGGGCAACAGCGCCATTGCCCAAGAGTTGAAGGTCAGCCGTCCGACAGTGTTGCTCTGGCGGGAGCGCTTTGCCCATGCTGGCGTGCCTGGAATCCTAGCTGATGCCCCTCGGCCCGGACGCAAGAAAGCCCTGTCTGCGGAAAAAGTAGAGGCCGTGGTTGAGGCTACCCTGCATAGCCGCCCCTCGGGCAAGACCCATTGGAGTATCCGTGACATGGCCCAAGCACAGGGCCTTTCCCGCATGGCGGTGCAGCGTATCTGGCGGCAGCACAACCTCCAGCCACATCGCATAGAAACCTTCAAACTTTCTCGCGACAAGAATTTTGTCGCCAAACTGCGGGACGTGGTAGGACTTTACTTGAATCCTCCGGAGAGGGCGCTGGTACTGTCGGTCGACGAAAAGAGCCAGATCCAGGCGTTAGACCGCTCCCAGCCTGGTCTGCCCATGAAAAAGGGCCGCGCCGCCACCATGACCCATGACTACAAGCGCCACGGCACCACCACACTTTTTGCCGCCCTCAACATGCTCAACGGCAAGGTCATCGGCGAATGCTTGCCGCGTCATCGCTCCCAAGAGTTTGTGAAGTTTCTCAAAACCATCGATAAGAACACGCCGCCCGAACTCGCCCTTCACCTGATCGTGGACAACTACTCCACCCACAAAAGCCCGACGGTGCAACGCTGGCTCAAACTCCACAAACGCTTTCACCTCCACTTTATTCCTACCGGTTCTTCCTGGCTCAACATGATCGAACGGTGGTTCCGCGACATCACCGACAAGGCTATCCGACGGGGAATCTTCAACAGCGTTCAATCTCTCATTCAAGCCATCCACAAGTATCTGGAAGCCCACAATGATGCCCCAAAAATCTTCACCTGGACCAAAGATGCTGACACCATTTTGGCAAAAATCGTCAAATGCAAAGAAGCGTTAGGGACACTACACTAGCTTAGGCCCAATGAGGTCTTTGGAATAGTCGCGGAGAGCCTGTCCCAGCGTATTCTGCAACATTCCCGGTAAACGTGATTTGATTTATAGGAAGACCAAAATTCATGTTCTCGAGCACAACCAGTGCCGGAATAGGTTCTCTTGAAGTTGTTAAAGCAAGTCAAAGGTAAGTAGTTACTGGCAGGAGAGTCGGGTTCGGTCAGCGAATCACTGCCGCTTTGCGGAGCTCTGCACGCATTTTGCTGATTGGAGTGACTGGAGAGTCCGGGCATCAACTTCGGCTGTCTGATTCAGTTATGTGAGTTATCAACGGCCAAATACACAATGTGTAGGGCTCCAACCCCTTTCCCCCGACAATATTTTGTGACTTGCTAGTGGACGAATATTCGCCTTATATTCGTACCACGTCTTGAGATAACGGCCCTCAGCTCTGGAGGGGCTTGCCCTTGAAAGAGTTATTTTCCGCGTTCAGCGCAGCCGTGTTTTATCCGCTTGTAGCACTTGTTCTGCCTGGCCTGACGGCCCTTTCCGCATAGTTCGTGTACCTGGCTGAGCAACAGCCTTTGAGAGGCATCGTTAGTCGGAACCACACGGAAACTGCATTCGTCCTGATGCTTTTGGCGATTTTCGTTGGGACGGTCATAGACGACGTCGGGATGAGAGTTGAAACCGTATGGCTGGATGAGCGGCGGGAGCGTCGAACGGACGGGCATCACAGCGAGGAATGGTGGGGTTATCTCAGGAAACCATTCTCAATTGAACCATCTGGACGGAGGCATTTGCGGCGCCTAGTGGCGAGACTCAAGTTCGAACTGGGTGTGCCGATCGGGTTTGTGATGACGAGCCCGGCCCTGTGGCTAAACCAGGGTGTCAGTTCACGAGTGGCCATCAGCCCAGCGCGATCGGCGCTTGTGTTTGTTCATATCTGGTGTTTCAGTCCGCTGCAACTCATGAGGCTCTTGGCCGGTTGCGACACGAGTTGCTCAATGAGGATGTGATCGTTCCCACATCCGTTTCGCGAAAGACAGTTCAATCGGCCTGATCCTATGCTTTTTGGCTCTATTCATTTACCTGACTTTCCGGTCCAGGCTGCCATCCGGCACGAGCGCGTCGATTTCAAGAGCACCCCGGTCGTTGTATTGGACGGGCCGGATTCTAGGCAGAATGTGTTCGTATGCAACGAAGTCGCGCGGCGTGAAGGAATCGTATCTGGATGACAAAAGCCCAATTGCAACTGCTGCCGGGAGCCCTTCCAGCCCTTTGACGCCGAGAAGCTCCTCACGCTTCCGACGGCAGAGATTTCCTAAAAAACTGCTTGCACGTCAAGAGAGAATCTGAATGTTTTCTTGTCGTCTCTGGCAATTTGGGTTGTTGACATCACCTTCACTAGCCCTTATCATTCAGCAACTCTGGACTCGGTCGTGCCCAACGACTCCAGTTCTTAATCTCACCCCCTTTTAGCCGCCTGCCTTCCGGCTCCGGGCACCATCGATTTGTTCCTTGCTTCAATCAACGGATAGATATGCGAGGTGACGTGAAATTTTGGGCCTTCTTCCTAACAGCTTTAATCATTAGTGCGGTCACGCAATCCTCCGGCCAGGAGCAACCGGACTTAGGCGCGGGGTTCAAGCCCTACGGATCTTATGACGTCAACCCGATTGATAGCGTGAATCCGGAAAATGGCAATCTTATCGTCCATATACCCATTCCGGCGCACTTTCCTCAGAGAGGTGGGAAGCTTGATCCGCATTGGGTGCTGACCACAAATGTCTTAAACTGGCAGGTGTCCTGCACGCCCGTTCCTAATTCTCTGCCATTTTGTCAGTGGGAATTACCATCGCGTATCACGGCCCCGAATTTCAACATTGGTATCGGGCTTGATCACTCTCTCGACGTGGCTGTGCTTCGCACCTATATCACTGACTCGAGCCTGGGAGGGTCTGAGACGACCATCGGTGCTTACGTGGTAAGCACCGCCGACGGCGCTTCACATCCTTTGGCCGATGTTAGTGGCACGGGCTTGACCTTCAGGTCCATTGATACCAGCGCTTGGCGTCTTGATCTGACCTCCGCTAACCTGAACGGCACCGGCGTCTTGACTGACGGGCACGGAAATCGATACCAGCTCAATGCGTTCAGCGGTCAGCCACAGCAACGGCTGCAAAATCAGCACAGGGTGTCATCTGATCACCACGGTCAATCAGCACGCCAATCCCGTCAGTGTCACTGATACAAACGGCAACGTTTTTAATCTCAAAACGTCAGCTTCTTCCTGGCAGGATACTGCCGGGCGGCCGTATCCCTTCATAGCTACTGCTACCTCTGATTTCTCCGGTTGTGATACAAGCATCGCCATTACCGGCGCAAGCGTTCAGGCCTTTACTGGGTTTGGGAATGCCCAGCTCTCCATTAAGTACTGCTCCTCTTCTTTCAGCTTATCTACTGCATTCTCTGAAGCGAATGTCCACCAGGCATCCTGGTCCGAAACAATGTTGAGCTCCGTAGTTCTGCCCAATAGCACGCGCTGGATTTTCCGCTATACAACTACGGAAACGTCTCCTACATCGGGCTGCCCACTGGAGGATCCATCAGTTATACCTGGACCGAGGTGGCAGATATTTACGGTAATGCAAGCCAAACTGCTGTGCGCCGCGCCGTTGCCACGCGCACGAAACTGACAACAACGGCCACTCTTCAGTCTGGAGCTATCACTGGGGCGCCATTGGAAACCCCTCATTTACCAACACTGTAACCGACCCCCTGCTGAATGACACCGACCACATTTTTACGGATCTCGGCAATGAGGCGCCTTTCGAAACGAGCACAATCCAGTACCAGGGCACCGGCAGTGGACGTCAGTTCCTCAAGCGGATTGATACGCAATATTCAAGCAATTTCATTACCCTGATCGACTCTGATGGTGGCTCGCGGCAACACACCGGCAACGTCTTCCCCCACATCGTCACCACCACCCTTTATCCCAGCCAGAAAGTGATGAAAGTGGTCAAGACAGCCGATTTCGGCCCTGGAAACGGCGCTCCCATTTTTGGCGCGCCCAGCTTGAGCTGTATTACGTCTGGGGACAGGGCGGCCCCGGCGCTTTGCCTGCGTGAAATTAATAACACGTATCAGTGGGAGATCAATTCAAGTTATCTCAGCGCTAATCTCGCCGATCTGCCGGCCTATGAATCCGTAATCGATCCAATTAACACTTCTCCAGTCAAAAGTGATTGCCACGGTCGCAACTCTACTGGAGGTCAGACCGTAATCTCCTGCATGGCTGAGACTGACTATTCCTACGATGAAGCATCGTACCTCCAGTCCTATGCGGGAACCATTCCCTCCGGCACACACGGAGCGCCGCCGGCCTCAGTTCGGGGAAATCAGACCACCGTCAGCCAATGGCTCAGCACCAGCAACAGCTTCGTACCGAGCCATCGCACGTGGTATGACACCGGTGAGCTCTATCAGTCCATAGACCCGCTGGGGCATACCACGAGCTTCAGCTACGACTCTGTCTTTGGCGCTTACGTCACCCAGACCTGCTCGCCTTCCACAGGAACGGTCTCGCACTGCGTCAGCGGCACTTACGATACTCCTACTGGTCTTCTCACCAGCTTTACTGACCAGAACAGCCAGACCACAAATTATGATTATGAGGCCGCAACCTACCGCATCAGGTCGGCTACGCTGCCGTCAGATCCGGGAAACAACAACGCTCGAGCCGTGACCAGCTTCGCTTATTCAAGTTCCACCGCTCCAACCACGTTTCCTTTCACTGCGACGCGGAGCAGTTCCATTAGTGCCAATCCCGCTCTGAATGATTCCAGCACCACCACCTATGACGGTCTGGCCCGAGTCATCAAAATCCAGCACACCATGCCGTCCGGTCCCCCATCCACCGTTGACACCACTTATTATCTGCTTAGTCGTGTGGCCACTGTGAGCAATCCTTACTTCAGCACGGCGGATAGCACGTACGGACTGGTTACAAACACGTATGATCCGCTGGACCGGTTCACTTCCGTAAAGAAGCAGGACGGAAGTGTCAGTTCCTCGGACTACAGCTCGGGAAATTGCACGCTTAGCACCGATGAAGCCGGCAAGGCGCGCAAATCCTGCAGCGATGGCCTGGGTCGCCTGGTCCAGGTCTTTGAGGATCCGTCAGGCCTCAACTACGAAACGGACTATCAGTACGATGCGCTGGGCAATTTGCGTCGCGTGGACCAGAAAGGCTCGGCTCCTGCTGATAACAGCCAGTGGCGCACCCGCCTGTTTACCTACGATTCTTTGTCCCGTCTCCTCACCGCGCACAACCCTGAATCCGGAACCATCACCTATAGCTACGATGCTGACGGCAACCTGCTGCAGAAGACCTCGCCCGCGCCCAACCAGACCGGCTCAGCCACGCAGACCATCAGCTATTGCTATGACGAATTGCATCGCCTGACCGGGAAAGCCTATTCGGCTCAGTCCTGTCCACTGACTTCGCCCGTGGTCACTTACATTTACGACTCCGGCCCTAACGCTAAAGGCAAATTGACCGGCGTCACTGATCAGGCCGGAACTGCCAACTACAGTTATGACGTGCTCGGGCGACTATCAAGTGAGACGCGTACCATCGCCGGAATCTCCAAGTCCATCAGCTACGAATACAACCTCGATGGCTCGCTCAAAACACTGCATTATCCCAGCGGCGCAGCCGTCACTTACGCGCCAGATTCAGCGGGAAGAATCCTGTCGGCCATCGATTCAGGAAACAGCATCAATTATGTGACTTCGGCCACCTACCAGGCGGATAACCAGATGACCGGATTTGTCAGCGGCAATGGTGGGGCTTTCGCTGGAATTACCAGCGCATTTTCATACAACAAGCGCCTGCAGCCCATCAACATGTCGGCCAGTGCGCCCAGCCAGACGGTCTTTTCCATTGGCTATGACTTCCATCTGGGGAGTGGAAGCACCGGAAGCGACAATGGAAACGTCTGGAACATTTACAATTTCCGCGACCGCACGCGCGACCAGAGCTTCAATTACGACACGCTGAACCGGCTGACCTCAGCCTCAAACGCCGGCACAAACTGCGCCGCAACGACCGTCAACGGCAAGACCGAGTATTGGGGTAACAGTTACGGCTATGACGCGTGGGGAAATCTAACGGCTAAGTCAGTGACTAAATGTTCGGCTGAGAACATGAGCCTTACGGCGCTGGTGAACAATCAGCTTTCCGGCTACGGCTACGACGCTGTCGGCAATATGACCTCTGACCCGACGGATGGCGTTAACAACTCTTACGATGCAGAGAATCGCATCGGCAGCGCAACCAAAGCCGGCGTGACCACCAGCTACGTGTACGACGCGGACGGTAATCGCGTGGAGAAGACCGACGGCAGCACCGGAACGCTCTACTGGTACATGACCCCGGGCATCATCGGCGAGAGCGACCTCTCGGGTACCATGAAATCCGAGTACGTGTTTTTTGACGGAGAGCGCGTCGCGCGCAAGGACTTCTCCGGCGGCGCGACTTCCGCGTTCTACTACTTCTCTGACCATCTGAAGACCGCCTCGGTGGTCACCGATTCCGCCGGGAACATCAAAGGCGAATCCGATTATTACCCCTGGGGCGGCGAGCTCCAGTTCGTCAACAACGATTCCAACCACTACAAATTCACCGGCAAAGAACGGGATCAAGAAACTGGACTGGATAACTTTGGAAAACGGTACTACGGCAATGCGCTCGGGCGTTTTGTAACTCCCGATCCACTCATGAACTCCGGCCAGCCCTGGAACCCGCAAACCTGGAACCGCTACACGTACACACTCAATAATCCTTTGCGTTACACCGATCCAACAGGTCTGTATACCTGGGGAAATTGCTCGGGCACTGCCGATCAATGCAAAGCCGATCAGCAGCGGTTCAGAGATTCTATCGATAAGGCAAAGGAAGCTCTGAAAGGTCTTGATCCGAAATCGAAAGAGGCCAAGGAACTGAGCAAGACAATCAAAAAGCTTGGAGAAGAAGGAAAGGGCAACATCAAAATCAATTTCGGGGATGCAGGTAAAACAGATGGACAGTCGAATCTTGGAAGGACTGTCGGGAATAGCATCACGATTAATTATGACGCCGTGGACAGCGTAGCAAAAGGATTCGGTCTCAATGCATCTGAAGCCTCTGCCCTTGATGCTGGTGTAACAACGCATGAGGGCACGCACGCGGGCGGCGCTCCGAGCGTTTTGGGTTTCGTCGGGATGCATGGAGAGCACGCGGCTTACTTTACTGAATCGGTGACATACCAGGGCCTTCACAACACTGATCGCCCTTTCAACTTGTGGAATGAAAGCTGGCTGACAGTGGACCAAGATAAACTCTCGATTGAAAGAGACCGGGAGCACTCAATACAACAAGCGATTCATCCCCCGAAGGAAGAAAAGAAGCAGGAGAACCAGCAATGAAAAACCTCATGCAAGCGATGTGCGGTTGCGTGCTGCTGCTGACCGGATTCTGTTGGCGCCAGGAGGAGGTGAAGCCCGTCGAGGTTACTCTTTGTGACCTGTACCAACATCCGGAGCAATATGCAGGCAAGATGGTGAAGGTTCGCGCTGGTTCTGTGGGGGATTTACGCCTCGACAATATACTGCATGATTCCCCTGCTGAGCCGTGCCCCACCTACATGCGCCTTATCGTGACGCTTCCAGACCAAGTAAAGCCTGCGCCGCCTTTTCAACTCGTTCGAGATAAATCTTTCAAAGCGTTAGCAGAGGCGCTTCATCGTGGAGGAGCGATCCACATTGATGCGACCTATGAAGGGCGCTTTGATGCGGTGTTTGTTTGGCGCGATCACAAGCGCATTAAGATAAGCCAGGATGAGGAAAAGGGCTACGGGAAAAAGCACGAATATGATGGCCGTATAGTCCTTCATCAGGTTTCCGATGTATGGGCCAAACCTCTTCCACGTAAGTGACAGTTCAGACCGGCGCTTTCAATGTCTGCTGCTGGCGTTTAACTGCCCGCTACAGCGCGCATCGAGGAGCGGATGAGGCTGAGCAGGTACTCTGGCTTAAAAGTGAAATATGAGCCGTCGAGCGTGGGCAATTTTTACCGTGGTGCAGGTGGTGGGAGCGGTTTCAATATGGCCCGCGCCGCACTGGAAGACCGACCCTGCCCTGGGGCTGTTGACGTTCGGAATCATCCTGCTTCAACCGGGAGGACTGGCGCTGTGCTGCTGGTGGAAAAGCTGCTATGGATGAGTCCGGTTACGATCCCGCAAATGCACTGGATCGAACTGGTGCTGACGGTGGCTTTCAATGCCGGTTTGTGGTGGTCGATTGCGAGGGGATGGAGGGCGATCCGCGCCCGCCGATCTGTCCCGGTTTGGAAACGCGCTGCGTAGCCGAAAACTCGCGTCAGGGGTTTCGAGTTTTAGACGGCGCATTGCATCAGGGTTCGAGCGCGGCTAAGTCGAGAACTGCACTAGGGATACGCGGGACGTTGTACGACGCAGGCTTCAGGTCACGTTGTACCGGCAAGGAACGGGATGCGGAGACCGCGCTGGATAACTTGGGTGCGCGATATTACAGCGGCGGTCTTGGCCGATTTTGGATTCCCGACTACAGTGACTCAGATCCGTTTCCTGTTCCAAGTGCAGACTTCGAGAATCCGCAAAGTCTGAATCTCTACGCATATGTTCACAACAGCCCACTGGTGAATATCGATCCTGATGGACACGACTGCGTGGTCCAGTCCAGTACCGGAGAGAAGACCGAGAACGTCTCGGTTTCGTCAGGGAACTGCGATAACGTCAAAGTCGGCGACGGACAATTCAAGACCTACGTTCCTGGAAAAACAGACGTTTCCCTATTCATGCGGGACCTGATGGCAAGAGCATCGACATCGGGTACACGCCATACAAGGGAGGAGGCACAGGCGTTTTCAATGCAGCAGCAGCGCCGATCCCGGAGAATACGAATCTCGCCTACAACTGGGGAAATAATGCGGAGGGATATCGCACTCTCACACAGGCGAGCATGACCGTAGACAGAATCGCTATAGCAACAGGGGTTGTGGCTGGTACAGGAGCAGCAGCAATCGCAGGAAGCGAATTCCTAGCTTCCACTGCGGCAGCTCGTAGCGGCATTGTTTTTCGGCTGGCCCATGGAATGCGAATCGCTCAAGGACATTCCGTGGTCATAGCCAGCCAAACTGCGGTAAGAAATGCCATTGCGGCAGCGGTCGCCTCTGGTGCATTCCAGAAGATGGGGAACGCCTTTGAAGGCGTCGTTAACGTGGCAGGAACGTACATCAGATTCACAGGCGGCTGGAATGCAGCTGGACAAATGATCGTCTCAAATGTGATGGGAGCAGCTCTACAGAAATAGGAAACTATGCTTATGAGATGGGAAAACATCATCAGTCTCTTCAGACACCCGAATCGCGACACAAAGGACGAAGTGAAAGCCATTGAACCGAGGCCCCTGACCGAGCGCGAGGCAAGCTGGATACGCGACATCCTTCAGGCCAATGAAAACTGGCGAGTTGCAGACATTAGCAGGACAAAGGTTATCGCTGAGGGGCCGTGCGATGAGGGTATCAGCCTCTGTCTAGAAGCACCTGAACCTGAGAATCCCAACAGCAAGGATAAATCGGGTTCTGTCGGGAATCTGTGGATACAAGTGGATGACGGCAGCACCATCAACGTTCAGCTGTCACAATCGGACGGAAGGCTGCGTGAACTCTATGTGCTCTTTGTTGACCCTAAGCATTCGAAACGCAAACTTCCTGAAAGCTGGAAAGAGGTATCACGCCAAGCGGCCAAGATGTGACACGGGAACGGCTTGCCCGCTGTCAGACGGGACGGGTTCAGTAGGGTCACTATTGCGCTGGCCTTTTGACCAACATAGTCCGCAACAAATCAAAGGTTCGGCTGGCGCGTTCAATATACTCTCACAATGAGGATTCACGGACGATATGCACACATCTGTGATTCCCAGTGGCAGTGGCGTGAAGTAGAACTCCGATACTTAGGGGTTCTAACTTTATGTCGCCATCATCTGTAAGAGAACACCGGAAGAATTCTCCTTCCAAAATGACGGTTGGAACATAAATAATTGCGTGCTTGGAGCGTTCACTCATCTCGCGGGAAAAGAAATCGGCAGCTGCAATAGTTCACCGGCAACGCGATACCGAATCCGGCCTCGACTACTTCGGGGCGCGTTATTACTCGAATGGGCTGGGCCGGTTCCTCTCACCGGACTGGGAAAGCAAGCCAGATCCAGTACCGTACGCATCCCTGGAGGATCCGCAAAGCCTTAACCTGTATTCATATGTTGGAAAGATCCGACTGGCGCACGCGGCCCTCGTCTCATGCCACCTCCCCTTGCCGCCCATGATAATCCGCACACGATTATAAGATCACAATATGCGGGAAGAATTGCCCCGCTCCGATTTTGTCCCTAGCGCGGGTTGACGAGTCCAGAGTCGAGAGCGATTTCCATGCGTCCCCCTATTATCCGGAAGACTGCTGAAAACGATTGGCAGGATTCTCACAGCCATCGAGCCCGGCTAACTGCAAAGACGAACAGCCAAAGCACCCCGAACTGAGCCTGTTAGGAACTTGTTGAAAAGTCATCGCCGGCCCTTCGCAGCCACGACGCAAGCGACTACGACCCACATAACATTGGGTTTTGGAGGCATGGCATAGTTGATTCTGTTTACTGTTTTGGTATTTT
Source organism: Terriglobia bacterium (assembly GCA_963758275.1). Taxonomy (GTDB): domain Bacteria; phylum Acidobacteriota; class Terriglobia; order Terriglobales; family Acidobacteriaceae; genus Angelobacter. Next base: position 372,744 of record CAVWUW010000006.1, on the reverse strand, counting down.
TCAACAAGCTCTTAGAAGATTGTCGGCACTTTGCCTCGATTGAAAAACTGTTAACTTGCCGTATGATTCGGATAAGAACAGGGAGAAAATGCAGGAATGGGTAGACATCGAGGCGGGGGCAAGGACACAACTGAGAGCTATCGGCAATTAGACGTGAGACGGATGCAGCGGGGCGGGTTCCTGCGGGCGGGCTCGTGGTCAACCTGGCGTGGTCGCGGAATGGGGAAGTATTCGCGTCTATTCAAGTGCGGGCGGAGTTTAACTGCGTGACGCTGATGTACAGCCATCGGAGTTACGGAGACGGCGAATGGACGCGAGAAGAGTATCCGGTTTCACTGGAATGGACTTCCTGCCATTTCGGCGGAGAACGGGCCTGGTTCCTATGCCCTCGTCCTGGATGCGGGCGACGGGTTGCGACATTGTGGGGAGGGGGTCTTTTCCTTTGTCGGCACTGCCATAACCTCGCTTACGAAAGCCAAAACGAAACGACTCACGACCGAGCTTTGAGAAGGCATCAGGCGATTAGGATGAGGCTCGGCGGAAGCGGAAGCCTCGCGGAAGATTTCCCCGACAAGCCCAAAGGGATGCACTGGCAAACTTACTGGCGATTGTGCCGCGAGGCAGAAGACGCGGAGAGCCGGTGCTGGCCACCGTGGGTTATCCGGATGGTAGTGAACCGCAGCAACACAGGATGAATCAGACTACCCATTTGCTCACCTCATTGTCGAAGTTCCTCCCGGCCAGGAGATGGATGCTGGATTAGTGAGTGCAATCTTGCGTCGACCGCGTTCCCCCCGGCCGCGATAAGTGAATGCAACGGTGCACGGTGACGGATGCCACAGGCAGCAATGGAAACTCAGTGGAGATCCCTTTATCGGTTCTGTGCAGATTCCAGGTGCACGTCCCGAGCGCCCTTGTCTTCCCGCAACGCCACAAAGCGGGAATGCCTAAGATGCTGATCCGGCGTCCACTCCACGTATTCAAAATTGGCGACCAGCTCCGGCTTCAGCCACCGGCATTCCTTCATCTTTTCGGCGGTTAGGCCTAGTCCCCAGCGCCCCGATCTCTTTTCCGGCAGGTTCGCAAACGGGCACTCGGGGATTTCGAGCCCACGGAAATGCTTCTGGAGTTGTTCGCGGAGCATGGGAGTGAAGCCGTTACGGGTCCGTCCCGCGTACAGCAGCTTCCCGTCCTGGTAATAACCGAAGATCACAGCATCAAAACATTTCGCTCCCAGCGTGTACCCGCCGATGACAAACTCCTGGCCCTTGTTGATTCGCATTTTTCGCCAGACACCGGAGCGGCGACCGGGTTCGTAGAGGCTGTTGAGGCTCTTGGCGACGACACCTTCGAGGCCCTGCGCTCGGACTGCGGCGATCACCTCGTCCAAGCTGGCGTCGAGCCGTGGGCACTCGCGGATAGGTTCCTTAAGCTTGGGCAGGATGTGCCGCTGGAGAAGTTTCCGCCTCTCGCGCAAGGGCTCGCCCATGACATTCCGGCCTGAAAGCACGAGCACATCGAACACGTAAAAGAAAACCGGCACAGCGCTAGAGCCGAAGTTTTGCAGGAGATTGAACGACGGCCGCCCGCTGTCATCCAGCGCCACGACCTCACCATCAACCACTGTTTCATTTGGCAGCGTACTGAGGGCCTCTGCAATCCCCGGATACCTCCGGCTGAAATCTTTATCGTTCCGCGAGCGGAGTTGGGCGTCGCTGTGCGTCTTGTACGCAATCGCTCGATAGCCATCAAGTTTGATTTCGTACACCCATGCGTCGCCCTCGGGCAGTGCGCTCGTGGGCAGGAGCAGCATGGGTTCGATGAATCCGGCTTTAGTTTTGGTGGGTGGCACAGTCCAGGTCGAAAAGTATGCGCTTGGGCATTGCACCATTGCCACTCTCGATTGAGTGGAATGCGAGATGAGACGGCTGATATGTTCGTCATATGTTCGTATACTAGGAGCCGCGCAATACGGCCCCTCGCCCGCCCTGATCCCATGCTTTTCGCCTGCCTGGGGAGTCAAATTGTGTCTGAAAACGACGTCTTTTTTGTTAATATCTGGCTAAACCGAAGGACAACCAGAAATTGAAAGCACGAGAAAAGCGCTCCCTTTTTGTCCGCGAGTATCTCGTTGACCGGAACGGCACACGGGCCGCGATTGCAGCGGGCTACGCTCCAAGGTCGGCTTCTGTTACGTCCTGCCGATTGCTAAGGAATGCCAAGGTTCGGGCCGAACTTTCGCAGGTAACGGAACAGAGGCTGGAGCGCGTGGAAGTCACGGCGGATGCGGTAATACAAGAACTGGCCAAAGTCGCCTTCGCCAATATGAAGGATTACCTGTCCGTCCGAGAGGACGGCAGCATTTACGTCGATGTGTCCCAAATAACACCCGTCCAGGCTGCTGGGCTCGCGGATTTACGGATAGACGAGGTTAGGACCGAGAAGGGCAGCATCAGACGAACACGGCTGAAGCTAGGGCCTAAAACGAGGGCTTTAGAACTGCTCGGGAAACATTTGAAGCTTTGGAGTGATCAGGCTCAGCCAAAGCATGATTTGAGCCTTGTCGAGGCCATAAAAAAAGGGCGGGAGCGTGTCCTTCGCGGCATGAGCGACGAAGAACTGGAAGCCAAGATCAAAGAGCTGCAAAGGCAACTGGAGTCCCGACATCCGAAATTCGATGTCGAGTTTGTACGCCCTGGAGCGACTAATTGACGCGCATGTGAAGATGGGAGGAGAAGTCGCTAGCCACGCGAAAACATGACCTCTGCAATTAAGACCACAACTACATTGCACCGCGTTTGTAGTCATTTCACTAGCTCCTGCGTGGTATCTGTTTCCGGGGCCTGCCGCCTTTTTTCCCGTTTTCGCGGGACGCTGCCGCTTTGCTTTTCGAGGTGACCTCACCTCTGTCAGCCGGGCAGTAGCAAATCAACGCGATGCCGTGAATTTGCATTTCAACTTCATGCAAAGATTACAAACTTATCGTGTTAGGTTATGTGATTTATTTTTTTGAAGGGCCGAGGAGAAGAATGGCAGGAACAAGAGGAACTTCGTTCCTTCTAAGAATCTTCAAGAAGTACTGGAATCCTTGCAACTAAAAGACCCGCCTGAGTTTGCCCAAACCCTGAGTTGTAAATTCCATCCCTCAGAGTTGTACGCCCAATCAGGCGGGTAATGAATTTCATCAGTGCGGAATGATGATTTTTACAACAGCGTCACCATTTCATTTCCAAGCCGGGCGAATCGATTTTCGTCGCCTGTGGGTTGCTCAGAACCGGCTTATATACTTCCGCCGTGCTCTCAGGCGAACCCGATCCGCCGGACCCGCTTCCGCGTTTACCGCGAACACGCACCCAGGGAACGCCGGTCTCAGGGTTCAGGACGGTGTACTCGTACATGCCCCCAGCAACCCTACGGAGGGAGACTATCTTTCGCTCTGACAGTTTGGTCCGTGCAAGTCGGATTGCAGATGGTGACAAACCGGTCATCTCGAAAATGGCTTGGTTGGTTAAAACAAGCACTGGGTTAGACAGGCGTTCCATCTCGTGATGGAGTGCCACGGCCAGGGAAAGCTCGCAAGGCTTCATTTCCCGTAAAATCCCGGCTCTAACTACCAGTTGTGGAAGGGTGAAAAAAGGGGTCTTAATTTGATTCATCGCACCCCCTGTGATTGGCCAGGGTGCTCAGTTTGCGCCGCGAGCCATGTGTCTAAATCTGCTTTTGAAAACCGGAGTGCTTTGGTGCCAATCCGGGTGAAAGGTATACGCCGCAGACGAACAGCTTTCCGGACGTACGCGATGCTCATTCCCAAGTAACGAGCACAGTTTCCAATGTCCCACAAGCCTTCTAAAGATGGCTGTTGCATTACTTACCCCCGATATCTGTATTAAGCAGCGCCAAAGAGTGTATGAAAGGTATGAATGAGCGCCGCCAGCTTTCGCTAGCTTCTACATACGCTTACGTGAGACGAAAATCAATCGAAATGTGCGCGGAATCCTGTGGAATTTGAGGAAAAAACGTTAGTTTAAGCCGGAACAGACAAAAACTGTCTGCTGCTCCACAAGACCTCAGCTCCGCTTAGAAGATATACGAAGTGATATCTCCTGATATTTCGTGCTAGACGAGCAGCGGTGTCCAATGACACACTTTCGCTAGTAGAAGGTGGACATGCTCAATATTTCGTTCTCCGACGGGATTGGTGTTCTTGGCCTCGTGCTTGCGATCATACTCGTGGTTCTGGATAAAGCGGGCAAAGTGAAAGGCGGCTTTGTGTTCGTCCTCCTCTTTGTTGCAGCGGTGATGACGTTGTTTTTGGCGTTAGGCAATTCTTGGGTCACAGAGGCTCCGCCGAGGTGGAGGTTATGGCGAGGGGCACTTTTGTTCTCTCTTGTCACTTTCGCATATACGGGTGTGGCTATCTGGATTGACCCAGGTACAGCAAATGAAGCGAGGAATACTGAAAGGCGGCCCGCTCCTGCCATATCACCAATGCCCAGCGTAAGCCCGACTCCGGCCCCGAACCTTTCGGAACGTCATGCAAATCCGCCGACGACGCCAACGGAAACGCCACACAAGGCTCTCGTCCGTCATGACTCTCCAAAAGAATTCAAACCAGAGCAGAGTCAGCCTACTCCGACGCCGGCACCTAAGTTTCAGCAGAATGTTGTTGGTGACAACAACACAGCGATACAAGCAGAGCAAATCAACATAGGCATCACCACCAGATTGTTGCCTCCTGACAAATATGCGGAATTCGTAGAGGAAATGAAGGTGCTCCCTAAAGGCACGGCAGTTCTGGTCTTGCACAAGCCAATCACGGAAGAAATGAACCAGTTCGGTGGTCAGTTACAGAGTGCGTTCAAAGACGCGGGATGGTCGCTCCCAGGTTACGCGACGGACATTTCAAATCTGCACATCGTGATTCAGTCCGGATCGGGACCTAACGACACCCACAGAAATACCCCCGAAGGGCTCCACTGCGTGACCGATGATTCGGCTCTAGGAATGCAGGTATTTAATGCGATGAATGCGGCTGGGATTAAATGCGAGCTGTCAAGCTGAAGGACTTTATCGGCCTCCGAAGCCCAAGCCAACGATAACTCTGTTTTTAGGCCGCAACTTGGACTAGACTTCTCAAGCACTTCTTTTGGGGGCAGCGTGGCTGCGTTTACTTTTCGTAAAACTCTAACGTTTAGTTGCTAACTTCTGGTAAACCCACGGCGGCCAGCTCCGCGCCTCTGCATCTTCGGATTTGCGTCTGAGCCGATAATAAGTTCGCCAGTGCATGCCTTTTGGCTTTTCGGAAAAGTCATAGATTGACCCCGGCTCACCCCCAAGCTTCACGCGGATTGCTTGCGCTTTTGTCAGAGCACGGTCCCATGCGGTTTCGTTCTGCGACTCGTAAGGGATATTCCAGCAATGCCGGCAAAGGAACAATCCCCCGCCCCAAAGAGTTGCCACACGTCGCCCGCATCCCTTGCCAGGGCAACGGAACCATGCCCGCTCGCCCCCGTAATTGCATCGCGTCCATTCCAGCGCAACGGAGTATTCCTTTTGCGTCCATTCATCACTGCCCCAGGCTTGATGCCTGTAAGACAGGATCACGCATCCCAATTGAGCCCTCGCGCTGATTGAAGCCCGCACCTCGCCATTGCGGGACCACTTCCAAACCGAATACGCGCCCGGACGCAAGAACCCGCCCCGCTGCATTCTGCGAACGTCAATCTGGCCGCCGGCCTTTTCTTGGTTACCCCGGCTATGGCTTGATCTTCACCACCCATCCGTCGAAATTGCCCCGGCGAGTGCGATTAAATGCGCCTGGGGTCGTCGGGAAATTCGCCGAAAAGGTCGAGCCACCAACGTAAGCGTTGCCGTCACTATCGAGGCGCACCGAAGTTGCAGAGTCACCCCCTGACCCACCCAAGTATGTGGAATACAGCAAGGTGCTTCCGCTGGCAGAGATTTTCGTTACAAAAGCATCCATTAACCCTCCGAACTGGCGGAGCGGATTGCGCAGCGGAAAATTGGCCGATTGCGTGGCGCCTACTACGTGGGCCTGACCAGAGCTGTCCACGGCGATGGAACTCGGTTGGTCGATCTCACTGCCACCGAGGTAGCTTGAATAAATCAGCCCTTTGCCGTCCCTCTGCAACTTGGTAACAAACCCGGTTTGAAAGGTAGTGCCGGGGAAGGCTGGTTCAAACACGCCGGGCGTGACAGGAAAATCACTTGAGTTGGTTACGCCAGTCACGTAAGCGCGATCAGAGCCATCCACAGCGATTGCATTTGCCCCCTCAGAACCGGCGCCGCCCAGCAAGGTGGAGTACACGAGTGATGTTCCAGCAGCGGCAAACTTGGTTACGAAGGCGTCGCCGTCTCGCAGAGTGGTCTGAAACGCATCCGCAGTTGTCGGGAAGTCTGTGCTGAAGGTAAATCCCGTCACGTACGCGTGGAACGTGGAGTCAACTGCGATTCCGTCACCTTCGTCCGAGGAATTTCCTCCCAGGTACGTCGAGAAACTCAGACTGGCGCCGTCGGCGCTGAGCCGGGTTACGAACGCGTGAGCACAGGGTCCAGCGCCGCAAGCTCTATTCGCTGCCGTGGGCTGAAACGCATTGTGTATCGGAAAATCGCGTGAGTCGGTAGAGCCCGTCACATATACCCGATGCTGGCTATCGAGAGCCATCGCCAGTAGTCTCTCCTGGGGCGTGGTGCTAGAGCCTCCCAGCAGGGTGGAATAGACAAGCTGAGAACCAGTGGGGTCCAGCTTGGTAATGAAGCCGTCGCGAGTTCCTTTAAGTGTTTGCTGAAATGCACCTGGAGTAACAGGGAAGTCTGTCGATTTGGTATTCCCAACTACGTAAGCGTTGCCGTCACGATCCACTCCGATTGCCGCTCCAGCCTCGGCATCACTGTTTCCGCCTAGATAAGTGGAATAGAAGACGCCTGCTCCGTCAGCGAAGAACTTGGTGACAAACGCATCGTGTCCCGGCTGATTGCCCTGTATGGGATTCCTGGTGGGGAATCCGAAGGTTGTAGAGCCAGTTGCATAGACGCGGCCGAACTGATCGACGGCGACGCCAGTTACAAAGTCGTCGCCAGCACCTCCCAGAAGTGTGGAGTACGACAAGACAGGATCAATTACCAAGCTGAGCGTGCGATCCACTCCGGAGACACGGTAGCTGATCGTCTTGTCCGGATGGATTACGTAGCTTGCCGCCAGAAACCGACGACCCGTTGCAGAATTCTGGTACACCTTGGGAAGGCGCTGGCGCACTGTGCGGTTCCCGACCCTGAGCACAAGGTCGCCGTTCCGGTCGCGATGCATCGAGGCCGCGCCGTCAAAGGTAAACCTGAGTGTGTCGAGATTAGTGCCCGGCGCTACCTCGAGGTCGTATTCGATCTCACCATCTTTGCCATAAAAGACAGCATCGACGCCGGAATAGATTTTGCGGTAGCGGACTCGCGCGTATGTCGGAATATCGGTCTGCCACTTGGCCGGGTCAGATCCAACGAAGTAATTGACCCTGCCCGCCAAAGGCGACTCAGGAGCAATCTGCGCGTCGCGATTAGCGCCGATCCACTTCAGCCTGAGGGCAGACACTGACGCGTTATCGGCGCGGTCTCCGTACAAAGCCAGCACAACTTCACCGGGAGTGAAAAAGATCCCACTGCGACGACCGTGCGCCAGGTACCGGACCTGCGCGTCGGTTTGCCCTGCATTCCGTTCAAAGGAGATGGGCAGGTTGATCATGGTGGCCGCTGCTTTGCGCGTCAATTCTGCGCTGTTTTTTGAAGGTGAGTTCGCGGCGATGAGCGATGTGGTCAGCACAACACACCCAGCCAAACTGTTGAATACGACGCGAGAAAACTTCATGACGGAACTCCTGCATCAGGATCAGGCGATGAGGAAGGCACTGCGGGAGGGAACAGAGAACCTGACGTCCTTGACCATGAGCCTGCTGCTTGCAATGTTTCAGATGGAGATGGGTTCAGCAGGGTTGCAGCAGAGTCCGGCGTGAGAGGTAACTCGGCAGTGCGTTTGGCCTCTGTGCCCAGTTTTGTGCCTACCACCAGACTCGCCGAAGAATTACAGCGTGATACGCGCCTCGCGGCCACCCGTATGAACATTGGCCTTGTATCACTCCGTGTTGTTTCGTATCGTTTGAGCTAAGTTATTGATTCTTCGCTCGCTGCGAACTTAGGATCTGGCGGGTAAAACCGTGGGGGTTTGAGTCCTCCCCTTTCGCACCAATGACTTGCAGAGGTTCGCGTTTGGGGCTCAGTTTCACTGTGCCCAAATTTGTGCCCACCTGAGAATTCTGCTGTGCCCTCGCTGTTGATATTTGTTGAACCTAGCTGAGCAATGGCACGCTCGATTGCGTCCGCCTGCGGGTGGACATACCTCTGAGTAGTCGTGATTGAACTGTGCCCCGCGATTCCTCGCCAGACGCGCTGTGCCCCAAATCGTGCCCCGACTGTGCCACACCTCGCGATACGGTGCGTTCTGGCAAGTTTCAGCCCGTCGCGTTAAGTGCTGGAAATATCAGGTGATGAGAGAAAGGATTTGGTAGCGCTACCGGTTTCCAGTTGGAACCAAATACTCCACAGCTTGCAGCAAATGGACGTTTTGAGGCGAGAGGGTTTGTTTCGTGCTGCATAGAATCAGCCCTTCCCAGCTTTGGGACGCGCTAACAGAGCATTCCTCAGGGCTCTTATACCCTCCCAAGATGACATTGAACCTCTTTCCCTGCCTCCAGAACAGGCAATTATGCGGAGCCCATTAAAAGGGATGAGGGCCTGGGAGAAGGGCCTTCCCTTCTCCCAGCCCCCGTTAGCCATTACACTCGCAATCCGTCACCGCTCAGGTCAACGGGTTATCAGCGGGGAAAGCATTTTTACCTTGAGTCCCAAGGCGAGCCGGGCGGCAGCAACCTCCCCCGGTGCGCCGATTTGGGTGGCAGTTGCGGGCTTTCGCGGGAAGTCACCGGTTACTTCCCCTCTTGAGCCTTGATGGCCTTTTCCAGCTCATGCGCTCGCTTAATGAGCCGTTCGGATCCCTTTTCAGCAATTCGGAGTCCTTCAGGAGTTGGGCTGCCATTTCTCTGAGTTGTTCGGATTCTGTGCTCATGGCCAATAAAAATCTAGCATGCAATGAAACCTCGCCGATGTTCTGGCGGCGGCTGTGTTTAACCAGATCAACGGGTTATCAGCGGGAAAACATGCTTATCTTGGTAGTGGGTCAGTTTGAAACTAAGATTTTGAATTTGACATTCCGAATGCCTGAGTCTTATTAGCCAAATTCCGCACGATTTCTCGTAGAGAATCGAGTTGTTGATGGAGATGGCTCAATTGAGTTATGTGGTTCTCCATTTCCTTGTAGATGTGCTCAATACTCTTATCCACAACTTTGAGCTGAATCCCGACCTCTTTAAGATTTCTCACTTTCCCAATTGCGCCTGGAATTCCTGTCTTACCACTCTTCCCGGTTAACCCCTGTAGACCTCTCGGTCCCACCGGTCCCGCAGGTCCCGGAGGCCCCTGAATTCCCCTTTGGCCTTTGGTGGTTTTCAAATTCAAACTCTCCTTGTAGACGTAATCGTAGCATGCCTAGACGCTCAAGCAAGCGAATCGAAAAGGGCGACCCCTTCTAGAATTCAAACTAACCCACTACCCTTATCTTGAGTCCAAAAGCGAGCTGGGCGGCAGAGCACCCCCGCCCCGTGGCTCGAATTCGGCGGCAAGGCCGGACGCTAATCGGACAAAGATTTGAAAAACTTGTGTGTAAGAACACCAGCGAAAGAACGCGCGCCCTAAGCTCCGCGCTGTTTCTGCTTTCCTTGTTTTGCCAACTCATCTACTCGATCAACGAAATCGTTCGGAAGGTCGCCGATAGCCATCATCGAAGCATCGGCATCTTCGAGGATACGCCCTGAGTGGTTGTCGTAAATCTCCAAGGACCTTAACAGCGGGACAGTGCTCGCGGATGAGTGCCGTTATACGGCGCTTCATTCTCGCTGCAACAGCCTGGCCGATTACCGCCACATCGAAGGAGTGTACCTTCAAGGCCTCCACCAGAGAACGGTCGTCCGTGAAAGTAAGTCCGGGTAAGTCCGGGCACTCCTGCCGAAGATTGCCAACGGCAGAAAGACCCGGTATCAAAAGCAACAAAGCAAACAAAAACAAACAGCGCGAAAGCCCAAACCTTAACAAGCTGGAAAATATTGAACCGCTGTAACTTCTTTGCTTTTCAGTGGAATAGAGATGAACGGCGGGAAAAAAGAAAGATGGTAGCGCTACCGGGAATCGAACCCGGGTTTTAAGATTGAGAATCTCACGTCCTAACCCCTAGACGATAGCGCCATCCAGTGTTCCGTTTCCATCATAAGGCCTCATTCCAAAGGCGCGCAAGCCTTTCACAGGCCAGTTTCGCGCGTCGCGAGATCAATTCCGCGGGCGCGTCCCTCTGCAACCAGCCCCACCTCCCTTTGCATCCCCTTTAGAGAGGGAGTCCAATTTCCAGGGAGGCATTTTCAGTGAAATCAAAGCTGCTCTATGAAAGCAACGGGCTCAGGACCTTTGCCCTGATCTTTGATAAAGGAGATGCTGTCCGGGAGAAGCTCCTCGAATTCGCCACCAGCAATCGCTTCAGCAACGTCCAGATCACCGCCATTGGCGCTTTCAGCGAAGTCACGCTCGGCTACTTCGACCGCCAGCAGAAGGACTACAAGAACATTCCGGTCAAGGAACAGGTGGAAGTACTCTCTTTCGCCGGCAACATCGTGCAGAAGGAAGGCAAGCCTTTGCTGCACGCCCATGTCGTGGTGGGCAAATCAGATGGGACTGCCCTGGGCGGCCATTTCCTGGGCGGCAAAGTCTGGCCTACGCTGGAAATGGTTGTCACCGAGCTGCCCGTCCAACTCACCCGCACACTGGATGAGGAAACCGGGCTGCCGCTCATCAATCTGAACCTGGCCGCTTGACCAGACATCCGCGACATCCGCCTGCGGCCACCTGCTCATCCATTCAGAAAAGGCTACCGAATCGAGCAGCTTTGCGAAATGTGGCAAAGAGCCGGATGTGTGCCTTCCCGGACGCAATGCCGCGTTGTCAATGCTGAATTCTTGCTGCCGGTAGCTTCTGCATGAGACGAACAAGCGCAAACCCCAACGTTCACACCTCGGTTGCCGGGAACGGTAATCCGCCCCAGGCGCAACGCACCTTTCATCCGCCCAACAACTGGCTGGTTCGCCTGCGGCCCAGAAACTCCACGGTCTACGCAAGCCAGGGGCGAACCGTGCTGGCCACCAGCCCTGATGGCTTCGTCTTCAAGCACAACGAGCACGGACTCTGGGTTTACCAGACGCGCATGCTTTCCCGCTATCGCTGGCTGGTCAATGGCAAGCCGCCGCTCATGTCTGCCAACTCCAACATCCAGCAGCATTCATGGCTTGGCTACTACATTGCCTCTCCTCCGAATATCAAAGACACCGGGCTGGATGAGTGTGATCCTGCGCAGCAGAGCATTGAGCTGCGCCTCTCCCGGCAAATTGACTCGGGATTGCATGAGGACGTTGAGCTTACCAATTTCACTCAGATAGCAACTTCATTTCGGGTTGATCTTGAAATCGACTCCGATTTTGCCGATCCCAAAGAGGCCGGACACAAGCGCAAACAAAATGGACGCTTACGCCGGCAGTGGCGGAACCTGGCCCCAAATGCCGCCGAACTGCTCTTTGACTACCGTGCAAGTCACACTTATAACCATCAGGGAAATCGCGGCACCGCCCACATGCACCGCGGCCTTGGCTTGCATCTCACCGCGTCGTCATCCCCCGAGTACAAGCGGAAAAAGATCTCTTTCCAGGTGCATCTTGCCCCTGGCGGAAAATGGCACGCGTGTTTGAAATGGTCTCCACGAATTGAAGGGGGAGAGTTGCCGGTTGAGTCAGGTTGTAATTTCTCCAGCGGCCACGCCGATTGGGACCACAAACGGGAAAACTTCCTCGAGCACAGCACAACATTTTCAGGGCCGGAGAGCGTGACTCTCACGGGTGTGGTGGTGGGAGCGCTGGAGCAGTCCCGGCGCGACCTTGCCGCTCTGCGGCTCTACGACCTTGATCGCCGGCAAGGTGCGTGGACACTTGCCGCCGGCCTCCCCACATATGTCGGCCTGTTTGGCCGTGACTCCCTTGCTTCATCCTGGCAGGCGCTGATGCTTAGCCCGGAAATGATCATCGGTACGGCAGAGGAGCTTTCCCGCTCGCAGGGCAAAGAAGTAAATGACTGGCGAGACGAGCAGCCGGGCAAAATCGTTCATGAACTGCATACCAATCCGCTCTCTGTGCTCAACTTTGATCCGCACGCGCGGTATTACGGCGGTGTCACCGGCGCCATCTACTTTGGAGTGGTAGTAGCCGGCCTGTGGCACTGGACGGGCTCCAAGGAAGTGGTTCGTCCCCTGGTTGATACCGCTCTTAAAGGCCTGCACTGGGCTGACACGTACGGGGATATCGACGGTGACGGCTTTTGTGAATACCTCACCCGGTCCACGCAAGGTGAAAAAAACCAGGGCTGGAAAGATTCCGGTGACGCTATTGTTTATCCCGATGGTTCCCAGGTTGCCGATCCGCTCGGCACCTGTGAGATGCAGGCTCTGATCTACGCGTCCAAGATGCATCTCTCTGAGGTCCTGTGGTGGCTGGATGAATTCGACATTGCCAAAAAGCTGCTGCTGGAAGCGCAGGATTTACAGAAGCGGTTCAATGAAGCATTCTGGATGGAAGATGAAGGCTACTTTGCTCTGGGACTGGATTCCCGCAAGCGCCAGATCAAGTCCATTGCTTCTGACCCTGGCCATTGCCTGGCCAGCGGCATTGTTGATCCAGCTCTCGCCGGACGCGTGGCCCACCGCTTAATGGCCGCCGATATGTTTTCCGGCTGGGGTGTGCGCACGCTATCGGCTGATCATCCGGCCTTCAATCCTTACGCCTACCATCGCGGAACCGTCTGGCCAGTGGAGAACGCGATCTTCTCTCTTGCCTTTGCCCGTTACGGGCTGCATCACCTGATGGATAAACTCTCCGCCGCCCAGTTTGAAACTGCAGCTCTGTTTGACTATTACCGCCTGCCTGAGGTCTTTGCCGGACACCAGCGCGATCAACAGCACCCCTTCCCTGCTCTGTATCCCAAAGCCAACTGGCCTCAGGCATGGTCCGCCTCTGCGCCGTTTACTCATCTGCAGGCTCTGCTGGGACTCTACCCTTACGCGCCGCTGAACACTCTGCTGCTTGATCCACATCTTCCAGAGTGGCTCCCCGAAGTCACGGTGCACCAACTTCTTGTGGGCCAGGCACGCGTGAGCATCCGCTTCTTTCGCGCCCCTGACCGGCGGACCGATTATGAAATCCTCGACAGGCGAGGAACCCTCCACGTAGTGCGCCAGCCCAGCCCCTGGTCTCTGACTGCAAATTGGGGCGAGCGCGTCCGTGACGCCATCTCAAGCCTGCTCCCCCACAAATAATTTGGTGCAGCGGGAAGTCCACTATTGTCCCGCAAAACAATTGCGCGAATGCTCCTCTCCCGCTCGCACAAATTTTACCTGCAACCCCTTGGGGTGAAGGTTACAGGCAGCAGCGTACCGTTTTGGAACAGCTACACGGCAAATCATTGACGACCCAGCCCAAAGCATTGATGCAGAGATGAACAGTTTTTAATCTGAAAGTCTTGCTTCCTGATTACTAAAAAAAGGAGAACCAAAATGTTGAAGAAGAAAGACAATCGTGTGCTTGGCCGCAGGCTGGCCCGCGATTTATCAACCGATGAACTGGAAGCTATCACCGGCGGATTTTTTACTAATCCGCATAACGATGTAACCACCACGTTCTGCACTCTTGCTTCAGACGGTGACGACGACTAACCAGCCGGGCCGCTACTCCGGTAGCGGCCTGCCATTTCCTATTCGGTAGTGGAGCCGCGCTGCGCGCTGAGCAAAGTACATTTCAACTTTCCAACGCTCATGTCTAAAAGGAGAGCCCAATGAAGGTCGTAATCTTCGCCTATCCCAAGGAAAACCATACTCAGCCGGTCCAATGGGCGCTGGAGCAAGCGGGATACGAGGTGGCGTGCTGGGGCGGCCTTTCATGGACCCCGGAACAGCAAGCCTCTCTGCTGCTGGATCCCGAGGCAGATCTCAATCTGGGCTCCTTCTCTGTCGAACCGGGCGATGCCATTTGGATCCGCAGGCCGGACCACCCCAAGGCGCATCCTGAAGTTTCGGACGCGGACAAGAAATTTGCCGAAATGGAATACCGTTCCTTTTACCATTCCATCGCATACACGCTGGAGACACTTCCTGTGTGGTGCATCAACAAATTTTCCGCGGCCCGCTTCATCCACAACAAAGCGGTTCAACTGCGGCTGGCGCGCGCCTCAGGGCTGCGAGTACCCGGTACGTTACTCTCCAATTCACCTGACCGCATTCGAAGGTTTGTCGCCCGCAATGGCAGCAGGACTGTAGGAAAGGGTTTTACTCCCCATGTGTGGCAACGTGATGAGGAACATGGCGTATCCGTGACGGAAACCTATGAGCTCACTCCTGACCTTTTGCCGGAAGATGAAGTGCTCACTTACGCTCCGGGAATTTATCAGCAGATGATCGTCAAAGAATTTGACGTTCGCATGCTGCTGATGGGGCAGCGGGTTTATTCATTTGCTCTCTACAATCCCAAGAAAGCGCTCGATTGGCGGCAGGATGCAGGATTGGGCAACGTCCATGTGGAACGCATCAAGACGCCTCCCGAAATCGAAAAAGGAATTCTGGAGTTTGCGCGCAAGGCCGGAATCTGTTTTGGCTCCGTCGATTTTGCTGTGGATCATGACGGACGCTGGTGGTTCCTGGAGATCAACGAGCAAGGGCAGTTCCTCTGGCTGGACCAGTTCGACTCGCAGGCCAGAACTCTGGAGAAATTCTGCGCATTTGTGACGGCTCCGGAAGGGTCGACTGAGCCGCTGGAGAAACGCGAAGGGCTCTTCCCTCCCTTTTCTGAATACATCAGCTACTACAGGAGCCTTCCGGAAAACCAGGAGCCTATTGATGTTGCCGCCGCCGTAGCGGCATCTCCATTTATGTCGCGCGAAGCCGGAAGAGAGGGATGACCCTCGGATGCGTTTGTATTCGAGGCTGGATTCAGGCAGCCTGGTGAAAGCAAAAATCCCGCCTCTTTTTTGAGGCGGGGCCGGTTGGGTTGAAGATTTTATTCAGTGGGCGGCTGCGAGAAGCGCTCGCGGTCGCGTTCTTCAATGCGGCGCATGGCTCCGAGCAGGTGGGAATTGGCACCTGCACGAAGCGTTTCAGACTGCCGGTTGATCGTCTGCATCATCAGCGGATCGAAAATGCCGATTTGCTCCAATAATGCCATACGGCGCTGGACGCGAACGAAAGCTTCATTGAGCTGGTAAAGAAGATCGTAAACGTGAGCGTGGTTTTTTTGCGCACTGCTAGAGGCTTTTGGTGTGCTGATAGAATCGGCGTCAGCCATAGGTCGCCTTTCGTAAGAAGGTGATTTGTGGTCAGGGGCGCGTTCGTGCTACTAACACGGGCGCGTCCCGCTCTTTTTGTGTAAATGATTTTGCGGAACGATGCAACGAAAAAGAAACGAAAGATGAAGAAACGAAGATTGTGAGGTGGGCGGTGAAGATTGTGAGGTGGAGAAAGGTGCAGCTATTACCTGCCAACCGGACCAATTCCCATTTGCCTGATACGAATTTGCGCTGTACGGACTCGCTCACTCAGCGAGTCCTCAGCCGACCGTTATTGCTCGCGTTTAGAACGCAGCGCAGCTATTAAGGAGTATGGATTTACTGGTTTCGCCAGCATTTCAAAAGTATGACCTTGGGCACGCGCTTCTGCCAAGAGGTTATTCGTAAGAGCCTGGCCGGAAAAGAGGATTACCCGGCATTGGGGAAGAAATTCGCGGATGGACTTGGCCGCCTCAATTCCATTCATCTCAGGCATAACCACATCGCTCACCACCACGTCGGGCTGGATTTTTCTTGCCGACTGAATGGCATCATAGCCGCTGAAAACGGCACTTGCTTCGAAACCCTCACCATTCAGAATGTCAGCCAGACTCTCCGCAATCAGAGCATCATCGTCGACCACGATCACCTTCTTCTTTTTTTGCGTGGTCCGCAATTCGGGATCTTCCGATGCTGACGAACTCAGAAAAACAGGAGCACCGGAGGTGTGGCGAGGGACATTGACAATTGAGTTGGATCGCATATTTCCCTGTTTATTAAATTGAAGTCTCAAGCGAGTGAATCGTGAGCGGCAGAAACACCGAGAATACCGTCCCGCTTTTTCCACGCTCAGCTTTGCTGCGGACGTGAATCATGCCTTTATGTTTGGAAATAGTGCCGTGCACAAGCCACAGACCCAGTCCGGTGCCTACATCTTTCTTCGTCGTGTAGAAGGCGTTGAACAAATTCTTTTGGTTCTTATCAGGAATTCCAATCCCCGTATCTGCAATGGTGACGCGTACACCCGGCACGCCGGCATTGTTCCACTCCTTCGATCTTGCTGCCTTAACAACCAGGCGGCCACCTGACGGCATGGCGTCAATTGCATTCGCGATCAAATTCGAAAAAACCTGCCTTACTTCGTTACCCAGCCCAGTTATTTGCGCCGCTTCGTCATAATGCTTCTCGATGCGAATCTTACGTGTTTCAATTTTCCTGCTATACATGAATAAGATCTCATCAAGCATCTTGCAGACTTCAATCTCAGTCGGTGACGAATTGGCACGACAGAAGCCAAGTGTCTGGCGAGAGATATGAGATACTCTCTCCAATTCCTGCGTCGCAAGGCGCAGGTGCCGCTCAACTTTGGTGCGATCTTCCAAGTCCCGCTGTGCCAGGAAAAGCAGATTGGTTATCGCCTCAAGAGGGTTGTTGATCTCATGCGCGACGCTGGCCGCAAGGCGGCCGACCGAAGCGAGCTTCTCAGACATCATCAAACTCTGTTCCAGCTTTTTTTGCTCGGTTACGTCGATGGTGAAGCAGCGCGTGTGCATGAACCTGCTGTTCTGAGAAAAGACATTGGAGTGAATTCTCACGTATCGTATCGAGCCGTCTTTGCAGCGCAATGCAGATTCGCTGCCATGTAATTCCTCGTGACATCCAAGCCGCCGCAGAATTTCGGCGATTACCTCGTGGTCGGCATGGAATTCGGCAATATGATGACCTACATACTCCTCTCGTTCATAGCCCAACATTGCCAATTCCGTTTTATTCGCCCACAGAATAGTGCCGTTTTCCGCCACCCAATGCATGCCAACGACGCCATTTTCCAAAAAATCGGTCAATTCAGCTTCGCGCAGTTGCAGTTCGTATTGGGCCCTCTTTCGCTCGGCCACTTCGCTGGCCAGCGCTTGTGCCTTTTGTTGCAAGAGAGCTATGGTGCGAAGGCGTTCATCTTCACCCGGAAGAGAGGTGTAGGTCTCGTCGGGAATCACGTGTGAATGTTCGGCACACACTTTCTCAATCAGCTCAGCATGCCGTTCGTCGTGAAAATAACTGATGGGGTAAGCGCAATGCAGATGGAACGAATGCACACGAGCCAGCTCATTCCAAAGCTGTTCGAGATGTATGGCAGCTTCGGCCTTTCCTTCCGCCCACAGCAGGGCGACCATTTCCCCGAAGGCGGCCAACTTCGATTGATTTGCGCGTGCCGCAAGCCGCGATTGAGCTACCACACCGCCGACGACCTGGCAAAACCGCTCGCGGTCAGGCCATTCATTCACCATGAATTTGGCCAATGTCTCAGCGGCATCCAGAGCAATGAACCGACCTTGTTGGGTGGCCACAGCCAAATCAACGCCACAGCCCAGAAGGCGCTTTGCAAGTCCGTCACGGTGCGCCTTGGTGGCAATGACAATGCTGGAGTCGCCTCCGCCCAGCGCACCCCCGATAAAACGCGTCAAGCCGTCAAGCAAATAGGCGTCATCCCCATAGAACTGCACTCCGTGCGCATGCGCCTGGACCGTTTCCAGATACGCTCCTGGATTCATTCCGCTTTGCAGATGTTGCAGGTTCAAGCTTGTGCTCATTTTGACCTCCGCGACCCTCGCCTTTTGAAACCGGCACAATTGAACTGAACATTAACAATTGGCCCATCACTCTTAGTTTAGATCAATATGCTTGTAAACTGGTTAACCTCAAACAATGGCGTCAGATTCAACTGCCCGCAGTTCCAATTGCATTCACCTGACCGCCATCTATGGTCGCAAGCAGGAGATCGGGATTCACCGGCTTGGCAAGAATTTTAAAGGAATATCCCTCGGCGTGCGCCCTTGCAATAAGATCGGAGCTCTCGGCGTGCCCAGAAAAAAGAATCATGCGACAACCGGGAACAAGCTTCAGCAGCTCTTTTGCTGTTTCCACGCCATCCATGCCTGGCATAATCACGTCGGCGATCACGATATCGGGTCGCGAGGGTCGCATCATCTTCACCAGCCTGATAGCGGATTCACCGCTTGAGACCGCGAAAGCATCGTGCCCCTCTCCCCGCAAGATGTTGACCAGGGTGTCAGCGATTATCGGTTCGTCATCGATAACGATGATTTTCATAGCCCACATGCCTTCTTATAGTGCCGTAATTCGCCGCGGAATCCCGGTTTGCCGCGGTTGCGCAGCATGGTCAGGAACATGCAACGGCAGGAAAATAGAAAAAGCTGTTCCATGGTCCTGCGGACCAGTCCTGCTGATGAAGTGAATGTTACCATGATGCTTCTCAACGATGTTTTTGGTAATCCAAAGTCCAAGGCCGGTTCCGACATCTGCTTTGGTGGTAAAAAATGGCTCAAAAATATCTTTTCGGACATGCAATGGAACGCCGGTACCAGTATCGAGGATTGTGACCCGCACCCCAGGCTGGAGCGAGTTGCTCCATTCTTTGGCAGCGGACACGCGGATAACAAGAGATCCACCCGAAGCCATTGCGTCAATCGCATTGCTAATCAGGTTTGAAAAGGCCTGCCGAATTTCGCCCGCGAAGGCGGTAATTTCGGGGTTGTTTTTATATTGCCTGACGACCCGAATATTCCGGGCTTCGAATCGTTTTTCATACAAAAAGAGCAAATCATCAATGGCTTTCACCACAGTGAAACGAGTTGGCGCGGAACTGTCACGATAAAAACCAAGGGTTTGCCGGGCTATGTGGGCCACGCGTTCCAATTCGCGTTCGGCCAGTCGCAGGTAATCAGAGACTTTGCTCGGATTGCCAGCATCTCTCTTGGCAAGGAAAACCAGATTATTGATCGCTTCCAAAGGATTGTTGATTTCGTGCGCGACGGTGGCTGCCAGGCGTCCGGCCGCAGCAAGCTTTTCCGTAGTCCGCAACGCTCGTTCAATCTTCTTGCTTTCTCTGACGTCGCGAGCAATCTTTGCGGCACCCACGATATTCCCGTGTTCATCTCTGACCGGCGAGATGGAGAGAGAAACATCAATTTTCTCTCCTGACTTAGCAACGCGAACCGTTTCAAAATGGTCGATCTTATTGCCGCTTTTGATTTGGCTGAGAATCCGCTCCTCATCGTGGTGCAGTTCGGGTGGGATGATGGTAAGAATGGAGCGACCGATCATCTCCTCTTTTTTGTAGCCAAACAGGCGCTCGGCCTGCGGATTCCAGCTTGTAACAATGCCATTCAAATCCTTGCTGATGATCGCATCCTCAGAGGAGTCGACGATGGCAGCTAAGCGCCCTCGCGCTTCGGCCGCCTCCTTCTGCTCGTGAATGTCGAGACAGCCACCTACGTAGCCTTCAAATATTCCATCGGCCGTGAATCGCGGGACTCCGTGATCAAGAATCCACCGGTATTGACCACTGTGATGCCGCAGGCGGTATTCCATTTCGAATGGCTTGCGGGCATCAAAGGATGAGACGTAAATTTGCAGGCAGCGATCAAAATCGTCCGGGTGCACATTCTCAGCCCAGCCGTTGCCCATTTCCTCTTCCATTGTGCGTCCTACAAAGTCCAGCCAGCTTTTATTGAAGTGGTAGCACAGTTTGTCTGTACCAGAGAGCCAGATCATCACGGGAGTGGCATCTGTAACCACCCTGAGCTTTTGTTCGCTTTCGCGCAGGGCCTGCTCTGCTTGTTTGCGTTCAGTGATGTCGCGCGTGAAGCAGCGGGTGTGTACGAAATTCCCGTTCTCAAACAGAACACTTGAATCGATAATCACATGACGAAGAGAGCCATCCTTTGTCCGCAGGCGCGCCTCGTATTCCCGAAGCTTTTCTCCCCTGCATAACCGGTCAAGGATGTCATTAATCACCGGCCCATCGACGTGGAACTCGGTGATGTTGCGGCCAATGTATTCTTCGGCGGCATAGCCCAGCATGTCCAACTCTGCCCGGTTAGCCCAGAGAATGGTTCCATCGGGGCCGACCCAGTGCAGGGCGATAGTGGCTGTTTCTGCCAAGTCCCGGTACTTTCTTTCGCTTTCTCTGACGGCCTGCTCTGCCTCTTTGCGTTCAGTGATGTCACGCGCGAACCCCGTGAAGTAATGTTTGCCACCCTTTGTGTATTCACCGAACGAAACTTCAAGTGGTATTTCCCGTCCGTCTCTATGCAGACCGGGCAGTTGTGTTGCATCCCAATCCAGATGCTTTTTCCCGGTCGAGAGGTAGCGCTCCAGGCCGGCCTCATGCATGTGGCGCATGTAGTCGGGCATCAACATGGTCAATTTTTTCCCTATGATCTCAGCCGGCTCATAGCCGAATACCTGGGCAGTAGCAGAATTGGCGAACAGGATTGTGCTGCTTTGATCAATGGAAACGATCGCGTCGGATGCGGTTTCAGCAACCGTTCGGTACCGTTCCTCACTTTCGCGCAACGCTTCCTCCGCCTGCTTGCGTTCCGTAATGTCCTGGACGATTCCGAACATTCGCGTCTCATTCGCAAAGCGCCGCCCCCTGCAGTAAAACCAACGCAAGCCGAGTTGCGGATGCGAGTATCGGTACTCGAAGTCCATCTCGCCGGAACCGTGTCCCTCCCTCATGCACCGCTCGACCGTGCTCCAGTCTGCTATGAACACTCTCTCGGCCCACTTATTAGCATGTTCGGGGTCGTCAGCTTCCGTGCCAAAGAGCCGATGGAGTTCAGGGGAAAGCTTTCGAAAGTCACGGACCGGATCCCATTCCCAGGTGCCGATCTGAGCGGCAGTCTGAGCCAGTCGCAATCGTTCCTCGTTATCGGCGAGGTTCTTCCGAGCCAGGACTTTATCGGTGACCTCGACAGCATGAACAAGGATGCCTTCGACCGCGCCCTGGGCATTGCGCATTGGCTGATAAACGAAATCCCAATATGACTGCTCCGGCAAGCCCTTTGCTGAACGATTCAGTGTCGCCTGCTCTTCGCGTCCGAAATAGGGCTTTCCCGTGCGATACGCTTCGTCCAGCTTTTCAAGGAAGCCCTGGGTCTTTATTTCGGGCAAACTTTCGAGGAGTGTCTTGCCAATGAAATCTGCCGTGCTGTTCCTTCCGGTCAGGCGCACATATTCGTTATTGACGTAGATCCAGCGGTGATCGGCCCCGTTCAAAAGACCGATGGCGGCAGGAACTTGCGCAAGTAAATCCTGAGGCCCCCGATGTTGCAACTGAGTGTCAGGGTGAAGGCGTTCATCACTCAATTTCGTCGAGATGTTGAGATCGCCCTTCTCGTTCACGAGCAAGGAACTAACTCCTTATGGATTGGGAAGCCAATAAGCGCCTTGACCAAAGCAGTTCCTGGTTAGATGACTGAACTCAGGGTTTCTGCTGCTTACATGGCGCCACGACATTCACGGATTGGCCACGTAATGCCAATTTATCGAACAGTATGCGCCCGCTGTCCGGCGGCTCCGAACGGCCTAGATTTTACAACATTGGCTCTTGTGCTTAGGAAGGCAAGACCAGGGTTGCTGAGATACCTTTGACCCCCTTCACAGTCCCTTAGTGGCTGCATCAGGAGAGAAATGACGGTGCAATGAACCAGAATTTGCTTGCAATCGATGTTTGAGCACGCACAGGCAAATCGCTTGGCCGAAAATCACCGTTTTCGCTGGTTCAAAACCACCACACGGCCAATTTCAACCCTCTGTAAAGCAATGTAAGTCCTCACAAATCAGCACCTTGCGTGTGCTCCAGCCTGGCATCTGACTTGCTTTTCTACTGTGCAAGGGAAGGTAAAGCCCTAGTGCAGTTGGAACTCCTTTGCATCGTGCCTCAGCCCCAGAGCAGCATCTCTGGGGCGTGGAGCACAAAGGATCCTGCACACGGAGCGAACGGTCGGGGGAGGCCGGGGATGACATCGGTGAGACACAAAGCGATTTTGTGGTTAGCGGTGATGGCAGTGGTGGCGCTCGCCAGTACTTCAGCACTGGCGGATGATGACGATTACGGTGGCAGCAGCGGTCCGCAGCCTGACGTAGCCAGGATCAGCCTGATCCATGGCGACGTCTCCATGCAGCGAGGAGACGCAGGCGACTGGACCGCAGCCACACTCAATACGCCGCTGGTGCGCGGCGATATTGTTGCTACAGGTGATAAGTCGCGCGCGGAAGTACAGCTTGACTACGCCAACGTTCTTCGGCTCTCGTCCCAGAGCCAGGCCAAGATAGCTGACCTGACGCGCACTCGCATACAGATTCAACTTTCGGAAGGCTACGCCTACTACTCCGTGTTCAAGGGCAGTGAAGCGGACGTGGAAATTGATACTCCCAACGTTTCTGTCCGCCCTCTGAAAAAAGGGCGTTACCGCATCCAGGTAAATTCCGACAATGAAACAGAAGTGGTAGTGCGTGACGGCGAAGCCGAGATTGATACGCCGCAGGGCAGCACCAGAGTGAAGGATGGTCACAGCATTATCATCCGCGGAACATCAGAAAACGCTGAGTACAAAGTGAATGACGCTCCGAACGGAGATGATTGGGACCACTGGAACAAGGATCGCGACCGCGTGATTCAGGACGCGCAGAGCTGGCACAGAACCAACGCGTACTACACCGGCACACAGGACCTGGACGCCTACGGTCACTGGGTCTTCATTCCTGGCTACGGCTGGGTATGGCAACCCTATCAGGATGCAGCATGGGCTCCTTATCACGATGGACGCTGGGTTTGGGAACCATACTGGGGCTGGACCTGGGTTTCCTATGAACCTTGGGGCTGGGCTCCGTATCACTATGGCCGCTGGTTCTTCTGGGGCGGCTCATGGGTATGGTGGCCAGGACCTGTCACCGTCGGCTTCCGGCCCATTTGGGCTCCGGCATTCGTGACCTTTATTGGCTTCGGCCATCACAGCGGTTTTGCCTTTGGATTCGGCTCTATTGGTTGGATCCCGGTTGGTCCATTCGATCGCTGCTATCCGTGGTGGGGACGCGGGTTCAATCGCGTAAACGTGGTAAACATCACGAATATCAACGTCATCAACGTGCGTAACCGTGGCTTTATCCGGCCGCTGGGCATTCGCGGACGCCAGCCCTTCATCTCCAACGTTGATATGGCGCTGAGAAATCCGCGTGTACGCGCCGGAATTTCCGGAGTTGATACTGACCATTTTGGACGCGGTGACGTGCGCGTGCGCCGCCTTGATGTGAGAGACACAGACCTGCGCGACTCGCGCGTGATGACCGGCAACGTCCCGGTGGTGCCTACGCGTGACAGTCTGCATACAGGCGGGGTCCGCGAGGGCATGCAGTCCAGAGGCAACGACCGGTTCTTCACCCATCGCCAGCCTCCGGCAGCGCTGCCGGGTTTCCACGATCAGCAACAGCGTGTGCAGCGAGCCATGCAGGCGCATAACCCTGGTGGAGAAATTCCGGGCGCACGCGGCGACTTCCACACTGAGCCCGGCATGGCCAACAGATCTGGTGGCGAGTTCCACACTCAGCCGGGCGTCGCCAGTCGGTCCGGCGGGATGAATGGCAGTCCGGCGGTGGCCGGCAGACAAGACCAGAACGGGCGCGGCACTGGTGATCACGTGGGAGCAAATGATCACAATGCGCCCGGCCATATGGACAATCCGAGCGGCTCGCAATCGAATGACAGAGGCAATCGCGGCGGATGGAGCAAGTTTGGCCCTCCGGCGGGCGGCCGCTCTACCGTGGACATGAATGATAAAGGTGGACGTGCAGACCAGCACTCGCCGGCTTCTGGTGGCAATGGTCCGGCGTCGCACGACCGCTACAACCCATCGGCAGGTGGACAGAACAGCAGCGGTGAAGACAAAGGCGGGTTCCACAGGTTCCCGTCCGCTTCTGAGAATGATCATCCATCTTCTCAGCCGGATCGTTCGAGTTCAGGTCCGGATCGTTCGAGTTCAGGTTCACAATCGTCCGGTGATCGCGGCGGATGGCAGCGCTTCCCCTCCAACTCCGGTGGACGCCAGAACGATAACCCTGCTGGACGCGGAAACGACGGCGGCGGCAAACCGCAGTTGGAACTGAACAAACCTATCGTCACTCCGCGCAACTCGCCTCCTGACGCGCGCAACGCTGGAGGCTATGACCGAGGAGCGGCGGCGGTATAGCCCGTGGAAATAACGGCGGAGGCTACGATCGGGGCAATAGCGGCGGCGGTATTGGCCGCGGAAACAGGGGTGGAGGCTATGATCGCAGCCCGGCTGTCCGCGGCGGGGGTGGTTATGATCGGAGCGCCGGCCACAGTGGCGGCGGCAACCGCGGAATAGCGGCGGTGCGGCGGTGGAAATCGCGGCGGAGGTGGAGGTGGAGAAAAAGGCGGAGGAGGAAAATCTTCCGGCCCAAGGTCTCGCTAGTGTAAGTGCAAACGCGATGTAGCTGATTCAGAGTGTCAACTACAAGCAAATGAGGGCGATTCGCAAACCAGCGGATCGCCCCCAAATTTTTGCTAACTGCAACTGCCCCGCAACTTCTGGCGAGAGCAGGCTTACCACACTCCCTTGTCACTGCCGGTAATCCTGAACGCTACTGCCGCTGCCGATGCCAGCGGAGGCAGCAGGCTTAGACGCAAAGTTGCCGGGACATCGCCGCGAAAGGCAGTTTCAGTAAGCTGGCGCGTATACAGCCGCGCGCCGTATGGCATGAGCGGGACACGCAGGAAGCGCGCGTGAGTGTAAATCTTGTTCACGTCTACGCTGGCATCCGCAATGACTTTTGCGGGCAGATCAAGCGGGGCGCCGCGATACTTGGCCACATAATCGGAAACGATCTTGAGAAAGCTGGCCACACCCGGCCAGATTCCCGCCTGCTGTGCTCCGGCGCGCAGGTCGTAATAATTGAGCTTGCCTGATTCCACAATGGCGGCAGCGTTCAGGATGTCGCAAACGCGGAAATAAAAATGCCGGTACATGCGCTGTAACGTAGCTGCATAAATCCGTTCTTCCGGAGCAGGCACAAAGAACTCGCAGCCGTTCACAGTGACCTGCACGCGGCGCTCAATGAATCTCTGCGCAAGCCCAGTATGCTCTCCTGTCTGGCCGAGCCTGCCGATGTGTGCTTCAATCGCCTCGCGCAGGCCGGGTAGAGCAAAATTCCATTTGTTCGCCAGGCGGTCGCCCCAACTGCGCGCCTCTACGTGGGCGCCAAAGCGTCCCTTGAGTACGTTCACCACTCTTTGCGTATCGCCCATCACCACCAGATCCAGGTCATTGCCCAGATCAGGCCAGTGGTCCAGGGTCTTCATGACCACGGCACGGCAATCCTCTTCTTCCAGCGCCTTGCAAACCTGCTCTAGTTCTTTGAGCGCGTTATGAATGCGATGGCGCTCAGCGGCAAGGACCGATACGGCCCAGCCCTGGACCTCTCTATCCCCACGGTTTCCGGCAACCCGATTGATCACTTCAAATGCCCGGACCACCACGTGATTGGAATCGGCCAGTTCGAGAAAATCCTGGCGTTGTTCGGGCGTGAACGAACCCAACGTGCTGATGATTTCACTGGCGCCGGCGGGTTTCAGCGTCAAGCGGAAAAAGGCATCAATATATTCCTTTTCACCCTGTATCTCTTTGGCCATGAGGGGCAGACTCCAGAAAGGTGTTGATTCAGCCGTTATGATGTGAGCAGAACAGCTGAGGTTGTAAATAGCACCCGGCAGTCAGCACTTAGCCCCTCCACCGAGTGCTATTTATAATTCGGACTGAATTTCTGCACAGGAGAGCCCTTTGGCCTTTGACGACCTCAGACAGTGGATCGCTGCTCTTGACCGCGCCGGCGAACTGAAGCGCATTCGCACGGAAGTGGACCCCGTGCTTGAAATCACTGAGATCACTGACCGTGTCTCCAAGGGGGCCGCGAAAAAGTATGGGCGCGCAGGCGGTCCGGCGCTGCTGTTTGAGAACGTTAAAGGCGCAAACGGGGTGCCTGTGCTGATCAACCAGTTCGGCTCGGAGCGCCGCATGCAAATGGCTTTGGGCGTGGACCGGCTGGACGAAATCGCTGACCGCATTCGCCAATTGCTGAACATGAAGTCTCCGGAAGGGTTTCTGGAGAAGCTCAAGATGCTGCCCATGCTCGCCGATATGGGAAAGTTTTTCCCCAAGGTTGTTCAGACCGGTCCATGCAAGGAAGTCATTAAAAAAAAGGATTTCTCTCTGCTCGACTTTCCCATCCTGCAGTGCTGGCCCAAAGATGCCGGACGGTTCATTACTCTTCCCTGCGTGATCACGCGCGATCCTAAAACCGGCAAGCGCAACGTGGGCATGTACCGCATCCAGATTTATGACGACACCACGGCCGGCATGCACTGGCAACGGCAGAAAGTGGCCGCAGAACATTACCGTGACATGCTGCGCCTTACCGCCGCCGCGGGAAGCGGAGTGCAGGCGGGCACGTCTGCCGAAGTTGCGAATACGGGGTCCCCGGCACGCGCCGATTTTGCGCGTGCTGCGGTGTCTATCATGGCCCGCTCCGGTGGCGGTTCCATGCTTGCTCATGGGCATCGCCCCAGCGGCACTATGGAAGTGGCAGTTGCCATCGGCACTGATCCGGCAATGACTTTCTCTGCCATTGTGCCAGCTCCCCCCGAAGTCGAAGAGTTCATCATTGCGGGTTTCCTGCGCCAGAAACCGGTGGAGCTGGTGAAATGTGAAACTGTGGACCTGGAGGTCCCTGCCTCAGCCGAGATCGTGCTGGAAGGTTATGTAAAGCTTGACGAGCTTCGTACGGAAGGTCCTTTCGGCGATCACACCGGCTTCTACTCCCTGGAAGATGAATATCCGGTGTTTCACGTCACCTGCATCACCCACCGCAAAAATCCTATTTATGCCACCACCATCGTAGGCAAGCCCCCCATGGAAGACGCCTGGATGGGTAAAGCCGTGGAGCGCATCTTTCTCCCGCTGATGAAACTCACTCTGCCTGAAATCGTGGATGTGAACCTTCCGGTTGAAGGGCAGTTTCACAACCTGATGATCGTCTCCATCCGCAAATCCTATCCCGCGCCATGCACGCAAAGTGATGAACGGGATCTGGGCGCTTGGCCAGGCCATGTTTACCAAGTGCATCATCGTGGTGGATGAGGACGTGAACGTCCAAGACATTCCCGAAGTTGTGCTGAAAGTCACCAACAACATTGATCCGGAGCGCGACATCCAGTTCACGCTCGGCCCTGTGGATTCGCTGGACCACTCAGCGCGGCTGGCGAATTTTGGATCGAAGATGGGCATTGACGCCACGCGCAAGTGGCCCACGGAAGGCTTCACCCGTCCCTGGCCCGATGAAATCCTAATGGACGAGAAAACGAAGGCTCTGGTGGACAAGAAGTGGAAAAATCTAGGCATCGAATAGAATTGACTAGTCAGACTAGTTTGACTAGACTGGCAGTATGTCCGCAAAACGCATTGCTGCAAAACACGAAAAGCTGAGAGGCGCACCCTCCTGGCAATTACAAACTGCCAAGGCGCGCTTTAGCGAATTGTTCCGCCGAGCTCGCACTGAAGGCCCCCAATGGGTTACCAGGCAAGGCAAAGAAGCCGTCGTGGTGCTGCCAGCCGAAGAGTTCGAACGCCTCACGAAGCGCGGCCAACAAGCGACCAGCCTTGTGGAATTTTTTGCCCAGTCCCCTTTGGCGAAAGCACATTTAGACCTTGAGCGAATCCCCGACTATGGCCGACCGGTGGATCTGTGAGTGGCTTTCTTCTAGATACAAACGTAGTCTCCGAACTCGTAAAGCCCAGACCAGAGCCAACAGTCGTTCACTGGATCCAGGCGACAGAGGAATCGCTTTTGTTCCTGAGTGTACTCACAATCGGCGAAATCAGAAAAGGCATAAGTTCCCTTCCTTCCGGCAATAGACGGGTTTTGCTCGAGAGTTGGCTCGGTAATGACCTGGTGATGCGCTTTGCCGATCGGATTCTCTCGATCGATTTTGAAATCGCAGAACGTTGGGGACTCCTGTCCGCACAGGCAAAATCGTCAGGGGTCCTGCTGCCGGTAATCGATGGCTTGTTGGCGGCTACCGCGCTTCACCACAACCTTACATTTGTCACTCGCAATACGAGCGACGTAAAGTTGGCTGGCCTGAGTGTGTTTAACCCATGGATGCAGGCCAGCTAGCGCACTCGACTACTGTAAAGCTGGTAGTTCAATAAAAGCCATGCCAGAACTCCAAAGGCGGCGTGGTGCGCCGCCTTTGATTTTCATATCCACACTCAACCGGCTACAGTCCCGCATTCTTGTACACCACTCTCGCGACTGCAGCCCAATCATCCTCTGACATTCCCTGTGCCATGGCGGACAGGAATTGATCGCGAACCAGGCTCGCGATGGGCATAGGAACACCCGCCTCCTCGGCAGCCGAGAGCACCAGCCGGTTGTCCTTTGCCCCCAGCCTCAATTTGAAACCAACCGGCTCAAATTTTTCATGCGCCACCATCGCGCCATAATTCTTATAGATCGGCGCAGGAAACAGAGATCCGGTCAGGATCTCAAGCATCTGCCCGGGATCAACCTTTGACTTGCGCGCCAGCGCAAACGATTCCGCCAGACCTTCAATCATGGTGGTGATCAAAAAATTCCCCGCCAGCTTCACCACATTCGCCATCGCGGGCTCATCCCCGGCAACAAACGTCTTCTGCCCTATGGCATCGAACAAAGGCTGGCAGCGCTCAATCTGGGACTGTGGACCGCCAGCCACCACAAATAGCTTTGCCGCTTCCGCTGCTTCCGGCCGGCCGAATACCGGCGCGGCGAGGTACTGCTGCCGCTTCTCCCGGTGGGCGTCAGTGAGACGGCGCGAGAGTTGCACGCTGATGGTGCTGGCGCTCAAGTGAACTGAGCCTGCCGGGAGCGATTCCAGCAGCTTACCTGCTCCAAATGTGACTTCTTCCAAGGCATGATCATCAGCCAGCATGGTAAAGACAGCTTCCGCGCCGGCGGCCGCCTGTCCAGCGGTCTCCGCCACAGTTGCTCCGTCAGTTTTTAATTCGTCGGCCCGGCTGCGAGTACGGTTATAGACCGTAACCTTGTGGCCTGCCTTAATCAAGTTACGAGCCATTCCCGAACCCATTGCTCCCAGCCCGACAAATCCTATTTTCATCGTTTCTCTCCTCGCAGCTCTCTGCTCCATCCTTCAACACAACCGCTGGCAGCTGTCTTGATGTTTTTCTGAAGGCAAACGATTCCCACGTCATTCCCCTCATCTCGGAATTCTGATTCGAGTGATTCAAGGGCCGTGAAGCAATTGATCTAAGGGCACAAGCGAAAAACGCACGCGCTGTTCTTGCTGAAACGCACATTCTTCGGCGATCTATCCAACCAAGAAAGCTGGAGCAGCTTCCAACTGAGCAACATTGCAAGAAAAAAGCATTCGTGCTGCCCAACGCTGGCTTCGTTTAAGTGGCGTGCCCAAGCATCTTTGCTCTGAGGTTCCGGATGTTGCCGCTTCGTCGTTGGTACCCATTGTGTATGCTCTTAGTGTTTCTGCTGGATTTGGCCCAAGTCCTTAAAGCTCAAGACTTTTCCATCGTCGTCTTGCCTGACACGCAGAATGAAGCACAGTTTTTTCCCCAGGTAATGAACAGCCAGACCAACTGGATTGCCCAGAATCAGGATCAACTGAACATCCAGATGGTGCTGGGTGTTGGGGATATCGTCAACGATGGCGCACAAACCGCCCAGCAACAGAATGCCGATGCAGCTATTCGCGTTCTGGATAACGCGGGCATACCTTACATGCTTGCGATTGGGAATCATGATTATGACGGCGCCGCCCCCAAAACCCGCAGTGTAACCGGATTCAACCAGTGGTTTGGTCCTACGCGCTATGCCGGCAAGACATACTACAAAGGAAGCTATCCTTCCGGCAGCAACGAAAATTTCTATGGCACCCTGACTATTAACGGCAAGCAGTACCTCTTCTTAATTCTGGAATTCAGGCCGCGCCAGGCCGCGCTTGACTGGGCAGACTCTATTCTTACAGCCAATCCGGACAAGGAAGCAATCGTCGTCACACATTCTTATCTAAGGACGGTAGGGTTGCGCGAGGACACGTGCGACACGCAGGACATGGGGCCCGGCAATGCCAACGGACAGGAGATGTGGCAAAGGTTGAGAAAACACTCCAACGTAATCATGGTGCTAAACGGGCACTTTACCGGGGGCTCGGTCTCGCATCGTGAAGATGTGGGAGATAACGGGAATCTGGTGAACCAGATCTTCGCCGATCTGCAGGACTACCCGAATGGCGGCGACGGCTGGTTGGAAATTCTTACCTTTCATACGGATTCAAACAGCATCTCTGTTCAAACGTATTCTCCATTTCTTAACCAGTACATGACGGGTGCGTCTCAGCAGTTCACAGTTCCGTACCATAACCCTAACCCGAGCACAGGCAGCTCCAAGATCAGCGGCAAAATAAGAAATCAATCCACGTGTGCTGCGGCCGCAGGCGTGACTATAAAAGCGGGAAGCGCTTCTGCCGTAACCGCTTCTGACGGCACCTATACACTCCCAGTGCCTCCCGGGAGTTATAGCGTAAGCACTTCAGGCGGGGGATGGAACAACGCGTCCCAGGCGGAGACGGCGAGTGACAGCCTGACAACGCAGTTGGAGTTTTACCTGACTCCCAGTTCAACAGGGCCGTGCACGCTCAGCTCGGCTTCACCCTCGGTGACAATATGCAGCCCTGCCAACAACGCCAGCGTCACTTCCCCTGTGAGCGTAACGGCAGGAACTACGGACAGCTCAACTGTATCTTTCATTCAGGCCTATGTAGACGGCACAGCAGCGGTCACCCAAAACGGAGGCACTCTCAACGCATCCATCCCAATGTCCGCAGGCGCTCACCGGCTAACTGTGCAAGCGAAGGATTCGGCAGGAAACATCTTCAAGCAGACTATCTCGATTTCCGTCGGGAGCGGTTCTCCAACGCCAACTCCAAGCCAACGCCCAGCCCTACTCCTTCACCAACACCAACTCCAAGCCCAACACCGAGCCCCAGTCCGACACCGACACCGACACCAACCCCAAGTCCAAGTCCAACTCCATCTGCCACTCCGACTCCATCTCCCACTCCGACTCCATCACCCACTCCGACGCCTTCACCCACTCCGACGCCTTCACCCGCTCCGACTCCGTCACCCGCTCCGACTCCGTCACCCAGTCCGACGCCCTCGCCCACCCCGACGCCAACTCCTGCAGCCTGCAACCCGGGCGCAGCCTCACCTTCAGTGACCATTTGCTCTCCCGCAAATGGCGCAACAGTAAGCTCGCCCTTCCAGGTCCAGGCGGCAACTCGGGATTCCGTGACAGTTTCCTTTGTTCAGATTTATCTCGACGGAAAAGCTGTATTCACCGTAAACGGAGGATCACTGAATGCCTCCATCTCAGCATCCGCCGGAACGCACCGCCTCACGGTCCAAGCCAAGGACAGCTCTGGGAAGATTTTCAACCAGACCATCTCGGTAAACGTAAGCGGAACTTCGCCCAGCCCGACTCCGACCCCAACGCCGAGTCCTACTCCTTCACCCAACCCAACGCCGAGCCCGGGCGCTTGCAGTCCCGGATCTACATCGCCTTCGGTGAATATTTGTTCGCCACTGAATGGAACTACCGTAAGTTCGCCGGTGCACGTGCAGGCGGCTACGCGGGATTCCGTGGCAGTATCGTTTATTCAAATTTATGTGGATGGCGCGGCGGTCTTCACCACCAATGGAAATTCTTTGGATACATCAGTAGCAATGGCTAGCGGAGCCCATCGTCTAACCGTTCAGGCGAAAGACAACGCGGGAGTAATTTTCAAGCAGACCGTCAACATCACGGTACAATGAACACGCGCAGTCGCTGATTGGCGTTTGAAGACCAGCAGGCCTAAGCAGCCAGCGGGTCTTCCTTTTGCTGGTTCTGATTTTCTTTCTGGCGCTCGCCGGGGTCCTGGTCGTTGAGCCTGGATTCTGAATCGTCCGCGACCGGCTTGCGACCTGCTTGCTCTTGTCCCTGCTCTTCCCGGTTCTTTTCCATTGCTTCCTCCAAGTTTACGGATGTAAAGTTCTGCGGCAGGTTCTGCACCCATCCGTTGTAACAATCTCACTCACCTGAGCAGCGCAAACATTATCGAGAACGTGCTGCAGCAACGTCTTGCCGCCCAAGGAAAGGAGCTGCTTGGGAACTGAGCTGCCCATGCGCCGAGACATGCCTGCCGCGAGCACCACGGCAGCAACACCAGCCCTTGCTTGTTCGTAAGCATTTTGTCACTTATCTTAAATGCAGGAAGGTTAACGGATGAACAAGATTGAACAGCCTGAGCCATGGCTGCGCGGCACATTGACGGAGGTGCCTGCTGTGCAGCGAGCGGTGCTGCACGCACTGGAGTTGGCGCGCGAAGACCTGGAGCGCTGGTGTGATGGCCTGAGCGACCCAGAGTTAAATGCGCGGCCCGGTGGCATCGCGCCGGTGGCATTTCATTTGCGCCACATTACGCGCAGCGCTGACCGCCTGCTGACCTACGCCGAGGGCGCACAGCTTACCGGCGAACAGCTTGCAACCATGAAGGATGAGCTTTCTCCCGGAGCAACGCGGAATGAGTTGCTGGCAGAACTGGTAGTCGGATTTAGCAAAAGCATTCGGCGCATTCGCGCATTTTCACCTGCTGAGCTTGAACAAGGCCGCAGAGTCGGTAGAAGACAGTTGCCCACAACTGTTGGCGGCCTGCTGGTTCACGTGGCCGACCATACGCAGCGCCACGTGGGACAAGCCATCATCACCGCCAAAATTGTTATGGCCCAGCGCGATTACTAAAGGCAAAAAGGACGCCCTATGTCGCAGGAAAAACAGAATGGTTGTGCGGACGAGGTTCAGCGCATTCTGGCCGCTGCGCACTTCGCAGCCGAACATCACCAAGGACAAAAACGCAAAGGTGAAGCAGGCGAACCCTACATCAATCACCTGATTGAAGTTGCGGAGTTGATCGCGCGCAGCAGCAGCCTGCTGGACGCGAACCTGGTAATGGCTGGCTTTCTGCACGACACTGTGGAAGATACAGATGTTACGGCACATGAATTGGAGCAGCGTTTCGGCAAAGACGTGGCATCACTGGTGATGGAAGTTACTGATGACAAGTCTCTGCCGAAGGAGCAGCGCAAAGCTCTCCAGGTGCAGAACGCGCACAAGAAGACCGCGAGAGCGCAAACACTCAAACTGGCAGACAAAATTTCCAACTTGCGCGCGCTGCTATCCAGCCCTCCGGCGACGTGGTCTGCGCAACGTAAGCAAGACTATTTTGTTTGGGCGCGCGATGTCGTCTCCCGGCTGAGTGAACCCAATCCCGTTTTGAAAGCCGAATTCGAACGCACCTACGCACGCATGCATGAACTTGAGCTCTGACGCGCTCAAGAACTCAGGGCATCTTTCCCCGGTGACTCTGCATCGCCACGACCTTTTGATTTCGATCTAAATCCAGCTCTGGATATCTCTGTGCTTGCATCGAAATTTAAAGAAGTAAGTAATTCGGTGCCAGATGCTAAGACTGGGAATACTCGGAACATTTTCATTTTTCCTGATTGCCTGCGTCGTTGGGGGGACGACGGAAGCGGTCGCACAGCAGAAAATGGTCCAGACATTTCGAACGCACGTTTCAGCGGATGAAGAGGTCTGGGACATTGCGCCGTCGGCGCTCGCACAATCCGTGGTAACGCGACTGGGACGCGAATTGCGCTGGGATGGGCTCGATTGCTCCCACTTGGTCCATAACATTTATGAGCGCGCCGGTTTCCCTTACGACTACGCCACTTCGCGAGACCTTTATGATGGTGTGGACGCCTTCCGCCGAGTTCGTGTGCCGCTTCCCGGCGACATCGTGGTGTGGCGCGGCCACGTTGGCATCGTGATTGACCCTGACAGCCACCGCTTCCTGAGTGCATTGCGATCGGGGATAAAAGTATCCGTGTACGACACCAATTACTGGAAAATGCGCGGCCATCCACGATTCTACCGCTATGCCCTCCAGGGTGATGGCGCACCTGATTGGCGCCAGGCAGCCCTTAGTAACTCAAGCAACGATGGCGTGGAGTAACCCGACTTTACTCTCATAAATCTGCTCTCTGTACCTTCTTTCCACGACGTCCAAGAGAGACTACGGGCATCTGTGACATAATTTTTGGAATGGCCGCTGCCGGACCGCTGTCCGGCGAATTTTCTGCCGGCCTTCCATTAAGGATGTGATGAGTACTGCACAGACTGTTTCCTCGGCACAATTTGAGTCACTCCACAAGGCACTCAAGGACCGAACCGCGAGAATCGGAGTCATTGGGCTCGGATATGTTGGTCTTCCCCTGGTGCTGCTGTTCAGCGAGCAGAAGTTTCGCGTCACCGGATTCGATATCGATAAAAGTAAAGTCGATACGCTAACGGGGGGCGGGTCCTATATTGTGCGCATTCCGGGAACAGAAATTCAGGCGGCGCAGGCAGCGGGCTTTACCGCTACCACGGATTACTCGCGCATAGCAGAGATGGATGCGGTCCTCATTGCTGTACCCACTCCCCTCAATGATCACCACGAACCCGATCTGAGCTTTATCATGGCAACGGCCCAGGCCATTGCTCCCCACCTGCGTGCGGGACAATTGATTGTGCTTGAAAGCACCACATATCCCGGTACCACGGAAGAGTTGCTGGTCCCGATCCTGGAAAAGAACCCGCGCGGGCTGAAGGCGGCACGAGGAAACAACAACGGAGATGGCACGTTTTTTGTCGCGTTCTCGCCTGAGCGCGAAGATCCCGGCAACGATACTGTGGCGCGTGCCGACATTCCCAAGGTGGTAGGCGGCTTTAATCCGGCGGCAACGGAACTTTGCTGCGCGCTTTACGGCGCCATCTTCCATCGGACGGTCCCGGTCTCGGCTCCCGCTGTTGCCGAGATGACCAAGCTGCTCGAAAACATCTACCGCTGCGTGAATATTGCCCTGGTGAACGAACTGAAGATCCTCTGTTTGCGCATGGGAATCAATATCTGGGACGTGATCGAGGCAGCTTCCACGAAACCGTTTGGCTTCCATCCCTTCTACCCCGGCCCGGGAATCGGCGGTCACTGCATTCCTCTGGATCCCTTCTACCTGTCCTGGAAGGCCAAAGAGTACGACTTTCATACCCGTTTTATTGAACTTGCCGGCGAAATCAATCTCAGCATGCCTTACCACGTGGTGGCTTCCACCATGGAAGCGCTGAACCGGCAACGCAAGAGCCTGAACGGATCAAAGGTGCTGGTGCTGGGAGTCGCGTATAAGAAAGACATTGACGATCTGCGGGAATCTCCAGCACTCACCATCATTGAGCTGCTGCAGAAGGAAGGGGCCCAAGTCAGCTACAACGATCCATTTTTTGAATACGTGGGTCATGGACGGAAATACAAACTCGAGATGCAAAATACACCTCTTGAAGACCTGCAGCGATTTGATGTGGTTGTGATTGTCACCGATCATTCCAGCTACGATTACAAATGGATCGTGCAGAACTCGCAGCTTGTGATTGACACGCGCAATGCGACCCGGGGAATTGTGAATGAGAAGATCGTGCGGTGCTAAAGAAGCAGCCGCTAGCGACTAGCCATTGGCTGCTGGCTTCTTGCGCCCTGACCCTCGAGTGAACTTCGAGCGCGATTCTAGTCTGCTAAATTGGACAACGCATCTGCCACAAAGCCGTTTTTCCCGCGACTAAAATTAGCCGCTGAGTAGCTGCGTTGTTTGACGCCCATCACAGCGACAAAGTGCTCTGAAGCTCTATTTTGGCAGTCGGAGGCGCTTCATGAACACAGCGGCGGTTCAGGCACCCGTTCAAGAATCAAAAACACTACTGACGATACTGGTATCTCCAATCCCTGCTGAGAGCCTCCGTTCGCGCTTCATTGATGAGCCTCCATTTGCTTTTTTGGGAATTCTCATCGCCATCTCCACGCAAAGGTATGGGTAATACCCGTCCGGGGTCTACCACTGTCCAGGAAGTCGCTGGTACGGCGCCACAAAACACGGGGAATATACGCCCAGGCAGGGTGCAGAAGAAAAGATACAGGCCGCTTACGGAAGAGTATGCCAGAAGACATGTGGCCGCCAAATTCAAATTGCCTTTCTGTCCCTCACAATCCTGTCACCCCCGGGATGAAGGCTCAATGGGTCACCAAATTGGTTGCCAATAAAAACTTTTTCTTGAAGGAGGCTGATAGATTTTCACGCGCGTCTAAAACAACTCAGATGGCAAAGGTTCTCTGTACAGGATGGGATCGGAGTCTTTTGGAGACACGAACCCTCATTCTGAAATCGGCGGGGCATGAGGTGCATCAGGCCAGGAGCCAGGGCGAAGTTGTGTCTGCCTGCGACCAACACCATTTCGATGTTGCGGTCATTGGCCAAACGGTGTCGAATCGCATGAAGCGGGTCGTTTTCTCATTCGTCAAAGAGCATTGTCGTGATGTCAAGGTTCTGGAACTCTATCAGCCGCACGTGGGAAAAGCGCTCGACGATGCCGACTCATGGCTCGAGGTTCCTGCTGACATCCCGAGCGATTTAGCGGAGCGAGTCGGTGAGCTTGTGCAGCTCGCGGAAAAGCAAAAGAGGGAAAATCAAAAGACAATGAAAGACGACCGAATTCAATTACTCTCGCTTAACAACGAGAGAAGTTCACCGGCAGAATAAGCGAATCCACGCCAGAAATCCTTTTTCGAAATATCTGGCCATCTGCTCGTCCACGTCGTTGTAATCGTGGTAATCAAACTCGTCTGCCTCCGCAAAAAAACAGGCAGGAGCGCTCACAGCATGGGGCATCGCGGGTAGCAATGCCTTTTTCCCTTCATGTCCGTTGTGGTTGTTTTCTGTTCTTCTCTGCGTTCCCTGGGGTTACCCGCGTTGCCTTGCGTTGCGACCTTTGCGACAGTTGCGGTAAATGTTGTCCTCCCGACGGACAAAAATGAGCCAAGGGCCTTGGGCAGATACCCTGAGTGCCACAGAGTACATGCATGCGGTGCAAAGCCCCGGACTCAGCCAGCAAATTAGGAGCGCAGCCGGCTAAAGAAAGAGTCTGGGATGCGATTGGTTGATATAAGGCAAGCTCCAACATTCTCGGTTTTGGAAAGGACAAAAATCTTAGAGCCAGAGGCAGTTCCTATTATAGTTCTGTTAGACTTTTGGTTCGATTGTGGACTGGAAAGCAAGGCGATCGCCCTCCCATGCCTGGAATGTCCTCACGATCCAAAAACGTCCGTAATCCGTCCAGGCGATTCGGGCAAAACCGTTTATGTGTAAAAGTGACGACCCGCAGCTTCCGCTGATGTGTCCGCGCGCTGTCACGAATGAGAGCCAGCTTCCGAGGGGAGAGGAGTAGTGTCGGATAAAGAACTGGCGCAAAAATTCGTTGATCTTGCCCAACTGTGCTGCGAAATGGAATGCCAACTGGCCGAGAAGGATGATTTTGACTTTTCAGAGAGGGTGCGGACGATGTGGCGCGACGCGGAAGTAATCAAACGGAACTTTCGCATTGACCCAAATCGCGCTGCATGGATCAGAATTAAAAGCTGAAGCATATTTCCTCAGGGGGCGTTCCCTTAATAGGCACACAGCCATCGCACTCCACGCTTCAAATTCATTTTTCTCACAACCATGTTGGGTGGCGTATCCTTTGCGGCTCGGTCTCAGCACCGTTTTTGGCGTGAGCTTGGCTTAATCGCAAAAGGGTGGCTATGCCGTGCTCATCCGATCTTGACCATCCACACTCATTGACATCTCAACGCATTTCTCGCAATTCCCTTCTTCCACTCGCAACGCATTTGCCCGTAAATCCATCTCGGCCGCGCGTTCCATAATGGAACTGCATTTCCCA
The DNA here is from genome assembly GCA_963758275.1 of Terriglobia bacterium. Classification (GTDB taxonomy): domain Bacteria; phylum Acidobacteriota; class Terriglobia; order Terriglobales; family Acidobacteriaceae; genus Angelobacter. The sequence continues at coordinate 334,428 of CAVWUW010000006.1, read as the reverse complement.
GACACTAAAACTTTTGAGCTCTGGGCAGTTAATTGGGTTGTTAAATAATTAGAGGGGATCGAAACGTCAGGCTCGCCGCAATGCGTATGTAGTACCGGAAATACAACCAACTGAAAGGAGAGAACCATGGAGGAGGACGATTAGAGTATTGAGCCGCAACAACGCACGTGAACTTACAGTCGAGGAAACCACACAAGTGCCCGGCGGTCTCCGCACCGGCGCCCCTTGCAGCGTAACCGCCGACGGTAAACTGGATGGTCCACCTGCGGATTGCTAGCTTCTCTGCGTCACCCATTGTGAAGACCCACAAAAACCAGAACAATACGGGCCGGCCGCGAACGCGCCCCCGAGTAGTACCACAACTATGTATCAATAGGCCTGAAAGGAAAAGGACCATGCAGCTAGAGAATAGAGTATTAATCCGCCAGAAAATCCGTGAAATCACCATCGAGGAAACTAAACAAGTAGGTGGCGCTCACAACACACTCCCCATTACTCCCTGCACTGCTCCGAGCCCAGCCAACCCACACGGGGACGGACCACCTGTTGATTGCGCGGTGTAGGAGCGCGAGACTCCGTTGGTCCCAACCAGAAAAGTAATCAACTTGGAATCAGGCTGAGAGGCACAAAAGGACCATCAGCTCGCGCGATAACCGAAAGACTGACGGCCGGGCGTCGTATTCATACACGACGCGCGGCCGAAAAACTTGCACGTTTGACTGAATGCCCCGCCCGGTTCGCGATCACGCGCAATCACGGCGATTCCCTAGCACACCAACTGCTCGCGTGACAGCTTCAGGCCCTCCAGATTGCCCAGTACGGTCACGGCAATGCGGTCCTGGTGGAACAATGAGCCGGCCATCTCGGCCACTTCTTCCGCCGTCACAGCCTCAATCTGTTCAATCGTTTCATCCAGAGTGAAGAAGCGGTCGAAGTACATCTCCTGCCGCGCCAGATTCGACATCCGTGATGTGCTCGACTCCAGGCTCAGCATCAGACTGCCCTTGAGTTGGTCCTTGGCACGGCGCAGTTCTTCCGCAGGAATCACATCAGATTTCAATTCGTGAAACTCTGCCAGAATGGATCCCACCACCTTGGGTGTGGATTCAATCGATGTGCCTGCGTAAACCGAGAGGCATCCGGTATCGCGATACGGATTCAAGTCACTGTAGATGGAATACACCAACCCCTGATCTTCCCGGATTTTCTGGAACAGTCGCGAACTCATGCCTCCGCCCAGCACCGTATTCAGCACGTAAGAAACGTACCGCTTCTCGTGCGATATGGAATGAGACGGCACTCCCAGGCAGAGCTGCACCTGCTCCAACGACTTCTTGTTGCGCGTGATAATCCTCGGCGTTACCGCCGGCGCAGGCTGATGAAATCCGTTGGGCACACTATTCAGGCCCATAAACCGTTCCTTGATCAGGTTCATGAACCGCGCGTGGTTCAAGTTGCCCGCCGCGGAAATGATCATGTTGTTTGGAACAAACCGCTTCCGGTAGAAATCAAACAGCTTCTCCTGTTCAAAGGAACGTACCGTGTCCTTGGTACCCAGAATCGGCTTGCCCAGCGGGTGGTCCTTCCAGAAGTTCTGCGTAAAAATCTCATGGACAAGGTAGTCAGGATTGTCCTCGTCCATTTTTATTTCTTCCAGGATCACTCCCTTTTCCCGTGTTATGTCTTTTTCGGCGAATGTGGGGTTCAGCACCAGGTCGCTTAGGATATCAAGCGCAATCGGCAGGTGTTCGTCCAACACCTTGATGTTGAAACAGATGGTCTCTTTCCCGGTAAAGGCGTCCATGTTCCCGCCGATCGAATCCACCTGGCGCGCGATGTCGCGGGCAGACCTGCTGGTGGTTCCTTTAAAAACCATGTGCTCGGTAAAATGCGAAATGCCGTTCAACTCAGCGGTTTCGTTCCGCGAGCCGGTCTTCATCCAGATTCCTATCGAAATCGAACGGATGTGATGCATCTCTTCGCTCAGAACGATGAGGCCATTCGGCAGAATTTCCCGGTGTATGTCCCGGGGTTCAGTAGTTGTAGCGCGAGGCTGGGCTGCAGTTTCCATGTCTTTGGCTCTAATATGATTCTCACACGCGGCAAATGGTCGCTTGGGTTTTTATATGTGCTTTTAAACCAACCACTTACCGGTCATACGCCAAAATGCGCCCCGCCCCATGTAAAATCAGTTCGAGATGGCGCCATCCATGCACCAATCCTCGGGTAATCTGCTTCTTGGCCTTACTTTTCAAGAGCTTAGCCTGCTTGTGCAAGAGCACAAACAGCCCGATTACCGTGCTCGCCAGCTTTTTGAGGCCATCTACACCCAGCGTCAAGCCGACCTTGCATCCATTTCTACTCTGCCCAAAAGCTTCCGGACTATCCTGCGCGACCAGGGTATTGAGATCGGTTCGCCACGGATTGAAAAGAGCTTCCCTTCCGTTGACGGCACCATCCGTTATCTGATTGCCATGCCTGATGGCGAAACCGTGGAAACCGTCTGGATGCCGGAAGGCGATGGTGGTGAAGCGGCTGACGGCAGCGAAGCCGGCGATGAAAGTACTGAAAGCGGCTTTGATCGCGCTACCATCTGCGTCTCCAGCCAGGTCGGTTGCGCCGTGAACTGCCAGTTCTGTCTTACCGCTCAGCTTGGCGTAAAACGCAATCTCACCGCCGGAGAAATCGTTGGCCAGGTCATCGCTCTCCTCAATGATCGTGGAGTGGATATGGAGCGGCAGCGCATCAACATCGTTTTCATGGGCATGGGAGAACCTTTCCTCAACTATCCCGAGTTCATGAAAGCTGTGCGCCTCCTGGTCGAGGCGGTAGGGTTCTCAGCATCGCGCATGACGGTCTCCACTTCCGGCATTGTGCCCCGCATTCATGATTTCGGCGCCGAGCCCGTCCGTCCCAAGCTCGCTATCTCGCTCAACGCTCCCAATGACCAGCTTCGCGAGCGCATCATGCCGCTGAACCGGAAGTGGAACCTGGAAACCCTCATCCAGGCGGCCCGCGACTTCCCTCTCCGCAACCGCGAACGCATCACCTTTGAATACGTTCTGCTGCGCGACGTGAATGACCAACCTGAACACGCCCGCGAGGTGGTTGAATTGCTGCGTGGCGTTCGCTGTAAAGTGAACCTCATTGCCCTCAATCCGGGTCCCGGCATCGCCTTCGCCACTCCTGATGAGAACCGCGTTCACACTTTTCAGCAAATGCTCATCTCGGCCGGCATTCCTGCCTTCATCCGCCGCCCGCGCGGACGCGATATCTACGCCGCCTGCGGCCAGCTCAAGCGCACAGTCGCCTAACGCGCCCCTTTTAGAAAGTAATCAGCGAAAATCAGTGTCATCTGTGTAAACAGCGGTAAGCCTTTTTCAGCCTCTGCAGTGCTCGTCAAAGTTCCACATTCCCACACATCCGGGCATCTTACAGATATGGAGGAACCCATGGCAGAAAAGCAATTATCCGGACTCAGAGTTGCTGCAATCACAACCGATGGTGTTGAGCAGGTGGAATTGCTTGAACCGAAAAAAGCTCTGGAGGAAGCCGGTGCTCAGGTACTGGTAGTCGCGCCCAAGGCCGGAAAGGCTCAGGGCTTCAAACACCACGACAAGGCCGACCAGATCCCGGTGGACCTCACCCTTGACCAGGCTGACCCGGCAGACTTTGACGCTGTTCTCCTTCCCGGAGGTGTCATCAATGCCGACGCTCTTCGCATGGAAAAGAAGGCCCAGGAGATTGTGCGCCAGATTGATCGTCGGGGGAACCCAATCGCGGTAATCTGCCACGGAGGCTGGCTGCTCGTCTCAGCCGGTCTCACCCGGGGCCACATTATGACCAGTTGGCCCACACTGCAGGACGACATCCGCAACAGCGGCGCGGGATGGGAAGATCGCGAAGTCATCCGCGACCGCAACTGGGTAAGCAGCCGCAAGCCAGACGACATTCCTGCTTTCAACCGTGAAGTAATCAAACTCTTTTCTGAAGCCGTGCAGAAGCAACGAAAAGTAGCGTAGAACCAGCGATCATCTTTCACTCAGCCCGCCGGGATCGGCGGGCTTTCTTCCGCGACTCCGCAATGATTTTGTCCGCTATTTTGTTTCTGATCAGTGCAATCAGCGTTGTTCAGCGGTAAGGCCTTTCTGCTGCCGGGCTGAATGCTTCTGTCCGATCACGTCAATTCAAGCCGTGATAGCTTTGATGTTCCAACCCGTGACCACCCTGAACAAGCCCGCCGACGAAGCCCTAACCACCTATCCGCCCGTCAAGACTGACCTTGGGGCCATGGCCATGGTCTCCACTCTGTTTTTTGCCTGGGGATTTCTCACCTGCCTGAATGACATTCTTATCCCACACCTCAAGAATATCTTTGACCTCAACTATGCGGAGGTCATGCTGGTGCAGTTTGCCTTCTTCTCTTCTTACTTTGTGTTTTCCCTGCCGTCAGGCAAGCTGGTTGAACGGATCGGCTATGCACGCTCCATGGTCGCGGGCCTGATCACCATGGGCTGTGGAGCTCTGCTGTTCGTTCCTGCTGCCATGGTTCCATCGTTTCCGCTTTTTCTAACTGCGCTCATCGTTCTAGCTGCGGGCATGACGATTCTCCAGACCTCGGCCAATCCGTACGTTGCCGTGCTCGGTCCTCCGCGTACAGCTTCCAGCCGCCTCAACCTGACGCAAGGCTTCAATTCTCTCGGCACAACGCTGGCCCCCATTTTCGGAAGTATTCTGATTCTGGGCGGAGCTGCGGCTCCTGCTCTGCGGCCAGCGCTCAGTGCGATGACCGCCGCTCATGTCCACTCCTACCGGCTGCAGCAAGCGGCATCAGTAAAGGTTCCTTATATCGGACTGGCTATCGCGCTCTTTGCGCTGGCCGCTATCGTGGCTGCTTACAAGCTTCCGGTCATTCAATACGCGGAAGCGCACGGCCATGTTGAAGACAGCATCTGGAAGCATCGTGGCTTGATCTTGGGAGCGATCGGCATTTTTGTCTACGTCGGCGCAGAGGTTGCCATCGGCAGCTTCATGACGAACTATTTCAGCCACAAGGAGACCGGCAACCTGAGCCTGGCGGATGCAGCCCGACACTTGCAGTATTACTGGGGAGGCGCAATGGTCGGGCGCTTTGTTGGATCAGGAGTGCTGCAGAAACTGCCCACGCGCGCTCTGCTTGGCTTCAATGCCGCAATAGCGGCGTTGCTGGTCACCCTCTCCATGCTAAGCTTCAGCTCTCTCGCCATGTGGACTCTGATTGCCGTTGGCTTGTTCAACTCCATCATGTTTCCCAGCATTTTCACTCTGGCCATTGCAGGCCTGGGATCACTCACAGGTAAAGCTTCAGGTCTGCTGGTGGCGGCAATCGTCGGTGGCGCAATCATTCCGGAACTGCAGGGAGTCCTCGCGGACCACATAGGAATTCATCATGCCTTCATTCTGCCGGTGGTGTGCTACCTGTACATTCTCTGGTACGCAATCAGCGGTGTGCATCCGGCGACGGCAAATACAATCTGACGGATCCGTTTCTGTTTTATGCCGCAGTATTGCTTGCCACAATCCTCGCGCAAAACGCGAAGCCTGCAGACAGTTTTGCATCCGCCGCAGGCCGTGCAATCAAACAGGTTTGTTATCCCGCCTTGCTCACCGCGAACTTGGTTTTCTCAAAGATCGTGAATACTATCCGGGCCGTACCCTCCATGGGAATGAAGTCATAGGTTTCCCGAACTCCCGTGAGCGGAAAGGAGTCCGGCCCTTTGTAAGACGTGACAATTCCGTCTGTGCAGAAATTTTGTGTTTTGCTGCTGTTTTCAAGCTCAATAAATGGCAACAGCACGCTGAACTCGGCTCCGCCCGTGTCAATGGTCATGAATGTGGTGACGGTAACCAGGGTCCCAATGCCGGTTTCCAGGATGCGCACTGCCGGTCCGTAAAAGTCTTTCGTTACAGTGCCGTTGCTGAACGATGCAAATGGCTGGCCAAGAAAGTTGGATCTGAGAAAGGTGAAGGTGATACCTCCGCCGCTCAGGGTGTAATCATTCGGCTGAATGTTGGGCATATTCATACTCCTCGCCGCAACTGTGGCTCAGAATTTCGGGCCAGTATCTAGGGACTCGGTTTTGGCGGGATGACCTGGGCTTCTGGCCCCTCGCACAGTGCGGTCTTTTATGATGTGAACCCGCATGCGAAATCGTTACAGTGCGAGTAGACTCTGGTTCTCACGCTTTGCGATCTGGCCAACATTTTTTGGCCCTTCTGCCTGCCTGTGGTGTTTGATCCGTGCCTCTCTCGAAAATGCACCAGGAGCCACGAAAATGTTTCACTTACGAGATGCAGCGCCGTTAGGCGCGGCAGAAGACTAGCCGAGACGCGTTCTCGAGGCGCGCTTGCGCGCTGAGATATAAGCCCTGGATAGGCGAAGTATCAGACAACACCATAATGCCGTGCGCAGGAGAGCAGCCGTAGGCGGAGTGACAATAGAAGCCATTTTCATGCTCGTTTGAGTCCCCCATTGCCACGAGGGCTCCGTGGCGGATTCAGGCGCTGCTCTGTTCCCTCGAAAAATGTGCACCGTTTCCCGCTCTTTAGTAAGCTATTAACTGCATGGCCGCGGAAAACACATTCGATATTGTCAGCAAGGTTGATCTCCAGGAAGTGAGCAACGCTATCCAAAACGCGCTCAAGGAGATTCACACGCGCTTTGATCTGAAAGATTCAAAGTCAGAAATCATGGTGGAAGGCAAAGATGCCATCATCATGACCTCCTCTGACGAATACAAGCTGAAGGCTGTGAATGACATTCTTCAGGGCAAGCTGGTCAAGCGCGGCGTTCCGCTCAAGGCCCTTACTTACGGAGCTGTGGAGCCGGCGGCGGGCTCTCGTGCCCGGCAGAAAATCACCATGCAGCAGGGTATCCCGTCAGAAAAAGCCAAGGAGATTGTCCGCGTAATCAAGGATTCCAAGAAAAAGGTGCAGGCAGCCATCCAGAGTGACACAGTCCGCGTGAGCGGCAAAGATCGTGACACTCTGCAGGAAATCATCGCCTTGCTGAAGGGCCACGATTTCGGCATTGACATGCAGTTCACCAACTATCGCAGCAACTAAGGGGCCCGTTTGAGTTCACCTGCTACAGGTAACGCCAAAGAAGTTTTTGAGTTGCTGCGCGACGATCTGGCAGCTATTGAGCGCGAATTCGGGCGCGATACTGTTTCCAACGTCCGCGCCATCACTGATATTGGCGAGCATCTCCGCGCCGGGGGTGGGAAGCGAATCCGTCCTGCACTGCTGCTGCTCGCCGCCAAGCTTTTCCCTCATGACGAGCGCTCCGCGGTCCGCCTGGGAGCGGTGGTCGAAATCATTCACACGGCGACGCTGGTGCATGATGACATCATTGACGAAGCCGAGACCCGGCGCGGCCGTCCCGCCGCCAACACGCAGTGGGGCAATTCAAAATGCGTTCTCGCCGGCGACTGGCTTTACATGCAGGCCTTCAAGATCGCCGTCCAGGAACGCAACTTCAAAATCCTTGATGTCCTGATCGATCTCACCCAGCAGATGGTAGAAGGCGAACTCCTGCAGATGGAGAAGCTGGGCAAATGCATCTCGCTCGAAGAGCATTTCGACCTGATCTTCCGCAAGACGGCCTGCCTGTTTTCCGTCTCCATGCGGATGGGCGCATTGCTGGGCAAGGCCACTGAAGAACAAGAGAGCCGCCTGGGCGAGTATGGCCGCCATCTCGGTCTCTCTTTTCAGATTGTGGATGATGTACTCGATCTCACCGCCTCAGAAGCTGTCCTGGGCAAACCTGTGGCCAGCGATCTTCGCGAAGGCAAGGTCACCATGGCGGTGATCCACGCGCTTGAACGTTGCACGCCTGCCGAACGCAAAGCCGTTGAGATCGTACTGGACGAGCGCGCCTTTCTGAGCGTCAGCCATGAACAGATCCTCGACATGTTGAAGCGTTACGGGTCTATCCAGTACGCGTACGACGAGGCGGCCAAACACGCCGACGCTGCCCGCAAGGCGATCTGCACCTTTCCCGATTCGGAAACCAAGCGCGCTTTACTGATGATTCCTGAGTTCGTGGTGGAAAGAAACAGCTAGCCATCACGTCACGGATTCGTGTTCGTTCGCGTTGATTCGCGGCCTAATACTTCGTCCAGTCTCCGTTTCAGAAACTCTTTCTCCACGCCATTCGTCGCCAGGCGCAATGCCTCCTCATACGCTGCCGCCGCTTCTGCTCTCCTGCCGAGTCGTCGCAAAAGGTCCGCTCGCGCCGCATGAAAAAGATGGTAGTCGCGCAGTTCGCCCGTCTCGCCCGCCTGCTCCACCAGCTTCAAACCTATTTGCAGACCTTCACTCATCGCTACGGCTACTGCATAGTTCAACGCCACCACGGGTGATGGCGAAATGCGCAGCAGCTCGCGGTACAACGCTGCGATCTCTTGCCAGTCGGTGTCCGCAGCCGTTTCCGCATGCGAGTGTACTGCCGCGATAGCAGCCTGTAACTGATAAGGCCCGAGGCTCCGCATGCCAAGCGCCTGGCTTACCAGCTCTTGTCCTTCCTTTATGCGCTTCTTGTCCCAGAGAGACCGATCCTGCTCTTCCAGCACAATAAGTCTTCCCTGCTTGTCTGTGCGCGCATCGCGGCGCGAATCATGCAGCAGCATCAGAGCCAGCAGCCCAAGATTTTCCGGCTCGTTCGGCAGCAACTGGCACAAGGTGCGCGCCAGCCGTATCGCTTCCGCACACAGCTCACGCCGGATCAGCCCATCGCCGGCTGTGGCGGCATAGCCCTCATTAAATATCAGATAGATCACCGACTGAACGGATTGCAGTCTTTCCGCGATCTTCTCGCGTGGCGGCACCTCATAAGGAATTCGCGCCTCCGCAATCTTGCGCTTGGCTCGCACCAGCCGCTGGGCCAACGTAGGTTCGGGAAGCAGGAACGCGCGGGCGATCTCCGGCGTGGTGAGCCCGCCCAGCGTACGCAATGTAAGAGCGATCTGCGCTTCAGGATTGATGGCGGGATGGCAACAGGTAAAGATCAGCCGCAGGCGATCATCCGGATAATCCATTTCGGCTGTTTCAAATTGCATCTCTGCCTCGGGCCGGTGGGTGATGGGCGTTTCATAGATCAGCGGTTCCTGTTTCTCGCGTCTTGTGCGCTCACGGCGACCATGATCAATCAGCCGCCGGTGCGCCACCGCAGTTACCCAGGCCGCAGGATTCTGGGGGAGACCTTTTTCCGGCCACGTGGACAGGGCCGCAGTGAACGCTTCCTGCATCGCCTCTTCCGCCAGATCGAAACTGCCCGCGATGCGGATCAACGTGGCGATAATCCGGCCCCACTCGCGCCGGAAAATCGCCTCGATGGTGTTGCTGACTTCATCCATTACTTGAAGTAAGCGCTTCTACTTCGTTGAAAGGCCCTGCCGAAGGCAATCCCGGCAGGGTTCGAACTTCAACGCATCCGTAGCTTCCTCCGCAGCAGGTAGGAATCCGGGACGCATAGCCGATTGCCTCATCCAGGTCTTTGCAGTCCAGGATGTAATACCCGGCCAGTTGCTCCCGTGTCTCCGCAAATGGGCCATCAATCATCAATGGTTTGCCGTTCTGCAGCCGGACCGTTGTGGCCGTATTGGTACGCGATAGCGGCTCCGCGGCTTCCAGAATTCCCTTCGCCCGCGTCTCCTCCATCACTTTGAAATGGCCTTCCATGATCTCCTGCCTCTGCTGGTCAGAGATCTGTGCCATCTCGTCTTCTTTGGTATAGATCAGCAGCATGTAACGCATAACGCTCCTTGAATTCAGTACACCTTCGAAATGGGTGGCACTGCCGCCCGCAAGGTGTAATCCATTAACAATTGGACGATTCTTTCGTCCATTCGCCTCGGCTCTTCTGCCAATCTTTGCACCGCTGCGCCTTCGACCTGCGCCGCCTCTTCACGCTGACAAACCATTTTGAAGCGAAGTATCCCGGGCTGCGGTGACAGCCGCAACCGTCATTTTACGCGGTGATAATGAATGTTCTCAGTGAAAGCAGCCTTGCCATCCTTATGAAAAGTCCAGGCTGCAGTGAAGGCATCAGGACCGCTGAATTTGAGCACTGCATTGTGCATGTGTCCCGTGTTGGGATCACTCAGGTTGTCGCCGCCGACAAACTTGAACACCAGTTGATTAGAATCGGAATCATAAGCCTCCGCCTGCATGCGCGGCTGGTTCCCGGCTGTGCAATAGTGCGTGAGCACCAGGCGCCTTCCGTCCAGATGGTAAACGGTGACCATCTCGCTCTCGCCGGGCACGTTGATCTTTTCGAGTACGGCGCTCCCGTTTGACACAACTTCGTACGAACTGGTGACCTTGCCTTTCTCCGTCTCGGCTTCCCAGTTTCCGGCCAGGGATTTGATTTTCGCAAAGGCGGCCGAAGAGCCGTTGTCCTGCTTCCCGGCAGCCAGGGCCGCCGTGGCGCCCAGGCTCAACCACACCATTGCAGCAACAGCCGCCCCCATCCATGAGACCACTCCAAATCGCTTCGTTTTCATTGCGTGCTCCTTATCTGTTTTTTCGGACTGAAGCGGCTTCTGCCCAGCCGTTTCCGTCGCATTCAACATAACGACGCGCCGCATTCCTGAAATCGACAGCCCATTGGCAGATTTTTTCCCCGGCTCCCCCGGACGCATCTGGCCCGCTCACAGGCTTCCTTATTGAGCCGACCGGAACTGACCTTCTATACTGGTGAGGGGGAATTCAGGTGGCATTGTCCGCAATCATTGTCGATGACGAACAGCTTGCTCGTGACGAGTTGACCTATCTGCTCAAGTCCGTGGACGACCTGAGCATCGTCGCCCAAGGCCACAATGGTCTGGACGCCGTGAACCTGGTCAAAGAGCATTCTCCTGACATCCTGTTTCTTGACGTCCAGATGCCTGGCCTGGACGGTTTTGGCGTGATCAAGAAGCTGATCGATAAGAAGCTACCTCTGCCCCAGATCATCTTTGGCACCGCTTTCGACCAGTACGCAGTTAAAGCTTTTGAAGTTAATGCCATTGATTACCTGCTTAAACCGTTCGATAAAAAACGCGTGCACCAGGCCATTGAGAAGGCGCGAAAACGGATTCAGACCCCGGCAGCGGCCAGCAACGAAAAACTGGATTCTTTGGTGAAGATGCTGGAAGCGCAGAAGCCGCAGAACACCAAAGTCCTGCTGCGTTCAGCCGGACGGCTTTACCTGGTGGACCAGAAAGATGTTTGCTTCGCTTCGATTGAGGACGGCATTATCAGCGTGGTGGCAACCACCCATGAAGGCCAGTCCAACTGCCGGACTCTTGAAGAATTACTTGAAGGTTTGGATCCGGACGTGTTCTGGCGCGCCCATCGCTCGTTCGTGGTGAACATCAACCGGATCAAGGAAGTTGTGCCCTGGTTTAAAAGTTCGTACCAACTCCGCATGGACGATCGCAAGCAGACGGAGATCCCGGTAAGCCGCGCCCAAACCAGGCGGCTCAGGGAACTGTTTGGTTTGTAACCGTTCGTCAGCCTCCGCGCACTTCAGGCACAACTTTAAATTCAACCCTTCTCGACCCGCGTAACACCGTTAATCTCGTGCTCGCGCCAATCCGCTCCTCACTCAACAAACGATGCAGCACGTCTACCCCTTCTACCGGCTCTCCTTCCAGCGCAACAATCACGTCGCCTTCCTGCAATCCAGCTTTCGCCGCTGGACTGCCCGGCTCCGGGGAGAGAACCAGAGCGCCGGTAGCATTCTGAAGATCATAATGCCGGGCAATTACGCGATTTAAAGGCACAGTTTGCGCTTGTACGCCTATATAACTCCGGCGTACCACGCCCTGACGGATCAAACTGCTGGCGATGAACTGCGCCGTATTCACGGAAATGGCAAAGCAGAGTCCCTGGGCGGGCAAAATGGTGGCTGTATTCACGCCAATCACCTCTCCCGCAGCGTTCACCAGCGGCCCGCCTGAGTTTCCCGGATTAAGCGCTGCATCCGTCTGGATAACGTCGTCAATCAGCCGCCCGGATTGTGATCGCAAACTTCGTCCCAGTGCGCTCACCACGCCGGCCGTCACAGTGTGCTGGAAGCCGTAAGGGTTGCCGATCGCGACAACCAACTGCCCTACGCGGATTCTCCGCGAATCTCCCAGTTGCACGGTACGAAGCCCTGGCGCATCGATGCGCAACACGGCAAGGTCCGTGTCAGGATCTTCCCCGATCAGCTGTGCTTTGAACTCACCTGCATCCGGCGTAAGCGCCTTGACGCTGACGCCCCCATGCACCACATGGCTGTTGGTGATAATGAAGCCATCAGGCGTAAAGACAAATCCGCTCCCGCTTCCCCCGTGCCCTCGCGCGCTTTCAACCTGAATCCGCACCACAGCCGGGCTTACCCGCTCTGCTACGGTGGTCACCACCCGCGAATAAGCGTCCAGCGCCTCACCCTCATCCGGCAGTGCGGTTGCAGGTTCTCCGCCCGTAATCTCTGGAAAAGATAGATATGTAAGTAACTCACTCATGCTGCATTCGATAGCCGCTACTCGGAAAAAGATTCAGCCCCACCGGGCAGAGCAGCCATCCAACGCATTCCGAACCCCTAACGCTGCACCAACATCATTTGGTCCCTGGCGGCTGACTCAGCAGGAACATGCCGGTGAGCTGCTGGCCTTAGAATCTCCAATGGACGGAGGCCATTGTCCTAAATCCATATAACTTTTGTGGGTGGCTTCTCTCATCAGAGGTAGAATGATGGCCATGGAGTCTTGGCTCAGTGCCTAAGTTCGAAGATTGTCTTCAGCGATTAGAAAAAATCGTAAATGAACTCGAACAGGGAAATGTCCCGCTGGAGCAGGCGCTGAAACTCTTTGAAGAAGGAACACAGCTCTCAGCATCCTGCCGGAAAGAGCTGGAAGAAGCTGAAGGTCGCGTGGAAATTTTGCTCAAGCAAAACGGAAAGCTTCAGCCAGAGCCGTATGAGTCCGTGACGGAACGGACTGGAGCCACGGCGAAAAAGTAAATCACTTTAGCTGCCTGCAGGGCGTCCTGCAGTATTGTAACTTTGGCGGAAACGCCTCAGCCCACCACCAAGGATGTGCTGTATGAAGCCGCTTAGTATCGTTGTCGCCCAAAGCAACACAAAAATGGGTGAGTCTCTGGCTAAGTCCCTGTACAACCATTTCAGGACTGTAAACCTGGTGAGCGGTGTCAATGATTTGCGTCATGCCATTCCAAAACACCGTGCTGATGTTGCAGTGGTAGACCTTGAGCTTGCCACGGTTAATGATGTACAGAAACTGAGCCGTGAGTTCCCTGCCACAACCATTGTTTGCACCCACAGATTGGCTGACGAAAAGATGTGGACGCAGGCGCTTTCAGCCGGCGCTGTTGACTGTTGCTATAACAGTGATGTCAGAGCCATTGTGCTGGCGGCCACTCAGATCCGTCCTCTGTCTCATGCTCACGCTGCCTAGACTTTTCGCGTAGCTCCTCCCGTCCAACAGGAAGGGCGCCCCACAACGGCGGTCCTCTTTTTGTTCCACGGTGGTTGATGGCATTCAGCACAGCCGCTGCTTGCTCTCGGCAGCTTGTTATACTCAACCTTCATGCTTACAGACATCCTTCAACAGGGCCAGCAGACCATTGATCAGGCCCTGGAAAGACTCCTGCCTCCGCCAACCCAGCGCCCGGAATCCATACACCAGGCGATGCGCCACAGCGTCTTTGCCGGAGGCAAACGTCTGCGGCCCATCCTGTGCATGGAAGCCGCAAGGATGATTGCGGGCAAACTGCCCGACGGAGTTCAGGACCTTGGGTGTGCCCTCGAGATGCTGCACACCTATTCCCTGATCCATGATGATCTGCCTGCACTTGATAACGACGACCTCCGCCGCGGCAAGCCGACTTGCCATGTTGTGTATGGCGAAGCCATCGCGATCCTCGCTGGCGACGCGCTGCAAACCCTGGCTTATGAAGTTCTCTCCCGGCTCAAAGCTTCCGCTGCCGCCCGCGTAAAGATTGTTGAAGAAATTGCGCGCGCTACCGGCACAGTGGACGGAATGATTGGCGGCCAGGTGAAAGATCTTGAAGCCGAGCGCCAGAGGCCCGACGCAGAGACGCTTGAATACATCCACCGTTCCAAAACCGGTGCACTTATCACCGCAAGTCTGGTGAGCGGAGCCATCTATGCCGATGCCAGCATGCCGGAAGTGCAAAGGCTGCGCGATTTCGGTCGCGCCATCGGGCTGGCTTTTCAGATTGTGGATGATGTTCTCGATGTCACGCAATCATCCGAGCAGCTGGGGAAGACAGCAGGCAAAGACACTGCCTCAGAAAAGGCCACCTACCCTGCCCTGTTCGGAATTGAAGAATCGCTGCGCCGCGCCGACTCTCTGGTGGCAAACGGCTGCAATGCGCTGGGATCATTCCTTGACCGCGCGGACACGCTGAAAGAGTTGGCGCATTTTCTGGTGCAACGAAAAAAATAAAGGGCGCGCGGCAGCAGCAGGATCTCAACCGGGGCAGCGCAGGCCAAACCTCAGTCGATTCCCTTGAGCTGCATCACGTTATCGACTACGTCAATCAGCCCATTTGAGCAGCGAATGTCCCACTTGGAGAACATCCCGATGTCGTCATCCTGGCTGTGAATCATCAGGTGCATGCCATTGTGATCGGCCACCGTGAGCTTGGTGCCCTCTATGGAAGTCACCTCGGCCACGCCGTTCTTGCTGGCCTGGATCTGCTTTTTCAATTCGGCTGTGCTCATGCTGCCGGACAGCATGTTGTAAAGCAGGGTCTTCTTTAGCTCATCCTTGTTTTCCGGCTTCATCAGATTGTCGAAAAGGCCTTCCGGCATCTCAGCAAACGCCTGGTTGGTGGGAGCAAAGATTGTGATCGGGCCAGCGCCCTGCAACATCTGTTCCAGACCCGCCGCCTTGATCGCTTTCACCAAGGTCGTATGATCCGCGGAAAGAGAGAGATTTTGCAGGATGGTGTTGGTGGGCAGCATCTCCTTCCCCCCCACAACAGGGTTTTTGTCAGCGGCCATAGCCGCCGAAATCATCAGCACGAGAAAGGCCAGCAGTGAAACACGATTACGATTCATGATTCCTCCTTAATAATGAAACTTGTAGCGCAATTGCAGTGCAACTGTACGGGGATCGCTCACGTGCGAGCCGCCAAATGAATTGCTCAAGTCAATAAAATATCTCTTGTCCGTGAGGTTGGTTGCAGTAAGTTTTGCTGACCAGTTCTCACCGAAAGACCTGCCGATTGCCGCATCCACAGTTGCATACGCGGGCAGGTGACCGGGGCCATCACCATCCAGAAACCCTGATCCGAAGCCCAGGTTGCCGGACATCCACGTTTTCCCTGGTAACGTGGCCGTGAAACCTGTACTCAGGGTGTGCCGCTGGTCGTGGTCCAGAAAGAAGAACCCCTCGGGAGGAGGACTGAAGTCTGTTAGTCCTCCCGTTACCCCGCCAGAACCTTCAACCGATTGGTGGGAGTAAACAAGATGGAAATCAACTGTATTCATCAGCCTGGGTGAGCGAACTGTCATCTCATAGCCGACAATACGGACGCTCTCAATCGTGAGCGGAATGAACAGGTTTGAGTTTCCAATGGCGTCGTGATCAAAGAAATTGTGCGCGCCGGTTCGGAACTGGTCAAAATCAAAGGCCCAGTTGTGGTACGGGATCGTCAAACCGATTTCGTGCTGCTCATCACGCTCACCCCGCAAAGGCAAAAAACGGGAGGCGGGATCTACCGCAGTGAAGATGTCCGGCGAGATAGTATCGAGTGGGGGCGCCTGGTAATACCTGCTGTATGCGCCACGCAGCACCCAGTGGAGGTGAGGGATCTCTATGGCAGCTCCCAAACGCGGGCTGCCAACATTTTCCGTAACCAGTCCTGAAAAGTGAGTAAAGCGGACACCTGCATTCAAGGTGAGCCACGACGTCGCTTTGTACTGGTCTTCCACCCAGAATGCTTTCAGATTACCGTTTACTCGCTGGCGCGTCAGTGGGATGTTCACTGGTGTGAGCGTCGGCGGATCCGTGCTGTCATCCACATTGTTTCCCACCAACCCGACCAGAGTGTTGTCACGTTGGACAAAGCCGTACCCACCCACCTTGGCGTTATGTTTTCCCTTCACGACGCTAAGTGAGGCCTGTCCTCCAAAATACGATGAGAGCCGGTTGTCAGTGGTAGCAATGCGGTTTGCCACATCGCCGAGTCCCTCAAAGGCAGCGCGGTTGATATGGAACGACGGAGCCAGGGTGAACAGAATGCCGGAGCCAACCGTGTGCACCCAGGAAAAGTTGCCGAAGAAATCCTGTTCTCTGTCGCGGTCCCTGATGCCGGCCAGTTGCTGGTCAGGAGTGTTTGGCACCTGAAAGTAATCCGTCCGTGCCGAACCGACAAAGCGAAACTGGTCATTGGGTGTGGCGTTGAAGATCAACGATGTGAAGGCCCCGCCGCCTGCCCCCTGGTCATGCAGGTTCTCTGTGGTAGGCGTCTCCAGTGCGTGGTCAGTGCGATTGCCGTTCAGGCTGAAGTAGTAGGCAGTCCGCTCGCTGTGGTCACCAAAGCTGATCTGGTTATCAGTACTGTTCTGGGTGCCGTAGCTGGTAACAATCTCACCCTGCCGGCTGCGCTCAAAGCCGGTGCGTGTAGAGACGTTGAACACGCCATACGTGCGGTCCCCCGAGTCAGCGGAAAAACTCCCCCGCTCCACTTCAAGGGTGTCAATATCCTTGGGATCAAACTGCGGGCCCACGTTGCTGGCGATATTGGTGTTGGGCACGGGAATTCCATCGATTGCCCATGTCACCTGATGGCCTCCACGTACGTGAAGCTGGTCATGCACCACCGTAGCGCCGGGAACAAAATCTGTGATCATGGAAAGCGCGTTGGTGCGGTCAGCACCGGGAACCTGAGCAATCTGGCTGCGGCTCACCAGGCTTTCCGGTGTGGATGATGATGGATCCACAATGGCCGGTTCAGCAGTGACCTCCAGGCTTTCCTGGTGGGCGGCAACCGTCAGGGCGAAATGCAGTTCCTGCACCGAATCAGAGGTCACAACCACCGCTTGCTGCCCAGTTGCAAATCCCGCTGAGTTCACGGTTACGTTGTATTGGCCCAGCGGCAGTTTCATCACGGTGGCCAGGCCTTCGTCGTTGGTGGTTCCGCTCTGGCTGAAAGCTGAGTTGGAACTCTGCACCACCACTTGCGCGCCCTTCACTGGGCGATGCTGCGGATCGTGAACGATCACGGTAACTGTCCCAAAAACTGAAGCCAAAATTGGCAGCGCTGTAAAAACCGCAATCAGGCCCAAATAGCTCAAAACTCGCTTCATTGCTGATTCCCTCAAGAGTCACACTGTTAATGCTTGCTGACATCCGGCAACCGATGCTTCAGGAATTGATCTGCATACTCTGGAGAGTCCGCAACAAGGCTTGCTGGACTTCAAGGGTTATGAATTCCTGAATGCTTAAATGCGCCGGGGCGTTTCTGAGTTACGCCTGGATTGAAGGAGGACCGCGATCAGTGTGGGAGGAGAAGCCGGGGCTGCTGAATGTCACCGCAACCGAATGCATTTTGAATTCGGCCGCCAAGAGCAAAGGGAGAGCAGACGCGGTGGGCAAAGCTGCTGCGTTGGGCGGAGCCGATTGCAAGCAGCAGTTCATGGGACATTTTTCCGAATTTGCGGTGGGGGCCACTATATTTCCTGCGTCACCGCCCTTCGCCTGCTCCGTCATTCCATGGCAGTGGTGCTCGTGCGCAGGCGTTGCCGTTGCAGCGTCTGCCATCGGCATGCGATGACAGCTTGCTCCATAGGGCATTGTTTCCGCGCTCACCCATAGCGATGAAGCGAAAGGAAACAACAAACCGAGGATTGCCACAATCGAGAAAAACCGCTGCATACTAACTGCTGACTATAGCCTTCCATTCTCAAAGAATGCAATCGGAAATTCCTTAAATGGTCATTAACTTCCTTAATGAGAGTAAGTTACGTCATTATCCATGAGTCCGGTCGGCGCCAGGAGGTGCCAGGAAAAGCTCAGGCTGAGCGCTTAGTCATATAGAAGAACACGGCGGGGGTCACGATCAGCGACAAAACCATGGAAATGAGGATGCCTCCAATGACCGCAATCGCCAATGGCTGCAACATCTGCGAGCCCGCGCCCAGGGCAAAGGCAAGTGGCAGCATTCCCGCCACAGACGCCAGAGCCGTCATCACAATGGGACGGAGGCGCCGCCGGCCCGCTTGCAGCATTGCTTCCTGGCGGTCAAGACCAGCATGCGCGAACTTCTGATTGGCATCGAGCAAAAGAATCCCGTTCTTCGCCACGATTCCAATCACCATGATCACGCCCATGAACGAAGCCACGTTGAAGGTAGTGCCTGTCATGAGCAGCGCAAGAAATACGCCCGCGGTGGACAGCAAGGCGGACGCAAGAATCGCCGTGGGAGCGGAAAAGCTCCGGAACTCAAACAGAAGCACGGTAAAGACCAGCACAATTGCCAGAGCCAGCACGATTACCAGATCATGAAAAGATTTCTGCTGCTCCTGGTAGGTCCCGCCGTACTGAACGCGAATGGAGGAAGGGAGATGCAGGTTCGCGACCGCCTGCTTGACCTTGGCAATGCCGCTTCCCAGGCTCACCCCTTCCAGACGCGCGGTTACTTCAACGTCGCGCTGCAGATTCTCACGTCGAATCTCCGTCTGTCCCGGGTCTTCCTGAATGTTCGCCAAAGCGCCCAGGGTCGCTGTTTTTCCTGATGCGCTGGTCAGCAGTGTATTGCTCATGGCTTCAAGTGACGCGTGGTTACGCTCAGGAAAGCGCACTCGAATGGTGTAAGCGCGCTCGTTGGCCACCAGCGGAGCTGGTGCAGGCACACCTTCCAGGATGGCCTGCGCGTCAGTCGAAACCTCTTCCGCGGTGAATCCTGCTCTTGAGGCCGCCGCAAGGTTCACATTAAAAGTTGTCGCCGGCCCGCTGATGGTGTCGTCGATTCCATTCTTCAAATCGACAACTCCCTGGATCTTCGAAATTGCATCCGCCAAACGCGGCGCCTGCTGCTCAAGAAGTTTAGGGTCGTTGGAAAAGAGCTTGATAACGATGGGTTCAGGCGCGCTGGTCAAGTCCCCAATCATGTCCTGCAAGACCTGCGTGATCTCAATATCGGCTGCGGGTTCCTGTCGGGCAATGTCTGACCGCACATCCGAAATAATGTCTTCCACGCCCCGGCTTCTTTTAGCTTTCAGCTTTACTGAGATATCGCCGTTATTCGCTTCCGTCACCGCCGCCAAACCTAGCTGGGCTCCGGTGCGCCGCGATGTGCTTTCCACCTCGGGGATGTTCTGCAGGATCTTTTCAATGTGGGAGACGATCCGATCTGTTTCCTGAAGAGACGTGCCCGCCGGCGTAAGATAGTCAACAATGAATCCGCCTTCGTCCATCTCCGGAAGCAGGTCTGAACCCAGCCCCCAGTACGTGAGTCCCGCAATTACCACCAACAGAGCACAGCCTGCACCGAGCCATCGTGGATGCTCCAATGCCCGGCGCAGCCATCGTTCGTAGAAAGCAATCACACGGCCAAAGAACCCCTGCATGGAGGCTTCTTCGGCGGCCATCAGCCGATGCATCTCCTGATCCAGGTCCAGCGATTCCCTTGTCTCAACCACCTCCTCTTGCTTGCGGCGGATAAAGAACTGGCTCAGAGTTGGTGTCCAGGAAAGGGCTAGTACCAGTGACGTGACCAGCGCAGCGCTCATGGTCACGGCCAGCGCACGGAAGAAACTGCCGGTCACTCCGGTGATGGAGATGAGCGGGAGGAACACAACAATGGGTGTGAGCGTGGAACCGACGAGCGGCCCTGTAATCTCAGAGAGCGCGCTGTGAATTGCCTCCAGCTTGCCTTCGCCGGCGTCGCGATGCAGAACAATGTTTTCCACTACCACGATGGCGTCGTCGATCACCAGGCCCACTGCCGCCGCCAAGCCTCCCAGGGTCATCAGGTTGAAAGTCTGGCCCATCAACTTCATCACGATAAAAGTAACCAGAATCGTGACGGGAATCACCAGCCCGGCAACCAGCGAAGTGCCCCAGTCGTGCAGAAAAATGATCAGGACCAGCGATGAGAGCACCAGCCCGATAAGAATTGCGTCGCGCACGCTTTTGATGGAATCGCGCACGATGCTGGACTGATCGTAGAAGCTGGTGAGATGAATGCCCGGTGGAAGTGACTTGCGAATGTTGTCCACCTCGGCATTGACCTCATCCGCCACTGCCACGGTGTTGCTTTCAGGTTGGCGATTGATGTTGAGAAGGACCGCTGGCCGGCTCTCAGCGCGAATGATGGTGTACACCGGCTTGGTCGAGGGCTCGACCCCCGCAACATCGCCCACCCGCACCGGGATTCCAGCCGGAGTATTCTTGATCACAACTCTCGCCAGTTCCTCCGGCGTATGCACCTGACCGCTGACCAGACCGAGCACGAGTTGGTGATTGCGTTCAAATAAACCGGGAGAGTCCACAATGTTGGTGGCCTGAACGGCGTTGAGGATGTCCGTTACAGTGACTGATGCGGAGAGAAGCCTGGCAGGATCCGGAGTGATTTGAAACTCGGGTACCTGCCCCCCCTGTACCATCACCGTTGCGACGCCATCCATCCTGTTCAGGCGTGGAGCTATGTCATACGTTGCCATCTCCCAGAGCTGGGTCTGCGGTACGTTGTCGCCGGTAAGGCTGTAACCAAGAATCGGGAAAGAAGCGAAGGTCAATCGATGCGTGTCAATCTTTGTGCCCGGGGGCAGTTCAGTTTCAATCCGCGCCAGCGCAGAGTCCACTCTCTGGAGCGTTTGGAACATGTCCACATTCCAATCAAAAAATAAATCCACTTCCGCCGATCCGCGGCTGGTAATAGAACGGACGGATTGCAATCCCTGGACACTGTTAACCGCCTGTTCAACCGGCCGAGTAATTGTGACCAGCATCTGGTCAATGGGCATCACGCCGTTTTCAATTCCGACCACCACGCGGGGAAAATCAGTGTTGGGAAAAACCGAGACCGGGATAGTAAAAGCCAGATATGCACCCACCAGCGCTATTACAGCGATAAGGAAGATCAGCGATTTCGAGTTCAGCGCGAACCAGTAGCGCGACTTCGGCGTACGGGTGGAAATATCACTCGTGGTTTTCTGTTCGTCGGCCATCGCTAATCTTTGTCGTCTTTGTCGGGCTTCTCACCGGCGGCGGGATTCTTCTCGCCCTCGTCCGCAGATGCTGGCTGTTCTATTTTGACTTTGGTTTTGTCTGGCAGGCCGTAAGCTCCTTGCGTAATCACTTGTTCACCAGCCTTCAGGCCGGAAACGATCTGCGTCTCCTGCGAGGCCTGCACACCCAACTTCACATCGCGACTCTGTGCCGTGTTCTGCGCGTCCACTACCATCACCTGAGCGGCGTCACCGCTGGCGTTCAGGAGTGCGTTGCTGGGAACCACCAGCGCATTGTGCACAGTCTGCGCCGTGATTGAAAGCTGCGCGGACATCCCGGGGCGCAATTGCTGCTCAGGATTGGACGCTTGCACCCATATCTCCACCGTCGTGCTGTTGGGGTCGAGCGCCGGACTCACCACCGTCACCGCGCCCGTCAACGGCTTTTCCAGACCGGCCGCCGTCACTGTCGCCCGATCTCCCTTGCGCAGCAGCATCGCATCTGATTGCGCCACGTGGGCCTTCGCAATTACCTGAGTGGTGTTCATCACCGTGAGCAGCGGCGCGGATGTTGACGCCATCTCTCCCGGATACAGCGGCCGGTCGGTCACCACACCGTCAATTGGGCTGCGAAGCGCCGTGTAACTCAGCTGAGCCTCGGATGCCAGCAACTTCCCTTTTGCCGACGTCAATTGCCCGCCCGCCGACTTGATCGTCGCCTGCTTGCCAACCGCGTTCAGCGACTCCAGGTGTTTTTCCGCGGTGTCATAAGCCGTCTTTGCCTGCGCAAGCTGGACCGCTGCGGCGTCCAGGTCTTTGCGCGGCAGCGCTCCCTGTTTGAACAGATCCTGCCGGCTCGTATAGAGCTTCTGCGCCGCATCCAGCTCCTGCTTGCTGCTCTGCACTTCCAATTCTGATTTCTGCACCTCTTCCGGCAGTGTGGCATTCACGCTGTTGTTGTAGCTTGCCTCAGCCTGCTCAAAAGCGCCCTTGTTGTCCATGGCCGACGCGCTCAGGTCGCGATTTTCCAGTTCTGCCAGCAACTGACCTTGCCGCACCTTTTGCCCACGCGTGACAAAGAATTTCTTGACCGGAGCGCTCACTTTGGGAGTGATGATGGCCTGTGCGAGCGGAAAAATGATCGCGTCCGCGTTCACGGTTTTTGAGATATCGCTGGTCTTGGCGGCAACCGCCTGTACTGAAACTTCAGGCTCTTCCGCTTTATCGGATTTTCCGCAACCGGCAATCAGCAAAGCTGTCGTCAGCAGGCAAGTGCCCGCCCGCAGCGGGTATCTACGGCAGCACTGGATCATAAGCTTTAGAGTCACATTGTACCCGTTAGGGTTTGCAGGTTCGCCAGCGCGGTGCGGTAGCGGACTACCCCGTCGCTATAGGCATTCCGCGACTGTGTCAGGGTATTCTGTGCATCCACCACTTCCAGCACTGTTGCTTCGCCGCCCTGGTAGCGCAGGTTGGTAAGGCGCAAACTTTCTGCGGCAAGGCCGGCGGATTGCTTCAGCATCTCCAGTTCATCGCGTGCAGCAGAGGCTTCGTCATAAAGTGTCCGCATATCAGCCAGCAGCTTCCGCTGCGCCAGGGATAGCTCGCGCTGCGCCTGCTTTCGTTTCAAGTCAGCCTGCACCACCTTGCTGTGTGTGGCTCCCCAGTTCCAAATGGGTATATTCAAAGTGGCTGAAGCGGCATAGCCCAGGTTGCGTGTTCCATCCGGAGCGCGCACCGCAAGCTGCGGAGCATCAATGCCGTAAAGGTAATCCAGTGTGAGTGATGGGAAATATTCTCCGCGAGTGGAAGAAAGCTCATATCGGGCAGCTTCCAGGGCAGACACTGAAGCCCTTACATCCGGACTCTTGATTTGCGCGAGCCGTGCGAATTCGTCAAAGCTCTCCAGCGGTGGCGCCAGCTCCGAATCGTCAACGATCGTAAAATTCTGGTTGAAGTTGGGGAACAACAGCACTGCCAGATTCAGTCTTGCCTTGTCCATGGCAAGCTGCGCCTCGCGCAAGTCGTGCTGGCGATCGTTAAATTGGAGCTGCGCTTTGATGACGTCTGAATGCGCCGCCTCGCCGCCGTTTTCCAATTTGTGGCTCAGGTTCAGGAAGTTCTCCGCTTCACTCGCCGCCAGTTGCACGGTGGCAAACTTTCGCTGCGCAGCAATGAACCCGTAATAATTCTGGACCACCGTAAGCACCAGTCCACGCGATGCAATTTCCGCCTTGGCTCGTGCCACTGCTTCCAGCGCTCTTGCCTTGCGATAGTCCGATAGTTGTGCGTACCCCAGCGACTCCTCCGCAACACCCTCACTCAAGTACTCATGCACCGAGTTGTTGGCAATAAAACGGGGCGCCTGGGCGCCGGACGCGGTGGTGCCCGGGTTCGCGGACTCGGTTGGCCCCCCGGCTGGCTGCGTGTAGATGAACTCATTCTGGTAGTTCACTTTGGGCAACAGCGCCGCCCGCGCCTGCACCTGATCCTCATGGGCCACGCCCTGGTCCGTCAGCGCCGCCTGGAAAGGCACACTGTTGGCCCGCGCCCGCTTCAACGCGTCCTGCAAAGTCAACGTCAGCGGAGCTTGCGTTGATGCCGTGAGGGACGCCGCCTGCTGCGCCTGCGCCTGGGACGCGGCTGGCAAAATGCCTACTCCAACTCCGAAAATCAACAGGCCCAGCAATTTCTTCATCAGGAACAGCCTCCTCTGAACGCACACAGACTACCATTGGCCGCGCTTTCACACGGAATCCTGGCCACGGATCTGCACTACGCCCGGGCCGGGGCCGCTTTATGGGAAGCTAATCCGGATGCTCAGCCAACCCATCCAACCGGAATGCCTCTAACCCTATGTAGCTGAAATGGCGACGCATTTCTCCTTCGACAGCCCGCCGTCGAGCGCGGAGCATCCCACCTTGCTGGAGCGTGCTCGCAATCTCTTGCCCGGGGTTATCTCCGGCGCCGCTGACCTTGATCCTGCTGCCGTTCTCACCGCCACCGTGGCGGGCGCAGGCTTCGGGTACAGCCTCGGCTGGGTTGTACTCCTTTGCATTCCGGTTCTGCATACGGTGTTTGCCGTCTCATCGCGCATTGGGCAGGAGACCAGCCGCGGACTGGTTGATCTGATCCGTGAACACTACGGCCAGCATAAAGCTATAGTGCTGGCTGCTCTGATTTTGGTTGTAAATCTGGCCATGATTATCGGGGATATCGTGGCCGTGGCCGATAGCTGTTCGCTTGTCACGGGACAACCGCGGCTTTACTTCCTAGCCGTCATCGCTTTCATCATCTGGTACCTGCTGATCGTCGGCAATTATCAGAAGACCACCAAAGCGCTGGGCCTCATTTCGTTGGTGCTTATCTCCTACGTTGTTGCGGCATGGCATGTAAGCGGATCGGTTCTTTCCATAGCCAGCGGCGTCCTCATTCCCAGGATCCAAAGCAGCCAGGCTTACACCATGGCGGTGGTGGCTGTTTTTGGTTCCCTGCTTACGCCGGATGTCATTGTGTGGCAGGCCAGTTCCAGGCGCGGTTTGCCGGAAGGCGTCGCCCAGGCCCATGTCAGCGAGTCCCATGCCGGGACCTTTGTGGCTTGCGTGATTTCTCTCTCCGCCATGATTGCCGCGTCGCACTTGAGTGTTGCCGATCCTGCCAGCATGACCACACGCACCGCGGCTGAAGCTCTGGCCCCCCTGGGTCAGCTTGGACCTTTTATTTTTTCTCTCGGCATCATCGGCTCCGGACTGATCGCTTTGCCCATCCTCGTTGCATCGCTGTGCTTTTCTGTTTCAGAAGCATTTGGCTGGGAATCAGGCCTTTCCATGCCGCCCTGGCGCGCCCGCTTCTTCTTCGTCATGATTTCTGTCACCGTTTTTGTGGCCGCCACGGTAGATTTCTTCGGCATCAACACCATCAAGGTGCTTTATTGGTCGCAGGTTCTGGCCGGAATTGTGCTCGTTCCCATCTTTCTCTGCATCTTGTTCATCTCCAATGATCGCCGCTTGATGCGCACAACCAATACCTATCTGCAGAACTTCTGGCTAGGCTGCGCCGCTGGAGGAATGGTCATGTCAAATCTGCTGTTCCTCTGGAGCCAGGTGTTTGGTTAGCGTCGCGCCAGTGTCTCATCGCGAGAAAATCAATCCACCTAAAAAAGCCGCGCCCGGAAACGCGGCCTACAGTGCAGCCCCTGGCTCCTTCTGCCAGCTTCGCAAAGCCTCAAAATGAACGGTGAGCGCTCCCAGAAACTCTTTTAACTCTGCATCATCCAATGATCGCGTAGTTCCCTTCTCCACTGCCCGAATAAAGCTCCGCCCATCCGGGATCAGGCAGTTCATCGCAGCCTCTATGCTCTCGTGGTCGCATCCGCACGAATACAGGCCATCAGCTTCCGTCCAACAGACCACATACCGCACCTCTTCCCCGTTTGGAATTGCAAACTCCTCATCAACCTGTCCAACTCACTCGCCCGAAAAGGGGCCCGTTGCAATCAGGATTAGAGCAATCAGGATTAAAACTTTCTCATGAATCTGCTATGATCCCCGCGCCAGAAAGCTCCACCCCGCGAATTCGCTTGCGGGCTTTGAATCACGGGGTGGAACGTTCTGTTTTTGTTGCCTCTTTTTTGTCTACGACAGAGCGTTGCACGATAAAGCGTAGACGGAGAGAGAGTCTATATCCATGCTAGTGTCGAATGCAACAGGAAATCGAACTGCGGCAGAAACTCGGGGCGCGTATCCGCCGGCTGCGCGAAAAGCGCGGATGGTCGCAGGAGACCTTTGCTCATGAGACCGGCTTTGCCCGCTCGTTTACCTCTGGCATAGAACTGGGAAAGAAAGACCTTCGCCTGAGCACCATCCTTAGGCTTACCCGTATCTTCGGCCTTTCCGCATCTCAGCTCTTCAAGAATCTCGACTAGAGCGGTCTGCTCGCCTTACCGCGACAGCTCCGACTTTAGCAAGCTGAGGCAAGCGGTGGAAGCAAACACCGGAAGTGAGCATAGCCGATACTTGCTTGGCCGGGCTTACCGGGAAGAGGGGAAATCCGAAAAAACAATCCAAGTGTTGGACCCTATCATCAAGACTGATTTCGGTAACGTTCGCGCTTACATTGAGTACACTCGCGCGATGCTGGATGTGCGTGAGCCGCTCGATAAATGCATATCTACGCTGGTATTGTGTCGTCTCAACGGAGAATCGGATGCGGCCTATGTGGGCTTGTTGGGCGGTTTATTATTTCTCAATAATCGCTTTACGGATGCGAAAAAGCTTTGGGATGATGCGAAGGAAAAGCAGTTCTCGTATCAGGAACGAAAAAAACGGCAGTTCACGCCGCGCGACCCGGCAGATTCCGCCAAGCCCTTAAGGCTTGCGGGCTTCGTACAGGTGGTCAAGTCGGGGTTCTTGCTTATCCAGCCAGAGGGTGGAGCGCTCGTTCTTAGTACGGTCACCTCAATAGATGGTGTGCCTCTTAGGCAAGGAGAACAAGTTACTTTCGATATTACTTTCTCAGCAAAGGGCCCATTAGCCGAGAATGTCGGGCGCAAACAAAGCTGAACGCAAAAAGCTTGGCGGGCGCTGCGGGCTTTGTACCGCAGATCATTGCGGCTCGACAGGCGTGTCTCGCAACTCCTGGGCAGACACCTCAACCACCTTGCCATCGCGCCAGATATAGATGGGCCGCCCGTCTCGCACATGCCTCTCGATTACCTTTTCAACAGCCGCTTTGAGTGCCATTTCAGCGCGTTCTCCCAGAGGCAATTCGAGAATATTCGCCGGCGGTTTAGTCATGTTTGCCATGTTGGGTAACCAAAGCTTTGTACGTGTCTGGCTTCATTATACGGCGGGCGTGGCCATGCTTTCGCTCGGTGTTGGCGAAGCGTGGGAAAGAACCGTGGCGCGAACACGAGGACCGCAGAAGGAGCACGTTACCGTCTGGACCATTTTCCCCGCGTCGTCTAGATTTTGGCCGCACATATATGAGAGGGGCTCTATTCGCAGGTGTTTGGGGTGGAAGCCCCGGCCTTTATGGCCGGGGTAAGCAATGTTTCCTCTTCAGATTTTGCGCTTTAGCGCTGGTGGGCGCGGGTCAAGATTTTCGCGGCGCTTTGCGGATGAAAAAGGGAAATCCTCCGGGTATGGCGTCAGGCCGGAGCGCACGGGATTATCAAAAATGTAATCGCGATGTTTCTCGTAATCTGCCGCATCGCGGATGCGATGGTTCGTAGGTTTGGGCTGCCAGACTTCGCTCAGGCCCAGTTCGCGCCGTGCTGCGGTTGCATACCCGCCTTTGATGTATTGCACGGCCTTCTCCAGAGCGATCCGCTCCTCGGGTGTAATGATGAGATGAAAATGATCGGGCATGATTACGAACTCATGGAGTTCGAACCTTCCTTCGCCGCGATAGAAATAGAGCGTGTCGATTAGCAGTTCCGCGGCGTCTGCATTCTTGAAAAATGCATGCCGTCTGTTCGTCACGGATGTGACGAAAAAAGTTCTTACCTCCTGAGGAGCATGGGCCATGTTTGATTGTTAACGAAAAACGACCACCAGCGCTAAAGCGCTGGATTTTATCAGACGCCCCTCACCCCGGCCATAAAGGCCGGGGCTTCCACCCCAAAAAGGTGGTCCAGCGTCTTCCTTAATTTTTTTCGGAAGCACAAAACGGAACGAATAAGCTCTCATGCGAAAATGAAATCAGTCTGGAACGAGACAAAGCCAAGAGCCAATGGCTAAGAGCTGATTTATGCCTGAAAAGCGACCGCTCCGAGAACCGGTGCGCGAAGAACCGGAGCCCGCGCCCAAAAACTACATCACGCCCGCCGGGTTGCAGCGGCTGAAAGATGAGCATCGGTTCCTGCTGTCTCGCGAGCGGCCGGCGGTGGTGGAGGTCGTAGCGTGGGCTGCCGGTAACGGCGACCGCAGTGAAAACGCCGACTACCAATATGGCAAGCGACGCTTACGCCAGATCGATTCACGCATTCGCTTTCTCTCCAAACGCATTGCCGCAGCCGTGATCGTCGATCCTGCCGCTCCGCGGCCGGCTTCAGCCGCCACCCGCGTCTTCTTCGGCGCAACTGTCACCTATAAGGACGCTGCAAGCCTCGAACACGTCGTCTCTATCGTCGGCATTGACGAGGTTGACCTTGATCGCGGGTACATCAGCTGGCGCTCGCCTCTCGCGAATGCGCTCATGAAGGCCAGCCCCGGCGACAGCGTGGACCTGCGCGCACCAGCGAAGACAGAGCATCTCGAGATCATCAGCGTCGAGTACGCGCCAATTCCGATCGATCCTTTCCGCGAACCGCCAGGAGCTCAGTCGACGCCTAAGACCGAAGGCTCTTAGAGCAAAGACCAAGCCGCTGACTCCGGGCGCTCCCCCGATCTTTGTCGGTTTTGCACATTGTTTCGTCGGGCTGTTGTTCTTCTCCTTTGGTGGAGCAGCAATGGCAAATTGTTCTGTCACTGTTTCAAGTAACGCAGCGCAACGCATCCTGATTTAAAAATCTTTGACTCAACAAGTTTTAATTGCAATCTTTCCTGCAGGCTTGCCCCGTCCAACAACCGTCTGCCTTCTCCGGCAATGACTGGCCCAACCACAAAACGATATTCATCAACCAGGCCAAGCTCGATCAGTTGTGAAGGAAAATTCACGCCGCCGGTCAAGATATTTTTGCCTTGTTCCTGTTTCAATTTAAGTATTTCGTCGCGCAGGTCCGTACGAACAATCCTCGTTTTTTGATCTTCAACGCTGTCCAATGTTCGTGAAAAAACAACCCTATCAATGGAGTCAAACACTCGCGCAAATTCGTTCAATGCTTTTGTCGCCGACTGCGTTTTTGCCACTTCAGGCCAGAAAGGAACCATTAACTCGTAAGTCTTGCGCCCATAGACGAGCAGGCCAGCTTCTCGCAGGACGCCCGTCCAATATTGATGGGTCTCTTCATCCGCGAACTGATTCGTGTGGTCGCAACAGCCATCCAGTGTGATGTTGATTCCGAAGATCAGCTTTCTCATTTGATTGTCCTGACTCTTTACGTGATCGTATTTATGAGAGTTTCATTTGTAGCCGTCGCGTACAGAAAAAATCGACAGCGGAGGCGAGCTTATTGGAAATAGCGGAGCAGCGAGCCCGGCTTGCGCGGCGAGCTGCCTGCCTCAGGAGCAAGAGAGGTATTGAGCGACGAGGGCCTTTGGGCGGGTTGGAGCGGAGCGACATAAAAATTAGGTCTTCAAGGGCCCAGCGGCTTTATAGGCATTGATAGTGATCCCTGAAGGCAAAGCTTTCGTGCTGGCGAGCTCAAATGCGCGTGGCGGAGTTCCGTTTGCAAAAATACGCTTACCCGTGCCCAACAGGAAATCGGGCGCCCGTCTCGTATATGCGCTTCACCACCTTCTCAACAGCCGCTTTCAGCGCCATTTCAGCGCGTTCTGCCATGGGTAATTCGAGGATATTTGCCGGCGGTTTAGTCAGGTTTCCCATATTGCGCAACCAAAGCTTTGTATGTGTCTGGCTTCATTATACGGAGTCTGCCTTGCTCTTCCAATGCAATAGCAGCAGGCGTTCTCGATGAGTTGTCAAAGAGATACCACGAATCTCCCAAGGGCCGATACAACTCCAGAAAATTCTTGATAAAGCGATCAAAACGGCGGCGGACATTTGGCCTCCGGCACGTCATGGCCTCCCTCGCGAGACCCGCGTCTTCGATTTTCGACAGCTGCAAGATCAACCCCCGACAGCCAGAGAAAGAAGAAATGCACTGCATAACCCTGCTTCTTCAAGCGGCGAATCAAGCTCAGGTAGCTTCTGCCTGAGAGTGGCAGCATTCACAACTTTCTGCTCCTGTAAAATCCGGTCTCGCAAACCCATTCGCGTAGATCAGAGCTGCCAAAGAGGGTCAGAAAAATAGTAATCGTTGGCTGCTATAATCCTCTTCGTCCCACTTGTTGAACGCCAACGGAGGTCTCCATGCTTCGTCACTGGCGAAAATTTCTCAGCCTGGCAATTTCCACACTTGCGCTTGTCTCAACCCAGCGCGTACTTGCCCAGGAAGGCCACGAGCACGGTGCGCCAGCAAAGCTGGGAGAAGTTTCTTTCTCCACATCATGCAAGCCTGCGGTGCAGGCGGATTTCAATCGCGCCGTCGCGTTGCTTCATTCTTTCACCTACATGCCCGCGCATGAAGCCTTTCGCGACGTCGCCCAGAAGGATCCTGCCTGCGCCATGGCGTACTGGGGCATGGCGATGACCAATTTTCACCAGCTCTGGCAGCCTCCACTTCCGCCCGCGTCCAGTCCGGCACGCGCTGCTTCACAGAACGCGATCGTTGAGGCGCAACGCATCGGCGCGGCAACAGAACGCGAACGCGGCTTCATCCACGCCGCTCAAGTGATCTTTGCCGACGATGCCACCGCGCCCTATGCCGCGCGGCTCACGACCTACGAGCAGGAAATGGCCACGGTCGCTGCGGCCAATCCCAAAGATGTTGAAGCCCAGGTGTTCTATGCGCTGGCGTTGCTGGCCAATGCGTCGCCGGCAGACAAGACGCACGCCAAACAAAAGAAGGCCGCCGACATTCTGGAGCCTCTCTATCGCAGTCATCCGCAGCATCCCGGCATGGCGCATTACCTGATTCATGCTTATGACAACGCGGAACTCGCGAAACGCGGCGTGCCCATGGCCCGGGCTTACTCTCAGATCGCGCCGGACGCTCCGCATGCCCTGCACATGCCGTCGCACATCTTCACGCGCCTTGGCATGTGGGAGGATTCCATCGCTTCCAACATCGCCTCGCGTGACGCCGCACGCCGCACCGCCGATGCCGGCGAGCAACTGCACGCCATGGATTACCTTGTCTATGCCTACTTGCAGGCCGGACGCGATAGCGAAGCCGCGCAGGTGATCCAGCAGCTCAAATTCATGCCCAACCCGAACACAGCGGACTTCAAGGTGGGCTACTCGGCCACAGCCATGCCCATCCGCTACATGGTGGAGCGGCATGACTGGGCGGCAGCGGCAGGCGTTGTGCCGCCGACTGCCGGACCACCGCATGTGATTGCCATCGCCGTGTGGGCCAAAGGGCTTGGCTTGGCGCGCAGCGGCAAACCGGCTGACGCTCGCAAACAGGCCGATGAGTTACAGAAACTCGAAGATCAGTTGCAGACTTCCGGCAACGCATACTGGGCCACGCAGGTGCGCGTAATGAAGCGCGAGGTGATGGCATGGTCGGCCGAGGCGGAACATAAGCCTGAAGAAGCCGTCAGTCTCATGCGCCAGGCTGCCGACGAAGAGGACTCCGTGGAGAAGCTTCCCGTAACTCCTGGCCCCATCGTTCCCGCACGCGAACAACTCGGCAACCTGCTGTTGCAACACGGACAGTGGGCCGTGGCCGCAAAGGAATTTGATGTCGCCAACGCCAATGCGCCCGGCCGTCGCGGCGCCGCCCAGGGCGCGGCGGAAGCAGCCAGGCGGCTGAGGGCAGCGAACAGCGGAGAGTGATCCCGCACCAATCACGCTCTTTCACCGTTTTCCAGTTCCTCCGTTCCCTTCACGTGCAGAGGTCTTGTTCTGTGCCCTCTTGCGTCACGCTGTTCGTCGAACGGCAATGAATGGCATGTATGCTCCGCAGATTCACAGTCGCGCTGATGCTCTTCGCTCTGTTCTGCTCGCCTGCATCGGGCTTTGACACTTACTGGCACCAGGAAGCCGTGCGTCAGGTCGCGGAAACCTTGGGGTTCGCCTTGGCGCCCGTGTTGCTTTCTCCTGGGCATTGAAATATACGGGAAAGTTCTGGGAAGTCCACAAGCAGTATGGGATCCTGCAGGCCCTGTCTCAGGGAATCGGATCAGCCACAGGCCATTACAGCCTCAAATGACAAATCGCCGATTACACCCTCAGCTCGCCACGGAACCCCCGTGCAGCATAGTAGGATTCCGCACCGTTGTGATATGTGAAGACAGTATCGTAACGGCGATCACAAAAGATCGCGCCGCCCAGTTTTCTAATGGCGGAAGGTGTCTTCACCCAGCTCGACGTTTTGGTATCGAACTCTCCCAGCTTCTGTAATTCCCTATATTGTTCTTCCGTTAAAAGCTCAATGCCCATGGCGGCTGCAACATCCATAGCGTTGTTTGCCGGTTTATTTTCTTTCCTCGCGTCCAGCGCTGCACGGTCGTAGCAAAAACTTCTGCGGCCTTTGGGACTCTCCGCCGAGCAATCATAAAAAATGTATTCGCCCGTCTTTTTGTCGTGGCCAACCACATCGGGCTCGCCGCCGGTTCTTTCCATTTCACTCAGCGACCACAGTTTTTCAGCATTGGCTTCGAGCTTTGACTGCACTTTGGCCCATTCAAGACCTTTGTGGCGATTCATGTTTTTCTCAAAGCGGGCTTGCAATGCGCTGAGTATTTCTTCGTGCTGTTTCTTTGAAAGGGCTGCCTTTGCCATATTTGCATGATAAGCGAAGCTCGGCCTGCAATGAACTGCCCAGGTGTTTCGCTTGTCTGTTCGTGTTCCTTTGTCTCCACTGTGGTTAGCCTTTATACTGGACGCATGTCGATCCTTCGCGATTTCGCCGGCATTGCCAAAGGAATGTCTGTCACTCTGCGGGAGATGTTTGCTCCCACCGTGGTTGAAAACTATCCTGACGGCGCGGGACCGATGAAGGGCGCAGTGTTCCAGGAGCGCTTCCGCGGACTGCACGTGCTGCAGCGCGATGAGAACGGCCTGGAAAAGTGTGTTGCCTGCTTCCTGTGCGCCGCCGCCTGCCCTGCCAACTGCATTTACATTGAGGCCGCGGAGAATACGGAAGAAAACCGCATCAGCGGCGCCGAGCGTTACGCCAAAATCTATAACATTGACTACAATCGCTGCATCTTCTGCGGCTATTGCGTTGAGGCTTGCCCCACGGACGCCATCACCCACGGACATGGCTTTGAGCTGGCCACGTACAACGCCAGCAACCTGGTTTATCGCAAAGAGCAGCTTCTGGCGTCGTGGCCTCCGGTGCGCGCCAGTGAAGAGGCGGCCATCAATCCCACTTTGCCCGCGATGGAACAGAAGCATCCGTAAACCCATTTTGTAATTGGGTAATTTGGTAGTGCGTAATCGAGCAGACCGTTTGGTTTTCAATTACCCATTTACCAAATTACTCAATTACCAAATTCTCCCAGCTCTTTTCTGTTCAGATCTCTCAGGGTTTCTGTGTCGGCCTTATCACAATCTCGCTGGCAAACGACTGCGGAGCCTGTGTGACCAGCATTTCCACCACATGAGCAATGTCATCCGGTTGCAGCATCTTGTCCGGGCTCTTGCCTTCATGGGGTGAGAGTTCGGTATGAGTGGAGCCGGGACAGATTACGGAGACGCGAATCTTCTGTCCACGCAGCTCTTCTGCTACCGAGTAAGACAGCCCGTTCAATCCCCATTTGGATGCGGCGTAAGCAGCGCCGTTGGGCAGCGCGTTCTTGCCGGCGATGGACGAAATGTTAATGATGTGCCCGCCTTCTGCGCTGACCAGCAGGGGAACAAATGCCCGGATGGCATAAAACACTCCGCGAAGGTTTGTGTTCATCACCGCATCCCACTTCTCCAGCGGCATCTGGTGCAGCGGGCCGCCAAAGCCGCCAATGCCGGCGTTATTCACCAGAATGTCCAGCTTCCCGTGAGACTGCTGCATCTTCTGGGCAAGCGCGGAGAGCGACTTCCAGTCTGAAACGTCCGCGGCGATGGCTTCGGCATGTCCTCCCGCTGAACTGATGCGCGAAGCAGTCTGGTCAATGTGAGATTGCGTCCTTCCGCAGACCACCGATGAAAGCTCCCGATGCGGCGAGTTTTACGGCGATAGCGGCTCCAATGCCTCGCCCGCCGCCTGTAATCAGCGCCACTTTTCCTGCGAGTTTCTGCGAATCCATGTGGGGGAAAGCTCCTGTCTGTTTTTCTGGTCTCCGGTGTCTAATGATAGATGCTTTATCCTTGTTGCGCCTCGGTGATGCGCTCCGGGTGCTGCGGCGCGATGCGTGACAGTCTGATGAGAGGCTCTGGATAACAATTAATCTGAAGTTTGCATCTTACGAGTAAACTTGCAATTGATGACGCAACTTGCTTAATACAGGGGTGCGTCTTTTATAATCCGTTGCTCAGGTTTTTAGTCTAATCCAAGGGTACTTGAGAAGCACCGGGCCGGAAGGCTCAGGAACGCATACGGTCTCTTGCAATAATTTGGCTTGAAGGATTGAAGGAGCGATTCATGAAAAGAGTGCTTGTCACGTTTGTGCTTGCGCTAACCGCAGGCGCCATCACGTTTGCCCAGCAACCAACGGCGCCGGCTTCTCCACAGGGTCAACCCCAGACAGCCCCGGCTTCTCCCCAGGGTGAACCCGCGGGCGCCCAGCAGAACACACCCACCAGCCAGAAGGTGATTAAAGATCCGGCCGAATACAACGCCTACATCACAGCTCTGAACACCACGGATCCGGCAGCCAAGGCCGCCGCCATGGAAGCCTTTGTCACCCAGTATCCAAACAGCATTGTGAAGGTGGACGCGCTGGAACAGGCCATGGCGGCCTACCAGCAAGCGCAGAACCAGGCCAAGGTGGAAGACACGGCAAAGCGCATTTTGCAGATTAATCCCACTAACGTTCGCGCTCTTGCTATTGTGACTTTCATAGATCGCAGCAAGGCGAGCGCGGGAAATAATCCACAGGCACTTCAATCGACATGCAGCGAATCAGAGGCGGGCATTAAGGCGCTCCCGACGTGGCAAAGGCCTGAGGGAACCACGGCCGCCGACTTTGAAAAGCTCAAAAACCAGATGAACGATATTTTTGAAGGCGCTGCCGGATTTTGCGCGCTTCAGGCCAAGAACTATGCTGTGGCGCAGGAACACTATGCCAAGTCGCTCCAGACGGACCCCAACAATTTTGGCGATACCTTCCAGCTTGCGGTCGCCGAGCTGGAATCGAATCCCCCGGTCATGAACGGATACTGGCACTGTGCCCGGGCCATGAACCTGGCTCAGTCACAAAATAATGCGGCGGGCGCGCAAAGCATCAACTCCTATTGCAAAGCCAAATACCACAACTATCACGGCAACGATCAGGGTTGGGACCAGTTCGCACAGCAGTACGGCGCGGCAACCGCTCCTCCGGCCAATATCGCCCAGTTGATCACGCCCAAGCCCACGCCTTGCGATCTGGCTGTCCAGGCTGTGCAGCAGAATGATATTACGCAGCTTTCTTTCTCTGACAAGGAATTCATTCTTTCGCAGAAGGGATGCTCCCCCGCCGGAACAGACGCGGCGGACAAGGTCTGGCAGAGCATTCAGGACCTGGAAAAGAACGGACAGGCCAAGCTGAAGATCCCAGTCAAGGTAATTGCCTCAACAGCAGACACCATTGATGCTGCCCTGAGCGAGGACAACCAGAACGCGAACAAAGCTGATCTTCACGTGATGATGGAAAAGCCCATGACCAAGCCGCCGGCTCCCAACACCATGACGGACATCATCGGCGTCATCACTTCTTACACGCCGAATCCGTTCATGTTCACCATGGAAAAAGGCGAATTGCCGGCTCCGGCCAAGAAAGCGCCGGTTCATCACACGGCAACCAAGAAAAAGAAGAAGGCGTCGTAGTTTTACAGAAGTTAAGGTTGCGCAGAAGTTAAAGTTGCGCAAGAGTCAAAAGCAGCTTCCTTCGGGAGGCTGCTTTTTTATTCGCCCAGCATGAGCCGCTGGATGGAGTAAGCGCGTCCGGTATTCTCATCGCACTCAATGACGACCGCGCAGAATCTGGGATCACCTTTGGCTGCTTCAAAGCGTCCCGGCAGTCCGGTAAGAAAGCGCTGCAGGATTTGTTCTTTCTCCACGCCGATGACGCTGTCATAAGGTCCGGTCATTCCGACGTCTGTCTGGTACGCAGTGCCCTTCGGCAGAACGCGAGTGTCCGCAGTGGGTACGTGCGTGTGTGTTCCCAGCACAGCCGTCACGCGACCGTCCAGATACCAGCCCATGGCAATCTTTTCTGACGTGGCTTCAGCATGGAAGTCCACCAGCACTACTTTGGCGGTAAGCTGCTTGAGCAAAGCATCCGCTTTGCGAAACGGATCATCGTTGTCCTGCATGAACACGCGGCCTTGCAGGTTGATGACGGCAAACTTCTGCCCTGCGCGATTTGTCCCTTCATACCAGCCGATACCGGGAACACCTTCTGCAAAATTTGCGGGCCGCAGCACTCTTCTTGGACGCCCGGTGGGTTCACCATTCACGGAGTTGAAGTAATCAATGATTTCGCGCTTGTCCCAGACGTGATTGCCGGTGGTCAGCACTTCACAGCCAAGATCAAACAATTCGTCGGCGATTGAAGGCGTAAGGCCAAAGCCCCCGGCGGAATTCTCCGCATTGGCGATGACGAGATCAACTTTGTGGCTCTCCACCACGTGCTGCAGGTGGTCGCGAACGATCCTGCGGCCTGCGCTGCCGAATATATCGCCAATGAAAAGAATCTTCATAAACAAGAATCTTTGATACTAACATTCTGCCGCAAGCTGCCTCACTGGGCCCACTGCGCTGTGGTGAGAAAGTCGTAATTTCCGGAAAGAGGGAGTTCCAGATCGCGGATGCGCGTAGTGTGCACCATTACGTTGTCCATGTACCAGAAATCGATGTACGGGAGGTCATGCGCCAGATTCTCCTGGATCTCTCGCGTAAATGCGCTTGCGCTCTGCCTGGTCCACCGTTTGCCTGCCCCGGGCGATCAACGCATCCACGCGCGGGTTGGAATAATAGCCGCGGTTTGCGCGCTTGGGAGGAAAGCTGGCCGAATCAAAAGCATAGGCAAAAATGTCAGGATCCTGGTTGCTTCCTCCAACCCAGCGCAGGGAATACACTTGAAAGGCCCCGCGCACGATGTCCGCATAAAGAGTGGCAAACTCAAATGTCCTGATATCCAGCGCAATCCCAACCTGCCTGAGCTGTTGCTGCAGCACCACGGGCAACAGCCGCGAAGTTTCTTCCGTGTTCGAAGTTTTCATCTCGAGGTGAAACCGGATTCCATCTTTTCCGCGCGGGAACCCAGCCTCATCCAGCAGCGCATTTGCCTTGTCCGGGGAATGAGGATAATGCTCGACATTGCCGTCATAGGCCCAGTGTTCCGGAGGCAATACGCTGTCAGCCATGCGCCCATATCCGCCAAACAGGTGATCGAGGATTGGCCGCCGATCAATCGCGTATGCCATTGCTTGACGTACGCGAATGTCTCTGAGGATGGGATCGCGGAGATTGAACGCCAGATACACCAGCGCTGTTCCGGGCTCGCGTTGTACACGAAGGTGAGAATCGCGGCGCAATGTGTCCACCATATCCGCGCCCAGGGAGTTCGTGGCCACCAGGTCCGCGCTTCCCTTGCGCAACTCCAGGGCGCGCGTTGTCGCATCCGGTACCACATTCAATCGCACTCGCTCCACATTCGGAGGTTTGGCCCAGTACTTGTCATTGCGTTCGAGAACTACGTGGCTGTCCTGTTCCATGCTCACAAATTGGAATGGGCCTGAACCGACGGGCTTTACGGTTAATTCTTTGCCGCTGCCATAAGGAACTATGCCAAAAGCGCCATCAGCAAGGTTCCAAAGCAAAGTGGAATCGGGCTCATCAAGATGGATGACAACTGTCGACTCATCGGGAGCGTCCACCCTGATCACGTGCTGATATGTCGCCGCACGGATGCTGATAATGGTTCCATTCTTGTAAGAATCCAGCGTCCACTTTACGTCACGCGCGCTCAGACGCCGGCCGTCGTGAAATAGAATGCTTTTTTTAAGGTGGAAAATATACGTTCGCGGATCCGGCATATCCCAGCTCTCCGCCACCCATGGCAGTAGCTTGAAGTGCTCATCCTTATGCACCAGAGGATCGAAAATTAACTCAGCGATGCGCTCCGATTGAGAATCCGTTCCTACGCGTGGATCCAGATTAACCGGACTGCTTTCAATGTCCATCACCAGCGTTCCGGCCGACGGACGATTGGAGCAGGAGATTAGCGGCAGCCACATCATCAGGAGTAACATCCCACGCGGAGCGCCAAAGGCGACATAGAGTTTGAACAGTCCGCGTGCTCG
This sequence comes from Terriglobia bacterium, assembly GCA_963758275.1. Classification (GTDB taxonomy): domain Bacteria; phylum Acidobacteriota; class Terriglobia; order Terriglobales; family Acidobacteriaceae; genus Angelobacter. Next base: position 296,078 of record CAVWUW010000006.1, on the reverse strand, counting down.
TTTGTGCTCTCTCCGCCTAAACATATGAAATTTTTCCCAATACTGCGGCCCGTTTCGCTCCTGTAGCCGAAGGAACATTGCCCGGCTCCCGGCGCCAGGTCTGATACGCCAGCAATGCGAACGCTACAGCTTCCTTGGCCTGAGCGGGAAGGTGGAAATCGTCCAGTTTTTTGAGCGTGAGCCCCATCTTGCTCACTTCCTGGGAGAGCATCTTTACGAGCGTTCTATTTTCCGCGCCTCCTCCGGAAACGATGTAGTCGCGGAAATTGGCTCTGTTGTCTCCCTGAGTAAGCACAAATTGCTGGATTGATTGCGAGATGGATTTCGCCGTGAGCGCAGTTGCGGTGGCGATGATGTCCTGCGGCCTCGCATCTTTGCACAGGCGCACAACCTGATCCGCATATTCGCGGCCAAACTCCTCGCGGCCCGCCGTTTTGGGTGGTTTCAGGCCGAAATATCGGTTTCGCAGCAATTCTTCAAGTACTGCTTGAAGTACATTCCCTTCCGCCGCAATCGTGCCATTGTGATCGTAAGACTTGCCATAGAACTGTTGCATGAGCTGATCGATCACCATGTTGCCGGGACCGGTATCAAAAGCGATGACGCTGTTTGGCTTCGCGCCTGCAGAGATCGCGGTGAGATTGGCTATTCCACCGATGTTCTGCAGAATGCGTCCCACTCGCGCATGGCGGAACAGCGCATAGTCCAGAAGCGGAACCAGCGGCGCACCCTTGCCCTCTGCGGCCATATCAGCGGGTCGAAAATCAGACACTACCGGCACGTCAAGCCTTGCGGCAATCACTGATCCTTCGCCTGTCTGCCATGTGCAGGCAATCTTTCTTCCAAGAAACTTTGCTACGTCGCCCTGGTGATAAAGTGTCTGGCCATGGCAGCCCACCAGGTCCAGTCTTCGAATGCCGCTTGATGCCCTGGTTTTACGAATGGCTTCGCTATACAGCTCCCCGAGAAGGAAGTTCAGCCGCGACAAATCGGCCACGCTCATCTGCGTCGCATTCATCGCATTGAGAATTGCGGTACGAACTGCCTGAGGATAGGCAGTATGTTTATGCGCCAGAAGCTTCAAGCGAAGCTTCAGCTTTTCTCCGGTGATGCGGACAATCGCGACGTCGATGCCGTCCGCCGAGGTTCCACTCATCACACCGGCGACGATCACGCGCGCTCCACCGGTATTTTGGGTCCGGTGAATCGGTCATCCAGAGAATCGCCGGATAGAATTTCTGTGAACTCCTGCACAATCTGTTGTAGCTTCTTCACCACTCGCTGGTTAGGCTCGCGGGCAAGGCCGCGCAGGGCAGACGATCTTCGCTTGAGGGCCAGCACTCGCCGGGCTGACTGCGCCACATGCGCAGCAAACTTTTTATCCTTCTCGGCGGTTCGTAGTACCGCTTCATAACCTCGCCACACTAATTCGTGATTGTGGCACACCAGAAACATGTCTGCTCCGGCCCGTAGCGTTTCCACTGCGACCTCTTCAATCGACCCTGCAGCCAGCACCCCGCCCATTTCCAGATCGTCAGAGATAATCAGATTGCGGAAGCCGATTTTGTTGCGCAGTACGTCTTTCATCCACTTCTTTGACAGCGAAGCCGGTAAATTGTTTTTCGTAACTTCCGGATATGCCGCATGCGCCACCATGACGAACGGGATCTGACGATGCAGTTCGCGATAAGGAACAAGGTCTTCAGCCCAGAGTCTCTTCCAGGGCTTCGCAATCGAAGGCAGCTCATGATGTGTATCGAGATTTGCTTCGCCCAGCCCCGGAAAGTGCTTGCCGCATCCCAGGACGTTTGCGGTCTTCAATCCTTTCAAGCATTCGCGAGCGTAGGCAATCACGTCCGCGGGATCAGGAGATGCGGTGCGTGATCCCAACACCCGCTCAGATGGTTCGAGGCCCAGATCAAAAACAGGTGTGAAGTCTGTATTGAATCCAAGGGCTCTCGCCTCCAACCCCAAAATGTGGCCATGCATGCGGAAGAGCTTGCGCTCGCCGCTTGAGAAAACCTGACGCACGGACGGCACCGGCGCAATAACATTCTTCAGGCGGTCAACAGTGCCGCCTTCAAGATCCACGCACAGAAACATGGGCACAGGTGTGGTTGCCTGCGAATCCTTCAAGAGCCGCCACGTCTGCTGTGGTGAAGTGATATTGCGCGCAAACAAGATCACACCGCCGGGTTGCAGTGTATTCAGCGTGGTTCGCAACCGCGAATCAACTTCCAGGCCGTCGTATCCCATGATGAGCAGCTGCCCCACCTGCTGACGCAGTTCCAGTCTTGTAATTTTTGCCATGTAGTTTCTGATTATACGAACTGCCCACAATGTCCGGTATGGCTGCTGAGGCAGATTCCCAGGGCGGGGTTTCTGAAGGCAAGCGCTCATCCGCAAACGCCAGTATCAGTCCCGGCTTGCCGTGGATCAGCGCTAAGATTTCTCCTTTCCCGATCTCCCCTAAGCTCCTGGCGAACCACTCTCTTGCGGGCTCGCCAATAGCCTCCTCTTCCTGTGCTGCGGGCGTGCTCGCCAAGAGTTGATTTAATGGTAGCCTGACAACGTGATCCATTTTGACGCCGCTCACCGTGCCGTTCACTATCCGCCTGACCGGCGCTTTCGCATCTGGGTGCGGCCGTCCATCCTGATCGGAATTGGTATTGCTCTGATCTCCGTAATCACTGCGGCCTGGATCGAATATGCCGTTGCCGGGCTCCCGCCCGTACCGGCTGTTCCCCAGGTCTATCCCAGCAATTTTGCCGGGCCGCATGGATTTCCGCTCTGGGTGCGCTACTGCCATTTCTTCAATTTTCTTTTTGTGATGCTGCTGATTCGCAGCGGCCTGTCCATTCTCATGGACCATCCTCGCCTGTATTTCAATGACGGCTGCGCACCCGGCACTGAATGGATCCGCGTCACGCCGATTCAGGTTCCCCGCGACCGCCTGTGGACCGCGAAAGATGACGCCCGTTATATTTCGCCGCTGGTGGGCACGCCGGGCTATCGCCACACTATCGGCATCGCACGGGTTTGGCACTTCATCAACGTGCATGGCTTTATCGTCACAGGAATTATTTTCATCAGTCTGCTGTTTGCCACTGAGCAGTGGCGGCGCATTGTTCCCACTTCTCCGCTTGTGCTTCTGCAAGGCTGGAACGTGTGGGTCCATTACGCCACCCTGCACCTGCCGCCCGAGCCAAACGGGTTTTACGGCTACAACGCGCTGCAACAAATCGCCTACTTCACCGTGGTGCTTGTATTTGGCCCTCTCGCGATCGCTACGGGAATCGCCATGTCACCGGCGGTGGTCAATCGCTTCCCCTGGTACGCGCGCGTCTTCGGGGGCAGGCAGTCGGCCAGATCGATTCACTTCCTCACCATGCTTAGTTTCCTGGCTTTTCTGGTGGTCCATGTGACGCTGGTGGTGATGACCGGCTTCGCCCGCAACATGAACCACATCGTCATGGGAACTGACGACCAGCATCCGGCAGGAATGTATTGGGGTTTCGTGGGAATCGCCGTGGTCATTCTCTCCTGGATTGCGGCGCACTATATTTCCTGGCGACATCCCCGAAGACTGCAGCACGCGCTCAAGTCCGTGACCTACCCGATGCAGCTTTTGACTCTCAACCGTCTGCTTCCGCAACAGAACTACACCGCAAACCAAATTTCTCCGTTCTTCTGGCCGAACGGGAAAATGCCCGTCCGCGAAGATTGGAAGCGCCTGGCGGAAGCTGGATTCAAGGACTTCCGGCTCAAGATAAGCGGACTGGTTGAGAATCCGGTGGAGCTGTCTTTGGCGGATCTGGAACGCATGGGGCCGGCCGAACACGTTACCATGCATCATTGCATACAGGGATGGAGCGGCATTGCCCAGTGGGGCGGCATCCCAATGAAGGACCTCGTTGCGCTTGTGCGGCCCAAACCGGAAGCCAGAGTGGTTGCATTTTTCTCTTTCGGAGAAGCGCTTTACGACGGCCCGTATTACGATACTCAAAGTCTCGAGAACGTGAACAAGCCCCAATGCCTGCTGGCCTGGCGCATGAACGGCGAGCGGCTCCCCCAGGTCTATGGAGCGCCTCTGCGCCTGCGGGTGGAAAATCAGCTTGGCTACAAGATGGTGAAATGGATTGAGCGGATTGAGTTCGTTGCATCAGAAAAATCGCTCGGCGAAGGAGAGGGCGGCAAAAACGAAGACGACGAATATTTTGACCTGCTGCCCAATATTTGATGGGGAATGTTGATTCATCTGCTCGCGGTCATGCGCAACCTGATCACATTCTCTCCCTGCTGAGGAAGCTGCAACTCGACTGGCTGCTCCGCCACTTTCCGCCTCGGCTCATTCGGTCAGCGTACGTATTTATCAATGGCTTTATAACCATTGCGGTGCTCGCTCTGCTGGCGCTCGTGACCCGAAATCCGTTTGTCTTTCCGTCTCTCGGGCCCACTGCGTATCTTCTGTTCTTTTCTCCTCTGGGCAAGACTTCAACCCCGCGCAATACAGTGGACGGTCACGCCATCGGCCTAATCTGCGGGTACGCGGCATACGTTTTGACCGGCGCAGGAGCTCTTCCCTTCGGAGCGCATGCCGGCATCTTTTGGCCAAAAATCCTGGCGGCAGCTCTTTCTCTGTCCGCCACCGGCGCGCTCATGGTCCTGCTCGACGTCAGTCATCCCCCGGCAGGCGCCACCACCCTGATTGTTTCGCTCGGGATTATTTCCAAGCCCCTTGAACTGGTGATTATCGAACTTGCTGTATTCCTGCTCGTTGCTCAGGCCCTTGTTATCAACCGGCTCGCCGGACTGCCGTACCCGCTTTGGAACAGTGTCGCATCGGCCCAACCCGCTGATGAAGGCTTTGAGTAGCCTCAGAGCACACCGGGAAGAACTGTGATGTTATTGTGACCGTTGATGTCCAGTTCACTTTCACTCTCAGCGATCTTTGGCAATTCCGGCGATTCCTATAACTTCTCTTCGTCATCGGGCACGCCCAGTTTTCCCAGCCGGTAGCGCAAAGCGTTGCGGGAGAGCCCCAGCAGGCGTGCAGCCTGGCTCTTGTTACCGTTGGCACGGCGCAAGGCTTCGCGAATCATCTCATCTTCCCACTGCTCCAGCGTCATCCCCTCGGGGGGAAATGGGACTCCCGATCCGCCACTTGAAGCCGCCACCGTGTGGCGCGCAGGCGTGTCGAGATGGATATCAGCAACGTCGAGGAACGTGCCCGACGATAAAGCGACAGCGCGCTCAATCGTGTTCTCCAGCTGACGAACGTTTCCCGGCCAGTGATAGTTCATTAGAATTGACAACGCGTCCGGCGTAACCCCGCTGATCTCTCGTTCGCTATCACGTGCAAAGCGGCTAAGAAAGTGGTTCACCAGATCCGGAATGTCCTCTTTGTGCTCGCGCAACGGCGGAATATCAATGGGAATCACGTTCAACCGATAGTAGAGGTCCTCACGGAAAGTTCCCTGCTCCAGCGCTGCCCGCAAGTCACGATTGGTGGCGGCAAGAAGTCGTACATCTACCTTAAGCGTTTTGGTACTTCCCAGCCGTTCGAACTCCCGCTCCTGCAGCACACGCAAAAGCTTCACCTGAATCAGCGCCGGAACATCACCAATCTCGTCAAGAAACAGAGTTCCCTTGTCTGCCAACTCGAATTTTCCCGGCTTACTGGCCAGGGCGCCGGTGAACGCGCCTTTTTCAAAGCCGAAGAGTTCGCTTTCAAAGAGAGTATCCGGGATGGCCGTGCTATTGAGCTTAATGAACGGCCCGGCTGCGCGACGCGAGTTCTGATGAATGGCGCGCGCGATCAGGTCTTTACCCACGCCGCTCTCGCCGCCCAGCAACACTGTGGAATTAGTGCTAGCCACCCGCGTCACCAGCGCCAGCACCTCCTGCATTTTCGCACTCCGGGCGACAACGTTTTGAAACTGGTAGCGCTTGCCCAGAGCTTCACGCAATGAGCGGTTTTCATCCCGAACCTTCTGGACATCAAGTTCTTTCTTGACGACCAGCCTCATCTCCGCCATGGTGAACGGCTTCAGGACATAGTCGCTGGCCCCGGCCTTCATCGCCTCCACTGCCGTTTCAACGCTGCCGTAGGCCGTCATCACCACCACGGGAATTGACGCGTTTAGCGTTTTGGCTTCCTGCAGGAACTCAAGGCCGTTCATCCCCGGCAGTTTCAGGTCTGTCAATACCAGATCAATGCTGTCCTTGCGAAGAAATTTAATCCCGGTCTCAGCGTCTTCAGCAGCATGCACGGTGTGCCCGTCCTCACCCAGGCTGATCTCCAGCAACCGCCGCATACGGGGTTCATCTTCAACAATCAGAATATTAGCCATTTTTATCGGGTACGCAGGTCCATCTCAGCCGGTAAGGTCACACGAAAACATGCGCCTTGTCGCAGAGAATTCACCAGCTTCACTGTTCCACCGTGAGCGTCAACAATTTTTGAAACGATAGCCAGACCTAAACCCACTCCGGACTTTTTAGTCGTGAAAAATGGATTAAAAATTTGTTCCTTAATTTCTTCAGGTATGCCGGGCCCTGTATCCGCGATTTCGATAGCGACTTCGCGTGCCCGCTCACCCGCTGCTCGCGAAGCATCGGCTCGAATCGTTAGCTGCCCGCCTTCGTTCATTGCCTCGCAGGCATTGCAGATCAAATTTGTGAACACCTGCTCACAGAGTTCGCTATCAATCATCACTCTCGGCAGAGAAGGCGCAAATTCTTTTACGATCTTGATTCCTGTGGTCGTTCCCTGATCGCCAACTGTCCTGAGGCATTTCTCCAGCAAGTCCGGCAAACTTTCAGCCTTTACATTGAGTTGTGATGGTCTCGCGAAGTCGAGGAACCGGCTCACCAGCGCGCTCAAACGGTTGACATCAGTGTAAATGTATCCGGAAAGCTCTTTGGCCAGTTCATCTCCTCCACTCAGCTTCTGGCTTAGGATTTCAGCCGAGCCTTTGATCACGCCCAGAGGATTGCGGATCTCGTGCGCCAGACCGGCTGAGAGTTGTCCTAATGCGGCCAGCCTTTCTGCGCGCCGCGCTTCTTCCTGCGCCTGGCGCAGGTTGCGGTTTACTTCCGCCAGGTTTTGCGAGAGCCCCTGATATCTGCGCACCTGCACTCGGGATTCCATGACAAAGCGATTCACTGTCATGGCGACAAGGAAAAAGAAGAGATTACGCAGCAGCAACTCACTAATTCCCTGCCAGCCAAGAATGAACTCCCGCGAAGCCGGAATCAGATACGCGCAGTAAGCAGCTGATGTTGCAGTGGTCCACAGCAACGTGCCAAGCGGACTGAAATAAATGGCCGCAGTTGTTACCGGCACAAAAAACACTGGCCAGTAGCTGCTTTGAATGGGCACAACATCGCGCGTGTGGTTGATCAGGATGGTGGCCAGGCCCAGTTTTACCAGGACCGCCAGCATAGGCCCAAGCCGTTCGCCTGAGCCGCGTATGAATCTTTTCTCGATGAGTTGAAAAAGCCCCAGCACCAGCAGAATCACCTGCTTGTGCGGCTCATTGATGGGTGGAAGAATCGCCAGTCCAGCCAGAAACAAAAGCCAGAGCAGGTCATGCCAGATCGGCGTCGCGCGTTCTTCGGCCATAGGACGATTGCGATTGACTGTACCACACCAGATTCAAGAGCAAAGTCCCATGCATTAAGGAGACAACTGGTCTCAGGCGGGTGAGAAAACAGACCTAGGCCGGCTTGTGATCGTCCAGAATGGACCTGATCTTTACTCCCAGCGATTGGAGAGTAAAAGGCTTCTGCAGGAAGCAAGTGGTAGAGAGGAAACCATGCTGGTGCACAGCGTCGTCTGGATGGCCGGAGATAACAAGCACTCCAGTTTCCGGCCGTGCTTCTTTTATCTGCTCAACCAGCACGCGGCCGCTTCCGCCCGGCATTACGATATCCGTGACCAGGAGCGAAATTTTGTCTTCAAAACGGCGCGCTACTTCCATGGCTTCATCCACCGCGCGCGCCTTCAAGACCTTATATCCGCATTCCTGGAGGTACTCGGCGGCAGCATTGCTGAGTTCCTCCTCGTCGTCCACAAGGAGAATTGTTTCTTCCCCGGCGATCTTGCCTACGCCATCAGTTGATAATTTCACGGTTCCTTCAGGCGCATCCGCAACGCGCGGCAGATAAATGCTGAACGTCGTTCCCTTCTGAGGAATGGAATCCACCACCACGTATCCCTCTGCCTGCTTAACAATTCCCGCAACCGTTGAAAGCCCCAGACCGGAACCTGTCTTCTTGGTGGTAAAAAAAGGATCAAAGATGCGCTTCTCAATTGCAGGATCGATACCGGTGCCGGTGTCCTTTACCGCCAGCCGTACATAGCTGCCCGGCGGTATTTCCTTTGGAAGGTCAGCCGTCTCCGCTTTTTCGAGCACAATGGTGAGTGTGCCGCCGAAGGGCATGGCTTCATGGGCATTCGTGGCCAGATTCAACAGAACCTGCTCCATCTGGCCCTGATCGGCATAGATGGTTCCCGCGGATTTACCCGATAAAACCGCGAAGTGCGTCTCCGGGCCCATGAGGCAGGTGATCATGCTGCTGACATCACTGATCACATCAGAAAGGTTCAGCAACGTGGGAGCTACCACCTGCTTTCTTCCAAACGCCAGCAGTTGCTTGGTGAGAGAGGAGGCTTTCGTTGTAGCAGTAAGGATTTTTGCCGCCTTGCCGCGCACAGTGTCATCCTGCCCGCGAAGCTCAAGCAATTCAGCATGACCGCTGATCACTGCAAGGATGTTGTTGAAGTCGTGCGCTACGCTTCCTGCAAGCCGTCCCACCGCTTCCATTTTTTGCGATACACGGAGCTGATCCTCCAGCCTTTGTTGCTCTGTTATATCGCGCATTACCCCAAGATGGCGGCCCTGGAGAATATTGGCTATGAAACAGTAGTCAACCATACGCTCCGTCCCGTCAGGACGGCGGACGTTGAACTGGCCACGCCCGCTTTGCGAGACACGCATTCGCTCCATCTCACGATGAAATCCTTCACCCGCAAACTCATGAATGGTGCTGCCGATGAGCTGGGACCGAGACACGGCCAGCAAAGCAGCCGCGGCCTCATTCGCTTCCACAAATTCATCCCTCTCATCAAAAATCACGATTGCATCGAGAGCATTCTCAAAGATGGCACGAACCGTAGCTTCACTCTTGCGCAAGGCTTCTTCTGACGTTTTTCTCTCAACTGCATAGCGAATAGCCCGCAATAAAAGCTTTCCGTCAAACGAGCCTTTCACCAGATAATCCTGCCCGCCTTCGCGCACAGTCCGGCTGGCAAGCTCTTCATCGTCAGATCCGCTCAGGACAAGGATGGCTGCCCCGGGAGCCGCCCGCCTTACCTGATCGAAGGTTTCGTATCCGGAACTATCACCCAGATTGAGGTCCAATAAGATGACATCTATCTCCGCATCGGAGAGCGTTGCCAAAGCCTCATTCAGGTTTCGAGCGTGGGTGCATTGGGTGGCTTGGGTCGCATTTTTCAGGAGGCCTGATACAAGTCGCGCGTCTACAGAGCTGTCTTCCACCAGCAGGATTTTGATCTGTTTGCCCAGTTGACCAGCAAGCGCGGTTACCATACCGTTCAGTTCTCTCCTGCTTTAATGGCACGTACATCTGTTCCTGAGATCATGGTCTCGAGGAGCGGCACAAGATACTCAATCTCCGCTTTTACTGTGGCAACGGCAAGGGTGATATCTTTTGAAGAGTTGCCGGCGGCGAGAATTTCCAGATCTGCGGCCGCACCAGCAGCTACCGGCGCGGAGAACTGAAGCAGAGAACCTTTGAGTTTGTGGCTGGCTTTGCGCAGGGTGTCTCCGTCTCCCTCCCGGGTAGCCGCGTCAATCATAAGCAACAACTCCGGATATTCCGCCGCAAAAATGTGCACCAACTCAGAGAGGAGTTGCATGTCCCCTCCCACTCTTTGCCAGAGCGCGGAAGGGTCGAATCTCTCGCTGGTCAGGTTTTCCCACATGGCTTTAAACCTGCGGCAATTCCTGAGATTATCTCCCGATTTCTGTAAAGAGGGTGCTTTCTTTTTGTTGCCGGAGTTGCCTTTCGTACCAGCTCCGAAAACGCTTCAGGGCTGCTAAAATCGAAGGCAGAGGCCTGCATGTCAGGAATAGGTGCTAGAATTCGGGGTTCAGGCTCGTCGGTAAGTGGTCGAGCGCCAAATTCAGCGAGATCCTGGCGCAGTCGAAGGACCTCTTAACCGCAACGAGAGGCCTAAGCGGGAGTAATTCAGTGGTAGAATGCCAGCTTCCCAAGCTGGACGTCGCGGGTTCGATCCCCGTCTCCCGCTCCATCTTTCCCCAAATTCCAATAAAAATGCGGGAGCCGCGGCGGGAGAGATACAGCGGTAGAGAGTTCACGTACAAGCTAAGTGCTAATGGGTAGCTGCTAACGGCTGGTTTTTAACGTGCGTGGCGGATCAAAACCGAAAAATGTTCCGCCACGCAACCATTCAGTCGAGTTAAGTAACTATGTCCAAAGGTAATTAGAGAATCCTTGGGAAGAGATTAATCGCTCTAATCTCGCCCAGCCAGTCCGCTTAAAAAGCAAGAACCAGGAATATCAAGAGATTCTCGTCCCTGGTGACGGTTACTTCCCGCTGGTCTGACTGCTGGGCGGCTTCGCCGGAGCGGATAAGCTGGTGTTCCCTTTAGCCTTACCTGCATTGGAATTGCGGGTGGCTCCGCCTTCGGCCGCTCCTGACATTCCAGGGCCGACACCGGCAGCACTCAAGTCGCTGGGTCCGTACATGTCGCCATCTGCGCGCGAAACCAGGCCGGTAGAACTGGCGGCCCTGGGAGCGGCACCTTGAACTCCGCTTCCGGCTGCAGACGCTGCGAGGAAAGGAGCAGGGTTGATATTTTGCGAGACTGCCCCGCCTTTCCCGCTGCTGTATGGAGTGCTCGCCTCAAGGCTGGATCCGCCACTGGACTCAGGGCTGGTTTCCAGCTTCTGGTCTCCGCTGGCGACGCCAGCGCCTTCAGCCCCAGAGCTGGTATTTGCAAAGGAAGGCATGCTTCCAGTGGGCTGCGTAGCCCTGTCCTTGTCATTACCGGAACATCCCACGACATACACGATCAGTAATAAAACTAAGAAGCCTGGCAGAGTTTTCATGTTCTCTCCGAAGAATGAAACGATTGTTGCCAAGATGCGGCACGCAAGCACGCCTGGGACAACAACTCAATAATATATACCCGCCCGTCCTCGTGCACGCGGGTTTGGCGCACGTTACTGGCAGGACGGAGTTAGACTCATCCCTCCGATACACATTAGTAAGATGCAAAAGGAACGGACGACCAAAAGGCCGTCCGTGCAGTTTCATGACGAAGATTATTCGCCCGATGGTGTGTGTCTTCCTTTCGCACCCTTCACGTCAAGCTCATTGACCACCTGCGCAACGTTGGGCACCGTGGCAGCAAGCTTTTCCGCGTTTTCCCGCTGTGCCGCGTTATCCACGTCACCCTTCAAAGTAAGCACGCCATTCTTCGCGTCGTAACGGATATGCTGGTTATCAAGGTGATTGGCAATCAGTACGGCCTTGAAATCTTTCTCTATGGCGCTGTCAACATTGGAATCAATTTTCCTGGCTGCGCTCTCAACGCCGTCGGGACGGACGCCGATTTCGTTGGAAACTACCCATCCAGAGGCAGCGCCCTTGGCCACGTCTTCCGCACGTTCCTTATCTTCCTGCGTCTTGACGTCACCCTGAAGTGTTACCAGTTGCTTGTTATTATCCGTGCTGACCTTGACGTCTTTAAACCCGGCGTTGCCCAACGAGTGAGCAACCTGATCTTTTACGTCCGGTGTAGCAGCTTTGTTTGTGTTGCAGCCGATGGCAAATGCAAGCAGTACCGAAGCAGCCAACACGCTCGGCAGAATCCCCTTTGCACGCATACAAATCTCCTATTGGTTAATGAAGTGGCGCGCTTTGAGAGGTTGGATGCCGCGGTACGCAGACAAGAGGGCTGCTGAGAGCTGGATTGATGTACCCGCTGACTAACGAATTGCACTAACTCCAGACAGCGCCATGGATTGAAAAATCTTAGCGCCATCAGCAGAGCCAAGCAGCGGGTCACTGCAACGGTCAGGATGTGGCATCATGCCGAGTACATTTCTGCCTTCGTTAGAGATTCCGGCGATGTTATCCAGCGAGCCGTTCGGGTTGGCTTCCGCCGTGATCTCTCCTTGCGGCGTGCAGTAGCGGAAGATCACACGGTTCTGCTTCTTGAGCATTGCCAATGTTTGCGGATCGCAATAGTAATTCCCTTCCATGTGTCCGATGGGAATCCGCAAGACTTCACCGGCTTTGCAGGAATGGCTGAAAGGAGTGTCAGCGTTTTCCACGCGCAGGTTTACGAACTTGCATACATATTTGAGACCTGCATTGCGCATCAGCGCTCCGGGAAGCAGGCCGGCTTCGCAGAGGATCTGGAAGCCGTTGCAAATGCCGATGACCAACCCGCCTGAAGCTGCAAATTTCGCCAGCTCCTGCATGATGGGTGCGAAGCGTGCAATGGCCCCTGTGCGCAGGTAGTCGCCGTAAGCGAATCCGCCGGGCACAATGATGGCATCACAATTTTCCAGGTCGCGCGACTCGTGCCACAGAAAGGCAGCCTTTTGTCCCGTCGCGGCAATGGCGGCATGATAGCTGTCCTGATCGCAGTTGGAGCCGGGGAAAATGATGACGCCAAATTTCATAAGCTCATTTAACCACAAAGGGCACAAAGGAACCCAAAGGGAATTTGTGACAACGACTAGGCCACCAGCGGTTCAGTGAACCGCTATCAGGCATTCGGACCTGGAACTTCTGAGTTTGTGCGGCTTCGTGCCCTTTGTGGTTAACTGATTTTATGGATTGGCGCGACTGGCGCTCGCATGCGCGCATCACCGGATCGGCGCTGAAGAACTGGTTCATCGCCCAGTGCCTGGATTCGCTCGCCGTCGCGCTTCTCTGGCTGATCGGGCTCTGGATCATCGGAATACAGTGGGCGCCGATTTGGGCCATTCTGGCGGGAATCCTGCAGTTCATTCCCAACTTCGGCGTAATGCTGTCCGTGATTATCCCGGCCTTGCTTGGCGCTTTCAGCTCCGACAGTATGCGCTTCTTTTACGTGCTGATTCTGTTTGCCATCATCATGGTGGTGGACGGCCTGTTCCTGCAGCCATACCTGATGAAACGCACCGCCAAGGTGCCCTTCTGGGCAGCCCTCTTTGCACCTATCATCCTGGGGATCATCATTCCGTTCTGGGGAGTTCTGCTCGCACCCCCATTGCTGGCAGTGGTGTTTGCGTTCTGGCACAAGCGGACAGTAACTTAAGCGAATTCAGACTTCTTCATCGTCAGGGCCCGGATAGCTTCGTGCGGTAATACTGCGAACCACAAGAGAGCCGCCAAGCCCGACCACGATCAATGCCAGCAAGCCGATGGGAATAAGCATGAATTCGGCGACGAGCTTGCCGACCGCATCAAGCCCGCTTCCCTTCGACCCGAGCGTACCCGCGACGGCGAAGACCAGACCGATACAGCCGATCACCACCAGGAAGAATCCGCGGAGAAAGAACCCAAAGCGCTGACCGGGCGTCAACGGCCCGCTATCCCACCAATTCTGGCGGAGAAAGAGCCATTGACGGCGCAACAGGCTGATGGGGGGTAAAACCTGGTCCTCTACGGCTTGCTCGTGCTCGCTAGGTTCTGGCATCAAAGGGAATCATAACAACCGGGCGTGCTATAATCTACTTTGTTTTCATGGGTTTCGTAACGCCTGCCGGGCACCCCTGCGGCTCGCTAAATTCCAAATTCTGCTGAGGTTATTACCATGTCTGGCCACTCAAAATGGGCCACAATCAAGCACAAGAAGGGCGCGCTGGATGCCAAGCGCGGCAAGATTTTTACCCGCCTTATCAAGGAAATCGCCATGGCCGCCAAGAGCGGCGGAGGCGACGCTGAAGGCAATCCACGCCTGCGCACGGCCATTGCTGCTGCCAAGGCAGAGAACATGCCCGCCGACAATATCAAGCGTGCCGTCCAGCGCGGCACAGGTGAACTCCCCGGCGCAACGTATGAAGAAATCCAGTTTGAAGGCTACGGTCCGGGCGGAGTCGCTCTACTGGTGAACGTGACCACCGACAACCGCAACCGCACCGTAAGTGAAATCCGTCACATGTTTACCAAAGGTGGAGGAAACCTGGGTGAGAGCGGCTCGGTAGCCTGGATGTTCCATAAGAAGGGCGAGATTATCGTTCCTAAGGCTGCGGCCAAGGAAGACGATCTGATGGGCATTGTGCTGGAGAACGGCGGCGAAGACCTGAGCGACGATGGCGATACCTGGGTAATTACCACCGATCCCAATGCCTTTGAGGGCGTCCTCAACGCAGTAAAAGGCGCCAACGTGGAAGTGGTCCATTCTGAAGTCGGCATGATCCCGCAGAATTACATCAAGCTGGAAGGCGCGGCAGCCAATCAGATGATCCGCCTGCTGGAAGCCATTGAAGACCACGACGACGTGCAGAATGTGTACTCCAACTTCGACGTGGATCAGAAGCAACTGGAAGAAGTGGCGGGATAGATCAATTCTGGTCTTGCGAAAGGCGGCGTTAGTGCCGCCTTTTTGTTTTGCTGCCCACCTGATACCCTCTCCTAATTCCTACATTGGAGCATATCGCATGACGCCTGAACCACGCCGGCCCTTCGCCGTGTCTCCGTGCCTCCGTGGTGGAATCTTCCTTCTGATAATGCTGAGCTCTATCATGGCAAATGCCCAATCCAAACCTTTAGACCATCAACCCTGGGATTATGGGTTCTGGGCGGGAGGCGGTGTGAGCGTGCCCGGTGGAACAAAAAACACCCAAGCCATGAATGCCGGTGTGCGTCTGGGCAAGGTTCTGACGGATGATCATGGCAGCGGCTTTGTGCGCGGGAATTTCGAGTGGTCCGCGGACCTGATTCCCTTCTATCACCTGTGGCAGCCGGCACCGGCAACAAACGCAATTGGCGAGGGGTTGAACCCGGTAAACCTCAAGTGGAATTTCACCAACTCTGCGCACGTGGTCCCCTTTCTTGAACTCGGTGGCGGGGTGCTCTTCACCAACCATGCGGTTCCGGTCAACACATCGCATGTCAATTTCCTTACGCATGGCGCGCTGGGATTTCAGTTCTTTAACAATGATCGCCGCGCCATCATGGCTAACGTCCAGTTTCAGCACATTTCCAATGCCGGCCTGACCTCGCCCAATCCCGGCATCAACACCGTGCAATTTCAAATTGGAGTGAACTGGTTCAGGTAAACTCGCATCCCAACAACTTCCATGTTGCTGCCTGATTTTGATCATCGCCAGGTTGATGTTGGAGAAGTTACGATTCATACGCGCGTGGCCGGAAGCGGGCCGCCGCTGCTCCTGTTGCACGGATATCCTCAAACGCATGTCTGCTGGCACAAAGTTGCGCCGGAGTTGACTAAACACTTCACAGTGGTTCTGACTGACTTGCGTGGCTACGGTGATAGCAGCAAGCCGCGGGGCGATAAAGAACACCTGACATATTCCAAGCGCAGCATGGCCCGCGACCAGGTTGCGGTGATGAAGGCCCTCGGCTTTGAGCGGTTTCAGATTGCAGCGCACGATCGCGGTGGGCGTGTAGCTCATCGCCTCGCGCTGGACTACTCAAATACGGTAGAGCGCTGGGCCGTGTTCGATATTGCACCTACTCTCGCGACTTTTGAGCACGCTGATCAGCGCTTTGCCCGCGTGAGCTATCACTGGTTTTTCCTGAGCCAGCCGTATGATTTTCCCGAGCGCCTGATCGGCGCTGATCCGGAATTCTTCCTGCGCTGGACTGTGAACTCCTGGGCCAAGGTTCCGGGCGCCATGGAAGAAAAGGCCATGGAGGAATACCTGCGCTGCTTCTGCACCACCGAGGCGATCCATTCCTCCTGTGAAGATTACCGCGCAGCGGCCACCATTGACATGGAGCACGATCGCGCCGATCTCGACCGCAAAGTTACAGCGCCTCTGCTTGCGCTGTGGGGCGCACAGGCACGCATCGGCAAGCTGTTTGATGTGCTTGGCCTCTGGCGTGAACGAGTAGAAAACGCACAGGGACACACGCTTCCGGGCGGGCATTTTCTGCCGGAAGAGTGTCCGCAAGAAGTGATTAGAGAGCTGCTCGGGTTCCTTCGGCACTGAGATCTCTCTCTGCTGCGTCATGACGAAATGTTGCCCCTTTACTGTGAATCGGTTATGCAACATTTTTGCGTACTGAAGCTGTGCTAGTCTTCGGCCAAGGAGTCTTTTATGGCCAACACGACGGAGATTGCGCCTGACCTGTTTCGAATTTCAATTTACGCTCCCTGGGGCGACCTGCAATTCAATCACTTCCTCATCAGAGATGAAGAGCCACTCCTGTTTCACACCGGTTTGAGGGGAATGTTTCCTGAAATCCGCGAGGCTGTTTCCCGGTTGATCCGGGTAGAAGACCTGCGGCACATCAGCTTCAGCCACTTTGAATCGGACGAATGTGGGTCACTGAACGAGTGGCTCGCGGTTGCTCCGAAAGCTGATGTCATTTGCAGTCAGGTGGGGGCAATGGTTTGCGTCAACGATTTCATCGGACGCGAAGCCCAGGCCATGGCTGATGGCCAGGTGTTTTCCACCGGCAAATCTCAATTCCGTTATTGCCAGACCCCACACCTTCCCCATGGCTGGGACGCTGGAGTTCTGTTCGAAGAAACCGGCAAGACACTGCTCTGTTCCGACCTGTTCCACCAGACGGGCGATGTTGAACCGCTGACCGAGTCGGACGTAGTCGGACGCTCGCATCAGGCCATGCGCAACTACCAGGCAGGGTCCTTGCTGACTACGTGCCCTTTACCCACCTTACGTCCAGGAACCTGAGGAAATTGGCGGAGCTCCAGCCTAAGACGCTGGCCATCATGCACGGCTCCAGCTTCACCGGAGATTGTGCCCGAGCGCTGGGGGAGCTTGAGACGGCGATCAGGGACGTCTTTGGGCCGCAGGACGCGTTGAAAGCAACAGTCTGAGAGGCTGCTATTCATTGCGGAGAAAGCGGGTGCCCGATTCGAGAGTTGCACCGGTAAGAGGCTGACCGCTATTCTCTCCAGTTATGTCCACACTGGTTGAATGCGTTCCCAATTTCTCTGAAGGCCGCAACAAAGCGGTGGTCGACGCCATAGTCGACGCAATGAAAGTGCCCGGCGTCTTTCTGCTCGATCGCGAAATGGATTCTGACCACAACCGCTGCGTGATCACTCTGGTGGGCGATGGAGACGCGGTAGCCGAGGCGGCTGTTCGCGGCGTTGGCAAGGCCTCTGAACTAATCGATCTGACCACACATCAGGGAGCGCATCCACGGATTGGGGCCGCAGACGTAATTCCCTTCATCCCTATTGAAGGTGTCACCGTTGAAGATTGTGTGGCGCTTGCCCGCAAGGCGGGAGAAGAAATCTGGAAGCGCCACCAGATTCCCGTTTATCTCTACGAGTCAGCAGCCACAACTCCCGAGCGGCAGAACCTGGAAAACATTCGTCGCGGCCAGTTTGAAGGCTTGCGCGAAGACATTTTGGTGAATCCTGCGCGCAAGCCGGATTTCGGAAACCCCTGCTGCCATCCCACGGCCGGCGCAACCGTGGTGGGAGCGCGCAAAGCGCTCATCGCTTATAACGTTTTCCTGAACACAACCAATGTTGATATCGCCAAGAAGATTGCCAAGGCCATTCGCTTCTCGTCCGGCGGGCTGCGCTTTGTAAAGGGCGCTGGATTTGAGGTCCGCGGGCTGGCGCAGGTCTCCATGAACCTGACCGATTTCGAGCAAACGCCGATTGCGCGCGTTTTTGAGTTCGTCAAGCGTGAAGCGGCGCGTTATGGCGTAATGCCGTTGAGCAGTGAGATCGTCGGCCTGATTCCCAAGAGAGCACTGGAGCAGGCGGCTGAGTGGTGTCTGCAGGTGGAGAACTTTGATTCCTCTATGATCCTGGAAAACCGGCTCGCAGGCGTGATGGGTGGCAAAATGGCGGTGGGTGGATTGCGCGCGGGAGCCGAGCCGTTCATCGAGCAGCTTGCCGCTCCAACGGCAACGCCTGGAGGTGGCAGCGCGGCGGCGGCGGCGGCGGCCATGGCGGCGGCGCTGGGCAGCATGGTGGCGGGTATGTCGCGTGGCAAAAAGGCCTACATGCAATACGAGCAGCAACTGAGTACAGCTCTGGCGCGGCTGGCGCAGTTGCGCGAAGAACTCAAGGCCGGGATCGACGCAGATGCTGAAAGCTACGGCCAGGTGATGGCTGCTTACAAGCAGGCAAAAGCGTCTTCTGATGGCGCGGCTGAAGCTATGGTAGAAACGGCCTTGAAACAGGCCACCAGTGTTCCTCTGGACACGGCGCAGAAGGCGCGGGAAGTAGCCGATATTGTCGCCACGCTAAAGCCGATTACAAATCCCAACATGGCGTCTGATCTCACTGTGGCAGATGCCCTGGCCCGAGCCGCAATAGTAGGTGCACTTTCGAATGTCGAGATCAACCTTTCCTCACTCAAAGACGCAACTTTTGCCGATGAAGTGCGTTCAAAGGTTGGGCAACTCCAGAGGTGAATACCTTAAAGTAACGGTATTAGCATCCTGAGCTGCCACTGGATGCATCAGAATTTTCAGAAAACCGGATTAGAATAGAAGAACCATGAAACGCGTTACCCTGCTCGTCTGTTTATTGTTCACCGGGTTCCCGGTGTTTGCTGCGCCACTGGCTACCAATGCACGCGCCGTGATTCCCTTCCAAGTACAACAGATCATCAATGTGGATTACCGGCGGATGAAGAACTCCGATACGGCCATGCAGATGAAGACCAAACTGATGCCGCCGAACATGAAGCAGTTTGAAGACGCGTTGAAAAATGTCGGCGTCGTTGTGGACAAGGATATTGATGAGATCACCCTGGCGGCTTTCCGCACCAAGGGCAGCGGCTTGAAGCTTGTCGGCATTGCCCAGGGAATGTTCCCGCGCAAGAAGATCCTGCTGCGCATCCGCAAGCAGGGTGTCAAGGCCAAAAAGCTGAACAACAGTTTCGTCTATCCAATGTCAGGTGGAATGGTGATGACCTTCCTTGACGAAAACACCATGCTGTTCGGCGACCAGTCCGCAGTGCAGGCGTCACTCAACGCGCGCGATGACAGCTCCGAGAGTTTGAATGCCAACAGCAACATCACAGAAATGATTTCATCCGTTGACGCAGGCACCCTGTGGAGCGTGCTTGATGCGCAAGGAACGCAGACCATGATGAAGGGCGCGCTGGGCACGGCTTCCAGCCTGGCCGAATTTGACGATATCAGTAAGCGCCTCACCGGCTCACGCTACACGGTGGACTTCGATCACGGCGTGGATTTCAACCTGAACGTGGTTACCTCTGACACCATGACGGCCGCCACCCTCGCTTCCGTGCTCAAAGCCGGGATGATGTTCCGGAAAATGAATGCCACGGCCACGGAAAAAACCGCCATTGACGACACCAATGTTGATTCCGATGCCGGCAAATTAGTGGTGCATTTCAAGGCCGATGACAAAAGCTTCCAGTCGTTGCTGGATTCGCCGATGTTTGCAGCGGTAACGCGTTAACGCCGGATTCCCGCGGAAATTAACAAAGGGAGTTGCCGATGCAACTCCCTTTTTCATTTTTCAATGTGACTAGATCGCTTCGCTTACCGCCTCTCCCAGTTGCTTCAGCAGCTTTTCATTCCGGCGGTACCACATCCACAGGCCCAGTTTTTTCGCGTCCACAAGTCCTGCTTTGGTCAGGACACTCATGTGGTGTGAAATGGTGGATTGGGAAAGCTTGACTTGCTCTTCAATGTCGCAGGCGCACAGCCCTTCACTCTTATCCAGCGAACACGCATTCCTTTGCTTCAGCAGGCGAAGGATCTTCAACCGCGTAGGATCGGCAATGGCTTTCAACGCAAAAATGGTCTGCTTTTCCGAGAGAGACATAAATTGATGATAGTGCAATTCTTCACCATGGGACCTCAGGACAGCGCAGTCAAAACATGTTCCTTGTGAAATCGAGAATGCACTAATTTCTATATACTGGTGACCCTGATTCCACAGAGGTGACAAATGCCAGTGACTCCCGAGAATGCCAGTTTCCTTCTGAATGAAGTTTTTCTGCCAATACTGGAAAGAGAACAGCCCACCACACGACGAGTAATTGAGGCCATTCCCGACAAGGGATGCGATTACCGTCCGGATGGCGTTTCAAAGACGTCAGTCGAATTAGCCTGGCACATTGTGGCTGCGGAAAAGCGATTTCTGGAAGGCATTGTTAACGGTGAGTTCAATTTTGCCGCCATCACGCGACCCGAGCACATGCGCAGGGGCGCTGACATTGCGCGCTGGTATGGAGAAATGACTGCGGCGGTCCTGCCGCGCCTGCGCCAGATGACGCCGGAACAGCTCACCAAGCTCATCGACTTCCGCGGCATCTTCCAGGCCCCTGCAGTCATGTATCTGCAAACTTCGCTCAATCATTCCATTCACCATCGGGGACAGCTCTCAGCGTATCTGCGGGCTGCGGGCGGCAAAGTGCCTTCCATCTATGGTGAAAGTTACGATTCGGCTGAGGCGCGGAAAGCGGCGGAGAAGGCAAGCTGAGCGAAGGGTTCGCTGATTTTTGAATCCCGGCCGGCTTTAACTAGGCGGTCCGTTCGATCGCGGTCTCGTGCGTGGGCTGGTACAGCCCGATTTCGCCTCCGCTGGGCAGGTGCACGGTGCTGGAGTTTCCCCAGTCGGCCGTCATCACCTTGGAGCAACGGACTCCCTTTGTTTCGAGCAACCGCACCGTGGCGTTCAGGTCGTCGCACATCAAATACAGAACGATCCCAAGCATGTATCCTTCTCCGTGCTTCTGGACGAAGTTGCCGTCTCCTGGATGGACAGCCATCTCGGCCGGAGGCAAGCGGAAGATCAGCCAGTTGTGGCCCAGGTCCACTGCGGCCCATTGGAGAATGTCGCGGAAAAAGGCACGATCAGCATCCGGATCTTTGCTGTAGAGCAGGAAGTGCGCTCCGTTGATCATGACGGGAGTCTAGAAGATCAGCAGCATCGCGGCAAGGAACCTCTCGCCTGTGATCGCGAAGCGGGATGGCCGCTTGGCTACGGCTCTAAACTTTCACCAGTGCGCCGAGTATTCTTTTCGTCAATCGATCAATACTGTGAAATTCAAAGCCGTACAGGCCCTCATTTGCGGCGCAAACGGTGGCATGAAGCGTAATAGCGGTGGTTGCATTCGGCAGCGTGAATTGCAGTTCTACCTTTTCATTAATTTCCAGGTCGGCAGGAACCTGTGCCGCAATGCCGTGTTCGCTGATGTCACGCGTCCGTCCACAGACAAGTTGCTTTTCGCCATCCAGATGCCGCCAGAGCTTCAATACTAAGTCAATCCGGGCGCGCGGCGAACGCCGGAGATTGCGGTGCCAGTTGGCCGAGATGGTTTGATTGCGAACGTTCGAAGAGATCATTGGCAATCCTCCAACTTGCAAAAGAGACACTTTTACAAGTTGTGCAGGACATTGTGGCACCGCGTGAGCCCTCAGACAAAATTACCTCCGTAACAGCGCAAATAGCGCAGTGGTTTCAAAGATGCAGGTACGGCCGCAGAGCGGAAAGCAGGCGGAAGAATTAGGAGTAGAATGGCTTCGCAAAAAGGAGCCCTGATGCCTCCAACGCCTAAGAACGGCAAGATTTGCTATATCGAAATGCCTGCCAGGGACATTGCCGCGTCCTCAAAGTTTTATCAGAACGTTTTCAACTGGAATGTTCGGACGCGTGGCAACGGCAGCATGGCATTTGACGATACTACAGGCCAAGTCAGTGGCTCCTGGGTGTTGAATCGCCCGCCGCTCGATCAGCCGGGATTGCTGCTTTACGTGATGGTCGATGATATTCAGGCCACGATAGACCTGATCAACAAAAACGGCGGCGAGATCGTGCAGCCTGTAGGTGCTGATCATCCTGAGATTACTGCCAGATTCCGCGATCCGGGCGGAAATGTAATTGGACTTTATCAAGAGCCCGGATAACTGTCCCCAACAGACGTTGCACAAGGCAATACCACAGCTCCGATCCAAGGTGTTTTCCTGACGCCCAAAACAGGTAAAAGCACTAGAGCTTTCAGCTTAACCCATTCCTCTTGGATGGTACTAAGATTGTAAGTCAAAATGGGACTTTGCTTGCTGGATGCAAGATTTTCTAAGGTCGTTGCTTGACAAATTCTACTGGTAGCTGCAGAGTACCAACGATACTGCTTCTCCGGTTTTGGCTGCAGCGACGGCCTAACAGCTAAGACCCTTCGAACACCCGTCAAAAATCACACGCTATAAGTGTGTCTGGAGTACGTCTGTGAACCAGCAAATGATGTCCCCTGCCCGCTTTCGGGTCGTGTTTTTCGCTTTTGTCATTGCAATTCTTCTTGCTTCAGGATTGACGCCTGTCAGCGCGGCACCGCCGCAAGCGCAAAGTGCGCAGCAGGGCGGGCCGCGAATCTGGCTCAGCCCAACCCATCCGGTTCCGGCAAAGCATGAGACAGCAAGCGCGAGTGTCGTGACAGCGCACAATTCGGCTGCAAATGGTGTGGCCCTGGCTGCAGGAGATTTTGATGGCGATGGAATCCCGGACCTGGTTATGGGTTTCCGCAACCGATCGGGCGGACTGTTGGTGGTCCGCCGGGGGAATCTGGACGCATTCGCGCCGCAGAGCCTGGAATCGTTGCACGCAATTGGACGGGGCGATTTTCCGGCGCCTTTCAAGGCGGCAAGCACCAGTCTGACCCTGCCGGTGAGCCCGGATTTCATAGCCACAGGTGATTTCAGCGGCAATGGCCATCTGGATGTTGCGATCGCTGCCCGCGGCGGCAGTGCCATTTATGTTCTTGCGGGAGACGGCAAAGGAAAACTGGACGCGCCGAAGCAGATCAGCCTCACGGGAACAGTTACTTCGATGGCCGCCGGCGCGATCGGCCCTATGCACACCTCCACCCTTCTGGTGGGATTGTCTGACCCGAACAAAGGAATCTCTCTCGACCTTTATGCGAAGACTGAACAGGGGTTGGCAAAACAAGGCAGCTTCCCGCTGAGCGCGGCAGCCTCAAACATTATGTTCGGGGATTTCGGCGATGCAGGCCCGGACGCCGCTTTCCTGAGCGGCGGCGACGCCATGATCCTGCATTCCAACAGTATGCAGCTTGAACCGCTTTCCCTGCCGGTTTCAGCTACGGCAATGGCGCTGGGGTCATTCATCTACGACCGCAATCCGCATATCCAGATTGCGCTGCTCACTTCTGACGGCAGCCTCCACATTGCGGCGCACAGTGAGTTTAATCCCCACGCGTTGAGTGTCGAAGAGATGCGGACGATCCGGCAGGCCAGCCGGAGAGGTGAATCGCATCCGCTGATACCGCAGCGCGCAGTGGCGGCCAATGGATGGACGATTGTGGAAAGCATTCCCGGAGCAGCGTCCTTCAGTGGCGGCCAGGCTCCCGTCCTTTTCCGCACGCGCATCACCGATCACGGCAGCGACGATGTGATGATCCTGACCAGCGGGCAGATGAGGGTTATCTCGCATCCAGATCCGGCGCCTGATGCAGCAAGCTTTACCCCTGCCCAGATTTTGAGCCGTCCTTATGATGGGTCTCCCGTGGCTGCATTGCCCATGCGGACAAATATTGATGGACGTCCCGGCGTGGTGGCGCTGCATTCCGGCAGCATGACACCCATGGTGATGATGCCGCTGCCCGATCCAACTTTTTTTCCCAACCGCTTCGATGATCCCACGCCAACTTCGCCCATCACCAATGCCTGCACCAACGTCAGCAACGTGGACACGTCGTCCTCCTGCAGTATCCGCGAAGCGGTGCTGAGGGCCAACGCCATGGCCGGAACCGACACGATCCAGCTTGCTGCCGGAACTTACACGCTCACGCTTCCAAAAGTTGCAAATGACTTTACCGGCAACCATGGCGCGCTGTACGTGAATGATTCGGTGAATATCGTCGGAGCGGGGCAGAACTCAACCATTATCCAGGCCGGCTCCAGCAATGCGACTGGTGTAGATATGGTGATGGCCGTCAATGAAGATATCAATCCCATCACCAACGCAACCGCCAGCCTTTCCAATTTGACCCTGAAATTCGGGCACAATCGCGGCACTCACGGTAATGACGGCGACGGCGGCTGCATGGAGTTTGATACCGGTTCCAGCGGCAACGCCAACCTGACGCTTACCAGTGTGACCCTGGATTCATGCAGCACCACGCAGGGCAATGGCGGTGGAATTGCCATCTTCAATTTCACTGCGCCCAACAATGGTCTGGTTACTTTCACCAACAGCACTATTCAGAACAACTCAGCGGTGGATACCACCGCCGGCGTGGCGGCCACAGCCGGAGGTATCTGGGTCAGCCAGGCCGCTCGCATATCCATGACCGGCAGCCAGGTATTGAATAACAGTGCAACCCAGGTCAGCAGCGATAACTCTGTGGCCGGCGAGGGCGGTGGAATCACCCTCACCAACAACACCCCCAATTCGCGGCAGACCGTGATCCATGGCAGCACCATCTCCGGCAACCACTCGGGTGGAAACGGCGGCGGCATTCACAACGAATCGAATCTGTTAATTGACCAGAGCTCCATCGTCAGCAACAACAGTGCCGGAGAAGCGAACCGGCCAAACGCGAAAGATGGAGGCGGAATCTGGACAAGCACCGCGTCTACTGGCTGCCCAGGCGCCTGCACAGACGTTACGACGCTGAACAAAGTCGCCATTACCGGAAACACAACCACCGGAAACGGCGGGGGAATTGCCATCGGCAACGGCACCGGGGCGGGCAACGTGACCATGACCTTCAGCCGCCTGGCAGCAAATACAGCGCCAGTGGGGAAAAATCTCAGCAACAACAGCGCTACCGTTTCTGCCACCGATGACTGGTGGGGCATCAATACTCCCGCGAATACCATTTCGACTGTTGGCACAGGCGTCACGACCTTTGATCCATTCATTGAACTGACCCATACGGCGAGCCCGTCCACCATTCGCATCAACCAGAGCACCACGCTCACCGGCAGTCTGGCCCAGGACAATCACGGAACTGCGATTGCGGCCGCGAACCTCACTGAAGTAATCGGATTGCCCATCACCTTTGATAATCCTGTGCTGGGCACCATCCCGGAGGCGCAGCCGGAAACGCTGAACGCCAACGCACAGGCGACCGCGACCTTCAATGCCGGCAATACCGGCGGTCTGGGGCATGCCGATGCGACAGTCGACCAGGCCACCGTGACAGCCGATATCGTGATTCTGGAGCCGTTGCGCATCACCAAGAGTTTTGGCGCAGCCACTATTCCGGTGAACGGCACAACCACTCTCAGCTTCGCTGTGAACAATCCGAACGTAGTGGCTGTAGATGCAAGCTTTACGGACACGTTCCCCGCCGGATTGCAAGTGGCCTCGACACCAGGCGTCACAAATACCTGCGGCGGAACGGTGACGGCCGGAGCGGGCTCAGGCAGCGTGAGTTTCTCTAATGCTGCACTGCCCGCTGGCGCATGCACCATCACCGTGAATGTGACCGGGGTTACAGATGGGACATTCAACAACAGCGTCACCATCAATTCCACCGCGGCAGGAACGGGCGCGCAAAGCACGTCCTCCGCAAGCATTACTGTGATTAATCCGCCGCAGATCACTAAAGCGTTTGGCGCGGCATCGATTCCCTTGAACGGCACCACCAGTCTTTCGTTCACGATTACCAGCAGCAATCAGAACTTGACGCTGAATGGCGTCGCATTCACAGATAACCTGCCTGCCGGTTTAGTGGTGGCTACGCCTTCTAACCTGAACAACACATGTGGCGGAACTGCGACGGCCGCTGCCGGCAGTTCTACGGTGAGCCTCTCTGGCGCAAGCCTGGCTCCGGGAGCAAGCTGCACGGTCTCTGTAAACGTGCAGGGCACCACCGCAGGAATAAAGAACAACAGCGTGACCGTGAGTTCCACAAATGGCGGCACGGGCAATACTTCCAATGCCAGCATCAGCGTTGTAGGTCCGCCCACCATCACCAAGGCGTTTGGCGCAGCCAGCATTCCGCTGAATGGCTCAACTTCTTTAAGCTTTACCATTCAGAACCCCAACGCGACGGCCCTGACTGGTGTTGGCTTCACTGACACTCTGCCTGCCGGGCTTGTGGTATCAACTCCAAACGGCCTCACTGGAAGCTGCGGCGGCGGGACCATTACCGCAACCGCAGGAACAAATGTAATCAGCCTTTCTGGCGCCACACTGGCTGCGAACAGCTCCTGCACATTCTCAGTGAATGTGACGGGCACGGCGGCAGGCCTGCAGAACAACACCACCAGCGCCGTAACTTCGAATGAAGGCGGATCGGGTGGGACAGCATCTGCCAGTATCAAGGTGGAAGCTCCTCCATCCATCGCGAAGGTTTTCAACCCTTCAACGATCAGCGTGAATGGAACTACTTCGCTGACCTTCACCATCACCAATCCGGCAGCGAATGTTGACCCGCTGACGGGAGTGGCATTCACTGACACTCTGCCAACAGGGCTCACCGTGGCGAGTGCCACAGCCACAGTCTGCGGCGGGACGCTTACAACCACTGCGCCCACGGGTATCGCCCTTTCCGGCGCGACCATCGCAGTCAATAGCCAATGCCAGTTCAGCGTGACGGTGACCGGAGCAGCTTCTGGCCAGTACACGAATACAACTGGAAGTGTGACGTCAACAAATGGCGGAACGGGCAATACGGCTTCAGCCAATTTGAGCGTGGCTTCGCCGGTAACAATTCAGAAGGCGTTTGGCGCGGCCAGCATCCCGCTGAACGGCGTCACTTCCCTCACCATTACCATCCAGAACCCGAACGCAGGAGCAGCCGCCACTGGGCTCGCGTTTACTGATAACTTCCCCGCCGGTCTGGTTGTGGCTCCCACGCCGAACCTGAACAACACTTGCGGCGGAACCGCCACAGCAACTGCGGGAGCATCTTCCGTCAGTCTTACTGGCGGGAGTATTCCTGCCAGCGGGTCGTGCACGGTTTCTCTCAACGTTCAAGGAACTACCACAGGAACCAAGAACAACAGCGTGACGGCGACAAGCGATGCCGGTACCAGCAATACCGCAACGGCCAGCATCAATGTGGCGGCATCGCCGGTGCTCAGCAAGGCGTTTGGAGCAGCCAGCATTCCGCTGAATGGCTCCACTTCTTTGAGCTTCACCATCCAGAACCCGAACACCACCACCGCGTTTACCGGCGTCGGATTCACTGACACGTTGCCGGCAGGACTGGTGGTATCCACTCCTAACGGCCTGACTGGAAGCTGCGGTGGCGGAACGATTACGGCAACCGCAGGAAGCAATGTGATCAGCTTGTCTGGCGCCACTCTGGCGGCGAACACCTCATGCACATTCTCAGTGAACGTTACCGGAACCACGGCGGGACTTAAAAACAACGTGAGCGGAGCTGTAACTTCCAACGAAGGTGGAACCGGTGGAACGGCTTCTGCCAGCATCAATGTGGTGGCGCCTCCGGTGATTGCCAAAGTCTTCAACCCATCATCAATCAGCGTGAACGGAACCACTTCCCTCACCTTCACCATCACCAACCCGGCGGCCAATTCGGTGGCACTCACAGGAGTGGCCTTTACTGACAATTTGCCTGCTGGGCTAGCTGTGGCAAGCGCCTCTGCAACAGTTTGCGGCGGTACTCTCACCACTACGGCGCCAAGCGGAATTGCGCTCAGCGGCGCGACTATTGCAGCCAATAGCCAATGCCAATTCAGCGTGACTGTGACGGGCCTGGTTTCCGGACAGTACACAAATACCACCGGAAACGTGACTTCCACGAACGGCGGCACGGGCAACACGGCATCAGCAAATCTGACTGTTGGTGTGGCCGCACCCACCATCACCAAGGCCTTCGGATTTGCCACCATCCCGCTTCATGGCTTCACTCCACTGAAGTTCACCATTCACAATCCCGCGACCTCAGCAATCACAGGAATCACATTCACTGATCCTCTGCCTTCAGGTCTGAGGGTGGCGCCACTACCCTTACTGCATAACACTTGCGGTGGAACGGTGAGTGCCGCACCAGGGTCTTCAACCATTACTCTCTCGGGAGGATCGCTGGCAGCCAACGCTACTTGCACGATTAGCCTGGTCGTCAGAGCCGTGGCTGTGGGAGTTCAGAACAACACCACAGGCCCCATTTCTTCCACGCAAAGCGGGGCCGGAGCTACCAGCAACACGGCCACTGTCACCGTGCTGGGACCGCCGGTTATTTCCAAGGCATTTGGCGCAACCAGTATCAGGGTGAACCACACCACCACGCTGACCTTTACCATCAGTAACCCGAATTCGACCGCAGCGCTGAAGGGTGTGGCTTTTGGCGACTTCCTGCCTTCAGGGCTGAGAGTCGCCAGCCCCAACGGGCTCACCGGATCCTGCGGTGGCGGAAAAATCACTGCCTACTCTGGTTCGTCAGCGATTACCCTGCTGGGCGGCACACTGGCTCCGAGCGCCTCATGCACGTTCAGCGTGAATGTGGTGGCTCGCAGCACAGGTCACAAGGTGAACGTCACCACGCCGGTAATAGCCATCAATGG
Source organism: Terriglobia bacterium (assembly GCA_963758275.1). Taxonomy (GTDB): domain Bacteria; phylum Acidobacteriota; class Terriglobia; order Terriglobales; family Acidobacteriaceae; genus Angelobacter. The sequence continues at coordinate 267,367 of CAVWUW010000006.1, read as the reverse complement.
AGGAATAGGGAACCACGCTACAGCAAGCATCTACGTGACCAAATGAACGATTGATGCGCGCCAATGAGGGGGACGAGCTGAACTTGAGTCCCCCGTCGCCGTCCTGCTATAGCGCGATGCCTCGGCGTGTTGATCTGCAACCCTTCATTTGCAATCTTCAAAGAAAAATTGCGGCAGAAATAGCGCTTCAAGGAGCTTTACCTCCGATTTGTCCGTTATTTAGAAAGTTTCTGCAACTAATTCACACAAGCCGACTTCCCGTTACAAATCCCGGCTCGACAAGTGATTTGGCGATGGTGGGCTCATCGACTTTTTTCCAATTTCGCGGATATCCGTCGCCTATTCAGTTCGCAATGCCTGAATTGGATCGATGCGCGATGCCCTCCACGCCGGGATCAAGCAGGCCAGCACTGCGACAGCCATCAGCATCGCCGCTGCGCCCGCAAACGCCGCAGGATCGAGCGGCTGGGTTCCATAGAGCATTGATCGCAGCAGTTGCGTGGCCAGGGCGCTGGCAGCCACGCCAAAAATCAATCCGATAAGCGCAGGGCGCAGCCCTTCGAAAAGAACAAGCCGCAGGAGCTGTGATCGCTGCGCGCCAACCGCAATGCGAAGACCGATATCCGCCGTCCGCTGCGCGGTCAGGTAGGAGAGCACTCCATAGAGGCCGACCGCCGCCAAAAGAAGCGACAGGGCGGCAAAGGCCAACACCAGATTGGCCGCGAAACCTTGGCTGGCTGAGGTCTTGCCAAGAATCTGGTCCATTGTCAATGCGTTATAGACGGGCAACTCCGGCTCGAGCGCCGAGATCTGTCGCTGGATGGGCATGGACATCGTCAGCGGATCGGCGGAGGTGGTTGCCACGATCGTCGCTTCCGACGTGCGATCGGGAATGCCCGACAGGATAGGGAAGTACATCGTGGGCTGAACCGGCTTGGTAATGTCAACGACCGTGTCGCCGACTTCGCCGAGGATCTCGTAAACTTCCGGCTTGGCATCCCAGTCCACGCGGACATGCTTGCCGACCGGGTCGTCGCCCGCGAGGTACTGATCGACGAACGTCTTGCTCACAACGACGTAGTGATCGTTGCTGAGCCGCTCGTGTTCCGTGAAGACGCGGCCGCGCAGCAGTGGAATCTGCATCACGCTGAAATACTGCGGGTCGGCAGTGAAAATGATGGCTTCGTACTGAAGGCTGTAGCTGGGTGCGGGCCGCTCCAGGATGCTGAATACCCGGCCAAATGAGAAGCCCGCCCCCGGTGGAACGGAAACCAATCCCGCGCCGCGCACGCCAGGCAGGCGTCGCAGTCGCTCGAGCAACGCCTCGTGGAAGCGCACGACCTTTTCGCGCGTATCGTACTGGATTTCGGGCAGGCCGAATTTCATGGTGATCACGTGGTCGATGCGGCACCCGAGATCGGTTGTGCGTAGATGCAGGAAACTCTTGAAGAGCAGGCCGGCCGAGATCAACAGGACAACCGTAAGGGCGATTTCCACTGTCAGCATCGTCTTGCGCAGCCGCGCCCGGGAGGCGCTGCTGCCCATCGTTCGCGAGGAATCTCGCAGCCCGGAAAGCAGCCCTTTTCCGGTGGACGAAATTGCGGGCACAAGGCCGGCCAGCAATGCTGCCGCGGCTACCAGGGCCAAGGTAAACGCGAGAACCCACGCATCGACATGCACCGACTCGGCGCGCGGCAGATTGCGCCAATGTGCCGCGAGCCAGTAGGTCGAAGCCAGCGACAGCATCAGGCCCAGTGCTCCACCGGCCAGACAGATCAGCAAACTCTCCGTCATCTGCTCGCAGATAAGAACAATACGGCTGCCGCCAAGCGCACCGCGGACCGCAACCTCCCTGCGCCGAGTCGCCGACCTCGCCACCAGCAGATTGGTGAGGTTCAGGCAGGCAATCAGGAGCATGCAGCCCACTGCACCCAGCAGTACCAGTAGAGGCGTGCGCACATTCTTGGCAAGATCGTCGATCATCGGCCGGAACCACACGTCTTCGGCTACAGGCTTCGACGCATTGGCAAGGTGGATCTGATACTGCAGCGCACTCACCTCGCTCGTCGCCACCGCTGCGCTCACACCCGGCTTGAGTCGTGCCACCACCATGCTCTGGTGGTCGGCGTGCCCGTAGTCGCCCGGCGAGTACGAGAAGGTCTGCGCATACGGCAGCCAGAATTGAATCTTGGCATCGGGATACGTAAACCAGCTCGGCAGCACGCCAATGACTGTAGTTGGTTTCGTGTCCAGATGAACCTGCTTGCCGATGATCGACGGATCGCCGGCAAAGCGGCGCTGAAAGATGCTCCAGGTCAGCAGCACAACGGGCTGCCCTTCCGGCTGGTCTTCAGCGTCAGTAAAGGTCCGCCCCAAAACCGGCGACACGCCGAGCAGGGGAAAGAGATTGGCCGAACCTGCAGCGCTCTGCACAACTTCAGGTAGCTCACTCTGCACGCCGGAGATGATGCCTCCGTATGCGCGCATGGCGGCCATGTCTTCAAAGCCGTGGCTCTGCGCGCGCCAGTCGCGGTAGTCGCCGGCGGCGACGGTACTAAACCCATCCCCGCGTTCGTCGTGGCGAAAATGATCGTAGAGCATCACCAGCCTGCCGGGATCGCGAAACGGCAGGGGCCGCAGAAGCACAGCACGCACAATGGTGAACAGCGATGTGGTTGCGCCGATACCGAGCGCCATCACGAGCACCGATACGATCGAGAAACTCGGCGAGCGCCACAACGTGCGCACGCCATATTTAAGGTCGCGCAGCAATCGCTCGAGCCAGTTCCAGGTCCACACGGCCCGCGTCTGCTCACGTATCACAGTAGGGTTTCCGAAAGCGCGCACGGCGGCAAAACGGGCCTCTTCCGCGGACAACCCGAACTCCTGTTGTTCCTCTTCTTCCAGTTCAAGGTCAGACTGGAGTTCTCGCGCCAGGTCCTCATCCCGATTCTTCCACGGCCACCATCGCATATCAGCTCTCCTCGGCCGCAGGCCACATCACGCGAGCCACCGCGTCCGCCATCTGCTTCCACTGCGATTCTTCGACCACAAGCTGCTTCTTGCCTTTATCCGTCAACCGGTAGTACTTGAACTCGCGGTTGCGGTCCGGCGCCGTCTCCCACTTGGACACCACCCACCCTCTCTTCTCCAGCCGATGCAAGGCGGGATAAAGAGAACCATGCTGCATCTGCAGAAACTCATTCGTGGCCCTCTGAATATGCTTGCCGATCTGATGTCCGTGCGCCGGCCCATACAGAAGCGTTTTCAGGATCATCATGTCCAGCGTTCCCTGCAGAACGGCACTGCGTTGCTTCGACTCTTTCGGCATGGAAGAGACTCTACCCTCAATAACACCGATGGTAGTTATTCGACTATCAAATCGTCAAGATGCATCGCGAAATGACGAGATCAGGACAACTCACTCATCCGGAGTAGCTTGTGAGCGAATTCACTTATACGTCCTGGTAAACGGGCTTGTCGCCATCAACTCCCGAATTGTTGCAACACGGAATGAAGCGAGGGGGAATCCCTCAGCACAGTTCTGAAATTAATCGGTCCTTGTGGACGCAAGCACATCGTGCAATATGAAAACACCACCGTGCATCAGCCATGAGCATCACTTTGGCTGGGTCATGCTGAACCAGTTTCCAAACGGGTCTGACTACAGCCTCTACGCCGTAAAACTGGTCATTGGGCAGCGTGCAGGTCCCGGCCCGGCACAGGCGCCGGAATGTAGCGTCATCCACCAGCCGCGAAGAGGGAAGCGGAACTGCATCAGGGGCATATCGTAATAGCTGGCCCGGCAGTCAATTTTTAGAAAACCTAATTCCCTTCCAATATGGGTCTAATTCTGAAACGTCACTCTTGCGGCGTGGGGGTCTAAAAGCCATGCTGTCTGACGATGAATTCGACCACGGCAATACCTGTGAGCCGGATACGCGTGCCTCGTTTTTAGAACAGGAGGAGGTGGCGTTCATTAAGAGGATTATGGCGCTGCCGGACAGCCGGCCCGATCCCGGCGCCTACCGCGGCATGGGCCCTGATGAGACAGCCCTTGCCCTCAAGGAGCTCGCCAGAATCTACTCCTGGCCGGATCCCCGCCCGCTTAACACGGCGTGGCAACCATATCTGACGCCGGACGATCTGTCTGAGAATCCTTGCGAATGAGCTAGTTTTCAGCCAATCTGAAGTCTCCCCCTGAAGGCAGATGTGCGCCTGCGCGATATTTTTTCCTGCAAATCTCTGCAATATTTTTTCAACTCATTCGTCTGCACTGATAGATGAAGGCTGTGATGAGCCCTGAACGGATGACCGCCGAACAAGATCAGCGCATTACTGAGACCGTTAGGCGTGAACGGACGCGGCTCCGCAACTTCATCCGTCGACGTGTCCGCGATGAAGGAGAAGCAGAAGACATCCTGCAGGATGTTTTCTCCGAACTGGTGGAGGCGTACCGATTGATGAAGCCAATTGAGCAGGCTGGGGCCTGGCTGTTCCGGGTGGCGCGGAACCGGATCATCGATAAATTTCGCAAAAAACGGCCAGAAACTCTTGCCTATCCCCAGCCGAGTCATGAGGACGAGCCGCTGATTCTGGAAGAGTTGCTGGCCTCCCCTGATGCCAGTCCTGAAGCCGAATATGCCCGAACGGTACTGATAGAGGAAATTGAGACTGCGCTGGATGAACTCCCGGAAGAACAACTGCAGGTTTTTGTGGCGCACGAAATTGAGGGTCGCAGCTTTAAAGAATTGGCGGTTGAAACGGGAGTGAACGTGAATACATTGCTGTCTCGCAAGCGATATGCAGTGATGCATTTGCGCAAGAGATTGGAAGCAATTCATAAAGAGTTTATTGAGGGTTAAGAAGATGAGAGCACGCTGGATTGTTTCAATGATGGTAAGAGTCCTGCTTTTTGCGGTGATTGCGATCGTGGTGTTTGGGCAGGCTGTGCTGCATTTGTGGAACTGGCTAATGCCGAGCCTCTTTGGGCTGCACACGATTACGTACTGGCAGGCGCTGGGGTTGCTGGCCCTGAGCTGGCTTCTGTTTGGCGGCCTGCGCGGTTTTCATGGGCCGCATCGCGCTCGGGAGCACTGGCGGCGGCGTATGAGTCAGCGCTGGGAGCAGATGACTCCGGAGGAGCGGGAAAAGTTTAGAGCAACGTTTCGGGGCGGATGTGGCCGGGTGGCGCCACCGTCCACGCAGCCGTGACGCGGGATTTTGCACGCTTTACCAAGCACTCGCCTGTTGCCCCAGAGAAACTTGCCGGAACATTTCTCTTAAAGAGACTTGAGTAAAGCGAATAAATGGCGTATATTAAATGCACAGCTTACAACGGGTTACGCGAATCTGACTGCACTCTGCCTAACAATCTGGAGTGAGCAAGGGGATCTTTGGAAACTTTAAGGCCGGTCGCGGAAGACCCGGGCTGTCCTAAGAAATGCGGGAACAAAGGACTCTGCGGACAGATCCGCGAGGGGAATAAATGCTGTAACTTCTTTGTTTTCCTAATTGAGCGCGGGATAGAACGCCCAGTCGATCTCGAGTGTCTCACGTTTTCATGGCTTTTTAATTGAAACAGGAAACTGTTTTGGCGCTGCAAACGTATTATCGGAGTAGGCAGCAACGGAAAATCGCGACTCAAAGATGCAACGTTTACAAAAATAAATTCACTTAACTAGTCGATAACAGCCAAGGACAAACGTCTATAGATGTAACCGTAAAAAGGGAGCAACCATGCTGAGCTTTACAACCAACAATTTAGGCGATGTCGCGATTTTCGAATGCAAAGGGCGGATGACCCTGGAGGGCGGAGACGCGCTGCGCACTGCAGTGCTGAACCAGCCGTACGTTCAGGTGGTGGTGCTGGATCTGAAAGAGATCAAAGATATTGACGCTGCCGGGTTGGGCGTTCTGGCCAGTTTGCGGGGATGGGCCAAGGCCACCGGCACGGAGTTGAAGTTGATGAATCTCACGTCGCGAGTGGAAAGGGCGCTTGCGCTCACCGGGCTGAAGTCAGTGTTTACCATCTGTTCAGCCCGGGAGATGATCGATTTGTGGTGCCGCGCCCTGCATAGCGGTGTTTCTGCAATTGTGGGCCCTGTGAACACAATGAAGCGTGCCGTTGGGTATTGAGAGCGGCTATCCGCAGTAAAATAGAGATATGACCACAGAGCTTCTTCTTTTCCTCGGTATCATTGTTGCCTATGTCCTGATAATGAAGTTTGTTCTGCCTGCAATTGGCGTGCCTACTTGAATGTCAGGACAATGTGAGCTTCGTGGATCGAAGCTTGAAAACGCGGATCTGAAAGTGGAAGTAAAGCAGTAAGAGTTCGAAGCGATCGACCAGCACATTCAGGGTCGCATTCAAGTGATTGCAAGATTCGTCAGCCACCAGTAACTGCCGCGATACAGAACTTTCCGCAACTTTTCTCTCTCCCCTAACGTAATTACTCTCCAGACGTCTCTTACCTCAAAAGACGTTCAGGGAGAGAAATCATGGGTTTCTTGAATACCCAGATCAGGCAGGTGCTGCGCAGGCTGGGCCGCACACCCATGTTTACGGCGGTCACGCTGATCACTCTGGCGGCGGGCGTGGGCGCCAACACAGTTGTATTCAGCGTGCTGGAAGGCATTCTGCTGAAACCGTTGCCATATCCGAAGTCGCAACAACTGGTGATTGTGAACCACACGGCTCCCGGCGTGAACATAAAAGAACTTCCCGGCTCACCTTCCACTTATTTCATCTATCGTGACCAGAATCGCAGCTTTGAAGACGTTGGAATGATTACCGGCGATTCCGTGAGCATCACCGGAGTCGCTGAGCCGGAACAGGTACGGGCCCAGTTGGTGACAGATGGACTGCTGCCTGTGCTCGGCGTTGCGCCGGCGCTTGGGCGGGCGTTTAGCCATCAGGACGATTCTCCGGGCAGCCCAGACACCGTGGTCCTCATGTACGGTTATTGGCAACGTAAGTTCGGGGGAGATCGCGCAATCCTGGGACGAACACTGATGGTCGACGGCAAGCAGCACCAGGTCATCGGCGTGATGCCACAGAGCTTTCACTTCTTCGGTCAGGCGGAAGATCCGGCAGTTCTGCTTCCGTTCCAGTTTGATCGCAACAAAACCTTTCTCGGCAACTTCAGCTATTCGGCCATTGCGCGACTCAAACCCGGCGTGACCATTGAGCAGGCCAGCGCTGACGTAGCCCGCATGCTGCCGATCGTCACTCACACCTTTCCCGCACCTCCAGGCTTCAACATGAAGATGTTTGAAGACGCGCGCCTTGGCCCAAATATTAAATCGCTGAAAGATTATGTAGTGGGCGACGTCGGCAACGTGCTCTGGGTTTTGATGGGCTCGATAGGACTAGTGCTCCTGATCGCCTGCGCCAATGTTGCCAACCTTGTGCTGGTACGTGTGGAAGGCAGACGACAAGAACTGGCCATACGTTCGGCGCTGGGCGCACGCTGGAGCCGCATCGCCTCAGAACTGCTGGTGGAAAGCCTGGTGCTTGGGATGCTCGGCAGTGTCATTGGGCTGGGGCTGGCCTACGGAGGCTTGCGAGTTCTTCTGGCGGCTGCTCCAAAAGGGCTGCCGCGCTTGAATGAAATTGGGATTGACGCCCCGGTGTTGCTCTTCACTCTGGGACTTGCGCTGCTGGCGAGCTTCTTATTTGGTTTGATTCCGATTGTGAAGTACGCCGGCTCGCGCCTGAGCACCGGACTGCGTGAAGGCGCACGCGGCATGAGCCAGAGCCGCGAACAACATCGGGCACGCAGTGTGCTGGTGGTTGTTCAGGTGGCACTCGCCCTCGTCTTGCTGGTCTGCTCCGGATTGATGGCAAGAACGTTTGTGGCTTTGACCAAAGTAGAACCGGGCTTCACAGACCCGGCTCAACTCCAGACGTTTTCACTCTCGATCCCGGAGACTGAAATCAAAAACGACGAGCAGGTGGCGGGCGTGTACGAAGAAATCGCACGAAAGCTGTCCGCGGTTCCGGGAGTTTCCTCCGTGGGCATCTCCAGCAGCATCCCCATGGATGGAAACAACAGCTTTGATCCCGTGTTCGCACAAGATCACACTTATCGTCCGGGAGAACTCGCTCCGATTCGTCGCTTCAAGTACATAGCCCCAGGCTTCTTGAGCACCATCGGCACGCCGCTGGTGGCGGGACGAGACTTCACATGGACCGATATTTACAACAAAACACCGGTAGTGATGGTCTCTGACAATATGGCTCGCGAGATGTGGGGATCTCCGTCCAACGCTGTGGGAAAACAGGTACGCGTGGGCAGCACCGATGACTGGCGCCAGATCGTAGGCGTAGTCGGCAATGTATACGACGATGGGCTGAACAAAGAACCATCTAAATCCGCCTACTGGCCCATTCTGATGAGCAATTTTGAAGGGCGTAAGATCAGAGCGCGACGGTCCCTGTCATTCGCCCTGCGAACGCCGCGCGCCGGCACGGAAAGCCTGCTGAAGGATGTACGGGCCGCTGTATGGTCGGTGGATCCTAACCTCCCTTTGGCAGGTGTACGCACTGAGGAGTATTACTATCGCTCCTCCATGGCGCGAACATCGTTCACGCTTCTAATGCTGGCAATTGCCGCAGCCATGGCGCTGCTGCTCGGGACTGTGGGGATTTATGGAGTGATCGCTTACTCGGTTTCGCAGCGTACCCGTGAAATCGGCATTCGGATGGCGCTCGGCGCGCAGAGAAGCGAATTGACCGGCTTGTTTGTTCGCCACGGACTTCTGCTCAGCGCGATTGGTGTGGCCATCGGTTTGATCGCGGCGTTTGCATCCATGCGATTGTTGTCTTCCCTGCTATACAAAGTCGGCCCAGTGGATTTCATCACCTACAGTGCCGTTTCTTTGGGCCTGGTTTTAACAGCCTTCCTCGCCAGCTACGTGCCTTCGCGCCGCGCGGCCAGCGTGGATCCGGTGGAAGCGCTCCGCAGCGAATAGGGCAAAAAAAGGGACCTGCACTTTAAATCGCAGGTCCATTTCGAGTTGCGTTATTGCTGAATGTTAGTTGGCCGCCTGCTGATTGTTTTGCATAACAAAGTGCGCCCGGCGGTTTTGCGACCAGCAGGAATCATTTTCGGCCGTCGTGCAGAAGGGCTTTTCCTTACCCAGGCTGATCAGCTTAATGCGATCTGCCTTGATTCCCTGCTGAACCAGCGCATCGCGTACGCTCTTGGCTCGGTTGTCGCCCAGAGCCATGTTGTAGTCTTCTGAGCCGCGCTCGTCGCAGTGGCCTTCAATCAGCAACTGCATGTTCGGATGCGCTGACAGGAACTGGGCATCAGAATTTATCATCGTGGCTTCGTCATTGCGAATGTTGGCATTGTCATAGTTGAAGAAGATGTCTTTTACATTTTTCGCAAACAGCTCTTCATCAGAAATGGTTGCCACTTGTTTCTGGGGTTCAGTCACGGTCAAGCGCGCGCTGGCCTCTGCAGAGCCGCCATCGCCCTTGGCCTGGAGATGATAAGTCGCGGACTGCTCGGCGGTAATCTGTTTTGTGCCAGAGGCAGCCACGGCGCCCATCCCGTCAATGGTGACGGTAGATGCGTTCTGGGTGCTCCAGCTCAACTCAGCGGTTTGTCCTCGCTGAACATCTTCCGGGCTCACCGTCAGATTGGCCACCGGTGCAGGAGCAGCGGTGGGGGTGGGCGGCGTTGCCGGTTTCGCGGCAGCCATCTGATGATGGCAACCGGTGGAAGCAAAGCCAAACGCTAATGCAACAACGGATAAAAGAATTTGTTTTCTCATTAATCTCTCCTCAAATCAAAGCCGCTTCGCGCAGTTGGTGCGGAGGCAGTTACAAAGCAGGTTGAAAGTCATTGTTCGAGAGCTTTATCGCTCGATTGCCAATAAAGTGTTGGGCGCCGGGGAAGGTGGATCAACAGCGCAGGATCGCGAGGTTCTCTTCAAAATTAGGATTGAAGACGCCATCGCCATCAGGCTGAGGTTGCTCAATCAGGGCATCACTAGCTACCGCCTCCGGCCGGGACAACAATCCTTTGGCCACAAAGAAAAGCAGGAACAGCAGCGCCAGAAATGCTTTGCGCGTGCGCAATGCGGTGGTGGGGCCGTGTGTCGCCTGGAATGGGCCATGCACAAGCGGAAAGAAGAACAGCAGAAGTACGCAGACGGCGGCGCAGAAAATCATTACCGGCCGGAACATCCACGTGAGCATGTGCAGAGTATGATCCAGAGTTGCTCAATCGTCAACTGAGGCAAACACCTTGCGAACGGCATTTACCTGACTTAGTAAAACGATCAATGGCTGGTCAGCACAGGACAGTGGGCTTCTGAGACTACGCGTGAGGCTACGCTTGGGCACATCTGGATTCCCGGTTCGAACGCGTTGTTTACTCCCATGGCAATCAGGTCAGCGCTCTTTTGCCGGGCCACCCGCAAAATCAGCTCCACCGGCTCGCCGGTCTCGCAGATAAACTCTGCGTCCACACTGGAAAGAGGGCGCTCAAAGCTGTTGCTCATGGCGCGCTGTGCTGCTTCCCTCACTGTAATCTGGTTCGGCCGCTGCTCCCACCCTTCGGAGAGCACGTGCAAAACCGTGACAGAAGCCGCGTAACGCATGGCCAGAGCCACGGTAATCGGCAATACCCGCTGGCTATGCAGGGACAAATCAGTCGGCAGAATGATGCGTTTGAATCGTATTTCTCTGCGGGGGAGCAGGTAAGGTCCCACTGTCAGTACCGGACAGCGGGCTACGCGGCAGATTTCATCCACCACGGAGCCGTAGAGGATCCTTTGCAAGCCTCGCCGGCCGCTCGTCCGGGCCACCACCATTGCAATTCCGTGTTGGGCAATCGCCCGGGGAAGCTCCGTGGCGACTGAGCCGCTCGTCACCAGTCTGGTTACAGGGAGATTTTGCAGCTGGATTGTATGAGATAGACCTTCAAGTTTCTCGTTGGCCTGCCTCTCTATGTGCCGCATTTCAATGGGAGAAACAACTGGCCCACCCTCCTCAGAAGCCAGCGAATGCCATAAAAACACTGTAGAGCCGAACGTGTCCGCGATCCCCCGCACGTAGGGCAAGGCAGCAAGCGATTCGGCTGACAACGATAAATCCGTGGCCAGAAGAATCCGCTTAAGTTCCGGAAGGACGGACAGCGACAGGGCAGCTATCGACATGCTCTTACTTCAATGCTTTGGAAGCTGGGCTGATTGTAACCCAGATACACTTAGGTTCAGAGACTTTAGTAACAAAGATTTGATTTTTTAATGTCTCTACGCCTCAAAGTGGCAAACCTTGCGACAGCTCGATTGTTAACCCAGAGGAACACCTTACCGTTCCGCCAGGGCACGCATCTGCTCGATGTAGCGCTTGCTGTCAAACTTCTTTGAGGTGCTGGCAAATGACATGTAACGCACCTGTCCAAAAATTGGCCGGTCGAACCAGGGCCGGTCATGCTTACCTACAATGGCCCATGCAATGCCTGCATAGCCATTGGGATCGCGCCCGTCCAGTTCATATTTGTCATTCAGGTAAACTGCAATCCGGAAGGCCTCGGCCGGTGTTTTCGTCCACTCCAGGATCTTTTTTGCCCAGTACATGCGCATGTAGTTGTGCATCCAGCCGGTGATCACCATCTGCTGCTGCGCGGCATTCCAGAGCGGATCATGCGTGCGCGCCTCCTCCAACTCACGTTCGCTGTAGAGTTTACGTGCGTCGCGAGCATGCTCAGCAAGGCTTTTATGGGCCCAGTCTTCAGCGCATTCGAAACTGTCGTAGTCGGGATTGAAGCGGACAAAGTTTATGGCCAGTTCCCTGCGGACAATCAGTTGTTCCAAAAACGCGTCTTTTGCTTCGCGGGGCGCATCAGCTTTCTCTACCGCGAGTGCAACTGTATGCGGCCCGAGATGCCCAAAGTGCAGATAAGGGGAAAGATGGCTGGTTGCGTCTGCTTCTGGCCTGTTGCGATCTTTCACGTAGTTTCGCAGGCCTTGTTTGACAAAGGCTTTCAGTCGCTTGAGCCCTTCATTGGTGCCGCCCACAAATTGAGGGCTGGCTTGCACTGAGCGATCAAGGGTCCAGTCCTGCATTATGTCCGTATCCGCCGGCAGGGACCCGGTTCCGGGCACTTTTCCTGCCTGCCATGGAACCTTGGCCCGGCTATTTCCCACCGCTTGCAGGAATTCAGGCAAAAGGCGGCGGATAACGGGACGGGCAGTATAGGCGGCATATTGCTCTTTCATGAGCAGCCGGGAGGGCACAATCACGTCCGCGTCCACGGTCCAAAAAGGCGCCCGTAGCTGCGTGCCAACCAACTGGCGCCACTTGCGCGGCTCGCGCATAGCGTTTTCATCACCGACAACGAGGCAGGCACGGACGTCCTCACAAAATTTCACCAGGTGATGGTCAGGGTAACGCCGCAACACAAACCCGATGCCCCGCTTCTCCAATTGACTCGCAATCGCGGGAATGCCCTGCTGGAGAAACGCATAGTGCCGGATGTTGGCAAGGGGATAAAACGGAACCGGCGCAAAGAAAACCGCACACGGCTTCCCCAGAGCGTTGGCTGCTTGTACCGCTACTTCCAGTGCGGGATTGTCCAGGGCACGCTGCGAGCGCTGCATCCAGTACACCACACACTTGCCGTAAGGGTCTGGCGCGCCTTTGCGACGGACGTTGACCCGGGCATCATCCGCAAGTTTCTGCAGTTGGTCCACAGTGGCTTATAAGTATCCTGGGAGGCCGAATGGAAGTCTGGAAGAAGTTTAATACAGAATGGCTCAGGCTGCCGCAAATCGCCTTTCTATCGTTCCCCGACCTGTTCAGGGTAAGTCCATGTCCTTCCTGAAGTACAGCACCGTCTCTCCCTTCCGGGAATGGCCCAAATCAAACCGCGGTTGAACATGAGTAATGCACTGAATCAGAGAAACTCCAGCTATGCTGCCTTTGATTCAACTTGTCAGGCATTCTGTGCCGCTTACAGGAGCGTGAAACATGAAAGCTACCCTGGCTGCAATTCTTGTACTGTCAGTGGGCCTTGCTGCATCGGCGCAGTCCCACGATTTATCCGCAATCGCAACCTTGGCTTCTTCGACAGGGGCATCTGCAGCGCCGGCACATGTTGAGTTGCACCGCATGCTGGCTGACGCGGACAACATTGTCTCCTCCACCAACACTGATCTCGCCAACCTGCACGTGGAAAAGTGGGCTTCCGGCTGGAAAACCGCATGGATGAAGAAGAGTTCCCACAAACAGCAGGCTGGCCAGACAGCGGATTCAGTCAAGCAGCTTGCCAGCGGATTGACTCCGGTGATTGCTGATGTCCGGACAACGCACGGAGGTGTCGGTTCGTCTTTCAAACTCTACAACAGCCTGACACTCGTGTGTGAAAACATGGAGGCCCTGGTGGAAGCCACGCATTCCTACGGCAAGAAGGAAGATTACACTAAGATCTCAGCCGATTATTCCAACCTTCTTCGGCTGCGCAATGACCTCGCTACTTTCGTGGAGCAGCGTGCCGCCGTGATGGATCCCCATGGCAGCGTTCCTGCAGCTCCAATGAACGCCTCCGCCAGCAAGAAAGATGAAGCACACAGTGCAAGCGCTAAGAAGCTCTACGCGAAAAGAAAGAAGCCGGTCCTTCGCGCCAACAACTAGAAAACATCGCTGCCGGTTCTGCGTAGACGGCTCCTGAGAGTCGGAGGATCGTTCATTGTTGAGTGTCGCGCCCTGCTGATAGCGGCACTCAAGCTAATTCCACGTTCTAGGCTGTTCCTTAGCGGTCCATCAGCTTTCGCGCTTTCCGGAGCACGTCCACCATCATCTTCTCTGTCAGCTTTCCGGTGTTCGTGTTTTGTAGCGAAGGATGAAAAGAACAGAGCAGCGTGCGCCCGTCCGGCAGCGGGTAATGAGCTCCATGGGCGAACACAAATCCTGCCTTGCTCTTCAGCAGACCGGTTCGCTTCATGAAATTCAGATAAGCATCAAACGCGATCCGTCCCAACACCAGCACAACCCGAACCTCGCTTAGCAGAGTAATCTCTCTTTCCACGTGTGAGGAACAGTTGGCAATCTCAACCGGTGTGGGCTTGTTGCCGGGTGGGGCACAATGGACTGCTGCGGTAATATAAGCGTCGGTGAGCGTAAGTCCGTCCCCTCGATGCGAGGAGGTGGGCTGCGAAGCAAATCCGGTTTTGTGCAGCACGCGATATAGAAAGTGGCCGGAGCCGTCACCGGTAAACGGCCGGCCCGTGCGATTCGATCCATGCGCGCCGGGCGCCAGACCGAGAATCAGCATTCGGCCCTTCGGATCTCCCCAGCCCGGAACGGGTTTGGCCCAATATTCAGATTCCCGGTATGCGCGTCGCTTCTCGAGTCCGATCTTCTGGCAATGCGCAATCAGCCGCGGACAGCGCGTACAGGCAATGATTTGCTCATTGAGTTGTTCCAACTGGGAGGCCATTTGATATCAGTTTAGCAGCTGGTTTTCGGCTTGACTGAGCAGAGCCTATGCGAAGCAGGCAAGATGACGGCGCCTGAGCAGCGAGGCCAGGGCATCCAGCAACATCTCCGGTCCATCCAGCGGATTCACGTGGAGTTCACAACCGCCTTCACTCGGCTCTCCGTATGGATCCATAACCATCGTTGGGATTCGGCGCTTTTTGGCTTCAGAGCACAACGCCCGGCGTTCCCGCAATTCCATTGATTGCCCGATAACCAGCGCAGATACGTGCCGCCGCTTCAGGATTTTCAATGCGGTTTCAAACGAAGTTGCAGGGATTACTCCATAGCCTGCATGCGCCAGGATGGCATTCCGCAGTGGGGACACCAATCTCTCTCGCGCAATGGAAAGGACTGCAGGTCTCATATATGTAATCCGTCGCTTACTACTTGCTTGGAACAAGTATTCTCCTCAGCAACCCCGAAATCAAGCGGAAAAAGGTACAAGTTCCTGCCCTGATTTCAGGCACGATGCTCTGCGCAGATTACGTCCGCGTTTGACCACTTCAGTAAGAGTCTCTTAAACTGGATTCTTCGATATCTCTTTATAAACACGCAATTTCGCCCCTGCCCCGCAGACGGACAAAGGAACAAACCCTTGGACAACACGAATACTGAAAACAAACCAGCCGAAAATCCTGTACCCGAATCTGGGTCCGTTGGCGGTCAACTCGCCCCCCCAGAAGGCGCCCAGCCGGAAAATGATCCCTGCCGCCAGCAGATCACTGTGGAAATTCCAGTTGAGGAGGTTACGGAGCGGGAAGAGGCTCTCGTCCAGCAATACTCCAAACAGGCGCGCGTGCCCGGTTTCCGCAAAGGCAAAGTACCCGCAAGTGTGGTGCGCAATCGCTTTGCCGAACAGCTTCGCGAAGAGCTTTTGGAACGTCTGGTGCCTGAGTATTTTCGGGTGGCTGTAATGTCTGGCGGTTTCAGGCCAATTTCCGCGCCTTCCATCACTGACTTGAAAGCGAACCCTGGAGAGGCAATCCGGTTTACCGCCAGCTTTGATGTTATGCCGGAAATTCAACTGGGCGATTACAAAGGCATCAAGATAGAAAAGCAAAACATTGAGATCTCAGATGACGATGTAGACTCAGAGATAAAAGCGCTCCAGGAACGGCAAGCCAGCTATGATCCCGTAGAAGAGGACCGGGCTTTGGCCGATGGAGATTTCGCCCAGGTGGCTTTCACTGCAAGTCCCAAAGAAGATGACGCAACGGAGGGAGAGCCGCAGCAGCCCAAGCAGGCAAAGCCCGCGGAACCGGTGAAGATGGATGACGTCCTGGTGGAAATTGGATCACCGACGACTGTCCCTGAGTTTTCTCAGCATCTGCGCGGCGTAAAAGCCGGCGAGGAAAAGGAATTTGAAGTCACCTATGCCAGCGATTTCCATGATCGCAGGCTGGCAGGAAAGACGTTTTCCTACCATGTGAAGGTGAATTCTATTAAGAAGAAAACTCTCCCTGAATTGAGTGATGATTTCGCCAAAGAGTTGAGCCCGGAAATTGAAACCCTGGAGAAACTTAAGGAGATGATTCGCGAGAACCTCCGCGAGCAGCGCAAGCATGAGGCAGAGCATGAAGCCAAGGAAAAGCTGATTGACGCCCTGGTTGAAAAGCATGAATTCCCTGTGCCCCGCTCCATGGTGGAACACCACATCGGGCTGCGGCTGGAGCGCGGTCTGCGTGCGCTTGCGGCGCAGGGCATGCGCAAGGAAGACATAAAGCGCATGGATTTCCGCCGCCTCAGCGCGGCGCAGGAACCGGCTGCAATCAAGGAAGCTAAATCCGGGCTGTTGCTGCATAAGATCGCGGATGCAGAAAACATTCAGGTGAGTGACGAAGAGCTGGATCGTGAGATTGCATCACTCGCATACCATACCCAGCAGTCGCCGGAAGATGTACGCAAACAACTCACGCAAGAGGATGGCCTTGAGCGCATCCGTGCCCGCCTGCGTGGAGAAAAAGCGTTAAACTTTTTGTATGAGCAGGCCGGGTGATTCGCGGGTGCGGTAATTGCCCGCTGGCGCACAAAGTTTTTTGATGGAGGAAAAAGGGGAATATGGCATTAGTACCAATGGTGGTTGAGCAGACAAGCCGCGGTGAGCGCGCTTACGACATTTACTCCCGGCTCCTGCGGGACAACATCATTTTTATTGGCACCCCAATTGACGACACCATTGCCAACCTCGTCATTGCCCAGCTCCTGTTTCTGGAGGCCGAAGATCCGGAGAAGGATATACAGCTTTACATCAATTCCCCGGGTGGTTCGATTACCGCGGGTATGGCCATCTACGACACCATGCAGTTCGTCCGTCCTGACGTGATGACCATCTGCTGTGGCCAGGCGGCCAGCATGGCCGCAACCCTTTTGTGTGCGGGCGCAGCGGGTAAGCGTTTTGCCTTACCCACTTCTAGGATTCTTATTCATCAGCCCTTGATGTCAGGCCTTAGCGGCCAAGCCACGGATATTGATATACATGCAAGAGAGATCCTGCGCATGAGAGAGATCACCAATCAAATGCTAGCCAGGCATACCGGGCAAAAGCTTGAGAAGGTGGAGAAAGACGTGGAGCGGGACTTTATTATGAACGCCCAGCAAGCTAAAGAATATGGGATAATCGACGACATTATCTACAAGCACAAGTAGTGAATGGTTATTTGCCGGACCTCTGGCCAAGTTTGTAAAAAAGGTCCGCTTCAAGGAGTTACTGTGAAACCTAGGTCGCCGGAAGAGACGCTTCGTTGTTCCTTCTGCCACAAGTCGCAGGACGCTGTTGCCAAGCTCATTTCTTCCCCCAGTGATTATCCGCGCGCTTACATTTGTGACGAGTGCGTGGCTGTCTGTAACTCCATCCTTGAAGATGACCGCAGTGAATCCCATGCGGCCGCGGCTCCCAACCACCTGCCCAAGCCGCAGGAAGTAAAAGCGTTTTTGGACGAGTACGTCATCGGTCAGGACCAGACCAAAAAGAAGCTTTCCGTTGCCGTTTACAACCATTACAAGCGCATTCACATGAATCGCGCCAAAGGCAATGAGGTTGAACTGGCAAAGTCCAACATTCTCCTCATCGGCCCAACCGGCACGGGCAAGACGCTGCTTGCCCAAACGCTGGCCCGCATGCTCGATGTTCCGTTCGCGATCGTTGACGCCACCACGCTGACTGAAGCCGGTTACGTCGGCGAGGACGTAGAGAACATCGTGCTGAAGCTGTTGCAGGCCGCCGATGGCGATGTGGGCCGCGCTCAAACCGGCATCATCTACATTGACGAAATCGACAAAATCGGCCGCAAGGACGAGAACCCCTCCATCACGCGTGACGTCTCTGGCGAAGGCGTGCAGCAGGCTCTCCTGAAGATCCTGGAAGGCACTATCGCCAACGTACCTCCACAGGGCGGACGTAAGCATCCGCACCAGGAGTTCACGCCTGTAGATACCACCAACATCCTGTTCATCTGCGGCGGCGCATTTGTTGGCCTTGAGAAGATCGTGGCCCGGCGCATCGGCAAGAAGTCCATGGGGTTCCGCACCAGCGAGCAGAAGGAAAAAGAATTCACTGAAGCCAGCAAGCGCGATACGGAACTTCTGCAGCGCGCAGAGCCGCAGGATCTGGTTCGCTTCGGACTCATCCCTGAGTTCGTCGGTCGCCTGCCTGTCGTTGGCATCCTGAATGATCTGGACGAAGCCGCCCTGATCGAAATCCTCACCAAGCCGCGCAATGCCATCATCAAGCAGTACCAGCGCATGTTCGAGTTTGAGAACGTCAAGCTCCGCTTCTCGGATGGTTCGCTGGCGGCAATCGCCCGCGAAGCCATGCAGCGCAAGGTGGGCGCACGCGGTCTGCGCATGATCCTGGAAGAAATGATGCTCGACCTCATGTACCACCTTCCCAGCCAGAAGCGGGTGAAGGAATTTGAGGTCACCAAGGAAATGGTGGAACGTCGAGACATTTCCCTTCCCGCCATGGAAAAGGCGGGGTAGGCAAACACAAGTTTCTTTCTCACCGCCTGCTTCGGCAGGCGGTTTGTTTTATTCATCGAGAAGGCTTTTATGGATAACCGGACGTTTTAGCCGGTGATCTACCCTGCTCCACTGGGCATCAAGGTAGTCATCAAGGTTGTAAGACACTGATTCTGCTCGTACTCCAACAACCGGACACTTCCTCCAGACAGGAAGGTTGCATCGCGTGATATTCTTGAAGTACAGCCACCCCGTCCTGCATATTCATGGCGCGGCGGCGCGCTTACAAAGGTTTAAATAGTGACTCAAAATAAGGAAAAATTCGAAACCCGCCGGCTTCCCATGATGCCCATCCGCGACGTGGTCATCTTCCCTTACATGATGACCCCATTCATTGTGGGCCGCGAATCCAGCGTGCGCGCGCTGGAAGAAGCGCTGGCTTCGGACCGCAAGATCTTCCTCGCTACCCAGCATGATGCCAGCGTGGACGAACCCAAGCCCCACGAGATTTACCAGGTCGGAACCATCGCGAATATCGTCCAGAATCTCAAGCTCCCCGACGGCAACATCAAGGTACTGGTGGAAGGCGTTGAGCGCGGGAAAATTCTGGACCTGAAAACCGCGGAAGGTTATTTTGAAGCGACAGTTCGGACCGTAAAGTATTCCACCGAAGCAACGCCCGTGATTGAGACGGCCATGCAGCGCGTGCACGGGCTCTTTGATCAGTACGTAAAGCTGTGCCAGTCGCTCAACCTCGAACCCGTCATCATCACCGGTATGAGCGACCCGGCGAAACTTAGCGATACCATTGCGCAAAACCTGCAGCTCTCCATTGAAGAGAAACAGGAACTGCTGGAAATTTTTGATCCGGTCGAGCGGCTGAACCGCATCGCTGACGTGCTCGACATTGAGATCGAAAAGCTGAACATGGACCGCACCATCCAGACGCGCGTGAAGCGGCAGATGGAGCGCGCGCAAAAAGAGTATTACCTGAACGAGAAGATCAAGGCTATCCAGAAGGAACTGGGCCGGGGTGAAAAAAGCGAGTTCGACGAATTGAAGAAGAAGATCGACACCGCGGGCATGCCCAAGGAAGTCCACGAGAAGGCCATCCAGGAACTCAAGAAGCTGGAAGCCATGCCGCCCATGTCGGCCGAGTCCACCGTGTCTCGCAACTACCTCGACTGGCTGCTGGCTGTGCCGTGGAAGAAGAAATCGAAAGAGATCCGCAACATCGAGCATGCGGAAAAGATTCTCAACCAGGACCACTATGGCCTGGAAAAGATCAAAGACCGCATCCTTGAGTTTCTGGCCGTGCGCCAGTTAGTCAAGAACCCCAAAGGATCAATCCTCTGTTTCGTCGGTCCCCCGGGCGTAGGCAAGACCTCGCTGGGAATGTCCATTGCCAAAGCTACCGGTCGCAAGTTCGTCCGAATGTCCCTTGGCGGCGTTCGTGATGAAGCCGAGATTCGCGGCCATCGCCGCACCTATATCGGCGCTCTGCCCGGCCAGATCATTCAGATGATGAAGAAGGCCGGCACCAAGAATCCGGTCTTCATGCTCGACGAAGTGGACAAGATGGCCTCCGATTTCCGCGGCGACCCATCCTCCGCTCTTCTCGAAGTTCTCGATCCTGAGCAGAACTGGATGTTCCAGGACCATTACCTTGACGTGGAGTATGACCTCTCACAGGTCTTCTTCGTTGCTACAGCCAACGTGCTGCACAGCATTCCACCGGCATTGCAGGACCGCATGGAAGTCTTGAGGCTGCACGGCTACACCGAGCTTGAGAAGGTTGAGATTGCCAAGCAGTTCCTGGTGCGCAAGCAGCGTGAGGCCACCGGCCTCACCGAGCAGCAGGTTCAGTTCTCTGATGATGCCATCAAAGAGATCATCCGGTCTTACACTCGTGAAGCCGGCGTGCGCAACCTGGAACGCGAGATCGGAAACATCTGCCGTAAAGTTGCACGGAAAGTCGTGAAGGAAGGCCAAGCCTATTCCATCAGCCTGATCGCGCAGAACGTGGCTGATTTCCTCGGCGTCAGCAAGTTCCGTGACACACTTGCCAACGAAAAGAGCGAAGTTGGCCTGGTCACGGGACTGGCGTGGACGGAAGTCGGGGGCTCTATTCTCAGCACTGAAGTCGCCATTGTCGATGGCAAAGGCAAGCTGACCATTACGGGCCAACTTGGAGACGTAATGCAGGAATCCGCGCACGCGGCCATGTCCTACGTTCGCTCACGCGCTCACCGGCTTGGATTGCCCAAGGATTTCTACCGCAACGTTGACATCCACATCCACGTCCCCGAAGGCGCCATACCCAAAGACGGTCCTTCGGCTGGAATAACCATGGCAACTGCCATTGCTTCAGCCATGAGTAAAATTCCGGTTCGTCGGGATGTTGCGATGACTGGTGAAATCACGCTGCGTGGCAAGGTGCTGCCGATCGGCGGTTTGAAAGAAAAGCTGCTGGCAGCCCTGCGCGCCGGCATCACCGAAGCGATCATTCCCAAGGACAACGAAAAAGATTTGCCTGAGGTTCCGGAAAACATCCGTGGTCAAATGAAAATTCATCTGGTGGAAAACATGGACCAGGTTTTGAAGTTCGCACTGGTGGGCCCTCTACCGGACGTACCCGAGGAGGCAGTTACTCCCATTCCTGCTCCCGCGGAAGAGATTCCTCGCGAGCGTTATCTGTAATTTCCCTGTTCACCAAATTCAAAGCCCGCTTCAGCCAGCGGGCTTTTCTTTTGCGACGAACTGAATCTAGCTGCTCGCCAGTAGAGCCAGTCGCCTGGAACTTTCCTTAACCCCAGCTTCTACATTCACTGCGGCGTAGAGGTCATGCGCCTCCTGCCACAGGGCTGCAGCTTCTTCGCGTTTACCAGTATCAAATGTGAGTATCGCCAGTCCACGAATCCCATTCGCCAGATCCAGCAGCGACGTCTCCGGATGACCACGGTGTATCGCCAGCGCCTCACGATAATTCGCTTCTGCCACTTCTGTACGCCCCAAACCGCGTTGAATATCAGCCACATGGCGGATGGTGTGTGCCAAGGCTAGCGGCTGGTACTGCTCGCGATAAATGCTGACCGCCTCCTCATACAGCGGAAGCGCAACTTCAGGATTGCCCATATCGCGTTCAATTTGTCCCAGCGCTTTAAGCATAAGGGCCAACTCAGTTTGCTGCCCGGTTTGCCGGCATCTTTCCATACCGTCAAGCAAAGTGCACTTTGCGTCCTGCAATCGATGTTCGTTTCTCGCCTGGCGAGCGGTGAGCAGAATTGCATCAATCTCACTGGACATGGCGGGGATAGCTTAACAAGTTTTAGGATTCCATTCCACCAGCCGTGGAGCATCTGCTGGACTGCGGGTAGATCGAATCCAAAGTGCTTCCCGTTACGGTCACTTTCGTCACGAGGCTTCATGGAAATCTGAACACATTTTGAAACTCCACGGCGGTCATTGCATCTATTTGATAAGTGGAGTTTTGGAGGATTTGATGCAGATTACATTCGCGGACGGCACGAAGATTGAAGTCAAGGAATCAGCTCTTGACGATTTTCTTCTCTACGACCTGAAGTGGGTAGAATTTGTGCATGGCACCGCCTCTGTAAACTCGACAGGGCTGCAGAAGTCGGGCTCTTTTTCCGGCAAACAACTTTCCAGCCATGTGAAGCGGTGCCCCTCGGCATCCATGGGTGGATGTTAACGGCCTCAGTTTCTCCTCAATCACAGCATTATCGTCCTTTAGGCATCGCAGCAAAGACCGAGTTTACGTTCATGCTCAATGCGGCGTACAACCAGACAAACAGCGCACAGACTCTCTTCTGTTAGTTAAAATGGTCTTTGTTCATGAAGCCGCTGATTGCAAAATTTATTGTCTCTGCCGCCAATCCGAATGATTTCCCCCGCGAGGGCCCGCCCGAATTCGCTTTCCTCGGGCGCTCCAACGTTGGAAAATCCAGCCTGATCAACTCTCTGCTTGGCCACAAAATGGCCCACGTTAGTTCCACACCCGGACGTACGCGCACCATCAACTTTATCGGCATTTACGCCAAGCCCGGCCAGCTCGAGCCCGAGTTGATGATGGTGGATTTGCCAGGATACGGCTATGCAAAACTGTCGCGCTCCATTTCCGCGGAGTGGCCCAAATTCATTGAGCCTTATCTGCAGGAACGCTCCACCTTGCAGCTGGCCGTCGTGTTGGTGGATATCAACGTTCCTGCTCAGCCGTCTGATCAGCAGCTCATCCGTTTCCTTGAGCACACCGGCCGGGATTTTCTGGTAGTTGCCACCAAAAGTGACAAGCTCTCCGGGAATAAGCTTAGGAGTGCGCTATCCTCCCTCGCTCACAGTCATGGAGTCGAGTCAGTTCTTCCCTACTCTGCACGGACGGGCACAGGACGAAGTGAGTTGTGGCAGGCCATTCGAAATCGCGTCGATTCCCCGCAACAGGTCAGGCCTGCCTAGCCCATGGATCCATTTGCCCGAAAAATGTGGCGATCAGGCATCGGATTCGCCATCAGCCTGCTGCTTCTAGTGGGTGGACTTAAGCTCTTTTCCATGCATGTATGGCCTACGTGTCCGGATAGCATCCTTTCAGAAAGTGCCAGCCCCGGCCACCGATTTGTTGCAGCCGTTCTCCAGCGCCGCTGTGGTGCGGACGCCCCGTTTTTCACTCTTGTGAATCTTCGTCGCAACGGCCCACTGAATCGCGGGTTCCTGTCCGCTCAGGTCAAGCAAGGAACCATTTTTATTATCGAGCAAGAGGCAGCTGGCGCAGGCATCAGCGTAATCTGGTCAGGCCAGAGCGCGCTCATCATTCGCTGTCCGCACTGCGATCCAGCGCTTGTTCATCAGCATGATCAGCAATGGGGACCGCTGACCATCCAGTACCAACTTCGCTGAATCTGCACTGGTTCAGTTAGCACTTTATTTTTGCACCTTAATTTTCAATTAGCGCGCTCCTGCGCTCGCGTTGGTGGCATGCTGTTCCAGCCAGGCTGCGAGGTTTGGCTGCTGGTGGGCCTGGAAATGTATGCAACTGTTCATCATTTCCATGGACTGCTTCAGGCTTCTGCTGGTTGCGGCGACTTTATGATCGCTGAAGAACTGCTCCACTTCATCGCGCATATCAACACTACAGAAATGTGACGTGGCATTCACAATGGCATACCCGCTCGATTCGGTTAGCTTGCCGGCCACTTGAGCCCAATGCTGTTTGGTCCAGTCCCATGCCATTTTCTGGGCGGCAGGGTTTTCCAGCAAACGCCCCAGATAACCCGCTGCATCCTGACTGCGCGTTTCCGGGCCAATGATTCTTTCCAGCCACTGTTCTATGAGCTTTGGGTCGCTGAACCGGTCCAGCCCGCGCGAGTAATCTGCCAACTGCTCTGGGCTTGACTTCGGATTGCTCATTGCCGTCATGTATTGTTGAAACAAGCCGGGATCGTTGCTCATGGCTGCCACTTCCAGGACGCTTCGCACCAGCGAAGGATCAATGGAGTTTTCATCCTTGCTGTACTGCCCGGCCAGTTCCACGGAATGTTTGATCACTTCGGGATCTTCGCCGATTTCGCCAAGTATCTGAACAAGCACTGCGCGTACTTCATGGCGATCGTCAGTTTCGCTCGCCGCCGGCGTCCACCCCATTCTCGTGAATATCGAGCCAAAATTACCGCGAACCCATGAGAGAAACGCTGGTTTGCTGGTCTCGGTAAGCAGATGGTCATGGACCAGCCGAAGTCCCGCAAGATAGCTCTCCATAATCGGGCGCTCATCATCCTGGCTAAGCGAGGAAATGAGATTGAGATAATTGGCAACGTTCTCTTGTCCAGATAACATCAATGCCGCTTCATCGTTCAGCAAAGAAAGCCGCTCAGCCGCACTCAATTCGGGTTTCGCCACAGTGGTCAGCTTCTGCAACGTGTCCGCGTCATAGTGCGTCCGGTAATACCCCATGGCGTTGGCATTCACAAACAGCCAGGGCGCGCAACCGCCGGCAACGGGAAGCACTGATTCTTTTTGGCCTACGACCTGGCAAAAAGGCCTGGCACTGCCCGCCTTAACGCACAAAGGCACCATCCATGTGCTGGAGTTCGCCGGGGCACTGGAAGGATCCAGCCAGAAACGCGTCTGCGCCAGCGATATTTCCGTCTTTGGCTGAGCAGGGGCAATCCGCCGTGTACGACGGCGTCTGCGCGAACGGACCTTTGGCTCCGGCGGCGCCGCAGCACAGGTAGCCTTCACCGTGATCAGAGGCTCGCCCGCCTGTTCCACAAAAGTGGGCATGATCTTGTCCACCGGTCGCCCTGAAACAGAGGCGATGGCGGTCCAGAAGTCCTCTGCGCTGGCGTTGCCGTACTGAAACTTGCGCAGGTAAGCATTCACACCACGACGGAAAACATCCGGACTCACATACGATTCCACCATCCGCAGCACCGCCGCGCCTTTCTGATAGGAAATGGAATCAAAAAGTTCGTCAATTTCTTCCGGGGTTTCCGCCCGCGCGCGGATAGGATGTGTATTCCGCAAAGCATCCACCCGTAACGCCTGATCGCTGGCATTCACCGCGTCCAGCGCGGCATTCCATTCCGGATGCAAAGCCTGTGAAGGCTTCAGTTCCATCCATGTGGCAAAGCCCTCGTTAAGCCAGATGTTATCCCACCATTTCATGGTCACCAGGTCACCGAACCACTGGTGCGCCATTTCGTGCCCCAGAACCTCAAAAACGTTCTGATGACTGGAAACCGAAGAATGCGTGTCATCAATGAAGAGGTCAGATTCTCGATAGAAGATGGCGCCAGTGTTCTCCATGGCCCCAGCTTCAAAATCTGGCGCACCTACAATGTCCAGCTTCCCGAATGGATAAGGAATACCGTAGTAGCTGTTGTAATAGTGCAGGATCTCTTGAGCGTAACGTAGCGCCGCAACGCCGAGCGGCTTTTTATCCGGAGTGCCACACACACGAATCGGCACGTTGTCCGCCGAACCCTCGTTGCAGGTGAAGTCCCCCACTGCCATCGCCACCAGATACGTGGACATTTTGGCGGTTGGCGAGAACTTCAAAGTATGCTTGCCTTCACCCGGACCGGGAGTATCGGAAATAATTTTCCCGTTTGAAATCGCCGTATCTGCCTGGTCAATAGTAAGAGAAATATCGAATGTGGCCTTTAACGCAGGCTCGTCGAACGACGGGAAAGCACGGCGAGCGTCGGTTGACTCGAACTGCGTGATGGCGTATTTGCGGACGTTTGTTTTGGCCAGATAAAATCCGCGTAACTTGTCGTTGAGAATGCCGGTGAACTTGATGTGGATCGAGGCAGGGCCAGCCTGCAACGCGGCAGGTACAGTCAGGGTGGCCTGCTGTGCATCCACGTTAAAACTGGTCTGGGCGGCCTGTGGTTTACCTCCCTGGGTAACTTCCGCCAGTTGAAACTCAAGATCCGCCGAGTTCAATGTGATTGTGCTGGCTGGCTTGAGCACCTGGATATCTATGATTTCCTCGCCACTGAAAGTCGCCTTTTGCAGGTCGGGAGCAAAAAACAAATTGTAATGTTGTGGCGTAACGCCTTCAGGCAAGCGCTGTGCCGCTGCCAGTGCGGGAATCAAAACGAGGATAAAAGCAAAAATATGGCTCTTGAGAGTCACCCGGTGGCTCCTTGGTATTGGACACTCTACACGTGCCGCATCCGATCAAAAATCCTGGCGGAAATATGAGAATGGGCAGACTTCTATGCGTCACATGCCCGGTATGTTCGGCCAAAGACTGGATCTATTTTGACTGAGAACTGCCAGCCTGACAAACATTATCGTACGGTGAAGCGGTATCGCTGACCTGAAGAAGGTCAGTCGTGCTTTACCGGTCGTTTACAAGGATGGCGGGAGATGCTGGGCAAGCGGACATTCTTCCGCTGAACGACAGTTGCACAGAGTGACGGCTCGTAGTCCTTACCGCTCCAATCATACACCGTCGTCTCTTCCTCTTCCTGGCTCACCTGAAACTTTCCTGACAACGAAGGCAGGCCGTGCTTGACGATCTTCATGGGTTTCAGCGAGGAGAAATGATGTTGCAGTGCCAGAGTGTAGCTGTCGCCGGATTTTAGATAAACAAATGTCGAGCAATTTCCGCTCCGGCAATCGCACTCGTCCTGTGGTGCTGCAATGATTCCGGCCTGCCGTCCGCCGGCAAAGATTTGCTGTGTGTCCACGGGGGTTTCCAGGGCCTGATCGGACGCGTTACTCGGCAACGGCTTGAAGCAAGCGTCGTCATGGGTGAGAGCCTGCTTGAGTTCAGGCTGCAAGTCCGCGACGCGGCCAGATGGTTCTCCACTGAAAGCCATTCCGCCGAAGAGCACAAAGAGTGGGAAAAAGTACCTGATTCTCATGCTGATTGTCTCTGATTTTCCACGATTGTCCGGATTACGGGTAGATTCCGCAGGGTCTGGTACCAATTACATGGTCCAGCATGTCCGGTGCGTTGCTGCATTCCGGCACATTCATTCCCTGAAGCCCGAGTTCGCCCCGGGGGCCGACAACAACAGCATTGCTGGTGAAATCCTCAAGAGACAAGGTACGAAGAATCGGAACAATGGCCATGGCCGGATCCAGCTTCGGCCCTCCGGGCTTCTCCTGCTTTACTGGATAAACCTGACCGCTGAGAAACGATCCATCTGGTGCAAGATGCGCTTCCAAAATCAGCGAAATGCCGTTTTCCGCGCTCAGATTGAATGGTCCATAGGTGGCAAAATTGCCCAGCGAATAGGCAATCAGCTTGCCTTGGTAGATTTCCATTCCGCGCACCACATGCGGACCACTGCCCAGCACCAGGCCGGCGCCGGCGTCGATGGCGGCGTGAGTGAACCGGCGCAGATCGCCACGATCTTCGCCCAGGAACATTTCATCTCCTTCCAGCACGTGCTGGTGGGTAGCGCCTTCGCCACCTCCGTGAAAGGAGACAATGACAAGGTCTGAATCAGCCTTGGCCTGGCGAATCGCTGCAAGTGCGTCATCGAGATCCAGCAGATTGTACGCCCCTGGATAGGTGGCAAACGCAATTACAGCAACCTTCTCGCCCTTGACCGTAAGATGTGCGATATCCCCAACTTCGCCCGTATGCGCAATGCCCTGAGCTTCCAGTGTCTCTCGTGAGCTGTCTCGGCCTTCCTGGCCAAAGTCCATGGCGTGATTGTTGGCCAGCCCCATGACTGTGAATCCAGCAGCCTTGAGGAGAGCGCCGTAACGCGTGGGCACCCGAAAGGCGTAGCAGTGTCCTGGAGCCTTTCCCCGGCATTTGAGTGACATGCCTTCACCATCGACCAAAGGGCCTTCCAGGTTGCCGAAAACAATGTCGCCACGCTTAAGGATGGGAGTGACTTGCTGCAGCAGATCAACGCCATCATTCGGAGGCAGCAGGCCTCCGGTCTCATCTGGAAAAGTCGTTCCCAGCATCACGTCCCCTACAGCCGTAACCACGATTTCACGGTTGCTGAGCTGCGGGAAGATAAATCCCGGAACAGTGCTGGACGGCGTTAGAGCGGGAATCGACGATGGGCTCACGGTTGACGTGCCGTTAGGTGATTTTTCAGGTTGTTGGGGCGCTGTGGGAGGCGTTGACTCCGGCGCTGGCTTTGGAATCGCTGGATTTGAAGTTTGCTGAGAAAAAGTATTAGCCGAACGCTGCTGACCGGCAGGCGCGACAGCAAAACACACTTGTGCAGTCACAACGAGCGCGAGAGCCACCGTGGCCCCGCTAATCCAGTGACCCGATTGCAAAAACGAGTTCTTGAATTGCGTTTTGTTTGCGTTCATTTGCGGCTGGTTCTGCAATGCAGTCATCAATCTGCGGCAAACCCCTGCACCTCACCCGCTACCACCATTTCAGCACAGCGATTCCAGGCGAACCAGTAGGCAATTTCCCTATAATCGGCTACATCAAAAATCGAGAAATCAGCGTCTTTGCCGGGCTCAACACTTCCCTTTTTTCGCTGCAAGCCCAGCGCGCAAGCAGCATTGATGGTAGTGGCGCTTATTGCTTCCGCCGGGCTCATCCGCATGTGCGTGCACGCAGTTGAGAGAATGAAAGGTATGCTCGGCGTGGGTGAAGTCCCGGGATTGTAGTCCGTGGCCAAGGCAATAGCCACAGCGGAATCAATGAGCCGGCGTGCGCCGGGATAATCTTTGTGGCCAAGAAAGTAATTTGCCCCCGGCAGCAACACAGCCACCGTATCACTGGCAGCCAGCGACACCACATCCTCTTCGCCGATGCAGTCCATGTGATCGAGCGAAGCAGGCTGATGAGACAGCAAGCCGCCAAGTCGTGAAGGAGTGAACTGGCAAACATGGGCCCGGGTGTTGAGGCCGTGCTTGCGTGCAGCGGCAAAAATCCTTTCCGACTGTTCCACAGTAAATGCTCCGCGCTCGCAAAAAACATCTACATACTCGGCCAGCTTGCGCCGGGCCACCAGAGGAATGATCTCATCACAGACTTTTTTCACGTACTGGTCGGCCTTGCCCGCAAATTCTGGCGGCACCACGTGTGCGGCAAGAAGTGTGGGCTTCACGGTTCCCGGCCAGCTTTTTGCGGCATGGCGAATTGCCTCCAGTGACTTGATCTCCGATTCCGTGCTCAGGCCGTAGCCGGATTTAGCTTCGATGGTTGTTGTTCCTTCCCGCAGCATCGCATGGAAAGAACCCAATACCTTGCCTGCCAATTCCCGCCTGCCGGAAGCCCTTACAGCCGCAATACTGGAACGAATGCCGCCGCCTGCTGCGGCAATCTCTTCATAGGTTGCGCCGAAAATGCGTTTTTCGAAATCTACCAGCCGCGGTTCGGCAAAGACCGGATGAGTGTGGCAATCAATGAATCCGGGCAAAACCACCCGACCTGAACAATCCAAATCATGGATTTTGCGCCGGTTCTTTTTGATCCAGCCATCACGCAAAACCTCGCGCTGCGGGCCAACGGAAATGATTTTTCCTCCACCGCACAACACGGCCGCATTTTCAACAATTCCAACATCGTTCAAAGCTGGCCCGCGACGCGGCGCTGCATCGCCTCTCAAAGTGAGAAGCTGTCCGATGTTGGTCAGGAGCAGGTAGGGAGATGAAGACTTTTTCGACAATTTAGCGATTCAGGTATGTCATCCTGAGCGGAGCGCCATCATACCGCCGGATCGGCCGAAAGGATGAGGCGCGTAGTCGAAGGATCTATGCATTTGCTTACGCGCTAGAAGAACATATAGATCCTTCGACTCTGCCTTGCATCCGCTCTGGCTCGCTCAGGATGACACGATTTCAAATTAGTTCCATTTTGCAAAGCTTTGACAACAACAGCGTACCTCAAGGCACACTCTTTGCACTTATCGACTGCACAATTTTTTGAAATGCGGGTTCTGAGGCTAGAGGGGCAAGCTCGGGGTCTTTGGTGAGGCTGTCGGGTGATTTAATTCCCCGTTTTGCTGCCTCTTCCAGCGCTTTCAACGCCGCCTTTCTATTACCCATTCGCATCCGGGTCTCTGCCAGGAGCAGCAGAGGCCAACTCTGATCCGGCACTGCATCCGCCATCAACTCAAAATAATCCGCCGCGTGCGGGAATTCGCGGTTGCGAAATTCCTGCTGCCCATCCTCTATGCCCTGTATGTAAAGCTCGTTAATCGCGCGCACGTAGACATCGTGGTTGCGGGAATCGGATTTGGATTGCCGGTGCAAGTCAGAAAACACAGAGATAACCCGCTGTTTGGCCACGCTCACCTGCTCCGGCCCGATCTGTCCCAACTGGGCGATGTCCGCGCTGGCGCTTGCAGTGATTGAATTCTGTTTGTCAATCTGCTGATTTTCTTCACGACGAGCCTGCTTAAGAGCCTTCGACTTTTTCAGGGCTTCGAGTTCCTCCTGAAAGCGGCTGACATCCACCAGTCCCTTAAAATCGAATGCGAGCGATCGGACAGCATAAAAGTTCGTGAGCGCGTCACCCTTGTGTTCTGCCTGCAAAGCTTCTGCCCGGGTCTTAACCAATTGTTGCTGGATAAAAGCTGCGTCAGGTTTCTTGCGGCCTGCTTGCATGGCCTTCAATTCCAGCCACTCGATCGCGTCCTCTACAACATCAGGGGGCGCCCACTGATGTGGCCCGGGGTAAATTTTGACCTTGAACTCCGCTCTATTCGCCTCTTTTTTCTCGCGCAATGCGGCGACTTCAGGGTAATTGAAATCCTGGTCTCCAATGGCAACGTAATACAAAAAATGATCGTTCGCCGGTATTCCTTCTTTCACGGGGTACGTTGCTCCATGAGCAATCACACCGGCAATGGAGCAGGTATAGCAATACAGGGCGAAAGAAGTCGCAAATCGCGCCCCGCCAGAAAGACCCGTGGTGTAGACACGGTCCTTGTCGATCATCAACCGGCGGTGCGTATCAGCCCAGTCTGCCTCCGCGGCAGCCATTTCTTCGGCGCCGGGACCGTTCCTGGCATTATTCGATCCCACCACGATATAGCCGAACTTTTCCGCGGCATCCTTATAAAGTTCAACCGGGACCTTGCCGCGCGCGAACGGATCAAAGGCATAAATAACGGGCCAGCGACGGTCTGGAGTGTAATTTGAAGGGAGGTACAAGGCATAAGACTGTTTTGCATCCGCGAGGCAGGTAACCGTGGGAATTACCGTTCCACGATCCTTAGCAAGGTCAATATCTGCCGTCTGGGCCAAGGAAGATGCAGTCGCGAACAGCGCCGCTATCGCCAGCGCCACAGCGTATCGGCTGCTTGCCTTAGCCAAATTCGCCAGAGCCATTTTCATATGAAGAATGTATAGGCTTGCGGGTCCCAAGGATTACTCTGAAATAGGAATCTTGATTCCCGTTTTCTCCGCAAAACTCGCCGCTTCCTGATATCCAGCATCCGCGTGCCTGGCTACGCCGATACCGGGGTCGTTGGTCAACACGCGTTCAATTCGCTTTGCCATAGCATCCGTTCCATCCGCGACTGTCACCTGGCCTGCGTGCTGTGAATAACCAATACCCACTCCGCCGCCGTTGTGGATGGAAACCCAACTGGCGCCACTGGCGGTATTGAGTAGCGCATTCAGCAGTGGCCAGTCAGCCACAGCGTCGCTGCCGTCTTTCATAGTTTCGGTTTCACGATACGGAGAAGCCACCGAGCCGCAATCCAGATGATCACGGCCTATGACGACCGGCGCTTTGATCTTGCCTTTTCTTACCAGATCATTCATCGCCAGGCCGAACTGTGCACGCTCTCCGTATCCAAGCCAGCAAATTCTCGCCGGCAGTCCCTGAAACTTGATGCGCTTGCGCGCCAGATTGATCCAGCGCTCAAGGATGCGGTTCTGCGGAAACAATTCCAGCACCAGATCGTCGGTCACCGCGATGTCCGCCGGATCGCCTGACAATGCCACCCAGCGGAACGGACCACGCCCTTCGCAAAACAGCGGACGGATGTAAGCCGGCACAAAACCAGGAAAATCGTATGCGTTCTTGACGCCACGCTCAAAGGCAAACGTCCGGATATTGTTGCCATAGTCAAAGGTCACGCTGCCCATTTTCTGCAGGCGCAACATGCCTTCCACATGGCGCGCCATCGCGTCCAGTGAGCGCTCCAGATACGTCTGCGGATCGCGCTTGCGAAGATCGAGCGCTTCCTGCAGGGACATGCCATTGGGTACATATCCATTGAGCGGATCGTGGGCAGAAGTCTGGTCTGTCAGGATATCGGGCAGCACGCCACGCTCTGCCAGTTCTGGAATCACATCAGCACAGTTGCCAACCAGTCCCACCGAAACGGCTTCTTTCTTGCGCACAGCATTCTTGAGAATGCGCAGAGCCTCGTCCAGCGTGTTGACCATGAAATCGCAATAGCCCGTCTTGAGGCGCTTCTTGATGCGTTCAGGATCAACATCAATGCCAAGAAAGCTTGCTCCCGCCATAGTTGCGGCTAAGGGCTGAGCGCCACCCATGCCCCCCATGCCGCCGCTGACAATCAGCTTGCCTGCCAAATCGCCGCCGAAGCTCTTTTCCGCAGCCGCAGAAAAAGTCTCAAATGTTCCTTGAATAATTCCTTGTGAGCCTATGTAAATCCAGGATCCTGCCGTCATCTGACCGTACATCATCAGTCCGGCCCGCTCCAGTTCGTTGAACTTCTCCCAATTCGACCAGTGACCCACCAGATTGGAGTTGGCAATCAGAACCCGGGGAGCGTATTCATGGGTTTTGAAAATTCCCACAGGCTTACCGGACTGCACCAGGAGTGTTTCGTCATTATCGAGTGATTTTAGAGAAGCGAGAATCGCCTCCAGGCACTGCTGATTGCGCGCAGCTTTTCCTGTGCCGCCATAGACCACCAGATCGCGTGGGCGCTCCCCAACCTCCTGGTCGAGGTTGTTCATCAGCATGCGCATGGCAGCTTCCTGGCCCCAGCCTTTGCAGCTTAGTTCGCTTCCGCGTGGCGCTTTCAGAGGTGGTAGATGAGTGGCCTGAATCTCGGTCTCAACCGGCATAAAGGGAATGGTAGCAAAAATCCCTCCCATCCCGAACCGCGCATTTTACGGAGGTGAGCGGCGGCTATTTTCTAATTTGCAGTTTTCGAGGAAGAACGCTTGTGGGATCAGGAGTCAGACCTGACTTTAGACACTTTTGCTACCACGAACTATAGGCAGTCCCATCCGTGCTGGTCAGATTTGATCCGCTGTGAACGTCCGTGATACCGGGCTGAGTCTGGTCAATGGCGATCTGTACGTCTTCCTGTACCGTCTGCCAGCTGGTGTTGCTGTCAGTGAATGGATCTTTAGGGACGGCCCGCAAATAGCCGGCCGTGACAAGGTCATTCAGGTCCTGAGGAGCCTTGCTCTTATCCTGAGTGAACTGGTCAATAGCATTGCGCATGGTGTAAAGGTCTTCCTTCAGCACCGCCTCATGCGCGCGGCGAATGTGGATTTGATAAATGGGAACCGCCACGCTGACAAGAATTCCCATGATCGCCACCACAATGATCATCTCGATCAGCGTAAATCCAAGCACTTGATTTTTGAGAACTCGTGACTTCATAACGGTTACCAATCCTTGTAATTCGTTCCGTTCAACGCGGTAGCGTTTGACTTTGTATAAATGTCAAACACATTCTGCCCGCCCCAGGAGTCCGACTTGGGATCATCCTGCATGGATCTCAGACCCCAATCTGTATTTCCCGTCATTGGATCCACCGGCACTCGACGCAAAAACCGCATCTTCTTCCCACCGGCAATTTCCACGCCGTTTACCAGGGTGTCCAGATCCGGCGGATAACCCTCAGTGCCTAACTTGATCTGAAACAAATTTTTGTTCGCGGCGTCATGATAGCGGTCAATGGCGTCCCGCATTTCCCACAAATCGCGCCGCAACTCCGTCTCTTTATCGCGTCGAACGCTGATTCGAACCACCGGAACCGCTGCGCCCATCAGGATCAGCAGGATGGAAATGACAATGATCATTTCCAGCAGTGTTACGCCCCGAGTCCCCCCGGCAGCTTGCGCCTTTGCTTTTAAATACAACTTACCCATTGGTGAAAAGTGTCCCTACTCAATTTTAACAATAGCCTGAGAACCAAGCGCCTCCAGGGGCTGGTTCCGGCTATTGCGAGCTGCAGGGATGGTGATGGCGACTGTTCCGTTGCCTTTTGCCTTTGCCGAGAAGACCAGGCTAAAAACCGTGCCGTCGCCATTGACCCCTCCGGATCCAGGCTGCCGCTGCGCGGTTACTTGCAGTTTGCCGCTCACCGGATCATCCCGATGCACCAGAAGCGCCGTTTGTCCATCTTTGGACAGGTAATCTCCGTTGGCAACACTCACAAACTGCAGCACCTTGGGATCGTACGTTATCTGTATTGGCACAGCAGAGATATCCTGCCCGTGCGCCACCATTACATTCATTGAGAACGTGCTTCCCTGCTTTTGCGAGAGTGCTCCGGGATCAAGCCGCAATGTGACTGGCCCTGCTCCGGTTGATGGCGCTGCATCTGTTCTCGGTGTTGATGGCGTTGACGGCTGCGACGGTTGCGCCATGGTGTTCGGGGCTGGATTAGCAGCGCCTGAACTGGCAGGAACTGCGGGGTTGTTCGCTGCTGAGACAGCCGGTTGTGGCCTCTCAGCGGCGGGCGCGCGCTGTTGTAGCGCGGGTGCAGCCTCCGCGACCTGGGGGGCTTCTGCGTGCGGCGGCTGTTGCGCTGCAATGTGCAAATCAATTCCGCTGCCCGTTCCCACATCAAAGGCTTTCTTGTTGATATCGTTCAGTTCCTGATTGCGAACGATGTGCGGCACCAGCAGGAAAACGATTTCATTAGTAATCTTTTCGTGTTTTTGCTCACTGAAAAGGTATTTGAGAATCGGTATCTGCCCCAGGAACGGAGTACCCCCTGAGGTTGTTGTCTCTTGGTCCTCGTTGATGCCCCCCAGTAGATTGATCTCGCCGTCCTGCAAGCGAATTGTGTGTTCCACGCGCCGGGTGCTGATAATAGGCTGCGTAATCCCGCCGATCGTAGTAGAGCCGTTCAGGTTTGAAATTTCCATCACGGTCTTCAGGGTAACCTGGCCATCAGGATGCACACGCGGCGTGATTTCCAGGATCACACCAACGTCTGTGTATTGAAACTGCGTGTTGACGCCGATGGCGCCGGTTGCCGTGCCGATACCCACAGGAGTACCGAATGACCCGGTGGCAATCGGGATCTTATCCGCAATTTTCAGCGTCGCCTTCTCATTGTCGGTGGCGCGAATGCGAGGCGTCTGCAGCAGCTTGGCGTCATTGTCGCTGAACAGCGCAACTGCCTTGGCCGGGTCAATGACCACGGCGTAATTCGTTGAATTGAGGTGCTGGAGGTCGTTAAAGTTCAGCGTAGGTCCGCTGCTGCCGCCGGTTGTTGTTCCATTATTGGTAGTGCCGGAAAGGCTGGTGTTCTGGAGAGCGACGCTCGCATTCTCTGGCGGCGTAATTCCCAGGTCGCGCAACTTGTCGCGGCGTACCTGTGCCACAACAACATCGACAATAACCTCAGGCTTTGCCTTGTCAATGTCATTGATCATCTTCTCCGCCAGCGCAAGCTGGTCAGGCGTTCCCTTAATGACGATCGCACTCTGCGATGGGATCTGTTGAATGCGCTGGACCTCGAGCACCGTACGGATGGCATTTACGATGTCCTGCAAATCAGTAGGGCCGGAAACGTTGCCAAGATAAAACGTTTTGACCACGTTCTGTTCAAG
Organism: Terriglobia bacterium; assembly: GCA_963758275.1. Taxonomy (GTDB): domain Bacteria; phylum Acidobacteriota; class Terriglobia; order Terriglobales; family Acidobacteriaceae; genus Angelobacter. Next base: position 231,666 of record CAVWUW010000006.1, on the reverse strand, counting down.
TTCACGACGCTTCGCCTGCGTATCCTGCGCCACAAAGATCGTGTTCGCCGTCACTGGACGCCAGAAGGTACGTGATTCCAGAGCCACAATATCAAGAGCATCCTGAATGCTGACGTTCCTGAGTCGCAGTGTAAGACGCCGGGAGGTGTAATCAGGATCAAAAAGGACGTTAATATTTGCTAGTTTCCCGATCGTCTCATATGCAACTTTGGAATCTTCCGTCAGTTCCAGGGCATTGATATTGCCGCTGCCCAGCGGGGCAAGCATCACCGGCGGAGTGGCATCTTCCAGCCTCTGGCGTAGCGGATCTTCTTCTTCATTCTTTGCCGTAGGCTTAGTGGCCGGCTGGGATTGCTTCTGGATCATTTGCTGCGTGCGCCGGACTTCCTGCGCTGCCAGATCATTGCTGGGATCGATGGCTGCAGCCTGTTCAAAAACCGTTAAAGCATCCTGCAGTTTGCCCTGGTCCCGCAGTTTCTGTCCGCGGTGGACCTTGGACGCAGCCGCCAGAAAGCGGAGGCGCTCATAAGGAACGCGATACTTTAGTTCCTGAGGTTTTTGATCGTACGCCTGGCGATAAAAGTCGTAAGCGCCTTCGTAATCGCCGCGCGCTTCAGCCTTTTGCCCTTTCTTAAAAAGAGACTTCGGCGACTCAGCGGCCAGGACTGCCGCTGACAGCATTAATAAAACCAAGGCGGTGCTCGCTACTCTCCTCATACGCTCCTGCTTGCTCCGTGATTCGCTAACTCCTTCTTTTTAGGGGGGTTTGCTGAAGGAACTGCCGTTTTGCCGTATCCGGAAATAGTGCTTTTGGGAATGCCAGATTATACCCTATTCAGGTGCATTGTCAGAACGACTTTGGTAACCCTGTTTTGCGCTGTGTTAGCATAAAAATTTTGCTGCAAGCAGCAGAAAGCTGCCATGGCCCCCCACAGCGTTCATCAAACTGAGCCCAATAAGCCCAAGAACGTCAAGCGTGACCCCATCGCTTCAGGCGAACGCGATGCCACGGTCAACCGTGCCGCCGGCCACAATTATTTCCTTGAAGACCGTATTGAAGCGGGCATCGTCCTTTCCGGATCAGAAGTAAAGTCAATCCGCGCCGGGCGCGCCAACCTGAAAGACGCGTACGCCTTAATAAAAGACGGTGAATTATGGCTGCTAAATGCCCACATCGGAGCGTATGAGAATGCCGGGTACGCCCACCATGCTCCTCTGCGCACACGCAAACTGCTCCTTCATAAAGAGGAATTGCGCAAACTACTGGGCAAGACGCAACAGCGTGGCTATACCCTGGTCGCGACGCGAATGTACTTCAAGAAGGGCAAGATAAAATGTGAGATTGCTTTGGCCAAGGGCAAGCAATCCTGGGACAAGCGGGAAACTGAACGCCGCCGAACTGCTGAACGCGAGACGCGCGAAGCCGTGGCCAGAGCCCGCAAAGGGTAACAAATTCAGTAGTCTTAAGCCTTGCAGGTTAAAGGCTCTAACAAAATCCTCAGGAGTAGAAAGGACACCATCATGGATATTCGACTTGCCATCTCGAGTCTTGCTGAAGTTGAAACCGATTGCCTCGCGGTTGTCCTTCTGGATCACGGAGACAAACAGAAGCCAGCGCCACGCGCGGCCATAAAGGACACTGCTGTTGAGAAGGCGCTCACCGAACTGATTGCTTCAGGCGAAATCTCCGGGAAGGCATTTGAAACCACTCTGCTGCATCGTCCTCAGGGCCTCAAGGCCAAAAGACTTCTCGCGATCGGCGCGGGCAAAGCAGCAAGTTTCAGCCACGTCGAACTGCGTAAAGCCGCCGGGGCAGTAGTGCGCTTTCTGAAGTCGAAGATGATCAAGAGCTGCGCAATTGTGGCGCCAGAGCTCTCCACCGGCGCTGAAGACGCAGTGAGATCGATTGTTGAAGGTACTTTCGTCGCCGACTTCGATCCCGACACTTATCGCAGCGACCGTAAAGACCTCGCTATGAAAGATGTGACCGTGGTAGCTCCAAAAGGCTCGGATCAGTCCAGGCTTCAGCAGGCTCTCGATCAGGCGCGCATCATCGGCGAATCACAAAACTTTACTCGTGAACTGGTCAATGAGCCCAGCAACCGCCTGACTCCAACCATGTTCGCCGAGCGTGCCCGCAAGATGTGCGAGAGTGTGGGATTGAAATGCGAGGTAATGGGGCCGGACAAGATCAAGGCCATGAAGATGGGCGCCTTCTGGAGCGTGGCTCAAGGAAGCGATGAAGAACCCAGGTTGATTGTAATGCGCTATGAGCCGCAAGGTGCGCCAGAAAAGCCCGTCCTGGGACTTATTGGAAAAGGAATCACCTTTGATACCGGCGGTATTTCCATCAAGCCGGCAGATGGCATGGAAAAAATGAAATATGACATGGCAGGTGGGGCGGCCATGATTGGCGCCATGAGGGCCGTTGCGCAACTAAAGCCAAAGATCAAAGTTATCTCCATTGTCTGCGCTACAGAAAACATGCCCAGCGGCAAGGCGCAAAAGCCCGGCGACGTGCAAATTGCCATGTCCGGCAAATCCATTGAGATCATCAACACTGATGCGGAAGGACGGCTTGTGTTGGCCGATGGCCTTCACTATGCCCGCACTCTTGGCTGCACCCATCTCATTGATGCCGCCACACTGACCGGAGCCTGCGTCGTCGCTCTCGGCCATGCCAACGCCGGTGTCTTTGCCAACAATGAAGATGCGTATCAGCACTTCACCCGCGCGCTGGATCGCTCCGGAGAGAGATTCTGGCGCTTGCCTGTGGACACTGACTATACCGATATGATTCGCTCGAGTATTGCGGACATCATGAACTCGGGTGGTCGCTGGGGCGGAGCCAGTACAGCTGCTGCATTCCTGAGAGAGTTCGTAGAAGATACCCCGTGGATCCATCTGGATATTGCCGGCACAGCATGGATGGATGAGAACAAGAGCTGGATTGCCAAAGGTCCTTCAGGCATTGCCGTACGAAGCCTGGTAGAGTGGGTAAAAAGCTACGAGAATAGCCACTGAGTGCAACTGAAAGATCTCTTTACATCCCTTGGGCTGTGTGGCAGATCATCGCGCTTCGGCGTTCCATGGTTGCCGCATGGCTGGTTTCCAAACTGAGACAGCCGCCCATCCTGCTTCTACTGGTTCTCATCCTATGTATTAACTACCGAGTAAATACGTATAGGAGAGACTTCCATGAAGCACAGCCTCATCTTCCTTTTGGCCCTGGCCTTGATCAGCCTGGGCTGTAGCGGTAATGAGAAGGCGGCCACCCGCGATAACAACTCAGCCCAGCCGGCCAGTGCTGATAACTCCGCCAGCAACCCCGCTGCTTCCAATACTGCGAACAGCAATTCCGACCAGAGCTTCCTGCAAGACGCCATCAAAGGCAACCGGGCGGAGATCGCGTTAGGCAAGATGGTTACCGCCAAAACAAAAGATTCAAGCGTCAAGCAGTTTGCCCAGATGATGGTAAAGGACCATACCGTGGCTCTCAGCCAGCTTCAGCAGCTCGCGCAAGAGAAGAACGTCACCGTGCCTGAAGGCCTTCCAGATGACGCGCAACAGCTTCAGAGTAAACTGCAAAGCGACACGGGAAAGCAATTTGACAGGGATTACATGGACGGCATGGTACAGGACCATCAGAAAGATGTGCAGGACTTTAAGGATGCCTCGCAAAACGCACAAGACCCTGACGTAAAGAAAATTGCCACCAAGCTGACGCCGACGCTCGAACGTCACTTACAGAAGGCGCAACAGATTGACCAGAAGCTCGGCGGAAGAGATTCCTCCAGTTCGGGATCCTAAACTGATAATTGCAAAGGTACTGGGGACTGCTCTGAACAAAGCAGCCCCTTTTTTCTATTTCGTTTTGCTTGCGCTTTGATCAGCAAAGGTCTTCCACTTCCCGTCTGGACCCTTTTGTTCCAGAAAGAAGCGCCAAGTGTTGTCTCCCGGATTCCATGTAAAGGTGTTATGAAAAAGCCCATCAGGGTATTCGAAAATGAACTTGATGCTGTTTCCGGCTCGCACGCCGTAGCCCAGCGTTTCTGAGAAACGCCCGCCGAAGATATCGATCCAGTGAATCACGTAACGATCGCTGGCATTGTCATATCCGATGTAAACGTGGGCTTCGTATCCAGGTTTGTTGACGGTGACGGGTGCATCTTTTTCATGGAGAAAGAGAAACTGGTGATTGAGGACCCACTCCGCAGTAAGATCCATCTCACGCTTTTGGCCGACGATTGTGCCGTTGACTTTCCATTGGCCTTGCAGATGATCAAGCAAATCATTATGGAATGGCCGATTAACGCCATCCAGTGGCTCTGGTTTGCTTTGAGATATTGCTACGAGGGAAAGCAGTAGAACTGCAAACACGATTTTGGTGGGCTGCATGATCCTGAGCATGCAGGCATACTACCGCAACTTTGCGTGTGCGGCGTCTTCATTGGCCTGTTTCAGGTCAGAGAGCCGCCCCACATCACGCCAGTAATATTCGTCAGTGGGAAATCCCAGGATGAGCTCACCCTTCGCCGCAAGCCGCAAATACACATCAATGATGGAGAAAACTCCTTCCTCGCAAATCATTTTCAAGAGCCGCGGAGAAATAACGTGGATGCCGCTGAAGGCCCACGGCTGAGAGACCGCAGTCTTGCGCGCGATCTCATCTGGCCGGCCCTGAATGCGGCGACCACAGAGTGTCATGTCGTCGTCCAACAAAAGTTGCCGGGAACTGTCTCGCTTTTGCACAGCAAGGGTGGTGAGCGCACCTTTTTCTTCGTGGCGCCTCGCCATGCGCTTGAGATCGATGTTGGTGATCACATCTACGTTATGCAGGATGAATGGCTGATCGAGCGATCCCAAACCTTCAAGAAAAAACTGCGCCGCCTTCTTCAGACCGCCGCCCGTATCAAGCAAAAGATCGTCTTCCCGGGAGATTTCGATTGGCAATCCGAAATTGCCGTTGGCCCTGAGATAATCGGCCACCATCTGTGCATGATGATGCACATTGACGATAACTTCGGTGACTCCCGCCTCGCGCAACCGGGCAAGGGTGATTTCCAGCAGCGTGCGCCGTCCAACCTCAACCAGGGCTTTAGGGCGGCTATCTGTGAGCGGACGAAGGCGTGTTCCCAGCCCTGCGGCCAGAATCATGGCCTTCATTAACCCAGATGCTCCAATGCTGCTGAGGCGGCAGCGGAAGACTCAGCTTCGCGGTGATTGAGATTTAACTTTTCGAGTTGCAGGTGACGCACCAGCACCTCCACATCTGGCTTCTGGCGCAGATGTGCGGAAAGATGCTCAGCCAGATAAACGGAACGGTGCTGTCCACCGGTACACCCGAAGGAAACCATCAGGTTGCCGAAGCCACGACTCTTGTAATTTTCAACGCTGCCATCCACCAGGGCTATTGCATGTCGCAAAAACTGGTGTGCGCTTTCCTGCTGGTCAAGGTATTCGATGACCGGAGCATCTTTGCCGGTTAATTGCTTAAAACGTTCGTCGCGCCCCGGGTTGGGTATGCCGCGCGCATCGAAAACGAACCCTCCACCGTTACCGCTCTCATCTTTAGGCGGGCCGCCCTGATGGAAAGAGAAACTGAATATCTTGACTGTCAGAACCGGTGAGTGTGGATGCGCATTTGTTGCCTTTTCCGGAGGCGGTGTCAAGCTCAGCAATTTATGCGATTCCAGCATGCTTGAGAACGCACCTGATAGCGCCGGCAAGGCTATGGGCAACTCAACATTGTTCAGCAGCCATTTCAGATTCTTGAGGGCATAAGGAACGCTTTGCAGGAAGTGCGGCTTGCGTTCATAAAACCCACGAAATCCGTAAGCCCCGAGTGCCTGCATGAGTCGAACATAGACAAACGCATAATAGTGCTGCATGAATTCCGCCGGCGTAATATCGACGAATTTGCGCAGGCTGTGCAGGTAATGATCGAGCAGCCGCTGGCGAAGTGCTGGAGGCAGGTCCGCCTTGGCATCGTAAAGAAGTGAAGCGATGTCATACTGCAGCGCGCCCTTGCGCCCGCCCTGATAATCCAGGAAAAACGGCCTCCCTTGCGGCAGCATGATGTTGCGCGACTGGAAATCGCGATAGAGGAAATAGTCCTTCGGAGCTGTCAGTAGAAATCGCGTCAGCCGCCCAAAATCAACTTCAAGAGCTTGCTCATTGAAGGGAATCCCACTTAGCCGCAGGAAATAATATTTGAAATAATTGAGATCCCAGGCAATGGACTGGCGGTCAAAGCTGGCGCGCGGATAGCAGACTTTGTAGTTGAGATTGCGCCCTGCCTCAACCTGAAAACGCGGCAGCAGCGCGACCACCCGGCGATATACCTCCACTACAGACGGAGCAATGTCATCGCCCTCACGATTCCGTGACAAGAACTCAAAAAGAGTAGTGTCACCCAGATCCTGTTCAAGATAGGCGCCGCGGTGCAAGTCAGCGGCATAGATCTCCGGGACCGGCAGTTCATGCCCGCGGAAATGCCGCGAGAATTCAAGAAAGGCAGCATTTTCCTCGCGCACGTCATAGTGAACGCCGATGGCGCTGACCTTCTCAGCAGTGAGCCGGAAAATGCTCCGTCCTGAGCCGCCCAGAACTCCCTGCAATGGCTGTATGTGCTCTACGGGAGAGCGGAAATGCTGCGCGAAAAGATGCTTGAGTGCGTCCATTTTGGAGATTCACTGTCCAGCAACTCAGCTCGGTGCTGCGGCAGCCTACAAGATAACACTGATGCAGTGCTCTGGTGAAAGCCGGCAGCAAAACCAAGGTGCTACGCTTCAGCAACCCTCTTCAGCACTGCCCAGGTACTCTGCAAGCTCATTATGCCCGGCATGTCGCGCCCAATCTGCAGGCGTCCCCTGAAAAAGTATGTCTTTAACGTCCTTTTTGGCCCCGCGTTGAACTAGCAAAGTGACCACGTCCTGATGGTTACCCCATGCTGCCTGATGCAAAGGGGTGGAGTGCGAATGCAGGCCAACAGGGTTATACCTGGCCGGATCTTCACCTGCATCCAGCAGTAGACGCACAATTTCCGCGCGGCCGAACTGAGATGCCAGCGCGAGTGCGGCATGGCGTTGTTCAGGACTGGACACCGGCAGCAATTCCCGAGATTCCTCTAGCCTTCCGATAGCCGCTGCTACGGGCAGGTCCAGCGATGCCCCGCGGCTAAGCAGCGCGTCCACGGCGGCAAATTCTCCATGAACCAGCGCAGGCAGTAAAGCCCCGCTAATGTCGGCGCCGTAAACGCACAGAAGATCAATCAAGGGAATCTGAACGCCGCACTCACGCGGCACACGGCCGGAGCAAACGAGTCCAAGTGTCGAGTTGACTATGTCCTTTTCTGTTTTGCCGCCAGCCTCGAGAATGGCTCTGGCTACTTCCACTATGTTGGGTGGCAGTTTGCCGTGTCGAATCGGGTTTTCTGCCACAAATTCCAGTAATCCAGGATTGCGGAAGTAGTTGCCTCCTTCGAACAGTACCCGTTGTCCAGCGAGCTGTGGATGCAGCCGCAAATGCGCGTGCAAGCCGCCCACGTCCCCTCCGTCCAACAGATCAACGGCGTGCCGGAACACTGGATCTTCGATTCGCTCATGGTGCGGCCGCTGCAATTCGCCGGCAGGTTGTACTCCGGTTATCTGCGCTTTCAACCTTGGCCATGAGGCAAATCCATATTCGCGGGCAATAGTAAGCTGGGCATCCGCCAGAATAAATTTCGCTACCGGCAATTTCCGCATCACGAGACTTGTTGAATCGAGGATGGAATTCCCTGATCCGCTGCAGAGCTGCAAGGTCGCCAGCCTGGCGGGCTTTCATCAGATCTTTTGCCTGATGTTTTAGCTGAGTGAGATCAGGACGGGACGGCAGTTGCTTTGTAGGCATACGAACTTCCTTTCGTTGCAACGCCCGGCGTCCGCATCTGCAGGCTGAAAGTTAGTTCGGTGAGAATTTTGGTGAAGCCGGGTGCACTCTGTGCTTTCCGCGGACCGGATGCGTCCCTTTAACGCTGAGGAAAGCTTATCATGTGCGGAACATTCTTTCAGCCGAGACCGTAACTACCAAGCAGGGAGACTGCATTGAACGAGTCACGTCGATCCGCGGTAAAGCTAATAACGTGTGCCGCTATAACGTCGGTGCTTCTCTGGCTGCCCCAATCAGCCGCAGCTAAGCAGAAGAGTAAGAACGCAAGCCAAGAGATCATCCTGAAAGGTGCACGGATCTATCCGGCGCCCGGAGCACCGCCGATCGAGAACGGCACAGTTGTTATCGAGAACGGAAAGATCGCGGGCATCGGATCGAGCGATGCCGTCCGTTTCCGTGTGCGCGGCGATGCAAAGGTGATTGATTGCCTGGGCAAGACCGTTGTTGCCGGTTTCTGGAACAACCATGTTCATTTCACGGAGCCAAAATGGCAAAACGCGAGCTATCTTCCTGCTGGCCAATTATCCAGCCAACTGCAGGACATGTTGACGCAATACGGATTTACCTCAGTGGTTGATACCGCGTCAATCACATCGAACACCGTTGCGTTGAGGGCACGGATTGAGAGAGGAGAGATTCCCGGTCCTCGCATTCTGACCGCTGGACTGCCGCTTTATCCGGAGAATGGGATTCCCTATTACGTGCTTGAAAGTATTCCACCCGACGTGGTGAAGCTTATGAAACAGCCCGCCACCCCGGAAGAAGCGGTACAGGCAGTAGACGATGACATTGCGCAAGGAGCTGACATCATTAAATTGTTTGTGGTTTCCTGGGTCAGCCGCAACGGAAGACATGTTCCCTTGCCCATGCGCCTCGACATCGTTCAGGCTGCCGTGAACGAAGCCCACCGCAAAGGAAAGCTGGTTTTCGCCCACCCTTCCACCATCGAAGGCGTTAAATTGGTGCTCAAAGGGCATGTGGATGTACTCGCGCATACAATCGAAGGCCCTGCGGACTGGACCCGGGATGTGGTCTCGCGGTTGAAAGCGGCCAATGTCTCGCTGATCCCAACCCTGGCCCTGTTCAACAGTCCAACAGAGATTAACGAGGGTATTCTGCACGAGGTAAAGAGTTATGCCGATGCCGGCGGAACAATCCTCTTCGGCACCGATATCGGTTATCTTACGAATTACACCGATTTGACGCGCGAATTCGCTCTGCTGAAGCGTGCGGGATTGACGTTCCCGCAAATTCTGGCATCGCTCACCACCGCGCCCGCTGAGCGACTGGGATTCGCAAAAGGCACGGGGCGCCTAGGCAAAGGCATGGATGCAGATCTGGCAATACTGGACGGCGACCCTGCCCAGGACATTATGGTCTTGTCCCGCGTCAACATGACTATCAGAAAAGGCAGGATCATCTACGAATCCGGTCAGCACTGAATCCAGAACAATCAATGCTGTTTGGGAGCAAGTTTGATCTCAAAAAGGCTGGGCCACAGTTTGCCTGTGACGAACAGGCGCTTGCCCTGCAGATCATAAGCAATGCCGTTCAACACTGCGTCAGCTGTCCGGCGGTACATAGGACTCAATATTCCGCTCAGATCAATCCATCCCACCACTTTCCCCGTGCGAGGCGAGATGCGGGCAATGCGGTCCGTCTGCCAGATGTTCGCAAAAATCTCGCCGTTGATGAATTCGAGTTCGTTGAGTTCCTGGACGGGTGAATCGCCGTCATAAACCTTAATGCGCCGTACTTCTTTGAGCGTCTCAGGATTGAGCACACGAATTTCAGGAGTGCCGTCACTCATATAAAGCGAGCGGCCGTCAGTAGTCAGGCCCCACCCTTCGCCCGAATAGGAATACTTGCGCAGCAGACGAAAATCGCGAGCGTCGTAAATAAATCCCGTGCCTGCTTTCCAGGTGAGTTGAAAAATCTTCCCTCCGAGAAGAGTAATGCCTTCACCAAAAAGCTCAGGAGGCAATTCGACTTTCTGCAGCACCTCGCCGGAGTCAAGACGCACCTTGCGCAGGGATGACCGCCCATTGAGGCCCGTGCCTTCATAGAGAAAGCCGTCTTTGTACACCAGTCCCTGAGTGTAGGCCTCGGGATCATGTGGGTACACTTTTACGATTTTGTAGGTGTATTGAGGCACAGATGCAGTGCTGGTCTTCTTTGCCGTCTGGATTGCAAATATCTCCCCAGCCAGAAGAACAAAACAGATGAACCGTGACGCGATGACTTTGCTCAAAGACCACCTGCTCCCATGCCCGCATAGCGACGGAAGAAGCTGTCTGGGTTCCACTCAGGCCGCACCGGGCTGTTTGCAACGCGCAGCATCAGCGTACGAATAATATCCTCATATTTGGCCGCCGCGCTCAGGTCTACTGGCTGGTTCAGATCGTCAGAAGGCGCATGATACCTGTGCGTGAGCCAGTCTTTAAAGATCTGCTGCTCCGGAGAGCCCGGCTCAAATCCTACTCCCATGGCCAGCGCCGGAATACCTCGACGAATGAAATTGTACTGGTCACTGCGGATGAATGCGTTACGCTGCGGCTCGGGATCCGGTTGTGAGCGCACGCCCAACGACTGCGCTGTTTCTTTTGCAAGATCGCCAAGAGAGGACTCCGCCAGCCCGTAAATGGTAAGCACTTTAAGCGGCACAATGGGGAGAAACATGTCGATGTTGATGTCCGCCACCATGGAGCTGGGTTTTACTGGTGGATACGTTGCGAAGTAACGCGATCCCAGCAGCCCTTTCTCTTCCCCGGTCAAAAAAAGGAATAATACTGAACGGCGCGGCTTATCAGTTGCTTTTCGCAGTGAGGCTGCGACATCCAGCAGCACTGCACTTCCCGCAGCATTGTCCATGGCGCCGTTGTAAATGCGATCGTCCTTGATCGGCTCGCCGATACCGATGTGATCGATGTGGGCCGACAACACGACGTACTCATTCTGCAGTTTGGGATCGCTACCCGGAAGTTTTGCAATCACGTTGGACGATTCGAGCGCCTTCTTGTTCACTTCAGCTTTGGCGCGAATAGAAACCGCGAGCGGAAACCGGGGTAAAGGTTTGCGCGCCTTCGCGAGATCCAGAATTTCCTGGAGTTTATGCCCGGAGCCTTCAAAGAGTTTTTCCGCACGAGCTGGATTGAATACGACTGCCAGCTTCTGCCCGGCTGTCTCTTCAAATTCCGCTCCACGCAGCCCCATACTGGGATGAGTGCGGTTTACCGAGATACGCTCCCATGGAATGTCCATAGAAGCAGGATTCAGAATTGTCACCGTACCAACAGCGCCCGCTTTGCGCAGCGCTTTCCAGCGTTCAGCTGCAGATTGGTAGTGCGAGGCGAGTGCGCCCGGAATATCAGCCGGAGCGCCGGAAACAATGACCGCTACCTTGCCCTTGAGATCGAGGCCGGCCAAGTCGTTATAGTTCTTTTCCGGGATGGAGAGGCCGTATCCTGCGAAGACCAGCGGAGCTTCTACCGAGGGCGCCAGATCCACGCGGGTACTGAAAAAAGCATCATCAATGAACGAGAGTGGTTCCACCTGCTTACGGTTCACCAATACGAGACTGGAGCCGCTTTCCACCACCTGCCGGGATTCAAACTTTATGGGCTGATAAAAACCGGAAGCTCCTGCCGGTTCCAGTCCGTCTGCCTGGAGCTGCTCAACAATGTAGGCTTCAGCGTGGCGCAGACCCGCACTACCGGTCTCGCGGCCTTCCATGTCATCAGAAGCGAGCACCTTCACATAATTCCACCAGCTCGAACCGTCAAAGTGGAGTTTTGCAGCTTCAGCGGGAGCGCGAGATTGCTGAGGAGGCTGCTGAGCTGTAGATGAAAAAACCACCATCGTGCTTACGGCCAGAAAAAGCAGGATTTTTCGCATGTCGGTGGTATGCCTCCGATTTCAAAGCAAGATGAAATGAGTAAGGATAGCAGGTGAAAAGCCCGGAAAGAACTATGGAACTAATACCTCAAGGTCGTGCTGCAGCCGCATTCGATTTAAGAAACAACGACGAACCGCTAAAGCAGGGCTTTAAGTAGAATACTCGGCGTTAAAACGAACATATTCCTGCGTCAGATCACAGGTGAGGAAATCCAGACTTGCTGAACCCGCACCCAAAGCAATGCGTATCTCATAGGCCGGCTCTGACATGTACTGGTGAGCAGCCGTTCTATCAAAGGCGCAAGCTGTTCCCTGACGGCAGATCTGTTGCTCACCCAGGAAAATGCTGATGCGCTCGGGATTGATCTTCACTCCTGAATATCCTGCTGCCGCCAGCATGCGTCCCCAGTTGGGATCAGCCCCTGCCCATGCAGTTTTAACCAATGGCGAGTTGGCAATTGCCCGGGCGATCTGGCGCGCTTCGGCCCCAGAGCGGGCCTGTTCGATCTTCAGCCGCACTACGTGTTTTACTCCTTCGCCATCAGCGATGATCTGTGCCGCGAGGGAACGGCACACCCTGCTAAGCGCAGATTCAAATTCCTTGCGCAGAGGCTTCAAATCGAATCCACTTTTGCCGTTGGCCAACAGGAGAACCGTGTCATTGGTGGAGGTATCACCATCAATGGATATATTGTTGAAACTCTCATCGACGGCCACTTTCAGGCACTGTTGCAGCTCGCGTGGGGTCGCCTTTAAATCGGTAAAGAGATAGACGAGCATCGTGGCCATGTTGGGATGAATCATCCCTGCCCCTTTGGCAACTCCCGCCAGGGTAGAAGTGATGCCGTGGTGCGCAATGGATTGCGATGCGACCTTCCTATGGGTGTCTGTGGTCATGATGGCGTCAGCAAAGGCTGAGAAAGGCTCGCTACCGGGCTGCGCAGAAGAAATCAACTGGGGCAGCGCTGACAAAATTTTTTCCACCGGCAGTGGCACTCCGATGATGCCTGTGGAAGAAGGAAAAACTTGATGCTCGCGGATGCCGCACTTTTTTGCCAATTGTCGGCAAACCAACTGGGCGGCACGAATACCCTGTTTCCCTGTGGCGCAGTTTGCGTTACCTGCGTTCACGATCACGGCATGAACTCGCCCGCCCGAGCTGCGCAGATAATTTCGTCCCACCGTAAGCGGGGCTGCGACAACCTGATTGCGGGTGAACATGGCTGCCGCCGTACCGCCACCGGGAATCAGCGCGAGCGCAAGATCGGGGCGGCCACTCGGCTTGAGGCCGGCGGTACAGGCTGAAAAAAGAAATCCCTGGGGCGGAATTACATTCACGCTTCCAGCCTCACCAGCGGGATGGGAAGCTCAATTTTGCGAATTCCAGTCTGCTGGGGCAGTTCGCCGCGAAACATGGCAATTTCATCGCAGGCGTAAAGGAACGGGCAATGGCGACAGTCTTTGTAGATCTTGTCTGGCAGGGCTTCGCGCGTGGCGATGTTGAACCCCAAATGCGCAAAGAATTCCGGGATGCGCGTAAACAGACACACACAGGTAACGTGGTGCCGCTCCGCCTCTTGGATCAACGCCTCAACAAGCTTCCGGCCCGCGCCCAGGCCCTTCGCAACCGGTGTCACCGCAATCGAGCGGATCTCGGCCAGGTGCATGCCGTAAAGGTGAAGAGCGCCACAGCCAATGATTTGTCCGTTGTGTTCGGCCACAACAAAATCGCGCACGTTTTCACACAACTCAGGCAAGCTGCGGGGCAGGAGAACGTTCTTTCCCGCATAGGGCTGAATGATCGCGTGGAGCGCCTCTACATCCGGCAGGATTGCACTACGCGTGCGTAACATGGGTTTCCTCCAATGCAGAAAGCTCCTCTCGCGCTTTGCTGAGCGCATTCCGGACACGCTTTGTCGCCGTCCCGCCCTCCACATCGTGACATTCCAGAACGGCCTCGAGTTTTAAATGCTGGTAAATATCATCGCCGAACGCGGGACTAAACCTGCGCAGTTCTTCGAGCGCAAGCTGCTCCAGTTGACATCCCTTCTCCACACAAACTTGCACTGCATGGGCAATGATTTCATGCGCTTGCCGGAACGGCACCCCGCGCTGCACCAGATAGGCAGCAGCCGCAAGAGCGTTCATGAACCCCGATTCGCACGCCTGCTGCATACGCTGATAGTTGAATTCCACCAGCCGCATGAAGCCGTTCGCAATTTCAACGCAGGCGCTGGCGGTGGCAGCGGCATCCAACAGTGGCTCTTGCGTCTCCTGCATGTCCTTGTTGTAGGCAAGCGGCAGGCCTTTCATGGCAGTGATGAGCGCCACCTGGCAGCCGATGAGCCGTGCTGATTTTCCCCGGATCAGTTCCAACGAGTCCGGGTTTTGCTTCTGCGGCATGGCGCTGCTGCCGGTCGAGTATGCTTCAGGTAATTTGACGAAGCCATACTCCTGGGTGGCAAAGAGGATAAGCTCTTCGGCCCAACGGCTCAAATGTACACCCAGCAGAGTAAGCACGTTTACGAATTCGATCACGAAATCCCGATCACTCGTCGCATCCATGCTGTTGGCAGTGAGCTGATGAAAACCGAGTTCGCGGCTGGCTATGGAACGATCCAAAGTCAGCGGCGCACCGGCAATTGCTCCGGAACCCAGCGGACATTGGTTCAGCCGCCTGCGGCAGTCGCGCAGGCGTTCCGCATCTCGCCGAAACATTTCAAAGAAAGCCAGCAGCCAGTGCGCCACCAGAACAGGCTCGGCGCGCTGCAGGTGGGTATAGGCGGGCATGATCGCCGTCTGGCTTTGCTCCGCACGTTGCAGGAGCGCCGAGAGTAGCTGATCGATTGAAAGCAGCAGCTGATCAATAGATTCACGTACGAATAGCCGCAGGTCTGTTGCGATCTGCTCATTGCGGCTTCGTCCGCTGTGCAGTTTTTTCCCCGTCTCACCGATCAGTTCCACCAGGTTTTTCTCGACAAAATGATGGACGTCCTCCACTTCCGGATCGTCGAGAGATCCAGGAGACCCGTTGCTAAACCTCTGTCCAATCTCCTGAAGGCCCGCAAGAATCTGGTTGAATTCGTCAGCGGTGATCACGTCAGCGGCACGCAGAGCCTCGGCATGAGCACGACTCGCCGCCAGTTCGTACAGCAACAGCTTCTGGTCGAAAGGAAACGACCGTTGCCACTGCTCGAACTTTGGATCAAGCGGCTGCCGGAACCTGCCGGACCACATCTTCACTTGGTTACCTCATGCTGCTGTTTCAGACGAGCACGTGACCGCGCCGGGAGCCCAAGTATCCGAATAAAGCCTTCCGCATCTTTCTGGTTGTAGGTTTCGCTCATGGTGAACGATGAGAGATCTGTGCGGTAGAGCGAGAACTCTGATTCGCGGCCGCCCAGAGCAATGTTGCCCTTGTAGAGCTTCAGCGTCACACTTCCGGTTACATCCTTCTGAGTCTCGGTCACAAATGCGTCCAGCGCTTCACGCAGGGGCGTAAACCACAAGCCGTAATAGACGATTTCCGCATACTTGAGCGCCACCTGCTGCTTGAAATGCATGAGGTCGCGTTCCAGGCAGAGCGCCTCCAGTTCACGATGGGCCGTGAGCAGCAGCGTCCCACCCGGCGTCTCGTAGCAGCCGCGGGACTTGATGCCGACAAAGCGGTTCTCCACTAAATCCACACGGCCAATGGCGTTGCGCCCGCCGATCTCGTTGAGCAACTCGACCAGTGAGACAGAATCCAGTTTTTGCCCGTTCACAGAAACTGGGTTTCCCGCGACAAAACCAATAGTCACCGTCTCTTCGCGATCCGGAGCTTCCTGCGGAGACTTTGTGAGTTGCCACGTGCTCTCAAACGGAGCGTTGGCCGGATCTTCCAGTTCGCCGCCCTCGTGGCTCAGGTGCCAGATATTGCGATCACGGCTGTGAATTTTTTCCCGGCTCGCGGTAACGGAGATGCCGCGCTGCTCCGCGTAATCAAGGCAGTCTTCACGCGATTTGAGATTCCACTCACGCCACGGCGCAATCACTTTCAGTTCCGGCGCAAGCGCCTGGAATGCATGCTCAAAACGAACCTGATCGTTGCCTTTGCCGGTGCAGCCATGGGCGAGAGCAGTGGCATTCTCGCGCAATGCCACTTCCACCTGGTGCTTGGCGATCACGGGACGCGCCAGCGAGGTGCCGAGGAGGTATTTATCTTCATACACTGCCCCCGCGCGCAATGCAGGAAAGACATAGTCGCTCAGAAATTCGTCGCGCAAATCCTCCACAACCACTTTGGCCGCGCCCGTTTTGTGGGCTTTTTCTACGACGGCATCAATGTCATCGCCCTGGCCTACATCGGCGATCATGGCGATCACGTCACACTGGTAATTCTCTTTGAGCCACGGAATGATGATGGAGGTATCAAGTCCTCCGGAATATGCCAGAACTACTTTCTCACGCATGATTGCTCCTTGTTGAAACCCGTCCCATGCCGCTGCCAAGCAGCATCAGCAAAATGGCTTTCTGTACGTGCATGCGGTTCTCCGCCTGGTCGAAAACGATGGAACGCGGAGAATCAATCACGTCTGCCGCGACCTCCTCGCCGCGGTGTGCCGGCAGGCAGTGCATAAACAGGGCATGCGGCGCGGCCAGAGCAAACAACTCCTGGTTCACCTGATAGGGCGCGAATATTTGCTTGCGCTCAGCAGCTTCGTCTTCCTGGCCCATGCTCGCCCACACGTCGGTGTAGATGGCATTGGCGCCGGTCACTGCGGCGGCCGGGTTATTGGTGATGTCAATGATGGCTCCGGTTGTGCGCCCAATCGTTTTTGCTGCCGCGGTGATCATCGCGTCGGGCTCGTAGCCTTTGGGCGTTGCAATGGAAATGCTGGTGCCCAGGCTCGCAGCGGCCAGCATCAGCGAATGGGCAACATTGTTGCCGTCACCCACATAAGCCAGATGCGCCTGGCGAAGATCACCGAATTTCTCCTGCAGAGTGAAGAAGTCAGCGTAAGCCTGGCAGGGATGCTCCACATCACTGAGTGCATTAATCACCGGAATGCGCGTATTCTGCGCCATCTCCGTGATGGTGGAGTGCTCGTGGGTGCGCAGGACCACGCCGTCCACCCATCGTTCCACGTTGCGCGCAATATCACACACAGGCTCTCGTTCACCCAGCCGTGAGCGAGTCTGGTCCATGAACAATGATGTGCCGCCAAGGCTCGCCATTCCAGCTTCAAAGGTCAGCCGTGTGCGCAAAGAGGCTTTTTCAAAGAACAGGACCAGCTGTTTACCGGCCAGGGCACCGCGAAAATCTGCCGGCCGGTGCTTGATGATGTTGGTCAATGCAAACAGCGCACGGGTCTCTTCCGCCGAGAAATCCTGGCAGGAAACCAGGTCACGGCATGCGACTGGCTGCTGCAGGGGAGCGGTCATCGCGCTCAGGTCATACAATCTGGCAGGCATCATTATTTGGTCCTCCGTTGCGCAGCGCCGGCGAGTTGCACTGCGTTTTTGCTCAGGGCCTGATCAAGTGCTTTCAAGACTTCATCCACGTGCTGCTTCTTGATGATGAAAGGCGGCAAAAAGCGCATCACGGTTTCATCGGTGCGGTTCAGGATCACGCGCTGGTCCAGCATCTGTTGAAAGACTGCCTTGGCCAGATCGGCTGACTCAAGCTCCACTCCAATCATCAGTCCCAAAGCGCGAATCTCCGTGATGGCATCATGCTTCTTCTGCAGCTTTTCCAAACCGTCAAACATGTAATCGCCCAATTCACGGATGTGCTTGAGCAATTTCTGCTTTTCAATTGTCTGAATTAACTGCAATGCAACACTGCATGCCAGCGGTCCTCCCCCGAAAGTTGTGCCGTGCATGCCCGGATGAATGCATCCGCAGGCTTTCTCGCTGGCCAGCAGCGCCCCCAATGGCAAGCCTCCAGCCAGGGGCTTGGCCACCGTCACCAGATCCGGCTGGATGTCGTAATGTTGATAAGCAAACCACTCCCCTGTGCGACCCAATCCACTCTGGATTTCATCAGCGATCAGCAAAGCATCGTGCTTGCGCGCGAGTTCTGCCGCTTTCTGCGCAAATGCCTTGCTTACCGGCCGTACCCCGCCTTCTCCCTGAACAAATTCAAAGCCGATGGCGCAAACCGTGGAATCAAACTTCTGCTCCAGGTCAGCCACATCATTGAATTTCACAAATTCCACACCCGGCACCACCGGTGCGAATGGCGCGCGATATTTTTCCTTGTGTGTGGTGGCCAATGAACCAAACGTCCGGCCATGGAAAGCATGCTCCAGAGCGAGGATGCGCCATTTGGGCTCTGTTCCCTGGGGCGCGTGCGATTTGGCATACGCCCGCGCCACTTTCAGCGCTCCCTCCCACGCCTCTGTTCCGCTGTTGGTAAAGAATGCCCGGTCCATCCCGGAGATTTTGGTCAGGGCTGCGGCCAGCTTACCCTGGTATTCGTGGTAGAACAGGTTGCTGGTGTGGACCATCAACTTCGCTTGCCGCACAATCGTCCTGGTAATCGCCGGATGCGCATAGCCAAGAGCGTTCACGCCGATTCCACTCAGGAAGTCGAGATACTTGCGGCCTTTTTCGTCATACAGGTGCACTCCGCGCCCCTTGTGCAGCAGGACGGGATAGCGATCGTAGGTGGCCAGCAGCAGCTTGGATTCGAGTTTCTTTACCTGTTCCAGGTTCACGCGACCAACACCTCCGTCCCCGATTCAATTTTTGTGAAGTAGAACTCGGGCAGCGTTTCCACTTCCGCGGCGGGGAGAATGCGCACGCGGTTCACTCCGTGAAGCAGCGCATTTCTGCAAGCGTCGAGTTTGGGTAGCATTCCACCCTGAATTACAGATTTCTGGGTCAGTTCAGCGGCTGTACCCAGATCAAGCCAGCGAATCACCAGGCCATCAGCATCTTTCACACCTGAAACATTCGTCAGGAAGATCAGCGCATTGGCATGACATGCAACGGCACACGCTGAAGCCATCTGATCGGCATTCACGTTGTAGTACTGGCCATCACTTCCGAGAGCAACGCTGGAGATTAATGGCACGCATCCAGCCTGCCAGATGGTTTCGATCCAGCGAGGATCAGCAGCGGAAATTTCGCCCACATAACCAAGATCGTATCCATTGGGGGCCTTCTTACGCGCGCGAAAAGCCATTCCATCACCGCCGCACATCCCAATCGCTGGTTGCCCGACGGTTGAAAGTGCAGCGACCAGCTTTTTATTCATATGTCCGGCCAGAACCATTACGGCGAAGTCGCGCGTCTCCGCGTCAGTTACGCGCAGGCCGTCAATGAATTCACTGGTTTTGCCCATCTGGCTCAACACGCGTGTAAGCGCCGCCCCGCCGCCGTGAACCACGGCTACCTGATGCTCGCCGGCCAGTTGCTTGACCGCCAGCGCAGCGCGTTGCAGAAGAGCCGAGTCTTCCAGCGTGGCGCCACCAAGTTTCACCACGATTCTCATCTCAGCCCCTCCTCCTCATTCCATCCGAACATCACATTCATGTTCTGTACTGCCTGCCCGGCCGCGCCTTTCAGCAGATTGTCCAGGCAGGAAACCATCACCATGCGCTTCCGGTCCGCTGCCAGCGTGAATCCGATGTCGCAGTAGTTGGTATGCAGGGAATACTGAATCTGCGGCAGCTTGCCGTGAGAAAAAACTCGTACCCACGGCGATCCCGAATAAAAATTACGCATGCAGGTTTCAATTTCCTTTAGCTCTGCAGCAGTTTTCAGGCGCACGTAGATGGTGGAGAGAATTCCCCGTGGAATCGGCAACAAGTGCGGCGTAAAGATCAACTGATCGTCCGTGAGACCAAGCTGCTCAAGAATTTCACCGGTGTGGCGATGATTAAAAACTGAATATGCAGACACGTTCTCAGCGACTTCAACAAAGTGCGTCTTCTGCGTGGGCTGCTTGCCCGCACCGGAAACGCCGGATTTGGAATCGCACACGATGCCGTGCTCCAGGTCAAGCAAACCAGCCTGAAGCAGCGGCGCGAGGGCAAGAATGATGGAGGTGGCATAGCAGCCCGCATTAGCCACAAGCGAAGCTTCCTTGAGCCGTTCGCGATGCAGTTCCGGAATACCATAAACCGCGCTGGCCGTGAGCTGTTCCGCAACTTCAGGGCTTTCATCATGAAACTGGTATACAGCGCGAGAAGACGCATTTGCCAGTCTCCACGCGCCGCTCAGATCGATTATCTGCACACCCTGCCGCATAACTTCAGGCACCCACTCCCGGGAAACCTCATGCGGCGTGGCCAGGAAGAGGACATTCACTCCTTTATTGCGCAGTTTTTCCCAGGAAAATTTCTCCAGCGGAAAACCGCCATTGCCCGCGATGTGGGGGTACAGTTCGTCCAGTTGGGCTGGACCGGATGCTTCGCCATCGCGCGTGAACAGCACGGGCTTCTTGACCTGGGGGTGGCGATAGAGCAAACGCACCAGTTCGAAGCCGGCGTAGCCGGTGGCCCCGACCACTGCGGGTTGGACGTTCCCGGGCATCAGGCTCGCATTCCTTCCAATCGAGTCTGGAGCTGCCTGGCTTTCTTGTTGTTTCCGGAAATAATGAGAATCGTGTCGTCGCCTGCCACTGTACCGACGACTTCGTCCCAATGTTCGGCGTCAATCGCCACGGCCACGGGCTGCGCGCTGCCGGGAATGGTCTTGATGACCAGCAGGTTCTGCGCCCGCCGGATTTCACGCACGAACTCCCGCAGCACGCGCGAAACCGCAGGCATGGCCTCAACTGGCGCATCGCCATTGGGCAAAATGTAGCCTTCAGCCGTTTTCACCAGCCGGAGTTCATTGATGTCCCGTGACAGCGTCGCCTGGGTGACCTGGAAGCCGCGCCGAGCAAGAACTTTGCACAGCTCCTGCTGGTTGGGCAGAGGAGCCTCATGAGCGAGTTCCAGAATCGTTTGCTGTCGCGCGAGTTTAGCCATGACGAATAATTATTCAGTACAATGTATAAATATGCAGTGTCGGGGACTGCCATGTCAACACAAATGTGAGGTAAGGTGTTGAGTAGCACAGGAATGAGTGCCTTTAGGCGATACTTTCACGCGAGTTTTGCGCATAAGCTTATGCGAACCTTGCAGTTCGCCCGCTCAGAATAAGCCCTTGCCGCTCGCAGTCATCAGCGAATCCAAGGTCTGCTCCGCCTGCTGATGCAGGTCCGGCGGAGCGCCATACAAAACGCGTGCCAATTTCCCCGTACGGTCAAACAGGAACATGGTAGGCACAGAGGTGATATCGCCAAACGCCTGAGCAGTCTTTGCGTCTGTGATTGCCCAGCGCAAATCAGGGCTGAGCGTGGCCACTGTCTCGCGAATCTTTTTTTCAGGTGATTCCACGGCGAGCGCCACCACATCGATGTTGTCGCCGTATTTTTTCTTGAGATCGCCGAGCCACTCAAGGGTAGAGCGGCAGGGCGGGCACCATGTTGCCCAGAATTCCACCATCACCACTCGGCCGGCGAGCGCATCTGCACTGAGAGGATTGCCCTTTAAATCAGTGAGCGAGAATTTTGGCAGCGACTGGAGCTCGGCGGGAGCGTTCGCATTTGCGTGCTCACGCGTGACAATGTCTTTCCTTCCGGCGAGAATGAGATCAATCATGCGAACAAGGTCGGCCTTGAACTTCGCCTGATTCTCTGCGTTGCGCCAGGGAGCGTAGCGCCCGCTGCCTTCCACTTCGCCGAAATAGCCGAATTCCCTGGGCGCGGCGACAAGCACATCGTCCACAAACACCGCAGGATAGCCTTTTACCCCAAAGCGGTCCGCCAGTTTTGAGGCGCCGAAGTTCTCGCTGACAAAGGTGACACGTCCTGGATATTTGGCTGCAACTTCCTGTACCAGCAAACTTGCCGGATCAGAAATGTTTCAAGTGTACGGCCACCGAACCAGCGTGAGAGTCACGGTCTTTCCTGAGACCTGCTGCAAAGGCGCCGCAGGTTTAAGGGCCTGATAGTACGCGGGAAGCACCTGATCCACGATAACCTGAGCGCTACGCCATTCATCGTCAGCGGGAGCAGAGCCATCCGGGCGCGAAAGGTACGTTTGTGCCCGCTCAAGGAAGATCTGGACGATTGAGTCATCTTGCTCCGAGTTGCGGACTTCGCTGAGCTTTGTGGCTATTGAACGTCTCAGGCTCTCTTTCCCTTTCGCATCAGGAACAGCCGCCTCCAGCATGCCGTAGTGGCGCGTTGCTTCCAGGAATTGATAGAGAGCGCCGGCGTAGGACCTGGCCGCATCGAGTTCGCCGGCAAGTTTCAGCGTGCTGTTCAGCGCAATGAATCTGGGATGCTGATCAATCGAACGAGGAGGCTGAAACGCCACGTTAGTCTTCTCCTGCAAACGCTGCAGCTCGGGGAGAACAGAACGTAGAGCCCCAGGCGTGACCTTTCGTTGCTCGTTCAAAGAGGCGACAAAAGCCGCGAATGAACTTTCACCCTTGGCCTCTCCCACGTAAAACAAACCTTCTTGTGGTTGTGTGGAAACGGCAAAGCCACGGCCGCCTTCCAGCAATGGTATGACTCGGGCCTGAGCCGTCTCAGAGATCGCGCGAAACCCCAGTGGTGATTTGTTCCAGCTTCCTTCTCGCGCTTTGGTGTCGGCGGATGTGAGTTCAAGGTTAACCTTGCTCCATTCCGCTTCAAATGCGGGTAAACCGGCCTTTACCGTATCTGCTTTGGCAATGGCTACGCGAACACCCTGCAGCAGGTCGTTTGCCTGGCCGAGTTTCTCCAGCGCAGCGTAGGGCAACCCGGCAGCAAGCGCGTTATCTGCGCTACTAAGCGAACTCTGCACCGTGCCAGAGATTTCCGGAAAAGCAGGACTGTTGATGGGCTTGTCTTTCAATGACTGCTGAAGATGGGCAATCTCAGCCTTGATCTGGGCGGTGGAATTCTGTGCTAAACAGGCATTGCAGAGAGTCAGAGACGAAATCATCAGGATCAAGGAAATGCGGAGGACAGAAGCGTATCGCGCCAGCATGGGCTCTCCTTATCAGGGCACCGGCTTGTTCACTTGGACGGTGCTCGGTGAGAGAGGTAAGCCACAGTGATAAGCAACTAGTTTCTTAAGTGTGGACTGCGATTCATTCCTACCCCGCCGGTGCGAACTGAATGGGCATGGTGGGTGTGGGACTGCCGCCGCGCGGTTCAATGGTCACGGCGAACGCCTTGGCCTGAATTCCGCCATCCTGCATTGCGTGCAACATCAAGGCGCTGCCTTTCTGGTCAGCGGAGAATGTCCCCGCAGGCATAGGTGCGGCGCCGCTAGAGGGGAGCAACCAGAGCTCATACACTTTATCTTCCGGCAGGCCGGGAAGATTATTGGCCATGAGCAGAACGTGGCCCTTCTGAGGCTGGTAAATCATCTTTATCTGTGGCTGAGGAGCCGTCTTGGCTGATACCAGGGTCATGCGCGGCAGGCTGGAATCATTCATCATCTGCATGACTTCCATAGCCAGAGCGGCTTTCTGCCGCTGCTCCTGAAGGTCCCGAGCCAGGTTATCGCGTGTATTGCGCAAATGCAGGTTTTCACGCACAAGAGCCACACTGGCAAGCAGTACTAATACGGCCACCAAAGTCGGCGCCAGCGTAAGCCAGCGGGACTGCAAACGACCGAGCACAAACCGGCTCTTATGCTTATGCCGGATCCGGGGTTCCGCAGAGATAGCCAGCAAGAGCCGTTCACGCGAGCGTTGTGGTGGCTGCGGGCCGGCAGTGGAGAGCGCCAACAACGCCATATCGGCACGCAAAGCTTCCAATTCCTTGCGACACTCGCCGCAGGAGCCGAGATGGGCGCGCAGTTCGGCCATTTCAAGCTCGTCTTCAAGGCTCTCCATGGCGTAGAGCGCCAGAGAATCAGCGTATTGTGCGTGGTCCTTCATGAAAATGCTTTTCTCAGCGCCAGAAGGCCGCAGCGGATTCTGGTCTTTACAGTCCCCAGAGGCTCACCGGTTTTACTGGCGATCTCTGTATGTGTCAAACCTTCAAAAAATGCCATTTCCAACAGTCTGCGCTGGTCCACCGGAAGCTGTCCCAGCACACCACGGACTTTGCTGATGGCCAAACGCTGCGAAGCCTCGTCTTCCAGATTCACCCCGGTGGAAATTGGGAGCTCATCAATATCATCTTCCAGGGGACGTTTGCGCAGCAGATCAATTGCCCGATTGCGAGCGATAACGGCGAGCCAGGGAGCGAGTTTCCCTCGATCAGCATCAAAGGCCTGGGGATTACGCCAGAGCTGGAGAAACACTTCCTGAAGTACGTCTTCTGCCGCGCTTGTGTTGCCAAGCACACGCAGCGCCACGCCATAAACTATGCCGGAGTAGCGGTCATACAGGTGGGCCATGGCATTCTCGTCGCCTGCCCGAATCCGCGCGATCAGGGCCGCTTCGTCCTTTTGATTCGACACTTGCGTGCCTGAAACGCGCATTGCAAGCTTCCTTAGAAGTACGCAAGACTGCTCTGAACGGATTTCATCGTTCCCTGCCCAGGCATAAATCCAACCGCACGTCATCTGCTGTGGTCTGGGAGCGCTCCGAGCTTCTGTGCCATCAAGATATCAATTGTGATGGCAGGAAACAAATGGCCAAGCTTCGCTTCCGCGCTGAGTTGGCGTTTGTTCCGTCGCTGGAATCCAACCTTTCCTAAAGCAGGGCGGTTCTCTGTTCGTGTTACCATCTCCCGCATGAAATTCAGACTCACTGCAATCATCTGCTCGCTGGCAGTTTTCTCTTCTATCGCGGTGGCTGCTGACAATCCTGATTTCACGGTAAAAAAGCTCGCTGACGGCGTTTATGCCGCCGTGAGTGGAGATGGCAGCAAAGCCGGCAGCAACGCGGGCTTTATCATTGGCAGCAATGGTGTGCTCGTAGTGGATACATTCGAGGATGTGGGCCCAGCGAAAGAGCTGCTCGCGGAGATCCGGAAGGTGACGAAACTTCCCATCCGTTTTGTGGTTAACACGCACTATCACCTTGACCACACGGGCGGAAACGCGGTTTTTGCTCAAGAGGGCGCGACCATAGTTGCGCAACGCAACCTGCGTGGCTGGTTGAATACAGAGAACCTGAAGTTCTTCGGCCCGAATCCCAAGCCGGAGGCCAAAGCGCGGGTGGAAGCTCTGGTTCCTCCTGACCTTGTCTACACAAAAGCGGTGGACATTTTTCTTGGTCCGCGAGTAGTTCAGGTGCGTTACATGCTGGGGCACACCGGTGGCGATTCTGTTGTTACCATACCTGATGCGAACGTGGTTTTTGGCGGCGACCTGGTCTGGCAAAAACATCTTCCAAACCTGATTGATGCCACTACTGACGCATGGATCAAGTCTCTGGAGACTCTGCTCTCGGAACACCCCTCCGCAACCTTCGTCTCTGGTCACGGCGATATCGCGACCCCGCAGGATGTTCATGATTTCCATGATTACCTAGCCTTCTTGCGTGACGCTGTAGCCAAGGCCCAGGCCGAAGGAAAAACCGGACAGGCCCTGGTTGATGCCGTCCTACCGCAACTCCAGGAAAAGTACGGCAGCTGGGGATTCTTCAAGGCATTCTCCACTCGCAACATCCTGCAGACCTCGGCCGAACTGAAAGGCGAAAAGAAGGTTCCGGTTCCAACCGAGCCGTCCAGCAATTGAGTTGCTCATGCCATGTTCCAAATGAAAGCTTTGAAAATGCCCCGATCTATGCAGAACCAAAACTCTTTTCAGCTAGCCACTTTCCTGATCCTCATCGCGTCACTAGGTTTAGCCCAGACAAAAGCACCTGCACCGCCGGGCGCGCGCCAGGACAATGTTAAAGAGACGATTCATGGCGTGGAGATCGTTGACCCGTACCGCTGGCTCGAAGACCAGAAGAGTCCCGAAACACGCAAGTGGTTGCAAGAGGAGGATGCGTACACGCACTCGATGCTGGACGGATTGCCAATTCGCGAGCGCGCTTTCCATCGGCTGTGGGCCATGGCCAACCACGACTCCCTGGGCGCACCATATATTGAGAACGGCTACTACTTTTTTACTCGTCGTGGGGCGGGCCAGGATTTATCGAGGGTATATCGCCGTAAAGGAATTGATGGACAAGACGAACTCCTGCTGGACCCGCTTCCCCTCAGCCCGGACCACACCACCTCCATAGGCACTTACATAGCGAGCCAGGATGCGCGGCTCATGCTCTACAGCATACGCCGCGGTGGAGAGGACGAAACGGAGTTGCATGTCCTTGACCTCCAGACACATCACGATCTTCCCGATGTGCTGCCGCGTGGGTTTTACCTGGGTATAACGTGGAAGAAAGATGCTTCAGGCTTTTTCTATGCCAAAAGCGATCGCGAAATAGGCAAGCGTATCTACTATCACAAACTCGGGACGAATTCCGCCTCTGATACTGAATTGTTTGGCAAAGGCTATGGCCCGGACACGTGGGTCGATCCGGTCGCGTCGCGCAATGGACAATACCTTCTGGCTGTTGTCAGCAAGGGCTGGGCCAATGATGAGATTTTTATCAAAGATCTCGCACAGGCAAATAGCGATTTCCGCCCGCTGATTACCGGCCTGACCTCACATTTCAATGTGGAATTTGCAGGGGACGTCCTCATTATCGATACTGACTGGCAAGCTCCTCGTCATCGAATTCTGAAGATTGATTTGCATCATCCTGAGCGCGAGCACTGGCAGGAGATTGTTCCCGAGCAGAAGGATGCCATCCAGGAATTTTCTCTGGTTGGTGACCGGCTCTTTGTGAACTATCTTCACAATGTCACCACTCAAATCTCCATCTTCTCCCTGGACGGGAAGGCTTTGGGGAAAGTGGATTTGCCGTCCGCGGGCTCCGCCCAGATTTACGGACGGTTCGGCCATGAAGAAGGCGGCCTCGCGTTTAATTCGTATACCGTTCCATATTCCATCTACAGATATTTCGCCTCTTCAGGAAAGCGCATACTGTGGTTCCGCAATCCGGTGCCATTCGACTCTGACCGATACACAACTGAGCAGGTCTGGTACAAGTCGAAGGATGGAACTCAGGTACCAATGTTCCTCATCCATCGCAAAGGCCTGCAACTAAATGGGCACACTCCGACAATTCTGTATGGTTACGGCGGCTTTGACGTGAGTCTCACGCCCGGCTTTGATCCGTTCATCGCATGGTGGATAGAACAAGGCGGCCTTTATGCAGTGGCAAATCTCCGTGGCGGAGGCGAATTCGGTGAGGCGTGGCACCGCGCAGGCATGCTCAACAAGAAGCAGAACGTGTTTGACGATTTTATCGCCGCGGCGGAATGGTTGATCAAGAAAAAGTACACATTGCGAGAAAAGCTGGCCATCCGCGGTGGAAGCAACGGCGGATTACTGGTGGGCACGGTGACCACGCAACGTCCGGAACTGTTTCGCGCGGTGGACTGCTGGCATCCTGACCTGGACATGGTGCGCTATTACAAGTTCACCAAGAACAACAACCCACCCGCGCTCCTTGAATACGGAAACGCTGCTGATCCTGAGCAGTTCAAGTTTCTTTATGCATATTCTCCGTACCAGCATGTGAAGCCCGGAACAAAGTATCCGGCCATGCTGATCATGAGCGGTGATGAAGATACTCGTGTACCACCGGAGCAAGCGCGCAAGATGACGGCGCGGCTCCAGGCGGCGACCACTTCAGGTCTGCCGATTCTGCTGCTGTACGACACAAAATCCGGACACTCCGGCGGCAAGCCGCTAAAGAAAGCGTTGCAGGATGAGGCGCTCGAATTGTCATTCCTTGCGTGGCAACTAGGTGTGAAGTAACCATTGCCTGTCGAAAAGCTATTGGGTAGCCGGAAACAGGCTGTAGAAGTTCTTTGCTGTCTGCAATCCGATCTCAGCCCCGCTGAGACCGCGTATCTGCGCAATGGCTTCCGCGGTATTCACAACAAATGCCGGTTCATTGCGCTTCCCGCGATGCGGCACAGGTGCAAGATAAGGTGAGTCAGTCTCAATCAACATGCGGTCGAGCGGCACCTGCTTTGCGGCCTGGCGAATGTTTTCAGCCTTGGGAAAACTGACATTCCCAGCAAACGAAATGTAGAAGCCGAAATCCAGCGCAGCCTGGGCATGTTTCCACTCGCCGGTGAAGCAATGCAAAATGCCGGGAAGGCCTGAAGGCGCCCAGTGCTCTCGCAGCATTTGCAGGCAATCATCCCAGGCGTTCTCACTGTTGTTACTGGGGCGGCAATGGATGATAATAGGCAGTTTTGCCTCTCGCGCCAGGTCCATCTGGCGACGAAACACTTCTTTCTGAATTTCTCGCGGCGAGTGATCGTAAAAATAATCGAGACCAATCTCGCCCCATGCAATCAGTTTGGGATGTTGCGCGAGCGTTGCCATTTCATCGTAGTCCGCTTGCGTCGCCACGCTGGCCTCATGCGGGTGAAGGCCTGTGCTGGCGAAAATCCAGTCGTATTTCTCCGCAAACTTCAGCGCGCAATCATACGTGCCTGGGCCTGTACCGCTGCCGATGGCGAGAATTCGCTCCAGCCCAGCGGCCTGAGCACGGTCGAGCATCTCGGTACGATCCGAGTCGAATTTATGGCCTTCAATATGGGCGTGGGAGTCGATATACACGTTGAGCGAGCCAGTCAGTGCGAGCGCATGATCTTCTTCAAAAGAAATCAGCGTAAATCCGTTTCATCAGTGTTATCAGCAGTAAGTTTTTGCGCGGCTATTTGAGCTTCGCCCCCACCGGTACATCCTCCAGAAAGCTTGCGAGCACCGGCTTGCCGTCCTCTCCAACAGATGCAGCCACAATCATGCCGTTCGACTCCAATCCGCGCAGCTTCCGCGGCGCAAGATTCGCCACGATCACAACTTTGCGGCCAATCAGTTTTTCCGGTTCGTAGGCCAGCGCAATCCCGGCCACCACTTGGCGCACCTCACTGCCGATATCCACTTCCAGGCGCAAAAGTTTGTCAGCGCCCTTTACTTTCTCCGCGTGCTTCACCTGCCCCACTCGCATTTCGACTTTTAAGAAATCGTCGATGCCGATCTTACCATCGGCCACTGCGGCAGCCGCTTTGGGCGCAGGTGCAGCTTCTGTTGGTCCATGCGCAGCCTGGGTTGCCGGCTGTCCGGGACGTGCGCCTTCGCCAGCAGGCACCGGAGTCGGCGTAGCGGAGGATGATGTTTGAGCGGCAGCTGCAGGCTGGGTTGCGGAAGAACGGCCGCGCTCCTGTTCCATCTGTTGCATCCTTTCGATGGTTGATTTATCAGCACGCGGAAAGACGGGTTCCACTTTGCCCAGCTTCCCGCCAAGCGGAAGTTGTCCCCACTTCAGATCGGACAAATTAAATTTCGTAATGTCACCCAGGCCAAGCTGTTGCCAGATTTTTCCTGCTGACTCCGGAAGAACCGGATAAGCCAGCGCAGTCACAATGCGTAAGAGCCTCAGCCGCGGTGTAGAGAATGGTGGCAAGCCGGGCTTTGTTCTCTTCGCCTTCCTTCTCAGCGACAATCCACGGCTCCTGCTCGACTAAATACTTGTTGACGGAAGCCACCAGAGTCCAGGCCGTTTCCAGCGCTCGATTGAACTGATATTCGTCGAACAACTGGCTGAACTCTGCGATGGTGCGTTCTGCCTGTTCACGGATTACGCCGTCCTCATCTTTTTTTGCCACTCGTGGCGACGGATACGGCACTGAGCCGCCAAAATAGCGGTTGATCATGGTCAGCGTACGGCTCGACAAATTGCCCAGATCATTCGCCAGGTCAGAGTTGTAGCGTTGCACCACCGCGTCAAAGCTGAATGAACCATCCTGTCCGAAGGCGATTTCCCGCAGCAGGAAATAACGCAACGCGTCATTCCCCATCACGTCAATCACGCTCTCCGCGCGCACAATGTTGCCGCGTGACTTCGACATCTTGCTTTCTTCAAACAAGAGCCAACCGTGCGCGATCACCGCTTTTGGCAGCGGCAGCTCGGCAGCCATCAGGAATGCCGGCCAGTAGACGGCGTGAAAGCGGATGATCTCCTTGCCAATCATGTGCACGTCCGCAGGCCAGTAGCGCTCAAATTTTTCCTGCTCGTCTTTTTCTTTTGATCCCAGCCCAACGGCCGTACAGTAATTGCTCAGCGCGTCCAGCCAAACATACATCACGTGTTGGGGATCGCCCGGGACAGGAATGCCCCACTTGAAAGTGCTGCGGCTAACGGAAAGGTCGCGCAGACCGCCTTTCACAAACGCAATCACTTCATTACGCCGCGTCTCAGGGCGAATGAAATCAAGGTTCTGCTGGTAGTGCTTGAGCAGCTTGTCCGCGAAAGCGGATAGCTTGAAATAATAATTCTCTTCGCTGACCGTCTCTGTGATTCTGCCGCAATCGGGGCAAGGGTCGCCGGGCTTTGCGCCATCAATGTAGGCTTCATCGTGCACGCAGTACTGGCCCGTGTACGTCCCTTTGTAGATAAAGCCTTTCTCCTGCAAACGCTTCCACAGCTCCTGCGCTCCCTGCTTGTGCCGGGGCTCGGTGGTGCGGATAAATTCGTTGTAGGTGATGCCCATCTTGTCAAAGAGCGTTCGGAACTCCGCCGCCACTGCATCAGCAAATTTCTGCGCCGTAGTTTCCGCCGCGCTGGCTGAGCGTTCAATTTTTTGCCCATGCTCATCTGTGCCGGTGAGGAAAAACGTGTCATAGCCCAGCAGCCGTTTGCGGCGCGCGATGGCATCGCAAACAATCGTGGTGTAAGCGTGCCCAATATGCGGACGCGCGTTCACGTAATAAATGGGCGTTGTGATGTAGAACTTTTTGCCCTTATCCATTCGTCTCTTCTTCCAGGTAAATCTTAATTGCTTCCTGCATCACCGTTTTCAACGGGACCTGCCGTGCTTCGGCAATGCGCCGGCAGTCCTCGTATTCTGGAGCATAGTTGCTCACGCAGCCGTTCAGGTTGGCCAGTTTCATTCGGACTTCGCCCCATTGCGTGCGCACGTTCACGTGCCTGCGCGCCAGCACGGCCCGCGATTCCTGCCGTATGCGAACGCCCAGCGTCGTAGTCTCGGCAAAAATCAGCCGCGTAAGCGCAAGCTTCTTTTCCTGCTGGCACAGCACAGTCAACAGCATTCCCGGACGGTTCTTCTTCATTTGCACAGCGGTGCCGAATGCATCCAGCGCGCCCAGCGCCAGGGCCCGCTCCATCACGTAGCCAAAAATCTGTGGCGTCATATCATCCACGTTGGCTTCAAGGACGGTAATCTCCTCAATCCTTGCAGGCAGTGCGTCCAGTTGCGCCGCCTCACCGATGGTCAGTCGCACCACGTTGGGAACGCCCTCGAAATCACGCGACCCGGCGCCGTAGCCAGTCTTTTCCGGCTTCATCTGCGGAAAATGCGAGAAGCGGCTCGCCAGAACGCTCACTATGGCTGCTCCGGTAGGCGTGGCCAGTTCCTTCTGGATTTCGCCCGAATACACGGGCGCATGCTTCAGCAATTCGAGTGTGGCCGGAGCGGGGATGGGAAATGTTCCGTGGGCGCAAACCACTGTTCCGCCGCCTACATTGAGCGGCGAACAAACCCACTCGTCGACACCCAGGGCTTCCACCCCCACAGAGGCGCACACAATGTCCACAATCGCATCAATCGCGCCCACTTCGTGGAAGTGGATTTTCTCGATATCGCTGTTGTGAACCTTGGCCTCGGCAGCACCCAGCGCTTCAAAGATTTTGATTGCCCGGCCCTTCGCTGTCTGGCTGATCTCCGCCTTGCTGATAATCTCGCGAATTTCCTTCAGCCCGCGATGGGCGTGGCTGTGCTCCCTTTCATGTTCGTGCTCATGCGTATGCGATTGACTATAACTGTGCTCGTGGGAATGGCTGCGCCCCTCATGAGAGTGGCTTGGCCCGCCTTCATGCGAATGCGAGTGGGAATGGGCATGAGCATGGTCGTGGTGTTCGGCCTGCTCTTTAGCCCAGAACTCCTCCCTCGGCAGTTCTTTTTCCCCTGCCGCAATCACATCCACTTTGGTCGCGCTGATGCCGCTCCGATCCACGCGCTTGATCTCCAGACGCGCATCCAGGCCCAGGACCTCGACCGTCCGAACAAAAACCTCAGGCGGAACTCCGGCATCTATCAGAGCGCCCATGAACATGTCGCCGCTGATCCCGGAGAAGCATTCGAGGTAGGCTATACGCATCAGAGACCCCAATCATTCATCATAGGGTTTAGCTTTGAGACCCGTCAAACCTGGGCTGCAGCAATTGCTTTGTTATAATCGCCTTTTCCGTCAGCGACTTACGCGTGGGTCAGCCCGCCAGCAAATTCACCCTTAAGGCAAAGCACCTTGTATCTGGAACTTGAACAGCAGCTTACCCGCACCATCACCGAGTTTCTCAAGCAACAATACGATCTTGAACTGCCCCGCCTGGTGATTGACCAACCTCCCAGCGTAAGCCTTGGCGAGTATGCCCTGCCGCTGAGCTTTGAGCTGGCCAAAAAGCTCCGCAAACCACCGCGCAAGATCGCCGAGGAAATCGTGGCCGCATTGGGTCAGGTTCCTGGCTTTGAAAAATTTGAAGTTGCCGGAGCCGGATACATCAACGTCCGCCTCAACCGCGCTGAAGCTGCGCAGATGCTTTTACGCGAATCGCAGCCAATGCAGCCTCCTGCTGGAGCAAAAAAAGTCCTGGTCGAACACACCAGCATCAATCCCAATAAAGCCGCGCACATCGGCCACCTGCGTAACTCCGTTCTGGGTGATACGTTTGTCAGCCTGCTTCGTGCCGCTGGCAAGCACGTGGACGTGCAGAACTATATTGACAACACCGGAGTGCAGGTGGCGGACGTGGTAGTAGGCTTCCTGTATCTCGAGAAGAAAACTCAAGTTGATGTTGAAACTTTGATCGCAAACCCGTCTGGAAAGAGGCCTTTTGACTACTACTGCTGGGACCTCTACGCCCGCGTCTCGCAGTGGTATGAAGCAGACAAAGAGCACCTCAAGTTGCGATTGCAAACCCTTCATGACATAGAGCGTGGAGGCAATGAGCCGGCAGCCATCGGCAACTTGATCTCAAATGCCATCATCCATCGCCACCTTGAGACCATGCAGCGGCTCGGCATCAAGTACGATTTCCTGCCGCAGGAGAGTGAGATTCTTCACCTCCACTTCTGGGAACTAGCCTTTGCGCAGATGAAGCAGAAGGGTGTCCTTTACTTCGAGACTGAAGGAAAAAATAAAGGCTGCTGGGTAATGAAGCGGGCCGGCAGCAAGGCGGCTTCTTCTTCGCAAACCGCTGAACAAAAATTGGCAGCCGAAGGCTCTGACGCTCCTGAAGTCAAATCGGGACCTGACGAAGACGCTAAGGTCATCGTTCGCTCCAACAGTACAGTAACGTATGTGGGCAAGGACATTGCCTACCATCTATGGAAGTTCGGCCTGCTGGGCACAGATTTCGGCTATCGTCACTTCTACCGTTATCCGGACGATCACCAGGTCTGGATCTCCGCCGAATCAGGTGAGCCCAATCATCCGCACTTTGGCGGCGTGCATGCCATTTACAACGTGATTGACTCGCGCCAGGCTGACCCGCAGAACAACGTGATTGAAGCCCTGCGGGGACTCGGCTACACCGAGCAAGCAGAAAATTATCACCATTTTTCCTATGAGATGGTCGCGCTCACACCCCGCTGCGCCGCTGAACTTGGCTATGAGGTGGCAGAAGAAGACAAAAAGCGCGCTTACATCGAGGTGTCAGGCCGAAAAGGCTTTGGCGTAAAAGCCGATGACTTGATCGATGCGCTCATCACCGCGGCACAAAAAGAAGTCGACCCCCGCCATCCCGAAATGCCGGAAGAAAAGCGGTGCAAGATCGCCACCCAGATTGCGATCGGCGCACTGCGCTATTTCATGCTCAAGTTCACCAAGACTTCAGTGATCGCCTTCGATTTCAAAGAAGCCCTGAGCTTTGAGGGTGAGACCGGTCCCTACGCGCAATACGCCATTGTGCGCGCCAGCAATATCTTCAGGAAGGCTGGACTCGCGCCAGAAGACATTCTCTCCGGCAACATCGATTGGCAATTTTTGCAGGAAGAGGATCTCTGGGAGCTCTGGCTCCGTGCCGGACAGCTTTCCGCCATGGTGCGCCAGTGTATCGTCACCACTGAACCCGCGCACGCGGCGAAATATGCGTTCCAACTGGCGCAGATGTTCAATAACTTCTACCACAAGCACCATATCCTCACCGAAGCCGATGAAGCAAGGAAACACTTCCTCCTGGCTACTGCTGCCGTCGTGCGCCGCTCACTCATCGCCGCTTTATCACTCATGGGAATTGAGGCGCCGCCGGTGATGTAGTCTCTGTATCGCCTCAGCCAGCTGCTCACTGAGCGCAGGCCAGTCAGTTCTGTTTTGCCACGCTCTGCTTGATTCTTCAACCAAGGCCCCTCCGCCTTCCCCCCAGGTCACCTCAGTTCACCGCCACATCCCTTCAGTTCACATTCACACCCCACCCATCTCCACTTATAGCGGGGAGTGGTATCCGCTACCCGGCCAGCAGTTAAGCAGATGGTTGCGGTCTAGTAATCTCTAGAACCCTTTCGGCCTCTCGTCCGCCACCTTGAATGCCCGCTCCAACGCCAGCCCTGCACGCCCCAGTGTGCCTTCTTCAAATAGGCGTCCAATCAGCGTCACGCCATGGGGCACCCGGCGCGGAGGATTAAATTTGGGCATGGGATGGGCTGGATCGGGAGCCCAGTCACTGCGGGCCTCTGTCACTTCAATGAATCCTGCACGCAAGGTCAAAGAAGGCTGGCCAGTAAAGTTGGTGATGGTCAGCATCTCGTCCCGCAATGACGGTACCAGCAGCAGGTCCACTTCCCTGAAGACACGGGCCATTTCCTTTGCTACTTTGCGGCGCAGGCGGTCGCACTGCACAAAATCCACCGCAGAGAGGAACCGTGACTGGCGGAACACGTTGGGCCATGCGTCCGGCACCTGCATCTTGAGCTGATCTACCTGACGGCTCAACGTTAATTGTTCAAACGACGCCGCGGCTTCGGCAAATAAAATCACATCGAGCGAATCGTACGGCCAGTTGGGAATGGAGACCTCCACGGGAATCATGCCCAGTTTCTTAACCGTTTCCAGCGCCGCTCGGTCAACGTCCGTAGCCGGAGCCTCTTTCATCCATGCCGGGAAATAACCCACGCGCAAGCCTTTTACAGGCGCATTGGCGTCGTAATCCAGCTTGCTGGGCACGGAACTGAGATCTCCCGCATCAGGCCCGCTGATGGCGTGCAGCACCAGCAGCGCGTCTTCCACGTATCGTGTCATGGGCCCAAGCTTATCCAGCGACCAACAAAGCGTCATGGCGCCGGTGCGCGCCACACGGCCATACGTGGGCCGCAATCCAGTGATCCCACAACGCATGCTCGGCCCCACGATGCTGCCGCCCGTCTCGCTGCCGATTGCGAAGCCAACCAGTCCAGCAGATGTCGAGGCTCCCGGCCCTGCACTGGAACCGGACGAGCCCTCTTCCAGCAACCAGGGATTCATGGTTTGTCCGCCGAACCACACATCGTTGAGCGCCAGCGCGCCCAGGCTCAGTTTGGCGACGAGCACCGCGCCGGCAGCGTGCAGCCTCCTCACTACCGCGGCATCGTCTTTCGGCACTCGGTTGCGAAACGGCTCAGCGCCGTAGGTCGTCGGAATGCCCGCGGTATCCAGCAGGTCTTTGCCACCCCACGGTATGCCATGCAGCGGGCCGCGATACTTCCCTGCTGCAATCTCCTGGTCCGCCTGTTTGGCTTGCTGCATCGCGAGGTCACTGGTAAGCGTAATCACGCAGCGCAGTTTGGGATCAAAACGCTTGAGCCGCTCAAGATAGATCTGCGTGAGCCGTGTGGAAGTAATCTGCCGTCTTTGGATCCACGTGGACAGATGCGTCACGGGGGCAAAAGCGATATCTTCTTCATTTTTCGGCAGCGGGCCCGGTTCAGCTTTGCTGCGAATGAAAAGATCGCGCTGCGGGCCGGCCTTCTCGCCCGGCAAAACAGGGTTCCACAGGGAGTAAGGAAGGTCGGCGGGCTCGATCTCCACTTTGTTGGGTCCCGTGCGGCGCTCGTACAAGGGCGCCATGGCCATGCGCCAGTTCCCGGCCGCTTCGGCCCGCTCAGGATCAGTCATCTCCACTCGGACCAGTTTTTCTGCTTCCGCAAAGGTCGCTGAAGAGACTCCGGGCCCGACTGGAGGCGCCGTTCCAAAGGCTGGTGGTGTCCCTGCAGGCGGTTCTCCGGGCTTGGCCGGCGGCGTTGGCTGCTGCTGTTGTGCCATGACTTCAGGTGCTACTGCCGCTCCCAGAACACTGGCCGTCATCTGGGCCATAAACTCCCTGCGCGATTTTTGCATGGTTCCCTCTTTTCTCCGACCGGAGATTATACGGGCTTGACTGGCAGTTGGTGAGAAAAGAGGAGTATTGATTTATAGGAAAGAGTTCTCTGAAAAGAGAAAAGCCCCGCCGCAAAAATGCATTGGCGGGGCCTGGTTTCTGATCGACTATAGAAGCAGGCTCAGGAAGTCAAACCAGAAAAATCTATGGGCATACTTTGCCGACGCCGATGTTCGAAAGCGCCTGACACAAATCAATGCGGCCATGGCCCATCTGCTGTACCTGGAAGGCCCTGGATACCGCATTTGCCACATCGCCTGGGTGATAGCCTGGACGCGCCTGGAGTACCAGGGCCGCTTCTCCGGCCACGATGGGAGCACTGAATGATGTTCCCCATCCAGCCGCGTAGTTGGCTCCCGGATATGTGGTAATTACGCCTTCTCCTGGCGCCGCGACGAAGACTGCGTTGGTGCCGAAGTTTGTGAAAGTGCTCTTGATATCGCTGTTGCTGGTCGCGCCAACGCCTATCACACTGTTGTATCCGGCAGGGTAAACCAGGATTTGGCCCGCGTCATTTCCTGACGCCGCAACCAAACTCACGTCCTTGCTCAATGCGTACTGGACGGCATCCTGCAAGGCAGGCGAACTCTGCTGAAGTTCAAAACTCATGCTGATGACATTGGCGCCGTTATCCACTGCGTAATAAATCGCCTGCACTATGTTGAACAAGTCAGAGGTCCCATCACTGGAAAACGCCTTCAGCGGCATGATCTTTGCGCCGGGAGCGATCAGGTGGACCAGGCCGGCCGTCATGGTGCCATGCCCGAATGAGGATGGAGGTCCATCAAGAATTGTCGTGGTGGACTGGCTGAGAATGGCGCCGGTGAACGAATTCATCTGGTAGACGTTTCCGCCGTCCAGAATCGTGGTTGTGGATTGCGTCAGGGCTGCCGCCACTGCCGGATCCAGGTCCACCAGCTCAGAAGCTCCGGGTGTGTTGTGTACGAAATCGAAACCAGGAACAAGCACGCTGGATAGTGCTGGATGGTTCGGATCGACTCCCGTGTCGATTACAGCCACCGTGACTCCTGAACCGTTCCAGCTGCTGGTACTCTGCACGTCCGCGAGCCGGGCGATTGAAGTTGCCGGCTGACTCACGTAGTAATTGGCCACAGCAGATCCGAAATAGCTTACGATCGCGCGCCCCGGGAGTTGGTCCAGAATCGTAGTCGTGGATTGCGTCAGATTCGCTTCGGTCGTCCCGGACAGCTCTGCTACTCCAAGGGACCGGTTGGATTCAAAACTCTGGACCGATGAATCGGTGGAGATTGTGGGATCGACTGAAGAAGATGAAACCAGGAATACACCGTGGGACGATGAATCGCTTGTGCTTTGACTCAGATTCGTGAGTCCGTGACGTGAGCAGACATCGTTAACACTACTGGATGGCTTAGTCACCAAAACATAGTTGTTTTGGCCCAGAAGAAACACACTGCTAAACAAAAGGAATGCACAAAAAACCGATTTTAGAACTTTAAGATGAGACATCTGTCATCGCCTTTGTAACCGTTCCGTCGCGGCTGTAAAGGCCTCCTGTGGAATATGTGCCGTTCAAGGGCAGTTTGAGTATAGGCAAATTCTCTCCATTGGTTAAGAAAAATTTAAGATGGGGTTTGAGCTCCTCCCAGTAATTGAATCCGATGGCTGCCCAGCACAAGAGATTTTTGGTATCCAATTGAAAATACGATGCTTACGTTTCAAACAAGTGGACCCGATGCACCTTCAAAGAACCATATCTGAGGCAATTCGGAGAACTTTTGGACGTAGGAAAAAAAGATAGGATTAAAACGGCTTAATAAACATCAGGCCAATTCGGGACTGGGCATAGCAAAGGACAGTGCAGCATAGCACCCGCGTGAATTAGACGAAGCAACAGCCTAATAAAAGTTGGAATTAGAATTTAAGTGCCAGTGGTTAGTGCGGAAATCACAGCTTGTTCGACCGTACCGCTCATTTGCTTCCGCTGGTGCCGCCGCCGCTCGTGCTGCCAGTGCTCGTGCTGCTGCTCCCAACGAGATTCGTCAACGCCTGATACAGGTCGATACGGCCATAACCACCGAGCCCACTGATCTGCACTGCTTTGGAAAGCGCGTTGGTTACATCACCGGGTTTGGACGTTGGGCGCGCCTGAAGAACCAGAGCGGCCGAGCCAGCAACCATGGGAGCGCTGAATGAAGTTCCCCACCCTGCGGCAAAGCTTGCGCCGGGGAAGGTCGTAACCACGCCTTCGCCTGGGGCTGCGAACATGGTAACCCCTGAGCCGTAATTTGAGAACGAGCTGCGCACATCGGAGTTCGTGGTGGAAGCGATGCCTTCCACGCCACCGTAGCTCGCGGGATAAACCTTGGTATTCAAGCCATCGTTGCCTGCTGCAGCCACCATCGTGACATTCTTGTTGAGGGCGTATTGGATCGCGGCCTGGAGAGATGCCGAGGACTGCGGCGTGCTAAAGCTCATGCTGATTACATTCGCGCCATTATTGGCCGCGTAGTAAATCGCCTGCACGATGTCCGATAAATTGGAGGTGCCATCTGCCCGGAAAGCCTTTAAAGGCATGATGGATGCCGCCGGCGCCACCAGATGCACAAGCCCGGCTACCATGGTTCCATGACCAAACTCAGGGTAGTTGCTGTCAAGAATTGTGGTGGTTGACTGGTCAAGAATGGTGGTGGTGGACTGATCCAGAATTACGGCCGTGGAGGCGTTCAAAGGCAGGATGTTACTTCCATCCAGGATCGTGGTAGTCGACTGTTGCAGCCTGGCTGCGGTTGCCGGATCAAGGTCTGACCATTCTGAAAATCCGGCAATATTACGGGTGAAGTCAAAGCCCGGGATCAGCGCAGACGATAAAACTGGATGATTGGGATCAGCGCCGGTATCGATGATAGCGACTACTTCGCCTGCTCCGTTGAGGTTAGTTGCCGTGCGGGCATTGTTGAGCCGAATGATAGAAGTCGCCGTTTGACCGGCGTAGATGCTCGGAACCGAAGTTCCAAAGAAATTCACAGTGGTGCCGGGGAGCGTATCAAGAATTGTGGTGGTCGACTGATTCAGTACTGGTCCTGTGAGGCCTGAGAGCTCGGGCAGGTCGGCTTTCTGGTCCGGCTCAAAGCCTGCAACCTTTACGTCGGTCTCAACTTCTGTTTCAACCTCGGAACTGCTGGATGACGACGCAGTAACCAGATAGACACAATTAGGACCGTCATAGAGTTCCTTGACGATCGTCAAGCTGTGGGTTGAGACAACTGAATCGACGTTGCTGGGGGAGACCGTGAGAATATAGGTGTTTTGTGCGGCCAAAGGCAAGCTCACGGCCAGCAGCACACCCAACATGAACAACAGTTGTAGTCTCCTCATAATCGACACCCCAAATTTAGATTTCCCCCGCAGATCAGGCCTGGTTCGTTTTTCCCAGTACAACTTCCAGTTCCTGGCCTGTCGATTCCAGCGGCACAAGCAAACGCAGATCCATCTCGGGGATGTATTCCATCTGAAATTCACCAAAGGAATTACTGATGGAACGGGAGACCTCGCGTTCGCCAGCCAATAGAATCACTGGCAGGTTTGACATAAGTTTCTCGGGCGTCTTCTGGTTTGCAATCTGCCCTACCAGTACCATGCTGGAAGAGCCTTTTTCGTGTTCAAAGCGCAAGTCCACGGAATAATCACCGGCGTGAAAGAGCACTTGGCGGCTGATCTGGTGCGCGCCTCGAACTCCTACCGGCTGAAGATTGTTGGAGCTGTCATATGTCAAAGTGGCCCACAACCGCTGAAGAGCAGAATGCCTTGACGGCCTGCCCAGCGTAAACAATGCCTTCACTGACTGCTCGACATACCTTGGAACCTCGAGCGCGTGCTCCCGTTCGCATACGAGCGTGAACTTGGACATAACCTGTTGGAGCTTTTCGCACCGGGAACATCCCGCCTGCAGATGAGCCTTCATTTCGCTGTGCTTCTCTGCTGGAGTCAGATTCCGCGCGTAATCGGCCCACTCTGTGATATCGAAATGGCGTGCAGCTTGAGGCATATTAGCTTCTTTTCGTCTCTTCTTCTTTTAGAGGGGAACGCGGCTTCCGGGTCCACGTTCCCCTTTTAGCAGTCGACGGATGAGCCTGCTTCTGAGCATAAGGGTGCAATACAGGCTGAAAAATATACTCGATCGAAAAATTTACCTTCCCTTACCAAAACCTTCCCTGCCATCTCTTACAAAACCTTCCCTACCATGGCGAATGCCGCCCAATAGTAAGGATGCGGCCTCTTTTTCCTTAAATTAATGAGAGCTCTCCGTAAAGCATTGGCTTTATTGGAACTTTCCCGATACGAGCCATAAAAATCACGCATGAATTCGGCTGTGCTTTGGTCATGCACTTCCCACAAACTCACCATCAGGGTCTGCGCTCCGGCATACAACAACCCTCGCACCAGTCCAATGAGCTCATCCCCCCCAATCACCACATTCATGCCCGTGCCACACCCGCTGAGCGTTACCAGTTCCGCGCTGAGCTGCAATTGGTAGAAGTCGAACAGGCTCAGCAGCGAGTTGCCCAGCTTTATGGAAGAGAACATTGGGTTGTCCTGGCGAAAATAACCATGCGTGGCAATGTGAATAAAGCGGCTTTTTGGACCCAATTTCTTCAGCCGCTCTTCAGTCGCATCTTCGCCCAGGAACAGATGCGCCTTCCCCAAAGCTTCCGCCACAAACCGGCCTTCCTCTTCTATATGGGGAGCCCGGGCATCGGGAACCGCAAGTACAAGCGACTCTTCGTTAGTTTCCTCAATCGGCTTTTGCTGGCAAAGCGCAAAAACGCTGGCGCTGGGCGCATAGGAGACAGTGAAATCGTCAATCAAATACCGTTGCCCGTCGGTAAGAGCATGGAAAGGCAGATAATGCAGGAACGAGTGCGGCACAATAACCAGGTGCTCGGCCTGGAGCTGCGACCGCAAAGGTGCAATCAGAAGCCCATAAAGTTCCTCAAGATGGGCCAGAGTGGCCTCCAGCAGCGGCTTCTCCAGCGCACGAATATAGTCTTCGCCTAAGCGGAATTTAGCCAGCTGCAGTTGCAACAGACGCAGTTTCTCCCGCACTCGCGTAACGTCAGCGACGGGAATAATTTTCAGGTGATTTTGCGAGACCACACAGGCGTAAAAGGTGTTCCGCGCGGCATAGAACTCCAGCAGCAGAGTGTTCGGCGGAATCACCTTCTGAATCTCTTTAGCCGAGACGGTTTTGGCTGTCTGCAGCACGGCAAAATCGCGATCAAGATTTTGCAGCTGCGAGAAAGCACGCACCATTGCATCCTCATAGCTTCGCCCGTGTTCTCTCAGTTGCCGTATCTTCTCCCGCGAGGTGGGGCTCTGGTTCAGTTCTTCCAACTCAATCTGATGGTATGTCCAGTTCAGCTTCTCATGCAGATCACGGAACTGTGCGATGGCGGGAGAGTGTTCCATGCTCCTGCCAGAAAGAGATGACGATCGAAACGAAATCAGGTCCGCAAGGCTCCGTGACTTCGCCTGCTCAATGTAAGCAAAAGTATCATGTTCACTGCATATGCCAGAGTGCACTGCAAGAGACGTCACCACCAGACCTTCATAGACCGCCAGCTTGTTCTTGAGAAACGCGATCTTCAGCTCTTCCCTGCCCAGATGGTTGCGCAGATCTTCAAGCCTCTGGTACGCCTTGTCATAGGCCTGCCGGGCCAATTCAGTATTACCGCTGCTCTCTTCCGCCTGGCCGAGCATGAAATAAGCCTGGTAGGCAGCCGGCGATTGCACATGCAGCAGACGTGACAATGCCGAGCTGCAATAGCGGCGCGCCTCTTCGGGATCGGAGCCTCGAATTTCAATTGCAGCGAGCAGCAGCTCACAAACGGCCGCCTTGGCTGGCAGCAGAGAGGAACCAAAGTAGTCGAGCGCTGATGCAGCCAGATCTTCCGCCTGATCATCCTGCACAGCCTCGTACAGCACCAGAGCTTTGTAGAGGTCAATCAGCGCCGGCCAGAGCTGATTGTGCTCCCGGGTAAACAGTTCACGCGCTTCATCAAAGATCAGGAGCGCATCTTCATAGTGCCCCTGCTGGCTGATGGCGATGGCGGAAAACGTTGCTGCTTTGGCCGCCTCATATTTCATGTTGAGTTCTGTGAAGGCTTTGAACGCGGCACGGGCCAGCTCTTCTCCGCCTTCGGTGAGGTTCAATTCCAGATAGATTTCTGATTCATCCAGATCGCAGAGCGCACGGTGATAGCGGTCGCCAAGCTGCTCACACAATACGCGCGTCTGATCGTAGAGCTCAATGGCGCGCAGGTACTCGCCGCGCAGGTAGTGCAGATAAGCTACGTTGTAGTCGGCTTCCGCTACCAGAAGCGAAAACCCGTGTTCCTGACAATGCTTGCGCGCAAGCTGATAGGTCTCCTGGGCCCGCGCAAATTCATTCAGGCTGATATAGCACACGGCCTGATTGCGCAACACGGCGGCAATATCCAGCGGCTCACCGCAGGCCAGGAACTCGCGATATGACCGTTCGTACAACTCCGCCGCTTCATGAAAGCGGTCCTGGCGGTAATAGATATTCGCCATGTTGCTGTCCAGCCGCGCCAGACGAAGCCGGTCATTATGGGCTGAGAAAATTTTGCGTCCGCGTTCAACAAGCTGAAAAGCGCGTTCATAC
Source organism: Terriglobia bacterium (assembly GCA_963758275.1). Classification (GTDB taxonomy): domain Bacteria; phylum Acidobacteriota; class Terriglobia; order Terriglobales; family Acidobacteriaceae; genus Angelobacter. Next base: position 188,744 of record CAVWUW010000006.1, on the reverse strand, counting down.
TGCCCGTCGTAAATCAGGCATTGCAGCATCCCGTTGATAGTGCGGCCTACGTCCAGATCGCGGCCTAAATCTTCAAAAATCGCCAGTGCGCGTTCATGCTGCTGAATCGCCTGCCGATGTTTGCCCGTGATGTACAGGACATGCCCCAGGGCGCGTGCACTCAGAGCTGTAGCCGCGGGATCATTGAGTTCCTCGGCAATCCATGAGCTCGCCACGGCCAGACGTTCGGCTTGCGGCACATCAATGCGCACCAGTGTGACCACCGCGTCATACAATGCCTGTACGGATTCATGGCTGCGAAGTTCCGGCCGGCCGGCAAGGAACGACCGCCGTTCTGGCTCGCCCGGAATCGTCGCCAGATCGTTGATCCATGCCTGCGCTTGAAAGCCGCTCACCTGCTGTGCCATCTAAAATCCAAGTTCCGCCAGTATCTTCTGCAGCCGGTTCAAACAACGCCCACGAATAAAACCGATAGAGCCGGTCGCCAATCCCAACCTTTGTGCCACTTCCGTATAAGGCAGCGGCGGCTGCTCAAAGAACAGCATTTTCACAAGGTCGGCGCAGCGCGGTGACAGGCGTAGAATGGCGTCCCGTACCGCTTGCTCCTCTTGTACTTCCTGCATAACTTGTGGAGCAGCAGGAGCAAGTTCTTCAGCCATTTCCTGCTCCATGGCATCCAGTTCCACATCCAGCCGCTGATGCCTTTTATGATGAAAACACTTATGCGTGGCCACCGTGATCAACCACGAGCGTATCGATTCAATCTTCCTGAGTTTGGCAAGATTGGTGAACAAGTCAACGCAGACATTTTGAAAAACGTCGGCTGCGTCATCTGGACTGAGCCTGTATTTGACCGGGACGGAGTAAATGAGCCGCTTGTATTTATCGATCAGCCGGTTCCATGCCTTTTCATCTCCATTGAGGCAGTCCTGCACCAGCTTTTCATCTTCAGCAGCCGTGTCCCGCGGTGTTGCTACCGCAATGGTGTTGGCGTTGTCTTCCATTCAATGTTTTCCAGGGGTGTGCCAAAAAAGTTCTTCTGCGTTCCAAAGAGTATATTGTTCGATCACTGCGGGCTGGAAATTACCAAGGTTTTCATGCGCTCCCACCAGCACATTCGGCGTAGCGAGGTAAATCATGGGCAACTGCTCAGCCTCTATCTGCTGAAAACGATCGTAAAGCTTCTTGCGCTCTGCATAGCTGAGCGTGATCAATTGTTTCTGGAGTAGCCGGTCCAACTCGGCTTCCCAGGGGGTTGCCGGTGTCTTCTCCCCCAGATGCCACAAATGAGTTTGACCATTGGACATCCAGACGTTATTGTCCGGGGTGGGATCTACATCTCCCGGCGCCAGCCCCATGATTACGGAATCGTACTCATGCGAATTCAGCACCCGATCCACGGAAGCCCGCGATTCCATGGAAACAACGTGCGCAGTGATGCCGACCTGCTTCATGTCCTCAAGGATCAGCGTAGCCATCTGAATGCGCTGCTGGTTGCTGGAACTCACCAGAATTGTGAACTCCACCGGCTCGCCGTATGAATCCATCAGCGCGCCCCTAGCATTCCAGGAAAACCCAGCCGATCTGAGCAACTGTTTTGCCTTATCCACGGAACGCACTGGCGCGGGTATGGCGTGATTGAACCACAGCTTGTTGCCCGGACTTACATGAGTTGCCAGAGGCGTGGCTCGGCCGTGATACACCAGGCGTACGATCGCGTCGCGGTCGATCGCAGCCGAAACAGCATGACGAAATCGCACATCGCGGAACCACTTCTGCCGGCGCGCTACCTCGGGAAATTTCCCCGTGTCATCGTTCAGGTTGAACATCAGGAAGTTGTATTCCAGGCTGGGACCCGCATCGTAGAGCTTGAAATTTCGTGATTGTTGTTCCGGCTCCAGGGCCGCGAAATTGTCTCCGCTCAATCCGCTGATGATCTGCGTTTCCCCGGACTCGAATCGAACCACCTGTGCATCCTGATTGGGCACAACCAGAAAAGTCATTTCATCAAGGTAGGGCAGCTTTTGCCCTTTGCTGTCCACCTTCCAGTAGTAGGGATTTCTTTCCAGCACAACCCTTTGACCGGGCACAAATTGTTTCAGCCGGAACGGTCCCAGCCCGGCGAACTTGTCGGGCGCCGTATCTAAGCTCCACGATTGCGCAATCTTTCCCTCGAGATAATCTTTCTCGAGCAGATGCCGCGGGAGCATCGGAAGCGTGTCGAAAAGTCGCTCCAGCGGAGCGTACGGCGATGGGAAAATGAAACGGACGGTAAATTGATCCAGCTTCTCCACCCTGATCGGCTTATTTCCGATCATGAGCAGGTCACGATGAGGAGAATGCAGGTTCTCATCGAGATAGACCTTGAATGAGAAAATCACATCATCCGCATCAAACGGCACGCCATCAGAGAATTTCAGACCACGACGGAGTTTCACCGTAAATACCGTTCCGTCTTTGGAAACCGTCCACGAGCGTGCCAAGGCCGGCTCAGTTTTTTGGCTCCCACGATTGATGTGGATCAGATCGGCCATGGTCCGGCTGATGATTCCCACAGAAACCTGATCAACCGCGGTGACAGGATTAAATGTTCTTGGCTCGGAGCGGATGCTAACCACTAGTTTTCCGCCCGGATTGCCCGCGGCGGCAGACGACTGTATGAAGTCTGGTCGCGTGTCAGATTGGGCCCATGCTGCCCCCACTGAAATGAGCATCAACAAGCACACGGAGGGCACGCGGAGAGATCGCAATTGCAAGCTGAATTGTTTCAGATTCAAGCAGTTAATTGTAACTTCTCCTGCAACGCATCCGCCAACACGTGATAAGCCAGAATCACTGGCAAGAGCACAAATCCCGGCGCGAGCATCCAGCCGTAAGAGACAAGAATGTGATATTGCTGCGCGTAAGCCAGCATGTTCCCCCAACTTGGGAACGGCTCGCTGATGCCGAGCCCCAGGAATGAGAGCACCACTTCCGCCAGAATGAACTGTGGAACCAGTACGACCATCTGGGTAATCATTACTGGGAATGTCATGGGCATGAGGTGCCGCCGCAAAAGATAAATCCTGGAGGCGCCGAAACCCCGTGCCGCCAGAACAAAGTTGCGCTCCCGCCCGCTAAGCACCACTCCTCGAACCAGCCTGGCTGGTCGCGCCCAGCTCAGAAAGCCGATAATGCAGACCACCAATAGAAAAGCAACCACCGGCCCTGTGCGCAGCGGCAACAGGGAACGTACTGCCAGCAGCAAATAAAACGACGGCACGGCGACTGCGACCTCCGCCAACCTCATCAAGGCGTCATCGGTGAATCCTCCGTATAAACCAGAAATAGCACCCACCAGCAACGCGCCTGAAAGCGCCAGAAGAGCCGCCAGCAATCCTGCAAACAATGAAACCTGCCCGCCATACAGCAGCCGCGAAAACTGGTCGCGTCCAAATCCATCACAACCAAGAACGTTGACCTGTTCTGGAGGATCGACGCCGAACAAGTGCAACGTCGGATGAAAGACCCCGAGCAAGCTGTATTCATCGCCATGGACAAAAAATCGCAATGGCAATTGCTGGCTGCAATCTTCCGCATAAGTGCCGAAACCCTTGTCAGAATCCTTCAATCCATAAACAAACGGACGAAGATGCATCTTGCCGCTGCAATCCAGCAGATGCAGCCGCACCGGAGGAGCGAACGGATGCAAGCGGTCCTGACTTTGATAGTTATATGGAGCAATAAAGCCCGCGAAAGTGACCACAACATGCAAAACTACCAGAAACCCTGCCGCCCATAGCAATTTTGCGGATGCTCTCATGATTGCACCCTGATCCGCGGATCAAAGACGTACAGCAGAATGTCCGCCAGAAAGTTGCCTGCCACAAGAAACAGCGTGCTGAAAACCACAGATCCAAGCACCACGAAGAGATCGCGCGCCATCACGGCTTCCAGCAGCATGGGACCAATCCCCGGCCAGCTCAGAATCACCTCCACAACCAGCGATGTACTCAGCAGGAAAGCGATCGACAGTCCAAAGAGCGAGATCAGAGGGTTCGCCGCGGCAGGCAGCGCGTGCCGGAACAGCAAAGTAAAAGATCGCAATCCATGCCCTTCCGCTGCGCGGAAGTAGCTGGAATCCATCACATCCGCAACGCTGGATCGAACATGCAGCATGATGGGCGCAAGCGCGCCAATCACGAGCACCCCAACCGGCAGCCAAAGATGCCAAAGCAGGTCTTTCACCTGGGACAGCGCAGCAGCATCACTGAGTTCCGGAGAGCCCATACCGCCCGCGGGGAATTTTTGTGTTTTTAGAGCGATAAGCAGGGCGATCAGACAAAGAAGTACATCAGGAAGCGCCAGCAATAACCCATTCCCCGCAGCAAAGATACGATCTAGCCAGCCTCCCCGGCGGGCTGCCGCCAGCACCCCGAGTGGCACACCGATGAACCATGAGATCAACAGCGCGGGCAGTGTTAATAACAGGGTGTTGCGAACGCGAGGCAGCAGAAGCTGCAAAGCAGGCTCGTTGTAAGAAACCGAGTAGCCAAGTTCGCCATGACTCAGGGAAGAGATCCAGCGGAAATATCTGACAACGATAGGCTGATCAAGTCCGTACTTTGCCCGCAAGGCCTGCATTGCTTCGGGAGACATGTGGCCAGCCAGGCGCTGCTCGCTCAGATAATCTCCCGGCGCAGCCTGCATGAGAGCGAAGAGCAGCCCCGAAACGGCCACCAGAAGCAAGAGGGCCTGCAATAGCCTGCGAATCAGGTACCGGATCACAGCACAGCCTCCAGTCCTGGCGCGTGCAGGCGCTCGCCTGCTTCCATCAACGCCCGGGTTGCCGACTCTGTGCTGGATTGCAAACCGTCAGGGGTTGCCCGTTCAACCACTCTTCCCTGTTCCATAACAATCACTTCGCGGGCGAAGAGGCCGATGAAGTTCAAATCATGGCAGATGTGCAGGTAACTCAAACCGTGGCGCTTCTGCAGATCAAGCAACAACCGCAGCATTTTTGCCTGAAGAGGCAGGTCGAGACCGGACAGCGATTCATCCAAAATCAGCAGCCCGGGATTCGTCGCCAGTGCGCGGGCCAGCGCCAATCTCTGTTTTTGCCCGCCGCTGAACTCGCCGGCACGGCGGCCCGCAGAATCTGGATCGAGGCCAACCTCCGCCATCAATTCCCTGACTCGCTCACGACGCTCTTGTACCTTGCCTAATCCTGCAATTTCCATTGGCTCAGAAATCAATTCTGCGGCTGTGAAGCGCGGATTCAATGCTGTTCCGGCGTCCTGGAAGATGAGTTGCACATCAGGCTGCGGACCCTTCACCCGGCGCGCCCTGAACAAGGACCCTTCCTTCGTCCACTTCTTCAAAACCCGCAATGCAGCGAGCCAGAGTTGACTTGCCCGAGCCCGAGCGGCCGATGATGGCAGTCGTGGAACCTTCAGGAATCTCAAAACTGATTCCTTGCAGTGCTTGTACGGCAAACTTTTTTCGTGAGAAAACATGCCGCTGCACGAATGTCTTTCTCACGTTCTGAACCTGCACAAGAGGTGCGGGAAGTTGTTCCGCGTTTCGCGTCGGCTTCGAATTTTCTATCTGCAGGCTTCTTTCAGGAAAGATGAGTCCACGGACATAGTCATCGGTACTGCCGGCCAGATCAGCAAATTTGCCGCCAGCTGCCACGCTCCCGTCGCGTATTACCACGACCTCGTCAGCCAGATCAGAGATTGCCCAGGCATTCTGGGTAATGAAGATCATAGCCAGGTTCAACTCGCGCTTGAGCTTATGCAGGAGTTCAAGGATCTCAGCCTGTGTGATGGTATCGAGAGAACTCAGAGGCTCGTCTGCAATCAGCAGGTCTGGCCGGCAGATGAGAGCCTGCGCAATTGCAGCACGTTGTCTCTGCCCTCCACTGAGCTGATGGGGATACGCCTGCAGCAGCCTTTCAGGCTCGGAAAAACCCACTTCGCATAGCATCGCTTTGGTCTGCTGCATCGCTTCCTGTTTAGACACGGAACGATGGGCCCGCAGAACATCAATAATCTGTTTTCCAATCGTCAGTACAGGATTCAGAGCCAGGGCTGGCTCTTGTGAGATCAGTGCGATGCGCGCACCACGAACACCACGCAACTGGCGCCACGGCAGAGTCAGCAGATTTTTTCCGTGAAAATCAATTCTTCCAGCGACCACTTTCGCATTGGAGCGCAAGAGCCGCAGAATGGCTCGACTCAGAGTACTTTTGCCTGATCCTGATTCGCCCAGAACGCCCACAGCTTTGCGAGTATGAAGCTGCATGCTGAAATCGCGCAGAGCCGAAACAGACTTGCCGTTCTGTCCGAGGTAATCGATGCTCAAGCTATTCACGCTAAGCACCACCGCGTTGGCAGGCGCAACGGCTGCAGAGCGCGAATCAGTGATACCGGAAGTCAAGGTTGGGTCGTCAGGTTGCAAACGTAAAAGCTGTTGGCTTTTGTCCCCGCCGTATCGCCCTCCACTCCGCGGAAGATGTAATCGGAGTTTCGAGATTGGCCCCTTTGCTGTCCGGGATCACAATTTCATATGCGGGTATGCAAAAGCTGGGAATTACTTACCAGATTACTTCAGAGTTCGGGCAAGTAGCGCGGAATAGTTCAGAAATCTTCTCAAAAAACAGTGATAGTGAACAGGTTACCTTCGTTTTCGCTTCCCTGCTCCCGACTCTCCTTTCACAATCACAAATCACTAAAAAGCCTCTCTTTGCAATTTCTCAAAACAACAGCCGATTACATAAACCTTTATAGTTACTGACATTCAACTGTCCATAGGGAAAATGGCCGCTTTCCTTAAGCACCCAATCGTAATCGGCATCTCAGGCTTCTACTCTAATCCAAATACTTAGTTCCCTTAATACAGTGCGCCCACTGCCCGTAAAACGCTAACGGGCAAAAAGAGGAGGCACTGTGCGCACCTGTAGACACCTTTTCTCACTGCTGACTGTACTTGCATTACTCTTCATCCTCTCAGGGTGCGGCACCACTGCTGCGTCGAATACGGCCGGATCGCCGGTGGCGGGAGCTTCTCCAACCCCTAACCCTTCGGCTTCGCCTTCCCCCACGCCGTCAGGCAGTCCGACAAACACTACCGTGCTTAACAACGTGGAGGACTCACCTGACTGGCTGACGTGTGGTGCGTGTGGAAACACGGGTGGGACGGGCTCCGTTGCAACTTTTTCTATCACTCCGGGTATGGCCTCACCAAGTGAAGACGGCAGTTCTACGCAGTTCGCCATTGCTGCCACAGTTCCTTTCAGCAATGGCTATTTTTATCGCCAGCAGGCGGCAATAACGCACCAGATCGATGCACTCACTTACTCTTTTGACCTGTATATCCCTACAGGAATGGAAAAGGCCCCGCAGGCAATCGAGTTTGAATGCCAGCAGGTGCTGGATGGGTGGGTTTACAACTTCAGTTGGCAGGCACTTTACCCAGGAAGTCAGTGGCGCATCTTCGATTATGGACTGAAGCGCTGGGATTCAACGCCTCTCAATTTCACCCACTTCACGCCCGGAACATGGCATCACATTGTGGCGGAATATCACAATGACACCACTGCCCACACGGTGATTCATGATGCGCTCACAGTGGACGGGGTGCGATTCCCTGTGAATATTACGCACAATGCGTTCTTCTCTGGTGGCCGCACTCAGTTCACTAATGCGGTCCAGCTCGATAGCAACAGCACGTCCGCTCCGTACAACATTTCCGTTGACGACATGACCATTACGTACCAGTGAGGATACAGTAATAGTTCATTTCTGAGCGGTCATTCGTAGTGCAGCGCGATCATGGGATCCACTCGCGCTGCTCTGCGCGCTGGAATGTAACTGGCCAGCAGGCCTACCGCCACCAGCAGTACAGCGGTGCCCAGAAAAGCAAGCGGCTCGCCGGTGTTTACACCATAAAGCAGATTTACTATGAATCGCGCCAGCACAAACGCGCCGGCCAGACCGGCAGCGACGCCAATCATCAGTACCCCGGCACTCTGCCGCAGGACCATGAGCGTCACGTCACTGGGCTGAGCGCCCAAGGCCAGACGGATGCCGAATTCCCGGATTCGTTGCCCTACCGAGTAGCCGGCTACCCCGTAAATCCCGACCGCGCAAAGCAGCATGGCGATGATGGCAAATAACGTCAACAAACCGGCTTCAAACCGGGCCGCCCACAGGGCTTGTGAAATGACTTCCCCGATTGGCCAGACGTTCTGAATGGGAAGATTGCGGTCCAGCGCCTGGACTTGTGTGCGCGCCGAGTTTAGCAGGCCCTTGGGATCGCCATTGGTGCGGAAGAAGATGGTTACCGCAGGATCGGGGTTTTGAATAAGAGGCACGTACATGTAAGGCCGGGGATCTTCTCCCAGCGTGTTGTACTTGGAATCCCGCGCAATGCCGATCACCTGCGTCCACTCGGTGTCTTTGAAAAACTTGAACCGTTTGCCGAGGGGGTCCTGGTTCGGCCAGATCTGTTTAGCCGCGGTCTCATTAATGATGGCGACTCTCGGGCTGTCCTCACGCATGGAGCTGTCAAAACCACGTCCTTGCAGAAGTGGAATCCCCATGGTTTGCAGGTAGTCGGATGAGACAGCCCCCAGCTGGGTGACTTTACCGTTCTGGCCGTTGGTGGGGTCTTCCCCTTCTCGGAAAAGAGTACGGCCAAAGCCGCCATTGAACAGTGGGACTACGTCCGCGACGGTGGCCTGCTTTACACCCGGAAGGGTCTGAATGGATTCCAGAGCCCTCCGTTCAAACTCCTTCACTCTCGCTGCGTCATAATTCAAAGACCCCAGATCAAAGCTCAACATGCCTAAATTTTGCGCGTTGAAGCCTGGATCGAGCTGCTGCGCATTGCGCAGGCTGATCAGAAACAACCCGGCTCCAATCAGAGCAACAAGACAGACCGCCACCTGAAGCGTGACCAGCACATCGCGCAAACGGAAACGGCGATTGGTATGCAGCTCACCCCCGGCTCGCTCTTTGAGTTCAGCGTTTAAATCTGGCCGTGACGATTGGAGGGCGGGCGCCAGGCCAAATATGATCCCTGTGCCCAGCGCTACTATCATGGTGAAGATCAGCACGTGACTATTGAGGGTCAAATCCAGATCTGTCGGCGCTATCCCCGGTGGACGAAATTTCCAGAGTACGTCACGGCCAACCAGGGCCAGTGTGAGTCCAAGTGCGCCCCCGGCCACCGCAAGTACCATGGCTTCTGTGAGAAGCTGCGAAACAATCCGGCTGCGCGAGGCGCCCACCGCCGCCCGGATGGATATCTCACGTTTTCTGCCCGCAGCCCGGGCCAGGAGCAGGTTGGCGACGTTAAAGCATGCCACCAGCAATACGATCCCTACAATCGCCATCATCACTGCGCTGGCGCGCTGGAACAAACCGCGTTGGTTCGGATCGAGCACCGATTCCAGCAGTGGCACCGTAATAAAGCTCCTGCCCTTGTTAGCGAGCGGGAAATCGTGCTCCAGATCATTTGCCACCGTCTTCAACTCGGCATCAGCCTGCTCCGCACGGGCGCCATCTTTAAGCCGCCCAATGACGCGGAAGCCCAGAAATCTTCTTTCATTGAAGAATGTCTTTGCCAACCCGGAAAGGATCTGATCATGCATTGATAGCGGAATCCACATATCCGGGCCCCCGATGGCAGAAGCACCCTGGAATCCGCGCGGCGCAATGCCAATCACCGTGAATCCCTGTCCGTTCAGCATCACATTTCGGCCTACGACACTACGGTCGCCGCCGAATTTGCGCTCCCAAAAGCCATGGCTGAGAACCATCACAGGTCCAGCACCCGGTTCAGCATCTTCTTCTGGACGGAACGTACGCCCCATCGCAGCGCGCACTCCTAATACCGATCGAAGTAGTTGCCGGAAACCATTTCCGCAAAGTACTGGTCCGGAACGCCGTTGATGCTCATACTGACCGGCGCAAAGGCAAAGGAATCAATCGTCACTCCGGAAAACGACTGCACGCGGTGCTGAATGTCCTGACCGTTGGGAAAAGAGCTGGGGAACAGCCTTGTTCCTCCGGCAAGGTCTCCCCTCTGATCCTTTGTGAAGATTTCAAGCAGTTGCTGGGGATCGCGAACCGGAATGGCATGGAAGAATACCGCATTCACCAGAGTAAAAATCGCCGTATTGGCCCCAATACCCAGAGCGAGGGTGATGATGGCAACAATGGCAAATCCCGGCGCTTTGCGCATGGCGCGCAACGTGAAACGCGCATCCTGAACTAAATTGTGCACGTAATCCCTCCAACATTGGGCCAAGGCTCAAGTCTAAGACGGAACATGACGATGTAGGTTAGCGATACTTAGGCCTAAGACAATATTCTTTGGCAAAGCAGTCGGTTTTTGCGCCATAATGCGGCAGAGGTTGACGGAAAATGCCAGTTGTTCGCTCTACGCTTGCCCTGCTTGCTCTTTTTGTAATCCTGGGAATCGCCTCTCCGGCGCAAACCAGTCCAGACGAAGTAATTTTCACTGTTTCGGTTCTTGGACCAACTTCCGCCAAAGATGTTCAGGTCCGGTATTTCGTCACTGACGAATCGGGATCTCGCTGGTCCTCCACTCTGGCCCAGGCCAATGAAGGCAAAGTTGTTGTTCGCGTGGATACAACAGGCCGAACGGCAAAAGCATTCAAGGCTGTCGCCTATGCTCCAGGTTGCCAATTCGTCACCTTCAGCGTTGACGATCTCTCCAGCAGCACCCGCCAGGGCGACTTCCAGTGCGTGAAACTGACAACCACACAATTGCGCGGAACAGTTGCGGCTCCTTCAGGCCAGCAGAACCTGCAGGTGGAAGCAATGTACGTGGTCCGTTGGGCCAGCAAATTCTTCTCTGTTCCGGGCGCGTCAATCTCGCCCCTGGCTCTGGCTAAAGCTGCGGTAGACGCGGATGGCGCATTTAGCATGGAACTGCCAGATTTCACGGCTGATCCACTCTGGAATTCGCTCACCAAGAACGCCACTTTGATGTTCTTCCTGGAAGACGCAACAGGTCACCGCATTGCTGAGCTGAAGGGCCCTGCCTCTCTCTCGCTCGGTGGGAACCTGAAAGTCGCGGCAAGTTATCCTGATCTGGCCTTGACCGTCAGGCCGAAAAACACAGCAAGCGTCCAAAAGTCAAGACCTTAGGGCCATTTGCAGAACACAGCTTCAAGGCCAGAAAGAGATTCCTGCCAGGACTAATCTGCCTATTCTGGCTTAGAGTAGGAACTTCCCGATTGCGCCTTCAATCCGTTATCCCTTCCCCTGCGTACCTATTCCGAGGACTATACTTTTATTTATGCGGAATAGTGATATTTCAGAGAAACAGGCGAGCGCCGGTACGGCTGACGACGTAACCATAGTCGAGTTCTCCGATTCCGGAGAGCGCCAGAGTACTGCAACCGTTCCTAAGGTGAGGAAAAGTGATGAGGAGTGGTGGCAGCAGCTTTCACCGCAAGCATTTGAGATAACCCGCCACGAAGGCACGGAGCGTGCCTTTACGGGAGAGTACTTGGATCTTCACGATAAAGGAATCTTCCGTTGTGCCTGTTGTGGAACAGCACTGTTTGACTCGGAGACCAAGTTCGAGTCCGGCACCGGCTGGCCCAGCTTCTGGGCGCCCATTGCCAATGAAAATGTGAAAACGATTGAAGACAGCACCTACGGAATGCGCCGCATTGCCGTTGCCTGCCCTCGCTGCGATGCACATTTGGGCCACGTTTTTCCTGATGGCCCTCGTCCCACCGGGGTGCGGTATTGCATGAATTCGGCGGCCATGAAATTCGTTAAGAAATAAAGATTCAAGCCAGGGGAGGACCTATGACTTCGAAACATCTGCAAACTGTTGTCACCTTGGTTTTTGCAGCCGTTTTGACCTCGGTTGTTGCCTGCCGGCAGGCTGAAGCCGGCAGCATTTCCCCTCTTCCTGCTCCAAATGTCGATGCGCCACTGGCAAAAGCCTCAGGGCACGACACAGCGGTCTTTTCCGGCGGATGCTTTTGGGGCATTCAAGCCGTGTTCGAACATGTGAAGGGCGTAATTTCTGCCACTTCCGGATACACAGGTGGAGAAGGTTCAACCGCCCACTATGAGATGGTTAGCGACGGCAACACAGGACATGCCGAATCAGTGAGCGTGGTGTATGATCCTGCACAAATTTCCTACGGCGAACTGCTGCGCATCTTTTTCTCCGTGGCCCATGACCCAACCGAAATCAACCGCCAGGGACCTGACACCGGGACTCAGTATCGGTCCATGATCTCGTACGCCAACACGGAACAGAAGCGGATTGCGGACGCTTACATCCAGCAACTAAATAATGCCAAAGTTTTCCATCGTCCCATCGCTACTCAGGTGATGCCGCTGAAAGGTTTTTATCCCGCAGAAGCGTACCATCAGGACTACGCTGCTCATCACCCGGATGATCCTTATATATATTTCAATGACGCGCCCAAGGTTGAACATCTGAAGAAGCAATTTCCTGAGTTGTACGTGCAACGTGTGAGCCAGCGATAAGAGCCGTTTCTCCACCTCGCTGCCGCGGCGGAACGCTTACGATCACATTCCACAATCACGAATAGATTGACAACCGCACGTGGCTTCTACACAATGCGCTCTCATGGCCTTTCAGAACGCAGCCACCTGCCCTGCCTGCAACTCCGCAGTTGCTCCTGACGCACTATTTTGCACCAACTGCGGTACGCGTCTCCCAGAGCCGTCAGCGCCCGTTACTCAAAGGCAAGCTGAATCGGAACCAGAGGGCAAGCCGTCACACATTGCCCGCTGTCTCAACTGCAAAGCGGTTCTGGAACCTGAAGCAATTTTCTGTACCGCGTGCGGCACCCGCATAAGTAAGCCCGACGTGGCTGGGCCGGATGTCGCTGTTTCGAAAAACAGCTTTGGGACGTCGCAGTCGGAGCAAACGCAGCCGGTGCCTCATGCAGAGCCAGGCTTCTGAATCAAAGATAGCTGACAGAATAGCCGACAATTCTGCAGCACCCGTCGTACCCAACCCTGGCAATTCACTGAAAGACGCATCCAGCGCTGACAACTCATCGCTTTTACCCAGCGCGCATCAGTCTGCGGCTGCCCCGGCGATGGCGGTAATGGATTCAGAGTCAACCAGAACCAGTTCCTTGCCCAAGCAGCAATCTGAAAATATTTCCACAAAGCTCGGTGAGTCATCCTCGGCTCCCAAGCCGGGCATATTTGTCATACTTGCTCTGGTCCTGATCGTTGCTGCGGCCACAGCAATACTTTTAACGCGCCCCTCAGGATCAAAACCCGCTCACGTCATCATCCTGACTCCGCAACGAACCAGTTTTACGGTGGAACCAAACGCAACAATTCGACTCAGCATCGCTGTTCAGGGCGACAACGGAACCGGACTGTTCTGGAAAATTCCTGAAAGTTACGGCGGAACGGTTCAGCCTGCGGGTGTCACCGTACGCGGCAGCCAGTTCCTGTATCACGCGACATATCGCGCCGGCGGTACACCGGGTGATTACCACGTAGTCGCCACCAGTGCGGCGAATCGAGACAGCTCGGTCACGATTCTGGTGCATGTGGAGCGTTAAAGAGCTTTGCTTGCTGCGATCACTCATTCCGCGCACTGCATTTGACCACCTGTAGACACCCTGTTAATCTTGATTTGCGGGGTGGAGCAGCCTGGTAGCTCGTTGGGCTCATAACCCAAAGGTCGGTGGTTCAAATCCACCCCCCGCAACCAAAAATCTCATAGACAACAAAGCAATTAAATCGGGGCCGAATTTTCTAAACATCATCGTCTGATGCTTCGAAGCGTCATCAGTCCTCAAGCCATCCCAAAGCCGCCGATCAAATAGTTCCGAGTTTGACGAACCGCCCGATCCGCTATGTCTCTCACGCCAAAAACCACTTGGCAGCCCAGGGAGCGCCAAATCCGTAAATGGGGGCTGGCGGTTGCACAGTTCAGTTTGCTTGGGCCGCAATTTCCAAAACAGGTTTCCATCGGGGGTCGAGGGCAAGCGCCTGTCCTTTGAGCTAGATGGAACTTCGTTTCAGAATGTAGTCCAAACCGCCTACGCGAAACCAGCGGTACCCATAGGGTTCCAGCATGATGCAATGTTTGCCGTTTGCATCGGCTTGACTGTTTTCAGCCGATAACAGATTGACGAGACATCCCTCATCGTTTGGTCCAATTTCCAGGCAAACCTCGCGTGGGATTGCGCCAAGGTTGTGGATCACCACGACTGAATTGTTTCTCCAGTTGTAGCGAATTGCCAACACTTCAGAAATTCGCGTGGGGAGAATAGAGAACTCGCCCCAGCCGATTTCCGGCGCCTCCTTTCGCATGCGGATCATTCGTTCCATCCAGTTCATCAGAGAATGAGGGTCACGCCTCTGTTGCGCTACATTGACGTGCTCAAAACCATATGCCCCTCCACTGATCACCGGCAGAATAGGTTTGTCGCTCTTGGTAAATCCACCTTGCGGCTCTGTGGACCACTGCATCGGTGTGCGTGCACTGTTACGTTCAGGCAGGCGAAGATTGTCTCCCATGCCAATTTCATCGCCATAGCGTAGCACCGGTGTTCCCGGCAGTGACATCATCAAGCTATAGGCCAGTTCCAACCGGCGGCGATCGCCCTGCAACATGGGAGCAAGCCGGCGGCGAATGCCGCGATCGTAAAGCTGCATATCTTTCTCAGGGCCAAAGGCCGCAAACACTGCCTGGCGCTCTTCATTAGTCAGTCGTCCGAGATCCAGTTCGTCATGATTGCGCAGAAACTGGCCCCACTGCGCCGTGGCTTCAGATATTTTTGTCTCTTTAAGAACCTTCTTCAAAGGACGGCTATCACCAGTGGCCAGCGCATAGAACATGCGTTGGTTGACTGCAAAATTAAACATCATCTGCAAGCGCTCACCGGCATCGCCAAAATAATTCATATCTGTTTTCGGCAGCACGTTGGCTTCAGCAAGAATAATGGCGTCGCCTTCCCGCCAGGAAAGAAACTCCCGGAAAGTTCGTAGCATGTCATATTGCTCTGCTGGAGCTTTTACATTCGGTCCCTTTTCCGCAATCACAAACGGAACGGCATCCATGCGAAATCCGGATACTCCCAGTTGAATCCAGAAACCCATAATCTTCAGAATTTCCGCCTGCACTTCCGGATTCGAGGTATTCAAGTCAGGCTCAAAGTCGTAAAAACGATGGAAGTACCACGCTCTGGCTTCTTTGTCGTAATTCCACGTGGATTTCTGAACACCCGGAAAAACAACTCCATCGCTGGCATGTTTTGGTTTCTTGTTTGACCACACATACCAATCTCGATATTTGGATTTTGGGTCAGAACGGGCCTCTTGAAACCAGGCATGCTTATCCGACGTGTGATTGACGACCAGATCAATGAGCACACGGATTCCTCTTTGCCTGCAGCCATGCGTGAATTCAACAAAATCGCCCAGCGTGCCGTGGTTGGGATGCACTCCGTAATAATCCGCCACATCGTAACCATCATCCTTCAATGGAGATGGTTGAAACGGCATCAGCCAGATGGCGGTCACGCCCAGACCTTGCAGGTAATCCAGGCGATTCATAAGACCGCGAAAGTCACCGACTCCGTCACCATTTGCATCCATGTATGTAGAGACGGAGAGGCAGTAGATGATCGCGTTCTTATACCAAAGATCATTGATCATTCACTTGGTTTGCTTTCGTCAGGAATTTGGGCGAGTCAAAGAAAAAAGGCGCCGATCATAAGATGCAGGCAACGGAATGGTGGCAGCGCGGAATTATCTTTGAGATTTATCCGCGATCATTTCAGGATTCGAATAATGACGGTATCGGGGACTTGGCCGGCATTCTTTCCCGTCTCGATTATCTTGTCGAACTCGGAGTAGACGCCCTGTGGATTGCGCCAATCTATCCATCTCCCATGGCAGATTTCGGCTATGACGTTGCCGATTACTGCGGCATCGATCCAATTTTTGGCACGCTTGCAGATTTCGACCGGCTGCTCAACGCTGTTCACGAGCGTGGACTAAAGTTAATCCTTGATTTTGTGCCCAACCATACTTCAGACCAACATCCATGGTTTCTGGAGAGCCGATCCTCGCGCGACAATCCGAAACGCGATTGGTATCTGTGGCGTGAGCCTGCTGCTGATGGTGGTCCGCCGAATAATTGGCTGAGCAACTTCGGCGGTTCAGCCTGGGAATGGGATGCGTTCACAAAGCAGTTTTACTATCACTCATTCCTGAAGCAGCAGCCTGATCTCAATTGGCGCAACCCGCAATTGCGGGAAGCAATGTTGAATGTATTGCGATTTTGGCTTGATCGAGGAGTCGATGGATTTCGAGTGGATGTGCTGTGGCTATTAATAAAAGATGACCAATTTCGCGATAACCCGCCTAATCCTGGTTATCAGAGCAATGGCCCGTCCTCGAATCGACTGTTGGCGGTTTATAACGCTGACAGACCTGAGACGCACGAATTGGTTGCAGCAATGCGGTCCGTGCTGGATGAATACCCGGAACGTGTCTTTATCGGTGAAATCTATCTTTCCGTGAAACAGCTTGTCAGTTATTACGGAAAGAACCTGCATGGCGCGAATCTGCCTTTCAATTTTCAGCTCATCTTGTGCGCGTGGAACGCGGAAACGATCGCACAAATCATTCGCGACTATGAAGCAGCCTTGCCAGCGGGTGCGTGGCCGAATTGGGTGCTGGGCAATCACGATCAAGCGCGTATCGCCAGCAGAATAGGTTCGGAGCAGGCGCGGGTCGCAGCGATGTTGCTACTTACATTGCGTGGTACACCGACAATTTATTATGGCGAAGAAATTGGCATGGTCAATGTGCCCGTCCCGTCGGCAGAAGTGCAAGACCCTGCGGAAAAGAATGAGCCAGGGCTGGGCCTGGGTCGAGATCCTGAGCGGTCGCCGATGCCATGGGACAATTCACATCAAGGTGGATTTACTAAAGTTCGACCATGGTTGCCATTAGGAAAGGATCACGACAAGGTCAATGTCGTCAGTCTATCCCGTCAACCCGGACTCCATACTCAATCTCTATCGCAGACTGATTCGCCTGAGGCGGGAAAACGAAGCATTGATCTCGGGGCGTGTTGAAAGCCTAACAGCAGAAGGCCCTCTTCTTCGTTACCATCGCACAGACGGTACGAAGCGTTTTGTGATTTTTCTTAATCTCGGCCATGAGCCTCAAGAAACTGCTTTCGGGGGAGGACAGATCGTAATTTCAACATTTCTAGACCGTGAGAAAGAAGTGATTAATGGGAACGTCTCGCTGCGTCCGGCCGAGGGGCTTGTTATCACGGAAACTTGAACCTCGAATTAAGATGTGGAAGCAACTGCCTGAGTGCTCACCTGGTCTGCACGGATAAGGTTGGTGCCAGCAGGGTCCAGTAAAAATTGACGCGGCCAAAGATTTTGATGATCCGTTTCTGTCCGATAACGCCGTCCTGCCAAAGGGTGGAACGGCTACCTTGCAGGCAAGAACTCGACACACGGAGGTGACCGATGAAGGCGATTGTGGTGACGGATCGGGCTGCAGGAAAGGCCGGGGCGAAGCTGGTGGAGCGGCCCGAGCCGCAGGCGGCGATAAACGACGTCGTTGTTCAGATTCATGCGTCGGGATTCACCGGGGATGAGCTGACGTGGCCCTCGACCTGGACTGATCGCGTCGGCCGTGACCGGACGCCTTCAATCCCGGGACACGAACTGGCCGGAGTGGTCACCGCTCTCGGCTATGGCACGACCGGGCTGTCGATTGGACAGCGGGTGTTCGGCCTCACCGACTGGTATCGCGACGGCACGCTGGCGGAGTATGTGGCCGTCGAGGCACGCAACCTCACGCCGCTGCCGGGCGACGTTGACTTCACGGTGGGCGCGGCTCTCGTGATGCCGGGCCTGACCGCGTGGCAGGGGCTGTTCGATCACGGCCGGCTTCGCGCGGGGCAGAGAGTCCTCGTGCACGGTGCGGCCGGCGTAGTCGGTTCGATGGCGAGCCAGCTCGCACGTGACGGCCGGCGCGTATGTTATCGGCACCGGGCGCGCTGACGCCCGTCAGACGGCTCTCGACTTCGGGGCACAGGAGTTCGTCGACCTCGATAATGATTCACTGGAAGACGTCGGCGAAGTCGATCTGGTTTTCGATGTCCTCGGCGGCGAGATCGCGACGCGCTCTGCGGGCCTGATTCGCGCCGGAGGAACGCTGGTGACCATCACCGGCCCGACCGAGGCACGGCCCTCTGCCGGCCTGACTATTGACTTCGTCGTCGTAACCGATCACACCCAATTGAGTGAGCTCGTCCAGCGGGTGCGGGATGGTCGGCTGCGGACAAACATCGGCAAAGTGACTACCCTCGATGATGCCGTTGCCGCCTTCAACCGGACCGAACGGATCAGGGGAAAGACGATCATCCGCGCTCATCCGTAAGGACTCGGGGATTGCCCATCGCCCACGCCGTGTACTTTCCATACCCGCGCGGATGGTATTTGAGCATCGACGATGCTCAAGCACCGCGCGTCAGTCTGAATTCCTAGTGCAACCGGATCGGGACTCCGTCTGCGGCGTCTCGGAATTCGAACACCCCGTCATAAACGCTGTCCTCACTCGGATCCATACATGCGTGTGACGTAGCGAGTCCATGTGCCTGTCGGGTTCATCGACATCCACTCATTCCGGTGATTGCTGCCGGCAGGTTCATCATGGTGAGGCAGCCAATCGGCGAATAGTAAGTCAGAAATCGCACCGTGCCGTAAACCTGCCGTACCGCTTGACAAGAAAAATGTAAGAAAGAATTGCCGTTTGCGCCAATCATGCCATTTTCGCGTTTTGCGGAATCAATAACTTACATGGAATGAACGCGGGGTTGGCGCACGCTGGCACTCTGTTGCACA
Organism: Terriglobia bacterium; assembly: GCA_963758275.1. GTDB lineage: Bacteria > Acidobacteriota > Terriglobia > Terriglobales > Acidobacteriaceae > Angelobacter. Next base: position 169,828 of record CAVWUW010000006.1, on the reverse strand, counting down.
GGGAGGCTCGCCAAAGTCCAATTCGTCGAATGCTGACTATGAAGTCAAGCACCGACTGCCAACAATGGATCAGTCCGGTTGATGGCTAACGACGAGACCATGAAAAGAACCACGCCATCGGCTGGGCTGATGGCCGTTTGCAGCACGTGCCCTTCATAGTCCTTAATGACGCCCAGGGTCTGCCCAACCTTTACTCGATCGTTCACCGCGATCGCGGGATACCAGAAACCTTCGTGTTCGCTACGCAACCAGAGGAAGCGTTCGAGAAGTGTGCACGGCGCGGTCTCCGGAGCATTACCGGGCGTCATTTTCAGGTGGCGCATCAGGCGATTGAGACCATTCGTATGGCAGCTGACATCCTCGGCGCTCCAGATTCCCTGTCCGCCGGCTTCAGCCAGGATGGACGGAATGCCCGCCGTTGATGCCGCGCAGAACGTTGATCCAGGGGTCTCGCTGCACACCAGAAAATGAATGCCGAAGACCCTGGCCATTTCCAGAGACGCTTCGTCAACATGCCTGTCGCCAGAGCGAAAGAAAATTGTGAACGGAACCAATGCTTCGATCAGATCTCCGCCATGTAAATCGACGTAATAATTGGCTTGCGAGATTACGTTGCGAAACACCCAATCGGCGATCTGTTCGGAGGCACTCCCATGCGGATTACCGGGAAATACGCGATTCGGATTCTTGCCGTCAAGAGGACAGACGTAAATGGAACGCGCACTGAACGCAGGTATATTCACAATTGGCACCACGATCACTCGCCCAGCAAGGCTTCCCGGATCAAGAGAGCGTCCGAGTTCGAGCGCGGCCGCGATGCTGGCGTACTCAGCCGCATGGACGCCAGCTGTCACAACGAGCGTCGGCCCTTCGCCGACTCCATGGATGAGCCACATCGGAAGCCGGTACGGCTGACCTTCGACCGGAAATTCGTTCACACCGTACCGCTTTTGCCCGTGTGGAGCTGAAAGCGTTCCGACCGATAGCACGTCTTTTGACATATGCGGTTCTCGCTGTCCTCCATTGATTGCGAACGCCTGGGTGATCATTGTGGCACGAGAAGCGCGGATTTGCCGAATGAGGAGCAGACCTTCAGAGCTCAATGGACTGCCTACTAATAGTTGCTAATGCACTATCCACTTGCCGGCCCCGATTCTGATATCTGCTATGCAGTTCCAGATCTTGCTTTCCCATTTAAACCGGTCATGCCGTGCCGCGCTTCCTCGCAAATAAGTACGCTCCGCACGGAGGTATCGGACACCCGGGTAGAAAGCGGACTTAGCACCCATGTACTCCTGTAGAAGCGGGCTTAGCACCCGTGTACTCCTTAGGACGGAGGTATTGGCACCCCACTATAGGGCGCTTTAGCACCCGTGTACTGTTGTTCCCGCCGGAGGTCTGCCCAATACTCAGGGCGGTCGGAAACGACTGTCCAAGGGCTGCGGGGAGTATAGAGATGAAAAATACAGCGCATTTATCGGTTGTGATCGCTCTGAGTCTGGCGTCGTTTGCGGCTCTCTCGGAGTTGCATGCTGCGCCGCTGCAAGCCGGCAAAAGCACCGAACAGAAAGACAAAAACGCCGAACAGAAAAATAACAATACGGAGCGAAAAGCTGCCAATCCCAATCCCGACCAGCAGCAGATGAGGGACCTCGACGAACAGGTTCAGCAGACCAAATCAGACGTTCTCAGCATTGCGGCGGAGCTGAACCAGTTGGAGGAAAAACTGCTTTACCCGTCAGGAACACAGGTGGCGATCTTCGTTGCATTGGCCAAAGGCGACGAGATGCGCCTGGATGCGGTGCGACTCCAGATTGATGGTCAGCTTGTTGCGCACTACATCTATAGCGCAAAAGAACTCGAGGCATTGCGCAAGGGTGGCGTGCAACGGATCTACGTCGGCAATGTGGGCACGGGGGATCACCAGCTCAACGTACTTGTTGACGGCAAGCTTAAGGGCGGCGCTGACTTCAACCGCGCGGAGCACTTTACCTTCCATAAGGAAGTTAAGCCAAAGCTGGTGGAACTGACAGTGGCCGGAGACTCCGGCGGCACCCCGATCACTCTTGGAGAGTTGTAATCGATGCGAGCGATCCGCCGCATAATCGGAGTCGGCCTGGTTCTAGCCCTGGCTGCCGGACCCGTCCTTGCTGGGGACGAGAAGCCGGCTGGCAACCAGTCGAGCGACCATAAAGACGACCTCTTTTTCGACGAAGCCTTCTATCACGCCTATCAGGGCCAGTATTTCGAAGCAATCCAGCGGCTCGACACTGAACTCGCACAGTACCACCGTCTGGACGAGCCAGGACTCGATACGCTTCACTATCACATCAATGAGGCCGAATTCTCGGTCGGCGATTTCGAGCTCGACTACCGCATGCACTACCGAGCCGGGCGCGCCATTAAGAGAGTGCTTGAAGGCGCCGTCGATGAATCCGTACGAAATGAAGCCGCGTTCAGGCTCGCTCGCATTCACTTCCAGAAGGATCAGCTTGACGATGCACTGCAGGCCTTGGGACGAATCCAGGGTACCGTGCCCGCAAAGATAAAGGACGATGTCGAGTTTCTGCGGGCGAACATCTACATGGCGACAAACAGGCCTAACGACGCCGTCGAAGTGCTCAATCACCTGCAGAACGATCCGAGCCTGGCCGGGTTTGTCGCCTACAACCTCGGTATCGCTTTGTTGCAGGCGGGTAAAAAACAGGAAGCGGTCGAGCAGCTGGACAAAGCAGGGCAGCTGCCAGCGAATGATCCCGCCGGCCTCGCCATCCGCGACAAGTCCAACCTGGTGCTTGGTTCCCTCCTGTTCGAATCGGGCAACTTTGATCGGGCAAAGCAGGCACTGGACCGCGTCCGCCTGGATGGACCGTTCTCAAACCAGGCTCTGCTGTGGGCCGGCTGGGCCGACACCTCGTCCAAACAGTTTGATCGTGCGCTCGTTCCCTGGAATATCCTTGCGAGTCGTGAGCCGACGGATGTCGCAGTCCAGGAAGCCATGCTTGCCGTGCCGCATACGTATGCCGACCTGAAGCTGTATGGTCGCGCCGCGGTCACGTACGGTCACGCGCTTGAGCTGTACAGCGGCCAAATCGAAAAGGTAGACGCATCGATCAACAGCATCAAGGCAGGGCTGTTTCTCAAAGCCCTGATCCGTGAGGAGAGCCGGGAGGACCAAACCTGGGTCATCCGCCTGCGCAGCCAGCCAGGTGCGCCGGAAACGTATTACCTAATGGAATTGATGGCATCTCACGACTTCCAGACCGCGTTGCAGAACTACCTCGATCTCGAGGACCTGCGGTCAAAACTCGCGGGCTTCCAAACCAGCCTGGGGGCCTTCGAAGATATCATCCGACTCCGTAAAAAGAACTACGAGCCGCTGCTGCCGGCGATTGACGCCCATTTCCGCGAGCTCGATTCGCGGATGCGCCTGCGGCTCCAGCAGCGCAAACAATTTGACGATCGCTTGCACGCCATGCTCACCGCTCCGCGGCCGGATTACCTGGCAACCACGGACGAGCGGATCGCCAGCGAACGCATCGCACTCCTCGAAAAGCAGCTCGGCAACTCTAACACTCCCGAATCGCTCGCGCTTCGGCACCGCCTGGCCCGGCTGCACGGTGTACTCACGTGGCGCCTCGAAACCGAGTACCCACAGCGGTTGACAGCGGCATTTGAGCACCTCAAGGAATTGAATACCCAAGTCGACGCGCTCCAGCAACGATACGAGGCCTTCGTCAGGGCGAGGCAGGCGGCAACGCACAGCTATGTCGGATATGACGCGCAGATTGCACAGCTTCGTGAACGCGTTGGCACCGCATTGCAGCATGTCGAAACCTTGAAGGCCAGGCAGGGACAGATGATTGAGAACGTCGCCATCAACCAGCTTGAAGCTCGCCGGCAACGCCTGGTGGCCCAGCAGATCCAGGCTCGCTTCGGCATCGCGGATAGTTACGATAGAGCCGCGCGCGCCCAGTCTGGCGCAGGAGGACGCTGATGCGCCGCCACGCCATTTCCATCGTGCTTGCGTCGGCTTTCCTCGGCGGCTGCACTGCGCATCACAAGCCACCCAACACGCAGGGGACGTTGGCAGACTTGCATAACGTGGCTCCGGACGTGAAGGAAGCGGAGACGAAGGAAAGCGTCGATCAAGCCATGCAGCAGTACCGGAAATTTCTGGAGGACTCACCAGAGACCCCGATGACGCCCGAGGCAATCCGCCGTCTCGCGGACCTGGAACTCGAGAAGGAGTACGGCATACACACAGGCCAGGGCAAGCCAAAGCCATTGCCCGCTCCTCAGGCCGCCAAGGTACCTGCCAATATTCCGGCACGCACTCCCAATAAGGCCGTTGCGGTTTCGGGAGCCGGTCATGGCGAATCTGATCAGGAATTCGAGAAGCGCACGACTGCGGCGAGCAAGATCCCGGCGAGCAGCGACACTGGCGCCTCGCCCACGGAGGTGCCAGGCACTGACGCGGCTCCCAAGGGCCCTCTTGAGGCAATTGCTCTCTATAAAAAGCTGCTCACCGAGTACCCGAATTACAAGGACAATGACCAGGTTCTCTACCAAATGGCACGAGCGTACGACGAACTCGGTCGCACCGATGAGGCCATGGAAACCATGGAGCGCGCCATACGCGCGAATCCGAATTCCGTGCACTTTGACGAGGTGCAGTTCCGGCGGGGTGAGTACTTCTTTACACGCAGAAAATTTCGCGACGCCGAGAACGCTTATTCAGCCATTACCAACATGGGCCCCCGTTCGTCTTACTACGAGCTCGCTCTGTACAAGCTTGGCTGGACGTTCTACAAGCAGGAACTATACGAGGAGGCCGTCCAGAATTACATGGCGCTGCTCGACTATAAGGTGTCGACCGGCTACAACTTCGATGAGAAGCACGAGAAAGAGGACGAACGCCGCGTCGCCGATACTTTTCGTGCGGTCAGCCTGAGCTTCAGCAACCTCGGCGGTCCAGAGGCGGTGCAGCAGTACTTCTCCAGCACCAAGAGTCGAGCCTATGAAGACCGCGTTTACAGCAACCTTGGCGAGTACTACCTGACCAAATTGCGCTACGATGACGCGGCCAAGACGTACAACGCCTTCATAGCACTCCATCCTTTCCACCCTGCTGCTCCACGTTTCAGCATGCGGGTGGTGGAGACTTTCACCAAGGGCGGCTTCCCCAAGCTTGTGCTGGAGTCGAAGCGGGACTTTGCCTCCAAGTATGGATTGCAGGCGGAATACTGGCAGCACAACAAGCCTGAAGAGTTGCCGGAGGTCCTGGCCTACCTGAAGACAGACCTCAAGGACCTCGCGACGCATTATCACGCTGAATATCAAAACTCGCAGGAAGCCAGCGAGAAGCTCGCGAATTATCACGAGGCACTCCGATGGTACGGTGACTACCTCACGTCATTCCCGAAGGACGCGGAGTCGCCGACGATCAACTACCGGCTTGCGGATCTTCTCTTCGAGAACAAGGACTTCGGCGAAGCGGCCAAACAATACGAGCGTACGGCCTACGACTACCCGGTAAATGCTCAGTCGCCGGCCGCGGGTTACGCCGCTGTCTACGCCTATCGCGAGCAGCTGAAAGTTGCAGCCAAGGAGAATCTGGCGGCCGTCAAGCACGCTACGATCGCAAGCTCGCTCAAATTCGCCGACACGTTCCCGACCCACGCACAGGCCGCGGCGGTCCTGGGAGCGGCTGCCGATGATCAATACGAGATGAAGGACTTTCGCGGCGCGGTCACCTCCGCCCAGCGCGTCATCGATAAATATCCGGGCGCGCAGATGCCCATCAGGCGCTCCGCGTGGATTGTGGTTGCACACGGCTCATTTGAACTCGCTGAGTATCCGCAGGCCGAACACGGCTATACCGAGGTGCTGAAGGTCACGCCGGAGAGCGATGATTCGCACGCCAAGTTCGTTGACAACTTGGCAGCTTCCATCTACAAGCAGGGTGAGCTCGCAAGAAATGCGCAGGACTATCGCACGGCCGCCAATCACTTCCTCAGGATTCGCACGGCGGCGCCTACATCCACAATCCGTCCGACGGCCGAGTATGACGCAGGCGCCGCTCTGATTGAGCTGAAGGACTGGAAGTCAGCCGCAGGCGTGCTCGAAGCTTTTCGCAGCACCTACCCCAAGCACAAGATGGCGGGCGAGGCCACCAGGCTGATCGCACGTGCCTACCGCGAGAGCGGCGAGTTGTCGCACGCCGCCGGGGAGTACGAGCGGCTGGCATCCGAGTCCACAGATGAAACAGTACGCAGGGAGTCGCTGCTCATGGCAGGCGACCTCTACCAGAAGTCCAATGCAAGTGACAAGGCGCTGATTGCGTACGGAAACTACGTCAGCCAATTTCCGAAGCCGATCGAAGCGGCCGTCGAGACCCATTTCAAAATGGCTGAGATACACAAGGGGGCGCACGACGACGCTCTTTATCAGAAGGAGCTGGCGGAAATCGTACGCATCGACGGCGCTGCAGGGCCGGAAAGGACTGGCCGGACCCGCACGCTCGCGGCCCGCTCGGCGCTGGTGCTGGCGGAGCAACTCTATCAGGATTTCACGGCCGTAAAGCTGCGGCAACCGTTTGAAGCCAGCCTGAAGGATAAGAAGCAGCGGATGGATGCCACCATCAAGGCTATGAGTGGGCTGGTGGATTACGAGATCGCCGACGTGACTGCGGCTGCCACGTTTTACATGGCCGAGACTTATTTCGATTTCAGTCGTTCGCTGAAGGAATCGGAACGCCCAGCCGATGTGAAGGGAGCGGACCTGGAAAAGTACGAGGCGGACCTCGATGAGGCAGCGTATCCGTTCGAAGAGAAAGCCATCAAGGTACACGAGAAGAACATGGAAATGTTGCACGCCGGCGTCTTCAACACGTGGACTGAGAAGAGTCTCAGCAGGCTCGCCGAGATGGTGCCAGGCCGCTACGCAAAAAGTGAAATGAGCAGCGGCTTCATCGGCGCGATTGACCATTACTCGTACCGATCACCGCTAGCACAGGCCGCGACCCAGACAGCGAGCACCGCCGGCACGACACCAAACGCCGCCACCGCGGCGCCAAACAACAGCGGCACGACGCCAAGCAACAGCGGTACAACGCCGAGCAGCGCTGGTACGACACCGAGTAACAGCGGTACGACGCCTAGCAACAGTGGCGCAACAACAGGCAATGGTGGCACGACGCCAAATAATCCGGAACAAACCACGCAAAGCAATCCAGACCAGACAACGCATCCTGCCTCGGTGGCTGCGAACAACGGAGTGGTGAAAAATGCGAATCCGCATTAATACGCAATCCATAAAGGCAATTTGCTGGGGGATACCGTGGCTGGCCCTGTTCCTCGCCCTGGGCTGCTCGCCCGCTGCAGAACACGCGGCGACCACTAAGTCGGCGAAGGTGAACGTGCCGCTGCCACCGCCAGCCGCGCCGCAGGAGTTCGAGCGGGATGCAGATGGGGTCACGATAATGCAGCTGCCCCCCGTCCCAGACGAGGTGCGCGCCGAATATGACGAGGCGGTGCATATGCTCGGAGCGGCGCAATACGATCAGGCTATCCCCTTGCTGCTGAAGGTCACTGAACAGGCGCCTACATCAACCGCAGCACGCATCAATCTCGGCATTGCATACGCCCGCACTGGCGATCTGGACCACGCCGAGGCCAGTCTGAACAAGGCAGTGGAACTGAATCCACATCACGTAGCCGCCTACAACGAGCTCGGCCTGGTGCAAAGGCGCAAGGGAGAGTTTGCGAAGGCGCGGGCAAGTTACGAGGCGGCATTGGCACAGTTTCCCGATTTTCACTATGCGCACAGGAATCTTGCCATTCTATGCGACCTATACCTCGGAGATTATCCGTGTGCGCTGGAACATTACCAGGCATATAACAGGCTCGTTCCAGGCGACGCCGACGTCGTCAAATGGATTGCCGATCTTCGCAAACGTACGAGCCGAAAGGAGAAGTCATGAGGGGAGACTTGCTGCTCGTAGTGTTGCTGACGACAGCGCTGGCGACCGGTGTCGCCCAGACCGATAAAAAGCCAGGGACTGAACATGCCGCCGGTGCCGCCAGGGCGCAGAAGAAACAAGGCGTAAGCAAACAGAAGGAAGACGCGCAGGCAAAAACGAAAGTAGCTCAGGAAGGAACAGCCGAAGCGCAAACGAAAAAGGCATCGGAACAGACTGAAGCGGCGCAGGCAACGACGGAAACAGAACAGAAGGATGCGCAGTCACAGACGAACAAAGATCCGAAGTTAACCTCCGTCCCGGGAGGACAAGCGCTGGGTATGTCCATTCTGGGCAATCAGGAAGCGCCTACGTCGCTGGTCATCGTTCCCTGGAAGAGCTCGGAAGTGGGGCGCGCGACTGGCATCTCGCCCATGCTCGATGACTCCAGGCAGCCCGTAGACAAGGAAGTGTTCATGCGGGAACTTCAATATTACGAGATCAGGTCGGAAAAGAAGCCGTGAGCCGGCCGCGCATTTAGCTGACGTGGATTTTTGGTACCACAAGAGGCCAGGCTCAGGAACTTCGCGGACAGATGGCTTGCATTCCAACGCGCTCTTCACGCGTGGGATCCATTCAATGTGACCCGTCGTGATTCGCCGATTTAGTTATAACAACTCTAGGATGAGTTCTTGGCTGCCGATTCCTTCTCGCCATCTCCCCAGCGGTACTAATCATTTCTGAAACGGCCGGCAGATATCAAAGCTCCGCTCCCACTGGCATTCTCTATCTGGAGATCGCATTCGTGGCTACACCGCGGAGTGCTTGTTTCGCGGGAAAAGCTGGCCATGATCTCGCGTTTGCCTGCTCATGGGGTTATTTTCGTGGTTCCAGCTGCCCTTCCGAAAGACTAGTTCACCATTGTCCTTCTAGACAAAGTTAGCGTGATTTCTCATCGGGTCGACCGTAACAAGGACGGAGGTATTGCGACCTAGGTAGGGGGGGCTTTAGTACCCGTGTACTGTTGTTGCCACCAGCAGTCTGCTCAATACTCAGTCAACTTAGAACTACTGCCCAGGAACTTCGTAGGAATTATACAGAGATGAAAATTGCGTCGCATTATCCGTTGTGATACTGCGGGCGCACAGGAGGAAACAATGACCTTTACGGAGCTGCTGAGAAACGTAGGCGTATTTGGCGCCGCCGTAATCTGTTGCCTTATCGCGCTGTCCTTCTTTTCAGTGGCAGTGATGGTTGACAAGTACCGCCGTTTCCGCGCAGCCGCGCGCGAGTCGCAGATATTCAAGGCTAAGTTCACTGAGTTCCTCCAGGGTGGAGAAGTCCAGGCACTGGTTGAAGCCGCGCAACAACACCAGAAATCGCACCTGGCGCAGGTGATCTCGGGGGGCATCCTCGAGTACGAAGGCGTACGCAAGTCCGGAGGCGATCCGTCCGCTTCACACGAGCTGGTCACGGACGCACTCAGAGACTCCATGTCGGAGACGCTGGTCCAATTGAAACAGGGTCTAGGGTTCCTGGCTACGATCGGCTCTACAGCCCCGTTCGTCGGCCTCTTCGGTACCGTGGCTGGAATCATCAACGCTTTTCGGAACATCGCTGCCACCGGGTCTGGCGGTATGTCTGTAGTTTCGGGCGGTATCGCCGAAGCTCTGGTCACCACCGCCCTGGGTATCTTCGTCGCGATCCCGGCCGTCGCAGGGTTCAACTACTTCACTGGCAAGGTGGAAGTTTTCCATATCGAAATGAATCGGGCTTCCACAAAACTGGTGAACCGCCTCTTCAAGGCGCCGCAGATCGTTGAGCGGCAGGACAAGATTTCCGTGGACGCGGAGGAGAACTCGTATGCGGCTCGGTGAAGAGGCCAAAATGCAGGCGTCTATCAACGTCACGCCGCTCGTCGACGTGGTGCTGGTGCTGCTGATCATCTTCATGGTGATGGCGCCGCAGATGCGTAAAGGTCCGGAGGTCCGCTTGCCGAAAACGGAGAAGCCAACCCAGCAGGGTGACGAGAGAGGCCGGATCCTGGTCTCCATCGACGCGGCCGGCGGCTTGTGGATCAACGATAAGGAGGTCGCAGCCGAGCAGTTCGGCGACGCCCTCCGCGCTGCGGTAGCCGCGGAGACGGATCCCAGGGTCGTGATCCGGGGCGACGCAAAGCTTAACTTCCGCCAGGTCCGAGAGGCCATGCAGGCGGTGGAGCAAGCCGGTTTTCACGGAGTGGGGCTGATCGCCAAGGGCCGCAACGCAGGCGCCCAGGGAGAATGAGCTAATGGAGTTCAACAGAGGCGATTCCGGATCCGGTCTGCAGTCCGAGATCAACATCACGCCGCTCGTCGACGTAGTGCTGGTGCTGCTGATCATCTTCATGGTCGTGGTTCCGCTCCTCATGCAGGGCTATGACGTTAATATCCCTAAAACCTCCACCAATGCCACCCCCGCGCAGTCCCAGGAATCGCGGCTGGTCCTGATCATTTCGCCCGCGGGCTGCCCCATTGCCGGGCCCTCGGCAGGGGAAGGGCTTCCGGCGGACTGTCGCGTAATACTGGGCGATCAAAAGATCGCTGCAACCGAATTGCCCGCGCGCGTGGGAGAGATCCTGGGCAGCAGGCCCACAGAAAAACGCGTGCTGTTTCTGGCCGCTGACGATCGTATGAACTATGAGGGAGTTCTGCGCATCCTCGATCTCGCGAAATCGGGTGTCGAGGATTTAAAAGTCGAATTTCTCACGGCCAATTGAGGTGGCTGCTTTGGTGACAACCATGGAATCCAGCAGGAGCATGTTTAGAGAATCCGGGGCCCCATCCACCCGCAGCATGGTGGAGAGCCTTGTGCTCCATGCCATTTTGCTGGCCGTGCTGATGCTCGTGGGAGCGTCAGTGCTGGTTCGCAACGGCGCGCCCCGCACGAAGAAAGAAATTGACATCGTCTTCTACCGTCCATCGGCGGTCCCTGCCCCGGCGACCACGGTCCCGCCTCCTCCATCAAAGGCGGGAACTGGGGAACCGAGGCCGAAGCCCTCGGAAGCTGCCAAAGGGCCGGGGAAACCGGAACTTCCAGCAGGTCCGGAAAAGGGCTTTTCCGCGGATGTAAAACCGCCTCAGCCCGACGTGGGTAAGGCCGGCATTCTGGCATTCAAGGACCAGTTCGCGAGCCTGTCCCAGGATCAGGTCGCGCCGCGTCTCGGAACCAGTGCGCACTACGCTGCTGCTGACGAAGTAGGCCAGGCATCATCACACTCCGCGTTGACGACCAATACGCCGGGATCAAGTGGTGGCATCGACGCCGGATCGCTGAGCCGCAGTGTGGGAGGTGGTGGCGGCAGAGGCGGCGGCGGTGGCGGAAATGGCGGAATGCCGGGCGTCAAGGTGGTCCGCGCAACCAGCTCGATCGCCTCGATCGGCGGCGGCGGTGACCGGCCCAAGGCGCGCAGCGGGCTGGGGGCTTCCCGTACCGACGAAGAAATACAGATTGTGTTCGATCGTTACAAATCGGCTTTCTACCGGGATTACAACCGGGCACTACGCAGCAATCCGACCTTGCAAGGCAAGATGGTGCTGCGCCTGACGATCGAGCCGGACGGCTCCGTGTCAATGTGCCAACTGCAATCGACAGACATGGATGCGCCGGATCTCGCCACTCAGGTAGTGAACCGCGTCAAGACGATCAATTTCGGCCCGAAGGATGGCGTACAGGCCGTGACAATCGTGTACCCGATAGACTTCCTGCCGGCGACGTGACGCCGTCGGCCCAACAGAACGGCACGGATAGATGGCGTTTTAGAAAAGCTGCAAATCTGATCAGTTGACCCTCTGACCCTCAGCGAGATTTGACAAAGGCAAAACCATCGAAAGATGGCGACGCAAAGTCACCGGTCTAACGGGCCACAAGCCCCACGACGGCGGGACCGCCGAAACTCAGTCCACAGTGTGGCTGCCTCGGTCCCGAAATGAATTGGCGAGTGGAACGAGGGAGTAGATGATTTCTAGTAGCACAATTCATGTGAGTGCACCCTACAGCCGGATCGCAATCCTGCTGGATAAGCTACGCCTCAGTCGCCGCTTCCGCGTGCGACTTCCCGAGAACTGGATATTAGTTGTTTTCGGCGTCGTCGTTCTGATGATGGGAGCGAACTCTGCTTTCGGCCAGACGCAGACGTGCGCCATTCTCACCGGCGGCGATGCCGGTCAGGGACGGGGTGTGAGTCCCACCTATCTGGCTAATCAAGATGGACGCGCCAATGAGGGTTGCACCATTTTGATCACGCTCAACGCTGACGGGTCTATCACAACAACTTTCCCCAATCCTGCCCCCTCTTACGACAACGGACTTGACGACAACATGATTGGCGTCGTGAACAACACCAGTAAAACCATCACCGCCTTGCAACTCAGTAGCGCAACGGTCCCTATTTTCGGTCTCGAGGACGACGGCGTTTGTGGCGGCCCCCCGGGATGGACTTTCAGTGCTCTTGGGCCGAACCCCAATTGCGCAATCGCAACGGACCCGCACCATTATGGTCCCGCGGGAATTAACTACACCATATTTAACGCGAACAGTGGGATCGTCAATTTCGGCAACGGTGGCATTGCACCAGGCGGTAACGCCTTTTTCAGCCTTGAGGGGGCGCACCTCACTAAGATCGTCGCAGTAGTCATCCCAGGGCTGGCAATTACCAAGCAAGTCACAGTGGTGGGTGGTGGCGCTGCGCTGCCCGGCGGGCAGCTTGACTACCTGGTGCACGTAACCAATCCCTCGAACAACCCTCCGAACTTCCAAGCAGATTCGGTGGTAATCACTGACGATCTCAGCAGCGCGGGGGTCGGTCGTCTCACGCTGGTGAACCCAGCACCGACGATGAACGGAGTCACGACCGGTGTCACTGTAGTCGGGCCGGTAATAACAGCAAATTACTCCGCGTCCAACGGTCCGTTGCAGCCCGGGCAGACCATCGACTTGCGATTCCGGGCACAGATTGCTGCGGCAGTTCCCGCCGGCACCACTCTCACGAACACTGGTTTGGTGACATGGAACACTCCAACAGAAACCGCCAGCGCCAGCGCTTCAGTCGTTATCGGAGGAGTTCCCGCTCCCGGCGCCGGTACTTTGACCGGCACAGCCTGGCTCGATGCCAACTTCAACAAAGCGCCTGATACCGACGAACCGCGACTGCTGGGTTGGACGGTCGCGCTGTTTCTTAATGGGGTCCAGTTGCAGTCCGTTCTCACGGATGCGAATGGTGTTTATCGCTTTAGTAATGTAGCGCCGACCGACGGTACTTCAAACCGGTACGAGCTGCGGTTCACCGCGCCCGGAGCAGGCCCGAATACGGCAAAGCTCGGGATAGCCGACTCAGCCTTTACCAACAGTCTGCAGCGGATCACCAACATCGCCGTACCCTCTGCCAGCAGCCTGCAGAATCTGAATCTGCCGATCGCGCCGAATGGCGTCGTCTACAACTCTTCGACACGAGTTCCTCTTGCGGGCATGACCCTGAACATGCTGAGCGCCGGGGGCAGTTCCCCATTGCCGGCAGCTTGCTTCGACGACCCCGCCCAGCAGGGCCAGATTACCCAGGCGGGTGGCTATTACCGCTTCGACCTCAACTTCACGGATCCTGCCTGCTCCAGCGGCGGCAGCTTTGTCATCAAGGTGACTGCACCATCGGCTTTCGTGGCCGGTGAGTCGCTGGCCATCCCACCGGCTTCCGACGCATCGACCGCGCCGTTTTCTGTGCCTACCTGTCCGGGCGGCGTGCAGGATGCGCTTCCAGCCATCCCGTTCTGCGAAGCACAGGGATCGGAGTTCGCGCCGCCATCTTCCGTGCCCGCGCGCAGCACTGGGACTAAGTACTACCTGAATCTCACGTTGGATGGCACCAGCGTTCCCGGCTCCAGCCAGATCTACAACAATCACATTCCGATCGACCCGCAGATCACGGGGTCATTCTCCATCACCAAGACGACGCCGTTGCTTAACGTCACTCGCGGGCAACTCGTCCCGTACACCATCACGCTCGGTAGTGTGCTGGGCGCGTCCGCGCAAGGTGTGCAGGTTGTGGATCGCTATCCGGCGGGCTTCCGCTACATCAAAGGATCCGCACGCCTCAATGGTGTGCCCACAGAGCCCACGGTGACCGCCGGCCAGCTCGTGTGGAGCGGCCTCAACTTCGATAGTGACGATCATCCCACGATCACGCTTTTGCTCGCAGTCGGCGCGGGTGTTGGTGAAGGCGAGTTCACCAACCGCGCACAGGTCCTCCAAGGGGTAACGGGCCAGCCTATGTCCGGTGTGGCCACCGCAACGGTTCGTGTCGTGGCGGATCAGACCTTCGACTGCACAGACGTGTTTGGCAAGGTCTTCGACGACGTGAATCGAAATGGCAACCAGGATTCCGGCGAGAAAGGCCTGCCCGGCGTACGAGTGTTGACGGCACAAGGCCTGGCAGCGACAACGGATCAGTACGGGCGGTTCCACATCACCTGCGCGCTCACGCCGAACGAGATCCGCGGCAGCAATTTCGAGCTGAAGCTCGACGACAGGACCCTTCCCAGCGGCTACAGATTGTCCACCGACCAGGTACAGATCAAGCACGCCACAGCCGGCAAGGCCCTGAAATTTGATTTCGGTGCGTCAATCTACCGCGTGGTAGCCATCGACCTTTCGGATGCGGCGTTCGAGCCGGGTAAGACGGAAATCCGAATGCAGTGGAAGCCACGCCTCGATGTGCTCCTCGCGGAACTGCGCAAAGCGCCGTCAATGCTGCGCCTGTCCTATGTCGCCGATACCGAGGATGAGGCCCTGGTGCAGCGGCGCATGCAAGCGGTTAAGCGGCAATTGACCGACGCATGGGATTCGGAAAAAGACAGCTATGTTCTGACCATTGAGCCTGAGGTCTTCTGGCGTCGTGGCGCTCCGCCCAGGAAGTCCGACCTGCGTGTGCCGGAGAGTAGGTGAACCGTATGAGTGAGCAACGCCATCTACCGCTGGTTGTCGGATTCCTGATGATGACGGCTTCCGTGTGCACCGGCCAGGTCAACACGGCCAAGCCGGGCGAGCAGGCCGAGCGCCACCTATCCAGCGACCAGACAATGAAGCAATGGTCGCTCACCCCGAATCAGACCGATGACGTCAAGCGTATCAAAGTCTGCCGTGTGGAGACCGTCTGCAAAATGCGATTCAAGGACGGCCAAACGCCACGTACGCGCGTCAAGAATCTCGTCATGCCGCTGCGGTATGAGGATGAGACGATTCCCATTTCCGATGCCTTCACCAAACAAGATCCGGCAGGCGCTCGACAACCTGAAGGACAAGCAGGGCGTGAAGGTCCGTTTCATCGGCTACACCGACGACGCGCCGTTAACCGGCCGCGATGAGAATGTTTACGGAAATGCTCTGTCGTTATCGAAAGCACGGGCGCAGCGCGTCGCATTGACCATGCAAAAAATCCTGGGATTGCCTGCATCGGCGATCGAAAGCGACGGTCGCGGGAGTTCCCACCCGATTGCCTCCAACGCCACTGCGCAGGGCAGGGCGATCAATCGTCGCGTCGAGGTGGAATTCTGGTACGACGATTCTCTCCAAGATTTATCCGACCAGCCGCAACTCTGCCCTGACGATGTCGAGGAAACGGTGACCAAGGTTTACGATGCTCCCTGGGGCAGCATCCCGGATATCAAGCTTGAGAACGGTCAGCTCCTCATTCCGCCCGGCATCGCGGAGAATCTACATCGCGCGCTTGCCGATATTGCGGATCGCACCAACGCGCGACTGCGGTTTATTGGCTACACCAAGAACGAAACACTCGACCGCCGCACCGCGTCCGTGTACAGCGACGACATCGGCCTTTCCGCGGCGCGGGCTCGTCGCGCCATGGACATCCTCATGAAGGATCCGCTGCTGGCAGGCGTCAAGTCCGAACACGAGGGACGCGGCTACGTCCAGTCCGATGACGTTGTAAACCTCGGCTTCGTCCAGGGCGAAGAGTCGTTCGTTCGCGTGCAGGCGGTGTACGACGAACAATTACCGTCGGACAGTTATGAGGGCGTTGACATAACGCGGCAAACCCAGGAGCTGAGTCCGAAGAGCCCGTACGATCTGAACGTGATGCACATCACCGTCGATGGCAAGCCGATCGATGACCTGGGCCGCAGCTCTTCTGACGTGCAGCGCTGCACCGACGTGGCGCTCGACAACGCAAACATCCAGTTCCGGAGCGACAATCTCGAATCGCGGCGGCGGCTTGCCGTCGCGGCGGATCCCGTCGCTGTGGTCGTGAACCAACCCATCAGCGAAGTTGCTCTGCCGGTCGTGCATTTCCGGATGTACAGCAACTATGGGAGCTTTATCAAGCGTGCTGAAATTCGAATATTCGACCAGCAGTCATTGCAGGCAGCACCGCTCGTAGTCATTCCGGTCGATGACACAGGCCTTGCGGAATGGCAGCCGGCGCAAGAAATTCTTGCGGGCCCGGCCCGCCAATTCAAGTACCTGCTTCGCGCCTATGATCCGAAAGGCAATTTCGACGAAACGGATGCAAGGCCGCTATGGCTCTACCACGCAAGCATCGCCTGTAAACCTCGTGAAGTCTCGATACGCCGTCAACGCAGGCCCTGCTGGCCGCCTACGGCCAAAACGACCTGGCACGCCAGGGCATTACGCTCGGCAGCGGCACGGTGAAGGTCCAGGGCAGCGGTATCCCGGCGGGCCACACTGTTTGGGTAGCTGGCCGCCAGGTCCCGGTTGACCCGAAAGGCAACTTCACTGCGGAGGAGATCCTTCCCAACGGCACGCATACTGTCGAAGTCGCGGTGCTCGACGACGCCGGCAATGGCTCGTTGTATCTCCGTGATCTGGAGTTCAAGCGCCGGGACCTGTTCTTCTTCGGTGTTGCCGACTTGACGGTATCGAAGAACAGTGTGAGCGCAGCGGAAAAACTACAGCAGGGTGATAACCCTACGCAGCCGATCGATTCGTCGCTGGATGGCCAACTGGCGTTCTACTTGAACGGCAAGGTAAGTCAGACCTGGCATCTGACGGCCAGCGCGGATACCCGTGAAGGCCCGGTAAAAGACCTGTTCAGCAACTTCCTGGACAAGCAACCTGATGAGTTATTCCGGCGCATCAATCCCGACTACAATTATCCGTCGTTCGGGGATGACGGAACCGTGGACGAAATGGCGCCGACCCTGGGCAAGTTCTACGTGAAAGCGAGCCATGGCCCGGATTATGGGATGTGGGGCAACTTCAAGGTCGACTACGTGGCCAACGATCTGGCTCACGTGGACCGCGGCCTGTATGGAGCAGACGCGCACTTCGGCTCCGCACCCACCACCAGCTTCGGCGAGCGACGGGTCTCTGTGGACGGGTTCGCCGCCCAACCGGGAACGTTGCCGGCCTATGAGGCATTCCTCGGGACCGGTGGTTCGATCTACTTCCTGCACCACCAGGATATTTTGACGGGCTCCGAGAGCGTGAGTATTGAAGTCCGCGACAAGGTCTCGAACATCGTCACGGGCGTAGTCAATCTGCGGCCCAACGTGGATTACGACATCGACTACATCCAAGGCCGCCTGTTGCTTTCCGAGCCGCTGTCGGCCACCGCTGGCGACAATCTGCTGGTGCGTACCAGCGGCTTGAGCGGCGACGAGTCCTTTCTAGTGGTGCGTTATGAGTACACGCCAGGTCTCGATAACATTGACCAGGTCGCCGTCGGCGGTCAGGGCAGTTACTGGGTCAACAACTACGTGAAACTCGGGCTGACGGCCAACTCCAACGACGGCGATACCGCCGGCAACCTCGGGGCCGCAGACCTGACCTTGCGGAAAAGCGCCAACTCCTGGATCAAGGTGCAGGCAGGCCGCACCACCGGTCTCCTCTCGCCTTCGCTCCAATCCACTGACGGCGGATTCAATTTCGCGGGCCCTGACGATCAGTCCTTCGCCAGCTCAAAAGCTGGGGCTTACCGGGCCGACTTCAGCGTCGGGCTAAGCGACTTCTTTAAAGGTCACGACGGTCGCTTCCAGTTCTACGAACAGCATCTCGACGCCGGTTACACCGCGCCGGGACAGATGACGCTCAAGGACACCCAGCAGTATGGCGGCATATTCAAAATGCCGGTAACGCCCCGCGTGAGCCTTATGTTCAAGGGCGATCAGCGGACCGAGGATCAGGGACTGGCAACGCGCGCCGTGGAACTCGACATGGGTTACAAGCTGACTAACCAATGGAGCTTCAGCGCCGGCGTGCGCGACGATATGCGTAAGGATAACTCGCCGCTGGTTCCACTGACCCAGGAGCAGGGCGAGCGCACGGACGCAGTCGCGCAGGTAAAGTTCAGTCCCAGCGACACCTGGAGCGCATATGCCTTCGGCCAGGACACCGTCGCAACCAGCGGCGGCCGTCCGGACAACAGTCGCATCGGCCTGGGCGGCTCCTATCGCCTGACGAAACGCTTCAAAATCGATGGTGAGGCATCCGACGGAGACCTCGGTCCCGGGGGAAAGATCGGCACCACCTTTCTCTATTCCGAGCGCACCAGCCTTTACCTGAACTATTCGCTGGAAAACGAGCGGACGGACAACGATGAGTTGGTCCACAGCGGCAGCTGGGGCAATCTGGTTTCGGGCGTGAAGACGCGGCTCTCAGACAGCTCCAGCATCTACGCCGAGGAGCGTTACCAGACTGGCGCGGGGCAGAGCGGCCTCACGCACGCCACCGGAATCAATCTGGTGACCAAAGAGAGCTGGAATTTCGGCGGCAGCGGAGAGTTCGGCAAGTTGTTCGACTCCGAGACCGGCGCCGAGACCAATCGCAAGGCCGCCGGAATCCACATGGGTTATGGCCTGACCAGGATACAGTTCTCAAGTGCGGTCGAATTTCGCCGCGACGACGTGCAACAGCCCGACCTGAGTCACATCATCCAGAGCGTGGTGCTGCTGCGTAACAATTTCAAATACCAACTGAGCCCCAGCTGGCGCCTGCTCGGCAAACTGGATTACTCCATCAGTGATAGCTCGCTTGGCGATTTCTTTGCCGGCGGCTACACCGAGGGCGTGGTCGGCTACGCATACCGGCCGGTGCGGAATGACCGGTTGAACGCTCTGGTGAAGTACACCTACTTCTATAACGTCCCCACCACGGATCAATTGGGATTGCAGCAAACCGCGACAGACTTTCTTCAGAAGAGCCACATCGCAGCGCTCGATGTTGACTACGACCTCACAGCCAACTGGTCCGTGGGCAGCAAGTATGCGTACCGGCTGGGAGAGGCTAGCCTGGACCGTGTGCAGCCGGTTTTCTTCAACGATACCGCGCAGCTCACCGTATTCCGCATGGACTTCCGGTTCCTCAAACAGTGGGATAGCCTGGCCGAGGTGCGACAGCTTGGCCTCCCCGATATCAATCAAAACCGTCGCGGCGTCCTGGCTGCGTTCTATCGTCGCATTAGCAAGAACCTGAAGGCCGGCGTTGGCTACAACTTCAGCGACTTCTCCGACGACCTGACCGACTTGAACTACAACCACAGAGGCGTATTCTTCAATATCATCGGGACCAAATGAAGCTTGCGTCGCGCCTTCGACGTTGCGCTTTACACACGGTTTGCAAGAATGTTGGCAACTTTCTCTTGAATGGTAAGTGCGTTCTCCAATGATCACGCTCGAATTGCGTTCAATACCCATGGCGTCAACACCAAACCTCAACAACGTGGTCGAATTGCTGCCGTGAAAGCTGCGGCGGATTCTTATATCTGCCGCGAGCGGTTTTGAGTTTGTTGTTGCTACACCTGAATTTCGGCACCGCACTACTGGACCTCGGCGGGAGGAGGTAGTGGGTTTGAAAGAACTGATTGAGATCAATTCGCGGGCTGCCGGATGGCTTGTTCGCCTCCGGCAGCCCGTTCGCTGAGTTTAAAACTTCACTTCGGGTTGATGGTTACAGTGAACGAATTGTTTGCAGGGTTTGTATCCGTTCCGGTGAAGCTGGCGACTCCGGTATCGGCAATGGAGCCGGCCTGCGTTGCGATTACGTTAACTGTGACTGTCATTGTGGATCCACCGTTCAGTACAGCGGCATTGCACGTTACAGTGCCACCCCCGGCACCCGGAGCCGGCGTGGAGCAGGTTCCGAGAGACGCGCTGGCGGATGAGAACTGCAGGCTGGGGGGCAGATTGGTGGTGAACACGACAGCATTGGCGGCCGTCTTCTGGTTGTTCTTGATTTGCCACGTATAGGTATCTGCCGTTCCCACCGCCGGACCGCCATTCTGTGCCGAGCCGGTGACCTGAATATCGGTGGTGGTGGAAGGCGCAGAGATGGAAGTTGTGGCCACGGCAGTATCGTCAGCAGGAGTCGGATCGGTGAGTGGGTTGCCGGCGGCGTCCTTCATGGAGCCGCTCGCGGTGTTGGTGGTTTGCGCCGTCAATTGCAGCACAAGTGTCACAGTCGCGGACCCGCTGCCGGCAATTGCGCCGAGGTTGCAGTTGATGCTGCCTGTGGCGGATGAGCACGTTCCCTGGCTGGGACTGACAGAGATGAAAGTCGCTCCGCTCGCGGACCAGGTATCGCTCAGGTTCACTGCTGGAACGGTAGTAGTGGTCGTATTGTTCACCTTAATCGTGTAGGTGGCGTTGGCGCCCGAACTGACTGACGTTGGACCTACATTCGTGACGGAGATGTCCGGTGGTATAGCGCTGAGCGAAGGTGTCACCGCATTCGACTGCGCCGACTCAGGACTGTTACCCACCGCATTGGTGGCGTGGACGGTAAAGGTATACGTGGTGCCGTTACTCAGGCCGCTAACGTTCACGCCAGTGCAGCTCGCGCACGCGTTCGCAGTGATACTTGGTGCACCCCCCACCAGCGCAGTTACCGTGTAACCCGTAATCGGCGAGCCGCCATCAAAGGAGGAACCGGTCCAGGCTACGTTGGCTGAAGAATCGCCGGCTACAGCGGAAACGTTGGTTGGAGTCGCCGGTACGGTCGGCGCAAACGGCGTAACGCTATTGCTGGGGGCCGAATATGCGCTCGTACCCGCCGAGTTCGTGGCCGCAACTTCAAATTGGTAGGTGACGCCATTGGTCAATCCGGTCACCACCGCTGAAGTCGGAACAATCGTCGTTCCTGGATCAGGTCCAACCGTTACGTCCGGAACCAGAGTGCCATTGGAAGCGGAGGAGTTGTGAACGGTGTAGCTGGAAATCGGCTGCCCGTCCCCGGCCGCTTGCCAGCTCACGTTGGCTTGCGCATTGCCGGTCGTCGCGGTTACGCTGACAGGCGCTCCGGGAATCTGGAGCGTGGGCGGGGTCGGCAATACCTCCCACCAGTGACCCGAGTCCGGAAGATTGCCTGCGCTGGGATCGTCACCTACAAAGAGAACCTCAGCCGCTGGATCGAACGTATCCAGTGCCAGGCCCGTGGCAAGATTGAAATTCACCGCATATGAGGTGTTTACAACCGCCCCCTGGGGAGTTACGGTGACCTTATCAATCACCGCGCCATTGGTGTAGTAGAGATTTTTGCCATCCAGGTTCGGGTACTGCTGATCGCCGACCATCGCGACTGGAACAGGGACCTGTCCTGCGAGGATGTTCAGCGCGGTGCAAACTTGGAAGTTATTGCCCGCGGTAAAGCACTGGTCCGCGTTGTGAAGCACCCAGGCGGAAAATCCGTCACCGCCGTAGAGGTCGTGTCCAACCCAGCCCAAACCAAAGTTCTTCCTTCCATCGGGGCTGTTGATCACATCATTCTGCACGTTCGTGCAGGGCAGCGGGTTCGTCAGCGGAGAAAGCACGCGAACCACGGCGCCACTGCGCAGTGAAGCCACGTAGAGATTGCCATCCGGCCCAATCGACGCCCATGCAGGGGCCACCAGACTTGTCGCGCAGCCAGCAGTGCCCTTTTTGCCGCCACCACCGCCACCACCTCCTCCACCGCCACCGGAGAGCAAGACCTCGATGTTGAGCGGATCCACGATGCCATGGCCGCCGTCAGAATCCGGGCGGAAGTGCATGCGATTTACCTGGCTTGCTGTGGCGGTGATGTTGGGAGCGTAGATGGTATTCGTGGTGGCATCCAGCGCCAGTGCTCCCGGCTTGAACTGCACTGAGCCGACGAAATTGATGCACGTATTTCGATTCAGCGTGTATGGTCCGGGCGAATCCAGATCGGGATCATAGCGGCAAAGACCAAAGATTTCATCGCCACCCCAAAAGTGGCGATAGTGCTGGCCGGTTGCGGGGTTGATGCCGGAACCTGTAAGCACAATGCCTCCGCCGGGTGCAGTAACGTTAGCGGCAAACTGAACCGTGGTGGTCTGGGCTGTAGCCGTCGCAGCCGCAAAAACCACCAGACAGAAGAAGACAAGCCACGGGTGAACGAGCCTGGACCTGGAACCAAGGTTTGCGCTTCGAAGCACAACTGGGCAACTTTCTGTTGTCATGGAGATTTCCTCTTTAAGTTTGTTTTATTCCACGAGCCTGAGTCGCTTTCCGCCCCAGCGACTTGCCTTGCTCCCACGGCCTGTCCGTTGCTGCACGTATATCGTTGAGCGACACTATCCCTATGCGAGATAGCTCGATATACGAGACACATGCTGTCTCCGGCGCAACGCACGGGCGCGTCTGGAGCACGCACCAGAAACGCAGCGGCTTGCGCCAGCGCGCACGAACCAATCCAGTCCAGTTCGCTGAAGGACCGGGGCGGCTGTGGAATTTTGTTTCTTTTAACCGGCTCCGGGCGGTGCAAAGAGAAATGCACCAAGCTGGTTTCGATGCCCTGATGGTTACCTGATTTCTCAGGTCGCAGACCAACTAGCTCCTCGGCACGAGAGCCGAGCATCCGTCTACTATGGACTATACAGCCAACCACTGTTTCTTCCAACACTAAAAACTGATTAAACCTGGATTAAGAAATATCTACTCATAACCTCAGTCTTCCGTTCTATATCAGGCTGAAATCAACACGGCACAACGTCGAGGTTAAAGGAGGCTTTGACACCAAACGTAGATGTTTGCTTGGTGCTCTTGTGTCAGCTTGCGGCTCGATTTCTCAAATGTGGTACAGCGCCGCAAGGTGGCAAGTAACAAGTGAAAACGATCTAATTACGCGTGGCGCAACGCTGGCAAGGAACAAGTCGTCGCATGAGCCGCTACCCGTTAATGCAGGTAGCAGTTATCAATGAGCGATGTTTCCCCTTCTATAGCCGATCGCGCCTTTATGGAAAAGTTGGAGATCCTGGCAGGAAAACTCTGGATTACTGAGGGAGAAAAATACGGGCTGCCGGATGTCAGGTTCGATATCCGGCAGCCCGTTTGGCTGCGCTCCTTGGATTTACATCAATCGTTATTTAGCGTTCAGAGTTACCGTAAACGAGTTGTTTGCGGGGTTAGTGTCCGTGCCGCTGAAGCTGGCAGTTCCGGTGGTGGCAAGCGAACCGGCCTGAACCACATTAACGTTTTCGGTCACAATCATCGTGGCCGCCGCGGCCAGTGAAGGCGCGGTGCAGGTGATGGTGCCGCTGGTACCCAGCGCGGGACCGGTGCAGGTTCCCACGGAGGTGTTGACAGATGCAAGCGTCGTACCGGGCGACATCGTGATGGTAAAGCTCAGTGCGTTGGCCGCCTGGTTCTGAGCGTTGTGGATCTGCCAGGTCAACGTGTCAGCCGATCCCACAGCCGGACCGCCATTCGCCGCCGAACCGGTGACCTGAACATCGGTCGTGGTTTGCGGAGCAGTAATGGATGTGGTGGCCGAGGCAGTGTCGTCCGCGGGCGTTGGATCAGCGATCGGGTTTCCTGCCGCGTCCTTCATTGAAACCTTGGCCGTGTTGGTTGTCTGCGCCGTCAATCGCAGCGCCAGAGTCACGGTTGCACTTCCACTGCCGGCAATCGCGCCCAGGTTGCAATTGATGTTGCCCGCCGCAGATGTGCACGTGCCCTGGCTGGGAGTCACAGATACAAACGTGGCTCCACCTGTAGTGGGCCAGGTGTCCGAGAGAATCGCGTCCGGAATAGTTGAGGTGGCGCTGTTGTTGACCTTGATAGCGTAGGTGGCGTTGGCGCCGGAATTCACCGATGCCGGCCCGCTGTCAGTAACGGATGCATCCTGCGGCACAGCATTAATCTGCGGTGTCACCGCATTTGACGGCGCAGACTCAGGGCTGTTGCCTATTCCGTTGGTTGCATGCACGGTGAAGGTGTAGGTGGTCCCATTGGAGAGACCAGTGACGTTGGCGCCGGTGCAGGTTGAGCCGCAGGTGGCAGTGATGCCAGAGGGTGTTCCATTCACCCGCGCGGTCACGGTGTACCCGGTGATAGCCGAGCCTCCGTTAGACGCAGACGCAGTCCAGGCAACCTGGGCTGAAGCGTCGCCTGCTGTGGCAGATACATTGGTTGGGGCTGATGGCACCGTTGGAGCGAACGGCGTCACGCTGTTGCTGGGCGCCGAGAACGGTCCAGTGCCCACGGAGTCAGTGGCTGCCACTTCAAACTGGTAGGTGACGCCATTGGTCAATCCTGTTACCACCACGGAAGTTGGAACAACAGTGGTGCCGGGATTTGGCCCTACGATCACGTCCGGAACCAGAACGCCGTTTGAGGCAAACGAGTTGTGGACGGTAAAGCTGGTAATCGTCTGCCCGTCTGGGGCCGGAGTCCAGCTTACGGTCGCCTGGGCGTTGCCCGCCACCGCCGTCACGTTGGTCGGCGCGCCGGGCAAAGCGGGCGCCACAGCCTGAGGCAGCACCTGCCACCAATGGCCGGAGAGGGGTTGGTTCCCCGCACTTGGGTCATCGCCGACAAACAAGACTTCCGCTTGAGGATTCTTGGTATCGACGCCCAGGCCGTTCGCTAGACTGAAGTTGGTTGCATACGAAGTGTTGATATCCGTAACTGCGCCATTCACTATTTGGACGCGGCTGACCGTACTGCCGTTGGTATAGTAAAGGTTTAAGCCATCGAGGTTCGGGAAGTTCTGATCGCTCTTCATGGCTGTGGGGACTGGGAGCTGGCCCGCAAGAATATTCTGGGCTGTGCACGTCACAAAGTTGTTGGCAGCGGTAAAGCACTGGTCAGCATTGCGCATTTCCCAGGCAGAGAAGCCGTCACCGCCAAACAGATCATGGCCAATCCAGCCCAAGCCGAAGTTCTTCCGTCCATCAGGACTGTCGATCACGTCGTTCTGCACGTTGGTGCAAGGCAGCGGATCGGTAGCCGGGGCAATGATGCGGACCACGTTGCCGCTGCGCAGCGATGCGACGTAGAGGTTGCCATCAGGTCCCAGCGCTGTCGAGTTCGCAGCCACCAGGGTCGTGGTGCAGCCGGGCCCTCCGGCGTGTCCCGCATTGTTGGTTATCAAGACGGTGATATTGATGGCGTTCAGGATCCCGTGACCGCTGTCACCGCTGGGATTGAAGGGTATGCGGTAGGTCGCATCCGCGCCCGCCTGAATATTGGGAGCGTAAAGGTTGTTGGTGTTGGGATCAAATGACATCTCGCCGGGCTTGAACTGCACCGAACCAACGAAATTAATACAGGTATTGACGTTCTGGGCATATGGCCCGGGCGAATCCAAATCAGGATCGTAACGGCATAGTCCATGGGTCTCATCACCGCCCCAGAAATGGCGAAAAGGCTGGCCGGTTGTCGGATTGATTCCGGTCCCGGTGAGGACAATGCCGCCGCTGGGAATGGTTACGTTTGCAGCAAATTGAACGGTAGTTGTAGTCTGCCCGCTTGCAGTCATAGCAGCAAGAGACAACATCAGCACAAGGCCGATCCAGAGGTGGACTTGTTGCCTGGCGCCACCCAGTACGTTCCGCGATGTAACTTGGAAATTTGTCGCTTTCATTATTGCAGTCCTTCCCATCTCCGGCCCTTGGCCTGGGAGATGATGCGAGTGAAATGTTCTTCCCCCTGACAGTCCTCCCGCCCTCATGTACATCGCCTCCTGGAGACGCAGCCGATACGATAATATCGCCTTACGATATACAACAAGACACACGCTTCCGGCCGAAACGCGCCATCAGCATGCTTCGCGGTGGCTCAAACCATCCAGGCCCTCAGCTCAAATGAGCTGCGCCGGAAGGAGTGGACCAATTGCACGTTCCCGGAGAACGGAGGCCGCAGGAACTTTGGCCAGATTTGCTTCGGGCAGGATCAAACCGGCAGAGGCCACTTCCGTCACGTTGCGGCTTGCCGGGTTGATCGCCGCCTTGGTCACGACCGCACCGCCCGAAGGTGCGGTCGAGTCCGAGGCGAACTGAAGATCGAGAAGAAACAGCTCTCACCCGCATACTGCACACTGCTCGTGGAGTTTCTTTGTGAGCAGTACGCGAACAACTAGTGTGGTACTTTTTGCCGACTCTGTTCCGCAGCGTGCCGTGCTGCGGAACCGAACCAGCCACTTTGCTTTCTACAGGACAAGACTCGCGAAAGGGGAAAATCGGTCACTTGGATGAGGATTTCTTGGGGTCATTGACGGATTTCTCGTCTTGCATATTTAAGTGAGATTCGCAGTTTTATCAAGCTACCTTTCCTTTGATCGCAGGACTGCTGAGCGAAGAGGCAGTCTCTTCCTTCGGTTCCTGTTCCGGCCGCAGAGGCTGATGACAAATGGCGCACTGCGTCAGCATGGGCGCGAGCATTTTGCGCAACTTCCCGCGAGCGCGCCGCAGACGGCTCATAGCGTTGGCTTCAGTGATGCCCAGTCTCCGCGCTGCCTCGGCAATGCCGGATTCACCCCCACCTGCGAGTTTCCACACTTCGCGATAGTTGTCTCGCAGGCTGGCAACTGCCTCCAGCAGCGCCTTGTTCAGTTCTAGCTCTTGAACAGACGCCAATGGGCCAGGGCGAGGGTCGGCCAGCACGGCGCGGAGGTATGGTTCTCCTTCTTCGTGATCATCGTGCTGATCGAGTGGTTCAAACAGGTATTTGCGGCTCTTCCGCAGTCGCGTGCGCGCAACGTTCCGCGCGATTTGCAGGACCCAGTGACCGAAACAATCGCTTGACCGGATGCTCTTCAAATGAAGCATCACTTTCAATATGGTGTCCTGGATTACGTCTTCTGCTTCGGCATGGTCACGCAGGATGACCAGGGCAAGTGATTTCATTCGAGGGAGATGCGGCGCAAGAAGATCCGGCAGCAACTCTGTTTCACCGCACTGTATGCGGCGGATCAGTTCAACTTCCAAGGGTACTGTGGGGCACTTATCCTGAATAGCAGGATACACTTCACCTGGGGAAACCATGGCTATAAATATCCCTACTTCTGGCCCGGCACTGGCTATGATTTCCGGGAGAACAATAGTTTCGTCCTATCGGATGACGGAGAAACTATAGCATAGAATGTCGCTTCACGATCTTTCGAGGTTTGTGTTTCCGATTTCAGAACAAACATAGAGCAAAACCCTTTGGACCGGAGGTTGACGTATTTAAACCTGAAAAGTTTTTTGTTCTATTTTCGTAACAAAAAATTAGAGAATATTAATTTTCTACTTATTTCGTAAGAACGGAAGCACTGACCAGTCACTTCCATGGATTCAATCAACACAAAATGACCTATGGGGTGCAAAGTCTTTGTTCATCCCTTGCTACAGAGCTTTTCTCCGGCCCCCTTAAAACGGGATTTAGCAGGCTAGCCAGCGACGGATTTTTTTGAATGCGTGGAGCCGCAGACTCAGCAGCCGGTCCAGGTTGTGGAGTTAGAAAATGCAACCCTGGGAACGACGATTCGCTCTCGATTGTCCGGTCAATGCTGGCCGAGTCTGTTTCCTCCCATCATATATATGTGACTCTTCCAGTAATGCTTTGGATTTGATTTATCCGTTTCGACTGGTCGGGACCGGTGCTTACTGACGCGGCTGCCGAATCCCTCGGCAGCCGCCCCGGAGTCTACTGCGTTACTTTCGTTACGCCGGACGTTGCCTTGCCTCCTCCGGTGGAAGTAATCGTGACCTGTGTCGGCTGAGTTACGCCGGTAAAAATGATCGAGTAATTATTAGGGACCGGAGGGCTCGTCGGCCCCATGACCCCAGTATAAGGTTGGCCTGTTGCGGGATTGGTGACATTCAATGTGCATGTCAGCTGGACGTTTGGCGTGTTATCGGTTGCGTTAACCGTGAGCTGCGCCTTGCCGGTGCGATACGTCACCGAGGTTATCGTGATGGTGTCCACCACCGGATTTACGGTCACGTCCACTGAGGCACTCGGCGATACCAGCCCGGAGGCTGTACTCGTGGCAGTTACAGTGAATGTGAACGTTTGAGGACTGGTAAAGGCAGGCACGCTCGTACTGAAAGTCTGCTGCGCTCCATTGGTTCCTGCGACCGGCGTAAGCGTAATGCCTTGCGGAGCCACCCACGTATAAGCGAGGGTTCCGTTTGCTGGATCCACGCCGCTGGCAGACAGTGTTACCGTTGTAAAGCTTGCTACCGGGTTGGCCGGACTTGAGCTGGCACTGACGGACGGAGCCGCCGCGCCTGGAGGCGGAGCAATAGGAACGCTCACCGTGGCCGTTTCCGGCGTGGTGGTGTTTCCTCCTCCTACAGTGACCTGGAAAGTCAGGTTTGTATTCGCCGCAACTGTGGGCGCGGTAAACGCGGAAGTCATCGCACCCGGCGTGGAGAGCGTTACTGTGGGATCGCCGCTATTCACCACCTGTTTCCACGCGTACGGTCCATCGCTCGGCGTGCTGCCTGCAGCGGTCAAAGTCACCTGAGTGCCGGCGACAATTGGGCTGGCAGCAGCTGTGTAGCTGGCAACCGGATTCGCCGGAGGAGCTGTGCCGGCGGGCCAGGTTGTGCAACTCAGAGCGGGCGCCGTGCCACCGGGCCAAGGATTGAGCTGCCCGATGGGTTGGTTGCTGTACCCGTTCCATGCCCCTGAACCGTTGACCAGAAAGGTGATGCCACTGAAGTCCAGCGGGACGGGAGGATCGCCGACGCCCAGATTTTCCGGAAAAATGAATGTGAAATCGGGCGCTTGATAACGTCCGGCAATGATCCCGAGCGCCTGGTTGTAAACAGTCGGCGGCGGGTAATCAATCTGCACGCCAATGTTGCGCGCAGGGGGCAGGAAATTTCCTCCCGTGGGGAGCCAGCGGAATCGTCCTTGCACTCCGGTAAAGGGGGGGCCTGCTTCAGGCGTAAATTCAAATGCCCAGGGTGCTCTATCCTTTATTACGCCGTTGCAATCCTGATCGACGGCAAAAATGTCCACCGGACGGCTGGCGTCCGTCGTGAACCCTTCTACCCTCGCTTTTGATGTTGCTTCCTGCGGAAACGCAGGGTTCGGAACCCCCGGAGCACCTTGCAGCAGCACATCAATGGCGATGTACGCAGGATCGTTGCCAGGAGAGGTATAGATTCCTACATTTGCGATGATTGTGTGCGCAGAGATGATGCGCGCTCCATTCACATCCATCAGCGTTCCCGCGTAAGTAACGTAGTCACCCACTTCAAAGGGAGCGAAGACCGACGAGTCCGTTGGCTGATTGAAACCGGAAACGGAGGAACCGTAGGGATCCATGGTGAATTTCATCAGTGGATTGCCCGATGCATCACGCGGACGGTTTTTTTGCGGGCACAATGGATCGTCACCCGCGGCCGGGTCTTGCCGTGGGATGCACATGGGAAAGGCCGTCTGCGCGCGCACGGTCGGATTGTCTTCGTCGATGGAGAAACGCACGTCAGGAGACTTGCCAATGCTGAAGCGGCCAAGCGGATCGTTGATCTGGACTTTGTTACCGTTCACCACCATGATGCCGTTGGCATAATCCAATGACTCAATGAATCCCTGACTCGAGTTCAAGGATTGCTGAGCGATGAAGATGAGCCCAGCAATGTAGGTCCCATTCACAATGTTCCCTTGGATATGCACTTCGAATGTCCCGGGAAGCCGCGCAGTGTCTGACATTGCCAGGCCACTCTCGCTTCCAGGAGCCAGAGGGTTATACTCAAAAACTTCTTCCCAGGTCAGCGTTCTTGCCGGCATTTGAAGAATCGTGTTCTGCGGAACACGGATCACGTATCCGTTGAGCTGGATCCAGCCGCCTGCCGATTTGCATCCCGCGGGCAGCGGCGGATTTGTCGGCGAGGGATTGCTGTTCGGCGTACAGACCGCATCGACTGACGCGAACTGTATGAAACCGATCATGTCAAAGGGCGCCACGCCTCCCTGAGAGGCCGGCATTTTCGCCGGCTCCGGCGGTATGGTTGGCGTTTGTGCTGATACCGCAATTGCGCTCAACAATAGCAGCGCGATTGCCAATGCGAGTAATCCGGAAGTCCCAAGTCGTTTCATTTTCAATTGTGCGTACCGTCCCATCCGTTGATATTTGCGATTTTGTTTACCTCTGGTGCGTGCTGAGTGATCTATGAATCCACTCAGTGCGCCTGCAGGTTCTGTAAGAATGTTGGCAGCGGTGTTCCGCCACTCGCGCCGGTGGCGGGAATATCCAGCAACTGGTCGGTTGCTCGCCCTGGATGCTTGGGATCGTTCTGCACCGGATATCCGGTGGTGGGATCAGCCGGGTGACCGTTCGGCACAAACAACTCCGGGTGGTCAAACGGAGCCGACTGGTTCACCACCCGTGGGTCTGTCAGCGCATTGCGCAGGAAATCCACCAGGTCCGTCTTCTCCTGCAAGGTGAGGCCGAGGGGAACAATGTTGGGATCGATCAGAGGGATCTGCTCAAAGCCATCCGGGAAATCGCCGCCTCGGTTGTAGAACTCCACCACCTGCTCCAGCGTCAACTGTCCGCCGTTGTGGAAGTAAGGAGCCGTGAGAGCCACGTCGCGCAGCATGGGAGTTTTGAGGAATCCCTTCGCGGCTATGTCGTCGTAGCAGCTAAGAGGCGCCGCAGTAATGCCATCTCCGGGCCGGCCGGGCACCATCACGGAGTATGTGGGATCGTTGCAAACACGCTCGCGCTCCAGTTCGGATTGTGAAAGCGGCTCTCCGACCACACCGTCCACATCGGCCAGTCCTATGTCATCGGTCCCGGGACGCACGCCAATGTTGTAGAAGCCGTTGTCGTAGACACGCACATTGAAATCGCCCATGGTCATGCGCTCAAGCGGCATGGTGGAGACGTTGGCGACTGAAGCGTTCGAGAGCTCCGGTCCACCGTGGCAGGTAATGCAGCGGCCCTTGGTCTGGAAGATCAGGAGCCCGTGCAGCTGCCCCTGCGTGAGCGGAATGGCGCCGACCGAGTAACTGATGTTGATGGGATAAGCAGCGGGCGGGGGCGCGTCGAACTGAATCGACACCGTTCCCGTCTGATAATTGATTGTTCCGCTGGTGATGCCTACGCCGCTCACCTGTCCAGAGCCATCGTCGAACCCGAACACCTCCTGGTCGCTCGCGTCCAGAGTCGGGTTGAGTTCCACAACTGAAATGGTCATGGGATCAACGCCGGCCGGCAGTTGAATGGTGTAGAAATTCTTCAGGCTGTCACCCTGCAGCACGTATGTTTGCTGCTGGCTGAGGTAGTTATCCAGTGGCGTCTGGTCTGCAACCAGCGTGCTCTCATAGAGCTGGATGGCAATGCCCCAGAACAGGGAGAAGTTGTATTCCATCTGCGAATACGGCCTGCCAGTTACATCAGATGGACAGTTCTGATTCAGGTCAGGATCAACAATGGTTTCTGTGCCGCTGTCGGAAACACAGACTTGCAGTCGTGATTGCCACCATTTTGGCTGGAACGCGGTTTTGATCAGCGTCTCGTAGCCGGTATCAAGCCCCAGACCCGTATTGCCGCTGTCCTGGCCAAGTTTGCTGTCAGAGGTCTTTACCTTTTGGTTCGCGAGCGGAAGGGGGACATTGCCCGATAAAGGACTGACAGTCAGCATCTTCCGCCCTATTTCGCGGAAGTTGCGGTTTGCAGCCGACATTTCAAACGACGCTCCCGGCGGTCCCAGTGCTTGCGAACACAGCGACGAGTTCTGGAGGCGCACCAGTGTGGCCGTGAGTGGCGCGGATGTACTACTCGCCGAGAAGAAATGTGAGGTTGTATCGCGTTCTCCAAACGGATTGGCGCCGTTGCAGGTGTTCTGGGCGCGGCCATCCCAGAAACTGCGATAGTTGAAGATGGCATTGATTACGCTGGGAGTATTACGCGGCTCTATCTGCCGGGTATCGATTTTCTGGGTGGCGTCTGAGGGGTCCGGATAAAAGAATATCTGGTCAGAAGTCACCGTGGTGTTTTCCGCGCCGTTGAACAACCGCACGCTGTCAAATGCCTGGGAGAACTGTCCCTGCGATCCCACGATGTCATTCACGTCAGAAATGGGATTGTTGCGGGTATTGACGTCGCCCTGTTTATGAAGGGGGAAATCACCATCGTGGTATCCCCCGAATCCGGCGCTCGCGGTTCCGGGATTTAATTTGTAATTGGGATAAATCATCCCGTTCAAATGCACGCCCATCTGGAAAGTGGTATCGCCTGCTCTAATCCCCGGGCTCACCTCATTGATTGCGCGACTATCAGCGCCCGCATTGAAATGGCATGAGGCGCATGCAACAATGCCGTCGCTTCCGGCTTGCATGTCCCAGAAGAGTGATTTACCCAATTCCATGGCGGCGCTCTTATTGATGACATAGTCGCTCAAACCCGGAACATCAGGGATGGGAACTGTGCTTAAAGCCGCAAGAGGCCGGAGGGGGACTACCTTTGGAGGTGTTGCCGTGTTCTGGGCACGCACATGCCCGTAATACCCGAGTG
Organism: Terriglobia bacterium; assembly: GCA_963758275.1. Lineage (GTDB taxonomy): Bacteria > Acidobacteriota > Terriglobia > Terriglobales > Acidobacteriaceae > Angelobacter. Next base: position 137,130 of record CAVWUW010000006.1, on the reverse strand, counting down.
CGACAATCGTAGTCATGGACAATGCTGCGATGCGCAGCACCCGAAAATGCAGTGAAGGCGTTCTCATCCTCTTGCTCCATTAGTTGATTCACAGGAACAATCGCGGCATACATACCTGCGATCATGAAGCGGCGCTGTTCTTGGTGTGTAAGCGCAGCTTTCATACGGAAGTCCTGTGATCCAGATCGTTGAAGGTTTTAAATGCACTTGCATTCCACAAAGGGATTGTTGATGGCGCTGATTTGTGGAATGCAGCACGCTATTGCTTCCTGCTTGCGACCCGCCGGCGCAAACCTGCGGTATCTTGACGTGCCGATTGGCCCGATTCGGAATTTCGATTGAAACATGGATTGCTCCTGATTCCGAAAAATTGCGAGCCGCCCGGCCCTGGTTTGAGTCAGGGCGGCCCGCTTTCATTCGGCGCCGAGCGTATCAATACGCGGTCGACAGCACCTCATCGGGGGTTTCGAAGGTCACGCCAGTCGGAGTCGGGATGGGCGTGGGCAGCGGACGCAAGAAGGGCTGTCCACTGTCGTCAATTTCCCATCGCAGCAACATGGCGTTGTCCTCATGCACGGTGTTGTGGCAGTGCTCCATAAACATGCCGCCCCAATCACGGAACTGCATTGTCAGGGTGAGGCTGCCGCTGGGACGCAACCGATACACATCTTTGCGTCCCAGTTCCCATGACGGAACGTTGCTGGCGCTGCCGTTCCGGTCAAGGATCTGGCCTTCTTCAAAGTGGATGTGGATCGGGTGATCCCATCCACCACCGCCGTTCACCAGGTGCCACACTTCACGTGTGCCGAATTTAGGCGCAGCAGAGAGCCGACCGAAGTCCGCATTGAGCATTCTGCCATTATCTGTGGCAATGCCCCAGGGTCCGGTCTGGCCGCCCGCGCCGGTGATGAAGGAAGTAATTGGATCGCTTTGATTCTGCGAGGCTCCGCTGCCGAAGACGAATGTCCGCTCGCGCGCCACCGGAATGTTCGACAGGTCAGGGTTGGGAATCAGCGTGGCCGGCACCTGGCTTTGGTCAGGCGTTGCCGGATTGCGAACGATCCGGAACTCCAGGAACTTGCCGACGCACGGGTCAGGAGACTTTCCACTCAGCGCGTCGGAAAGCGTGCGGTCAGCCGACGGCTTCTTGCCATCCTGATGCTCGCACAGGTTCACGAGCCACACCTTGCTCCCGATGCCGTAGCGCGAGAAATCAATCACGATGTCATAACGCTCGGCAATACCTTGCTCGTCGAGCTGGGTGAGCTGCACAGGATGGGGCAGCAGGTTCCCGTCATTCGCAATCTGGGTGAACGTTGAACCATCACTCAGGCAGACCTTGAAGAACCGGGAAACGCTGGCGTTGAGAATGCGGAAACGATACTTACGACGTTCCACTTCAAAGTAAGGTTTATAGGTGAGATTCACGGTCATCGCGTCGCCGAGAAAACCGTCAAAATCGAAAATGTCCATAAACAGCTGCCCGTTGATGTCCCAGGCTTTGTCAGCAAGCATGAGGTTGATGTCATAGTCCAGATTTCCCCAGCCTTTGCCGTTGGAAGAGCCGCTGGGCAAGCGCAGATTCACTCCGTCATTGACGCTCTCGTCTCCGCGATCAAGGCCGCTGTAAATGTTGAACATGGCCGCGTTGCCTTTGTAGACGTTCTGCGATGTAAAGCTGAACATGTGATCGTGAAACCAGTGCGTGGACATAGTTTCATGCCAGTCGCCCGGGACTTTGTTCAGCCCACCATTGTCCGCGGGACTGCTTGCCATGGGATCCGTGGCATCAGTGTTCACGCTGAAGATACCGGCAAGAACCACAGGCCAGTGATAGTCGTAGAACTGGCCGGGGAAGAAATACGCTCCCGTAAACCCATCATTCTCCGCTCCGTGGTGGCCGTTGTGTTCGTGCGTGGTAATGGTGTTTCGGCCGAAGCCATTGTTCTGGCTTACATCGAACGGCAGGCCATTGTGGTGACGGAACAGGATTGGCTCGCCGTAGCGTCCCTGGATGAGCTTGGGAGGAATGGTTCCGTTAAATGTCCACACGGAGTTTGCATCTTGCGTGGGCAGCCCGGGATGAAATTTCAGCGGTATATTTGCGGTGGGATCAATGCCGGAATTAAGAGTGGAATCGACTCCCGGATTGTAAACCGTGTTGGCAGTTGCGCCTAACTGTGTCATCTCAACTGCAACCTGCGGTGGGAACTTATCGAATTTCTGATGTGCCCAGATTGGTCCCGGCGGACGCCCTTCGATGGGACCAGTCAATCCAGTCTGGCCGCCAACGAGCGCGGGATTCAGCGGCTGCTGGGTTTGATTGGCTTCCGCAGTTGGCGCAGGACTTAACGAACTTACCGGATTGCGTGAAATCACGTCGAAACGTAGCATGGGCGTAGTAAATGCCAGAACGCCAAAAAGAGGACTAGGCGGCATGCCGGTGGGAATGTTGCTGGATCCGCCGAACCTCCGCTGGACCCCCCGGAACCTCCGCTACCACCGCTCGGCATAAGCTACGAACGGGCTCAAGCCACTGATCGGCGCAATCACGCCCGCGGTGGTAAAGAGGCCCCATTTCACCAGGTCTCGACGCGAGACCTTGCCCTGTGAATAAGCTTTCATGATTTCAGCCCGGTTCCTGCGTGCGTTCTCTGCTTCTCGCACACGGGCTCTCGATGCATTCTTTGGAAGATAGAAGATACTCATTGGCTGCGCTCCTGTAGACTGCCGCGATCCTCTGGCACGAATGATGCGGCAAGGTTGAGAGCGAGCCGACAACCGGATTCCGTCGTCCGGTTTTCAGCTCATTCGCACTTTGATGTAGTTAACTCGACAGTAAAGATTCGTGGCACCCGGAAGCTGTCTTGTTATCGCGTGTGGATCTAGATTTTGACCGTGACGGCCTCACCGTTTGTGTGATTTTGGGCGTACAGAGACAAAGACTCAGGGAGATTCCAAGTACCGTCCCCTGCTTTTCCCCTATATCAATACAAAGTTATTCGTAGGTTAGGGTTACGTACCACTCCACATGCGCCAAAGAGCGAAAAAGGCTTAGAACGAAGCCGCTGGGCTGAGTCGTACTTTTTTAGAGCTTGTACACAAGCGCAGGAAGGCGCTACGCGGCCGGGGAATTCTTTAACACAAAGTCAACCATGGCCTCGACTTACTGCATGCTCGCCCTTGGCGGCTCGCTCTGTCTCCGTTTTATTTTCAGAGCTGCAGCCGCGATAACAGTTGCGGCGCGGCAATCAGGCTCGGCATCAAGCAATGCTGTGAGCAATTGCTCGAGGCCGGGAGTAGCTTCGAGTTTTTTTAATTGAACCAGTCGTCCCAGAGCTTCGCCGGTCTCGGTTGCGATTTGGACGGCATTCAACAGTTCTATGCTGCACTCGAGGGCACGTATTGCGCCTGGCGACGACAGATTTTCTACAGCTTCAAGGACTATCAACACTGCGTTATGGATCACTGGCTGGTTTACCGTTCATTGGAATCCCATCAACTGAGCTCTGGGTTCCGGTTTTAACAAATCCTCGAACTTTTCCCCTCCTCTAGTCCGAGCTTACGTAAAGTTTTCAACACTGTACTTCGCGGAGCATGGCGTGTTCCGTGAACATGGCGCCTGGGTGCGACAAAGGCGAGAACTGAACGCAGCGACCGTTCCCCTGGCTGTTTGCTGCCGACCAGCAGGTCCAGGGCTTCGCTGAGGAGATGCCCCGCGCCAACAGGATACCTGCACGCGAATTGAAGCCCTGGCTCGGCCAGCACAATTGAAGGTGCACAACCAATACAAGTTAGAGTCTATGATCTGATAATTTGATATAGGCTACTGTCTTTAAAATCAGTATTAGCTTCCTTTTTGGGAAGGAAAAAACTTGTTGCGATGGAGGAGTTTCCTCTCGCAACCTGTGAGAATCAGTGCGGTCCACCTCGGCGTGGGGTGAAGAAATCGAAGCCGACGGAAACAATGTATGAGATCACACGCGAGACGAGTGAAGCCAGCCCTTGAGAGGGGCATAATCACAAATAAGCTGCATTTCAGGCTCGGCAGAAAGGCTGGGCTAATTCCAATGCCACATCCGCACCTGCAGATCTCTTTTCACGCCCGGATGTGACAGGGAAAGTACAGAACAGGAGTCTACTCTGTAGAAGCCGCTTTTCAGCTTTGCAGAGACCGCAACGGCCGGTCTGTTACTGGGGGAATGGTGCGACCCATTTTTGAGATCACGCCCACGCACGTTATCAGTTTCGGAATAAAACTATCGGAGGCAGATGCCGAGGAATGGCTAAAGTTGTGGGCCGATACCTTCAGCTTGGACATGAAGGATATCGTCACTCCTGAGTTGAACAGAATGTTTCAACGGGCTACCCGGCGCGATTATCCCGGCAGGGCCTTTGACCGATTTCTTAAGAAAGTAGATGAAGCAATTTACTCAGCGGAGGACGACTACGCCGAAAAGGCCGGTCTATGTCACTCAGGCGACTCTAAGGCTGAGCGCGACCGCCGCAGGATGGTGGCGTACCTTATGGGCGCTGGATCCGGGAAACGTGAAGCAATTTGCTATCAAAAAATCAGCATGACGCCGCCGGGCCACGGGAAAAAAGGACCACGAACCAACCAAGAGCGGCCCGTTCTTGTTATTGCTGAAGGCAACACGGTTCAAGCGAGAGTGTTGCAGCCTGACGAGCAACTGCGAAAGAAAATCTTGATATTCTGAGCTCCAGATAAACCCAAAACCGGCGCATTCAAAAATTTCACTCGTAACTACTTCCCCAACGGTTCACTGGAAGGTGGAAGACACCTTCACTATTGGAGGCGCAAGTTGTTCAAAGGCATGCGTTAGGCGAGCTTCGGAACCAATTGGCGTGAATGAAGTTCCTGGGAAGATAGCAAACTGGACCGAGTCTTTGGCTCGCAGGGAGACAGATTGCTGCTTGCGCACAGGCCAGGACTTGCTTACTCCGAAAGTACACTGCATCAAAAAATTATTAAACTTTTTAATGTTTACGTGTATCAGGAGCGCAAAAACTTACTCTATTAGGTAGGTTCCGGAGATCCGGCAGAGGACATGGCAGCATGGATTTGGCTGTTACAGTCTTATTGCCACAGACCAATAGCCGCCCGAACTATTGTCTAAACGGATCTGACGAATGCTGCTTCCCAAAGGCCGCTTTACGGGCGCCATGCTCTTTCAGAGCCTGGGTTCCAGAAATCGGCGACAACGCACATTGTAATTCCGCATTGCACTCAAACTGCGGTCGGCGAGAACTCGTCTCCGGCTGTCATTGTGAACCGCAACAGTCGGCCGGACGCCGCCACCGTCTCCGCCGAACTGGAACAAGAAAGATCGTGTTGCGATCTATTTTTAACAAATGATTGCCGAAATTCAATCGAGAAAAACTGGTACGACCAAAGTCATGTGTTAGACGGGTTGACCGGCGATTGCTTACGGAGAAATGGAAACCGAATTTTGATGAGACGCACCCCCCAAATCAATTTCAGGCGGTACTTTAGTATGTTTTCAATCAGCAAAAAAGCCCTTACAACGCTCGTAGCCGTTTTTCTTCTTAACATTTTCGTACTTACCGCGGGCAAAGCCAACGCACAGACTACAAGCACCAACCTGTTTGGAACCGGTTTAACTGCTCCCACCGGCGCGCAGGTTCTGAGTGGCACGGCCATCAATTCAACCACCGGCCAGGCGGTTCGCCATTTATGGGTGACAGACGGTGCGCAGGGGCTGTGCCGCATCGACCCGGACATCGACACACCGGGGGCTCACTCGATTAACCCGGCTACTTGCCTTGTTTCTCAGGTCCGCCCCAGCGTGCTGACGTTTGATCCTGTAAACAGCCTGTTGTACACGGCGGATACGGGCAAATTGGGCCTGGTGAGCCTGCATTACCTGCCAGCAGGTGACAACGGACAGGGAGCCATCGACCAGCTTGGCATCACTGCCGTAGCAGTCAACTGCGGGATCTTCGGGAACCAGCCGGATAGCGTGGCTCTTGGACCGGATTCTGCTGTATATATCGGTTTCAAGAAGAACGGGAACATTGTCCGCGTACCCGCGCCGAACCGACAGACTGTTCCCTGCAGCGACGTTCAGAATGTTGCCACCAACCACGCCAACAAACGTAGCTTGGCACTCGGGTTTACTGGCCATACGCTGTTCGGGGTCGATACAACCTCAGCGTTTGAAGTACCGGACGCAGACCAATGCGGCATTACGATTAATAGCTGCCAAATAACCGACGTCTTGCCGGTAACTGCCGGCGCTTCGCTAATGATCAGCGACCAGCAGGGTACGTCCCTGAACGGAAACAATCTGTTCTTCTCTGACGGCACTACCGTGACCCAGGTAGCCAACGTGGCAACGGGATTGAGCAATGCTCAGACTACGACAAACTACGGTGGTACGGGCTTCTCATTTATCAGCGCTCTGGCCCTGGACTCCGTCGATCCCACCAATCCGGTCCTGTTCGTAGCTGACGATCCCAGCAACGGAGCCACGACGGGGAACGGAAGACTATTCCTGGTTGCGGTCACTCCAGCGAACGTCGCTCCTTCGACTCCCATTAACGTCACAGCTACTGCCGGTGATGGCCAGGCTACCGTAAGCTGGACGGAACTTTCAGGCGGAGGTGCTGTTACCAGTTACACAGTGCATAACTCGTTCGCGTCGAACGGAATCACAGTTCCAGACGTTATTGTCGCGCCGCCCGCAGGCAGCACGGTTCCACCCACCTCTGCATTGGTCACCGGCCTCAGCAACGGAGTTACATATCAATTCGAAGTCAGCGCGGCCAACGACTTCGGCGTGAGCCCATTCTCGCTGCCGAGTAATTCGGTGACGCCACATGCCATCACAGTTCCTGGCGCCCCGACTGCAGTGACAGCGACCGCTGGAAACGCGCAAGCCGGCGTGTCCTGGACCGCTCCGGCGGACGATGGTGGATTGCAAATCACCTCTTACACAGTGACTGCGTTGGTTGGAGGGGTTGCAAGTGGAACACCCATCACAGTGGCAGCGCCGGCGACCAGTGCGGTGGTCAGTGGACTTACGAATGGCACCACTTACACGTTTACCGTTCATGCAACCAACAATATCGGCTCAGGAGCTGAATCGGCGCCTTCTAATGGCGTGACGCCTTCGGTTTCGGCGGGCGTTCCCGATCTTAGCCTTACCATTACGGGAGCCACGTCTGTCCCGGCCGGATCGAATGTGATTTACACGCTCTCGGTCACCAACACAGGGGCCGGACCGGCGCCGGATGTGACGCTCAGCAATACGCTTCCGACATCGGGTGCGACCTTGGTATCGGTAAGCACGAGCCAGGGAGTCTGCACTAGCGGCGGCACCCTAATCAACTGCAATCTTGGAGCTCTTGACGTTGGGGTGGTTGCCAAGGTGACCATCACGCTGAACGTCACTGCGCAGATCACTGATTCAGCCAGTGTTCAGGCGTTCGATGCAAGTGGCACGGCGCTGACCGATCCCACACCGGCCAACAACAGCGCTTCCATCAACACGTCGATCGCTGCTCCAACAACGACAACTGACATCCAGGTCACAGGTTCAGCTGCGAACGGTGGCCCGAGCGTCAACACTGCTGACTTCATTAACTGGCAGATCAGGAACAACCAGACTACTGTGGCCAACAACGTGGTGTTCACTGCCACGCTGCCCTCTGGAGTGTTGTACAGCTCTGTTAACGGCAGCCTGGGCGTGACCTGCACCGGACCGGCGCCGGGAACGGCCGGTGGATCCGTCACGTGCAACTTGGCGAGCCTCGCTGGATCCCAAACAATGCAGGTGACCTTGAACTTCACCGTAGCCGCAGCAGGTTCGCTGCCGTTTTCCGGCTCTGCAACGTTCAACGGCACTGACACAAACCCTGCCAACAACTCAGCCACTGTCGTTCTCAACGCAAGATAGAAACACGTTAATACTCCACTCGCTGCCGGGCCCGCCCGGCAGCTTTTTTGTCTGTGAGCGCTTCACGTTAAGCGCTTTGCGTGTCCTCGCGCCATGTGCATCGTAGGCCGTGTTAGGCACAGCTTCCTTCCAGCTTGGCCCATACTATGAGTCGTGATACGACGTATCTTAGTTCACCCGGGTTAAGTTTCACAATTTTTGAGGTTTATCAAGCCTTGATTGCTCCGTTTACAAAAATTAACGCTTCTCTGCTTGTGTTGTGAGAGCCCTATAAGTTAAATTTTTGGTGGCTTAGTTCGTAAGACGACATGTCTTGTCGTATCGCCCGATACGTTACTTCCGGCTTCCCTTCCGCAAAGTAGGCCAACGCGGACGTCCTTCCGGGTGTGTTCCCGCGTGCCAGCAAAGACGGGAATATCCCCCCTCGGACAGCTTCACTAATTCCTATAGTGCAAGTTAAGGAGCGCAGCCAATGTCTTACATTTATCTTCCCAAGGACGCGTCCAAAGCGCGTTTGCAGGATGCAGAAAACGCACGCAAAAACCGGGCAGAGATTCTCAAAGCCTATTCTCAAGGCAAAGTTAGCCGTCGTGAACTGATTAAATGGGGTCTGATTACGTCCGCAGGCGCCATTGCTCCAATCGGCGGTTTGAGTCCTTTCGTTCCCAGTGTGCACGCGCAGACTGCCAGCCCATTGTTTAACGCGGGCGGTGGCATTCCCACGGGTGCACCACCGAGTCCGCTGTTTGGCGTTCAGGATTTCAGCACGCCAATGCCGCGGTTCGATGTGATTGCTCGTGGTACAAATCCGTTGGGCGGCGACCTGAGTCCGATACCGCAAGCGGAATCGAATCAAACACAGCAGCCAGTGGATCCAGCGCTCGGCGGCGGCTTCGGTCCCATTGAAGGCCGCCCTCCGGGGCCAATCTGGGCGCACCAGCAGTTCGCTAAGTTTCCACCGAGAATTTCGGTGGAAATGTCGCAATCCCAGGCACAAACCAACACCGTTTATAATCCGGCCGTTCCCAGCAGTCTCAATTCCGGGATCGACCCAACCGCCCCGATTCCACTGAAGTTTCATCCCCAGCTCCCCACGCAGGACCCAAACTCGGTCTGGACCTTCAACGGCACCATTCCTCCGAAGCTGGTGCAGGGCCGCTACATGGAACCTATTCTGTTCCGGCATCACAATAAATTGCCCGTGGACGTGACGCAGAACAACGGTTTCGGACGCAACACCATCACCACCCACGAGCACAACGGCCACCACGGTGCGGAGAATGACGGCTTTACCGGCGCGTTCTTCTTCCCCAACCAGTTCTATGACTATCACTGGCCAATTGTGCTGGCAGGTATTCTTGAGATCAACACGGATGCCACGGATCCCATGGCCGCGACGCCTGACGACAATGGCGGATCGACCAAGATCCCTGGTGACTGGCACGAGACCATGTCCACGCACTGGTTCCACGATCACATGTTCACGTTCACCTCGCAGAACGTGTACAAGGGCAACGCTGCCATGTTCAACATCTACAGCGCCCTCGACCGCGGAAACGAGGCCATCAATGACGGCGTGAATCTCCGCCTGCCCTCCGGCACTGCAAAGAGCTGGGGCAACCTGGACTACGACGTCAATCTGATGTTGGCCGAGAAAGCCTGGGACGCGAATGGGCAGTTGTTTATGGACATCTTTCAGTTCGATGGGTTCCTGGGCGACAGGATGACCGTGAACCTGTTCTACAAGCCGTTCTTCGAGGTGGAGCGACGCAAATATCGTTTCCGCATTCTGAACGCCAGCGTGTCACGCTTCTTCAAGGTGGCCATTGCTGACGCCTCAGGCAAAGCGGTGCCGATGATCCAGATTGCCAATGACGGCAACCTGTTCCCGAGCCCGGTCACACTGACGGCGCTGGACGAACAAGGCATCGCCGAACGGTATGACATCGTGGTTGACTTTTCCAAGTTCAGCATCGGAAGCAAGCTCTGGATGGTGAACTTGGTTGAGCACCAGGATGGAAAGAAGCCGGCCGCGGATCTTACGCTGGCGCAGGCTTTGTCTGGCACATCGCCCGATCCGTGCGTAGGCAAGTTCCTGGAATTCCGGATTGTGCGCGACCCAGCTCAGCCCGACCAGAGCCAGGTGCCTGCGGTCATGATCCCGAACCCGGATCTCTCCAAGATTCCGGTTGCCCGTGAACGTACCTTCATCTTCGGTAGCGGCGCTTCACAGCCTCTGCCGGCGAGTGATCCTGCTGCTTACACAACAGGGGCGGGCAACCAGCCCGGCCCGTGGGGCGTTGCTACTGATGGTGGCCCGATGCTGAACGCGAGCTGGGGCCGCATTTCGGCAGCACCAAGTTACGGGACTCGTGAAATCTGGACCATCCAGAACGGTGGCGGCGGCTGGGATCACCCCATTCACATCCACTTTGAAGAAGGCGTTATCCTGGCCCGAAATGGCAGCGCCAGCAACGTTCCGGCCTGGGAAAAAGGGCGCAAGGACGTCTATCGCTTGCGTCCAAGTGGAAGTGTGACCCTGACCATGCAGTTCCGCGATTGGGGCGGGATGTTCATGGAGCACTGCCACAATACCGTGCATGAAGACAACGCCATGCTGATCCGCTGGGAAATCGACAATGGAGGCGCGCCGTTCCTGCGTCCGCTTCCGACGCCGGTTCCAACCCCGCAGGGTGTTAGCTTCGTTGCTCCGGATGATATTGCGCCCACAGCCTTCTAATAGGCTTACGGAGCGAACTTAACTGCGCTACTTACCGGGACCGGCAGGGCAATTGCAATACAGCCAATCCTGCCGGTCCTGATTTTTCAAATCGAAGGTATAACGCAATCCAGGGTATCTGCCATGGGACGGAAAAAAGTAGTCGTTTTTGCGGCGCTGGCCGCTTTTATATTTGCCATAACTCTCATTTACTCCCGCCAGGCGCACGCTGATAACAAACGCTGGGGCGCCAACTATTTCCCGAATGTGCCGCTGGTTGACCAGGATGGTAAAACGGTCCACTTCTACGACGATCTTATTAAAGGCAAGAGCGTAGTTCTGGACATGATCTACACCCATTGCGTGGATTCCTGCCCGCTGGAGACGGCGCGGCTGGCCCAGGTGCAGAAGCTGCTGGGTGACAGGGTGGGCAAGGACATTTTCTTCTATTCCATCACCATTGACCCCAAGCGTGATACTCCCAAAGTTCTCAAGCAATATGCTGAGAACTACCATGTTGGTCCAGGTTGGACCTTTTATACCGGCAAGCCTGAAGACATTACCTTAGTCGCCAAGAAACTGGGGCTTTACTCAGACCCCGATCCCAACAATCGTGATGGACATACTCCGGGCGTCTTGATCGGCAATGAACCCAGTCAACAATGGATGCTGGATGCTGCCACGGATAACCCGCGCTTCATGTCGATTATGATTGGCGACTGGCTCAACAGCTGGAAAAACCACAAAAAAGGTCCTATGCCCAGCTACGCTAATGCCATAGCAGTTCAGAAGGACGGCCGCTACCTCTTCGCGCGTCATTGCGCCGCATGTCACACGATGGGGCATGGCGACAAAATTGGGCCCGACTTGATTGGTGTGGCGAACGTTCGCGATCCCAACTGGCTCGCGAAGCAGATCTCCACGCCGGATGAGATGATCGCGGAGAAAGATCCCATTGCAACCGCGTTGTTCAAGAAGTACAAACAGATCCGCATGCCCAACCTGCGGCTGGACCCGGACGAAGTTCAACTCATCATTGAATTCATGAAAAATCCTGAGGCGACGCAATCTACGGATGCGTCAAAGGCAAAATCGCTGGACCTGACCGGTGCACACGGGCATATGTAAGAATTCGCGCGCCGTCGTAAATCAGGCGGCGCGTTTTCTCAAATCATTGGTTGAACTGCACGCCGCATTCCAGCAACTCTCGCAGTCTGAACCATTAGTATCAGCACCAAGAACATCGTCCTCAGGGCAATGGAATTCGCAAACAGAAGATTGCCTCAATTTGACGAATCCTCGCCGACTATACGAACGAGGCCGGTCACAGAACCAGCAGAGCTATATATCTCATTTCGGGCCCGCCGGGAGATGCTCGGTCAAGTACCGCGCCAGCAAGTGATAGAGGTGTACGGTCGTGCCGGGGCCTTCAGAGATGCTGTGAGTGCGGTCGGGATAGGTCATGAAGTCGAAAGACTTCCCGAGTTCGATGAGCCTGTTCACCAGCAGCTCCGTTCCCTGGTAGTGAACGTTATCGTCACCCGAGCCGTGCACGATCAACAGATGGCCCTTTAATCCTGCCGCGAAATTAATCGCTGAACCCTGCTTATAGCCGTTGACGTTGTCCTGAGGCAGCCCCATATAACGCTCCTGATAGATCGAATCGTACAGGCGCTGATCGGGCACCGGCGCCACCGACATGCCAACCTTGTAAAGGTCGGGCCAGCGGAACATCAGATTGAGAGTGTTGGTGCCGCCCCCGCTCCAGCCCCAAACGGCAACGCGATCCAAGTCGACGAAAGCATCCATTTTGCCGAGAGAACGCAGAGCCTGTGCTTGTTGTTTGGACGAGAGAACGCCGACATCGCCATAGATGGCCTTGCGCCATGCACGGCCGCGTAGCGCGGGAGTGCCGGAATTGTCGAAGCTGACCACGAGGTATCCGAGCGAAGCGATGTAACGGTGGAAGAGCGTACCATTGCCGCCCCAGCGATCAAGCACCGTCTGCGCGGCCGGTTCACCGTAGATGTTCACCAGGACCGGGTATTTCTTTGCAGGATCAAAGTTGGCTGGCTTCATCATCCAGCCGTCCACCATTACACCATCGCCGGCATCGACCTTGAAGAACTCCGCCGGCGGTATTAGGAACTGCGCGATCTTTTTCTTGTATTCGGTGCTGTCGCTGCTCATACGGACGACCTTGTGATCCGGCAGAGAAACCAGTTCGCGCAGCCCGGGATCATTGATGCTGGAGAAAGTGTGAAAGGCGTACTTCCCGTCGGGCGAGATGTTGTAGTTATTTGAGCCGACGAAGTTGGCTGGAGTGACGCGTACCGAATCGGCCGAGCCGTCAAGAGGTGAGCGGTACAGGTAGCGCTGAGTCGCGTTATCGGGAGATGCGATGAAATAGAGCCACCCACCCTTTTCATCGACGCCCTCTATCCCAGCGGCATCCATGGCTCCGCGGGTCACCAATGTTTCATGGCCGCCGCGATCAATCGCCCAGACATGCATCCAGCCATCCTTTTCGCTCACCGTAAGGAACTGGTGGCCATCGTGAATCGGCTGCGCTTCCGTCAGTCCGCCAAAGCCGATTGTGATAAATGCATCGTCGTGGTTGCGCCACATCTGGTGGACACCACCAGAACTGGCGTCGGCGAGCAAATAATTATCAGTGTTCTGCAGCCTGTTGAGTTGCTGGATGAGAAGTGTTTTAGTGTCGGCCCACTGCATGCGCGCGATGTAGTTCTGGCGCGGATCGCCGGGAACGTCCATCCATTTAGCGCCGCCCTTGCCATCGGCATTGACTACGCCGGCGCGTACGGCTGAATTTGTAGTTCCTGCCAGCGGATAAGGAACCTGCATCTCCACTGGATACGGGCCGGTGCTCGGATATGGAATGTCTGTGACCACTTCGCGTTCTTTACCGAGGTAGTACATGAGCGCGAAATCTCCCACCCCGTGCAAATCAAATTGCCAGAACGCGATTCGCTTGCCGTCCGGGCTCCAGCGGAAACAGTCGTGCAGGTCTAATTCTTCCTCATTTACCCAGTCTGAGCCGCCATTGATGACAAGGTTAGAACCGTCATGGGTGATCTGTTGGATTTTTCCGTTTCCGAGGTCTTCGACGAATATGTCGTTCTTCTTAACGTACGCGACCGTTGTCGCGTCGGGATTGAATTTGGCATACATCAGGCTGGCTTCGGGGGCATCTCCACCCAGCTTCTTGAGCTTGCCGCTTTTGCGATCAAAGAGCCAGTAGTCTCCGCGGGAATTGGTGCGCCATACACGGCGAGTATTGGTAAAAATCAGGACGCGTTGGTTGTCTTTTGACCAACTAAGCCCAGCAATCTGTAACGGCTCTTTTGCTCCCTCAGGTGTGATCTGCGCTGCCGCGATCAGGACCTCGCGGTTCTTGCCCGTCGCCGTGTCGTACTTTACGACGTCACGCCCATGATCACTGGCCGCCGGCTCCATCGCAATGTAAGATTCCCCTTTTTCAAACCAGCGTGGTGGCGGCGAAGGACGCTCTCTGAATTCACCAGTGAATATACGAGTGATTATGTCCTTTGGGGTTCCCGGCGCGGGCGCAGGTGCAGGTTGCTGCGCGAACGATGCCGCCGAGAGTAACAGGATGGAAACAAACACAAAGCGACGAAGGGCATGCTGGTTCATAAGATCTCCGAATGAATTGGAAGAGAGATGCTACGAGAGAGCGTGGGAGAATGCAATTTCTTTACTCTCCGGCGAAATCCTACGCTCATCGAAATGTCCAAGATGATGTGACTCGCGAGAGCGTTGGCAGCCTTATTCCTTAACAACATCTACAAAGTATTGTTGCCAATCCGTGGTCGGATGAATGATCTGCCAGTTGTCTTTCTTCCCAACTCGCACCATCCACGCGAATGTCGAGGTGGTAGAAAAGTAGATCGTTCTTGGCGCGATATAACCTGTAGGAGCCACGCAGGATATCAGCTCTGGTCGGTTCGCATGGCCCCGTGCGTTGCGATGGCGCAGCGGCAGAAGAATTGGGGGCGGATGACTGAGCGCCTGCCCACGCAGTGATACCTATTATCGCCGCGAAGGCCAGGAAAAAGGCAGCAGTTTCGTGGTGAACGCGCGGCTCTTTATCTGTAGCGTTGCCAATCGGTGAGTAGATTTCCAATCTTCTTCAATTTTCCCAGGGATATTTTCCAAGTGCTTTCGGGCTGATCTCAGCATAGGTTAATGCTGCATCCGCAGCCTTGCCCACGAGTTCGTCAATCCGGCTGATCTGCTTGCGCTGGCAATAGGCCTGAAGTTCATCAAGGATTCCGGAAAAAATCTGCGGACCATTGCTGACGGCGGCGCTGGCAAATTCGACAGCGCGTGCGCCGCTCAGTAAAAATCGAAGCACGTCCGCGGCGGAGCGAGCGCCATTGGTCCCGATGATGGGAACATCACGTGAGACGTTGCGCCAGCATTTGCTCACCCAATAAAGTGACGCGGGCAGCGCCCAATGGCCGCCAATCGCACCCCATGAGCCGAGGATCGGCTGGTGCGTTTCGATATCCGGCATGAAGCCCTGGACCCTCCCGGGTAACACGATCATGTCCGCGCCTTCATCGATAGTGCTCTTGGCAAGTGAAAGCGGGTCGTCGGCTTGTGCGGTAAGTTTGACTGCGAGCGGCACTGAAACCGCACGGCGCACGATTCGGACATATTCGCGGACTGAATCGCACGCAGTGATCTGACTAATGGCGGTGGATTCACGTCCGTGCGGAGCACCGAGGTTGAGCTCGATCCATCGCAGGCCTGCTGCCTGCATTCGTGCTGCGATCTCTGCTGCAGGCTCGGCGCGCGCCACTGTGATGCTGCCGACGACGTAACTCTGCTTCGTCTGCGCGTAGCGGTCGAGTTCAGCCAGCATTGGCAGATACTCATCGAGTGGGGTGGGAGCGAGTCCTGACCGGCAGAATAGCGAGGCGCTCAGCCGATCAGGGGACGACCAGGGAATGGGCCGGAAATCATCGTCCAGCAGGATGTAATCTGCTTTCGCCAATTGCGCGGCAGCCGCGGGCAGTTCGTTCACTGATTTGGCAATTACGGCAGCAGCGCCGGCATCAATGGCCGCCCGAATCCCATCCGCCGTCATGGTGATCTCGCTCGATGCGCAGATTACCGGATTCTTCAGGTTGATCTTGCCCAGGTTGATGGATAAATCCGTCATGGTTGGTTAGCCGTGGCGGCGGAGAGTTCCTGGAACTGTTTTGTCCAGCCCTTTACCGAACTGGCAAGCGCGCCCAGATCGGATGACAATGCGATCATCCGGTATCCTGAAGCCACAGCCTGGGCAGCGCGGGCGGGCGAATCAGCATAAATCCCGAGTCGCACGTTTGCCGCGGCTGCAGCACTCTCAATTTCACGCAGACGCTGCTGCACTCGGGAATCTTCAAGCTTACCGGGCACTCCCATATCCACGGTAAGATCGAGCGTACCAACGAATGCTACGTCAAGGCCATTGAGCAGCGTGGGCAAAGGCTTCTGCAGCTCTCGCGATTCCAACTGACCCACCAGCAGAACTTCCTGATTGCTGCGCTCAAGATATTGCGTCAGCGGCTCTGACCCGTAGCCTGCTGCCGGCTGCGCCAGGCTGACACTGCGCGACCCTTCCGGGGGATATTTGCAAGCAGCGCGGAATGCCGCAACCTGCTCCTGTGTTTGTACCTGAGGAAGCTGGATACCTGCCGCGCCCGTTTCAAGCAGGCGATTGATCTGTCCGGGATCAAAATGTGCGACGCGAACGATCACCGGCAAGCCGCAGCTACGCCCTGCCCCGATCATGTGGCCCGCTTCTGATTCCGTGATCTGTGAATGTTCCAGATCACAGATGGCGAAATCGAGTCCCGCGAGCGCGAGAATCTCTATGACCTCCCGCCGCCCGAGTTTGACAAATGTTCCCAGGACCGAACGCGAGTTAATCTTATTGCGGAGCAGCGCAGCAAGGCTTGCCATGGTGTTCAAAATGAGAGCTATTGTACTGCAAAGATGAGAAACCGGGCGACGTGGTGAAAGCTCTTCCACAACTCAACATGCAAATCAATAGCCAGTTTTTGCCGGGCTACCTTGACTTCTCCAACGTCGCTCACTAAGATCATTCGTCTCGCAATGCGGGCATCGTTCCGCAAACTGCTATGACGAAGGCGCGCAAACCGCGTACACGCACCCAGGCCACGGTCATTGGCCGCGGCTCCAATATCCAGGTCATTGACCGTCTCGCGCGCATGCTTGAGCTGTTTGCGGTGAACGGACGCGAGATGAAGGTCCGCGAAGTGGCTACGCCGCTGCATTTGCGTCGGTCAACCGCACATCGTTATCTGGCTTCCCTGTCTCGCGCTGGATTGCTGCGCACTGAAGGCGATGGGCTGTACACATTAGGCCCCCTTCTCATTCAACTCGGCGCCGCAGCTGTGGGCGGCGTGCAGATGGTTCAACTCGCCGAAAACTATTTGAGTCAATTGGCAGACGAAGCCCAGGAAACAGCGGTGCTCAGCCTATGGTCAGGTGATTGTCCGGTGGTAGTGCGCGTTCGAGAGCCGCAATCAAAACTGGTACAGCTCCATATCAGGCTCGGCGCCATGTTGCCGCTTGACTCCGCTCAGGGTCATTTATTCATGGCTTTTCATCCAGACCGCCAACGCGTACAGCAGCTTCTGAATCACTTACCGGAAGGTCTACGACGAGAGATTGAACGCGGCATGGCAGAGGCGCGTCAGCATGGAGTCTTTGTGAACTCCAGAGTGGCTGAAGGGATTCGGGCTGTTGCAGCGCCTGTTTTCGATCATGAAGTAATTGTTGGAACCATTGCCTTTGTCGGGACTCTATCCTCAGTACCCGCAGACCCGAATTCAGGATTAGCGGAAGCTCTGAAGCAAGCAGCGCAAAAGCTCTCTCGAGACCTTGGCCGTGGCGGTGAGAATACAGCCAGGAACGCAAGAGGAGCATAAAAGTGAGACAACACTGACCAGGAAGAATTTATGAGCTTGTACGAACTTAGCCGCGCCTGTTATGACCTTCGTGAGGAATCGAAGCGGCAGCAGTTCCGCTCAGCTCCGGAGGGATACGCCGCCTGCTACAAACTAACAGATCGCGAGCGCCAGATGCTGCTGAAACTGGACTGGCGTGCCCTGGCAGAGGCCGGCGTGAGTATTTACGTGCTCACCAAGCTGGGAGCGGCCAGCAACATTGAATTCCTGGAACTCGAGGGCGCGATGCGCGGAATGAGCAAGCAGCAGTTCGTTGATTTCCTCAAGCAGCAGGCGCAGCACAACAAAAGCTTCGCCCTCGGACTTGAGTAAGGAGAGTTTCAAGTGGCTACCATCGTCGCCGGTCTGGCTTGCTCGCACGCACCTTCCATTGCTCATGCCTACGATCATGGAATGACCAACGATGCAGGCTGGGAGCCTCTCTTCCGTGCCTTCCAGAAATCACAACGGTGGCTGGAACTCCTCAAGCCTGATGTGCTGGTGGTGATCTACAACGATCACATTGATCAATACTTTTATGACGCGTGGCCCACGTTCAGCATCGGCATGGCTGAGCAATATGACATTCCGGATGAAGGTTTGGGTGCGAGGGCCTTTCCTCCTGTTCCCGGCCACAAAGAGCTCGCAGCGCACATCGCGGACAGCATGGTGAAAGACGGGTTCGATATCACGGCGTCACATCGTATGTCACTCGACCATGGCTTTCTTTCGCCCATGCCTTTGCTCGATGAAGGCTGGAAAATTCCCGTGGTGCCGCTAACCATCAACGTCGTGCTGCCTCCCTTGCCTTCCCCCAAACGCTGCTCGCAAATGGGAGAAGCTGTAGGAAAGGCCATCCGCAGTTTTCCCGGCAACCTTCGCGTTGTGGTATTTGGCACCGGTGGCCTATCCCACCAGTTAACAGGCGCGAACTGCGGTCAAGTCACGCCGGAGTGGGACCGCAAATTCATGGATCTGATTGAGCGTTCGCCGCAGGATCTGAATTCTTACACCATGGACGATTTTGCCCGACTCGGAGGAGAACACTCCGTGGAAGTGGTCCAGTGGATGGCCATGCGCGCCGCCTTGCCCGCCAACGCACGCGTCGAACGCAAGTTTTACTATCCGTTTGGGATGATGGGCTACGGGCTGATGGAGTTCCGGGTTCCGGAGCAGTAAGAAATCACCGCTGTTGATACAAACACGGGAATTGCCACATAGGAGTAACGAATGATTCGGACGGGGCGACAGTACCTGGATTCATTGCGTGATGAGCGTGAAATCTGGATTGATGGCGAGCGGGTAGGCGACGTCACATCAGATGCGCGCTTCCGTCCGGTGGCTGAATCCATTGCCGAACTCTATGATATGCAGCATGACCCTGCGCTACAGGAGAAACTCACCTATACAACTCCGGAAGGCGAGCGCACCGGACTCTCTTATATAGAACCGAAATCGCAAGCCGACCTGGTGCGCCGTCGCGAAATGGTCAAGGCATGGATGGACTGGACTGGCGGCATGATGGGCCGCAGTCCGGACTTCATGAACGTGCACATGACGGGTTTCGGCTCGGCGTTCGAATACTTCGGCCGCGGTGGAGAGCGGTTCGGCAAAAACATCCGCAATTACTACGAGTACCTGCGCAAGAACGATCTGGCGCTGACGCACACCCTGATCAACCCACAGACAGACCGTTCCAAACCGGTGCATCAGCAGAACACGGCGGCAGCCATCATCAAGGAAACGGACGCTGGCATCATTGTGCACGGAGCGCGCATGATTGCCACTCTGGCGCCATTCTCAAACGATATTGCAGTCTTCCCTTCCACGTTTCTACAACTATCGGATGAAGCACGGCCTTACGCCTTTGCATTTTCCATTCCGATGGCCACTCAAGGACTGCGCTTCATCTGCCGTCCGGCGATTACGCCGCGGGATGGTCGCGTGCAGGATTATCCCTTTTCCGCGCGTCTTGATGAGATGGATTGCGTTGCCATCTTTGAAAACGTGCTTGTTCCCTGGGAACGCGTCTTTATTTATCAGGAACCGAAACTGGGCAACGGAATGTTCGCCGAGACTGGCACCATGAACCAGATCATGCATCAGTTCGCCACCAAGAACCTCGCGAAAGCTGAGTTCATGTTGGGCGTGGCGCTGAATATGGCAGACGCGGTTGGCATCGGCGGATTTCAACACGTGCAGAACTACATCCATGAGATGATCAACACGGTGGAACTGGTGCGAAGCTGCATTCGTGCTTCTGAGGTTGATTGCGTTCCCGGACCCAATGGCACCGTGCTCCCTAACGACCAGCCGCTGCTTACGGTACGCACACTTTTCCCGCAGCTTTATCCGCGTCTGGTGGAGATCATCCAGATTCTGGGCGCAAGCGGTCTGGTAATGGTCCCGAGCCACGAAGAATTGGTTGGGGAACGCGCCGCCGACGTTGAGCGCTACTATCAGGGCGCCACCATCCCGGCCGATAAGCGCATTGAACTCTTCCGCATTGCCTGGGATGTCTCCTGTTCATCGTTTGCCGGACGGCAGACCCTTTATGAACGCTATTTTTCCGGCGACCCATGGCGGCTGGCCATGCTGCGCTACCAGAATTATCCCCGCCAGCAGGAACTCAAAAAACGCGTGTGGGAATTTGCCGGCCGAACAGCCGAGTGGGATAAACGGGAGCAGGAACAGAACCCAGCTGCCCGGGAGAAGAGCCATGTCACGGCATGAAAACGCGAAAGGCTCAGCGCGGCAGACATCTGCGGACGCGGCAAGCTTCCGCGATGTCATTCGCCACTTAGCTGCGGGCGTGAGCATTATCACCAGCTCACTGGGCGGTGAGCCCGTTGGTTTAACTGCTACTGCCGTCTGTTCAGTTTCGGCAACACCGCCGCTGCTTTTGATTTCTCTTACTGCCACTTCACACACAGCGCAGGGCGTGGCTGAGACAGGCTGGTTCGCGGTGCATCTTTTGCCGCATCGTGGACGCAGATACGCCGAGCAGTTCGCTTCCCGAGGAGCACACTTTGAAGGCGTGCAGTACGCGAAACATTCGAAAGGCGAGATTCCGGTTTTATCAGATGTGCTCGGCTGGTTTATGTGCGAGGTGGAGCAGACGATTCCCGCGGCTGATCACGTCATCTTTGTCGGTGGCGTAGTGGAATGCGAGCTCAGGGACAAGGCACCCGACCCATTGCTGTATTTTGATCGGGGATATCGCAAGCTGGCCGCGGGAGTTGAGCCCGGCGCGGAAAACCTGGAGCCCTGGGGATCGACGCAGGATGCTGGTTTGCCCGGATTTGGCTGGTAATTTTCAGGAGGACTCATGGATGCCGTAACCCGGCTGTTGCAAGGATCAATTGATCTTCATATTCATCCATCGCCGTCGTTGTTTCCTCGCCGCCTTGACGCTGTGGAAGCTGCAGAGCAAGCTGCCCAGGCCGGTATGCGCGCCATCGTCATCAAGAGTCACCACCACACTACAGCCCCTGAACTGGTACCGCTCAGGACCCACGACCTAAAAAATGTTCCTGTGCAGGTCTTTGGTGGAGTGGCTCTCAACAGCTATGTTGGTGGACTCAATCCTTATATTGTGGATATGACGCTGCGCCTTGGCGGAAAGATTGTCTGGTTTCCCACCATCTCATCAGAAAATCACATCAAGCATCACGCGGCGCAGCCGCACATGAAGTTTCCTTCACAGGTCGGCCGCGAGCTGCCGGATATTCCGGTGAAGGTGCTCGACGAAAAAGGCGAGCTTCTTCCTCAGGCGCGAACCATTCTCGAGTTGATTGCTGAAGCTGATGCCATTTTGTCCTCGGGTCACGTCTCTGTTCCGGAAGGGCTGGCGCTGCTGCGTGCCGCCAAGGAAGTTGGTGTCCGCAAGATGCTGATCAATCATCCTGATTTCGTCATAGACGCCAGCGAGCAGGACGTACAGGAATTTGTCCGGCTGGGTGCTTATATTGAACATTCCATGTGCATGTATCATCCGGAATCCACATTCCACTTCTGGGACTTTGACCGGCTTAAACGCTGGATTGAACTGGTTGGCCCGGAGCGTACTTTGCTCGGCTCCGATCTGGGGCAGAAAAACAATCCGCTGCCGGTGGAAGGTCTGCGTTACACGGTAGAGAAGCTGCTCGACATAGGAATTAAAGAGCAGGAAATTGAATTCATGATCAAGAAAAACGCGGAAGCGTTGCTCGGCCTTGAAGAATCGGCTGAGCGCCGTTTGCCCGCCAAGAAAGGAGCATAACCCATGACCACCAAGGCAGAACAGAAATCCAGCGGAAGAGCTTATAACTGGGACCACATCCCTTCAGAAGTTGTGCGCGCCGGGATAAGCCGCAAGGGCTTTCAGTGGAAAGACATGATGATGGTCATGAATGAATGCCATCCCGGCATGAAACTGAACCCACATAGTCACACCTTTGAACAGCTTGCGTATATCGTGAGTGGCCGTGCCATTTACCATGTGGGTGACACGGGCCATGAAGTTGGTCCTGGCTCCTTTCTGGTGATTCCGGCGGGGGTGACGCATTACATTGAGCCGCTCGGAACCGAGCCGGTCATGAACCTGGATTTTTTTCTGCCAGCGCGTGAAGATTACATGCATCTGGTTAAATATCTCAACGAAGAAACCAGGTAAGTCACACAGAAGAAAGGGTAGCGTGGAGGAAGATATGGACGTGAACGGATTGAAATTTGATCTCTGCTGCGCCGCGCGCCTGCTTTATCGCTTTGGCCTGAGCGTTGGCAATGCCGGACATTTAAGCATCACCCTCGGCGAGAATCGCATGCTGGTGAACCGATTCGGTCCTTCCTTCGCTACCATGACACCGGCGGACGTTTTAACCATGGACTTCAGCGGCAATGTCCTGGAGCATGATCCGTCAGTAAAGCCCTACGTGAATGAAACCATTCATCTCCATGGCGTGATTCACCGCTATAACCCGCACATCGCGGCGGTAGCGCATACACATCCGCCCAACGTTGTCACCTGGACGACCTTCCGAAAACTCCCGGATACTTACGATCAGGAAAGCTGCCTGCTTGCCGATGACATCGCAATCGTCGACGAGGAGTTCACCGGGCTTGCCCAGTCAGAAGACCGTGTACGCCCCTTCGCTCAGGCGTTGGGCAAGAAGCCTGTGGTGCTGTTGCCCAATCACGGAGCCATCACCAGCGGCCCCAGCATACAGTCTGCGCTGTTTCGCATGATTTTGCTGGAAGGTGTTTGTCAGCGCAATATCAGTGTCTCCTCCGCCGCCCAGGCGACCGGCCTTGTTCCCCATGCCATCAAGCCAGAGCATGCCCTAACCACTAAAAACGAACTGGCAAAAATCCCCATTCTGGATGCGTTGTGGGAAGATCTGCTGAAACGTCTGCGCCAGACGGATGCTGGGTTGTTCCAACTTGATCCGAAAAGCTCTGGACTTCATGCCCGGTCGGAAGCGTTGTCAGCTTGATCCTGCCCCAAACGCAGGGTAAGGTCCCAATTCCGGCGGCTCTGCCGCGAGCAACTAGGGATCAATTGCTTCGCTCTTCCGGAGGCTTAATGTGTCGAAAAGCTCGCCAGAGAAGAATGTCGTAAACAATCTTCATCCCCCCACCCAACAGCAATGGCAGGGAGAACGCAACATCCTGCATCAGCACGCCTGCCACTGAAGAAGCTGCCGCCCAGGAAACATTACGCGTCAGGTTGGTCACTCCGCTGGCAAATGTCCGCTCCTCAGGCGCAACCACGGCCGCCACATACGACTGTCGAGTGGGAACATCCATCTCCACCAGCGATTCGCGCAACAAGAACAGCACTACAGCCCAAACAGGTGATGGAGCAAGCGGTACAGCAATCAAGAAAATGCTGGATGGCAAATGCGTGAAAACCATTGTCTTAATCAGCCCGATTCGTTTGGCCAGAGCAGCCGCTCCCAGGTGTGAGAGTGCATTCAGCACATGAACGGCAAAAAACAGGAGTGCCAGTTGGTTCTCGGCGATTCCAAATCTTTTGAAAAACCAATAGGCCACCAGCGCATCAATTAGAAAGCCTCCTCCAAATGCATCGAGGGCAAAAAGGCTCGAGAGATGTCGAACTGTCTTTCTGGTTTGGGAAGAAACCTGGCCCCGTGGCCCGGCTGCGCCGGCAAGCCGGACTATTTCCACCCGATTG
Source organism: Terriglobia bacterium (assembly GCA_963758275.1). GTDB lineage: Bacteria > Acidobacteriota > Terriglobia > Terriglobales > Acidobacteriaceae > Angelobacter. The sequence continues at coordinate 113,292 of CAVWUW010000006.1, read as the reverse complement.
GACAAGAAGAGATAGAGCACGGCGCTGGCCAGATTGACAGCAACAAAGCCCACAAACAGCTGCTGGTATGCCTTGCTAAAATCCATCTCCCAATATCTGTGAGCCAGAAAAGGCCAACCGGCAGCGAGCGCGCCCAGAGCTCCGCTGGCGTCGAGCACAAGGCTGTACCATGCCAGTGTCCAGGTTCTTCTCTCGTCTGAGACCAGCCCGGGAAGCACGGCCTGCTCCAGCGCGTAAGCTGCGCTCCGGTCAGTTCCCATGCCGTTCAGCATCGAGACAAACGCAATTGCGGCCATCATAGGCACGGAAAATTTCCAAATCAATGCCGTCGCACCGACGGCGGTAAGTATCGATAGAACAAAAAGTGTGCGTCTACGGCCGAGTTGGTCACCCTTCAACGTGACAACGATGGTGCCTGTGGCTGATCCCGCCAATCCTACGGCTAACACCGCGCCAATGCCTGAGGCCGAGATACCACGGCGGGACAGGAAAACCCCTAGGACAACGCCCAACAACCCAATTCCAAAGGATCGCAACCATGCAGCGGTATAAATGAGAGCCAGATTGCGTGTGCTGTCAGCCTTCGGCACGGAGCTATTCGCCATCCCTCTTTCTTATATTCCTGTTTCCCCCCAGCCTGCCCGGCTCACCTCCAAGGCTCACTTGCTCTGCCCGAACTGCACCAGGACTAAGGGAATCAAGCAACTTGGGTGTTGCTCAAAGTTGGTTCTAAGTAAATTTAATTGGTAAAAGCCAACAGCAAAATGGGTTATGCTTTGGGTCATCTAAGTTTTTCACCTTAGGGCAACTGGTTTGACGCCACAACAGGGATTGCGACTGCCGCATGCTCGGCTGTCGTGGCAGAGGCTGCCGGTCTACCCGCAAGACGGCAGCCCTTTTCATGTCGCACTCTTGGCCGGAGCAGCAGTTCTCTATCGCATTACGATCTATTTCCTTCCTGCTCGCGCCCGCCACTTTCTGCATCCAAGAAAAAGGCAGCCGCACTGAAACGTTCTTCTCTGCACATTTATAAGGGTCTTGCCAAGTGAAGCATAAACGCTCTCTGCTGCTGCTTCGCTCTGCAAACAACAAGCAGCAAGGCTTTCGGAAACGCTGAAACATTTACCTTCCGTCCTGGAGTACCGCATGTGTCTGGCCATACCGGGAAAAATCATAGATGTAATAGAAGGCTCTCCCACCCTCGGAACTGTGGAGGTAGTTGGGGTGAGGCGCAAGGTCGATCTTGGATTGCTGCAGGATGATATGCCCAAGCCCGGCGATTGGGTCCTTATTCATGTGGGCTTTGCAATGTCCAAAATAAGCGAGGAGGACGCGCTGGATCAGATGCGAACTCTTGCCATGCTGGGCGAGGCCGAACAGGCGATGCAGGAGGTTCGCGGGTACGGCATGGAAGAAACAACAACGAATTCCGCTACGCGCGATAAACAACACTGAGCCCTCGCGTTAGTCATCGGACTTGTCAGGTCTGGAGAGCACTATGCGATTTGTTGACGAATTCCGCGATCCCGAAATCATTACCAGGACGGCTGAAGAAATCCGTCGACTTTCCGATTCTGCGCCCCTTTATCGGTTGATGGAGGTTTGTGGAGGCCACACCCATGCCATCTACCGCTTCGGCCTCAAGGATCTTCTTCCCAACAATATTGAACTGATTCACGGTCCCGGCTGCCCTGTTTGCGTGCTTCCCATGGGAAGAATTGATGATGGCCTCGCGATTACCCGAAGTACAAATCAGAAGGTAATGTTCACGGCGTTTGGCGATATGATGCGCGTGCCCGGAACCCATGGCAGCCCATTGGAACACAAGGCCCGCGGCACTGATGTCCGGATCGTCTACTCCCCTTCTGACGCTCTCAAACTCGCGCGCTCTAATCCTGATAACCACGTTATGTTTTTCGCGATTGGCTTTGAGACCACCGCACCCTCTACTGCTCTGACGCTGATGCGCGCCAAAGCCGAGGGCGTAAAGAATTTTTCTGTGTTCTGCAACCACGTCACCATCATCCCTGCCATTCGGGCCATCCTTGATTCACCTGACATGCGCCTGGATGCTTTCATTGGTCCCGGCCACGTCTCCACGGTTATCGGCTGCCGGCCGTATGAGTGGATTGCGCGGAATGAGCACAAGCCGATTGTGGTTTCCGGTTTTGAGCCGCTCGACCTGCTGCAATCCATAGTGATGATTTTGCGGCAGCTGCGTGCAGGTGAGGCCAAAGTGGAAAACCAGTACAAACGCGTGGTGCCATGGGAAGGCAATCGCGCGGCCTTGCGGGCAATGGCCGAAGTGTTCGAATTGCGTCCTTATTTTGAATGGCGCGGTCTGGGATTCATCTCGCAATCGGCCCTGCGGCTGCGTGAAAGCTATGCGGAGTGGGACGCGGAGCGCAGGTTTCAAGTACCCGGAGTGCGCGTCACTGATCCACGCGCAGCCCAGTGCGGTGAAGTGCTCAAGGGCGTGCTCAAGCCTGCTCAATGCAAGTTGTTCGGTAAGGAATGCACGCCGGAACATCCGATTGGCGCGCTTATGGTTTCTACAGAGGGTTCATGCGCAGCGTATCACAGCTATCAACACCGCAAAGAAGTGGTGACGAGCATCCAGTCGGCGGCATAAAGAACGAGCAATCCTCTAAATCTGCCGCACAGAAAGCTGCACCTGCAGTCCGGTTTCGCGAGCCGCAGATTGAAATGGCGCACGGCGCCGGAGGCAAGGCAAGCCGGAAGCTGGTTGAAGGGCTCTTTGTTCCTCTTCTCTCGGGCGCCACGCCGCAGTCGCTCGCCGACGCTGCTCACGTGGAGATCAACGGTGCCCGTCTCGCCATAACTACAGACAGCTTCGTGGTAAAGCCTCTTCGCTTTCCCGGCGGCTCAATCGGAGAGCTTGCTGTGAATGGCACCATGAATGACCTGGCGGTTTCGGGTGCTCGCGGAAAGGCCATGGTAGTTACCTTTGTGCTGGAAGAGGGCTTGCCCACTCCAACACTTGAGACCGAAGTAAGAGCCATGGGGGAAGCAGCCCGCCGCGCCGGGGTTTCCATTGTTGGCGGCGATACCAAAGTTGTGGAACACGGCAAAGCTGACAAAATGTACATCAGCACCACTGGCATTGGTCAGCCTCTTCCCGGCGTGAAAGTAGATCCTGCTTCAGTTAGGCCTGGAGACAAAATAATTCTTTCCGGTCCTATCGGCGACCATGGCATCACCATTCTTCTGGCACGCGGCGACCTGGATTTTGAAGCTGACTTAAGCTCTGACACGCGTTGCGTCCTGCCCCTGGTGGAAGCTTTGGCGTCTGCTGTGGCTCCCGGCATACGGTGGATGCGCGATCCTACTCGCGGCGGTGTCGCCACATCACTCAACGAACTGGCGCGTGATTGCGGTTTGTGCATGGTGCTTGACGAGGAGTTGATTCCTACACGGGATGCGGTACGGGGGGCGTGCGAACTGCTGGGACTCGATCCATTGCACATTGCCAATGAAGGTCAATTTTTAGCTGTGATTTCCTGCGAGCATGCTGATGCAGCAATCAAGGCGCTGCAGATAGTTCAAGGCGGCGAAGACGCACGCATAATCGGCGAAGTACGTGAACAGCCGGCGGCGGCGGTGCTGGTCACAACACGTTATGGCGGAAGTCGAATCATAGACATGCTGGTTGGTGATCCCTTGCCCCGGATTTGCTAAAGAGAATGCTCACGACGTCAAAATTGGCCACACAGATACAGGAGCGGTTGCTCGCGCGCAACCAGCTTTTCGAAGATTTCTTTTCACATGAAGCATCACGACTCGCCACGGCATGCCGCGAGATGTCAGAACGCTTTCTCCGGGGCGGCCGTTTGCTGGCGTTTGGGCGAGGGCCGTACGCCACAGACGCGCAACACGTCTCAGTGGAGTTTGTACATCCCGTCATTGTGGGTAAGAGAGCTCTTCCCGCACTGGATCTTTCTCTGCTCTTTCAGCCCTGGCTGGAAGCTATCCTTCATCCTGAGGATATTGTGATGGGCTTCGGGCCGCCGCACGGCGATCCTCAGGTAGCGGCCGCACTTGCTGCTGCACAGCAACGCAATGCCATGACCTTTGCGTTGCCCGGCTCGCAGGGATCTTTTATCCTGCAGTCTCCGACGGACAACGGTTTCATGCATCAAGAGCTGATCGAGATCCTGTATCACACCCTCTGGGAGACAGTGCACGTCTTCTTTGAGCATCGTGAATTGGGGCACGACGTGGGAGCTTCTGAATTTCTGTATCCATTTCTCGGACAGCAAAAGCAGGAAACGAAAGATCTGGCTGCCGAAGTCGCCGCTTCCATCCGGATTAAGGTGCGCGATGATGCGCAGCTTCGCGAACACGTCGGTAACGAGCAGGTTGAGCAAATTGGCAGCACTGTACAGGCAATCTACGAACGGCTCATCCGCGGAGGCAAGCTCATCATCTTTGGCAACGGTGGTTCAGCCACAGATGCTAATGATTGGGCTATCGATTGTGTAATGCCGCCGGAGGGCTACCAGCCTGTTCCCGCAATCTCTCTGGCCATGGAGCCGGCCAACATCACTGCCGTCGCTAATGATGTAGGCACGGAAGTCATCTTCCTCCGTCAACTTGTTGCGCAACTGCGTCCTGAAGACGTGGCCATTGGTATTTCCACCAGTGGTGGCTCGCGAAACATCATTATGGCTCTTGAAGAAGCGCGTAAGCGTGGACTGCTCACAGTGGCGCTTCTTGGCTATGACGGTGGTGAAATCCTCCGCCGTCGCATTGCTGACTTCCCGGTTGTCATCCACTCTGATTACATTCCGCGCATCCAGGAGGTGCAGGCGTCCGTTTATCACGTGATGCGGGAAATGTTGGAGGTTCTCCGCCGTGGCGAAGCTTGAGCTTTTTGGCGCTGCGCGTTGCCCTTATACGCTGGAGATGCGGGAGTGGCTGGAGTTTGGCCGCCGCGATTTCGTGGAATACGACGTGGAAGCTGATCCTCAGGCGCGCGCCCGTTTGCGCGCGATAGCCGCTGAAGTCCGCACGGTCCCTGTGCTTGTGAAAGATGGCAAGATAGTTGAAATCGGCTTTCGCGGGCGTGGCTGCATGGTGGAGCAATAATCGTGCCCAGCGCTTGCTCCATTCGGGTACGAGGAGTTGTACAAGGGGTCGGCTTCCGCCCATTTGTCTATCGGCTGGCCCACGACAACACGCTTGCGGGATGGGTGCTCAACGGAGAACAGGGCGTCGAAATTTTTCTGGAAGGCCCGGAAAAGTCGCTGGAAGCATTTGTCCGCGACTTGAAATTGAAACCTCCGCCGGCCGCCAGCATTGCAGAAATCGAAGTCGCACCCGCACAGCCTCAAGGTTTCGAAAGCTTCAGCATTCGCGAAAGCCAGCGTCTAGGCCGCCCAACTGTTCGCGTATCGCCAGATCTGCCTGTTTGTGACGACTGCCTGAGAGAACTCTTCCATTCGGCAGATCCACGCTTTGCCTATCCTTATATCAATTGCACCAATTGTGGTCCGCGCTATACCGTAATCGAAAACTTGCCTTACGATCGCCCGCACACGACGATGAAAACGTGGCCTCTGGATGAATACTGCAGCCGTGAGTATCACGATCCCGCAAATCGACGCTTTCATGCTCAGCCTGTCGCCTGCTCCGAGTGCGGCCCGCAGTATTACCTGCAGGAGGGCGGCATCATTTTGCGGGAGCCGAAAGAGGTAATCACAAAAGTTGCGCAACTCTTGTGTGAAGGCAAGATTCTGGCCATCAAGGGGCTCGGCGGCTATCACCTGGCGTGCGACGCGCGCAATGTTGACGCTGTCTCACAGCTGCGCGAGCGCAAATACCGCAAAGAGAAGCCTTTCGCGGTGATGGTCGCGAGCCTGGATGCCGCTCGCAAACTGATTGAGCTGTCACCCGAAGCTGAAGAGCTGCTTACCTCATCGGTCCGGCCCATTGTGCTGGCGCGGGCCAAGATTCAGCTGACCCAGGTAGCGCCCGGTACCAACGAGCTCGGCGTGATGCTTCCCTACACGCCAATGCAGCATTTACTTTTTGCAGCCGATGCTCCCGACGTGATGGTGATGACCTCCGCTAACCGTTCGAGTGAACCGATTGCCTACGAGGATGAAGATGCCATTCGGCGGCTTTCCGGCATTGCTGATGCTTTTCTCATTGGCGAGCGGCCCATTGCGCGCCGGGTAGACGATTCTGTTGCGCGTGTCGGAGCGTTTGGGCCGGTTATTCTGCGGCGCGCACGCGGTTATGCTCCCAGTGCCGTGGCTAAACTGCAAACTGAGCGCCCTATTCTCGCTCTTGGCGCCGATCTCAAGAACACTATTACGCTCGTGGTTGATGGCCAGGCATTTGTCAGCCAGCACATCGGAGACCTGGAACACCATCAGGCCTTTCAGGCTTTCGAGCAGACGGTTCTAGACCTGGTCTCAATGTACGACGTGAACTGGCGCGATCTGCTCGTCGTTCATGACCTCCACCCTCAATACCACTCGACGATGTACGCTTCTCTCCTCGGTGAAAGCTGTCAGAGCGTCCTCGCAGTCCAGCATCATCGTGCCCACATAGCCTCGGTACTTGCCGAGCATGCGGCATGGGACAAACGCGTGCTGGGTATAAGCTGTGACGGCACTGGGTTCGGCGACGATGGCACAATCTGGGGCGGCGAATTCCTTACGGGATCTTTGACAGATGGGTTTGAGCGAATCGCTCACCTGCGCCGTGCTGCCCTGCCGGGGGGCGATGCAGCGGCAGAATACCCAGTACAAGCTGCAGCAGGGTTTCTGGCCCAGATCAATCAGCTTCCGGATCTTGCAGCCGTGCCATTTCATTTCAGCTCCCGATACAAGGACGCGCTGCAACTGGTCGACAAAGGAATACGCTCATTCACCACAACCTCCATGGGAAGATTGTTTGACGCGGCTGCCGCGCTTCTCGGCTTTACTCGACCGGTCACTTACGAGGGACAGGCTGCTATGTGGCTGGAGCAATTGGCGCGCAGCTCAGGTTCTGATCATGTCTATCCATTTCCATTCGAAGATAATCAACTCGATTTTAGACCGTTGCTGGGATGTGTAATTCACGATCGCGGCGGCAATCGACCGTTACACGACATCGCGCGCGCCTTCCAGCGTAGCGTTGCGCGTGGTTTATCAAATGCTGCACTAGAACTCTGCCGCCGCCACAAACTGGATGCTCTTGTGCTCTCCGGCGGTGTTTTTCAGAATGAGTTGCTTCTTGAGGATATGAAGTCATTTCTTGCGGGCGGCCCCGTTGAAATCTGGACTAACCACGCGGTACCACCTAACGACGGGGGTATCAGCCTGGGCCAGGCGGCACTGGCTGCTCTTACTCGAATTTAAGAGTGGAAGGAGCTGAAGACACTTGCACGAGCTTTCCATCGCAATGAGCATTGTTGATATGGCGGAGGAAGAAGCGCAGGCACGCAGCGCAAGAATTGCTGCGGTACATCTGCGCCTGGGACTGCTTTCCGGCGTGGTGAAAGAGGCGCTGCTCTCCTGCTATGGAATGGCTTGCGCGGGCACACGGCTGGAAGGTTCCGATTTGCTGATTGAAGAAATACCTGTGGAGATTTTCTGTGAGCGCTGCCATGCTGCGCGCGTGCTCAGTTCCATGCAGTGGTTCTGCTGTCCTGAATGTGGCACACCTTCCAGTGCTGTAGTCCATGGGAAGGAGCTGGAAGTTTCTGCTCTGGAGATAGAAGAATGAGTACCCCAAGACTGCTTGAAGTTCGCAAGAACGTGCTGAAACAAAATGATGTGATCGCGCGGGCATTGCGAAATCGTTTTACGTCAGAAGGGGTGTTCGTCACCAGCCTGGTTTCAAGCCCCGGCGCCGGCAAAACCACCTTTCTTGAGAAGATACTCACATGCATGCGTGAGAGCTATCATGTCGCCGCTCTTGTCGGAGACCTGGCAACTGAAAATGATGCCGCGCGCTTGGCCCGCAGCCAGACCCCTGTAAGGCAGATCACCACTGGAACTCTTTGCCATTTGGAAGCCGCAATGGTGGAGAGCGCCATGAAAGGTTGGAATACGGGCAAGCTCGACTTTCTCTTTATTGAGAATGTAGGTAATCTGGTGTGCCCTTCTTCTTACGACTTGGGTGAGAATATGCGCCTGGTACTGATGTCAGTGACGGAAGGTGAAGACAAGCCACTGAAATATCCCACGATCTTCAACAGCGCGGACATTGCAGTCATCACCAAAATGGATCTGGCGGCTGCAGTAGAATTTGATGAATCTGCGGCACTTGAAAATATTCAGGCTGTACGCCCGGGAATGAAGATTTTTAAGCTATCCACCAAGTCAGGGCTTGGTATGAAGGAGTTCATGGACCACCTTGCTGAAAGGCGTGCTGAAGCCGTATCTGCGCAGGTTGAAACCAGATCATGATCAGCTTCTTTTCCATCATCGCTATGGGCTTTTTTCTTGGGATGCGGCATGCCACGGATCCTGATCACGTCATTGCCGTCAGCACCATTGTGACTCATCAACGCAGGATTGGCCGCGCTGCATGGACCGGAATTTTCTGGGGCATCGGCCACACTTTGACGATCTTTTTTGTCGGGGCCCTCATTATTCTTTTTGGCGTGGTCATACCTGCACGCGTGGGGCTGAGCATGGAATTCTCTGTTGGACTCATGCTGGTGATTCTTGGTTTGATGAACATCTCAAGCTTTCTGCGCGCTATGCCTGTGGCCCACAAAGAAAACAGCGGGAATGAGCCTGAGGTAATCCATTCGCATGCGCACAGCCACGGCGACTACGTTCACGCTCATCCCCATGGCCATTCACCGGATATTCATCCACACAATCCAGAACAGACGCCATTGAGTTTTCTTGACCGCATGTTTGGGAGAATTGGCCTGTACCAGCAAGTACGGCCACTCGTGATAGGCCTGGTGCATGGACTGGCTGGTTCCGCTGCGGTCGCGTTGCTGGTGCTTACAACCATTCGAAACCCGCGCTGGGCTGTAGCCTACCTAATCATCTTTGGAGCCGGCACCGTGGCGGGTATGATGTTGATTACCATGAGTATTGCTTCTGCCCTTCACTTTGTGGGCCACGGAAACAAGACCTTCGCGCGGCGACTGGGCTTGGCGTCAGGGCTGCTCAGCCTTCTTTTTGGTCTTGTGATCGCTTATCAGATTGGATTTGGAGCCGGGCTTTTCTCAACTCATCCTCACTGGACGCCTCGTTAGTTTGTTCCTGGCCAGCCTTGAGATGCGCAACTGAAGCCGCAGAAGAGCTGAATTTGACGGCCCGCTTTTCCCCTGCAATGATGTTGGCATGGCTGAGAGAAACATGCAGATCGTGCGATTTATGGGCACTACGCCGAGCGTCGCCTATTGTGATGTGTGCAGACTAACTTTCAGAACGCGGCAGGAATTCATTTCTGATCCTGACAAAGCCAAGCAACAATTGTTGGCGGATTTCGCAAAGCATGAGTGCAAGCCGGAACCTGACATTGTGAACAGCACTTTGGCACAGATTAAGTAAATCTGTGTGTGGCATAGACCCATCCTTCGCCGCACCCAGAACATTGACCGCGCTGGCGGCGCATCATAAAATGACATAAGTCGGCTGTTCCGGCCGACAACTCTCTTTACGACTGCCCCCTCGTTCAACGGCAGGACAGCTGACTCTGGATCAGCATATCGGGGTTCGAATCCCTGGGGGGCAGCCAATTTAGAATCAAGCACTTACGATCTGCGGACTCCCCCAAAATAGCTGACCGTTACCACAAATCAGTACCATTTGTTTCGGGAGCACCCTGGAACAGGCATGACAGCGTGTGGCAACGCTCGTAGGTTGCGGCAGCGCGGTTTGCCCGAATTTCCAATTCATGGGAAATACGGCAACTGTGATGAAGAAAGCTCGTCTTCCTCGCAGCCTGCATTGGAAATCGTCGCGCGTAATGCGAGCCACGAGTTTGTGCTCACTGCCATCCCAGCTGGCTTCAGTTCTGCGGTGACTCGCCTGTATCCGTAGCGCTGTTGAGTGCGCCAACGCAATCTTCTGAATCGCTGACCGGACCTCCATGCTCTCTTCTACCGGCACCTGCTCTTTCAAGGACCGATAGAAGCCAGTTCCTGATGACCTCTTGGGAGATGTGATGCCAGTTCTTCAGCGCCTACACTGAAGTTCTTATGCGGCGCTTGCCGTCGCTTCATCTTGGATCACCGGCAATTCGTCAAAGCGGTAGAGGTGTGGCGGAAACAGGAAAGCAACAGCCTGAGCGAAGTGGAAAATGACTGGCTGTGGACATTTAGAGCACAGTGGAAAATGCTCACCTTTCAGGATAACGACTTTCTGGGATAAGCGGTGGGCTGAGTGGACGATTCCGGTAAATCCCAATTTCTGGAACAATATCCCCCGTCGCTAACATCTGTTTCTCCCATGGCAACTTGGGAACGAGACTACCACATTGAATAATGAGGCGTCCGCTACGGCTCACTTTTTCTTGCCGTCCAACGGATGTTCTCCGCTGCGACCTTCACCAGCCCGAACACGATACTGCTTTCTGAAACAAGAGTTGGGCACGCGAAATCGCACGGAATTTCTCCGGGCTGTGGCCCGATTCACCGAGCGGCAGCATTGCTTGCGGGCTTAATGGTGTGACGCCGCAGCCAGTCATCCGATCGGGCGTGCGCTTGCGAGATCTGTTCTGGCGACATGCGTGATTCCAGTGCGGCACTTGCGGCGCCACTGCGACCATCCCCGGCGGCCGCTCCCAATAAAAACCATTCGTCAGCAGCAACTAAATCGGGGCCGCGCCCGATCCCGTGCTCGTACATCATTCCCAGCTTGTATCGGACATCCAGTATTTCGCTTGGGGTAAGGCTGCGATTAAGCGAATCCAACGTTGTTTCATCGATCACCTGGCCACCATTTTGCGCCATGACCAGCCACGCATATGCGGCAACTCGGTCGGCCGCCACTCCGCCACTCCCCGAAGAAAGTGCGATCCCGAGCCGGTGCTGTGCGACAGAATCACCTTTGGAAGCCGCCTGTTCGTCCAAGGCCGTGGCAGCCTTGTCATCCCGCAGGAAGCCATCGCCCTTGCCGTAGCGGTCGGCGAACTTCGCTTGAGAACCGATATCGCCTGCTTCCGCGCGCTTCCGTAAATCCGTCAATTCGTCCGCCTTCGGAGACTCCTGTGCCTGCGGTACTCGCTCCGAGACGGACGAAGATTGATGCGCAAAATTGGGAAAAATGAGATAAAGAAGCCCCGCTGCCAGTCCCATTATCGCGGCGAGGACGACTTCCGGTTTCAATGCCCATCGAACCGGGTGATTTGCTGAACTCTGGTCCCCAACTACCTTTCTCGAATCTACGCGGGTCTCGCTCGCAGGTTCATGATTGAGCCCAGGTTCAGTTTCCAGTTCTTGGCCTTCGTGCTTCGGATGGCGATTGACATCCTCTTCAGGCGGCTCGGAACTTGCGCCATGCGACTCAAGCGCTTGCTCGGGCTCAACCTGGGAGAGCGTGACCATTCGCAGCTTGCCGGGAGAGCGCTGGAGAGCAAGGGCGATGCCAGCCCGGCGTAACTCTCCTGTGCGATTCTCCACGACATCAGAAATTTCCTTTACCGGAATGCAAGTAGCGGCCGCAAGCTCGGCCACCGTGCCCGACCACATGGCTGAATGTTTTGTCGCCCATGCGGCAATCCGGGTTACGGGCAGCTCCGCGGTGATGGATTCCTCCTTTGCCGATGTGTCTATACGAAATGCCTCATTGGTCCGCTGGTACGAGGTTCTGTTTTGCGGCTGAAGTTGCTGGCAAAGTTTGTCGATGGTCCGCAACACTCCTTCGCTGCTGGCCGCGATTTCCGATAACTGCTCCAGCCCAACCGGGCCAACACCGAGCGCGGTTATGCGGGCGCGGATGTACTCGGCCGTTTGCTCCTCATTCAATGGCTCAATGGTCATCACGTGCGCAGTTCGCTCCCGTATCCCCCCGGCTTCTGGGTCGGCGAGCTGATTATCTAGTCGGGGCAGGCCGGCAAGCAAAAGTGTGAGTTGTGGTGGACGTGCGGTGTCGCGGTCGAGGAGAGCAGAAAGATATTTAAAGGCGGCGGGGCTAAGGTTGTGTGCGTCATCGATTGCGATCACGAACCGCTTGCCTTCTGCCGCTGCACGACCCAGCAGATTTTCAAACTGCCTTCGCGCTGTGTTCAAGTCCCGGGGAGGCGATTCCCTTGATCCCATTTCAAACAACAAGTGTGTAACGAAATCTTTGGCCCTGAACAGCGTCCAGAATACGAACGCGGTTCGTGCCTCTGCCTTGATTCGCTCGATAGCGGAACGCAGCAATATGGTTTTGCCAAGTCCGGGTTCGGAAACCAGCACTTTGACGTTGGCCCTGCCAGTCGCTGGCGAGCATAGGAAATCAAGAATCTCGGCGTATCGACCGCCAAGATACAACGATTCAGAATTCCCAGTGTCGCTGGCTGTTGCGGTATTGAAAGCCATAGAGCACCGTATGTTAGCTGGCGACGCGCTCTCTAGTCTCACTGTTTGCGAGTGCGTTACGGAGCTTGTCGCGCAGGGCTTCCGGCAACTCTTCGATCCTGTGCAGAAGACGTTCGGCCGCTGCAAGAGTTTCGAACTGCTCGCGGACGTCCGGATCATCCACGTCGTTGATTCCCGCTGCTACCCGCGAGACTTCGATTGCGGAAACGAACGCGGTACCCTCCTCCACTGCGCGAGCAATGTCGATCAGGTCTGCTTTGCGGGGATCAAATCGCGTCCAAGCCTTGACTTGCAGTTTGAAATAACTGTCGGGTGAAGTTATCTTGGCTGGCGTAAGTGCGATGTGCTGAAGATTTTCCGGCATGGGGGCCTCGTGAGACGCTGCTTTGAGTTGGCTGGCCGCAGAGGCGTGCCAGCCTGCGGCTCACTACTCGGGTTTATCAACTAGTATACAGCAGCCATTGTGGCCGTCTGGGGTGCAACGAAACTTCCGGCTACTCACGGCAGGTGCTCTGCTATTGCGCCAGAGCGCCCCTTTCGGCTCGGCGAAGGCAACCCGTGCTGAAGGAAGATGGTCAGAAAAACAAGGGGGACCACTCTGACGATCCTCTATCATGCTCTTATCGCGCTCTTTGTGCTTCTGGTTCCTGGAAGCGTTTGCACCCAGGGCACCCCGAAGGAAGCCACGACCACCACGCCGCCGCTCAGGCGTGCACAAGCAGTTCTCGATGGCATTGCTCGCACTCCTGCGGATGCAATTCCCGACGCGGTTTTGAATCACACGCAATGCTTGCTGGTGTTTCCATCGACTGAGGACCCGAAACAGGGTGAACTTCACGGCATTGCCAGCTGTCGCCAAGCTGCCCAGGAGTGGAACAGGCCCGGCGCCGTGACTTTGGTAGGTAGCCGGCCTGCGAAAGGAGCCGATTTCCTCGTTTTCCTGCTAAGCAGCTCCGCCCCCAGGGCCCTGCAGACAGGTAATCTCGAGTTGCCGTCCGTCGCACCAGGACCGCTGGTGCGGTTTAGTTCCGTTGTTGCACCTGTCGAACTTCGATCAGACACTGTGGCTTACGTGCGTGCGGGGGCTCGGCTAACGGGTATCGCGTTACGCGGCCGCATCCAAAGAGAATCCTTGCAGCAGTGGTCGGAGCCGCAAGCCAAAGAGTACTCATCGGCCCTTGTCTCGTTTTTCAATATTATTGTGCCGACTGGCATCATTATCCATCACACGGCGACTATACCAAGCGAAGGTAAAGCTCCAACCAGTGAGCGCGAAGTCGATCAATACCATCAGGCACGCGGCTTCAAAGTATTGTGCTTCGGCAAGGAATATCATGTCGCGTATCACTATCTTGTGCTACCCGACGGCACGATCCAGCAGGGCCGCCCTGAGCGCTGCGAAGGCGCACATGCTCCGGGCTACAACTCATATCTCGGAATTTCGGTCGTGGGTGACTTTAGTAGCGTGGATAACAAGCGCGGGGCAAAGGGACTTGCCAGGCCTACTGCCGCGCAGATCAAATCCGTGATTCGCCTGTGCGAGAAATTGCGTCGCCAATACAACATCCCTTTGCAGCACATCCTTCGCCATAGTGACGTCGCGCCAACAAAATGCCCTGGGGACAAATTCCCCTTTGGCTATCTTGTTTCCCAACTTTCACACGCCGGATAGCCATGAAACGCGCTTGGAATCGCAATTACGCTCATGCACTACTGGTTTGGTTAGGCGTCTTCAGTTGCGGCGCGTACGCCTCCATGGTGATGGATCGGCCCCGCCTGACCAAGACGCATGCTGGCACTGAACCATTCGCCACCTTTCACTTGCTCGATCGGCAACTTAGCTTGCTCGGCCGGCAGTCTTCCGTTCTGCAGAAAACGGTAAGCTCACCACAGGCCCCAAATTTGAAGACTGCCAAACCGGCGTGGCGCAATGCGGCGAGGGAGATGGATCAAACTGTCAAGGCAGTTGAGAAACTGGCACTCCGGTTGCAGCGGAGATATCGTGGGAAACCATTTGCCAGGCGCCTATTCCGCCGCTTGCATGCACGTGCCACCTCCGTAGAGTCGGCCTTAAGGGTTGTCAGGTCAGCCGATAGCCCAGTTCGCGCCAGTGCTGCGGCATCAGAGGTGGACAAGCGTATCGTAGCCCTCGGCCTGCAATACAACGCGATCACCGGTGGCTATGCGGCGCTCCATTGCGCGCCAGGTGAATGGACGTGCTGCGAGCCTAAACGGCAAGGCGAAGCCTCATCGGCGGACGCGTGTCGCTGGCTCTGTACAAAGAAGGCCCAACGCTGTCGCGGGTTTGTGGGTCTCCACGCCGCAGGGCAGAAGTGAGCGCCGCAGTTCGTGTCAGACAGGGCATTCGAGCTGGTTGTTCTCCAGGTCGGGTAATTTCACCTTCCCGCATTTAATCGGAAACTTCTTCGCTGCCTACCCTTCCGGTACACTCCTCTCTAGACAAGTTATTACAGGGGATTTTGATCGTCCAAATTCTGCAATGAGTCAAGAAATTCCTGAAATGGGATGGTTATGCTCAAACCAACGAATGTTCCAACCAATAAATCGCTGCGGCGACGGGTGGTTCAGCCCTGGGAAGCGCGCTCGCACTCATCATCGTCTACGTCATTGAGCAACACTCGGGCAAGTTGCCTGTGGCTGTTGCCAGCGCGGTCACAACCGTTATTAATGCCACTGAGGCTTTCATCGCGGGTTGCGCCACGCCGCACCGCGCGAATGAAGTCATCATGCAGAGGGCGAATGGCAATTTGGTGTCCGGCCATTAAGGCCATGCATACGGCCAATTGAATGTTTGAGAGGTTGAGGCGGTTTCGCCGCGGCGTGCTAAAACCCTGCGCTGCACTGCCGGATGTATATCCGAGGGTAATCGCGGCCGTACAGGCGGAAGGGCTGGAAGATCTACTGGCCAAGAATCTGGATAGCGTGTACGAGCGGGGACGCCGCTCCGGAGCGTGGCGGAAGATGCGCCTTAATAAAGGCCAGGAATTTGTGATCGGCGGGTACACGCCTGGAGCGAAGTATTCGATGCGGTAATCTTTGGGCTACCACGGGTATGGAAAACTTCTCTATGCCGGGCGAACCCGTAACAGTTTCACCCCCATGCTGCGCGAGAACTCCAGAAATACTTCCGGGGCTTTCCGATAGCTAATGCCCTATTTAAGGCTTTTGTCTCGCTCAGAGACGGCATAGAGTATCAGCTCAACCCTGCTTGAAATCCCGAGCTTTTCGTAAATTCGAAATAGATGATTTTTTATTGTATGTTCGCTTACCCCAAGCTCGGTTGATATCTCGCGGTTGGTGAGCCCATCGGCCACAAGCGGCACCAATTCCTGTTCCCTTTTCGTGAGCATTGCTTCACCGCGTGAGTTCACACCTTTGAAAGGCATGGCCGTCTGCAGCGCCTCAATCAACTGCAGCACGTCAGCGCTGCTGGCCCAGACTTGTCCTCTGTGCACGGCAGTGATGCACCTGGCTAAGAGATGCGTGGGGGTAGACCGTCTGAAAATGCCGCGCGCACCGGCGCGGAAAGCATGCAGAACCCCCTCGCGCTCAGCGTCATCCATCAACAACACGCAACGACTCTTCACAGACAAGTCGCGAAGACGGCGAAGCAGCTCAAGTCCTTTGTAAGGCCCGTCTGCAAAATGGAGACTGATTACTGCAACATCCGGCCGGAGATCAACAATTGCGTCAAGCGTCGCACCGAAAGTTACTGTGCACTTCAGGATAGTGAGCGCTTTGATTCGGGTTAGGGCCCGCGCCAGCAGTTCAGAAGTCATGTAGCTCCCGTCGCTTACGACAAGAGAAATTTTTTGATTGCGTGCCTGACTTGCCTGGCCTTCTGATCTGCTTTCTTGCTGCACCGTTTCGAGCTGATCACTTGCCCCAATTTCTGCATGACTTCTCATAAATACTCCTGAGAAATACGAAATCGAAATACGTGCAACGACGCGTACCTTCTTCCGGAATCCAGGTCGATTCGCTGCACGGAGCTAGCCACGGCTGAGTACCTGATTCCAGCTTCCATCGGGGCTGTCAAAGCGCGAGAATTCCGAATGGCGTGCTCACCCGTGCAAGTGTCAAAGGTCGTTAGATCACTCCTTTCTTTGAACCCGCCTGAGACCAGGGCATTACAGTATGAGAGGGTAGGGGGATGAGAACGTAAGGGGCGAGGTTCCCGTCGACTCTCGCAGACTCAATGTCATGTCCATTTCGTGAACAGCCGCACGCTCTACAGCGCCAACGCGTGAGTTACCCTGTCATACGCGCTCACGGAACCAATTTGCGCACCGGAACGTACTGTCCGTGGGTCCCCAAAACGTGAGTTCTTACGCCTTAGTACGCATGCGAAAAGCACCTCGGACTATCCTGTTTTCAAGAGCTTGGAAACTGTGATGCACCTGTGGAATGCATTGTTTGCCTGAAGGCGGATACTACTAAACGTAGCGCGGGTCTTCTGTCATTTTCTGCTGCACAATCTTATCAACGCCAAGTTCCGCGCCAGCAACGGATGAGCCGATCAGCTCCAGAAACGGATCACGGTCGGGAGGTGAGTTGATCTGATGCAAATGTCTGGTTGCGTGATGTTCACGTTCGCTGCTCGGGCGTACTGATGGGCTCACCACGGCCCACTCCCCTTCGCACGTCCAGCATTCCTTGAATAGCTCATTTGTCGCGAATCTTAAGGGTGGTTCGATGTGAGAAACTCTTCTCATACGAATTCCAACAACCTACTCCTTGCAACGTTTTTGGCATGGTCGCTATGATGAAGCAACTTGTGCTCATGGCCTCGCAACTTGTGTTGTCGGCTTTACAACTGTTCCCGCCAACATTAAACAGCTCCAATGTAGTTAAGGTGGCGAAGCTATGCCAAGCAACGGCTAAGAATTTAAGTTGCTTATTAGGCGTCAACTTCTTATGTTTTTCAACACACCTCTGAATTTCGGATTACTTCCCGCGAATTTGCCTAAGGAGTTAAGCAGTGGAAGCTAATTCCTGCTCTCAACAGCTGCTTGAGCACAATTGGTATGTGGCGTACACCTGCAGCCGTCACGAAAAATACCTGGCAGAGCAGTGCGAACAGCGGGGTATCACCGCTTTCCTTCCTTTGTATGCTGTGCAGCGGCACTGGAAGCGGCGTCGTGCAGAGGTACTGTTACCGCTTTTCCCTTCTTATGTTTTTGTCCGGATGGCCCTTGCAGAGCGTTTTCGGGTGCTCGCTCTTCCGGGGATGGTCTCTCTGGTTTGCTTCAAAGGACTTCCAGCAGTCGTACCAGACGCGCAGATCGAGGCACTCAGGAAAGCTGTGAGTCTCGGCCGAGCTGAACCGTGTACATACCTGCAATCGGGAAACCGTGTCCGGGTCACGGCCGGACCATTGGTTGGATTGGAAGGAATTGTCTGTGAGATAAGAAACAATGTCCGGGTAATCGTCTCTTTCGATTGGATGAATCGCTCTGTATCGGTCTCACTTGACGCTACAGAGGTGGAAGCCCTGCGGTAGCCTGCCGGAGATCACAATTGCATGAACCCAGTTGCGGCAAATTCAAAGGTGGCAAACAAGACGCCACAGTCAGCTTTTCTGGTGGCGAGAACGCAGCGAGAAGCATTTCTTCGGCACTTCGGCTTTCGTGAATCTCCATTCGGCGTCACGCCAGATCCTGAGTTCCTTTACTGGTCTCGAATGCATAGTGCTGCATTGCAGGCGATGGTTGACTCTATCGAATCAAATCTCGGGTTTAGTGTTCTGCTGGGCGAGCCCGGCACTGGAAAGACCTCGCTGCTTTTCCACCTACTGGCCCAGTATCGCGAATCGGCGCGTACCGCCTTCGTCTTTCAGACCCAATGCGGACCCCATGACCTGATCCGCCATATCGCTTCCGAGCTCGACCTGCCCACAGGCGGCCGCGACGAAGTCTCCTTGCACCAGAAGCTGAACGGAATGCTGCTTAAGGAGGCACGAGCTGGACGCAAGGTGCTGATCGTCATCGATGAGGCGCAGAACCTCCAGAGTGCATCGCTCGAAGCCATTCGACTTCTATCGGATTTCGAAACGGGTTTTTCTAAACTGCTTAATGTCGTGCTCTCCGGTTCGACTCGACTCGGAGAGATGCTCCTAACGTCGGAGCTTTCACAGTTGGCGCAACGGATATCGACCATCTCCCGGTTGGAGTCTTTAACCGGGGCAGAAGTTAAGGATTATGTAAGATTTCGGCTCGGAGTTGTCGCCACGAGAGCCATCGAGGGGCTTTTCTCAGTAGACTCCCTAGCCGAGATTGCTTCGCAAAGCGGAGGCACACCAAGGATTATAAATTCACTCTGTTATCGAGCTCTCATACTGGCATATACGCAAAATAAGGGGACTGTGAGCAGAGAGCTTGTTGAGGAAGCTGCGAGGGATCTCGATTTTTCAGAACTGGGCAGCAGGGACTTGAAGTCGGCCATAAAGTATACGGCGGCTCCTGATGCTCCACTCTCGAACGGCGTCCCTGCTGCTGTACCAGGCGAACATCATGTACCTGCAAATGTAGCTGGCGACAGCCGTGAGTTCTCGAGGGGACCGATTGCGCACACGCAAACTTTTGAAGGGAAAGAGCGCCTGCCCGATCTCGACGCCAGAGGTCTTCCGCAACCAGCGCATCTTCCACCACGCGTCAAAAGTCCCGGCATCACTTTGAAAGGTCAGCCCGTAGTCGCTAAAGCTGATCAGGGGCCCCGAATCAAATTGCACGCTATAGATCAGTTCAGGAGTGCAGAGTGGTATCGTCATCGTTCTACTGAATTGATCGTCCTGCTCGCGCTCCTCGCATTTGTTTCCTGGTTAGGCTGGAATGAACTCCGCGCCAAATCGAGTGTAAACGGTGAGTACACATCTCGAAGCCAACCAGAGTCGTTGAGGCCTCAAGTACAACCGCCAACGCAAGCAGTCAAGAACGGACTAGCTCAGAATTCGGTACAGCAGCCCAATGGTGTCGCCGCAGCGCCTTCGACGGACTCCGAGACCCGCCAGTCTCCACGGATCCAAGGCCGGTCAATGATCGATTTGCGCCCGAATTTGCTCCTCCCATCCAAGATCCGCTCGCAAGCGTTAGAGGCAGCACAGGCGCCTTTGGCTCCCGACACCGTTGATACCATGCCCAAGGCCGTCAACACTTTGGCAATACCAGTTGCAGCCTATGCTCCAGCAGTGCCTCGGTTGGAAGCATCGAAGCCAGTTGGTGGTTCCAGACCGAAAACAAATTTTCCGCTTCAGGCGATCAAGGTTATCCAGCCCGAATACCCGCCCAAAGCCAAGCTATGGCACATTGAGGGAGAGGTACTGATTGAACTCACCATTGACCGAAATGGCAATGTCCAAAAGGTACGCAGTTTGAGTGGAAATGCCATCCTTTTACAAGCAGCGGAAGATGCAGTGCGAAAGTGGAAGTATTCTCCCGCTACCGACGATCAAGTTCCTGTTCCAACCGTCACCCGGGTACGATTCAACTTCAAGTTGGATCCCGAGGCAAGGAACCGCTAAAAGTTCAAAAAGTTTTTCCCGGCACTATTAGCAAAAAGAGTCGAGCCGCTGGCACTCGGCTCACGTTGCGTGGGGCGCAGCGGCCGCCCGAATACGCGCCATTTTTTTCGGACGAAGGTGATCTTCTAAATCACACTTTTACCTCAGTGAGCCTGAAGTTCAAACTGAATCCAGAAACAAAGAAATAAGGTCCCGAAAGACTTTTTACACGGGTGAAAAGGCTATGGACAATATGGCAGTTCCCTACAGCGTAGCGGCTTTACCACTCAGCATCCATGCGGTGGAAACGGAAGAACGCTTGAGCCGGCGCTTGTACTTCGTCTGCAAACGCGCCATCGATGTCATACTGGCCGCATTACTACTTGCCTTGCTGCTTCCGCTGATGCTGTTGGTCGCTCTGTTCATCAAGCTTGATTCTCCCGGCCCTATATTCTTCGTGCAGAAGCGGATTGGTGTGAAGCGGCGGATCAAAGTTGGACGGACCACATGGGAACTGTACACGTTCTCGTTCTACAAATTTCGTTCCATGGTCAATGACGCGGATCCAACGCCGCATCAGGTGTACTTTGAGAATTTTCGGCTTGGATGTATCAATGGCGACCAATCAACGCCGTTTAAATTGACCAGGGATTCACGTCTGACGCGGGTGGGCGCGATACTGCGACGGACCAGCCTTGATGAACTGCCACAACTGATAAATGTCTTGAAAGGAGAGATGAGCCTGGTGGGGCCGCGTCCGGCCCTTCCTTACGAGGTGGCCTTGTACGACGAAAAGCATTTCGAGCGGTTTCGAGCCATTCCCGGGATAACAGGCTGGTGGCAGGCCACGGCACGCAGCCGGGTCGGTTTTGAGGAGATGATCCAAATGGATATTAATTATGCCCGGCGCGCCGGTTTCTGGATTGACTTGGAAATCCTCCTGCTCACGATTCCAGCGGTCCTCTCATGCCGCGGTGCAGAATAGGGTCGCGACTCGACGCCGATCCAATTCACTTTGAATTCAAAAGGCCTTTTCAAACAGATTATTTAAATCCAAGAAATGGAGAAATGCTGATGTTCAGAGTAGGGCTCGTCGGTTTGGGGTATTGGGGCCCAAATCTCGCGCGCGTACTTGCAAACAATGAAAGGTGTGACTTTTCTGCGTGTTGCGATTTGGATCCCAGAAAGCTGAGTAAGATTACGCGGCAATATCCATCACTGAAAGGGTATCGTGATTATGACGAATTGTTGAAATCAGATATCGATGCGGTATTCATCGCAACCAACATCGGTAGCCACTACGAATTGGCAAAACGTGCTCTGATGCGAGGCAAGCACGTATTCGTCGAAAAGCCGCTCGCGGACAGCAGCAGCAAGGCGGCTGAGCTGACTAAAATCGGTCACTTTGCCCGGCGAACTCTCATGACCGGCCATACATTTATCTACAGCCCCCCGGTAGTCAAAGTGAAGGAACTCATTGAAAGCGGCAGTTTGGGCGATCTCCGTTATATCAGTTTCTCCCGAGTCAACCTGGGCCTTTATCAGAAAGACGTCGATGTCATCTGGGACCTGGCGGTCCATGACCTCTCAATTCTGCTCTACTGGCTCGGCGAAAATCCTATCCAGGCATGGTCGTTTGGCCGAGCCTGCATTGATACGAAACGGGACGTAGCGTTCCTGTGGTTTAGGTTTCCTTCTGGGGTGATCGCTTCCTGCGAGGTGAGTTGGCTGGCGCCACAGAAGATGCGTCGAACCTGCATTATCGGTTCGGACAAGATGGTCGTATACGACGACCTTGATCCCGGGGAAAAGGTGAAACTGTTCGAACGCGGCGTCAATCTGTCCGCTCCAAGCGACTTCGGTGAATTCCAACTGACTTATCGCATGGGCGACGTCATCTCTCCGAACCTTGCCAATGTTGAGCCTCTCGCCGTGGAAATCGATCATTTTCTCAAGTGCATTGAAACCGGAGAAGCCCCGGTTACCAATGGCGAATTCGGTACCGATGTGGTGCGGGCAATCGAAATTGCGATCGAGGGTGCCCAAACAGAGAGCCTGGCTGTGGTTAACGCCGCGTGAGCACCGTGATGAGTGAAACCCCTGCCGCAAAGCCGTATTTTGCCCACCCGCAAGCCCTGGTCGAAACGGAAGACATCGGTCCAGGTACCAGAATCTGGGCCTTCGCCCATGTTCTGCCGGGAGCCCGCATCGGCGCCGAGTGCAATATCTGCGATCACGCATTCATCGAGACAGGTGTTGTGTTGGGCAATAACGTCACCATTAAAAATGGAGTTGCAATCTGGCAGGGAGTTAGGGTCGAGGACAACGTGTTTCTGGGGCCGAATTGCGTTCTGACCAATGATCCGAATCCGCGGGCTTACATTAAGAAGCCTGGTGCGGCACTGCAAACCACACTGATTTGCGCCAACGCCACCGTGGGAGCGAATGCAACCATTTTGTGTGGTGTCACCATCGGGAGATACGCCTTTATTGGTGCAGGCGCAGTTGTGCTCAGGACGGTTCTCGATTTTGCCCTTATGGTCGGAAATCCTGCACGGCAGATCGGTTGGATGTGCCATTGCGCCCGACGACTGCCGATTCTGGTTTCAGCAAGTCTGAACTCCGCAACGACCTGTCCCGACTGCCAGGCACAGTTTCGCGCCACGCCTACGGGGTTAACCATGGTAGAAGGATGCTTTTCATGAATCACAGTGGGATCACCATTCCTTTTCTTGATTTGAAAGCGCAATTTAAATCGATCCGCAACGACGTCATGGATGCCGTTGATCGAGTGCTTGTTTCTGGACAGTTCATCGGCGGTGAATGGGTCGAACGCTTCGAAGAGGAATTTGCCCGGTTTGTGGGAAGCAAATATGCGGTTGGGGTGGGCTCCGGAACGTCCGCCCTGGAACTCGCCTTGAAATCGGCGCGGATTGCCGCCAGCGATGACGTGATAGTGCCGGCGAACTCGTTCTTCGCGACGGCGGAGGCGGTCAGCAATATCGGAGCCCGGCCGGTATTCTGCGACGTCGATCCTATGGCTTTCCATCTCGATATCAATTCGGTGGAGCGCCTGATAACGCCGCGAACCCGGGCCATTATTGCCGTCCACTTATATGGACGGGCAATGGACATGACGGCTCTGGAGGAATTGGCCGAGCGGCGCGGACTCACAATCATCGAAGATGCTGCGCAGGCGCACGGGACGGAGCGGGATGGTATGCGCGTAGGCGGATCCGGCCGGCTCACCTGTTTCAGCTTCTATCCTGGCAAAAACCTGGGTGCCTACGGAGATGCGGGGATTATTACATGCCATGATCGAGTTCATGCGGAACGGCTGCGACTCTTGAGAGATCACGGTAGTCCGGCGAAGTACATTCATGTCACGGTCGGGACGAACTCGCGGCTTGATGCAATTCAGGCGGCTGTGCTCTCGGTGAAACTTCGTCATCTTCGGGAATGGAACATGCGCCGTGTCCAGCATGCGAAAGCATATGTGGTGAGACTCCGAAAGGCATGCATTCAAATCCCAGAAATACCACCCGGCAGAGAGCACAACTTCCACCTTTTTGTTATTCGGGTAAAGAACAGGGATGCAGTGAGGCGGCACTTGCACGCGTGTGGGATAGAAACAGGGATTCATTATCCTCAGCCTTTGCATTTGACTCGTGCCTATCAGGACCTCGGATACCCGATGCGAGGCAGCTTGCCTGTTTCCGAGTCGCTCGCGTCCGAAATATTGTCGCTGCCAATGTATCCAGAACTCAGCGACAGCCAAATAGAACAGGTCAGTGAAGCAGTGTTGCATTTTTTGGATCAGGTTGAAACACGGGAAGTATCGGTCCCTGCCACCCACGGCTAGAAAGCAAAACTGAGGAAGTTTTTTTGGCTTCGTTAAACGGAACGTCTTCATAATTCAGACCCATTCTTGAAGAGCCCCAATATGGATAAATCTTTCGTACCCACCGCAAAGTCAGGGTCCTACCCGCCGTGTTCGCAGTTCGACACTGCCGCGCTGCAGACACAGGCGAAACGAATGTTTTCTTTCGATCGATTTGTCCCGCAACTGGTCTCCGATCGGGCGAGAGAGAATCCCGGCCACATCGCCTTGGTGGATGAATCAATGCAGCTGACTTATGGCGAACTGGACGATCGCGCAAACCGGTTGGCGCATCACCTGAAACTGTTGGGCATCGGCGCCAACGGTCTGGTGGCGATATGCATGCGCCGATCAGCACTTGCAGCGCTCGCGTCAATCGCGGTGCTGAAGTCGGGGGCTGCATATCTTCCAATTGATCCAAACTACCCGCGCGAACGACTGTCTTTCATTTTGACGGATGCCCATGTCCCTTTAGTGCTCTCGGATTCGACAGTGGTTGACAGGCTACCCGCAGGTAACTGGCAACACATTTTGGTCGATCGCGAGAACGTGACCGACGGAATACCCACTGCCTGGCAAACAACCCAGATTAGTCCGGATCAGTTGTCGTATGTCATCTACACTTCCGGCTCAACCGGCACACCCAAAGGGGTAGAGATAACGCACAAAAATTTGTTGAACCTTGTTTTGTGGCACCAGAAAGCATTCGTGATAACTGCAGATGATCGCGCGACACAATTTGCGAGCTTTGGATTCGACGCCGCTGTTTGGGAGCTCTGGCCGCACCTGACTGCGGGGGCAGCGGTGCACTTTACGCCAGAAGAAGTCCGGAGCTCGCCTGAGTTGCTGAGGGACTGGTTAATCGACCAGGAGATCACCATTACCTTCGTGCCGACCGCTCTGGCGGAGCGGCTGATCATGCTTGATTGGCCGGCCACTACAAAGCTGCGAGTCCTGCTCACAGGGGCTGACACTCTTCATCACTATCCGCGTCCCGGACTTCCGTTTGCGCTCATCAATAACTACGGCCCGACGGAGGCCACAGTCGTGGCTACTTCCGGGTATGTGCCGTCTGAAAAAAGAAATCTCGCGCAGCGTCCTGCTATTGGGCGTCCGATCGACGGTGCTGAAATTTACATTGTTGACGAATCGCTGACTCCCGTACCTCGCGGTGAAGTAGGCGAACTCTGTATCGGCGGCGCAGGGGTAGGACGGGGATACGTGAGCAGCCCAGAGCTGACTGGAAAGAAATTTGTGCCGGATCCGTTCGTTACCGGAGCAGACGTGCGAATGTATCGGACGGGTGACCTCGGCCGATGGCTTCCTGACGGCGAAATTGAATACATTGGCAGAGTGGACGACCTGATCAAGATTCGGGGCTTCCGTATTGAGCCCAATGAGATCATTGCTGTCCTGGACACGCACCCGGCAATTCAAACGAGTGTGGTTATGGCGTGGCAGGACGGCACAAATAACCAGCGTCTTGTTGCCTACCTTTTAGTGAACCACGGCCATGCTCGCCCCACAGCCGCTCATTTGCGCGATCTGCTGCGCAGTCGGTTGCCTGATTACATGGTGCCAGCCATATTCGTTGAGCTACCGGATCTGCCGCTGACTTCCAATGGCAAAATTGACCGCAAGGCTTTGCCGTGCCCGGATGCAAGTAACACTTTGCCCGATGAAAACTATCTCTCGCCGCGTACGATGCTTGAGGAAAAACTTTCAGCGTTAGTGGCCCATTTGCTCGGCGTAACCCGGGTCGGGGTGAACGACAATTTGTTCCTGATCGGGGGGCACTCTCTCTTCGGCACGCAACTGATTGCACGAATTCGGGACGGCTTTGGAGTCGAGCTTCCTTTACGTAGCGTATTCGAATGCCCAACGCCCGCTTTATTGGCACGCGAAATCGAACGTCTTATGGTGGCCAGGATTGGCGCGATGAGTGAGGATGAAATCCAAAATGTCCTGCAACATTCCACATACGGTGGACAGTAGAAATGAATTGTGCAAAAACCTCGGAAGGACGCAACGCCATATCTGTGGCGACACTCTGCGGTACAAGCTCTCAGCAGTGCGTTCATGAACTGTTTGAGGCACAGGCCGCACGTACACCGGATGTCATTGCACTTACATATGAGCAAGAAATGCTCACTTATGCGCAACTCAATACCCGGGCAAACCGAATAGCTCATTGGCTGCAGGAGTACGGCGTCAAGCCGGACAAATTGGTCGGCATGTGTGTGGAACGTTCGCTGGATGCGGTAATAGCGCTGCTGGGCATTCTAAAGGCGGGTGGAGCGTACGTTCCACTTGATCCTGCCTTTCCCAGGGAGCGGCTTGCGCAGATTTTGGAAGATTCGCAACCAGAGGTAATGATTACGCAGCCGTCGACAGAGCGGATGGTGTCTTCGTACGCTAAGCATACCCTATCGCTCGACGCGTCCCTGTCCTTATTGAGCCGGGACAATCCTAGTAGTGACGTTCAGTCTCACAATCTCGCTTACGTCATCTTCACAACGGGTTCTACGGGCCGTTCCAAAGGAGTGCAGATTGAGCACCGAGCAGTTGTAAATTTCCTCGAGTCCATGGTACGCGAGCCGGGATTGACCGCCGACGATACTCTGGTTGCTGTAACCACGTTTTCGTTTGATATTGCCGGCTTGGAAATCTTTTTACCGCTGACTATGGGTGCGCGAGTGGTCATTGCGAGCCGCGACGTAGTTCTCGATGGAAGAGCATTGCGCGATCTGTTGGAGGCCAGCAACGCGACAGTGATGCAGGCCACCCCAATCACCTGGCGAATGATCCTGGAGAGCGGATGGCAAGGTCGTCTTGGGCTGAAGATCCTGTGCGGTGGCGAAGCTATGCCGCCTGACTTGGCAAGAGAGCTGATTCCGCGGTGCTCGTCATTGTGGAATATGTATGGGCCGACTGAGACAACAATATGGTCAACAGTGAGGCATGTGACGTCGACGGAATCTCGCATTCCGATCGGCAGGCCAATAGCAAACACTCAGGTCTACATCGTGGATCGTGAACTCCGCGAAGTTCCGGTTGGTGGAACCGGCGAGCTTTTGATTGGTGGAACCGGCCTTGCTCGAGGATACCTGAACAATCCGGAACTTACGGCTGAACGATTTATCCCAGATCCATTTAGCCAGAATAAAGATGCTCGTCTGTACAAGACGGGAGACTTGTGCCGGAGGCGGCATGACGGCGTGATTGAATTTTGGGGCCGCAATGATAATCAGGTGAAGATTCGGGGATATCGGATTGAATTAGGGGACGTCGAAGCTGCACTGGAGAGTCATCCTGAAGTGAAGCAGGCAGCCACAAAAGTTGTCGACGGGCCGGGACACGAAAAAAGCCTCGTCGGATACGTAGTAGCACCCGGGCTGGAAACGCAGGAATTGCGAACCTATCTCGCGCAACGGCTTCCCCGATATATGCTGCCCGCCATATACGTAAGTCTGACGGAGTTGCCACTCACCCCGAACCGCAAAGTGGACCGGAATGCTTTGCCTATCCCCGGCATCAACCATTTGGTCGGAACATCACCCCGTACAGATGTCGAAAAGAGGCTATCAGAAATCGTTGCCAAATTGCTTGGACTGAAGAGTGTTCGAGCGGATGATAACTTTTTTCTGCTGGGAGGTCAGTCGCTTTTCTGCACACAGCTGACCGCACGCATCCGAAACAATTTTGGAATCGAGATTTCCGTGCGCAGCATTTTCGAATCTCCTACACCGGCGCAATTGGCGCAGCAGATTGAAAGCACAATGGCCGCGAAGATGTGCTCCATGACCGCTGATGAGGTCCAACAGGCGTTGGCACAGGCCAACTTTGGCGGAGGCCAGAAATGAATGCAATTGCGAGTTCTCCCGGCGCAGACCGGGCCGGTTTTGCCCTCAGCCTGTACCACCTGCTCGACCCTGAGGTTCTGGCCAATCCGTATCCTTTGTATAACCTTTTGCGCACGGAAGCCCCAGTGCACTGGGATCCGTTCCTGCATGCGTGGGTGGTGACGCGCTACTGCGACGTGGTGCGTGTGCTTCATGATTTCTCTGCTGACCGCACTCCCACCCCGGAACAGCTAAGGCGAATGAGCCTCTCTGCCCTTAGCCCCATTGCCGCAGTCATGGTGAGGCAGATGCTATTCCTTGACGCGCCTGCCCACACGCGCCTGCGCTCGCTTGCATCGAGTGCGTTCACCCCCGCGCGGGTCCGTGAGCTGCAATCGCACATTCAGCAGATCGCGGATACGCTGATTGATGCGGCTATGGAAGGGCGATCGGAAGAAATGGACATTATTGCTGATTTTGCAGAACCTCTGCCCGCTATCGTGACGGCGGAAATGCTGGGAGTCCCAGCCAGCGACCATCGGCAATTAAAAGCCTGGACGGCGGATTTTGCGGAGATGCTGGGGAACTTCCAGCACAACCCGGACCACGTGCCGAAAGTTCTGCGTACGCTGGAGGAAATGCTTGCGTACTTTGGCGACCGTGTTCGTGAACTGCGAGCGCACCCACGCGAAGGGCTGATCAATTCACTCTTAACGGCGGAAGTCAATGGGGACCGGTTAACCGAGGAAGAGGTTATTGCGAACTCCATTGTCACTATGGTGGGCGGGCAGGAAACGACCACGAACCTGATCGGCAACGGGTTCTTGACACTGTTGCGCCATCCCGCAGAGATGCAGAAGCTGCGCGACAACCCGGGATTGATACCATCCGCAGTGGAAGAGTTGCTGCGGTATGAAAGCCCAAGCCAGCACACCGCACGTCTCGCGCGCAACGATCTTGAACTCGGCGGGCGTCAGATCCGCAAACGCGATGCGGTTATTGCGGTCATGGGCGCGGCCAATCGCGATCCTGAGAGGTTCCCTGATCCGGACCGGCTGGACCTTGCTCGCACGGACAACCGGCATCTCGCGTTCGGCTGGGCGGCTCACTTCTGCTTCGGCGCCGCACTCGCCCGCATCGAGGGCCAAGTGTCTTTCGCCACTATTCTCCGCCGCATGCCGAACCTGGCACTTCAACATGTCCCGCTACGTTGGCGGACAAACCTAGGACTGAGAGGCCTGGTCGCCCTGCCGGTCACGTATTAATTAGCCAGATTCGACCACGCGGATGAAGTGATAGCCATTTACGAAAATCGAGATACTTGTGAGTGTTGAGATCACATCTCTTTCAGCCAGCAGGCAGAAGGCGTTACTGCAATATCTGCGGGGCGAATTGTCAATGCAGTCTACTGAATCGCCCATTCGGCCAATACCTCCCGGTACAGTGGCGCCGCTTTCCTTAGCTCAGGAGCAATTATGGCGACACACCCTGGAAACTTCAATTCCACTGTACAACGAATCCATAACGCTCCACCGCAACGGAGCACTCGACGTTGAAGTGCTTAAGCGAAGCATGGCCGAGATTGTTCGCCGACATGAAATCTGGCGGACCTCATACAAGGTGATTGATGGGTCTCCGTCGCAGTTGGTCCACGCAGCGCCTTCGGCTTTTCCGCTTCGCCGGGTAGACCTGCGAGATGAACTTGACCAAAACCGTGAAACGCTGGCATTGCGCCTGGCAAGCGAAGATGCCCGCCGACCGTTTGACCTAAGTAGCGGCCCTCTATTGCGCGCGCTGCTGATACAGACGGGTGATGAAGCTTATCGCTTGGCAATTACAGCGCACTTGAGCATCGTTGATGGACTTTCTGTTTACCAGGTCCTTCCTAGAGAACTTAGCATGCTGTACAACGCGTACATCGCGGGGCAACCCTCACCTCTCCCGGAAATTACCATTCAGTATCGTGATTTCGCTTGGTGGCAACGCACATGGCTCATCCATCAGGAGATGGAAAGACAATTGGAATACTGGCGGAACCAGCTCGCCGGCGAGCTTCCGGTACTGAATTGGCCGCAGGTCAGCCGTCCCGCCGTGTGCACATTTCGGGGCGCTACTCACAGCTGTACTTTTCCAGTTGAAATTCTTACAGGTGCCAGGAAGCTGTGCCACAGTGCGCGTACCACGCTGTTTATCGTGCTTGACGCAGCATTCATTGCGCTGCTTTTTCACTACACCGGCCAGAAGGAGATAATCCTGGGTACATTTTCTCCAGCAGGCCGCAAGCGATCTGAAGCGCAGCCGCTGCTCGGACACTTTCTTAATCCTGTGCCACTTCGCATTGATCTGAGTGGTGATCCGCCCTTTTATGAGCTCTTGAAGCGCATTCGAATCGTTATGTCCGATGCGATTTCTCATGACGACGTGCCATTGGAGTTGCTGGCGCGCGAACTGTTACCAGAGATCGATCAGAGCCGTAACCCCTTTTTTACCGTTGGAGTATCGTTACAACCTCGCACTCCGAGCACTGATCTCGGGTGGTACGTGACTTCAATGGATGCGCAGAGTGGGGGAGCAATCTGGGACCTCTACTTAGCATTCATAGAACGCCCCCACGAGTTGCTCGGGCGTATTCAATACAATTCTGATCTTTTTGATCTGGCCACTATTAACCGGCTGGTGCGTGACTTTGCGGCTTTGCTCGCTAGTGCGCTAATGCATCCAGAGCAGCGGATATCACAGATGAGATCGGACAGTTAACACAGATTTCAGATCGTACTCACGCAAAAGAGGGACAAATGCGCTCACAAGAACAGGACGTTCGGGCAATTGGCGAGCGGGAGGATCGCAAAGTTACAACGCCTCCAACCGACGCGCGGCCTGCGATGCCCGAACAATCGGTACTGCCCACCCGGCAGAGAGCTGCTCATGGCAAAACTTTCGTCAGAAGAGCGTGTAACAGGATCCTGCATCTGTTCTGTCGTTTTTTGCCCGGTGCAACTACGCTGCGACCTTTTTTTCATCACCTGCGAGGGGTACAGATCGGTAATAACGTCTGGATCGGGGAGGATGTATATCTTGAAAACGAATTTCCCGAGTCGGTCGAAATTCAAGACGGCGCTGTGGTCGGGCTGCGATCCATTATCATAGCTCACACTCGTGGCACTGGTCGGATCGTTATCAGCAAGAATGTCTATATTGGCGCAGGATGCGTGATTGTAACCTCAGCCAACCGAACGCTGGTTGTAGGAGAAGGCTCAGTCATCATGGCGTCCTCGCTCGTGACTGGGAATGTTGCGCCGTATACGTTGTATGGATCGGATGCCTCGAAACCTCTCGCCAGAATCACGAAACCGTTTACAGCCACCGCGAGTTATGAAGAATTCATGACAACGCTTCGCCCGCTTTAGAACCTGGCCCGAGTATGCTGCCGTCCTCTGTTTTCGTTCGTACAAAATGAAATCCGAGCCCATAGTCGTACATGACATCCGCCCCACACACGACGAGGTGTGTCTCAAGCGACTGATTGAGTTTTTCGGACTTGATTGCAGGACCGTAGACATCTCCGCCTTTGATGTGGAATTGCACCGAGCGGCGGACCATGATCTTTGTATCTTGGCGAGCGCAGCGACCATCGCCAGGTGGTGCCACAACCTTCCGGAGGTGACGACTGCTCTCGATCGCCTGCGCCAGAAGGCTTCCGCCCTTTTCGTATATGGTTTTACCCCAGAGATGTCTCCACTCCACATCGCCGGCAGCCTCAGCGATGGTTCAATAACAGATGTGCGAAAGTTCACGCCAACGGACCTCCGCTACCAGGTGAGCTCTTCGCAGCCGCGAATCACAAAGTACTTCTCCGGCCTCTCTTTCGGTCGTGTTCGGAATGACACCGATTTTGGTTTCGTATGTCCAGGGAACTCCAGCGGTATGGTTCCGCTGGTAAGCATAGAAGGCATGCCATTTTGGGTTGTTGTAGAGAAAAATCGCTGCCATGCATTTCTGCTGGCGTGCAGCACCATTGCCGATATCGAAGAAGAGGTCAACGGCAATCTTGATGTCACCAGCTATTTCTCCCGGCTACTTCCGGCGGCTATATTTCTCAGGTCGGTTTTTAACAGCCAGTGCTGGCACAACAAACACAGCTTTGGCAACTTCATCATTGATGATCCGCCGCTCAAGAGCTCCTATGGATATCTGAATTACCGAGAACTGGTATCCAAAATGGACAAAGTGGATTTCGCGAGCACGATCGCATTTATTCCATGGAACTACAAACGTATTGACAAAGATGTCGCGCAACTTTTCCGTCAGCGTCCGGATAGACTCTCTCTCTGCGTGCATGGCTGCGATCATACCGGGGCTGAATTTTCGTCTACAGATCTGGCTGTCCTCAATTCCAAAGTGCAGTTGGCATCAGCAAGAATGAAGAGCCTTAAGCGACAGAGCGGCCTCTCGTACTCGAAAACAATGGTGTTCCCGCAGGGTCGATTCTCAACTGAGGCATTAACAGCACTCAAGTCCAACAATTACGTTGCCGCCATAAATTCGTCTGGGTCGGCCGCGAATTCAGGTGCCAAAGCTCCTCTTACACTCGGCCACCTTCTACAACCGGCGATCACGAAATATGGGGAATTCCCAATTTTCTTGCGCCGCTATCCTGGCGGATCAGAGCAGTTTGCTTTCGACCTGTTTCTCGGCAAACCACTGCTCGCCGTCGAACACCACTCGTACTTGAAGGACGGCGGTGCACGCCTGACCGAGTTTATTGCACGACTCAACTCGTTTAAGAGGCTGCATTGGACTGGATTGCACGAAATTCTCACAAAGAGCTATCTTGAGCGCGAGATATCCAACGAGATCGTCCTCTGCAGGCTATTTACGAATCACCACGTTATTGAAAACACTGCCGAACGGGAACGGACATTTATTCTTACTAAACTTGAATCTGGCGACCTTCCTATCCAGAAGATCCTGGTTAACGGCGAAATCACCAGGTTCAAAGTGGGTGGTAATGTGCTCGAATTCGCAATCCAGATTTTGGCCCGCTCGTCAAGCGTGGTGAACATCGTATACAGCAATTTGTTGCCTCATGTAGAGACGCGGCGAGGAGTTGCAAGCCGAAGTCGCGTATGGACACGCCGAATGCTATCTGAGTTCAGGGACAACATTCTTTGCTGAGTGACTCGTTGTCTGCCAGTACTCAGGCAATGCACCCGTGGTTGGGTGGGTCGTAGCGCCCGGTGATGCGGCCGAACGAGATCATGCGTCCTCCTGGCACCTAAAGTAAGCATGAATCGGCAGAAATCGCCCTTCAACCAGAGATCTTGCCCGGATCTCCGGTGTTTCCACTTTTCGAGATCTTGACAATGGGGATTCGAGAGATTCGCAAACAGCTCAGAAGGCTTTATTGGGTTTCGCTGATGGGCACGATTGACAAGGTGCCCGAGCGCAATCAGATTTTTGAAGCTGGCCATCGTGCGGCGGCATGTGACTGGGAAGAGCATGGCATCTCCGAACGGCAGGTCGAAATCCTTTGCGCGACCAAAGGGCGCCCGGGCACACCAATGCAGCTCAAAACAGAAATCGTTGATGCCCAAGGCAAAACTCAAATTTGTGCGAGCGATATCGCCCAAGGAATTTTAGGACCCGATTCGGGTGCCACCATCAGCAACGTCTTGGTGGTTGGGACAGATGGCTCAATGCCGCTCAAACGCACCGAAATACATTTGGAAGCCCCACAGCAAGTCCCGGCTGTGTTCAACCTATTATCGACAGCTCTGCAGAACAGCGGATTCGAGTTCCACGCCGCTCGGAGCTCTGCCATACCTGCGGCCGAGATCTGGCTGACATCTCCCTTGGACAACCGGAAGAAAACGTGGCTTTCCTGTGGGGCCAATCGGGGAAAAGATTACTTCAGGAACTGCGGTCCCCGGCCGGCTCTTCAGCGAGGCCAGACTGAACAACTCGGGCACTTCATTCACAACGCACAGTAGCCGTTGGTTCGGAAGCCTCGGGGTTCTCGAGAATACAGCAACGGCAGCAATAAAGGCCAAAATCCATGAGTAAAAATTACGACCTGATTCGCGAAGCTGGTGATGCGATTCATGCGCGTCGCGGAATTGGAATCTCCACGCCACCGTTACTGCTCAGTCCCCCCATGGCAGAGACGCGGATGGCCGGCGAAGAGTCCAAGGATCTGGATTTTGACATCCTCAAACTATTCCAGGCCATTCTCCGGCGTCGCAGGTGGATTTATTTTTGGACAGGAACCATGCTGGTAGCAGCCGGACTGGTTTGCGTTTTTATGTCACCGCAGTATAAAGCGGAGTCGAAGCTGGAAATCCTGAAACAGGATACAAGCGGTTTATCGCTGAGACCAGATGGCACCTCTTCTGATGCCAGCTCAGATCCGCTCGATTTCAATATGACTTTGCAGACGCAGTTGGCTGTGCTGAACTCGGACGTTCTCGCCTGGAGGGTCATCAGGGAACTCAAACTAGTCGATCCCAAGGACCTCGCTGGCAATGCGCCTCGATCTGGTACTAGTGCCAATTCCGAACCGATCGTAAGCCACCCCGCGCCTGACAAAGAGGCTGCTCGTGCGCTAAAGAAGTTCAAATCAAAACTTAACGTCAAGGACATGGCTGGCACACGCCTCATCGCGGTAAGTTACATGGATCCTGATCCGAACAAGGCAGCTAAAGTGGTCAACCAACTGATCTCAGACTTTATCGAATACAACTTTCAAGTTCGCTACGACGCAACCACCAAAGCCACAGACTGGCTCGGAGGCCAATTGGTCGAGCTCAAGTCCCAGGCGGAGAAGTCACAGCAACGGGCGGCTCAACTACAGAAGGAGTCTGGAATCTTTGGGCAGGACGAGCACAACAATATTGTCCTTACGCGCCTGGAGCAACTCAACAACCAGGTTACGACTGCAGAGGCTGACCGGATCATCAAGGAAAACGTATACAAACTTTCTCGCAGCGCGAACCCAGAACTCATTGCCGGCATGCTTGGGGGACAGCCCGAACGGAACATGCCTGAAGCGGCTAATCCTGCATCACTTCTCAATAACCTTCGCCAGCAGGAAGCCGCATTGAAGGCGGAATACGCGGATGCCTCCGCTAAATACGGTCCCGCCTACCCACGGTTGATTCAAATCAAGGAAAAGCTGAGCTCCGTGCGCTCTTCCATTGCGGCGGAGCTCGGCAAGGTGTCCGCGCGGGCGAAAAGTGAGTACGAATTGGCCGCGTCGCGCGAAGCCGCTGCCCGTAAAGCATTTGCAGAGCAGAAGGCAGTCGCAGCGCAGATGAACGACAAAGCAACCGACTTCCTGATGGCTAAACACGAAGCCGAGTCCAGCAGGGTACTTTACGAGCATTTGCTGGAGAAACTGAAGGAAGCTGGAGTATTGGCTGGTTTACATTCAAGTGCACTTCATGTTCTCGATCCGGCCAGAGCGCCCAACATTCCCGCCAGGCCCAATGTGCCGCTCTATCTGGGTTTCGGCACCATCGGCGGGCTGTTCCTTGGCCTGGTCAGTGTGTTTGTAGTAGAAGCCGTGGATCGGACCATACGCGACGTGCGAGAAGTTGAGACCACCACTCATGTGCCGGTGCTGGGCGTAATTCCAGATGCCAGAGTGATCTCTGAGAGCGGATTCAAACTCTTGCGGAAAACGAGCGCGCAAGAGTATCCAAACGGCGCTACGCAAGACCCGCTACTTTTAAGCCTCGGCAATCCTGGTGTGGCTGAGGCGTTCCGAGCAGTGCGGACCGCCTTGTTACTCTCGCGGCTTGACGACGGCTCCAAGGTTCTCATGGTCACAAGCGGCATGCCACAGGAAGGAAAAAGCTTTGTCTCGTTGAATCTTGCCGCTGCGTTCACCTATAACGGCGGGCGAGTTTTATTGGTCGATGCAGACCTGCAACGTGGAAGTCTAAGCAGGTTTCTCAATCAGGGTGATGGGATAGGATTGAGCGATATCGTTCGAGCAGTACCGAAGATTGGTTCGCATCTCCCCTCAAGCCAAATACTGTTTCAGGATTTGGACGTTTCGACTGCTTACAGACAGATTGACGAAATCCCGGGGCTCACATTTGTCCCGGCCGGCGATTGCTCTCATCATGCATCTGAGTTGTTGGGATCGCAACAAATGAGCGCAATCATTGAGGCCTGGCGCAATCAGTTCGATTATGTATTGATCGATACTCCCCCCGCTGTGCCGGTTACCGATCCAGTGGTCCTTTCCCGCAAAGTTGATGCGGTGATTGTCGTTGTTCGCTTTGCAGTTACCAGCCAGCCATGTATCCAGCGGACGATCAGATTACTTAGAGATGTGCGGGCTCCTCGCCTGGGGGTGCTGGTGAATGCAATGGACCTCCGTTCTCCGGAATATTTCCACTACTCCGGTTTTTATGGCAAGTACGGGCGCGATAAACGCGATTCTGGCACTTCGCAGTTGCCCAATTCCCCTCCATCGCGCTCGTCATAAAGGAAAAAGAAAAAGATATGAAGCAACCTGGGTTAAAGACGCCTGTTTGGGCAGGACTTGTGCTTGTGCTTGTATTAATGTGTGTTGCTGTAAGTGCACTGACACCCGGTGCAGAACAGGATCGAAAAAGCGGCCAGGCATCATCAACTAAAGAAATACCTGTTCCCTTAAAAATCGCTCCCGGCGATCTGCTGCACATAACTGTCTTCGATGTCCCAGAAATGACGCAGGAGGTGCGCGTGGGCGCCAACGGGAAAGCACAATTGGCCCTTATCGGAGACATCGCCTTAGCTGGAATGACGGGGCAAGAGGCGTCTGAAGCGATTGCACGTGAGCTTCGCAACAAGAAATTGCTACTCAGTCCACAGGTCAACGTCCTGGTGAAAGAGTTTGCCAGCCAGGGTGTTTCCGTAACCGGAGAGGTGCAGCATCCTGGTATCTACCAGGTACTCGGTTCGCGCACCTTGCTTGATCTTATTTCCATGGCAGGTGGTCTCACGAATCTCGCAGACACGCGAATCACCGTACAACGGCGCGGTGCAGCGGAAGAGAAGGTCACTGTCAAATTGAAGACCGATGACCCCGAGGCTTCCCTCGCCAATAATGTTCAGATCTACCCTGGAGATTTGATCCTGGTACCACGGGCAGGAATCGTGTACGTGCTGGGCGATGTAAACCGTCCGGGAGGCTTTGTGATGCAGGACAGCGGTAAAATCACACTGCTCCAGGTGCTGGCGCAAGCCGGCGGTGCAAGCAGGACAGCATCGTTGAACAAGGCTGTTCTGATGCGCAAAAACACCCAAGGGTATGTGAGCACCAAGCTACGGGTCGGCAGAATAGAGCGGGGTCAGGATCCCGATCTTGAACTTCGCGCAAACGATATTCTCTTTGTTCCCAACAATCGTTTAAAGAATGTGCTTAGCGGTACCCAGGGCGTGGCCAGTGCGATCGGGAGTGCCTCAATTTATGCCGTCGTCCATTAAGGAAGCGCGTGCGACACAAGTCTGTTCAAGCAAACTCTTTGCATGGTGCGCCCGGCGCGAGCTGGGTTTTCGCTAGTTCCAGTCCTCTATTGTCAAACCATTGTAAGTTCCTTCGAGCAATGGCGACCTCTTCCATAGGAATATACGTGCTGCATGCGACAGTGGCTGGTGGGTTTATTGCGAGAGCGTTTGCGTCAGCGCATCAGCTCTCAGATTGTGCGGAATGCTACATGGATGTTAACCGGTCATGGCTTTCAATTACTCGGCCGGATGGGCTATTTCATCATCATTGCGCATTTTCTCGGTCCATCAGGATATGGAAGCTTTGTGGCCTGCACCGCCCTGATCGGAACAATGTCGCCGTTTGCTTCGTGTGGGACCGGCCATGTCATGATCAAGTACGTGGCCCGGGACCGGAGTGTGCTCGCAGCGTACCTGGGCAATGCGCTTTTGGTGACGCTGGCCTCGGGATCGGTTCTGACGCTGTTCGCCCTCATTCTAAGACCCCACGTGCTTCCGGCGTCATCAACATCAGCAATGCTGATTGCAGTGGCGATTGCAGATCTCTTCGCGATGGAAATGAGCAATATCTGCCTGCAGGCATTTCTGGCTCTCGAGCAAGGCCGGCGATTCTCACATCTCATGGCATTTTCCACCGGACTTCGGCTCCTGGCAGCGATAATACTGGTGGCTCTGGGACCGACGGCTGTGCACTGGGCCTACTTGTATGCTGCGTCGGGTATCATCGCAACCACCGCCGGAATCGTCGCGGTAAGCCGGTGCTGCGTGCCGCCGCGCTTTCAACTGCATCTGTTCTTCCCCTCAATACGCGAGGGGGTTCATTTCGCGACGTCGCTGGCATCTCAATCTGTTTACAACGATATCGACAAGACCATGCTGGCGCGGCTGAGCACGGTCGAAGCGACGGCCATTTATGCAGCGGCCTATCGATTTATCGAAGCGGCGATCCTGCCGATCCGTTCCGTCGCAAACGCCGCTTATCCGGAATTCTTCCGCCTCGGAATGCAGGGTGTAACATCCGGCTTTGGATTCGCGCGGCGGATCCTCAGGCGTTCGATCCTGTACGGATTAGGCACGGCTGTAGCCCTGTTCGTTGCGGCCGGATTAATTCCGATGGTTCTAGGACGCGCTTACCAGGAGAGCGCCGTTGCATTACGATGGCTGTGCCTGCTCCCAGTCATCAAATGCGTGCACATCTTTCTTTCTGACACCTTGACCGGATCCAATTATCAATGGCAAACATCGTCAGCACAGATCACCGTGGCTGTTTTCAATGTTGGCATTAATTTCTGGCTCATCCGGACATTCTCCTGGCGAGGCGCCGCCTGGTCCAGCCTGGCGACTGACGGACTACTGATGATGTTTCTGTACCTGATCATCCGATGGCATCTACGGCGCGAGAGGGTGGCGAGCGGAGCAACGAGTGCACAGGCCTTTGCCGTCCGGGAACAATAGCATGGCTGCATCCAACACAACCAGGATTTATCCCAATCACAGTGACGCTGGTGTCCGGTCCGAGCCATCTCCGCACTCCGACATCGGCTGGGATTCATCAGGTCTTCATTCAAGGCCCGGGAAGCTTCTTTCGGTGGTTGAGCAATTATTCGTGGTCTTGCTGCTCCTCTCCAGCATGAATGTTATTACTGCGCTTAGACCCTCATCCAAGCAACAGGCTGAAGCAAGGACGTTTTCGGCTGACGTGGACACGACCAGCGTTGCTATCGAGGCCGGTATCTACACATACGGCGGCTTGCTTATGCTGATGCGCTGGCGTCGGGTACTTCGCGCGGCGGGTACAGTATGGCCATTGCTGGCGCTTGCAGTGCTAGGATGCGTCTCGACAATCTGGAGCGTTGAGCCAATGGTGACTCTACGCAGAAGCGTGTTGCTGCTGGTAGCGACAATCATTGCAATTTACGTTGGCGAGCGTTATTCAATCAAAGGGTTTGCTCGCCTGCTGGCTCGGACCCTGTGCCTGATGATAGCGTTTGTGCTTCTGCTCTACTGCGTGGCCCCCGAATACGTTATTGACTATTCTGCCCACGGCGGCGCTTGGAAAGGGTTGTCGGCTTACAAGAATACTTTTGGGGAGCACATGGCAGTTGCCGTATTGCTTCTGGTACTCGTTAGATTTCACCGCTTTGCCTGGACTCGATATGTGTTTCTTCTCATTGCAGCCGGCTTGCTCCTTCTCTCCCGGTCCGCGACTGCGGCCGTTTGCGGTGTTTTGAGCCTTGCCGCGATCCCATTGTGGCGTCTGCTGCGCAGTGAACAACGGTTGCTCGTTTACCTCCTGGTGGCCCTAACCTTTTCTCTTGGGATTTATTGCATCCTTGCGTTTCCTGAGCCGATTTTTCAGGTACTAGGTCGCGACACAACATTGACGGGACGAACACACTTATGGGCCATGCTGCTTCCGATCATTGCAAATCGCCCTATGCTCGGATATGGATATGCTGCTTTCTGGGCGGGCTTGAAACCGGAAGTCCTGAGCCTCTGGATCGGCGCGGGACGTCTGGTTCCAGTCGCGGATAATGGTTACATCGATTTATGCCTCAGTCTTGGGGCCGTTGGTGTCTGCCTTTTTTTATATCTGTTCGTTGGTGCCTTCCGCAAGGCGATGCAGTACGTAACTTTGGAACCGAGATCCATTGGCTTATGGCCGATAACTTACTTGTGCATATTCGCCGCCGATAATATATGCGAAAGTGCGCTTTTGACGAGGGGTACGTTTCCGTTCCTGGTGTTCGCGATTCTCACTACCTCCCTCTGGATGAACCATAAGAGTCTACTGACGGCTGCGCGGACCGCTGATCCTAAGCCATTCATGTGGGAATGGAACTCTCCTGTGCTCTCAAACGAGCACATCGGTTGAGTGTGTCAGGAGTCTACATACTGTGTGCACCGTAAAACGATTGCGGGAGTTCTGCCGATACCCGTATCCACCTTCATTCGCCGCATCCAGCTATCTATAACAATTCTGATCCGCTATTAGGGGCGCATTGCTGCCTTGCGGAATTCAGGATTCTGTTTCATAGAAGCTTTCACCCGCAGTATCCGCCAGCATCATTTCTCGAGCGTTTCGAGCCACCTTCATATGAAAGTACTCTGGATTCCTCACAAGGACTGGCCATCTCTTGATGGACAACGTGAACGATGGCTGCTTGACAGCTGGCCGGATTCTGACGACGACCTGCACGTGCTGACCTGGCAGCCAGCACGTGAGTGCAGAAGACCGCTCTCGACTTTTGGTTGGTCCACTTTCCGACAAGGGCGCATAACAGTTCACAGCCGGCCTCGCATTCCGAATGTGATGGGTCGCCATGTGATGGGCCGCTTTGGAAAAGACTACTCCCGAGGACTATGGGCCAATGAACAACTCTTTCGTTTCTATGCCAGTCAGCTCGTTCGCAAGCTGGGGATTGATGTCCTCGTTTATGGACTTGGCCACCAGGCCGTGGGCCTGCCGCCATTCGATCTGCCCGCAGTCAGAGTCTTCGATTGTCTGGATCTAATTACGTATCCCGACGTCGAGGCGGCCTATATCGCAAACAGTGACCTGGTGTTGTGCACATCCCGTGTTCTTATTGACCGCTTGCAGAGCTTTGGGAAAAAGGCAGTTTATGTTCCAAACGGGGTGAGCACGAACCGGATCGCCAGCGGAGAGCGTGATCGCACCCGGGCAGAACTCGGACTGCGGGGCAAAAAGGTGGTAAGCCTCATTGGCCTGACCAGCAGCCCCTCTCTGTTTTTCGTTGATGCTCTGGCGCTCGCGACGGAGCAGGTGCCAAATATCGTTTTCCTTGTCGTTGGAGGAGGCGATCTCCTCCGTCCAATAGTGGCGCGCTGCCAGAGTCTTGGTCTGCCGTTCGTGACAACGGGATGGGTACCCAATAACAAGGTAGCCAACTACTTTGCGGCAACTGATCTCGGTCTTTATGCCGGCGATTCCAACCCATACTTTGACGCAGCGTGCCCCATCAAGGTGCTCGAATACACGGCAGCCCGGCGGCCCGTTGTAGCGACGGACCTCGAAGAGCTCAGGCGTATTGCGTTCCCAAACGTACGCCTGTCACCACCGAACCCGCAGTGCTTCGCCTCTGCGATTACCACATCTCTCCGCGAGCCAACTGAATTCGGCGATGTCTCGGGATTCGAGTGGGCCAAGCTCGCCCAGACCGTGCAGCGGACGCTCGTAAAACTCGCGCAGGAGCGACCTCGATGAATAACCAGCAGGTTTGCTCGTTGCGACATAGCACTGTTCTTGTCGTGCTTGGGACTCGCCCCGAGGCAATCAAGCTTGCGCCGGTGATCACCGAGCTGCGGCGTCACCCCGACGTGACGACTCGCGTGTGCGTGACCGGTCAGCACAGGGAAATGGTCCAGCCGATCTTAAAGTTGTTCGACGTGCGTCCGGACATTGACCTCGCATTGATGACGCCGGACCAGCGGTTATCTTCACTGACGGCCGCAGCGCTGATGCGGCTCGATGAGGTTGTCGATTCCAACGCTCCCGACTGGGTGGTGCTCCAGGGTGACACAACCTCCGCCATGTCGGCAGCGCTGGCCGCCTTCTACCGGCATATACCGGTAGCACACGTTGAAGCAGGGTTGCGGACCCATGATCTGGATCGCCCTTTCCCCGAAGAAGGGAACCGTCGCATAGCTGATGCGCTCGCCACAGTCCACTTCGCGCCAACGGAGTTGGCTCGACAAAACCTGCTGCGAGAGGGCGCCGATGGGTCGACGATTTACGTGACTGGCAATACGGTCGTCGATGCACTACTCGCGGTCGCCAGCCTGTCCGAAAACGGTTCGGGCGGCCCGCTCCCTTGGCTGCCCGGGAACCGGCGCGTCGTATTACTGACTGCGCACCGTCGCGAGAGCTTCGGGCCCGGTCTTCGAGATATCTGCCTCGCGGTTCGTGACATTGCCGATGCCCTTCCAGATGTTCAATGCGTCTACCCAGTGCACCTGAATCCGCACGTACAGGGGCCCGCGCGTGATATTCTGGCCGGCCACGAACGGATCTCGCTTATCCCACCCCTCGACTACGTTTCACTGGTTCATCTCATACGCCGGTCGACTTTGATTCTGACCGATTCTGGTGGCATACAGGAGGAAGCACCGACATTCGGAAAGCCGGTCCTGGTTCTTCGCGAAGTCACGGAACGGCCTGAAGCCGTCCTGGCGGGCTGTGCCCGGATCATCGGTACTGACAGGCGAGTCATCGCTTCGGCGGCGCTCGAGTTGCTGACCGATCACCCGGCTTATGACCGAATGGCGAAAATCGCCAACCCGTTCGGTGACGGGCATGCGAGCCAGCGAATCGTGCGCGTGCTCCGTAGTTGGCCGATTCCAAATACGAGTTCACGCCACAGGGATTCGGCGGCAACGGCTGAAGTGACCGATGCATTCAGTGCTGGCAGAATCGCGGCTGACACGCACCAACCAGAGATGAACGATTGACTCATTGCTGGGCTGGCTGGCAGTGCAAAAATTTGCCCAGACAGTGACGCAGGAGGGTAACTCATGAATTACAACAAGACCGTGTTGGTTGTAGGGCTCGGAGAGGTGGGCAAACCTCTTCTGGCAATCCTTTCAACACACTATGACTCCATAGGGATTGACATTCACCTTCCGGCTGGGCCAATCGATCATGCTGACGTAATGCATGTTTGTTACCCTTTCCAAATCGAGGATTTCGTGGGTGAAACCGTACGGTACATAGCCCGTTTCGAGCCCGCGCTAACGATCGTCAATAGCACGGTTGGAGTCGGCACAACGAGGAAGATAGCAGCACTTTCCGGCGCGGACGTTGTACACAGTCCAGTGCGTGGCAAGCACGCGCACATGGAGGAGGAAATACGCTACTACACGAAGTTCATCGGAGCGCTCGCCCCCGGTGCTGCCCACAAAGCCGCCAGGCACTTCGAATCTGCGGGATTCAAGACGAGAGTCCTTTCGTCTCCGGAAACCACCGAACTGGGCAAACTCACCGAAACCACGTATTTCGGAATGATGATCGCCTGGGCACAGGAAGTGGAAAGGTATTGTGACCGAGTGGGCACGAACTACAACGAGGTGATCTCGTTGTACGACGAAATCCCGTTCTTTCCGCCGGTCAAATACTTCCCCGGTATTATCGGAGGGCATTGCGTGATGCCTAATATCGAGATCCTTCACAGAATGGGTCGGTCACCTTTGTTAAAGGCCATCCAGGCTTCGAATAATCATAAGATCCAGCGCGAGGCTGGCATATCGGGCGCCGCCAAGGAAACCGCAGCTGCTGGCGACTCCAGCGAGCACTCGCATGAACGCCATCGAACTGCGTAACTCATCGATTTGTGAGCGGTCATCACAACCAGTCCCTTGAGTCACACCTGAGGACAAGTTTGCCCGATCGCCCCGATCTCGTGGCTCCGCCGGCAAACTGTGAGTTACGCAGAGGGCCGGGCAAGGAACGGGATTACAAATGTCTGAAGGGTAAACGGGTGGGAATTGTTGTGCTGTCGGCCTACCCGTTTGATCCGCGACCCCGTCGCACCGCTGATGCACTGGTGCGCCAAGGCATGATCGTCGATTACATATGCGTGGGCGACGGCAAGGCTCCGCGGCACGAGAAAACGAACGGCATAAAGGTGTTCCGCGTGCCTATCAATCACCAGCGGGGGGGGATGTTCGGCTATGCCTATCAATATTCGGCATTCATTCTGGCTTCTGCTGCGATTCTCGCGGCACGCTCTCTGCGGCGCCGCTATGACCTGATTTATATCAACAACATGCCTGACATGCTCGTCCTGAGTGCGTTGCTGCCAAGGATCTTTGGCGCGAAAGTTAT
Organism: Terriglobia bacterium; assembly: GCA_963758275.1. GTDB lineage: Bacteria > Acidobacteriota > Terriglobia > Terriglobales > Acidobacteriaceae > Angelobacter. Next base: position 69,204 of record CAVWUW010000006.1, on the reverse strand, counting down.
TCTGGACCTGCACGATCCAATGCCTGAACTCATGATGACAATTTTTGACAAAAATTCAGGCAGCAACAGCGTCAAGCTGCTGAAATTTCTTGAAAAATGGAGCGTCGCGCGTGCGGACCAGGTCCTGGTGCCCAACGCGGCTTGTCGGCGGCTCTTGGCTGTGCGTAGCTGCCCTGAGGAAAAAGTCGCGGTCATTATGAACTCACCTGATGAATCGATCTTCCCTTTTCGCCCGGCATGCGCTCGCCAAGCGCTGAACCGCAAGAGTACCAAGCCAATCGTTGCTATGTATCACGGCACATTAGTTGAACGAAATGGCTTGAACGTTGCGGTAGAAGCCTTTGCGTGTCTTCGCATGAAGCTGCCCACGGCGCAACTGCATATCTACGGCAGAGCGACTCCTTTCCTGGAACGAGTGATGCACTCGGTAAGGCAACGCGGTCTGCAGCAAAATGTGCTTTATTTCGGAGAAAAGCCGTTGGAGCAGATTGTTGGCGCGATTGACGCTTGCGATGTAGGTGTCATACCGAACCGTAGCAATGCATTTACCAGCGTTAATACACCTACTCGCATTTTTGAGTACCTCGCGCGTGGCAAGCCGGTGATTGCTCCACGCACGGCCGGCATTCAGGATTACTTTGATGAAACTTCGCTTCTCTTCTTCGAGGCCGGAAACGCCGGTGAACTGGCGCAGAAGGTCGAATTTGTCGCCTCCCATCCCGGCGAGACTTTGACCATCACGGAACGCGGCCAGCAAGTCTATAAGGCGCATCTATGGAACCAGGAAGAGCGAGGGCTTGTCAGCCTTGTGCGGGAGCTCCTCTGAGCGGACGAATGATAGCAGCATGATTGGCGTGATTGCCAATTCGGGCGACCACGGTGCCGTTCGGGAATTCTTTGAGCTCTTTAAAACCCCGTGGGAGTTTTACCGGCGTGACCGTTACTATGACGTTTTGGTGTGCGCTGATAATACGTTGGTGCAGGAGGGCTTGGCGCAACTGACGCTGATCTATGGCGGGCGCCAATTGCCATTTGACGCTGAGCATCTGCAAGGCAACTCAAAGCAGAATGGCCCCCGCATTTTGCTGGGACAGGGGATGCGGATCCCCATTTACGGAGAGTGCATCACTTTTGCCTTCAGCGGTACCTGCATTCTGGTGGAAGAGGAATCAGGCCAGACTGCCGCCTACGTGGCTTGCGGCGCGAGTCGAAGAGAGGTCGTGCGTGTTGGGTATGACATCTTCAGGGAGATTGCTGCTCTGCTTCGCGACGGGCAGCCTTGCGCCAATGCAGATATCCCCGCACTGGATTTTCACATTTCTTTGTTGCGAAACCTCATTGTAGATCGCGGGATACCGCTGGTGGAGATTCCGCCTGTGCCTCAGGGCCACCGATTCATTGCATGTTTGACCCATGATGTAGATCATCCTTTTATTCGCAGGCACAAATTCGACCACACGATGTTCGGGTTTCTGTATCGTGTGCTTATCGGGTCGTTGGTAGCCACCCTCAGAGGGCGATTGAGCCTGCGCATACTGCTTGCCAATTGGGCGGCAGCTCTGAAGCTTCCATTCGTGTACCTGGGCCTGGCGAAGGATTTCTGGAGCCAGTTAACCGCGTACACTGAGCTGGAAGGAGAGGCGACGTCTTCGTTTTTCGTCATTCCATTCAAGGGGCGTCCAGGAGCAAAGGACGGACGGCAAGCCCCCTCATTACGGGCCACTCAATATGGCGCCTCTGACATTGCAGAGGAGCTCCGGCGGTTGTTATCCAGGGGCCATGAAATAGGGTTACACGGCATCGATGCATGGCACGATACTTCCAAAGGACGAGAAGAGCTCGCCGAGATTCGCCAGGTCACTGGCGTGCAAGAGATCGGTGTGCGAATGCACTGGTTATATTTCAACAAAGAATCGCCGTCGGTGCTGGAGAGTTTGGGAGTGGATTACGATTCGACCGTAGGCTATAACGACGTTATTGGGTATCGGGCTGGAACGGTTCAAGTCTATCAACCATTCGGGATGGTTCGGTTACTTGAATTGCCACTGCACATCATGGACACGGCTCTATTCTCATATCACCGTCAACGTCTATCGGCGCCCGAAGCGAGGAAACAGGTGCAAGCCATCATTGACAACGCCATTCAGCTTGGTGGAGTTATAACAATTAATTGGCACGACCGAAGCATCGCCCCAGAACGACTGTGGCAGGATTTCTACGTCACTCTTTTATGTGAGCTGAAAAGACAAGGAGCCTGGCTGGCCAACGCCAGGGAGACGGTGCTGTGGTTTCGCAAGCGGCGATTAGCAACATTTGCAGGTGAAGATCTGAGATCCGACGCGATAGTGGTCAACGCACGGAACCATACCGGTCAGAACCAGCCTAATTTGTGTATACGCTTTCATAATGTTCAAGGCCGCGCTTACGCCGAGGATCAATTGGGTAATGAAGAAGCGAAGCGATTGATCATCCAATAATTGTGAGACCTCGTGTTTTACAACCGACGGAAACACTCCTAGCCTCACCAACCGAGCTTCCAGCTTAAGCACAATTCTGTAGCGCCCGCTGATAATTCCAGAGAACTCCGATGAGTAAAACCCTTCGTATTCTTGCCTGGCCAGCTTTCAAGAATCGCGGCGCTTACAACGTACTTCTGTACGGACATATGCAAGAGCTGGGAGCAACTGTGGAAGAGTTTAGTGCCTGGCGAGTTCTATCGAGACGGTATGACATTGTGCATTTGCACTGGCCGGAATACTGCGTCAACGGACGGGGAGCATTGGCATCATTGTTCTGGAGCTGCGCACTATTTGGAGCAATTTGCTGGGTTCGCATTCGCGGCGGTAGAGTCGTCTGGACCGTCCACAATTTGCAGAGTCACCAGCAAGAACACCCTGTCATAGAACGATATTTCTGGAGAATACTCACTGCACTTGTGAATGCGTTCATCAGCCTGACTGACACCGGTTTTGAACAGGCCCGTCAGTGGCATCCTGCGCTCGGCACGAAACGCGGATTTGTCATTCCGCACGGCAACATTCGAGACGCATATCCGGGAGTTGAGATTTTGCGCGAACAGGCGCGGTTGCGGTTGGGCATTGCTCAATCGGCGAAGGTAGTGGGCTTTTTTGGTTCTGTCGAGCGGTACAAAGGAATAACGGAGCTGATGGAGGCGTTCTCGGCTCTGGAGGATCCCCGCGCAGTTCTTTGCGTGGCGGGAAAGAGTTATCTGTCGCCGCAGGAACGCAAGCACATCGAGCACATCGCCGCACACGACAGGCGTGTACTTCTGCGGCTCAACTACATTCCAGATGCCGAAGTCGCGTGTTATATCCGTGCTGCTGACCTTGTCTTACTCCCCTTTCGCGAGATTCTGAATTCCGGCTCTGCAGTGCTTGCGCTCTCCCTCGACCGGCCTGTGCTTGTGCCAGCGAAGGGAGCCATGACAGAACTGCAACAGTTCGCCGGCGCTGAGTGGGTTCATCTGTACCTGGGTGAACTGACATCGAAGACATTGCAGCAACACCTCGATGCTGCGATTGAAGAAGCTGCAAAGCGCGGACGATGCCGCGCTCTCGAATCAGGTTGGGCTGGACTCGAGTGGAAGGATCTGGCACAGCTCACACTGAATGCGTACCGATCCGTAATTGGACCAGCGCCGCAGTATCGCACCAAGGTCAGAATATCTGGGAGGTCGGAAACGTGACAACAAAACTTCTTGCGGCAGCCATTCTTGCCACTGGCGTTTTTACCAGCGTGGTGATTAATCTGCCATATAAGTTCCGTCGGGCTCCGCATATGGCACACTCGGCCATTTCAGGGCAACCGGTGAGAGCCTCCGGGGGCATCACAGGGGCCCAATCGCCTGGATCGGATCCTGTCGACGTGCCGCATTTCGAGACGCAGCCCGCAACTGGCGTATTCGCAGAGGGCGGTAGCGGCTATACGAGCGCTCAATGCGCGGCTGCTCTTGACCCCAATGCGTCCTCCGACATGTATGACGGCCACCCAATTAACCTGGAAACCGTTCCGCAGAACCAGCAACCACATTCCTCCGGTTCGCCGACGGATGGTATCACTACGCCTGTCAACCAGACCAAGCCCAATTCAACTCAGCTCGCATATTACGCAAGTGACGGCTATCGCTCGTCAGAGATGGATGCCCCTTATACGTGGATGAAACTGGTGGATGGGCAGTATACCGGGACCACAGAGATGATTATCCGCTGGGCCGCGTGCAAGTGGGGTGTAGACGAAGACATGATTCGGGCTCAGGCAACAGTTGAACACGACACGTGGATTCAGTGGAACGCAGGCGGCGACGAGCGTCTCTCAATCAGTCAATGCCAAGCCGGGAACGACCCCGACCATAATTCAACTGATCTCTGGGGATATCTGATTTCCAATGCATGTTATCAATCCTGGTCCATTTGGCAGACGAAGGTTGTTTACGCGAGTCCGGCCACAGGCGCCTGGACGACCTGGCCGGCGATTAATGCAAGTACGGCCTTTGCCGCGGACTATCGTTACGGATCCCAGCGCTCGTGCATGAACGGCGCTCAATCCGGCTACTTCGAAGGAAAAGGGATTGCCGAGACCTATTTAAGCGATGTAGAAAACGCAACGAACAACCCTTATGATGAGTCGCCACACCACTTTTGGAATCCTGTCACAGGTAAATATGCCAACAATCTGGAATATGTAGAGTTCGGCTGTTTGAGCTCGCACTACAGCGGCGGCTGGATGGATGCTGGCGCGCAGATTTATCTCAGCTCGGTGCTCGTCCACTGGAAGAATAAGGACTGGTTGCCGAAGTAGTCGCGACGGAACGACCGCAGTATAGCTGAAACTTTTTTCGCCGCTGAAGCCATGGAACCCTACGGCCGCGATCCCCGAATGTACCCGCGTACAGAGTGCCGAACGAATAGTCGGTAAGGGAATAGGTGCACCGGCAGCTCTCTGACTTCACATCAGTCTGGGGCATCAAGTCGAAGAGAGAACTTCAAGTTGGAGTACCTCTCGAGGAGGATCGCCATGAGGCGCAGTGCACACAATTCTCTCGGGCTTCTTCTTATCTTCCTGATTGTCACACTCATTCCGGCGTGGGGGCAGAATCCGGTTGTGGTTGAGAATCAGAACGCCGGTTCCACAAACTGGAATTTAGGTAACAGCGGGAGTGATGCGGTTGGTCAGATCAAGGGATACGCATCAGCGGCGAGCATTAATAAAGGAGAGAGCATCACATTTTTTGTATCTGTGAATCCCGCGCAGACCTTTACGATTGATGTCTATCGCCTAGGATGGTACGGGGGCGCCGGCGGCAGGCAACGCAGCACGTTAACGCTCTTCAGGGAACGCAGCAGGCAACGTGCCCGACTGATCCGGCCCTGGGAACTATCGTTTGCAACTGGAACCCAAGTTTCACCCTCGCTGTGCCTGGCACATGGACCAGCGGAGTATTTGTGGCTGTCCTGACCAACGCTGCAGGCTTTCAGAACTACATTGTGTTCGTAGTTCGAGATGATTCCCGCACCGCCGATCTGGTCTATCAGCTGGGCGTGAATACGCTTCAGGCATACAACAACTGGCCAAATGACAACAAGACAGGCAAGAGCCTTTACGACTACAACAGCTTTGGCGCGAAAACGATTACCGGGACTGCCCGCGCTGCGAAGGTCTCTTTCGATCGTCCATACCGGGATGATGGCAGCGGCGGGCTTTTTTACTGGCAACTTTGGGACCTCCACCTGATCCACTGGCTGGAAAAAAATGGCTATGACGTCGCATATTCCACCGATCTGGACACACACTTGAACGGTTCGCGCCTGCTGAGTTTCAAGGGATTTATCTCCGCTGGCCACGATGAATACTGGTCGAAGCCGATGTATGACAATGTGCAGGCAGCGCGGGACGATGGCGTGAATCTCGCGTTCTTTGGCGCAAATGCACTTTACTGGCAGGTCCGTTACGAGCCCTCCGCGGCCGGAGTGCCCAATCGAATCCTGGTCTGTTACAAGGATCCGAGCATTGACCCTGTGCAAGGCTCCACTACAACCGTACAGTGGCGCGATCCCATTTTGAACCGCCCGGAACAAACGCTCACGGGTGTGCAGTTCAGCGATGAAAACGGTTCACAAAACTTCCCCTATGTCGTGACCAACAGCTCGAGCTGGGTCTACGGGAGCACAGGCTTTACAGACGGTTCCAGCGTGCAAGGCATAGTCGGATATGAATGGGACCGTTTCGATTCAAACTACCCTCCTCCACCTGCCGTGGCGGGCAGTTGGACTTTGCTCGGGAATTCGGCAACTGTCACAGACGCGGGCAGCGCTGACTCCAGTAACTCATCGATTTACCAGGCGCAGAGCGGAGCCTGGGTATTTGCTACCGGAACAATGTCCTGGTCTTCAGGATTAAGTGCATCTGGGCTTTCAGATCCGAGGATTCAGCAAGCGACCACGAATGTTCTCAACAGATTTATTACGGGAGCGACTCCCACGTCCTTCACCCTTACGGTGACAAAGAGCGGCACAGGCACTGGAACGGTTGCGAGTTCGCCGTCGGGGATTTCCTGTGGGACGACGTGTTCGGCGAGCTTCGATAGCGGGACAGTAGTAAATCTAACCGCCACGCCCGACTCAGGTTCGACATTTGCTGGTTGGAGTGGCGCCTGCACCGGTACAGGCGCCTGCAGCGTGACCATGGATGCCGCCAAGTCTGTGGCTGCAACCTTTACGGCGAACGCTGGGTCCTTCACTCTTACCGTGTCCAAGAGCGGTACTGGTACGGGTGCAGTCACCAGTACGCCCTCCGGAATTTCCTGTGGAACAACATGTTCGGCGAGCTTTGCGAGCGGAACGGTTGTGAGTTTGGCGGCCGCGCCCGACTCCGGTTCGACATTTGCCGGTTGGGGCGGCGCCTGCAGCGGCACTGGAGCCTGCAGCGTAACAATGAATTCGGCGCAGTCGGTAAGCGCGACCTTCAATTCCACTTCCACTGTCGCGCTGTCCTCTTTGTCCGTGAACCCAACGAGTGTAGTCGGGGGAAATTCTTCCACGGGTACGGTGACGCTGACCGGGGCAGCCACTGCCAATCTCGTAGTGACTCTCTCCAGCAACAACGCATCAGCCACAGTGCCGCCCTCGGTGACCGTGCCGCAAGGCGCGACGACTGCCAGCTTCAGCGTCAGCACAAACCCCGTCTCTTCATCCACAGTAGCCACGATATCGGCCGTTTCTAACGGCGTGACAAAGACTGCCGCGCTGACTATAACGCCCGGGCCTGCATTGTCGGCTTTAAGCTTGAATCCATCAACTGTTGTGGGAGGCAGCCAATCCACGGGAACTGTCACCCTGAGCAGTGCCGCTCCTTCTGCGGGGGTAACCGTCCAACTTTCGTGCAACAGGACGAAAGTGGCAACAGTGCCGTCCAGCGTAACCGTCCAGGCGGGCGCGACCACGGCCACTTTTACAATCACCACAAGCGCTGTCCGCAATACAAGTAAGGTTACGATTTCCGGCACGAGCGCCGGTGTGACTAAATCTGCCGTTCTTACAGTTACTCGTTGATCCTGCCGCGGAGATGACCGCCACCAGGATTGCCAGGCGGCAGGCAAAAGAAGCCATTAAATGGGATCGCGGCAGGTTCCTGAGAAGGCGCCTGCCGCAATGTCAGAGAAAATCACGAATGTCGCTAAGCCAACTCTGATGGTATGGCTCAGGCTATGTCTGGGATACTGACCTAACTTCTTGCCTATGGACAAGTCCCCGACGTACCGCACGCTCCCATAAATGACAGACCCAGGACGATTGAGTCGTCTGTCGTGAGAACAGGACTTGTCGATTGCAGATGGAAGTCCATCGTGCCTGGATTTACGAAAAGCGGATTGACCGTCATATCATGTGTGCCCGTAGGTCCGGACGAATTGTATTTATCGTTGTAATCCCATGTATAGGAACCACAGTTAGTTCCCATCTGGATACTGGCTGTATGGAAAATATTATTCTTGAAAGTGAATGTTCCACCGCAACCATTGAAGTTTACCCCAAGAGCTCCTGTGCTTCCTCCGTAACAGGTATTGTTGTAGAACTTCAATGAAAGTGGGCCAGATACGCCTATGCCCTCAAAGCAAGCATAGTTGGGCGCTGCACCATAGGCAACGTTTTCCTCATAGGTGCCGGTTTGTGTGTAACCTGACGAATCCTGTTCAGCGTAAAAAGCATTACCGTTACAAGCAGGATAGGTCTGTCCGTTCACCACAGCCGGAGTCGAGCAGTTTACGATGTTCTGCTTGAACAACGCGCCCGTCGAGCGTTTGAAGTCGATGCAGTTGTGCGAGCAGCCCGGGCCGACTTTGTTCCCCTGAACTACAGGACCGCCGGAATCTTGATCAACCACAATGGAATTATGGCCACCTTCAAGTTTCACAACGTTGTTAAGGATCTTCGCGCCGTAGACGCCGTTCGGATAGGCCACGAACGCGATTCCCGAGTTGTATCCGTAACTGCCGCTGTCAACGCCAAAACATCCGGAGCACGCGCCCGGGTAGGCGCCGTACCCGTTGTTGTGGACATAATTATTTTTGATGGTAATACCTGGCTGGACGAGATACGAGAAGATGATGCCGCCGCTCGTCGCGTTCCGAACTTCAAAGCCATCGATCGTGACATAGGAGTTCGCCGCCTGACCAGAACCGCTCGCGCCTACAATGCCATATGGCCGAGTGGAGCCACCATCAATGACAGGCAGATTGCCGGTCCCGTAATTGCCAAAGGTAATCGGATAGCTTTGGCTCCCGTGAACATTCGAGATTTTCAATTCTTCAGACCAGACGCCTCCGCGCTGAAAGAGCACACAGTCGCCTTGCCTGAGACTGGGTTCGAAAGCCACGATCTTTGCCACCGTCCTCCAGGGTGAGCTCGCAGAGACGCCGGAATTGCTGTCGCTTCCGGAGGTGGAAACGTAATAGGTTGTACCTGAGCAGCTCGCGCTTGTGCCGCCCGGGTCCGCTCCCGTTCCACTCAGGGTGACCGGAGGAACAGCGGTGGCCGAGTTGGTGGTAAACGACAACTGTCCCGAATACGCGCTTACGGCAGTTGGCGCAAAGCTGACGTTGTAAGAGGCAGAGCCGCCCGGGGCGATACTGGTTGAACCCGGACCAGAAACTGCGAACTGCGATGGCAAAATTGACACGCCGGTGATGTTCAGGGTGGCGGTGCCGGTATTCTTGATGATTACCGTTTTGGCGGAACTGGTTGTAGTCGTGGCCACTGAACCGAATGCCAGCGACGTTGGGGTGACAGTGCCTTGGGCCGATCCTGATGAAGTAGTACGAACGGTTTCCTTCAAAGTGACTGATGCGTATGAGCCGTTGCTGACCCACGCACGAACAATGATCTGGTGGATGCCTGCGGCCATGCTGATGCTCTGGCTGATGCTGCTCGTTCTACCGGCTTGGTACACGGAAGAGCCGTCAACATAAATGCGCCATCCGGTGATTGATCTGCTGGAAGTCGCCGAGGCGGAAAATAAAACTGGTGAGGTTACTGTGGCATTATTTGCCGGTGTTGCGACCTTTACGTTGACCCACGCGGACGCCAACATCGGCATCGAAATCATGCACACAATCATTAGGGGTTTCAATCGCATTACTCGTTTACTCCTTAAAAAGGGGCCGCGCGCAGCGGCAGGGGATCTTTTCCGAGGTCAACTGCGCATCGGACCGGGTATTGCGTTCTGGGATTTAGGGTATGGGTGCAGAGGAAGGAATCGAATGGGGGGGACGACCCAGTACTGCAAGACATTTTGACTTAAGTAATCGAGAGTTGATCCAGGTCCAACGCACAGCGAGGATTTTTGAAATCGCAACGGAGCAACGCTATGCAGAGCGCGGTATCAACCTCGTCCACCCTTTTCCGGTCATCATCACGAGAAGCGATTCATGGGATCCTGTCCGTCACAGGAGCAGACCATCTCGCACTAAAGACTCGCAACGGCCGGGTCTCACCGCACAAGCGAATCAAGAGCCATCAGGGAATGCAGGACTCACGTGCTGTACCTGTTGGCAGCCCGAAATTGCTGGCGCCTCTTGTCAACGTCATTGCTCTGCTACTGCTTGCCCGGTACGCCTCTGTGGGATTGGCGATTGGGACAAGCCACCTAACTGGCCAAATCTGTAACACTGGAACAATCAGACTCGTGTAATTTGCCGACAATCAGGTCGTCGGTTTGTTCTAGTGCTCGACACTCGAGGCAACAATTCTTCTTGCCGACAATCGTACTCGAAGACGAGACCTACTGCCCCGCCCCAAACAGTCAGGCAAGCAGGCACTCAGAGCCAACCCATCCCGCGTTCTTGGAACGCAGCATGGTTTGTGCAGTCTGAGTTCACAGCAAATCGGCCGCTGTGCTGAGTTATTTCCCAAGGGTTTAACCCGAATGTTTTTTGCGGTTGCGCAAGTCTACTCCCTTAGCAGGCCACTCTCGAGGACTGCGAACAGTTAGCTTCGTTCTGCAGCGGGAGGGCGTATCAGCCATGCATCGGCCCGAGCATTTAAAGATGAAGGGACACGATGAAATATATCAATACAGCTTCGCACGACCTCAGGACGGCTGTGTCCAGATTGAGGAGAGCGAATGACGCTATCTCCATTCTCATCTCGGCACTCACCTATCAAGTTACAGCCCGGACCCTAAACCAGCAGAGTTGCGACTATTGCGGTGAACAGTATCCAGCACCCGGCCCGATTGCGTGGACATCCCACAATTGCAAGGTCCTGACTGCCGCTGAAAGCATCATTTCCGAATGTGTCCAGCACCTCCTTAGAGAGCGTGCTCTTGCTAAATATGATGTCGAACGATATTTGCCCAATGGAGCCATCTTTCTCCGCCACTCGGCATAGGCATATTTCAAACTCGGGAATCTCCAATCATTTCCAGGAATGCACAAATAGACCGATTTCTTAGCCTGCCGAAACACAGCCGCACTGTCGCGGCAGTACTCAGGGCCGACCTCATCGTTGATTGGAGAAAGTGGTTGGTCCCTGATTGAAATCGGCCACATTCCGCCAAATGTTTTTATACCAACCCCGCAGACTGCGGGGTTTTTTTTAGGCATGCCCGCGACCGAGGTTGGCGATCGCCGGTTTGCAGTGGAGTGCGAGCTTCGTACCACCGGACTATGGAAACATTGTCCACGGCGTGTTTACGCCGGTGCTGGCGAAGCACAGGAAGAGCTTTAACCCTGATTGACACGCTTGCTGTTGGCGTGGACCGCATCCAGCGGAACTTCGAACCGATGCAGCGCCAGGTTGAAGGCTTGAGACAGGCGCAGATCACCGATGATCGCACCAAGCTGATCTTCTATTCGGCTTTCGTTGACGGTAAGCTCGAAGCGCTCCGCAGTCTGCTGCCTGAGGTACATCGCTTGTACTTTTGAGCCGGAGTACCCCGACTTCTCGCCACGCACCATGTGGAGTCTCTCGAACGCATTCACCAGCGCGTTCAAGAAGCTCGATCCGGTTCCGCAGTTCAAGGCAACTGCGAAGCCAGGCGAATTTCTGAGTCAATTGCCTGCATGAACCCTGCGTTCCCGTTCACGGTTGTGACTCCGCGCGCTGGATCGGTATCCCTTCGTTGTCGGCGGATCTGATCCGGTCAGTTTTCTCGAAGCCGCTTCTGGTCAACTTCCAATTGGCCGCACAATCCGGGAGCAATGGTTTGGAAATCTGCGCGCTCCGTTGAGTTCAAGAAATGGCTGGCCGAACTGATCTGCGCGGCGTTCGTCGTGAGCAACTAAGGGTTGGCTGCTGCTCGAGCAGGCGCGGCGAAAGGCACCGTCAGTGAGCTTGGATGTTGACTGCTATGGAAAACACCGATATGGGCAATGCGCGCATCCTCGATCTTCTCATAGCCAACCTTGCCTCCAGTGTTGTAGTTCTTCTGGTAACTGGGAGAGTTGAGTGGAGCAATAGTGAGGCGCAATCGCGAGCCTTTCGGAATTCGCCATGCCGTCCAGGAGAATTCGAACGCTATCTCGACGATTTGATTTGGCTTTAGCAACTCCTCTTTGAATTGGCTGTCGCGGAAGCGTGCACGTCGAATATCTTCTCCCAGACGAATCGTTGAACCATCTGGAAGGACCATCAGAACCTGCGCCCAGAGATCGAAGTCCGGCGAATCGGATTGAACCATCAACTTTAGCCGCATTTGTCCTGCGATCGCTACATCCTGCGGGAATGGTTGAGAGTGGAACACGATGGCACGCTTCTGAAAATCACGAAACTGGCTCTTGAGGTCCTCATTCGCAGCATGCCGAATGTGAAGACTAAGAAAACTACACTATTGCGCGGACCACACTGGAAATTGGATTCACGTTACATCTGGTTTAAACAACGCGACCCGTGGAAAACAGCACCGAGAATGAACAATAAGGGCAGAGGGTCTCTTTGGTTGCAGCGACTCCTAATAAGAGCTCTCCATCTTAGAGAAGAAAATCTCAGGTTGTGCGGCCGCAACACAATTGAAATGATTCGAGTTGACAACACTAAAAAATTGTATAGTGTAGTTTGCGGATACTTAGAGGCTTGTAATTTTCTGGATCGCCCGCGAACGACATGAAAGACGTGCGTCTCCACTATTTTGCCCCGGCTGAACGCGCCCAGGTGCTACGCCAGAACTTGCCGGGAACGAATTCCGCATTCAACCCAAAAACGGTGCGCGCCTTGCCGACAGAGCTGTGCATCCCTGCCATTTCGGCAAGCTCTCCCGCGAGGCTGCATGTGTGCCTCTTTCCTGATGAACGTTCCGCATTATCCGCAACAGGCTTGCGCGCTTTGGGGCGCTCATGTTCCTGAAAGAGCAAGGGACAAAGCATGATTCAACTTAAGCCCGAAGTTTTTTCCACCTTTGATAAGACGCTTGAAGGGCTGCATCGCGCCCTGCAACTCGCGATTGAGTTGGAGCATTCCACCATACCTCCATACCTGTACGCGCTCTATTCCCTAGATCCATCCAGGAACGCCTCGATTTATGCGCTCATTCTCTCCGTCGTCCAGGAAGAGATGTTGCACATGTCTCTGGCTTGCAACACACTCAACGCCATTGGCGGTAAGCCGGTGATTGACCGGGCAAGATTCATCCCGCAATATCCGGGGCCGCTGCCGGGCTCCGTGGCAGAGGGCTTGATTGTCGGCCTGAGCGGATTCACCAAGGCGGTAGTGAAAGACACGTTTATGGTGATTGAAGAACCGGAAGACCCGCTGAACTTTCCTGTGCGTGAGGGCATGCTGGCCGCGGCGCCCGGGCACACCATCGGGCAGTTCTATGACCGCATCAAGGGGGAGATCGTCAAGATGTCGAAGCACCGCAACATATTTACAGGCGACCGGCGCAAGCAATTGACAGCGGGCTTTACTGATCTCATCGCAGTCACTGATGTGGATTCGGCGGTGAAGGCCATCGACTTGATTGTGGAACAGGGTGAAGGCACCACTACTTCACCGCTTGATCCGCAAGACGAACCGGCACACTACTATCGCTTTGCGGAAATTTATTACGGGAAGACGCTGATCAGGAATCTCAATCCTCGTCGTGGCGAACCGGCGTTCGTCTATGGAGGCGCTCCGATTCCCTTGGATCCGAAAGGCGTAACGCCGCTGGTGACTAATCCCAAGGCTTCCGACTATCCCGCTGGCAGCCAGGCGGCTGACACGAACAACAATTTCAATTTCACCTATACCAGCATGCTCAAGTCGCTGCATCAGGTGTTCAACGGCGAGCCAGACCGGATTGCGCCGGCGGTGCAGTTGATGGAATCAATGAAGTTGCAGGTCCGCTATTTAACAACGATTGAAGTGAGTAAAGGTCTTTATGCGGGACCCAGTTTTCAGTACCGCCCGGTTAATGACTAAGCGGGCGATGCGCGAGACGCATCCGCAAGTATTTGGGAATTCAGGCAAGGCAGGAGCAAGGCATGAGCACGTCGAACTGGTGGATGTTTCACGGCGACCCGGCGCACACCGGACTGGTGACCGGCAGCGGCATCACCAGCAAAAATGTCGAACGGCTGAAGTTGCTTCATGATGTTCCGATTCCGGGGCCGGTATTGTCAGTGCCGGCGATTGTTGACGGCTACGTTTACGTGGGGCTGGCCAACAGCAAAGACGCGCCAGGCGCTACCGGCGGCACCTTCCTCAAGATCAAAGCCAAATCCGGGCGCATCGAGCGGAAGTTTGAGTGGGCCATTGCGCCGCAGGAAGGCGATAGCCACGGTTTCATGGGCATGGGCTGCACTCCGGCGGTAACCGGCGGCAAAGTCTATTTCAGCGCCTTCAATGGAAAGCTCTACTGTCTTGACCAAGAAACGCTGAAGCCGGTCTGGATCACCGATCTGCGCCACACCGATATGGCGCACAATCAACCGGTCTCAAACACGCTTGTATGGAACGCGGGCGATCCCCCGGCCGCGGGTTGGAGTTCGCCAGTGGTGGTCAACGGAAATGTCTATGTCGGCATTGGAGAAGGTGAGAACCCGGCACTGTTCGGCTTTGTCTTCTGCCTGGATGCCCAGACCGGCAGCGTGAAATGGATCTACTGCACCTGCCAGTTCAATCAAGGCGTTCCCAATGCACCCAACGTGCTGCCGCCAGCGGTATTGCCCATGGGCGCGCCGCCGCCATTTTCAGCGGGGCCGGTAAGTCCGGCAGTGCGCGGCTGCTCGGTCTGGTCTTCCATTGCCTATGACGCTTCACTGAACCGCCTCTATTGCGCCACGGGAAATCCTGCGCCGGATGGCGTGCTGCCAACCAATGGATTTTCTAACGGGATTCTCTCGCTCGATGCCGCCACCGGCGCTTACAGAGCGTTTTTTCAGGCGCCGCCAGAAAGCAGTTACCGCGTTACCGATAGTGATGTGGATTTCGGCGGCTCGCCCACGTTAATTACCCTTAAAGGCCGGCGCGTGGTAGCCGCCGGATGCAAGAATGGCGGTTTCTTTCTGCTGGATGCAGATTCGCTCAAGCTGCTGCTGCCTCCGCGCCAGCTTTTGCCTTACTACAACAACGGCAAGCAAATCCCCACCGTGGACCCGCACGTAAATGAGGGCATTGAGACCCAGCTTGATCCAAACGTACCAAACACGCAGTCAGACGAAGTTGACTGGGAAAATTTTTATGGAACGTACAGCACGCCGGCGGTGCATCCCAAGCTCGGCCGCTTTTTTATCGGTGTGGGCGGCAACAACTATCACACTGTTTCCCCTGGCATAGACTTCACCACGACCCCATTCCTCCGCGCTCTGGATTGCAACACTCTCAAAGATGCGTGGCCCATGGACAACCATGATCCGTACCGTTACAAGAACGCGCGCCCGCCTATGTACACAACGCCTGGTGAATCAGGGCTAAGCTCTCCGGTGGTAGTCAATGACGTGGTGTTCTGCTCCACTTCCTTGGTTGCGGTCTATGCTTTCGACGCGAAGACCGGCAAGATGCTGTGGCAAGACCGGCTGGGCGAGCAAACTGGAGGGTTCAATGGCGGCTACGGTTATTGTCTTGGACCGGCAGTCTCCGGCAACTTCGTGGTGGCGGGAGCGCTGGTGTTCGGCAAAGAAGGCGGCGGCGTTTTACGTATCTACACATTGAAACCCTGAGGGGACCTTATGCTCGGCGCTGTCTTGCTTCTCGGCGTAGTGGCTGGACTCGACAATTTGCAGGTGTGCTCCTCGCTCGGGCTTCTTCCGATAGGACGCGCGCGCAAGCAACTGTTTGCGCTGGCATTTAGTACCTGCGAGACTCTGGCGCCCCTGGCAGGACTGGCGATCGGCCATCTGCTGCTCTTGACTCTTGGCCGCGTCGCTGCCGTGACCGGGCCAGTGGCCGTGTTGCTCTGCGGGCTAACAGTGATCGTACTCGCGTTGCGCAAGCAGGATGTCTCTGAAGTTATCGAAAGCCGTGGCGTGCTCTGTGGCCTTCCGCTCTCGCTTAGCCTCGATAACCTTTTAGCGGGAGTTGGCCTCGGTTCCATGCATGTGCCGGTATTGCTTTCGGCCGTGATCATGGGGCTTACCAGCGCGGCCATGTCATGCATTGGCCTGTACTTTGGGGCATGGCTGCGGCGCTTTATTCCTGGACGTGTGGAGTTCGCGGCCGGAGCTCTCTTGTGCGCGCTTGGAATACGCATGTTGATGGCGTGAATATCATGATGATGAAGGTTGCCGAGAATCTCGACTTCCCTACTGGCATTGCCCTTGATCCTCAAGGCGGCGTGTATGTATCTGAGTCGGGGCTTTCTTTTTCAGGTCCGCCTTGCGGAGGAAGAATTCTGCGCATTGCTCTGGACGGCACCAGCCGCTGCCTGCTCGACGGCCTGCGTGCCCCGGTCAATGGGGTGGTCTTTCATCAGGGCACACTTTTTATTTCTGAAGGTGGATTTCCCGGACGCATTACGCGCCTGTCCCTTGCAAGCGGTGAAGCTACAACCGTGCTGGATGACCTGCCCGGATTTGGCAACTACCACACCAACATGGCGGTGATTGGCCCGGAAGGCAAGCTCTATTTCAGCCAGGGCTCCATGACCAACAGCGGAATTATTGGCCTTGATTCCAACGATCTTGGATGGCTGAAGCGTGTTCAGCACAATTGCGACATCCCCGCTTTTGATCTGGTACTGGCCGGCGTAAACGCGGAAAGTCCTGATCCGGCTTCCGGTAATGGATATAGAGTCAGTACGGGAGCTTTCTCTCCTTTCGGTAAAGCAACCAAGCCGGGTGACCGGGTCGCAGGCCGAGTACCGTGTACATCCGCCGTGATGCGCTGCAATCTCGATGGCAGCGAGCTTGAAGTTTTTGCCTGGGGCCTGCGCAATGCTTATGGACTGCGCTTCACGGCTGATGGAAGATTGCTGGCCACCGATCAGGGCGCGGATGATCGGGGAAGCCGCCCCATCCACAATTGTCCGGATTTTCTTTTTGAAGTGCGGGGAGGATCCTGGTACGGATGGCCTGACTTCATGGGTGGCATCCCCGTAACGGATGCGCGCTTTGGCGAGGGCGGCGGCCCCAGGTTTCTTCTGGCCAACCATGATGATCTACCGGCGCCCGAGCGTCCGCTGGTGGAATTTGAAAAGAATGTCTGCGCCACCAAATTTGATTTTGTTCCACGGCAAGCAGGGCCCTGGGAAGGCCATCTGCTTGTGGCGCTGTTCGGCGATGAGCGACCTCTCACGGCGCGGCCAGGCCCGCGTGCGGGCCGTTCTCTCATTCGCGTGGACCCCTGGGATTGGTCGATGCATCCCGTGCCAACTCCACCATTGCATCGTCCCATCGACGTGATGTTTCAACCCGGGGAGTCCTTTGCGTATGTCCTGGACTTTGGTGAATTTGAAATCACTGCGGAAAAGAAAGTGCAGGCGCGCCCGCGCAGCGGCAGCTTGTGGAAGTTTTTTCCGGATGCTATGGAGGCATGAAATATGGCGACTGTTTCTTTCCAGAAAGATATTGTGCCGATGTTTTATGAATTCCGCGGGCCAATGTTGTGGCGCCTTGACCTGGCGAAATATGAGGACGTCAAGGCGAACGCCTCGATGATCTATAACCAGATCTCCGGGCAGAATATGCCGCCACCGCCTTTTCCGCCTTTTACTACAGACCAGACCAAGCTGTTTCAGCAGTGGATGACGGAAGGATTTCAGCCGTAAAAAGCGCCAGTCACACTGATAATGCTTTGCGAATATACGAAAGAACGTTGCCCATTTGACGAAGGGAACCCAATGATTCAGGACCACATTCAAGACTGGTTGCAAAACTTCATCGCCGCACAGGGAGCGGTTGCGGGGACAGTACACTGGCACATTCAGTCAGAGAAAAAAACCGGCCTGGAGTTGATAGCGGCCGTCAACATTCCACCCAAAGTTCAGGAGATCGTGGAGTGGGTCCCTCCGGGGAAGGGCATGGCAGGGCAGGCGCTGGTGCAGGGTATTCCCGTGCAAACTTGCAATTTGAAGGACGATTCTTCGGGCGCGGTGCGCCCCGGGGCCAAAGCTGTGGATGCCGCGGCCGCCGTCGCGTTACCGGTCAAGAACGTTGCGGGTGAGATTTCCGCCATCGTTGGCGTTGCCTACAGTGATCAACGCCAATTCAACGAAGAAGACCTGGCCCGGCTCGAACAGGCAGCCGGTGGATTGCTTTCCGCGCCGCGCAAAGGTGATCAATAATGAGTCAGTTAGTGCCGGTTGCCGATCCGATCATGGCACGAGCAAGCACCAAGCGCGCAGGCTCTGCGAGTGGTGGACGGCTTTCGGGTTAATTGTTAATCACCCGGAAGATTCTCCACGGACCGCTGTGAGAGTCGCGGCGAAGAAGCCAGCAGTTCACTCCCACCACGTCTGGCTGGAGACTGTATTTCCCAATAGTATAAAAGCGATTGTCGCCCAATGAGATATATTCCCAGTTTTCATAGTCCATTACCAGAAGGTTGTGTTCCTTGCCTGTAGATCCACGGTAGGCCTCATAGATTCCGTTGAAGTAAGCCTGTCGTCCATAAATCAGCCCGGTTGAATCCTTCGATTTTTGGGCATTGGCGATCCCAACATCCTCGGTGGCCAGATCTTTCATTTCTTCGAATTTCTGAGCTGCGTACAACTCGTTCCATCGTCTGGCAAACTGTTTCAACTCCTGGATTGCCTGATGGATTTCTTCGCTAGCCATCTAATTCCTCCTTTGAACCGGAAAAATCCGGGCGTCCGTGGTCGAGAATCGAACGCCTGCCGATATGGATGAGTGGTGAATGGTTTTCTATCCCAGGCCGGGAACCGGAAGCTGGAATGCCGGTCCTGCTGTTGCCCCTTCCTTGACTCCGGATGGTGTCTGCACCAACTGTCTTGCCTGTAGATCGAGCGAATACATCAGCCCGAGGGCCTGATTGAGATAGCCGGGGTCGCCGTTGAAAGTGCGGTTCAGGGCTTGCAGCAGAGCTTGATAAGACTGGGCAAATTGCTGCGCCAGAATGAGCGCCCGGGAACCCGCCGGGTAAAGGACCATGTTGGGGTCGTCGATCATCGGCCAGATTCCGTCAGGATCAAAGGGAATGGGAGCGCCAGTATATTGGTACTTACCATTGATATTTTCCAACTGGCGTCCCACTACAATTTCAGAAAACTTGTAGTAATGGGCCAGTTCCTTGTCGTTGTCTTTGGGATCGCGTGACGATCTGCCCTCACCCTGCTCTTTGATTTCGTCAATGGCGTCCTGCGCGTCTTTCAAGCTGCTGATGACATAAAGCTTTCCCGGTCCGGACCAATCTTTGACCTGCTGGTCTTTGTTGCCAAATATGATTTTGCCGGCGGCGTTTAGATTTTCCAAGGCTTTCTTGATCTGGTCATAGAACCAGCCAATGGTGTACTTATGCTCGATGGCGGCATCGTAGCGCAGTAGTTGCATCCGCCGGATCTCCGTGGTTACTTCCGGCTCTTCAATAGACATGAAACAATCGCGGATCTGTGGGATGGAGCATCGGCGCAGGCGGACAATCAAGTTGGCGCGCAAGCCGCCCGGCAGCGGGCCGGGATACTGCGGCACAAACTTGGCGTGGCCAATATTCGGGTGGCCACCGATGGAAACAAAGATGTTTGCCACCAGCGCCATATGCAGCATCTCTTCCACCACCACGCTGCGGATCAGCTCTGAAACTTGAATGTTTGTGCCCGGCTTGATGCTGTACAGGGCGCACAGATAAGGCGGAATGGTCGCGTGTTCAAGTTCAATGGCAAGTTGCAGGGCCTGCATAAGGTCCTCAGCGGAATCCAGGTTCATGTAAACCGGGTTGTCGAGCCACTTGCGAATCATGCTCCGCTTGCCTTCGGAAAGATCGCGCGTCACGGGCATATAGTTCGGATCGGTAACGGGAGCGTCGAAAACATTTTTTAGAATGGCGCGCCTGGAGATCACGCTGCCGAAATTGGCGAGATCGACAATAGGCCGCATTACCGGATACAGATCAGCATATTGCTGAAAGATAGGACGAACATGCTCCATCCAATTCGGCTCTGCCGGTACCTGATAGCCGGAGAAGACCAGAACACTCAGGAATTGGCTGCCGTTTTGCACCGAGCCAGTGGGAGGAGGAGTGTTACCGAGCTGATAGGTCACGCCGTAAACCTGACCGTCAATGTAAACGCGCGGATTGCCGGGATCGCCAGCTTTGAGTTGCAATTCCGCGGTGCCCTCCGCTCCAGTGGTGATGGATTTGGCAAATTGCAGCGCAGATTCCGGAGTTCCGACGTGGGGCGGACCGGAGAGAGGCCCTTGCGTGACCTGGCCCTGCATCACTGTGGGATCATAACCAAGGCTGATCTGCTGGTTCGGTGAACGCTGGCCAAATGTTGTTGCGTAAAGTTTTATGGTGGCAGCATCACCGGGATTGAGGCGGAAGACAAACTGATCGGCCCGCAGAAACGTCCCGTTGGAAGCTTCCGCCAGCAGCGGCTGTGAAGCCAGGGCAGGCGGCTGCTGGAGGATGGACGAGGCCGCAATAGCCAGAGGCGAACTCTGCGCTGCCTTGAGTTGATCTTTAGTCAGCTCAAGCCGAACAATGCCGGAAGTTTGGCTGTACCAGTCGGGGGTTTGGTATTCAATTTCTCCCAGCAACACAGGCGTGCCGTTCGCAGGTAACGCAGCAGCGTAGAGCTTGCCCATGCCGGTAACAATCGGTCCGCCGGCAGCCTGAGTGGGTATGCTGTTGCCAAGGTCCAGAAGGAGCGAGTCGCCGTCAATCATGGCATAGGCCGTGCCCATCGTGACCGGCCCGGTAGTCACTCCCTGAATTTGACTCGGAAGGCCGGGCAGCGCCCGGGCCGCAAGAAAATGCAGCGGCTCATCGGGTGAATATAGTCCTATGGAGCCGACCACGCGGCCAAAGGTAAAGGTTGTGGAGGTTCGGTCGTCATTGTAGCCATCAACATTGAACTTAATGCTCAGTTTGCGTCCGGCTTTATCAGCAGGCGAGAGTTGATCGAGTTCCTTGAGGAAGCGCGAAGCAGTGTGATTGGTCCAGTCGAGGTTTTTCAGGACGCTCTGATAGAACGCGCCAAAGAATGAATCCGGCTGGCCTTCCGGAAAGCGGGTCCATATATCGCCGAAGGCCGCCACGTCAAAGTCGCCGCGAATGGAAAATCCGCTACCAGAACCGCCAAGCACAGCCTGGAAACCCCAGATCTCGGAGACCATTTGCTGCTCAGGATCGAGGTCAACCAGTTTGCCCTCGGTGCGTCCATGGCCGCTGCTCACGGGCGAGCCTACCACCGGATCAATTGCCGGATCGTCGCAGACCGTTCCATCCTTGTAAACGACCTGCTTCACAGTGCAGCCGAAAAAACGCCAAGCTGCGGTACCTCCGGGATTCCACCAGCCATTGCTCGCTCCCGGCCCGGGCAGGTTGTAGTTCGACTGAAACTTGCTGGTGTCAAAATGTTCGGGGTCATTATTAATGGTTGAGGGATCGGCCTGAAACTTTCCGGCAAAATGCAACCTTGGCGTCTGCAAATAACTCATGGCAACTTTCTCCTTGCTTAGTTCTTATCGCCTGTCCTTCTTTTTTTGAAACAGGCGTGAATTGAGGTCTCCTAGAGCCTCGTTGTGCGGCGCCGGGTCACGTTCCCGAGCACGGTCATGTAGCCCCGCCCACGTCTTTTATTCCACATTGATTAAAGATCGTTTGCGCACACCAAATTTGACCCACGAGACTTAGTTTCGAAGTACCGGGACCTTATTCGGGCCCCGGTCATGTTTGTCTTAGCAGACGGGTGCGCTGCACTTAGTGATGCTGCATCGTGGTATTGGGCACAACTTCAACCAACTCCATCATGCCCCGGTCTTCATGGGCCAGAATGTGGCAGTGGAGCACATATTGGCCGGTGTAGTCAGAAAACCGGGTACGCATCTTGAAGTAACCCGGAATCGTGAGCGTGCAGATGGAGGGCGTGCCGGGGGCGCATTGCACGTATGGCTGAACAGCCGCTGGCAGGCTTGTCAATGACGGCGCGGTAATCGTGCAAGTGGAGGGCGTACCGGTGCATTGCACGTATTGCTGATACTGCTGGAACGCTGGTGGCAGAGTCACAGGACTGGGCAACTGCCGCAGTGCTGTCGGAATGGCAAACACATCCCACCAGACGAAAGGTCCCGTAAGCGGGGTGCAGGGTACCCAGGTTGCTGGGTCCAAAGGATTCACATAACAAGGTGCACTGGGATTTGACCAGTTGGTGACCGCCCCCGGACTGAACACCTCTGTGACCTGGAACGGGTTGATATGGATATGGAATGGGTGCCAGGGGTTAGGACCCGGCGCCAGGTCAGTGAAGTTCATGACCTTCCATTCTTCCACGGTATCCAGGAGCATGGCCTGGTCCACCCGCTCGTCACTGAACTGTACGTCATTGATGTAATGGCTGTTGGTAGGCGGAAATTTTTTCGCCGTTCCCGGCGTCAAATCCGGCGGCGGGTTTGGATTGGTAACAACTGGCGGGGGCGCTGAAGTGGGAGCCGCTGTAGTGGAATTCGGGACGCTATTGAACACCACTTCGCGATGAACACGGACCTCGTTGGGTTGAATATCGGCAAGGAAGCGCGGGATCGGCATTAGTCCGGGCAACTTGGGACTGAACTTGGGACCGATGTTCCTCCATGTGACACTGCCATCTGTGATGGTTGCACCCTGAGTCTGTGCGTTCTGGAAGAGCGGGCTTGTGTTGCCGGTAGCGCCGGCGGCGGTGGCGGTGAAAAAGTATGCTCCGGGATTGTTGGCCAGCGGCATGATCACGGCGCCGGCAGCTTCCCGTGTGCTTGCGACCCAGTACGCGCTATAGTTGGCCGCGGTCAGCAGCGGCTGCGCAGGGGAAATTGCGGTGCCTGTCACATTTATATTCAACAACGCACCGTAGATGTCGCCCGCGGGATCGCTACCTGCGGTACAGTTCGCAGCAGGGGAAGCGGGCGGCGCAAGGGCGCCACTAAAAACATTCACAGGAATATTCGTGGTGCTGCTTGAGGAGGGCGCCTGTATCAGTAAATCAGCCCTATTCCCGGCAGCCAGGCTCACCGGCTGATTGGTTCGGACGTTTTGGAATGCGAGTTGAACACCATCCTGAGCGATCTGCTGCCAATTAGCGCCCGCCGGCGGACACAACG
Source organism: Terriglobia bacterium (assembly GCA_963758275.1). GTDB lineage: Bacteria > Acidobacteriota > Terriglobia > Terriglobales > Acidobacteriaceae > Angelobacter. Next base: position 46,025 of record CAVWUW010000006.1, on the reverse strand, counting down.
TGACCAGGTCGCGCGAAGCCGAATTCACGATGCGCCACAACTGGACCTGGCCCGGCTGCATGGTTACTACAGGAGTGAGCCGTCCATTGACGGAAAGGGCCGCTGGCCCGGGAAAATTAGGAGGAACCACGTTTTTCTTAAGATTGGATGAAACGCTTAACTGCTGGATGACCATGACTTGCTGTTGCAGGTTGTTCTTCTGCTTGGTCTGGCCGTAAAAGTTGTTCAGCCAATCGTCATAGCTACCCTCAATGATCAGAGCGCCGGTCATTCCGTTGGCAACGTTGATGTTGGTTGAGCCGTGCTTGTGCGCGTGATACCAGTGCGTGCCTGGGGCCTGGCCCATCTTGACGCCGCCTTTGTTATAGTCTGGCAGCTTGAAGCAATACGGAAAAGCGCCATAGTAGTACTGCGGCCAGCCATTCGCCTGGATCACTCTTTTGTTGCTTTGCCACAGTGAATATGGGGTTTTGTGAGCGGTGTCGTATTTTCCTATCAGCCCTTTTCCGGTTTTCGGAGTTCCCATCTGTAATGTTGCGAGCTGTCCTAACCAGTTGGATGAAGAGAATGGCGGCCAGTTCGATGGAGTACCGTCTTTTGCGCACCATGTGAAAAAGCCCGCAATCGGCGGCGTCGCCTGTGTCTTTCCATTCGGGTTTGCAAGGATCTGCAACAGAACATTGTCCCCGGTAGTGCTGGGAGTGGTGTGAGTACCGTGGAAATGGATATTGGTGGTAGTGGATGAATGTATGCAGTCAGGAAAGGTGTCTGATCCCGGATAGCCATTTGAACTAATGTCACACTGGGCAAGGTCTTGAGAGTTGGAAAAATCCAGGGGATTGATCTGGTTCAGAAACAGAATTTGTATCTGATCACCTACGCGCGCCCGAAGCGTTGGTCCCGGGATGGGCTCCTGCGCGCCGATTGAGTTTGCCTTGAGCCAGTTCGCCCACCAACCGGAACCCTCTTTGGCATTTTGTGGGTACCCCCAGTAATAGCGCATGGTAGTCGCATTGCAAGGTGGGGCACCACTAATTGGCCACAGGTTTCTTGATTGGTCTGCGCTGATGATTACCGCTTGCAGAGTTCCATTCGAGTGCTTGATTTCAGGAATTTGAACCAGGCTTGTTCCCACTCCCGTGCACTCGGGCTGTGCATTTGGTTGCGCTAGCGCGGTCGCGCGCGCAGCTCGCCCTCTTCTTGATCCGGGCTGGCGTGTGCCAGTAGGGGGCGTCTGCGGGTTCTGCGCCAGTAAAACATCGGCCATGGCCATGATGACGATAAACACGCATATCGAGCGCCACAACATCTTGCGGCGGCCACAAGCCTGCTCAAGATTTGCGCCCTGGGACTTTAATGCCAAGGTAGTGCATCCATTCTGGTCTTTCATCGAACCTTCCTTCGCTATCGCTGTAAAAACGTGGTTTCAAGGATTGCGTGACTCTCAGCCACTGAGAGGATGTGCGCCGCGACGCATTGTTCGCGCTAGGGCAGGCTGGCGACCACCTTGATCGTCCCTCTTTCGCCGGTTCTCTGAGGGTGAAGCTTGCAGCAGTAATAAATGGTTTGAGGGGGTTGCGGCGGGGGTGAAGGAACTGCTGGCGGCGTTGCATAGTCGCCGGAAGTCTCACCCGGTGGGACAGGAGCTGGAAACCAGCCAATAGCCTGTGGGTTGTAATTAGAATCTGCTGGCCAGGGCCAATGATTTTCCTTGGTCTGATTGTTCCAGAATACGAGATCGCCAAACAAAGCTTTCTGCGATGAGGGTGAAAAGGTTGTGCTTCCGTCGGAGTTTAGAATGATTTGAATTGCCGGTGTTGACATCCTTGAAGGCTCCTTTAATTTGCGCCTGATTTACGCTGCTGACAGGAGTGTAAAAGTCTGTCTTCATGGAGGCTCAAGCATACAACTCGCATAGGGCACCATGAAAGTGGACAGCTCAAATTTCCTGGGTAGTTGGATTCGGGGCAAGCCATACCTCTTCTATGTCCCAAGTCAATATAAATAGTTCTGGATCAGTAAAACAAAGAATTTATGAGTTCCCAAAAACAGAACTAAAGATGCATATATATGAAAATGATTTCAACAGCATGAAAGATTGTTACCAATTTACTTAATCCGCACGATGGTAATTTCTGGCAGCATGCCACACGATGTATGATCAAACGACCCTCGGCGCTCAATTTGGAAATCCGGTTAAGGTTGAGTGAAGCCGGATAGGAAATCGCCGTGGCGGAAAGGAAAGTTTGCGATGAGTGGAAAAACCAAACCTGCCGAACTGAGTATCGTCGGCACCTGGGCTTTGGTGGAGGCGTGGGATATTGGAGACGATCCGAAACACCCGACCAAGAAAACCTATCCGTGGGGCAATCCTCCCGCCGGGTATTGGGTGTATGACCGCAGTGGTCATTTCAGTCTGATGATTTCGCAAAATCCGCCCTTGGCCATCCCGGCAGGTCCATTCCCCGGTACGGGCGCTTCGAGCAATCAACCCAGCTGGCTCAGTCCGTCCTCACCCTGGAAGGTGCCGTATGACTTACTCATTGAGACCTTTTCAACCGCCTCCCCTTACGCCTACTTTGGCACCTATACGGTTCAACTGGATAGCAAGAATCCCCAGCGCGGAGGCATCATAAGTCACAATGTATTTTCAGACGTAATGCGTGCCTACACGGGCACCGTGCAGCAGCGGCCATTTCTGTTTGACGGCCCCGATTATCTTAACGTCGGGATGCCAGGACAGTATTTGCGGCGGCTCAAGCGTCTGACTTAAAGTCCTCATCTTTGACACGACGCGACGTCAGTTCGATAACGGCGCTACGCGACGGCGCTTATCCTCTCGCAAAAGGATTCTCCAGGCTCGGGCTTTGCGGCGTAAACAGTTCGGCGCCGTTTTCGGTGATGTGCATGTCATCTTCGAGGCGGACCCCGAATTCCCCGCGGATGTAGATGCCCGGTTCGTCACTGAAGCACATGTTTGGCGCGAGCGGGAGAGAATTGCCGCGGACCAGGTAAGGCCACTCGTGTCCGTCCATTCCAATGCCGTGGCCCACACGATGAGTGAAGTGTTTGTAATCAGGGCCGTAGCCGGCATCGGTGATGACTTTGCGGGCGGCAGCGTCAACAGCCTGGCATTGAACACCGGGCTTGGCCGTAGCCAGCGCAGCTGATTGCGCACGGTGGACGATCTCAAAAACTTTCTTCATTTTGTCATCGATCTTGTCCGGCTTGCCTAGAACCACGGTGCGGCTGATATCGGATTCGTAGCCTTCAACCTTGCAGCCGCCGTCCATAAGCAGAATGGTACCTTCGCGAAGGACCTGCGGCTGAGCAGAGCCGTGTGGCAGGGCGGAATACTCGCCCACCTGAATGCTGGCGCTGCCCTGAAAGCCTTGGCGTGCGTGAGCCATTTCAACCAAGCCGCCGAAATCGTGCTGCGTCATTCCTTCCCTGCAGGAAAGAAATGCAGCTTCATAGGCGGCGAGAGTTATTTCATTGGCCAGCTTCATCAATTGAAGCTCGTGGGCGCTCTTGATCATTCGGCAACCAGCCGTGACGGGAGTGGCGCTGACAATCTGCAGCGTGGGCGCTGCCTTGCCGACCCCGTCGGTGTAAACAAAACGAACAGTCTCTTCCATGCCTAACTTGCCGGTAGTGAGGCCGCGATCTTTCAAGCCTTGAGCAACGCGCTGATAAGGACTCTCATCTTCCTGCCAGAGGCGGACTTCAGGCTTGGCGTCACCCATGCCGAGCGCGATCTGCTCGCGTGCTCGGTCATTTTCAAATGCCGGGCAAACGTAAAACGGACTTCCCTTGACGGGGAGGACCATGGCGAACAGCCGCTCACTGAGCCACCAGTGAATGCCGGTGAAGTAAAGCAATGAAGTGCCGCCGATCATCATGATGGCGTCCAGCTTATTTTCGCCAATGAGCTGCCGCGCGCGTTCGAGCCGCTGTTCGCGCTCTGCCGGGGTAATCGGCTTGGCTTCATCCTTGCGCGATTTGAGTTTGGCTATGGGCTCGGGAATGAACTTTGCTTCCGGTGGATTCTGGGAAAAAGCAGATCCGGGCTGGGCCAGCGCCACGCTGGCGGCAATTCCTGCATTCTGCAAAAAGCGGCGGCGATTCATCAGGGCTCCTTGAAAACCAGATAGAGTACCACTCACGAGCCAAGATTCGGCGGGCGACGGTTGTTTGATATTTCAGCCGCAAAAATGTGAAGAGTCGAGCACCTTCTCACTTCTTGTGCGCTGGGCCCTTACCTGCAGGTTGTCCTGACGCATCTGGCGTCTGTTTGCTTCCATTCGCGTTCGTGGCAGGCTGAGAGGATGCTGCTTGAGCCCCTTCTGATTCAGGCTTTGGCGGCATGTCGGCTTTGGCAAAGCGCGGCAACATATCATCGCGCATGGCAAGCTGGTAGATTGCCGACGCCACCAAGACGGCGTCCTTCTGCACATCGTCCGGAATGATTCGTTCGTAGGTGTCAAGGTTTGTGTGCCACGTATCCGAGAAATACTCGATGGGATCCTGGCCCAAGCCAACGCCGGGAAGTCCTGCCATTGCGAAGGAGCTGCTATCAGTCCCGCCGAGGCGGCGGAACCTGTTGGAAATGGCTCCGGCTACGCCTTGATCAGAGAACGGCGCCACCACCTGGCGGAGGACATCAGCAGCTTCTGGCGGGCCGAAAACGTTGGCGCCCCGGACGCGCCCCGTGCCTGAATCAACATTGAAGTAGGCATCAAGTTTAAAGAAGTCAGGCTTGGGATTTTCGGCATCACCGAAATGATCTTTCACGTAGGCTTGCGAACCCAGCAGTCCCTCTTCTTCCCCGCTCCAGAGCGCAACACGAATGGTGCGCCGCGGTTGAACACCAAGAGCTTTAAGAATGCGGGCGGCTTCCATCATGATGGCGCAGCCAATTGCGTTGTCCGTGGCTCCGGTAGCGGAATGCCAGGAATCAAGGTGACCGCCGAGCATCACGATCTCGTCTTTTTTGTCCTTGCCGGCAATTTCCGCAATGGTGTTATAGGAAGTCTTTCCTTCAGGATAAGTGCGATTCTGAATGTTGAACTCGAGCTGCACCGGAGTGCCATCCGCCAGGATGCGAACGATGCGTCCGAAGTCTTCATTACGCAGCACAACCGTCGGCACCACTTTGGCCAAGTCGTAAGTTCTGTTGTTGAAGGCGCGGATGTGGCCGTTGGCCATGTGAGCGTCATTGGCGCGCAGCGATGCGCCGTTCGCGACCAGGAATTCATCAACCTGCTGATTGATCTCTCTCGGCGTCAAAGTTCCGGGAGGATCTTTTTTCTCGGAGGAATTGCGTTGTGGACCAAACGATCCCGCGTTGGGATTTTTTGGATCAAAACGCTCCGCCACCATTTTGTCTTCGAGACGGCGAGGCGTCACCTCAAGCGCCACAGGCACCGGATCTCCCCTGCCGACAAGCACCACTTTACCCTTCACCTTATCCTTGAAAGGTTCCAGGTAAGCAGCTAGCTGATCTTTAGTTGGCTTCTCCGGAGGAACAATCTGAATTCCCTGTGCTGTGACAGTGCCGTTGGTACCTGGCGTCCATGCCAGGACTTTGAATGTGAGCTGGTCATGCATGGGAGAAATCACATAGCCGCTGGAGCGCTCGTTGGTCCATCCGGGATGTCCGAAGTCCCACGGCTCAAGATGCGCGTTCTGGAAGCCCCATTTCGTCATCTGCCGGGCGGCCCATTCGGCGGCAGCTTTCTGGTTGGGAGAGCCGGTAAGGCGCGGTCCGTAGACGTCCGTGAGGTAATGCATGGTGTGCATGATCTGGGAATGGTCTTTTTCTTCCGTTCGAATCTTGTCATTGATGTCAGGGAAAGATGACTGCGGAAGAGCGGGGATCGCCATGAAAACGGGAAGCAGAACAGTTACGAAGTGGCGGCAAAGGTTGGGCATTCAGGTTCTCCGGAGCGACAAAGATAATTTGTCGCGAAAGCAAAGTCCACTCATTGATCGGTGAACAGTTTGACTCGGCAAAGTTGAGAGCAGCATAATGAAAGGTTTGCCTGTGCATTGCATTCATACAAGGAACGGAGTGGATATTGATGGCAGCTGACGCTTCTCCGATCAGGCGCGGCGTGCCGGCGCTGCGGGCAGCCCAAGGTCATTCATTTTTCTGGCGGCGGTTGCATTCGCTGAGCGGAATCATTCCGGTGGGCGCGTTTCTGGTTGAGCATTTCATTTCCAACGCCTTCGCCACGAACGGCCCGTATGCTTATGCCGACCAGGTAAAGTTCCTGAGCGGGCTGCCGTTTGTCCTCTTTCTTGAGGTTTTCGGGATCTACATTCCTCTGCTTTATCACTCTCTCTACGGGTTTTACATCTGGTTCCGGGGAGATTCGAATGTAGCCGACTACCCGTGGGCGGGCAATTTCATGTACGCGGCGCAACGATGGACCGGTGCTATCGCATTCATTTACATGGGCTGGCACACGTACACCATGCGCTTCAGCGGAATCCATCTGCTCACGAATAATCAGGCAGCTTTCCACAAAGTGCAGATGGAGTTGCAGAATCCCTGGGCGGGCGCGTTTTACACCATCGGCATCATTGCGGCCTCATGGCACTTCGCTTATGGGCTATACCTGTTCTGCTCCAAGTGGGGCATCACGGTGAGTGAAAAGTCGCGCCGGGTGATGCGCTATGTATCACTTCTAATTGCCATTACGTTCATCGCTGTGGGAATGGCCACCTTGTCAGCGTTCTTCCGCCCGCAGTGGAAAAACACTCCGGAACGCCTGCCCGGCTGGACTTCTACAATGTACACAGCTACACCCGGCAATCACTAATGGCAGTCAATATGAGAATGGAGAACTCAAGGTCCTAAACCATGGCAGCAACGAGTCCCAAAATTATCGTAGTCGGCGGAGGGCTGGCCGGATTGTCGGCTGTGATCAAGATTGCGGAAGCCGGCGGAAATGTCGACCTGTTCTCCATTGTGCCGGTGAAGCGTTCGCATTCGGTGTGCGCCCAGGGCGGCATCAACGCGGCCAAGAACCTGAAAGGCGAAGGCGACACAACCTGGCAGCACTTTGACGATACCGTCTATGGCGGCGACTTTCTGTCCCACCAGCCTCCGGTCAAGACCATGTGCGAGGCGGCGCCGGGCATTATTGATCTTCTGGACCGCATGGGCGTGCCGTTCAACCGCACTCCAGAAGGCCTGCTTGATTTCCGCCGCTTCGGCGGCACCCTGTACCATCGCACGGCCTTTGCCGGCGCCACTACAGGGCAACAACTACTCTATGCGCTGGATGAGCAGGTACGGCGCTACGAGTCAGAAGGGCGGGTGAAGAAATACGAACATTGGGAGTTTCTGAGCGCGGTACTTGATGGTGGAAAGACCTGCCGGGGCATCTGCGCCATGAATCTGCGGACCATGGAGGTCCGCACCTTCCCTGCCGATGCGGTGATCATGGCGACGGGGGGAATTGGCGCGATCTTTGGCAAATCCACCAACTCAGTGGTGTGCACGGGATCCGCCCAGTCAGCGCTTTACCAGCAGGGCTGTTATTACGCCAATGGCGAGTTCATTCAGGTGCATCCCACGTCAATTCCTGGAGAAGACAAGCTGCGATTGATGTCCGAATCGGCCCGCGGTGAAGGCGGTCGGGTCTGGGTTGCCAAAAACAAGGGCGATAAGCGCGATCCCAAAAGCATTCCCGCCAATGAACGCTGGTACTTCCTGGAAGAGTGGTATCCCAAATACGGGAACCTGGTGCCACGCGACGTGGCTACGCGCGCCATCCACAAGGTGGTTTATGAGCACGACCTGGGCATTGATGGGCAGCCCATGGTCTATCTTGACCTGACGCATATTGACCGTGCCACGCTCAACCGTAAGCTGGAAGGAATCCTGGAAATCTACGAAAAGTTCGTCGGCGATGATCCACGCGACACGCCCATGAAGATTTTCCCCGGCATGCACTACACCATGGGCGGGCTGTGGGTGGATTACAACCAGGCCACCAACATCAAGGGAATTTTTGCCTGCGGCGAATGCGACTTCAGTATTCACGGGGCCAACCGGCTGGGCGCGAACTCGCTGGTCTCCTGCATCAATGGCGGGTTCATTGCCGGGCCGCAAGCCGTGCAGTATGCAAAGAACAATAGCAAGTCCACCGAGGGTGTGAGCAGCACGGTGTTCGACTCAGAGAGGAAACGCCAGGAAGAAGCCAATGCCAGCCTGTTGAGCGCCAGTGGCACAGAGAACCCGTTTCGCATCTGGCGCGAACTGGGCGAGATCATGACCAAAAATTGCACCGTGATCCGCTATAACAAGCCGTTGCAGGAAACGGATGCCAAGCTGGTGGAATTGCTGGAGCGCTTCAACCACATCAATTTGAGTGATAAGAGCCAGTGGGCGAATACCTCATTTGTCTTCGCGCGGCAGCTTTACAACATGCTGCAACTTTCACGCGTGATTGCGCAGGGAGCGGCCATGAGAAACGAATCGCGTGGCGCACATTACAAACCGGATTTCCCCGAGCGGGACGATAAGAACTGGATGAAGATGACCAAGGCATATTTCGCTCCGGATGTGGATGAACCGCGCTTTGAATTTGAACCAGTGGATGTATCGCTCCTGCCACCAAGGCCGCGGCGGTATGACATGGCGAAGTAGTTTTTCACATCCCGAGCGAAGCGAGGGAGCCCTATAGCCGAGATGCAGACATCAGGAGCAGGAACGGTATTCAAGCTGATAGTGATCCCTCACCCGCTTTGCGGGATTCGGGATTTCAGATACAGGCACTATTCTGGCAAGGGCTGAATGACTGAGGAACAACAGCAACGCAAAAGCGCATCACCACGTTGGTATCGCAATTCGGCGATTCTCTTTTTCCTTATCGCGGCGGTGCTGGCGTGGGCGGGCATCCGGCGGCATGACTGGGTGTACTGGGCGTTTGCCGGCATTACATTTTTGAACGCAATCATGACAACGTTGAAGTTCCTTACCGTGCGGGAGACGGGACGATAATGGCAGAAAAGGTGGTTCTGAAGATCAAGCGGCAGGAGAGCCCGAAAGCTCCATCGCGATGGGAAGAATTTGAGCTGGTAAAAAAGCCGGGGATGAATGTGATCTCGGCCATGATGGAGATTGCCCTGAACCCGGTGACCCGCAACGGCAAAGCCACTACCGCCATTGCCTATGATTCAAACTGCCTGGAAGAAGTTTGCGGCTCGTGCGCCATGAGGATCAATGGAAAGGCGCGTATGGCATGTTCTGCGCTCGTGGACAAGCTGGACCAGCCAATCACGGTTGAGCCGTTGAGCAAGTTTCCTATCGTCCGCGATCTTGCTGTTGACCGCAGCGTCCTGTTTGAAAACCTGAAGGCTGTTAAGGCATGGGTGCCGGTGGACGGAACCTACGACCTGGGCTCGGGACCGCGCATGCCGCCCAGCGAGCAGGAAGAGCGGTATCCAATTTCTCGCTGCATATCCTGCTGCTGCTGTATGGAGGTCTGCCCGCAATTCAACGAGCAAACAGGATTTGTGGGCGCGGCAACCATTGCCCAGGTAAAGCTGTTCAATGAGCATCCCACCGGCGCGGCGCTGAAACACGAACGACTGCGGGCGCTAATGGGCGATGGCGGCATCCAGGAGTGCGGATACGCGCAGAATTGCGTAGAGGTCTGCCCCAAAGATATTCCATTGACGAGCGCGATAGCTGATACCGGTCGCGAAGTAATGAAGCAGGCGTTCAAGGATTTCTTCCGGGGATAGCGGCTTCCCAACAGTCAATTTTCAAGTTGCGGATTTCTTTCTTGCGTGGAAGTGACAAAAAGTGTCAAATGTGGGCTTTAATTACCAAAGTTCATCATGGTTGACACCTTTTGGCGTAGCGTTTTTCGCGAATTCAGGGGAAACTCTGAGCTGTAGCGCGGCAGCACTGATTTAGAATCTGACATCCAAAGAAGTGCAAGCAAAGTAGCTGGAAACAGGAACAGAACCCGATGGGCGCCAAGAAAACAGGACTGATAACTTCGTCGATTATGCTGCTTGCCGCTGCCGCGGCAGCGCTTCCAGCCAATGCTGTACACCAGACGCGCTACCACCATCGCCGCGCGCATTTTCGCCACGTGGTGTGGAATCCTGTCCTGAAGGGCTCCGCCGATTCGCAGTTGCGCCAGAACGAAGAGATTGACCGCCTGCAGCTACCCCGCATCGCCGACGACCAGCAATTGCTGGAGCTTGAACGCACCCAGGAGTTGGTTCCCATCGAGGAAACGCGGGCGCTGCACGTAAGCGCTTCCATCAAACCGGAAAAGCGGTATGCGCGGCCATGGGTGATTCAGTTCCTGAATGACATGAGCCAGGCCTACTACAAGGAATTTCGCCAGCCTCTGCAGGTGAATTCGGCAGTCCGCACCATTGAACAGCAGCACAAACTCCGTCGCAGCAACGGCAATGCCGCCCCGGAAATGGGCGAGAGCGGTTCGTCGCATCTGGCGGGAATCACAGTTGACCTGGCAAAACGTGGCTTGACCCGCACACAGCACAAATGGGTCGAAGACTATCTCAAGAACTTGCGGGATGAGAACCTGATTGAAGCCGCGGAAGAGCACCACCAGGCCTGCTTCCACGTGATGATTTCAGACCGCTACACGGAATGGCGCGAGGCGAATTCAACGGCTGATAAAATCGCCAGTGAATGAAGTTACTTGCCTTTCTGATCTTCGCAGCTCTTTTGGGAAATCCGGCCATCGCACAATCTAAACGCCAGCGGCACAAACCTTCACAGAAGACCGCTGCCCGGCCTGCGTCCAAACCTGATACCGCACAATCGATTCATCAGTCGGCACTGATCATTGATACCCACGCTGACACACCACAACGCTTTCTGGATGAAAATTTTGATCTGGGCGAGAACACGCCTGTTTCAGAAGGCCAGATTGACCTGGGAAAGATCCAGAAAGGCAATTTGAGAGCGGAGTTCTTTTCTATCTGGGTGGAACCAAGTTTCAAAGGTCACTATGCGCTACGCGCCATGAACCTGATTGACAGCGTTTACCAGCAGGCGGCGAGACATCCGGACAAGATGAGCATGGCATTCACGGCGGACGATATTGTGCAAACCCAGGAGCAGCAAAAATTTGCCGCGCTGATGGGCATTGAAGGCGGGCACGCCATTGAGAATGACATGCGCCTGCTGCGTGATTTCTACCGCATGGGCGTGCGATATATGACGCTGACCTGGTCCAATACCAACGATTGGGCTGATTCCTCTGGTGACATCCAGGACCCAAACGTGAAGCACCACAACGGCATGACTGACTTTGGCCGCGATGTGGTGCGGGAGATGAACCGGTTGGGCATGATGGTGGATGTATCGCACGTGTCTGACGCCACGTTCTATCAGGCGCTACTGGTGAGCCAGGCGCCGGTAATTGCTTCGCATTCTTCTTCGCGAGCTCTGACCAACCATCCGCGCAATATGACGGATGACATGCTGCGGGCTGTCGCCCGAAACGGCGGCGTTGTGATGGTGAATTTCTATTCTGCGTTTGTCGATGAAAATTACCGGAAAGCATCGTCTGATCCGGAAAAGGTGAGACAACGCGACGCTGCGCTGGAGGCTTACAGGAAGGCGCATCCCCATCCGGATGGAAGCCCGGTCACTTATCAGGAGACGGCGGCGATCGAGAAACAGTGGTCAGCGCAATTTCCGCGGCCTCCGCTGAAGTCGCTAATTGATCATATCGATCACGTTGCGCATGTGGCCGGGATTGATCATGTGGGTTTGGGATCAGACTTTGATGGAATTACTTCTTCTCCGCAGGGAATCGATTCCGTGGCCGATCTGCCCAAAATTACAGAAGCGCTTTTTCAACGCGGCTACACGCGAGAGCAAATCGACAAAATTCTGGGCGGCAACTTTCTGCGGGTGATGCGAGAGGTGGAAGCGACGGCGCAAAAATTGCAGGCGGAAAGCCCTGAAGACGATCCGCTCTCATTCGATGAGATCTGCCTGAAGCTGGCAAACAATGCGAGCAGTTCCCGGCTGATGGAATTGGTTCGGGAACGCGGAGTGGATTTCAGCCTTACGCCCGATTATCGCGATCAACTGAAGAGCTATAACGCAGATGGCGCGTTGCTGGAGGAAATTGCGCGGGCAAGAAGGAAGTAGCGAATCCGGGGGCGCATCGGGGAAATCTGCTCCGCTGCCCGCCTGCTGGCACAGCAAATCCCATCTGCGCCCCGGATCGACTATTACTGCTTTACTCCAGCTTTGCGGATGTAGATGTTGCCGTTGAAATCTTTGAATTGAATGTCCTGGCCTCCGCCGTTGATGGTTCCACGGACGGTCTTATCAACTCTAACGCGGTACTTTCCGCCTTGAGTTCGGTTGTCTTCCACGGTCTCATGAGGAGCCGTGGCTTGAAGTTGCACATCAAAGTCACTGAAGACCTCGCCGTTGTCCGTGCGCATGCTGACGGTGGCTTTCAGGTCCGGCGGGAAGGTAACGTCAATATCGCCATTGAGAGAACTGAACGCCATGGGCTTCTGCGGATTGACTCGGACAAAAGTAGCCAGCACCTTGCTGTTCAAGGCGTGGGCAACTGCGCTGCCGGAAATGTTCTTGAGTGTGACCGGACCGTTCACGTTATCTACATCAAGTTCGCCGTCAACGCCGGTTACGGTGATACTGCCGTCATTCACGCTTTGCAGGGAAAGTGAAGTGCGGATTGGCACAGTGATGTTCAAATCCACTGCGCGATTGATCTGGTCAGTGGACACACGCACCTGGTTGTTGTCTGCGTCCACGGAAAGTCCTGTGCTTGCCGCGGGAATACGGTGCATGCCGCCTTCTGCGCGGGAGTCATTCCGTCCGCCTTCGCGGAGGCGAGCTTCCACGGTGACTTCCTTCACGTCAGCAGCTGTAACTGTGATGCTGCCGTTGAGAAGGTGCGCCCGAAGTTGCACGGGACGAGTGGGATCGGTGAGCGGAACGCGAACCCGATCTGGTGATTGGCTGTGCAACAACGGAGCGCACAGCAGGAGAATCACGATTGCCGGTATGAAACGATAAAGATTTTTTTCCTTGCTCATAAGATTATTCATGGCGTTCAAGAACGCGGATGTCTCCATTGAGGTTATCTGCTTTGATCTCGGGCCCGCCGCTGCCCACTCGTCCGCCGGTGAAGCGGTCAGAGCGATAGCGGAAACGCCCGTTGTGTTGATCCGCCTGCACTGGACGAGGCGGAAGAGAGCTCATTTCAAAGTCGCTGTAGATGTTGCCGTTGAACGTCTTGAAGCGAAAGTCAGCAGCAAGCCCGCGGACGAAGCTGAGTTCAACGTTCCCGTTCACCGTGCCGAAATCGGAATTTTCGCGCGGGTTTTCCCGAAAGCTAACTTTCACCGGGCCATTGACCGTCCGCGCCTGACCCGAACCGGCGATGTTCGCCATCTCGATCCCGCCGTTGACGTTGCGAACAGAAAAATTTCCGGTTACATCTTTCACCTGCACCCGGCCGGAGTTGACGGTCCTGAGCTTGACATCGACGTTCTGCGGAACTTGCAATGTGAAATCCATGTTTACCGAGTAGCCGCGATCTCCGTGCCAGCCACCGCATCCGTCATCGCAATGGCAGCGAAATGGCCCGTCCACATAGAGCTTCAGCAGGTCAGGTTGCTCTGTGATATCGAGTTTCACTTCTTTTTTTGCCGCAGCCATTCGTTCCTCGGACTCTGCGCGAATCGTCTTCTCCACCACAAGTTGAACCTGATCACCCGCAACGCCCGTCACAACGATGGATCCGAACACGTTGTCCACTTCCAGCGTTTTGTGCGCTGCAGGAAGCGCAAAGGTCTTGCGAATGGTCTCCTGGTCATGCAACTTCATCGAGGAGCCAGAATCATCATCATCGCTTTGCCAACCAGCGGCATTGGCCACTGCTGCTGATGCCTTGGCTTGCCATGCCAGCAGCAGAACCAGACCTGCGGTTATCACGATGAGCAAACAAACTTTGGTTTTAAGCATGTTCCACCTTCATTGTTCCTACTCTCACGATCTCCCTTAGCTAAGCTGTTGAATGCCCCACTCCACGCGTTTACGCACAGACGGGTCCAGTTTGGGATTTGTCTCAAACTGCTTTAGCTCCTCTGCCGTTCCATGACTGTGCTGTTCCACCAGCAGATCAATCAAGCTGAGTTGGACCAGAGGCGATTGCTGTCCTTGTAATGCGTCAATCAAGCCCTGATGAACTTCCGGCCGGTTGCCGTAGCGGCCCAACACGTCCAGCGCAGCCAGCCGGACATCGACACTGTTGTCATAGCGCAGCGTGTGCAGCAGCGCATCCAGCACTTTGGGATCGGCCTCTCTTTCGCGGCGGCTGAAGCTGACGCCTTCCAGTCGCTCGCTGGCAGATTGCTGACGAAGCATGGAGACCACCATCAGCTGTTGCGTATTCTTGAGTTCCTGGCGTAATTGCGTGAGCTGTTCCGCCGAGCTGTGATCGCGATCCAGATACCGGCCAGCAAAGAAGCTGCAGACCACCAGCACAGCAGCCCACGCAAGGCTTAGTGCTGGAGTGCGGGCCCAATCCGCAATTGCCTTCAAATCCAGAAATTTGCCATGTTCGCGAGCAAGCTGAGCTTTTTCCCAACGGCCTTGCTGATAACTTTCCAGCATGGTATTGAATCGCGAGCTGAGTTCGGGGCTTGGCTTCTCATCCTGGACTGCCTCCAGCTTTTGCCACATGGCAATGTCTTCCCGGCATGCGGCGCACTGCTCAATGTGTTCGCGTACGCTCGCTGTCTCGTCAGCAGCCATGCCGCCTTGCAGATAGTCAGCCAGTAATCCAGCAATTTCTTCGCACGTCATTGCACACTCCCCGATCCAGGCCGAAAGCCGGATCTCTGTGCCGGCTTGCGCAAAAGCTTGCCTGTTTCCAGCTTTTGGAAAATCTCACGCAGTTCGTGCAGCGCACGGTGGACCTTTACTTTCACCGTTGAAACTTCACAGTCCAGAATCTCCGCAATCTGGTCATATTTGAGGTCCTGAAAGCGGCTGAGCACCAGGACTTCCCTCTTCTCTTCCGGCAGCTCCAGCAATGCAGCGCGCAACATGAATGCCTGCTGGTCCTGCTGTGCAGAATCTTCAGGCACAAAGGCGGGCGACATCTCCGGCTCCCAGCTGATCTCAGGATGTTGACGACGCATCAGGTCAACGCGAGCATTGCGGGCGATCTGGTACATCCAGGCACGGAAGGCGGTTCCCGGACGGTAGCTTTGCCGGTATTTCAGGATTCTGAAGAAGACATCCTGTACCAGGTCTTCACTCATGGCGCGCTGGCCTGTAAGCTTGTAAAAGAAATTGAACAGAGCCACGTGATACCGCTCAAACAGAGTACCCAGCATTTCGCCCACACCACCACGCACCTGCGCCATCAACTCCTCATCGGACATTGCCTTGGTCATGAGCTGCTTTCGGGAACTGCTGTTTTGCCTTTCAAGGATGAATACCGCTTCCCGGGAGAAAGGTTACAAGGAATCAATGAACCCGCATTGCCGGCCGAGTGAGCGTTGGAACCGGCTTTACTTCTGAGTGAACACCATTTTTAATAGCTCGTTACGCTCGTTGAGGAGAACTGAATGTACCGTCGCTTAGCCTTCGTGGTGCTGTGTTCCAGTCTGGCATTGGCCCAGGGCGCAAAGAAGACCGGCGCCTCCAAATCGTCGGCAGCCACCACCGCAGCAAACCCAACCGCTATCATTCATACCACCGCCGGTGACCTCAAGTGTGAACTGTTTCCCACAGAGGCGCCTAAAACAGTGGCAAACTTCATCGGCCTTGCCACAGGAAAAAAGGATTGGAAAAACCCGGAGACAGGCCAGGAGGTGCACGGGAAACCACTCTATGACGGAGTGATTTTTCATCGCACCATCCCGAATTTCATGATCCAGGGCGGCGACCCGTCTGGGACGGGCTCAGGTGATGTCGGCTTTACCTTTGACGATGAGCTGCGCCCTGATCTGTTGTTCGATAAGCCGGGTCGCCTGGCCATGGCGAATCGCGGGCCCAACACCAACAGCTCACAATTCTTCATCACGGAAACCGAAATTCCCTTTCTGAATCCCTGCCTTGATCCCGGCGGTTGCATGGGAGGCAGAAGAGCGCCGAACAGCGGCTATACCATTTTCGGTCAGTGCGACGAACCATCGGTAGAGCTAGTCAAGAAAATCGCGCGAATGCCCTGCAAGATGGGCCCGTGCACCAACAGCAACAGCCAGCCTGCAGATCCGGTGAAAATCACGCATATTGAACTTCAGCACGCCGGCGCGGCCGCTGGAAAACCAGCAGCCAGTAAGAAGACGGGCGCTAAGAAGACAGCCCCAAAAGCCAGTGCAACACCGAAATAATCAGGAGAACGAATTCATGAGCCGCCAGCCAGGAACATACGCAATTCTAGAGACAACAGAAGGCAAGATCGTCTGCCGCCTTTTTGAAAAAGAAGCACCCATCACCACAAAAAACTTTATTGATCTGGCTGAAGGCAAACGCAGCTGGAAAGACAACGTCAGCGGCAAAGGTGGTGACGGCCCACTCTATAACGGCACAATTTTTCATCGCGTGATCCCGGATTTCATGATCCAGGGCGGCGATCCCAGCGCCACAGGCACGGGCGGGCCGGGATACAAATTCCAGGATGAAACCAAAGGCTCGCCCTACAAATTTGACAAGCCCGGCAAGCTTGCCATGGCGAATGCCGGGCCGGGAACCAACGGCAGCCAGTTCTTCATTACTGTAGCTCCTACGCCTTGGCTCACCGGCAATCACACCATTTTTGGAGAAGTGATTGAAGGCCAGGATATAGCCGACAAGATTTCCAAGGTAAAGCGCGGGGCCCAGGACCGCCCGGTAAACCAGGTGACTTTGAACTCGGTGAGC
Source organism: Terriglobia bacterium (assembly GCA_963758275.1). Lineage (GTDB taxonomy): Bacteria > Acidobacteriota > Terriglobia > Terriglobales > Acidobacteriaceae > Angelobacter. The sequence goes on along the minus strand of CAVWUW010000006.1, from coordinate 29,095 downwards.
ATTGAACGAGTAGCTTGAGGAAAGCTGATTGGAACCAATCAAGATCCTGATCTTTGTTGGCACTTTTCTGCTGTTGCTGCTGGTTGGGCGACTACTCTCGGCTGCCTCTGAGGTGCACGCGCAAGAGCTCCCGCACGATGGCGCGCCGCTTCTGCCGGTTCAGGCTGTCGAAGACTCGCCGTCACCGCAAAGCGAAGTGCTTACCGGAGCCGAGGTGGGATTCCCCTTTACCTTGCCGCCCGTCACCGAAGACGATAAAGGGAGATTCAGCCGGCCTTACTACACCAACTACTATTTCGGCAAAACAGACCTGGTGCGCGGGCCCGCAGATCCCAGAAGCTTTGTTGACGATCTGTTCCTGGTTGCACAGGACCCGGGCAGCGAACAAGTCTGGGAGACGAAATATGTGGTGGCAACGCCTTCGGGCCTGCAGCAAATGATGAGCCATGAGCAATATGCTTCGTTATATCTGGACGATACGGTCGTAATCGTGTCGGAGTGGAATCTGGCAGTAATATTACGAACGGTGGTCGATGAAGACCTGAAACGATTTGGCGCCGCAGGAGAAGAACAGCCATCTCCCCCGGCCATCAATAATCTGATTGGGTAGGAATGTCAAAGGCACGACCATGCGGCCGTGCCTTTAAGCCTTTGCAGCGGGCTCTGCTAAATCCCAATCACCTTTATCAACTCCGTCACGGCGTCCGCACTCTTCCTGAGCGCGGCCTGTTCCTCGGGAGTGAGCTTGATTTCAATGATCTGCTCCAGACCATTCGCGCCCAGTTTGCAAGGTACGCCGACGAACAAGTCTTTAATTCCGTACTCTCCCTGCAGGTAAACCGCGCACGGCAGGATCTTCTTTTTGTCTTTCAGAATGGCCTCAACCATTTCTGTCGCTGAGGCAGATGGCGCGTAGTAAGCGCTGCCGGTCTTGAGGTATTTCACAATTTCGGCGCCGCCGTCGCGCGTGCGCTGCACGATTGCATCGAGCCGTTCTTTCGACATGAGTTCCGTAATCGGAATGCCAGCAACGGTGGAGTAGCGTGGCAATGGAACCATAGTGTCGCCATGGCCGCCCAGCACGAATGCGGTTACGTTCTCCACGCTCACGTTGAGTTCCTGGGCAATAAAGGTGCGGAAGCGCGAAGAATCCAGGACGCCGGCCATCCCCAGCACGCGATTCCGAGAGAATTTGCTAAGCTTGTAAGCCGCCTGGGCCATGGCATCGAGCGGATTGGAAACCACAATCAGAATCGAGTTTGGCGAGTTTGCCACTACTTTCCCAACCACGTCCTGCATGATTTTGTAATTGGTATTCAGCAGGTCGTCGCGGCTCATTCCCGGTTTGCGCGCGATGCCGGCAGTGATGACGACGATGTCAGAGTTCGCCGTATCGGCATAGTCGTTGGTGCCGAGCACGAAGGAGTCACGCTTCTCCACCGGCATGGCTTCCAGCAGGTCGAGTCCTTTTCCTTGAGGAATGCCCTCAAGCACGTCGATCAGAACAACGTTGGCCAGTTCTTTTGAAGCAATCCAGTGAGCGGCGGTGGCGCCTACGTTGCCTGCGCCTACGATCGTTACCTTCTTACGCATGAATTCCCTTCCTCGTTTGCGATGATCATCGGTCACCTGAGGTCGCGCTCGAACAGTACTGCTCAAGCGCGATTCCGTCCCGTTTTAAATTCGTAGGCGCCCGCAGGAACTTGAGTCGTGGAGCAGGCGTCTTCAAGAGAAATTACACGTGCTGTGGTTCCGGCGTTGTCGCCTTCTTGCGGCGGTCCACCATGTTGTCCACAATGTACGAGGCGAACTCGCTGGTTTTCACCTTGTGCGCGCCCGGCATAAGTCGCTCAAAATCGTAAGTCACGAATTTCTGCTGGATCGTGGCATCAAGAGACGTTTCAATGAGTCTTGCGGCTTCATTCCAGCCCATGAAATCCAGCATCATCACACCTGAGAGCATCACGGATCCAGGATTGATAACGTCTTTATCGGCGTACTTCGGCGCCGTACCGTGTGTGGCCTCAAAGATGGCGTGCTGGTCGCCAATGTTGGCGCCGGGAGCAATTCCCAGCCCTCCCACCTGCGCGGCGCACGCGTCAGAAATATAGTCACCATTCAGGTTTGGCGTGGCCAGAATGTCATACTCTGCGGGCCGGATGATGACCTGCTGGAATATCGAATCCGCAATGCGGTCGTTGATCATGATCTTCTTCTTCCACGCGCCGCTACTATGCGATTTGCCGATTGAGTTCAGGCAGTTCCTGACTTCGTTGTAGACTTCCTGCTTGAAGCTGTCAGCCGCATACTCCAATCCCGGCTCAACCAGCGCCGCGTTCTCTTCAATGGTGATGTTCGGGTTCTTATCTTTGTTGTCAAGAATCCAGCTTTCGCGCTCCGTCACAACCAGGTCGCGGAACTCGTCACGCGCCACTTCATAGCCCCATTCACGGAACGCGCCTTCAGTAAACTTCTGGATGTTGCCTTTGTGCACCAGAGTAACGGAGCGGCGGTTGTACTTGACCGCATGCTGGATTGCCATGCGCACCAGCCGCTTGGTCCCGGTGATGGAGATGGGCTTGATGCTCACGCCGGAATCTTCCCGAATGCGCTTCTTGGTTCCAGCAAGCATGGTGTTGTTGAGGAAGTCGATCACTTTTTTCACTTCCGGTGTTCCCTGCTGCCACTCGATTCCGATGTAAACGTCTTCAGTGTTCTCGCGAAAGATCACTACGTTGAGCTGCTCCGGGTGCTTCACCGGTGAAGGCACGCCCTGGTAATAACGCACCGGGCGAACACAAGAATAAAGGTCCAGAATCTGGCGAAGAGCCACATTCAGTGAACGAATTCCGCCGCCCACGGGAGTTGTGAGCGGCCCCTTGATGGCGACGTGCAGATCACGAATGGCATTGATGGTGTCTTCAGGAAGCCAGTTCTTGAATTTTGTGAATGCCTTTTCCCCGGCGAAAACTTCATACCAGTGGATCTTCCGTTGGCCGCCATAAGCCTTCTCCACGGCCGCGTCAAACACGCGGACCGATGCGGCCCAGATGTCTCGACCTGTGCCGTCCCCCTCGATGAAAGGGATGATGGGGTTATCCGGAATTTGCAGTTTGCCGTCGCTGAAAGTAATAGGGCTCCCCCCTGACGGGAGGGGGTTGCCATTGTATGAAGACGCCATCTCGTGATTCCTCCACGAATCAAAAATCGTTCACATTGCAAACTTCTTAAGGTACCATCCGCTGCTGCGCTGGCGCAATTGGCCCTTTTGCCGAACCTCAGTGCAAGGACGCGGTAGTCTATTCTTGCTGAAGGAAAGCCACCTATGACGAAGATCACACTCCTGCTGTGCACCATTTTCGCTGTTTTCTGCCCCTCTGTCCTTGCTGAGAGCAATCAATATCTGTACAAAGCCAGCCTGGTACAAGCTGCTCCCGGCAAGTTGACCGACCTGATTGAACTCGATAAAGCGCGCTTTGCCGATCTCAAAGCTGCGGGTGACGAACTGCCGCTATGGATGCGTCACAGCCAGGGTGACCACTGGGACCTGATGATTCTTTACCCCATGGGAAGCTACGCTGATTATTACCAGAGGGATCGCATCGCCAGGCGCAGCAAGGCGGAAGCAAAGAGCGCAAAGCAGTTGCCGGAAGAGATTGCCTGGCAGGAAGATCTATTTGTTTACGGACCCCCCGTGGCTGAGCTGCGCAAGGCATTTGCAGACGGAGGCTTCTTTCACGTGGAGATGTTCATCTCCCTTCCTGGCAAATTTCCTGATCTGCTCAAAGAGCGAGAGATGGAAAATACTTACGCTAAAGCCATCAAAGAGCCGGAAAATTTCATCTTTGTCCGCGACCAGGGTGCAGCCTGGGACATTTTTACTATCGGCGTGTTTCGTGATCTGAAACACTACGCTGAGAGCGCTGGCGTCCCGGCCAACGATCAAAACGCGGCAGCCAAAGCGGCGGGGTTTGATGCACCGAGCCAGATCGGGCCATATCTGCGACGGTTTATTCGCGAACACCATGACACGCTTGCGGTGGCAGTGAAGTGAGATTGCGTTCGTCTCAAGATTTAAAAATTGAGCACGTCCGAGAAGCGTTAATTCGACCTTAGTGTTTGAGTATCCGACGGAATTCGCCCAGCCAGTAACTTTGCCCGAACAGGGGCAACACATAATGGAGCAGTACCCGATTCTTGTCGAACAAGCTTATCAGTGGCCCGTTGTCTGCGCCCGTGAGTCTTTCCAGCGGGTTCAGAGCCTGGTCCGGGTCTGCGCATTGAATCAGCAGCGCCACCTTCGTGGAAAAAGAGTTCGGGCCGGAAAATGCGCGCGTAGTTGCTCAGGTCGCGGTGGGCGCGTTGGGAATTGCGGAAGAAAGCGGTCTAGATCAGTGGCAGCAAGGACGGCTGAATCTTAGCGCGAACCAGTGTTCTTTAGACTAGGGCCGACCGGCTCCAGCCCTTACTTCTTCATGGCTTGTTCCACTTCATCGGTGGTCCGTGGCAGGCCGTGGGTGAGCATCACCAGCTTGCCATCCTGATCGACATAAAACATGTCTTCAATGCGGACGCCAAGCTTTTCTTCAGGGATGTAGATGCCCGGCTCGAGCGTAAACACCATCCCTTTGGTAAGCGGCGCTGTGGGATCGCTTGCGTCATGCACGCTCAACCCAACGTGATGCCCAAGCCCGTGGATGAAATACTTGCCCAGCGGCTGGCCGTGAATATCTTTGCCATGTGAATCGATGTAATCTTTGGCGACCCTATATAGCGATTCAGGACTATTGCCGGTGAGCTTGGACTTGTCGAGCTCAAACGCGTGGATGGCTGCCTCTTGTGCGCCAAGAACAATGTTATAGATTTCACGCTGGCGAGCCGTGAACTTGCCGTTGACCGGCGCTGTGCGAGTGATGTCAGTGGCGTACATGGAATATTCACCCCCAACGTCCATCACCACCAGGCCGCCATCCTTCATAATCTGCGAATCGTCAGAGTAGTGCAGCACAGTGGAGTAAAAACCCGAGCCGATAATCGGCGCATAAGCGGGGCGCTCGCACCCTCGTTTGCCAAACTCATATTGCATCAGAGCGGAAATCTCGCGCTCGGAGACGCCGGGATGTATGGCTTTCAGCGCCGCTTTGTGGGCCGCCATGGAGGCAGTGGTGGCGCGACGGATGAACTCAACCTCTCCTGCGTCTTTGATCATCCGCAAGCGGGCAAATAGCGGAGCCGCGTCACGAAAGCTGATGTAGTTGGGAAAAGAGTTGCTCCGGCGCAGCCACTCCATGGGCCCGGTGGAAGCTGTGCTCTGCCCGTTGCTGCCGAGATCGGCGTAAACGATGGCTCGCGGCTGTGGCAGAACTTTCAGCAACTCATCGTGCATTTTGTCCAGGCTCTCCACTTTGTCAAAACCCGTAAGCTTGGACGCATCAGGATTTTCAGGCCCCAGCTTGGGACCGGTCCACTTTTCCTGTGTGGCGTTGTGTTCAGGCAAAAAGAGGATCTCCCGGTATGGGTCTGAAGTGATGAGGATGCCCGCTCCCGGCTCCGGCCAGCCGGTGAGGTAATAAAAATTATTCTCCTGGCGAAAGCCGTAAAGATCGTTCTGCCCTTCCGCTTCCACGGGTGCAAATAGGATCAGTGAGCCATGGTCGGCGGTCATGACTTTCGCCATGGCCTGGCGGCGGGCGCGATAATCGGCATTATTCTGGCGCTCGGTTGCAGCGGCGGTAATGGTGAGTATGGCAAGCACAAAGGTAAGTTTGCGCAGCATGAATCTCTTCTCCTGATGAGCGCTGCGGATTTTAACATGAGCGGAAAACCCTGCCGCTGGCGAACGCTGATAACAATGATTGGCTCAGTTCATGCGCACAGCACGTCAAATCAGCCGTTGCACTGACCGTTGACTCTGCCCTATGCTTCGCTTCTCATGCCTGAAAACTCCGAACTCCTGCGCGGCATTAACATAGTGAGTCTTAGCATCAACACGCCCGGCCCCGTGGCTGCGTCTCGACTGGCGCGTCTGGGAGCAACCGTCACCAAAGTGGAACCGCCAACAGGAGATCCGCTCAAGACGTTCGCGCGCTCCTGGTATGACTCACTCTCAAGGGACCAGACGATTGTCACCCTTGATCTCAAAACTGCAGATGGCCACACGCAACTTGATTCGCTGCTCAGCCATGCTGACTTGTTGCTCGTCTCCTATCGTCCTTCGGCGCTGGCGCGGCTTGGGCTGGACTGGCAAAACTTGCATGGGCGCTTCCCGCGCCTGTGTTTTACAGGGATCGTCGGTTATCCGCCGCCGCAGGAGGAAAAGAGCGGGCACGATCTTACTTACCTGGCCGAAACAGGATTGGTCACGCCGCCGGAGCTACCGTCAACGCTTTTTGTTGACCTGGCCGGCGCCGAGCGCTGCGTCAGCCAGGCACTGGCCCTATTGCTAAATTTTGCCCGCACGGGAGAAGCCGGCTGCGCGATGATTTCCCTTTACGACTGCGCCGACGAGTTGAGCGCACCCGTGAAAGCAGGACTGACAAATCGCGGCGGCATTCTTGGCGGGGGTTCGCCGTTCTACGGCGTTTATCAGGCGAGCGAAGGCTGGGTGGCAATTGCCGCCCTGGAATTGCATTTCGCGCAGCGGCTCGTGAGCGAACTCAAAATGGGCCAGCCGGACCACGTTGCATTTGAACGAGCGTTTCGCGAGCGCAGCGCCAGCGAATGGGAGCAGTGGGCGGCGGAGCGGGACCTGCCGCTGGTGCGAATCCGCTAACAGTTGAGACTCAAGTACAATCCTTCCCATGTTTCAAATCGACCTACTCGCAGGCAAACGTATCCTCGTTACCGGTGGCGCTACCGGTCTGGGCAAAAGTATGGGCAAGCGCTTTGTGGAACTCGGCGCATCGCTCTACATTTGTGGTCGCCGTGAAGACGTTCTGAAACAGGCTGCTGACGAACTGAGGGCAGTTAGGCCAGGCGCACAAGTCAAGATGTTCTCCTGTGATGTGCGGGATAAAGAGCGCGTGGAAGCGATGATCACTGACTTCTGGAAAGATGGGCCTCTTGATGTGCTGGTCAACAACGCAGCCGGCAACTTTATTTCGCGCACGGAAGATCTCTCCATTGGGGCGTTTGAAGCTGTGATTGGAATCGTTCTGATGGGAACCATCCACTGCACTATGGCCTGCGCCAAGCGCTGGCTTCAGGCCGGACACCACGCCAACGTCCTCAATATCACCACTGTGTATGCCGAGAGCGGCTCGCCTTACGTTGTCCCCTCCGCCGTAGCCAAGGCCGGAGTCCTCAACCTCACGCGCAGCCTCGCTGTGGAGTGGGGCCCGCGCGGCATTCGCTTTAACGCGATTGCTCCTGGACCGATTCCCACAGAAGGAGCATTTTCCCGGCTGATGCCGGTGAAGTCTCTGGAAGAGCTGGCAAAGAAGCGCAACCCGCTAGGCCGCTTCGGCACTCATGAAGAACTCGCTGACTTGGCCGCTTTCCTAGTAAGCGATCACAGCGGCTACATCAACGGCGAGCAGATCACGATGGACGGTGGCGAATGGCTCAAAGGTGCTGCGGAGTTCAGCCATCTGGGCGATCTGATGACTCCCGAGATGTGGGAAATGATGAAACCGAAAAAGAAGAAGGATTCGTAGCTCGCCCTGGTTAGGTTTGCCTAATCTTTTGCGCTCTAAGAAATTTCTAAACTGCCGGTGTTTCAAACCCCTGATGAAGAGCCGCCCAACCCACCTGCTGCAGCTCTGCATCACACACCGCAACGAGAGTTGTTCCCCCTCGCTTCGAGGATTAGCCTTCATGAAAGATCTGCTGAAACTTCTTGCGGCAGGGATTTCCCTTCTGCTCGTTGCATCGTCCACATTTGCCCAAACTCCGGCTTCCTGTACGATCACGTTCTTCAAATCACCCACTGCGGGCGATACTCTTTTCCCGCAGGGGATCAACCGTTTTGGAAACATCGTAGGCTTCCACCAAAATCCCGCGCATCCGGAAATCGGTTCGCGCGCCTTTCTTCGCTTCTCCAATGGCTCGTTCGGCAGCTGCTGCAAGATTGCCGGCTTGAACACTGACACAGACCTTGTTGCGTCCAAACGCAACGCATCCGGTGTGGTGGTTGGGCGTTACGAAGATAACAGTCTCACTACGTTCCACGGATTTATAAGCTCGGGAAGTCAGACCGCCACGTTTGACTATCCCGGTGCTGAGTTGACCAACCTTTTTGGCATCAACAGTTTCGGGTCGCTGGTCGGCACTCGGGTACCCAAGCCCCCGCGTACCCTGCCCTTTATCGGCTTTGTGTGGAAGAACGGAACTTTCCATGACGTGCAGTTTGGAACCACCGCAACCAATCCCACGAGCATCAATGATAGCGGCATCATCGTTGGGTGGCATCAGGTGGGGACCAATCCACACGGGTTTGTGCTAAGCACTGGAGCTTTTCATGACGTGGTGTTTCCGGGATCGAGCAGCACGATGGTGAATGACATCAACAATGCCGGAGTGATGGTTGGAACTTTTAATGCCGGCCATGGCGTGCAAAGCTTCATTCTAAAGAACGGCGCGTTTCAGGATGTGGTGGTGCCCGGAGCGAGAGACGTTGAGGTCTTCGGCATCAACGGATTCAATGTTGTCACTGGGTTCGCGAACTTTCCCAACTCCAGCGGGACAGTGACTACCAGGGCGTTTCTGGCCAGGTGCTCGCTCTGAGCCGAGAAAACCGAAGCCGTTAAGAGATGAGGTGCTGAAGAACTCGCAGCCACAAAATTTCTTAAGTGAGCTATATCAAAAGTGAACTCTGCCACTCTACTACTACAGAAGCAGGCTCATCCGTCGACTGCTATTAAGGGCCAGGGACCCGGAAGCTCTGGCCCTTAAACATTTTTCTGAGCAGCCGTTCTTACTTGCCTTAAGACGTCCATTTACAGAACTCACGCCCATCCAGACTTTGCTTTTTCGCACCTTCAAACCCCATTGGTCCCACTCTCGATGTGAACTGATACAGTATTCGGTATGAAATTTTTGGCGATATGCTCGCTGGCTGTGTTCAGTACGGCTCTGTACGGACAAACAGTCGCACATGCCAAAGGCATCGCGCATAGCGGGCAAGTGGACATCGCCTACCAGACGTTAGGCAGCCGCGGAACTGCGCTTCCCATCATCGCCGTAAATGGCGGACCGGGATTGACGCATGCGTATATGGTGCAAAACGATCTCTGGGACCGAGTTGCCAAAGATCGCATGGTGATCTTCTATGACCAGCGAGGCACCGGATCATCCAAGCCGCCGCAACCATCAGCAGTACTTTCGGAAACAATGGACGCGCAGGTGGCGGACTTGGAAGCTGTGCGGAAAGCTCTAGGCATTGAAAAATTTGCCCTACTTGGCGATTCCTACGGCGGGTTGGTAGTCATGGCGTATGCCGCCGCTTATCCGCAACATGTCGCCAGGCTCATGCTGTCTGATTCGCCCGGACCATCGTGGAAAAGCATTGTGCATCTGCTTCCTGAGACCTTCCCGGACATCCATGAAGAAGATGAAAAGGAAATGCAGAAGCTGGGACCTGAGACGAATGCAGCGGCGCGAGCCAGCCTGCGCAACCACTTCCGCATGATTTTCTATTCGCCGGAGAAGCGCGACGCCTACATGAGCCGAATGGGTGATCTGGGATTTGAACCGGCGGTTGCAGAAGCTGTGTCTAAAGCCACGGAAAATCTAGACCTTACATCCAAGCTTGCAGGATTCAACTTCCCCACTCTGGTGATCAACGGCCGTTATGATATGAACGTGGCTCCGCTTACGGCCTGGCGGCTCAAGCAAGCCATTCCCGGTGCGAAGGTGGTCTTTTTTGAGCACAGCGGACACCTTCCTTCTTATGAAGAACCGGACAGGTACCTGCAAGTGCTGGAGGATTTTCTCAACCAGCCATAAGCGGTATCCCTCCTCGTGCTACGATTTATGCAAACTTCTTACCTGATGTTTTGCATTCAAGCTACTGATGAAGAAAGGATTTCAAGCATGTTGAAACTTGCCATGATAGGGCTGCTCGCAGCCGGAACCGCCGTGGCGCAAACGGCCAGTCCGACTCCGTCGGCACAGAGTACCTCCAAGTCGACACAGCCAGCCTCGTCTGCGGCAAAGCCGTCAGAATCGAAAGAGGCAAAGAAGCCAGCTACACCCGGCGAAAGCGCGCTTCCGGCCACTGCCACAGTTATCACCGTTCACGGTGCTTGCGGACCTCATACCGGGGCCAAAGGAGCGACTGCCCAGAGTGCGTGCGTCACTCATGTCAGCAAAAAGGAGTTTGACACTCTATTGAATCTGGTAATCCCTCCTAACCAGCCGCACACGCCGCAGATGCGCCGCACGCTGGCCCAGCGTTACGTGGAGTTGCTTGCGATTGCCGATGCCGCAGAGAAAGCAGGCGTGGAAAAGAGCCCGGAATTCGCGCTGCTTCGGCTGCGCGGGTTGGCTGAAGCCTACCAGCGGCAGCTCGATGAAAAGTACAAGGACATACCCCAATCCGAAATAGACGGCTATTACAACCAGCACAAGAACGAGTTTGAAAGTGTCACGCTGCGGCGGTTGTATATCCCAAAGGCGGATGCGGCCAAACCTAAGGCGACCGACGCTGAAAAAGCTGATTTCGCCAAAAAAGCTGAGGATATCGGCAACCAGATGCAGCAGCGCGCCCAGAAGAGCGAGGACATGGACACTCTGGAAAAGGACGCGTACAGCAAACTGGGCCTCTCCACCACTCCACCCAGCACTCAGATAGGTCCGGTGCGCAAAGGCGCGCTGCCCGCGGCCACGGACAAGGCAATCTTTGATCTGCCACAAGGAGGCGTGTACAAAGACGACCAGCCGACCGCAGTCATCATTTACAAGGTGGAGAAAAAAGAGTCGCTTACGCCGGACAAGGTGAAAGACGAGGTCGTTCGCACATTGCACCGGCAGAAGATGGAAGAGACACTGAAAGGAATCACCTCATCTGTAAAAGCCGACTACAACGATACGTACTTTGGCCCAGCAACGCCACCGACTCCCCCCGGCGAGAAAAGGTAATGCTTTCTGCGGCCCTGGATCCTCAGCGTTTCGGCTGAGTAGACTCAGGGCCGCAGCGACCCGCCCATGAGGGATCTGCAGATCTGCATTCCCGTTTTTGTGAAAGTGCTCGCCACCAGCTACATACCTTAGTTTTTGCCTTCCCTGTTTGTGCTACGATGTCTTGCCTCACCCTCTCACATATCATTGGACTAAGAGCCGCATACCCGACCCATGGCAGGCAAACCGACAGTTCTGATCACCGGCATCGCAGGAAATCTGGGGCTGCGTCTGCTCGAAAACCTGGACGAGTTTCAGGTCATTGGAGCAGACATACGCGAGCCCGCGAATGTGGGCGCAATGTTTCGCTTCGAGAAAATGGACCTGGGAGAGGAGCGCTCCTGTGACCAGTTGCTGGACCTGATACGCGCCTACCGTCCGGAAGCAATCGTGCACCTCGCGTTCATCCTCGATCCACTGCGGAGTGGCGTACTGAGCCCGCGCCAGATGTGGATGGTGAACGTGGCCGGCACCAGTCGAGTGATTGAAGCAATCGCTGAACACAATCGGATGGTGGGTGGCATTGATAAATTTATCTTTCCCAGCAGCGCCATGGTTTATGGTCCTGAACTGGACAAGACCGTGACCGAAGATGCACCGCTCAACGCGCAGAGCCTGCCTTATGCGCTGCAACAGCAGGAAGCGGATGAAACCGTGCAGGCGCGTGCCAAAGGCTTGGGCAAGTGCAAGACTTACCTTCTGCGGTCGCACGTGTATGCCGGAGCAAGTGTACAGAACTATCAGCTGGGAGTGCTGCGCGGAGTGCCCGCCGGCAAAGGACGACTGGCGGAACGGCTGCGTCGCAAAGGTTCCAGATTGCCGCTCTGGCTTCCTTCGCGTGGAAACTATCTGGAGCATCGCTTTCAGTTTGTGCATGTGGATGACATGGCGCGGCTGATCGCGCATATCCTGACGCGCAAACAAACCGATCCTGCGCTCACCATCCTGAATGTGGCAGGGCGCGGCGATTCTCTCTCACTACGGCGCTGCATAGAGATCGCCAATATAGAGATTAAACACGTGCCCGGACGCGCCATATGCAGGAAGGCGCTAAAGTTGCTTTGGGATCTGGGTGTTTCAGACATCCCTCCTGAAGCTCTTCCCTATCTCCTGGGCTCCAGCACCATGGACACGGCAAAGTTGCGCGTCTTCCTGGGAGAACATTACCGCTCAGTGATCCAGACCACCTGTGAAGAGGCTTTGCTCGAAAGCCTTCGCGCAGAGGTTCAGCAGTTTGCTGCGGCGTCCCCAAGCTAAAGCGGATCAGGATTAATTGCTTCAACAACGTCGCCCGGCTAAACTTTGCCCGGCACGCCTGAATTGCCGCACGGTCTGCACTAAACTGTTTGCTTCTCCCTCTTATCTGTTAGCTACCCCCATGGGCTCAGAAGAATGAGAATGCCAGCCTATCTGTAAAAACAGAGAGCAGTTCGGCGCCTAGGGTTTCCGAGACCGTTACCAGCAGGCGGATTGTGGAAGATGACAACGCAGTAAAAGTCCGTCTCGCGGTAAACGTGGTGGCCGAGAATGGCAGTTCGGAGAATCTTATCCTGCTGCGTCGTGCGCCTCCGGGCCGATACTGAGTATCTTTTCACCTCGCCCAACGGTGGCGAGCCGCTTTGGGTGCTGTCTCATCCCGTTTCTCCCGCCAACGGTGTTCACAACCACAAGCCGGATACACTTAGAAGGGATCTGGACCAGAAGGAACGGCCCGAAAATTACATCATCATCTGAATCCCGGAGACACCATTGGCTGGGGCATTCCGCTGGAACTGGTCTTCATGAAAACGTTTGAGGCGCGTGAAATACAGGTGGCAACACCGCTGCGGACCGGTATGGGATGTGATTAAAAAGTCTGTCTTTGCTGGCTGAGGCTCGATGTGGATTTGTGGCCCATCAGCATCAATTCGAAATCTGAAGCGGCGGAGCCAGTGCTGGCACGCAAGTTTTCCGCTCGCTGGAAGAAAAAGGCAGAGGACAATGCGCAGAGGGCATTGTTCTCAACTCACAGCCGTCCACACGCTAAGTTTTTCATCCTTTGAATCAAGAAGCCATAGAGACCGCTCAGCGGCTAAGATGTTTCCATGGTGCATCAAGAGCAGATCTCATTGCACACAAATGGCCATGGTGATATGCATGACCTCACGGGCAAGGTGTTTGCTGCCGTGGCCAGTTCAGGAATACGTACCGGAACGGCCAACGTGTTCAACGTCGGGAGCACAGCAGCCATCGGGACAATCGAATTTGAGCCGGGACTGCAACATGACTTGCCGCAAATTCTGGACAAACTCATTCCACCAAGCCGCAGCTACGGTCATGAACTGGCATGGCATGATGGCAACGGTCACTCGCACTTGCAGGCCACCATGCTTGGGCCGTCACTTACAGTTCCGGTTTCAGGAGGCAAACCGGTGCTTGGGACATGGCAGCAGATTTTTCATCTGGAATGCGATGTTCGCGCACGCCAGCGTACGGTGGTGGTTACCGTTTCCGGAGAGTAGCGGTCCAGCTCCGCATAAACCATTTCTCGCCATCCGAATGCAACGTTATTCTCCGGTGCACTCCGGCAGCATTTCCGCTGTGAGGGCGTCAGCAACAACACCCGAAAAAGCAGTCTCTGAGGACACCCAGCCAATCCTCACAGCATCCCACCAGTTATCTCTTGAATCGCAAGACTTCAAAAAAATAAGGAAGGATTGATCATGGCAGAAGCCGTACGCATTCGTTCCAGGAATGCCGCGGGCACCCGCTCACGATTGCCAGCTGAGGCTCCACGCTGGACTGCGCTGGCAGCGGGAAGCGCGCTCGCAATTATTGGTCTTACGCGTCGTTCAAAAGCAGGTCTCGCGCTGGCGGCTGGAGGAGGGGTGCTGGCCATTGCCGGTTCGCGTCTTAAGACCTCACCCTCCCACCTGGTTGCCAGCAGCACCATGCAGGTCAACTGCTCACCGCAACAGGCATTTGATTTTTGGCGCAACCTGGAAAATCTACCTCTATTTATGCGCCACCTGGACAGCGTCACCACGGTTGGCGACCGCCGCTCGCGCTGGGTGGCAATCGGCCCCATGGGGTCGCACATTCATTGGGACGCAGAGATCGTTGCTGAAACAACAGGGGAACTGATTTCCTGGCGTTCACTTCCTGGCTCAGACATTAATGTTGATGGGTACGTCGAGTTTCGGCAGGCGCCGGGGCATCGCGGGACGTTTGTCTCAGCGAATGTCATTTATTCACCACCAGCGGGCAAAATCGGCAGGGCTTTCGCCAGACTGCTGGGAAAGGATCCCGCTTTCCTGATGCGGCAGGACCTCCGTCGCTTCAAAGCTCTGCTTGAGGCCGGAGAAGTCCCGACCGTGGAAGGACAGTCACATGGTCCACGCTCTCGCCTTGTAGGCGCTGCCCGGGCTCTGAATCCTGACCAGCCGATTCGGCGCGATGCAAGCATGCGTGAAGTGTTGGAAACGAACAGGAGGTTGGCATGAAGGCAGTTTGCTGGATGGGCACAGAGAAGATGAGTGTGGAAACCGTTCCCGATCCAAAGATTCTCAACCCGCGCGATGCCATCGTGCGCATTACCAGTACATGCATTTGCGGGTCTGACCTCCACCTCTATGACGGCTTGATGCCCACTATGGAACAGGGCGACATCATGGGCCACGAGTTCATGGGAGAAGTGGTTGAAGTGGGAGGCGGGATCAAGCCGGAGAAACTGAAGGCGGGAGACCGCGTTGTAGTCCCATTTACCATCGCTTGCGGCAACTGCTTCTTTTGTCAACAGCAGCTTTGGTCCTGCTGTGAAAATTCCAATCCGAACTACTGGATGGCAGAGAAGTTGATGGGCTACTCACCTTCGGGACTGTTTGGCTACACCCACATGCTGGGAGGGTACGCGGGAGGACAGGCGCAGTACGCGCGAGTTCCCTTTGCTGACGTGGGCCCGTTGAAACTGCCGAATGGCCTACCGGATGAACAAGTACTGTTCCTCTCTGATATTTTCCCTACCGGTTACATGGGAGCGGAGAACGCCAACATTCGTCCAGGCGATACGGTTGCTATCTGGGGATGCGGCCCCGTGGGCCAGTTTGCCATCCGCAGTGCCTTTCTGCTGGGGGCGGAACGAGTGATCGCCATTGACCGCTTTGATTATCGCCTTCGCCAGGCGCAGCAGGCTGGAGCGGAGATCATCAACTACACAGAGGTAGACAGCGTTCTTGACCGGCTGAAAGAGATGACTGGCAACATTGGCCCCGACTCTTGTATTGACGCGGTCGGCATGGAAGCCCACTACACCGGTCCAACGTACCTGATCGACCGGACCAAGCAAGCCCTGAAAATCGAACCTGATCGCCCCGGCGTATTGCGTGAGTGCATTATGTCCTGCCGCAAGGGCGGAACAGTCTCAGTGGCCGGTGTCTATGGGGGATTTGTGGACAATTTCCCAATCGGACAGTACATGAATAAAGCCATTACCATGAAAACGGGACAGACCCACATGATGAAGTACATGAAGCCGCTGCTGGAGCGCATTGAACGCGGCGAAATTGATCCCAGCTTTGTGGTAAGCCACCGCGTGCCAATTGATGATGCACCCAAAATGTACAAGATATTCCGCGACAAGCAAGACCATTGCACCAAGGTGGTTCTTGATCCCTGGGCTGATGGCGCCAGAGCAGCATAATCTCTCGTTACATCCCTGCATGCACGTGAACCGGGCCGCTTCCGAAAGGGAAGCGGCCCGGTTTATCGCGCCTAGCCGTGGATTAAGGCAAAAACTTATCTTTGACTCGTCCCAAACTGGGCCACAGGCGTTTAAGCAGCAGCATCGGAATTGAATACTGCTCCCCTAAGAATTACCTGTTCAGGAGGCCCAGTGTGAATCGAAGGAGAATACAAGCTGTGGTGGTGTGTCTCGCATTCGCGAGTACAGGTTTCAGCCAAATTAATTCGTCAACGTACCATTATGCCGCCATCAACTTTCCCGGCGCCGCCTCCACTGAGGCGCACGGCATCAACAACTTCGGGGAGATTGTCGGGTTCTTCAACATCGGCATTGCGAACTGCCAATTCGGTTCCACTCTATGCCGGTTTCATGGTTTTAAACTGAAAAACAAGGTTTTCACCCGGATCGATATTCCCGGCGCCACTGACACGCGAGTACTCGGCGTCAATGACGGCGGGGATGTCGTGGGCGATTACAGGACCAGCGACAACAACATTCATGGATTCCTGCTCCATCACACGGGCGCGCTTCAGAAAATCAATCAGACCGGCTCCAATTTCACCAGCGCAAGCGGCGTAAACAACTCGTTGACGGTGGTGGGCACCGGAATTACCGGCTTCATCTGGAAGAACGGCGTCTTCACCAAGCTCGACATCACCAACCACACTGTCGGCGGTGAAAGCGAAACGATTAATGGGATTTCCAATCTGGGAGTAATCGTCGGCAGCTTGTTCCGCCAGGACTTTCAGAACGCCTGGCAAAAAGCGGGTTCCGATCTTGATGTCTACCAGCGCATCAGCGGCGTTGATACCCTGCTGAACGGCGTCAACGGGCGCGATGACGTGGTGGGCAGGGCAGCCGCAGTCACCGGCCTCGGCTTCGTCTCATTCCATGTTGAGTCATCCGAGACCGGCGAAAGCAACGAAACGCTCAGACCGGTGCGGATCCATTTCCCGAATTCCCCGGACACAACGCCATGGAGCATCAACTATGCCCAGGCGATTGTTGGAACCTACATGGGTTCAGACAACGTCTCGCACGGATTTTTGGCGGTGCACTAGATGGGAAAAACCTCGGCGGCCCGGTTGGGCTGCCGAGGTTCTTTTAGCTCTTCACCGCGACGGCGACACCATCCCTGATGGGCAGGATCGTGGTAAAGAATTGATTTGAAGCCCAGAGACGCCGGTTGAATTCCTGAATCGCCCGTGTGGTTTCTTCATTTGCGTCCGGCTGGGTCACGCGGCCCGACCAGAGGACATTATCGGTAATGAAAAGACCTCCCGGGCGAAGCCGGCTGGCAGCCATGAGCAGCACACGGGGATAGTCTTGTTTGTCTACGTCGTTAAAGATGATGTCAAACTGCTGTTTCTGCTCGGAGAGCAATTCAAGCGCATCACCAACGCCCAAGTGAATGCGGTCGGAGACGCCTGCGCGCTGAAAGTATCCCCGGGCCTCGTCAGCGTTCTTCGGATCGCCATCGGTATAAAAGACCTCGCCACCTTCGCCGGCAGCTCGCGCCCACCAGATGGTTGAGTAACCGATTGCGGATCCCATTTCGAATATCTTTCTGGCGCCGATCAGTCGCGCGTACTGGTAGAGCACCCGCGCCACGGCAGGACCGACAATGGAAATATCGCGCTGCGCCGCCTGCTCCTCCATCTCCATGAGAACAGGATCGCGCTCCGGCAGGAGCGAAGCCATATATTGCTCCACCGCAGGATTGACAATGCCTTCGACGCCCATCAGGAAAGAGTCTCGCCGGGTTTCATGGTGTGCAGTTCAATGCCCATATCCTTTACACGGCGTTCCATTTCCTCCGGTGTGCCGGTCAGCAGAGGGAAAGTACCAAAATGCATGGGGATCACTGCCTTGGGCTTGAGCAGCTTGCAGGCGTAGCCGGCTTCACGCGGACCCATGGTGAACACATCCCCAATGGGCAGCATCACCAAATCCGGTTGGTAGAGTTCGTGGATGATCTCCATGTCACCAAAAACATTGGTATCTCCTGCGTGGTAAATCTTTAATCCGTTTTTAAAGTGGATCACATACCCGCACGGCTCGCCGCCATAAATAATCTGGCCGTCGTCCTCGATCCCACAGGAGTGATCGGCGTGAACCATGGTCACGTAGATGTCGCCCACTTCCTGCGAGCCGCCCTTGTTCATGGGCATGATCTGCTTGGCGCCTTTTTTGTTCATCCACATGCAAAGCTCGTAAACGCCCACCACTTTCGGATCGTGCTTTTTGGCCAGTTCCACGGCATCGCCAATGTGGTCGCCGTGGCCATGGGTGCAGAGCATTACGTCAATGTGGTCCAACTTCTTCTTGTCTGCCGGGGTCATGGGATTGTTCATTACCCAGGGATCAATGAGAATTTTCTTTCCTTCTGGAGTCTCAATGAGAAATGTTGCGTGTCCCAGCCAGGTTAGTTTGATTCCGTTGAGCTTCATTCTGTCCCTCTTGAAAATAGATAATTTTTGAAATGCATTTTTTGCTGTACAGCGTTTTCGCGGTTCGAGAAGCCTTTAGCTCTTAGCCTTTAGTGATTAGTGAACAGCACAACCACTCACTGCTAACGGCTAAGTGCTAATGGCTATCCTTTTCCTGCTTTCCATCCTTTGTACCCACCGGCCAGTGACATCACATTCTTAAAGCCCATACGTTTCAGGCTGTGTGCTGCCAATGCGGAGCGGCCGCCACCGCCGCAGTAGCAGACGATCGGCTCGTTCTTGTCCGTGGTGATGGTGTCAATCTTGTGCTCCAATTGTCCTCTAGGCAGCGCTACGGAGCCAGCGATTGCGCCCTGCGCAACTTCGTCGGGCTCACGGACGTCGATGATTTTTAAACCGCTTCCCGACTGCTGCATGCGCTTCAGCTCCGCCGAATCAATCTCTTTGATTTCCTTTTTGGCATCATTGACGAGTTGATGGTATTCAGGCAATGGCACAATCACCTCTCCTAAATCAACGCAAGATTCTAAATGAGAGGTCAGCAAGTTGAGAATCTGTTGCATGCATCTCGCACGCGAGGATCAGGCGCAGCAGGTGTTTGCTGGCGCACGTGGCGCCGGACGCGGACTGCTATGATGAACATTCATGAAAAAAGGAGACCCCGCGTTGCCCCAGACCAATATCGCAAAAGAAAAGATCACACTTAACGTCTCTGATGGAACCGGCATGGGCTGCTACGTTGCCCGCCCGGACGATTCATCTGCTCATCCCGGAATCATTGTTTTACAGGAAGCCTTTGGCGTGAATTCTCATATCCGCAATGTGACCGAGCGCTTTGCCGCGCAGGGCTATGTTGCCATTGCTCCTGAACTGTTTCATCGCACGGCGCCCGGATTTGAAGGCAGCTACACCGACTTTCCTGCTGTGAGATCACACATGGAAGCCATGACCGTTCCTGGCGGTGAAGCCGATCTTCGTGCGTCGTTTGACTGGCTGCAGAACCAGAAGAACGTGCAGCGTGACCGCATTTATTCTACTGGCTACTGCATGGGCGGAAGAATGTCATTCATGGCCAACTCTATCCTGCCGCTGCGCGCTGCGGCATCTTTCTACGGAGGAGGCATCGCTCCCGCTCTGCTGGACCGCGCTCCGCGCCTGCATGCTCCCATGCTGTTCTTCTGGGGAGGGCTGGACAAGCACATACCGCCCGAGCAACGCAACGCAGTGATTGACGCTCTGCGGACCGCGGGTAAGACGTACGCTAACGTGGAGTTCTCAGATGCGGACCACGGTTTCAACTGCGACGAACGTGCCTCTTATCAGCCGCGAGCGGCGCGACAATCGTGGGCAATGCTGCTCGAGTTTCTGCAATCCTAGAATCTGCATTGGTCGCGCAAGCATCTCAGCATAAGCATCCTCTTTTCGCGCATGGCTGATTCCAACTCCAACCAGACGCCTTCAGCCCAGGCTGAAGGCTTCCGTTTTCTTCTACGCGCACTGCGATATCGCAACTACCGGCTGTTTTTCGGTGGGCAGAGCGTCTCGCTGATCGGCACTTGGATGACGCGCATCGCCACTAGTTGGCTGGTTTACCGGCTCACCGGTTCAGCGATGCTTCTGGGACTGGTTGGCTTTGCCGGACAGCTCCCTACGTTCTTGCTTGCGCCCTTTGCCGGCGTATGGGTGGACCGCTGGAATCGGCATCGCGTGCTGGTTGTTACGCAGGTGCTCGCGATGCTCCAGTCCTTTGCCCTTGCCGTGCTCGCGCTCACCGGACGCATTAGCGTATGGGACATTCTGTGGCTTAACGCTTTTCAGGGGGCCATCAACGCCTTTGACATGCCTGCCCGCCAGGCGTTTGTCCTGGAGATGGTGACGGACCGGGGTGACCTCAGCAATGCCATCGCCTTAAACTCATCCATGGTCAACATGGCGCGTCTCATCGGGCCCTCCATTGCCGGATTGATCATTGCCGTGGTGGGTGAAGGGTACTGCTTCCTGATTGATGGATTCAGCTATCTCGCCGTGATTGCTTCCCTGCTGCTCATGCGGCTGGCCGCCGCCGCACCGATGCGCCGAGGAAAAAACACCCTGGCCGATCTGAAGGAAGGCTGGCAGTACGTTTCCGGCTTTGCGCCGGTACGAGATGTGATGCTGCTACTCTGCGTAGCCAGCCTGATGGGCATGCCCTACATGGTGCTGATGCCCATCTTTGCCGGCCGAATCCTGCATGGCGGGCCGCATACTCTGGGCTTTCTGATGGGCGCCACAGGAGTTGGCGCGCTCACGGGCGCGGTGATCCTTGCCGCCCGCAAGAGCGTTCTGGGACTGGGCCGCGTGATCTGGCTTGCTTCGGCTGCTTTTGGCGCCGGACTGATTGCTTTTTCCGCCTCGCGCTGGCTGTGGCTATCGTACGTTGCTGATGTTTGTAGTGGGGCTGGGAATGATGCAGCAGATGGCCTCAAGCAATACCATTCTTCAGACCATTACTCCTGACGATAAGCGCGGCCGCGTGATGAGCTACTACACGGTGGCGATTGTCGGCATGATGCCATTCGGAAGCTTGCTTTCCGGATGGCTGGCCGCACGCCTGGGTGCACCGATTGCGCTGGCGATTGGAGGCACTGCCTGCGTTGCCGGCGCGGGGATATTCTCTTTGCGGCTGGGGCGCATTCGCGAGCTTGTCCATCCTATTTATGTGCAGCTCGGGATCATTCCTGAAATCGCTGAAGGCATCAACTCCGCCGCGGTGCTCACTTCCGTAAGCGAAGAGTGAAACTCGACCTCAGCGATAATAGCCTGCTCTGGCTTCCACGACTGCATCCTGATGAGCTTTCTTTGTTTCCGGCGTCAGTTTTACCTCAATAGCACAGAACTTGCCCTTAGGCTTCTGACCTGCGGGATGGTAGGCGAGTGTATAGCGCATGCGGATGTCATCTATTAAAGATGCCAGCCGCTGGTCGATGCGCTTGCGACTGAACTCCACTACCTGTCCACCACTAGCCTGGGCGTACTTGTGCACGTCGCCCGGCGGATAGAGCATCTTGTTGACCATGGTTTCCCCGGCTTTGGACATGCGCAAGGAAAACTCGTCATCGGAGATCTGGCTGGTCTGCAGCAATGTACAAACCACCGTACTGGTATGCCAGAGTTCTTCCGTAGCTTCGCGTTCGCTGTGCAATTTGGCTTTTCCCAGGCTTCGCCCGTAGCGTCGCCTGATCTCATCCGAAGGGTAGTTGGGAATATCATCCGTGAGCCAGATGATTACGTGACGGTTACCGCGCCGGCCTGATTTTTCCAGCCGCGCCGCTGCCTGGAAAATGCCTTCATTGAAGAATGCCGCCTCACTGCTCTCCATGCGGCTGGCCTTCTCGATTGCGTCCACCGTACGCGCGCGATTGGTGGTGAAATCCTCAATCAGCTGCGCCGTGGCCGAGTAGGTCATCACCGCGACTTCATCCTGCGGCTTGAGATGCTGCAAGGCATCGAGCGCGCCATCCGCCAGCGGCTTCAGTACCGGACGCACGCTATCTGTGAGATCAAACAGCAGAACCACGGAAAGCGGGAGCTCATCCTGGCTGAACGAGCTGATCTTCTGCGGCACTCTATCTTCATAGACTTGAAAATCGCGCGACGTGAGCCCTGATAGGGCATGGCCGTTCTTCTTTTCCAGCACCTGCGCGTCAACGGTGACCAGCCGCGCGTTTACGCGATACACTCCGGCGTTATCAACCGTATTTTGTGCGAGAACCAGGCCGCTGCTCAACGCCAGTAACAAAGGGATGAATCTTGCCACAAAAAATCGCCACGCCATAACCTTCTCCCGGACGGTCGCACGATCCGATTGACCGCGGCAGGAGCGTTCAAGCCGCAGCTTTATCATCAAACGATAAGCCGGATCAGGCGGGATGTCCACTGCACTTTCCGTGCGAACACTAAATCCTCTTACCCGCGAACCCTCTGGGCCGGTAAAAGGACACGGGCGCACCGGGACTACAGTTGGAAAGCGAAGACATGTTCCTTATGAGGTCGTGTCGTTACGCTAAGAGGCGCGTCAAGGTTATTCGGCAATGCACCTGACAGAAGCGAACTTTAAAACTTTTCGTCCTTGTTGGCGTTTTCTTCAAGCATTGCGGCATGAATATCTCTAGCGGCCTTCAGGCCCGATTCGTAGGCGCCGGGATAGGAACCGTTATAGATTGCGCGGGCCGTTCCTTCTCCGGCGAAAAACACACGTTTTGTTCCCGTTGGGTCCGCTGGGTTCGCTATTGGCTCAGCAAGAATCTGCCGCTGGTACCATTGTTTAGGCTCCGCCACCGAATAGGCGCCGAAGGAGGTTGAATCCAGGCTCCAGCGCGTTACCTGAATTCCTCCATTTTGAATGTCTTCGTCAATGTTTTTTTCGCCGGAAATATTGGAAAGCGCGGACTTGGTGATGGCAATTGAGAGATCGTCGCACGCCGCGTTGCTCTTACCGGAACTGTGCTCTATGCCTTCACACCGCTGCTCCAGTGCCTTTGCCCAGTCTCCGCCAAAAAAACCGATCGCAATGTTCTTGTTCAGCGGCTTGATCACAAAGGCCATTACCACCCGCGTTCCATTCACAAGCGGGAGCTGATGCTTTCTGGCGAAGGCCAGCGCCTTCCGTGGGAAGGTCCCCTTCATAGAGGATCCATGAGTTCATTGGCTCTTTGGGCAAAATATCTCTGGTGAGAGGGATGATCACTTTCTGCATGTTGCCCATCTGCAATTGAGCGATGGCCTTGAGTTTTCTTTCCGGCAGTTCGGGTTTGAAGGCGATCTTCTTTTTCTTCAGCACTCCTACTGAGACTGTAACCAATGCATGCGAAGCTTCAAAGACTCTGCCGGCTGCATGCACCTTCACACCATCCCCGGAGTAATCCACCTCAGTGACCGGCGAGTTCAGGCACACCGGCAAGCCGTCACCAAGTTTCTCAACAAAAGCGCCCATACCCTTGTCAATCAGGTCATCCTCTCCGGCTTCAAAGTGTGCGCCGTCTACCGCTGAGGTCTTTCGTAGTTCAGCGGCGCTCTCCAGCGGACCCGCATTGGCAATCAGCAAAGGGAGGATGTCTTTGAATTTCCTGAGACGAGGTTTGTAGTCTGCCGCCACGTCGCTGGTAACGCGCAAATCTTTGTCTGCCATGGCGCAGAATTGCTGGGGCGAGCGAACGCGCTGCCGGCAATCACGTTGAAAAAAGAACTTTTGCTAAACGGAATTCTGCTCCCTAGATCGCGGCAAATCTCTTTCAGTGGAACGTGTTTTTGCCGCAGGTCTTTGTACTCACTGCAGGCAAACTCAGACAGCGCATACTGGTCCTCAACGGAAGTGCCGGCCAGTTCAACCCCCTTTTCGTATTCACTCACGGCCTCGTCAAAGACTTCCTTTTCTTTTTCGCTGGCTTCGTTGCCGTTGACAAAATAAGGGAGGTCGAGCTGGGTGCGCTCGCGCTGGAAGCCCATGGCGTCCACCATACCGGTGAGCGGGTTGGTGGCAATGCCATGAAGCCACGCCCCTCCATAATCGATTGGGACCTTGTCATCCCCGATATATCCGACGTAGGCGCGTCCTCCGATCCGATTGTTCGCTTCCAGCATCAGGACCGAATGGCCCAGGTGCTGCAACTCCCGGGTGGCACTAATTCCCGCAATCCCAGCTCCGATGACGATTACATCGTATCGGCGGGCTGCGTTATTCCCGGTGGACGAAGTGCAGTCCGCGGGAGACCTTTGGTCTGTTTGGACGATTTGGTCCGTCCGGCTGCTTGGGCTGCCTGAAGCGTTGTCTTGGCCTATAGCGGAAGCAAACGGAGAAATTCCGATCAAAAAGACCAGCAGCGGTGCAAAGAGCCGGGTACCCTGTGAGAAAGTTTCACACCAATTTACGCCCCGCCGGGTAATGTGGCAGGGCACTTCGGGCAAGACACATCGATTTCGCCGTGGCATGCGAAAGGATTGTACAAGAAAAATCGCTCAGTTCAGGCTGCACGCCCCGGCGCAAAATCGCAAGAATGAAACAGTGAGAAGATGAAAGGATGAAACGGGAAGACTTTGTCCGGCTGGTGGAAGAGGCGCTCGATTCGCTGCCCAAGGAGTTCCGCAAGCGGATGAGCAACATTGCCGTTCTGGTGGAGGACCTGCCGCCTGAGCCATTGCCTTCACAGGGGTCCCCGCACGACGCTTCGTCGGGTGGGGTTGAAGGAAATTTGCTTCTGGGGCTGTTCCATGGCGTCCCCATGACCAGAAAGAGCGTCTTTGATCTGCCGACGGGGCCGGATTACGTGACGCTTTACCAGAAGAACATTGAAGCAGTCTGTTCCACCCAGGAAGAAATCCGCGAGCAAATCCGCATGACCGTGATCCATGAAGTGGGCCACTATTTCGGGATGGATGAAGAGCAGTTGAAGGACGTTCGCTAGCTCTCGCTCTCGCTGCCCGAGCGAGTGATATTCCATCCGCCGGGCGGAAGCGTCGCCGCTTCGGGCCTGATCTCTGTTTTCCAGTGAACAGCTGCTTTCACTTGGACGAGGTCACATTGCGGCCGGGAATGAGTAAGGGGTTTGTTCCGACTCATCAGATGGCCACCCTTTGCCGGATGCATTGGCCAGTGCTGAAAGTCTCTTGATGTCAGTCTCGCGGATGGAGTTTGTGACCTCACACCGCGAAGTGTCCAGGTTCTGCGCGTTGATCCTCTTCAGGTATTCCGTTACTGCTGCGGCTTCAATCAGAACTTTTCCTGATCCTGCCCAATGGCGGTCTTCGCCGTTCTTCTTTATTCCAGAAACCCAAAACGATTCGCCGGTCTCCATATCGATGTAATTGCCGCCCGATTCGCCGCGCCGCTGTCCTTTCCGTTTCATCAGCCCTCGGCCATTGAAGTACGAGGGTTCAAACCAGGTTTCAGAATACGTCGCCTAGCCGATCCAAGCCAGGGCCGTTTCCGAATAGCCGCTCTTCAGCTCGATGTACCTGAGAATCTTCACGATTGAGAGTGTGCCACATAAAAAAGAAATTTGTTGAAACGAATATTTCCGCTTGCTTTTCCCCGGTTGTCACCGACCCTTTCCGGCAGCTTCGAGTTTCTACAGTTTGTCGGGATCCAAGACGAAGCCACCTTCTCGCGCGAACAAGGCAGCGACGAGCTTTATCGCCTCCCCGTGGAAAAACAAGCGGCGCCGGCTCCCCGTCCTGAGCGGAGCAGCATCTTTTAGGGGCGCGCGAAGACAAAGGCAGCGGCGTCGACCTGAAAACAGATTTGCTGGAAAACGTTCCGTCTGTCCCCCGGGTTTCCGCAAGTGCGCCGCGTTGCATGCACGCGAACTCGAGCGCGGGCATCGCAATCGTGCCACACTTGCCGTCGCACGCAAGCTTGCAGCTTATCTGTTCGCCGTCGACAAACAGGCTCAGCCCTTCCAGGTACGCACGCTGCCCATCGTCCTGACGCAATCAACTGCTGAAAAGAACTATGGGGATGTGGAAATCCAGTCAAGCACAACTCGATTCCCACATCCCCACAGTTTCGGCTGCCGCTACTGCAGCTATTTTTATCGACGACTTGCCAGCGATCTCCGGCCGGTTCTCGCTTACTTGGGGACTGCGCAGAGGAGTTCTTACTCCCGATGCTCCCTTCCGTCTGTTTCGAGACCGGCCGCTTTACCCAAACTCAATCTTCGTGGACGGTAGCCGCGTCACTGTTCCCGCAAATGGATGTCTGGCCAAGTTTATGCTTTGGCCGCAGCAACAGATCGCCAGCAAGTCACCAGCCTGTCGCGCTTCGGAAACACCCAAGTGCACGGGGAATCTGCGCTCCCCTTGACTTCTACTTATCATGGATGTCCCCGAATTTCCTGGTAAAGCCGGAAACCTGGCGTCGCCGCAAAATTTCTGGTTTCCAAATTTCCGAAGGAAGGTTATGCTTTACGGCATCACCCCTCGCAACCTACTTGGAACACGCGTCGCAAATTACAGAAGAGTCGAGTAGTCGCTACCTTCAGGGTTGCTCTCGCTGATTGCGGGCAGACAGCAGATGCGTAGTCGTGGAGAGGAGCGTACATGAAAGCTTTGAGCATCACTCGGAGGGCTTTTAAGTTCTGGATTCTCGCCCTTGTTTTTCTGATCTGGAATCAAAAACGCAAGATACGTAGCTTGGTGAAATACAGTTCGTTTGGTTTGATCTCTGTACCGACGCTTCTTCTTTTTGGAGAGGTACTGCTCGAGAAGCAGCACAGCGGTCTCGTGGAGCGAGCCGCTCAGATTTAACGTGTTTGAACTTATCTTCTTTGGAATCGGTGTTCTGCTCGCCGTCGGCTATCACATCGAAGAGGCAGGACAACCTGAATTTGAAGACAGTTTCGTTTTGGGGACGTGGGAGTTTCTCAAAGCCGCAGGAGGACGCCCGCATCGCCTCACGAGGTCAGAGACATACTGGAAATTTTCATGGGGTTTTCAAGAAGTGCGGAGTAAAACACGTTTCGCTCTACAGATTAAAAGATGGAATCCTAAAGATTGACCGAGCCCCGAGGTTTATCCACCCGAACCGGATGACGCCTTCTACGTCGATTTGAGCCCCGGTGAGGGCGTCGCCGGGCGTGTGTTCGCTGACCTGAAAACCGGATATATGCCTAGGATGACGATTGGAGGGAGGACTTTTTCCCGCATGCCGTGGTTTTCAGTGGCAGACAATACCCGAGGGGTGCGACCCGCATCCAACGTTTGAGATATCTGATCTTGATTTTGAGATGGATGTGTACAAACCGCCGGAATCATACAAGAGTTCCATCCGCTCCTTCCTAAGTGTTCCTCTCAAATCGACTCGGAAGAACGGCTACGAGAGGGTGTTCTTAATGTGGATTTTGACAAAAAAGATTCGCTCGACAAAAGAGGCGTTGTAATGGCCATGGTAATTGGGCTAATCTTAGCGGACGAAATATAGCGACAAATTGGCGAACAGGGACATCTACAGTTTAGGGAGACAAGAGATGGCATCCGGGCGAACGAAGAATGTGACGAAAAAGCAGGTCGCGAATGACGACAAGGACCGCGACCAGCAGTCCCGCGGGACTGTAACTCAGCTTTAAGCTCAAAGAGCCAACGCTGAAATGGAAGACAATTTTCGATAAATGGCAGAGTTACAAAAGGGCTCTTTGAGAGACGATGAAGGTATACCTGGCTGGGCCACTATTTTCCGCTGCAGAGCGAATGTTCAACTCTCAGTTAAAGGACCTGCTTGAGACAGTAGGGCATGACGTCTGGCTGCCTCAAGACCACAGCCGCGAGAATTGAAGGCCGCGGCAATTTTTGCAAAGGACGTTGAGGGCATCGATTGGGCTGACGTAGTCGTTGCAAATATGGACGGACCAGATCCCGACTCGGGTACGTGCTGGGAGTGCGGGTACGCCTACAAGAAAAAACCGGTCGTAGTGTACCGGACAGATTTCAGGGCCGCAGATGATCCCGACATCGGTCCATACAACCTAATGCTGACACAGTCAGCCGATGTGCAGCTGGAATTCCCGTTCATCGCGGTCGAAAAAATCGCAGCGGTGATCGCAGAAACGCTGGCGGATTTAGGCAACCGTTCTGTCCACTCTGGATTTCAGCTTAGCAAACATGCCAAGCACCGCGATGCAACAGATGAGAGGTGATCCCGTCCAGGAACCGTTTGGAGCCAGTCGAGAGCCCCGCCGAAAGAAACAGCGAGTCGATTACACCGACGGAGCACCCCTAGCTGCCCTCCAGTTGCCGCACACGATCAACACCATGGGCTACACGTTTTCGTATAATGAGCCGAATCCCGGCTCGAAGAGCCTGCTGTAATAGGAGTACGCATATCGGTCGGTCATTCCAGACACGAAATCTGCGACAAACCTTTCCTTCGACTTCCTATTACCCTCAATTAGCTGCTGAAAATCTAATGGCAAAAGAGTGGGGTCGTTTACGAATGTGTCGAAGAGACGCCGGAGAATCATTCCACCTTTGTGCTCCAATGTCTTCACCCGAGGGTCATCAAATATAAGCTTCAGTGCAGTTATTTTTAGGACAGCCGCCAATGCCTCGGCGTCCGGTGTTGGAGATAACGAATACTGATATCTAACCGATTTCTCTTGCGGGTTTGTGCGCTTGATTGCTATTCCGTGCAACAGCGCCTTTATGACATCCGACGTCCAACTCTTGAGGTTAATCTTTCTGAGCCGCAGGTCTGTAGGTCTGGCAACGTTTTCCTGGAGCCACCGAGCCCGTTGCTTAATGGCTTCGACACTGGTAATCTTTGGAACATTCTTCCCCGATCCGTGTTGGACGGCGGTGGAGATCTCCGCCGTCCAACACAGTGGGAAATCTCCGAAGATTACCAGTGTCGAAGCCATTAAGCAACGGGCTCGGTCAGCGTTACCACTACAAGCCTGCGGCTCAGAAAGATTAACCTCAAGAGTTGGACGTCGGATGTCATAAAGGCGCTGTTAGCGGAATAGCAATCAAGCGCACAAACCCGCAAGAGAAATCGGTTAGATATCAGTATTCGTTATATACCATTGTTGGATCCACAGGGAGAGAGAGAGAGAGAGAGAGAGAGAGAGAGAGAGAGAGAGAGGGAGAGAGAGAGAGAGAGAGGGAAGAAGGGGGGGGGGGGGGGGGGGGGGGGGGGGGGGAGGAGGGGGGGGGGGGGGGGGGGGGGGGGGGGGGGGGGGGGGGGGGGGGGGGGGGGACACACAGAGAGAGAGAGAGAGAGAGAGAGAGAGAGAGAGAGAGAGAGAGAGAGAGAGAGAGACTGGAGGGGGGGGGGAAGGAA
>CAVWUW010000005.1:0-17909 GCA_963758275.1 Terriglobia bacterium | reverse complement strand
TAATGCGGCGACGACCTACTCTCCCACACACTTTCGCGTACAGTACAATCGGCCCTGCGGGGCTTAACTTCCGTGTTCGGGATGGGAACGGGTGGAACCCCCGCGGTAAGATCACCGCAAAATTAACGCGCCTTCAGCGCGGCAATTAGCTCTTAGCTTTGGCCTTTAGCTGATACTTCAGAGGGCGTATGTCGCTCAGCGATACAGAGGCTAAGGCCACGGCTAATTACTAACTGCAGATATTGTCATTGCGCGGCGCGAGTCAGGTTCTACATCGTGTTGGTCCGCGCAAAGGGTCATTTCACGTAAGGAAAGACCAAAGATTGGTAGCAATTAGTAATTGGCAATTAGCAATTGGCCGGAATCGAGAGCGGATGCTCTGCTGGCTGAATTGCTAAGTGCTATCTGCTAATTGCAGAATTTCAAAGATCGTGAGGGCGATGCCTCACAACTGAATAGATTGATTTTTTTGGAACTAACTACATTGGCGCTTGCCATTGCCAGGAGCATTTCGCCTAGTCGGGGATTAATCCGATTTGGGCTGATTGCTAAAGGCTAATTGCCAAGGGCCAGTTGCCGCGCCGAGCGCAGCGCGTATGCCCTGAGTAAATTTTATGGTCAAGCCGAACGGGCGATTAGTACACGTAAGCTGAAGCCATTGCTGGCCTTACACTCCGTGCCTATCAAACAGGTGGTCTTTCTGTGCCCTTCATTACCCTTGAGGGTTGGGAGATCTAATCTTGAGGAGTACTTCACGCTTATATGCATTCAGCGTTTATTACAACCGAACTTCGCTACCCAGCCGTGCCATTGACATGACAGCTGGAACACAAGAGGTTCGTCCATCCCGGTCCTCTCGTACTAAGGACAGGCCCTCTCAAATCTCCTACGCCCACACCAGATAGGGACCGAACTGTCTCGCGACGTTCTGAACCCAGTTCACGTACCGCTTTAATAGGCGAACAGCCTAACCCTTGGAACCTTCTACAGCTCCAGGATGCGATGAACCGACATCGAGGTGCCAAACCGGAGCGTCGATATGAACTCTTGGCTCCGATCAGCCTGTTATCCCCGGCGTACCTTTTATCCGTTGAGCGATGGCCCTTCCATGCAGAACCACCGGATCACTAAAGCCTACTTTCGTACCTGCTCGACTTGTCTGTCTCACAGTCAACCACGCTTATACTTTTGCATTCGACGGCTGATTTCCAAACAGCCTGAGCGTAGCTTCGCACGCCTCCGTTACAATTTAGGAGGCGACCGCCCCAGTCAAACTACCCGCCTTACTATGTCCCTTCTCCGGATTACGGAGATAGGTTAGAACCACAGAATTCGCAGGGTGGTATCTCACCGTTGGCTCCTCCAAGCCCGAGAGCCTGGAATCAAAGCCTCCCACCTATCCTGCGCAGCAAATGCCATAGTTCATAGTAAAGGTATAGTAAAGGTGCACGGGGTCTTTCCGTCTAGATGCGGGAAACCGGCATCTTCACCGGTACTACAAATTCGCCGAGTCGCTCGTTAAGACAGTCGTACGATCGTTACGCCATTCGTGCAGGTCGGAACTTACCCGACAAGGAATTTCGCTACCTTAGGACCGTTATAGTTACGGCCGCCGTTCACTGGGGCTTCAGTTCAAAGCTTCGCCTTGCGGCTAACCTCTCCCTTTAACCTTCCAGCACCGGGCAGGCGTCAGCCCCTATACGTCGTTTTCGACTTAGCAGAGACCTGTGTTTTTGTTAAACAGTCGCCGTACGCGTTTCACTGCGGCCCCCTCGAGCTGTAAACTCTATCGGGGCGACCCTTCTCCCGAAGTTACGGGTCTAATTTGCCGAGTTCCTGAACGAGCGTTCTCTCGAGCACCTTTGGGCATTATGCCCTCGTCTACCTGTGTCGGTTTGAGGTACGGTTCCCTTCCATTCTCCTTAGAGGTTTTTCTTGGCAGCGTGGAATCGGCAGCTTTCAGCCATACGGCTTATTGCTTTGCGTCTCAGCGTTAATGTCTCTCACGGATTTGCCTATGAAAACCGCCTTACACGCATCGAGCCCCATAGTCATAGGAGGCCCTGCTTATCCTTCTGCGTCACCCCATCGTGATAACGAATGGCTGGGAGTTCCGGAATATTAACCGGATGTCCATCGGCTACGCCTCTCGGCCTCGCCTTAGGGACCGACTAACCCTGAGCGGATTAACCTTCCTCAGGAAACCTTAGACTTTCGGTGCGGAGGGTTCTCACCTCCGTTATCGCTACTTATGCCGGCAGGGTCTCTTCTCAACCTACGATGAGTTCTTTCGATCTCACTACTGTGTTGAGAATGCTCTCCTACCACGCACGACTTGACGCCGTGCATTCGCTGCTTCGGTACTCAGCTTTAGCCCCGTTGAATTGTCGGCACCGGACCGCTTGACCAGTGAGCTATTACGCTTTCTTTAAAGGATGGCTGCTTCTAAGCCAACCTCCTGGCTGTCTGGGCGTTCCGACTTCCTTTCCCACTTAGCTGTGATTTTGGGACCTTAGCAGGCGATCTGGACTGTTTTCCTCTCGACAATGAAGCTTAGCCCCCACTGTCTGACTCCCGAGCTGGTTGTCCGTGGCATTCGAAGTTTGGTTGGATTCAGTAAGCTGGAAAGCCCCCTAGTCCAATCAGATCTCTACCACCACTGCAAATCACTCGAGGCTAGCCCTAAAGCTATTTCGGAGAGAACGAGCTATCACGGAATTTGATTAGCCTTTCACCCCTACCCTCAGCTCATCCGAGCTTTTTTCAACAAACACCGGTTCGGTCCTCCAGTGGGTGTTACCCCACTTTCAACCTGGCCAAGGGTAGATCATCCCGCTTCGCGTCTATTCCTGCCAACTGAATCGCCATTTTCAGACTCGCTTTCGCTACGGCTCGCTTTCGCTTAACCTTGCTGACAAGAATAACTAGCCGGCTCATTATGCAATAGGCACGCGGTCAGGCATTCCACTTGCGTGGCATAGCCCTCCCACTGCTTGTAGGCACACGGTTTCAGGTACTATTTCACTCCCCTTGCCGGGGTTCTTTTCACCTTTCCCTCACGGTACTGGTTCACTATCGGTCAGAAGCTTGTATTTAGCCTTACGGAATGGTCTCCGTAGATTCCCGCAGGGTTTCACGTGCCCCGCGGTACTCAGGTACCGGCTTCGAGTCCAGATCGTTTTCGTTTACGCGGCTATCACGCTCTATGGCGCCGTTTCCCAACGGGCTTCAACTAACGACTGGATTGGTAACTCTACTATTGCCGGCCCTACAACCCCCACTGGACCGAGATCCATTGGGTTTGGGCTGTTGCGATTTCGCTCGCCACTACTTTCGCAATCGAGGTTTCTTTCTTTTCCTTCAGGTACTGAGATGGTTCACTTCCCTGAGTTTGCTCGTACCCGACTATGTATTCATCGGGCCGTACTACGGTTTTACCGTAGTGGGTTTCCCCATTCGGACATCCCCGAGTCAAAGCCTGCTTGCGGCTCGTCGAGGCTTATCGCAGCTTGCCACGTCCTTCATCGCCATCTTCTGCCAAGGCATCCACCATGCGCCCTTAGTAACTTGACCATAAAATTTACTCAAAGCACGTCCGCGGCAAGCGGACGGATGTTTAACTTTCGCTATCAGGCTTGCGCCTGGTTGCGATTGTTAACCATCAATTGCCAGAGAAATTCTATGACCTATGCGTCTGTTCATCGCGGGCCTGCCGTTTGCATTTCGGCTCCCACCCCAACAGACGTCTAAGGATACTCATAAAAATTTTAACTCTTCGCCTTTGTAGTTATATCAATCTATTCAGTTGTCAAATATCGTCCTACGGCTTATCTCTAAGCCTGCGCCGCCTGAGCGGCTATGGGCTGATCTATGGCTTCCGGTTTCCCTTCGGACACCTTGCAACTTTCATTCAACTTAAGATGGCGCTGAACGATTGTTGCTCGCCTGACCTGTCCAATGATCGGCGCCAAAACGACGTTGCGGGTAACCGTAAATATAAATAATGACGGTGTCGTGTTGACGCCCAGCATTGGGCAGATGACTTCGATCTTGCCTGTTTCGATTCAAATTCCTGTGATCTGGTGGAGCTGACCGGGATCGAACCGGTGACCTCCTGCTTGCAAAGCAGGCGCTCTCCCAATTGAGCTACAGCCCCTGAATTCAGTAATTAGTATTTAGCCGTTGGTCATTAGCTTGAGAATCGCCGTTGCCGGCATTCTCTCAACTTTAGCTCGATGTGACTAAACCACACTACAGAAGCTAAATGCCAACTGCTAATTACTAAGTGCCGCTGTTAAGTGGTGGGCCTGGTTAGAATCGAACTAACGACCTCACCCTTATCAGGGGTGCGCTCTAGCCAACTGAGCTACAGGCCCACTTTATTCTAGGGCGCCGCAGCATAGCTGCTTTGCCCTCGCCGTATGCTCGCGCTGTACGGCGCTCGCTCCGGCTCACCCTAACCAGCCATTAGCATTTCTGCACATGGCTGATACTTCTGAGCCCTAGAAGCTAGCAGCTAGAAGCTAGTAGCTGTGAATTTTTTTCGAGGACGGGTTGAACGTGCGCATCGGTTAAACCGATGCTGACCATCGTTGTAAAACGAAGGAAAAGAGAGGTCCGAGTGAGGATCCTTTGAGTCTCGACCAGGTAAATGAGACTTAAGGGGTACATGGCAACGTCCCGCACAAACCATTCAATATCCTTGCGGAATACTGGCTGGCCGCTTCTACTGAAGCGTAAGTGCGAGTGCCATGACGTTCTCTCTTAGAAAGGAGGTGATCCAGCCGCAGGTTCTCCTACGGCTACCTTGTTACGACTTCACCCCAATCATGAGTTATACCTTGGAAGGCTGCCTCCTTGCGGTTGGCCCACCTGCTTCTAGTACAGCCCACTTTCGTGATGTGACGGGCGGTGTGTACAAGGCCCGGGAACGTATTCACCGCGGCGTTCTGATCCGCGATTACTAGCGATTCCAGCTTCATGGAGTCGAGTTGCAGACTCCAATCCGAACTGAGGTCGGCTTTTTCCGATTAGCTCCCCCTCGCGGGTTTGCGACGGTTTGTACCGACCATTGTAGCACGTGTGTAGCCCTGGACATAAAGGCCATGAGGACTTGACGTCATCCCCACCTTCCTCCCCGTTATCCGAGGCGGTTTCGCCAGAGTGCCCAACTGAATGATGGCAACTGACAATAAGGGTTGCGCTCGTTGCGGGACTTAACCCAACATCTCACGACACGAGCTGACGACAGCCATGCAGCACCTATATAGCGACCCTTGCGGGAAGGGATGTTTCCACCCCGGTCCACTACATTTCGAGCCCAGGTAAGGTTCTTCGCGTTGCGTCGAATTGAACCACATGCTCCACCGCTTGTGCGGGCCCCCGTCAATTCCTTTGAGTTTCAGTCTTGCGACCGTACTCCCCAGGCGGATTGCTTATCGCGTTAGCTTCGGCACGGCGGGATTGGGTACCCGACACACCAAGCAATCATCGTTTAGGGCTAGGACTACCAGGGTATCTAATCCTGTTTGCTCCCCTAGCTTTCGCGCATCAGCGTCAGTTGTGGTCCAGTGAGCCGCTTTCGCCACAGGTGTTCCTCCCGATATCTACGCATTTCACCGCTACACCGGGAATTCCACTCACCTCTCCCACACTCTAGCACGGCAGTTTCTATAGCAGACTCTGAGTTGAGCCCAGAGATTTCACTACAGACTTACCGCACCGCCTACGCGCCCTTTACGCCCAATAATTCCGAACAACGCTTGCACCCTCTGTATTACCGCGGCTGCTGGCACAGAGTTAGCCGGTGCTTCTTCTTCCGGTACCGTCATAATCGTCCCGATCGAAAGGAGTTTACATCCCAAGGGACTTCATCCTCCACGCGGCGTTGCTGCGTCAGGGTTTCCCCCATTGCGCAAAATTCCCCACTGCTGCCTCCCGTAGGAGTCTGGACCGTGTTTCAGTTCCAGTGTGTCCGTGCGCCCTCTCAGGCCGGATACTGATCTTTGCCTTGGTGAGCCGTTACCTCACCAACTAGCTAATCAGCCGCGACCCCCTCCTAAAGCGAATTGCTCCTTTGATCACAAGCGTTTACAGCTCGCGATGTTATGCGGTATTAGCCCCGGTTTCCCGAGGTTATTCCCCACTTCAGGGTAGGTTAGTCACGTGTTACTCACCCGGTCGCCACTTTACTCATGGATTGCTCCACTTTCTCGTTCGACTTGCATGTGTTAGGCACGCCGCCAGCGTTGATTCTGAGCCAGGATCAAACTCTCGTTTGAAACCTGTTCACTCCCCTGACGGGTCATCGGCTAACCTAACCGACACCTCATCCTTAGCTTTTCAGCCTCAAAACAAAGCGCCTGTAGATATCCCGACAATCATAGGGGAGTTGCCATCGCGGCTAATAAGACATCGTCTCGCTTACGCAAAACCGCACGTCCGGAATTCACCGGATGGCCCTGATTCTTGTGAGATCACTCGGGCCATAACCCTCGTTTCATCTCACGACTGGCACGTTCAACCATTTTGTCAAAGACCCGATAGCACTCCGCCTGAGCGGCGCTTTTCAGGTACCCCAGACCATAAGCCTGGAGCTCCTCGAAACTTGTTGTCCCCAACTGGCCCGATTCGGCCTAGCGGGAACAGAAACTTTTTGTCTTGTGGCACTGGCACTCTTGCCTGTGCTCGATTCCGGATTTTCATCCAGACCACAGGTCGCTAAAACCCGTTCAGACGAACCTTTCAAACTTACCCCGAGCGGCTGCTTTCTGTCAATGTGGATTTCTTTGGAAATCCGGGGCGAATCTCTTTTATTAACTCTTACTTCTTTTGAGTTAATCCGAATCAGCGTCCCTTCGACTTCACGACTCTGTGAGCATCCAGCGACCCCTGGCAGCAGCTCACTAGCATTTGGCATGCCGTTCAGCCTCGGACACTACCTCGCCGGGCATCGGCCGTCAGCTCGCTGCCCTTGGTCTGGCCAGTTGCCAATTGCTAGCTGCCAATTGCTTTCTTCGCAGCACATCGGCGCCTCCCCATTGAGGAGGCAAAAATCTTGTATTAAAGATCGTTACAGGTGTTTAAACCCTTCGGAAATTCAAGTTCCCGAATAGAGCCTCGCAGGTTTTGCCTTGGAGGCGATTTAGCGGCTTATGCTTTAGATGGCCTGGACTTTGCAGACGATTCAACTTTCTTCCTTTCGACTGTCCCGGCCCCTCGCTGCACATCACAGCGGCTGCCACATCTCTTACGTCTTTTATTAATGTATCAGGACAACCCAAATCGCGCAAGCGCGAGCAGAAACTTTTTCCGGCAAAATCGTACATGCCCCGCCGATACCGCATTTTTGGCCGATTTTTTGGGTTTTCTGCTTTCGCTAATTGCTAATGGCTAAGTGCTAATGGCTTGTTTTCCCGGTGGAAGCCCCCGACTTTAGTCGGGGGTGAGCGTAGCGAAAACGGGGGTGAGCGTAGCGAAAAGGAAGAACGGCCCTTCAGGGCCGTGAAAAGAGCCCTCAAAAATCCCTTCCTTGCGCCGCAGGCCCGCGCGCAGCGGAGCGGAGCGCTCAAATTTTACTTCCGGCCCACAAGAGTATAGCCAGTCGGATGACCCAGGCAATCCCCAAGATTATCCATACTGTGTTATCTCCTACGTCCTTATCGTAAACTTCTTCGGCTTCCGGTGTCGTTGGAAGTAAACCTCCCACCCGCCTTCAGGCCCCAGAAATTTAGTCTCAACAGTTCGCAAATAATCACCCACGATGAACAGGTGCATATACAACGTTTGATTGCGAACGAAACCAGCTGCGGCTATAAGAAGGGAAGGAACCAGCCGATTGTTCCTAGGTAGTTTTGACTGAAAAGCCATGATGCTACAGCCCCAAAAGCTGCCACTCCATAACGCTCATTTGACCAAACTGTATTCAGTGTTGCTTCAATTTCACTGCGCAGCTTCTCGAATTCTTTTAAACGGTACTCTTCAGCACTACCGTGCTTCTCGTGTTTGTTTTCTGTCATCAGCGTCTCTTCTGCTTGTGATCAAATTACGCCAACCCGCTCTTCGCCGCTTGCTTTGCCACCGTCGCACCCTTCCCCTGGATAAACCACCGATACAGCGCCTCAACCACCTGCTCACGCAACTTCTCCGTTCCCGCCCGCTCTTCCGCTAACGCAATCATCTTCCTCCGTCCTTCTGCCAGTCGATGTTCCAGTTCGCTCAACACTTTCGCGGCCTGGGCCTCTCCGCTTGGGATGGACACAGGCCCGCGCAATCCTTCCCGCGCAATTTGATAGAGAAGTTCTGCTTCCGCTCGCGACGCGCACTCATGCGCATGGCTCGGCTTTTTCCCGAAGAACAATGTGTTCGCTTCAAAAAAATTGCCCGCTGCCGGCAATCGCACATCTCCCTCCGGCAGCTCCACCGTTTTTGCGGCAAAGGCATTTTCCTCCAGCCATACGGGCAACGGTTTCCGCCATTCCTCTTCCAGATGCTCCCACGCATCCAGCGCCAGCTCTATTTGCCTTGCGCCTTCATTCCTTTAGAGAGCGTGCGATTGATGCTCGACTGAATATCCTGAATACGCTGCTCGCGATGGTAAAGCGTGGTTTCTGCATATAACCGGTCCACCAGCTGCTCACGCTTTTTTGCGTCGCCCACTCCAAGCAATTCAAACACTGCCAGATCAAGCTCTCGCCGGTCCAACCTTTGCAGCTCAAGAGGCAGACCAAGGGGTTGTTCCTGCAACGCTCTCATCTCTGCTTCCGTATGGCAGTCAAGAAATGGCTGCTCGACTAAATGAGTGACTGGCCGTTTGCCGATGCGCCTTAAGGCTGAAATCAGTTTTTGTTTGACTGTAGAAGAAATTCCGGAGGGTGATGGTATCTCGATGGTGTAGACGTCGACGACTTCTGTTTTTAGAGTCCCTTCCAACCGGCATAACGGCCGTAGAAATGTTTGAACAGAGCTACTATGGTGCAATTTAGAATTGCCACAAGTGCTTCGGCGTCCACCTTTTCATCCTCTAGCAAGTGCACGTCAAAAAGATTGTGATTGCAGCATAGTTCTGCTGGATTGGCAGCTAGATGTGCCGGTATTTCTGCGCCATCGGCCAGAATGCTACGCCCGGCTCCAACCCTGTTACGTCATACCAAAGTTCGCGGCCTGCACAACTTGACCGCTGCGGCACTGGCACGGGCTTCGACTTGTTCGACGCAAAGGTCTGCTTGCTTCCCCACTTGATGTAGTCGTAAGCATATGTCCCCTTGATCTCTTCCAGCGGCTGATTTACCCACAGCACCACGCGATCCAGCTCTTCCGGTTTCACCACCGGCCTATCTACATTCATCAGGCTGTGCAGCTCCGGCCTTACAAATTTTGCCTCTATCGGATGAAGCGTCTTATCTCCCGCCTCAATAATGATCACCTTGCCCGAAACCACATCAGCTCGCTTGGGCCGGCCATCAGAGGGATGTTTGCCACTCCAGCGTGGTATCGTGTTCAGCTAAAAATTCTTTCGTGACATTCCGCGGCATGAAGAAAGCATCACAGCCGGATGTAATCCCGCGCTTAATGGACGCGATCTCGCCTAGCCGCACAAACTTCTCCCCAAACTCGCGCATGATTTCAAAGTAAAAATCCGGCGCCCGCAGATACCGGCCCCACTTGCCGCCGCCATAACCGCCCTCATGCAGCTCCGTCTGTTCCTGTTCTTCTACGGTTCCCTCATCGTCCGCATCTTCTTCAAGCTCGTCATCTTCCGCGGCGGCTGCCGCATTCGCCGCCAGCAGCTTTTGCCGCGCAAACATCTCCCCCAGCGCAATGCCTTCCTGCCAGAGCTGGCCTTGTTTCTTTACCAAAATTCTTAGCTGGTCGTTGGAGTAGTCGCTCTTTGTTTTGAGCACCAGATCGCGCAACCGCTCCGCCGCCTCCTGCTTCTGTCTCTCGTCTTCCCGCTCTCCCAGGATGTTTGCCAGCGGCTGCTTGAACCGGACGAACCGCACCAGGTTCGCGTCACGCTTCTCCGCATCTGAACAGCGTTGCATGATCGCGACAACGGTCTTTACCCGGGCGTCTTCAAACCACGGCTCGTCCACGCTCTCCATCACCGCCACCAGCCGGAAATTCTGGAGAATCCACGCCTGCAGCGCGAACCCGTAGCGCACGTCCAGCCAGCTTGAAGAAGTCAGAAAACCGAACCATCCACCTTCTTTCAGAAATTGCGTCGCTACCGGCCAGAAATAAAGATGAAGATCGCTCTGGCCGGAGAGCTTCAGCTCGGGGAAGGCACGCGTCGCCATCTCAGAGATGTATTCTTTTGACTGGTCGAGAATGCGTCCCTTTTTCCTTGCGCTTCGGTATCAGCTCCTGCCGCACGTACGGCGGATTGCCCACAATCGCATCCAGTTCTGGCAGCTCGATTGTTTCCCGCTCCCGCTGTCCTGACGCATCTCGTGTTGCCTTCGGCAGAATGCAGAACTGCGGCGCATCGCGCCGGATGCGAAAGAAATTCTTGCGCGCAATCCGCGGATAGTTTTCTTCATTGCTGATGTTGCGCGCCGCCAGATTCAGCGTCGCCAGATGCGCCGGAAAAGGATTGATGTCGCACCCGTAGAGTTGTTCCAGCA
The DNA here is from genome assembly GCA_963758275.1 of Terriglobia bacterium. Taxonomy (GTDB): domain Bacteria; phylum Acidobacteriota; class Terriglobia; order Terriglobales; family Acidobacteriaceae; genus Angelobacter. The sequence continues at coordinate 7,284 of CAVWUW010000005.1, read as the reverse complement.
CCTCGTGATGGTCGATGGTGCGCTAATTGCTGTTTGCGGTAATACGCCCGCACCAGGAAGCCGCCGCTGCCGCAGGCCGGATCAAGCACCACGTCATTCGCCTTGTGGACGCAAAATGCGTTGATCACGTCCACAATGTTTTCGTCTGTATAGTGCTGGCCAAATTTGTGCCGCTCTTCCGGGCTGATCAGTTTTTGAAATACTCCGCCCAGCACGTCAGTGGGAATTTCTTTGAACTGGAAGCTTTCAACGGCTTCAATTACCTTCCGCCACGCCTCAATCGAGTTCGCGCCGGAAAGGGCCGTTGTGGCTGACCATTCCCCCTCATCCTCATCCGGAAAAAAGACCGGCTCATAATCGCCAGTCGCTTCCACCGCGTCTTCAAAACGTGCCTTCAGATATTTCAGCGCCAGCTTGGGCGTGTTTGCCCCTTTTGGTATCGCCAGCTCCGGCAGGAAATTTTGCAGCGGCGTCTTGATGCGTACTGCCTGGTAAAAAAGGATGCTGTTGCTCAGCACATACACCATGCTGTGCGCGGCCCGGTCCACCACGTCCTGCCACGACTCCGGATTGTTCCGGTCAAAGTTCCACTGCTGTGCCACCATCCACTGCCGCAGGCGTGCATCAAACAGACTGTCCTGCGCCGCCTTCACGCCCAGGTAGTTTTGCAGTTCGCGCACCGGCCCCATCGGCCCGGCCAGATGGCTTTCCAGCACGGCGATATAAAAGTCTGACGGCGCAAGCGCGAAATCCCCTTTTCGCTCGCCCTTGAATATGCGCGCAGACGTCACCTGCGAACTTTCGGCAGGAATTCCGAGAACAGCCGGTGCTTGACTTCAGCTCGGGTTACATCCGTTGGGCTGTTCAACTTCAGCCCCAGCTTCCAGTAACCCACCTGCCGCTCGTGCATCGTGGGCGCGTCCCAGATGGAACGGTCAAACATCGCTAGCTCTTCCACGTTCCAGGTGAAGAAGTACCGGCAATTCTCCGCCGTAGCTTTGTTATATGAGTCCTGTAGCAGCGCCGGATCGAAAGCGGAGCGGCCCATGGGCGTTCCCGGCAGCTTGACCTCTCCCATCAGCAGCAGCTTGCCCCGGTCACTTGGTTTCCGTTCGTAAAAACGCAAGTCAGAGCGCTTGTTGCTGCCCTTGGCAAAGCTCTCTATGTCGGAATCGCCGAATGGCAGGTCGGCATGCGTTTGAAACCACGCATCCGCCCATTTGGACACGTCAGCGCAGAAGCTGACCTCATGTTTCCGATAGTCTTTCGCAGGCATGTACTAGGTAGTAAATATCATCTGGCCGTCGGAAACGCAATCAGCATTGTCGCTGAAACCGCGTCCCGGCAAAGGGATTTCTCAGTTGTCCGCGTTCTTTACCTATCAGAGCGTGATGCTTTACTGCCGGAGGATGGTTATGTCGATATCAGTACGCAGTGTCCTTACCGTAATTTTGCTTTTGGCTTCGCTATTCGCGCAAGCCCAGGATCAATGTTCAACGAATCCCACAGCCGATTACCAGATTACTGCAGCAACTGGCTCACCAGTGCCGCTGACCTCAGACTTCAACTACACACGGAAAAACGATACGGGGGTATTGATTCGGCTCAAGGACATCAATCCTTATGCATTTAAATGCAGCGTGTCGAGCACCTCCGCTCCCATCAAAGAACCAGATATTTCCGGCTTTACCAGCCTGATTGGTGGTGTGGCAGCCAATGCCGGAGCAAATATTCCTTCCACCGCGAATCCCACTCCGACTCCCGCTCCCGCAGTTGCACCTCGTGTGTTGATAGAACGTCCCGCTGGAGCTCAGTCGTGCTTTGACGCCTATAACCCTACTCACCAACAAATAGTTCGACTCCACGATGTTGCAAACTTAATTAACAGCGCACTGCAAACCACGCAAAGCGAACAGAATTCTCGGCTCAGCAGCTTACAAACTGAATTGCAATCTCTGCGACACCAGGTGGCATGCCAGCAAACAGTCACACAGGCCAATGCAGTCCTGAATGTACAGCCATTTGAGATTTCTCAGGTTTCTATGCCTTCGAACACAGTAGCAGCTGCGCCCACGGCTGCACCTCTCGCGAAAGCAATCGACTGGGCCGAAGCCGAGGCTCAAAGACTCAGCCAACATTTACTCGACACCCTTAATGACGCATGTCGAACAGCATACCGCGCCAACACAGACCAGGACTTGGCTTTCATTAACGCCCTCATATCGGTCAGTTCATCAATGCCCTCGGCTGTAAGCACATGGCGCAATCAGCTGAAGTCTTTGAATACCGTGCGCAACAACATTATTACAGTGAGAACCTCCGTACGGGATACCCTTGCGAGCAGGTCAAACTTCACCCAGGATCTTTCTATCGGTGGCAATCAGCAGATCGTGACCTACACAGCGAAGTGCACGGCCGTTCCGGAACTGACGATCCCTTCTCCCGATTCAACCGGTTCGGCTCCACCCGCCCCAAGTCCGGCACCATCGCCCACTCCAGCTCCTAATACGTGGACTCATGATTTCAAGTTTGGCGTGGGCCCCCGACTCGTAATCGCGGGAGGTGTAGTTATCTCTCCCTTGCAACAGATTACATTCTCTACCACCGCGACGCCCGGGGGTTCCGGGCCAACGGCAAATACCATCATCCAACAGCAAAACTCCAGCACGCGGATTCTGCCAATTGCGATGTTGCACGGCCGCTTCTGGGACCAACTTTACAGGTCAGGATCTAATCATCCAAACTGGGAGATGGTCTCTCCAATTCTGCCCAATTATTTCTCCGCGGGCGTGACCGCTAAATCGACGGATAACAATGGCACTAGCATTGAGTATTTATTCGGTCCGTCATGGGGCTTGGTGAACCGTCAAATATTCATTACCGCTGGTGCTTATGCAGGTCATCAACAGCGTTTGGCCAATTCTCTCACTGTAGGAAGCGCCACCAGTTTGGGCAGCGCCAATTTGCCCATCACCCAGACCACCATCTGGAAAGCAGGCTTCGCGATCACCTGGGCGCCCGCAGGCAAATAAATCATAGAGGGCTGCCGTTTATTGGCAGCCCTCAAAATCCCCTGCGCGCGGCAACCCTTCTCCTATTCGCGCTCTTCGCGTTGATTCGCGGCGGCCTCTCTTCTTCCTTCGCGCCCTCTGCGTCCTTTGCGGTTAAATTCCGGTTTCTCTTTTGCCAATTGCCAGTTGCTAATTGTCAGGTGCTCCGGATTTATCTGCGCCCCTCTGCGTAAATCTGCGGCCAACCCCTCTTGCATTTCCCACTCTTCCTTTGCGACCTTTGCGTCCTTTGCGGTTAAATCCCCGGTCTTTCTCCGTGCCTCCGTGGTGAAGATTAGCTTTGCCCGAACAGCCTGCACAGCTCCACCACCTCTATCTCCCCCGGACACTCTTTCCAGTTGTGCCGCCAGCACACAATCTTGAGCCGGTTTGGCGGCGTCTGTCGGGGTCCCCAGCGAGCGCCGCTCTTGCGCTTGATGGGGTGATCGTCTGAGCCGCCAGGCGAAATCCCCGAATCCCGCGTAGCGGGTGAGGGAACTCATCCAACCAACTTACAAAGTTCAATCACTTCAATGCTCTCCGGGCATTCTTTCCAATTGTGCCGCCAGCACACGATCACATCGCACCCCTTCGGATCGTGGCCATGCAGCCTGAAATTCTTGCTCTCGTATTCAAACTCAATCCGCAGATACTGCCATTTCCCCGGCGCCACCTGACGCTTGGCCATACAGTCCGGGAATTTCCCCTGCACCGACTCCACCTGCAAGCCCAGCCCCGCAGCCACCATCCCAAACAGCACCATCACGCCCAACTCGTTCACCGGCGCATTCGTCATCGGCGACCGGTCAAACGGCTCCCCCATCACCGGCCTGTCTTTATATAAGCCGCGCGCGGCGAAAGGGATTACCCGCGCGCTTCTCGCGGGGAGGGGCTCCCTGTCATCCTGAACGAGCGGCGCATTTACCGCGAGTGAAAGGTAAATCCCCTTCCTTACGAATGCCCCATGGGGGCCCCAGCCCAGGACTTTGTAATTGTGGCGACAGGTCGCTTGCACTTCCAGTTCTTAGATCACCGGATCTCCCGATCACCAGATCACCCGATCTTGCCCATCAATGTATTCACCACCATCTGCGCTACCGCTTCAGTCACCTCGACGCATTTCCACCACCGGCCCCGGCACAGGCGCCAGCGGCACGCGGTCAAAGCCGCGCAACCCAGACTCACCAGGCTCTTCACGACGCGCCCATGTTTCACCACGCCGCCGCTTTCCGAGTGCCCCACGCCATTCGCCTCGATCGCCGTTTTTTGACTTTCCAATTTTGTGTTTCTTGGTTTCCTTTGTGGTTAGCTCTTTCCGGCGCTCTTGCTTTTCTCCGTTCCCTTTTCCTCTTCTCCGTTCTCCGTGCCTCCGTGGTGGGTTTCCCGACCAGCTACCGAACCGCACCGTCAGCGCGCCCGCGCTGTACTTTCCCTCCCTTACATACTCCGCACGCGACGGCCTTCTTCCCAGCTTCTCCGCCACTCTCTTCCAGTCGGCCAGCAGTCTCCGTGCTGATCTTCTCGCCCTTGGGATTCGGCTCCAGCCCCGCCGCCCGCACCGCTTCACGCAACGTCGTAAACTCCGCCAGCACCCGATAGTGGCTCACTCCCTCTCCGGCGCAGCTCCCCGCGACGACGCTGTACGGTTCCGGCGTCCGCCGCGATCGCGCTCGAAGTGCTGCTTGTACTCGTGGAACGTCGTCGAGCCGATGCAGCGCAGCTCGCCCGAGGCGAGCTCCGGCTTGAGATGTTCGAGGCGTCCATCGATTCCGCCCGAGGTCGCGCCCGCGCCGACGATCGTGTGAATTCGTCGATGAACAGGATCGAGCCTTGTCGTCGTTCATCGCCTTGATCACGCCCTTGAACCGCTCTTCGAACTGCGCCGCGGAATTTCGTTCCGGCGAGCAGCGCGCCCATGTCGAGCGAGTAGATGCGCGCCTCGCTCAACCTCCGCGGCACCCGCCTCGAGGATCGCCTAGGCGATCCCCTCGACGATCGCAGTCTTGCCGACCCCCGGCTCGCCGACGAGGATCGGGTTGTTCTTGCGACGGCGGGCGAGCACCTGGACGCCCGGTCGAGCTCGGCCGCGCGGCCGATCAGTGGATCGATTTTTCCGGCCGCGCGCGCGTCGCGACCAGGTCGACCGTGTAGGCGGCCAGCGGATCGTCGGCCGGCTCGCCGGCCGTCCTCGTCGCCGACTCGTCACCTGATCGCCCGCGTCGCCCTCGCCCTGGCGCCGCGCCACGACGCATCCTCGCGATCCTTGCGCGATCCCGTGCGCGACGAAGTTAGCACGTCGAGCCGCTTGACCCCCTGCTGCTCGAGCAGCCACACCGCGTGCGAATCGCGCTCGCGATAGAACGCGACGACAGGTTTCCGCCGTCGATGACTCTTTGCCCGACGACTGCACGTGCATCGCCGCGCGCTGCAGCGCCCGCCAGAACGCCGCCGTCTGCTGCGGCTCGCGCCCTCGGGGCCCTCGGGCAGCTCCGGCATGTTGTCGTCGAAGAATTGCTCGAGCTCCTTGTCCAGCTTCTTCAGATTGGCGCCCGCATGCCTGGATCTTCCGCCACCGGATCTTTCAGTGAGCCCGAACAAGACGTGCTTGAGCGTGACCAACTCGTGCCGCCGCCGCCGCGCCTCGTCGAAGGCGACCTGGATTGCGTAGCCTTCGATTTCCTTCCTTATTGTCATCGTTCTTCTCGCGTTCCGCCTTCGTCGTCGTCGGCTGTCCATCGTACACTGCAACGGGAACTCCGCCTTCTCGGCCAGCTCCTGACCGTCGCCGCCTTGGTCTCCGCGACCTCGTAGGTGTAGACGCCCGCGACCCCCACGCCATTGCTGATGGATGTGCAGCATGATCCCCTGCGCCGTGATCTCCGTAGTGATGAAAGACGTGGATGAGCAGCGCCACCACGAACTCCATGGTGTGTAATCGTCGTTGAGCAACATCACCTTGTACAGTTTGCGGCCGCTTCAGCTTGCTCTTCTGCTTCCGCTCGCTCGGTGGCGACCCCGCCCTCCCCTCTTTCGAGCTTCGGTTTCTTGGGCTATCACCTCCTGGCGGCGACTGCTTGAAAATCGGCGAGGTCCTTTGCCACTCGGCCAGCGGCGCGCTCGCGCTCCTCGGCTTCGCGGGCGATGAACTTCGCGGATCGGAAAATCGAGCCGGGGGTCGAGAAACAGGTGAGAGCTGAACGTCTCGGACGGCTCGAAGCCGCGCGGGATCTTGTGCTCGCCGCCCGCGCCGCCCTCGAACGCCTTGACGCCGCGCCGGATGCACTCCTCGATCGAGTGGTACAGGCAGACGTTGAAATGCAAGAAACGGATGTTCCTCGAAGCACCCCCAATATCGCCCGTAGAGTGGGTCTGCGAGGCACGTTGAACGCGCCCGCGACCAGCTTCCGTCCGGCGCCGCTCGGCCACGACCACCTCGAGGTTCTCGGGCATGCGCGCGAAGACCCGCTCGTAGAACCCCGGTTGAGCCAGCGCCGGCCCCACATCATCTTGTCCACCGTCGAGCGGTGCAGCTCGTAGGCGCGCGTAGGCCCACTCATAGGCGCGCGTCGCCAGCTCTTCGGCGCGCACCGTGCGCACCACGAGCCCCTGCTTGCGCCGGCGGCGCCCGTTCACGCTTGGCCTGGTTGCGCCTTTTGGGAGTCGAAGCAGCGCCAAGAAGGTCGGACTCGCCATAACCGCGTTTCGCCAGTGGTATTGGTACGCCACCGCCGCGCCATCCCGCCGCCTCGAGCTCGCCGCGACTCCTCGGCGCCCGGAAACAGCACGTGCACCGAGTCGCGCCGACCGCTTGCGCCAGCTTGCAGCGCGCCGCCGCGACCAGCTCGGTCAGCACCGCGCGATCCTCGCCGGCGCGCACCAGCACGCGCCGTCCGGTCACCGGCGTAAACGGCACCGTCATCACCAGCTTGGGGTAGTAGGCGATGCCGCGCGCTCGGCCCCCTGGGCCCAGCCCCAGTCGCGCGAAAAGTCGCCGTCCGAGTCGTTACTCATTAGGCCGGCGCCGCCGCGATAAGTCCTCCGCCGCGCCTTAGTGTCAGGTGGCACGGCTGCCAGCCGGCGGCTCCAGTCGCGCAGCCCGAGGCCTCGAGCGCCTCCAGCCAGGCCCAACGCAGAAAAGGGGTCTCCCCTGCCGTCGGCGAGCGCATCCCACGCTCGCTCCGGGCACTTTGGCAATGGCGTCGTAAACCCGGATCTCCACGTGCGTACCGAATTG
>CAVWUW010000004.1:0-15842 GCA_963758275.1 Terriglobia bacterium | reverse complement strand
CTGAGGTCAACGGCGCTGAGTTCAGGAGATTGCCATGCAAGCAGCCACAGCAGGACCTTTTTGCCGGCTTCTCCCGGGACCAGACCAAGCACCCCTGCTGCTGCGCCCAAACAAACGCCTTCTGTGACAAGCTGTCGGACCAGGTGTTTTTGCCGTGCTCCCAGAGCAAGACGGATGGCCAACTCACGCGTGCGTCCACTAACGTGCAAAAGCATGAGGCTACCGACATTCGCGCAAGCTACCAGCAGGACCAGAGCCACGGTTGCGAATGAGACCAGCAGCATGCCTCGGATGTCGCCGTTCACGTAATCCCGCAAGTGGAGAATCACTGCGGCTCCATCGATGTCTCCGCTCGGGTGCGCCTGCCGGATTGCAGCCTGTATCCGGTTCAAGTCCGCAGCAGCCTGTGCCATCGATACGCTGGCTTTAGGACGCGCAATCACGTCAAGAAATCGGGAGTCGCGCCATAGCATGCGGTCAGGCCTGATCTGCTTCTGCAAAGGAATCCACAACTCGATCTCGGGACGAAAATCACATTTGGGCGGCATCACACCAATAACCGTGAATGAGTCGCCATTGATGCTAATGTTTTTCCCAAGGATGGCAGGATCTGCATTGTACTTGCGACGCCACAGATCATCGCTTAGCAGAACCACGGGAGCGGCACTTGGAGAATCTTCTTCAGCGCGCAGCGTCCTTCCCAACTTCGGTAATACGCCAAGAACGTTGAACCATCCTGCAGAAATCCCTCCGCCCAGACCTGTTCCGGCAATCCGTTTCCGGTTAGGTTGTAGCGGAACCCGGCGCTGGCAGCCATCTCTGTAAAAGCGCGGCTCTGTTGTTGCCAGTCAAGGAAATTGGCTGGGGCTACATTTGCGTTGGTCACATAATCATTGGGAGTCCTGGCTTCATAGAGCTTCAGCAGATGGGAGGAGTCCGGATAAGGCAGAGGCTGCAGCAGCGTGGCATGAATCAGGCTGAAAACCGCCGTGTTGGCGCCCAAGCCGAGCGCCATGGTAACGATGACTATAGAAGTGAAGCCGCGGGCCTTGCGTAGCGAGCGCAGAGAGAAGAGAACGTCGTGCAGGATGGACATTCAGCGAGTACCTGAGGCGAGAGTGTAGCAGAGCTGCCGAAATTCCAACTCACCCTTTTCCATCAAGCCGGAAGCCAAAGGTGAAAGAACCCTGTTGCCAGCCATCCCTCAAACAACTGCCGATACTACGCTTCAAGCTCTTTGTTTCTCATTTCCATACGGAGTCGTCGTTTCGCCAGACATTTCGGAAACCAGTGCCCGTGAGATTGCGTGCCCAAGCTCTGCCGGGTCGCTGATTGGCGGCTGGCAGGCAAAGTTGCTGCACAGCACCGCCACTGCCCTGCCTTCCCTGACGCCTGGAAGATTGGGAATGGTTTCAGCAAACGCGGGCGGCAGCATCTCGGGAACAATCTCTCCCTGTGGCAGATGCAGTACGGATTTGTTGAAAGAAAAAGGCCGGACCGCCGCTGCTTCCAGCTTTTCCGCCTGCTCTCCGCCTCCAGCAATGACCACCTGCGTATGTGGATGCAGGTACATATCGAGAGCAATGGCATACGTGGAGGCAAACAGGCCATACTGCTCCGCGATACCGGCAAACGCCTCAAGCGTTCGTTCCGCTATGTCGCGATATTTCGAATCGTTGCTGTAAGCATGTAGGCGAAGAGGCGCGATGGCAGCAGCGGGATTCCCTGCCGGCGTGGGTGAATCCTGCAGTGGTTTCCGCCGGGCAGCAAGGGCACCGAGAACCATGCCATCGCCAACGGTGGGGCCGGTAGCGATGTCAAAAAATGCGCCTTCATTCTTGTCATGGAAGCGCGCGATCATTGCATCACCTATCTGGACGGCGAAGCGATAGTAGCTGAGATCGGCGCTGGCCTCGTAAGCATCAAGGCAGGCGATGATGGTAAACGCATAATCTTCCAGAACTCCCGGCACTAAGCGGCGTCCGGCCTGCGGATCAGAGTACGCGAGCACGTGTTGCAAGCCGGTGGCGGGATTCCAGCCTTGGGAAAGGATGCGATCCAGGGTGCGTAAGGCGAACTTGCGCGCATGATCAAGCCCAATTACCTGCGCAGCCCGCAGGTAGGCAGAGAGGCCCAGCGCATTCCAGCTCACATAGACCGTCTTGTCCACAAACGGAGTGGTGCGCTTGAGACGTGCCGAGTACATTTTTTCTTTTGCGGAGTCGAGAAGGGCCTGCACCTCCTGCACTGATTTCTTTACCCGCGCGGCAATCTCTTCCACATCAGTACGTACGTAGAGAACATTTTTGGCCGGATTGTGGTGCATCTCGCCGGTCTCACCGATGTCATACCGCAGCATGGCCACCTGGAGTTCGTCATCGCTCAGCACGGCTTCGGCTTCGTCCAGCGTCCAGGTAAAGTAGTCACCGTCATCGTCCAGAGAAATGTCGGCATCCTGGGACGCGTAAAAGCCGCCATGCTCCTGGTCAGAGAGCCAGGCGTCCATCCAGCGGATAATGTCCTGCGCCACAAAGGCAAAAAACTTGTTGCCGGTGAGCTGGTAGCCGTGAACATAATTCTTGAGCAGCTCAGAGTTGTCATAAAGCATTTTTTCAAAGTGCGGCACCACCCAGTGCTCATCCACGGAGTAACGATGAAATCCTCCGGCAAGCTGGTCATAGACTCCGCCCTGCGCCATCTTCTCCAGCGTTTTGGAAACGATTTCGAGCAGCTTGGGGTCCCGGTTCTCGGAGTAGCGCTGCATGAGCAAATCCATGGCGCTGGGATGAGGAAACTTGGGCGCCGAGCCGAAGCCGCCGTGTTCAGCGTCATAAAGTTTCAAGGCTGAGACCACCATGCTCTCGACCAGTTGCGGGCGCAGTGCGTCGGACTTGCCGGAAAAACCTTCTGCCTGATCAATCGCTCCCATCACGCTCTCAGCTGATTCGAGCACCTCAGCGTTCTTCTCGCGAAATGCCTGCGCCAGCGTGAGCAGCACGCGGCTAAAGCTGGGACGGCCCTGCATATCCTGCGGAGGAAAATACGTTCCGGCGTAAAACGGCTTGCCTTCCGGCGTGAGAAACCCGGTCAGCGGCCAACCTCCCTGCCCGCTGATGGCCTGGACAGCCGTCTGATAGCGGCTGTCTACGTCCGGCCGCTCGTCACGGTCAACTTTGATGGCGATGAAATTTTCGTTGATGATCTGCGCGATCTCCGGATTCTCGTAAGACTCGCGGTCCATCACATGACACCAGTGGCACCACACCGCACCAATATCGAGCAGAACAGGCTTGTTCTGCTGTTTGGCTTTGTCAAACGGCTCCGGGCCCCACTCATGCCAGTGAATGGGCTGGTGCATGGCTGAGCGGAGATAAGAAGAAGAAGCCAGGGCGAGAGCGTTGAGGGAGTCGTGGGCCATAAACATAAGTTTACAGCCAGAAAACGCAGTGCGTGCTGAAGGGGAAACGGGAGTTGCCAATTTTGTACTGCAGCTGGAAGCGGTGATCTCGTACTACGTCAGGTGTACGTTTGGCTCCAGATCAGGCGAGACAATGCCTTCCGGCAGGCGGCCGCCGTTGTACTCCATCAGCCGGTTCTTCCATTTCAGGAAGTCAGTAATGGTTTGCGGCTCAATGCGTACCTCAACGCGCCGAAGACTGGCCAGGAGCAGGTTCATCTCCCACATGAAGCCGGCCTGGCTGCGCTGGTTCTGGCGCGCAGGTTTCTGGACCATGGAAATCTGCCGGCCTTTGCACTCCAGCAGTCCCCAGCCTTTGGGAAGCTCGGCTTTGCCAATCAACCCTTGCGGAGCAAGGTAAAACCGCTCACAGCCCATACCCTCAGCCGGATTGCGGCGGAACAACTTCTCACGATCGGCCAAAAAATCGGCGTGAGAGATTTTGCATTCCACCAGGACGGAGCGACACTTGCCTTTCCAGCCGATCACATCCGGCGTTTCTCCGCTGGAGCAGGACTGCTCAGAGAGAACGATTCCACAGCGGTAACGCCGGCGGAGCCATTCTTCCCCCAGGCGGACAAGTTGCGCGTGAGTCATGGAACTCTTCTAACTCAAGCTGAAGATTTCAGCTAGTGACTGGATGAGTGCGTCCGGGAACGATTGGGCTTCTCCCGGCTGGTTCATGTTTGCATGAAAGCTGATCAGAGCACTTCGCCAAGTTTGGTGAGTACCGCTTGCAGGGAAGAGATTTTTTCTTTGATCATATGTTCTTCCTCTGAGCTCAGGCTCGTGGCGGCAAGAAAGTGCAACGCGGAATCATATGCCTTGCGGGCATTCACGCGATTGCGATCGATCTTATTACGGCCCTTGGCTCCGAGCGCAATGCGCCCAAAGGTAAGTCCGGTATCAAGTTCAGCGTTGACGAACTGAAATCCGCTTTGGTGGTAGTCTTTGCGGCGCTGAGAAGTGTCGACCATCGATCACCAGAATAGCATCTTCCATTACAGTAGCATTCCGCCAATCAACGCCGCGAACCTGCATAAACTGTTGACTTCGCGGTAAAGAGCCCCTTAAAATAAAAGTACACGGGAAAGGAGGGCGATCCATAAGATGAAAAGTTCTGATTGTAGTGATAAACGTGAGGTGGCTGAGGCTTAAGGCGTGAGTCTTTAAGTCCTAGCGAAGTTGGTGTTCGCAAAGGCCTCCGCGCCTTCAGCCAATCCCAACAGACTACCGGCAACCCCGCAGTGCAAGCTGCGGGGTTGTTGCTTTTTCACCAATTTGCAGCTGACTTTGGAGCTGTGACTTAGATCCGATTTACGCGCGAGTTCAACCGGCTTGCTCCTGCCTTGCTGGCTCTTTCAAGGTCTCCGGCCCGGGGCTCTTTCGGCGAAGTACCAGATAAATGACCGATTGAAAGAAGATTCCGCCAGCCACATCAATCATCACATCATGCGGTGACGAGGTGCGCGACGGCACCAAGCTCTGGTGAATTTCATCCGCTGATCCCGCAGCCAGCGACATCAGAACGGCCAGGCCGCTCCATCGCAACAGCCAGGGTTTCATCATCGGCAGGGTGGCACGCCAGGCAAAAAAGGCAACTCCACTCAGAAATCCATAGCTGAAGAAGTGTGCAGACTTGCGGACCACAAAATTGATTCGCTGAAGCGACTCAAGTGAGATATTGCCGTAAATCGCGTGAATCAGCTTCAGCAGGACGCCGCCGGTATGTTCCGCGGAGAACGCGTCCGTTGAGAACCATGCCAGCACCACCAGCCACACCAGTGTGGAAATCCACCACAGCAGGACACGCTGCCTGGAATGTGCCGCGGAGGTCTCCAGCATTTGCGAAGACAAAGCAGTCCGGCCTATGCCACCTGCCCGCCTATTCAACTTGATAGTTCGGCGCTTCACGCGTGATGATCACGTCATGCACGTGGCTCTCACGCAACCCGGCGCCGCTGATGCGGATGAAACGTCCCTTCTGGTGCAGGTCAGAAATAGAGTTGGTGCCGCAATAGCCCATGCCGGAGCGCAATCCGCCAACCAGTTGATAGATCATGGCCGCCAGCGTGCCACGATACGGCACACGGCCTTCAATCCCTTCAGGAACGAGTTTGTTCAGCCGATTGCTGCGCCCGTCGCCATCTTCAATGATGGCTTCGGCAGCGATATCGTCAACGCTCTGAGCGTAACGCTCACTGGAACCGGACGCCATGGCAGCTAGCGATCCCATCCCTCGATACGATTTGAAAGACCGCCCCTGATAAAGAATGGTTTCTCCCGGGCTTTCATCCGTTCCGGCGAACAGCGATCCAATCATCACCACTGATGCTCCGGCGGCAATGGCCTTGGTGATGTCTCCGGAATACTTGATGCCGCCATCAGCAATGACCGGCACTCTGGCGTCACGACAGGCCCGCGCCGCTTCGGCAATGGCGGTGATCTGCGGCACGCCTGCGCCGGTAACCACGCGCGTGGTGCAGATGGATCCGGGCCCAATGCCGACTTTCACCGCGTCCGCTCCGGCCTTCACCAGTTCGCACGCACCTTCATGCGTTCCCACGTTCCCCGCCAGCAGGTCAACATCAGGCAGCTTTGACTTGACGGTCTTCACTGCCTCAATCACGCGGCTGGAGTGGCCATGCGCGCTATCGATGGCCAGAACGTCGACCTTGGTCTTTACCATTTCCTGGGCACGCTCCAGAAAATCTCCCGTCGCGCCGATGGCTGCGCCCACGCGCAAGCGTCCATGCTCGTCTTTTGCTGCATTGGGGTACTTCAGTTTTTTCTGGATGTCCTTGACCGTGATCAGGCCCTTGAGGTTGTACTTATCATCCACTACCAGCAGCTTTTCCACCCGATGCTCGTGCAGAATCTTTTCTGCGTCTTCCAGCCTTGTGCCCACGGGAACGGTGATGAGATTTTCTTTTGTCATCACCTGGCCAATCGGAATGTCCGTCCGGGTTTCAAACCGCAGATCGCGATTGGTCAGAATGCCAACCAGCTTCTTGTTCTTGGTGACGGGCACGCCGGAAATCTTGTAACGCCGCATCAACTCCAGCGCGTCGGCAATCTTGTGGTCGGGAGAGAGTGTGATCGGGTCCATGATCATGCCGCTCTCTGAGCGCTTTACCTTGTCCACCTCATCGGCCTGCTCTTCTATGGAAAGATTCCGGTGCACAATTCCCAACCCGCCCTGCTGCGCAATGGCAATGGCCAGGCGCGACTCCGTCACCGTGTCCATGGCGGCGCTGATGATGGGAATATTCAGGCGGATGTTGCGTGAGAGCTGAGTCTGCGTGTTGGCGTCTGCCGGAACCACATCAGAATGCGCCGGCAACAGCAACACATCATCAAATGTGAGGGCTTCGGGGACAGGAAAATGAATCATGTTTTATTGTAAACGGTTTGCTCTGATTGCGTAACTCTCTGCTTGTGCTGATATCGGCTGAAGCTGGCCGCTAAAGCGGGAGTTGAATCTGCGCAGGTGGGCGATCAGGGTCCCATATCCGCCAACGGGAATCGAGCTTTCAGGGCTTTCAATTCCAGGGATGTCGTCAACGCTCAAATATCTTGAGCTTCCCGAACGCCGCATTTCCTACCAGATTGTGGGCTGCAAACAAGCCGACCTGCCTGGCTTCGTAGAAGAGGTGTGCAAGGCCGTCGACCGTCACGCTCGTGGCCAGGAACCGCGTCTTTTGGAAATCAGGCTCGCTGAGCCAGAATGATTGGCTGCTGCCGAGGCAGCGATGCTTCCTGCCTTCACCTCGCCTGCCTTCACTCGCTCCAGAAATTTTCACTCATGTAGCGGTCACCGGAATCAGGCAGCACCGCCACAATCACCGCTGGACGGTCGCTGGCTGCGGCTTCCTGAGCAGCTTTTTCTGCTGCCACCAGCGCCGCGCCGCCGGAGACTCCCAGCAGAACGCCCGCGGTGCGCGCCATTCGTTTCACCATGGCGTATGCGGCCTCAGTGCTCACTTCAAACATTCCATCCGCCAGTGAAGGATCATAAATGCGCGGGAGCATGGCCGTTGGCATGTGCTTCAAGCCTTCCAGGCCGTGGAACGCCGAATCAGGCTGGACTGAGATGGCACGGAGTTGAGGATTGAGTTCCTTCAGCCGGCGCGTAGTCCCTACAAAAGTTCCGCTGGTGCCCAGTCCGGCGATGAAGTGAGTAATCGCTCCCCGGGTCTGTGACCAAATCTCCAGCGCCGTGCCGTGATAGTGGGCCAGCCAGTTGGCTTGGTTGGAATATTGATCGGCGTAGAAGTATTTGTCCGGCTCTGCCTGACGCATCTTCCGCGCCAGGCGAATAGCGCCGTCTGTGCCTTCCTGCGGGTCAGTCCAGATGATTTCTGCTCCGTAAGCCGCCAGAATCCGCTTGCGTTCGGGAGATACGTTGGCCGGAACGCACAACGTAACGTGCACACCGCGCGCCGCGCCGACCATGGCATAGGCGATGCCTGTGTTGCCGCTGGTCGCGTCCAGCAGCCGCTTGCCTCCGCTCAACGCGCCAGAGCGGAGCGCAGTTTCAATAATGTTGAAAGCGGCCCGATCTTTCACCGAGCCTCCGGGATTCAGCCATTCCGCCTTGCCCAGCACCTGCACATGGCGCGAGCCGGGTGCGAGATTTTCCAATCGCAGCAAGGGAGTATTGCCCACGCGCTGCAAAGGCCGCACACCCAGCGCATCAATACCTGGAGCCGGCGCCGGAAATGCCGCGGCCGAGTTCAACTCCAGAGCCGCCCGGCCGGCGCGAACCCGCTTTGTATGCAGCTGCCAATTCACCGTCCGCTCCCGCCTGCGATAGATGGCACAATAGAGATTACGTCTCCCGGACGCACCACCGTCTCGGTTTTTTGCAAATAGCGGATGTCGTCATCGTTCAAATACACGTTGACGAACGAGCGCAGCCGTCCTTCCTCGTTATAGAGGTGCTGCTTGATGGGCGGATACTGCTCCGTGAGCGACTGCAAGGCAGCAGCCACGGATTCGCCAGACACTTCAATCAGCCCTGCGCCCTCGGTATAGCGGCGCAGCGGCGTGGGAATGCTTACTTTTAACGACATAGGGTTCGGTCCTCCACCGGGCTGGCAACATGAATTCCTTCGCTTTCCAGCCGTTTGTTTTCTTCTGTGTCTCCCAACAGAACAAAAGCGTTGGTATCGTGGGCCAGGCCGCGCTGCACGGAGGTAATCACGTAAGAGCAGCCCAGCCAGTGCGCCTCCGCCAGATCCGTCTGCGACCATTGCGCAGGATGATCAGGATGCGAGTGATAAAAGCCCACAATCTCCAGGCCGCTGGTTGTGGCCTGCCGCTGAATGCTGATCAACTCTTTGGGATCAATGTGATAGCGGTCCTGCGGCCGGTCAGCCCGCGTGTTTCCGCAGCGCCCCACCTCTTCCACAGTGCGGTCCTGGCCAGTGAAGCGGCCCAGCAGTACTCCGCAGCATTCAAACGGGTAGGTCTCCTCACCGTGGCGGCGAAGCTGGTCATAGTCGGCGTTTTTGATGGTCAGCATGTCGTCTGGTTCTAGTCTTGTATTGGGGCGCCCGTCAGACTCTTGCGCAAAAAGCAAAACCCACTCAGGTCAGCGAGTGGGTTTACTGGCAAACAGTCTCTAAAATCTTGTCAGTTTCGCCACACCTCGCCGGAACGGGCACACGTGCCGCAACAACAACAGCAGCAAATTCCGTTCTGGCTGATGGCGAACATCAATCGCAGTGTAGTAAAGCTTGGCATATTAGTCAATTGGATAGTGGGAAAACCAGAAAAACAGACTAGCCGCGAATTGCGCGAAGACATGCGAACCAATTGCCAATGTGGGAATACGTGTTGCGCGACGGGTCAGACGCGAGCTGATTGACTAATAGCTGAGAGGTAATGGAGAGGGCTAACGGCTGACCGCCAGCGCAGCTTCGGGAAAGCACGATCTCAGGTAATCAAGTTCGCTGGCCCTCAAGCCGGAGAACTCGAATCCGTGGCGGAAGCCGCGAGTGTAGCGGACAACCGCACTCAGCTGTAGAGTGGGTTTGCCCGGTGCGGTGCTGAATTCCAGCGATATAGTCGCGCCGCGCTCAAGGGAACCGGAGATCACCGCTCCCAGACCCATCTCGCTGAGGTCAATGATGCGGCCGTAGAGAATGATTTCTTCACCGTCACCCTGTGCCTTGACTTTCAGGCGCTGGTCAAAAGGATACCGCGGGGCCCGGCGCAGCTCACGCTGTCCTGCTTTCTCTTCCGCGGAAGCCGGCCTGAGCACTTCCAGAGCGGCCAGCATACCAATCTGCCCGGAGAGCTGGCGGCGCATTCGCGAAATTCGAATCTGCTGGTGGACCACAAAGACGTTGAAGACCAGAATGGTGGCAAACAGCGCGGGGATCGTCAGGTCCCATTGATAGCGGCTGAGAAGGTCTTTGTGCGTGTGCGGAACTGAAAGCGAGAAGACGCCCAGGCTCAGCAGCAGCATGATGAACAGGGCGGTTGCCCAGCGCCACCATTCCTGGCGCTCCAGCCGTTCCAGTCCGGCCTGGATCTCTCGCATGCTTGTGCCGGAAACCTTCTCTTTTAACTCCATGTTCACCTTGTGCACGCGGCGGTGTTTCTGCCGGTTCGATTAGATTGCTCATTATTATGAGCAACAAACCTAAGAAACGTAGATGACTTAAGACACGCGACGTTACGGTGGTGCCCCGGGGAGGCAGGCGTTTCCTAACGGGGATGAACGCGGTTGGCGGAGATTGAAGAAATGGATTGCTCAGCGCAAATCTGCGGCTGGTGCTTTTTTGCCTCTGTGTCCTACGGCTTAAGAGCCCCGCAGGGCACGGCAAGCCTGCAGCGAAGGCGGCGGGCGGCCCAAAGGTGGCAAAGGCGTGGATTGCGTCGGTGCTGAACGCGCGGTGCTTTTCTACTTCATCGCGACTCGTCGGGAAAAGCGGTAATGGGCACGAACAGGAGCCGCCCCCCTTGAGAGCGGCTCCAGCGATGATTATAGGTTTAGAAACACTGGAAATTGACAGTCGTCTGCCCCGTCATGACGTGGTTGGAATAGGAGGTCTGAACCGGCTGCCCCCAATTCGCAGCGCTCCCATTACCGTTCGTGGCATTTTTGTAGAAGCGCCAACGGACCCAACCGTAACTATGCTTGATGCCGTCGTATGGGTTTGTGGTGGGATCATAGGCAAACTCGAAGACCTCACGAGATTTGCAGTAGTTCACGTTCTGCTGTGAACAGCTGTACGTATATTGGAAAATTAAGGTATTAACTGAGAACGGCTGCGACGTATCGCTGCCCCAGTAGAGCGTAAGCGGCCCGCCCGGACCTTTCAATTCCATCAATGAGTTTTGCAGATTTTGGGGGGGCTGGATGGCGCCATTGACATAGGTGTAGTACTGGGTGTTGAAGGGTTGAGCAGGAGGCGGCGCAACCCAAAACGAGCTGTTCTCGCCTCCCGGCGCAGCGCAGCGAGCTACAACGGGATAAGAGAGGTCGGCGGTACTGGAGCCGCTGCCATTGTTGTGCTTTCGACAGCTTGTCGGGTCGCTCCAGTGATTGACGCCGTTCAAGGTGTCAAGTTCAGTTACCCACTGATAGATATACCCTTGAGACGGAATTCCTGGCTGAAAGTCATACAGCTTGACGTCCCATGGATTGCCTTGCGGATTCTTGATGTACCAGACCTTGTTATTACTCTGTCTCTGCCACCACTCGGTGTAAACATAGGAGCTTGGATTGCCGGTAGTCGGATCAAAGCCCTCCATATGGTGATTCGTGGCTAAGCCGGGGTCCATCACCAGTATGCTGAGAGTGTCCCAGTAGCTGTGTCCTGTGGGACAAGAAATCGTTGATTGGATTTGGGCAAACGATGTAGATGTGAATGCCAAGCACGCTCCTAGCATCAGCGCCAACGAAGTAGCAGGGCGGTTCATAGATGTGATCTCCTACACATGGGAACTGCAGAGGCTTGTATGGGTTGCTGCTGCTAAGAATAAATCGCACGTCTCTGGCCGACTCAGGGCTGCTCACGAGGTGAAACCGGGGGATTTCCGCCTGGTTGTAGCGGTACTCTTATCATCTGTAATCTCGACCGGCGACAAAGGAGCTTGCGACTGAGGGCGGAGCAGAGAGATTCCGACAAAGTCTCCCCGGCCATGCTGATAAAAGGCGTTCTCTCTATGCTGGTGGGCGCTATCCTGCTCATCCAACACTATGCGGGATGGGTTCCACTACGAATTCTGGGTTTACAATCTTTCAGCCAATTCGGAACACTCTACGTGGGACTCACCGGTTTGTTCGAGCGCCGCGTTCATCAGCACAAGTATCGCTCTCGGTTTCGCAAGGGACTCGTCTTTTCAAGATTCGGCACTTCCAGGAACTCACTTGTACACGTTGGAATCGTCCGGTAATCTCTTTGCGGAATAAACAGAAGGAACAAGGAACATCACCCATGGACGACACATTGGAATGCATCAGGTGCCACACGCAAATGGAACCGGGCTACATCGCCGACGGGATTCACGGCGGATATGCACAGCAGAAATGGACTCCGGGCGAGCCCAAGACCAGCTTCTGGTGCGGCCTCAACGTTGACCGTAAGCACTCCGTTCCCGTTACCACGCTGCGGTGTCCCAAATGCGGATATCTGGAGTTTCACGCTCCTCCGGGGCCGGTCGCCTCGTGATCGGCCGCTGGTTGCCATAGCCGTCGAGAGCCTCTCCATCTTCATCTTGAGCGCCCAACCTGCTCGCCGTGATGAAGAGGGGAATGAACAACCGTCACTCATTGTCTCCCTTCTTTGCGCGCTTCATTTGAATTCCCTCCCCTTGTTCCCGGCCTGGCTCGATACAAGTTGGAGAGTGCGCCGGAAGCAAGAGGTTGCAGGCGAGGCGAGAGAACTTGGTTCTCTGCATCAAGCAAGCTGGTGAGTGGAAGCGCGATTTCGCTAAAGCTCCTGGACAGCGTGCGGTAAACTTCTCGGGTGCTGACGAAAATGCAGCCAAAGAGCTGGTGGTCGCGCAGCCTCTGGATTGCCGCGACATACGTGATTGCGGCAAACTTCCTTCCCAATCTGCTGCTCGTGCTCATCAACTCCGTCGGCTATCTGCCTTATAGCGATCGGCCAGGACCAGGATGGCAGACGCCTCATCTTCCGAGTGGACAAGAGCTCGGTTTCTTTGCCGGTCTTGCTGTTCTGCTCTTACCAGCGACAGGAATCATTGGGATGGTGTTTGCCGCCGCGGATGCATGCTCGGATATTGTCGCCTTCCGCGCTGGACACTCCGTGCCATTGCAGCGCCTGTCGCATTCGTGGCAACCGGATTAATGATAGACGGCGTCGGCTGGCTCATCGCCATTTCTGCCGCAGGAGTGTATATCGCCGCAGGCTGCGGACTCCTGTGGGCCATCTTCGTCTTTCCCGGATTGGTCCCTCGCTTTACCCATGAGCCGCGGATGACCGCAAGGATAGCTCTGCCCATCGTTGTGTTTCTGGGAGCCGCCTTTTGGTTGTTACGGCCACTATTGCCGACACTGCCCTGATGAACGCTCGAACTGAAACGAACGCGCTCGGGCCGCGCCCTGCGCGCTGGCCACAGGCGTAAGGAATGCGCTCATTTGCTCCTTTCCCGGCACTTACGCCTCGGCTCGCTTTGCTCGCCTCGGCGACGTGCCGGGCTATATTCGGCGCGCCTGTTGGCGCTGAAGAACAAGTGCGGGGTTGAGCACGAAAACAACGATCTCCTTGCTGCCGCAGGGCGCGCGCAGCGATAGCGAAGCGGCAACGATCAATCAAACCCAGATTTGCATGGTAAGGCCGCGGGAGTCGCGGACGGGCGACTCGGGCAGGGCACGGGCGATGCCGTTGCGGAGACGGCGGGCTGTCCAGAGCATTGCGAAGGCATCGATCACATCGCCCCGGAAGGAGCGGTGCGTTTCTACTTCGTCGCGAACTCCGGCAAAGTGTTGTTCGAGCAGACGCAGACAGGCATCGCGTCCGGCGCTGGGCTCTGGGTTCAGTGACAGCGTGGCCACCGTTCATCAGGGCAAAGCCGACTTCCGGATGGCCTTCTGATTCGCGACTGATCGGCGGGCGTGATATGGGCGTCAACTTCGCGGATTTTCGGCAGGATGGACGCCGCCCAGGTCTGAATGCTGATGCCCATGTCTGAATGCCCTTGTCATCTCAGGCGGTTTCAGATCACCCGATGTCCCTATGCTCCAGTTCCCGAAGGGAACGGCGGGAGAATCTGTAGCCGGCGGGAACGGAGATTTCCCGGACCAGGACGGAACGAATTTGTACCGCGCTGCCGTCGGGCTCGCGCGAAGCTGCCTATAAAGTTCCGCATGAGTGCGGAGGAGGTTGAGCTACAGGGCAGACAGTTAGCCGAGAGACTTATTCCGGTCGCGAACATCGCGGGCGATGATGAGCAGGACACGCAGCTTCTGCGCACGATGGCCGAAGAAGCGCAAACGTATCTCGCGTCATTTTCGTGGTGTAAAGGAATTGATGACGCCCACTTTGCAGGCGGAGTGGGAGGAATCTTTGCGGTTTTCCTGTTTCATATCCGTCCGGATCGCCCTGAAGTGGATCCTTGGATGTGGGTGGTGATAGGCGATATCCCCTCGGCCTATCTGCCGCTCAGGGACGCCCTCTTCCCCTCGCGAGGTGTTCGAAACCTACATTGATGGCATGAGCCGCTGGGTGGAGCACGCTCGGAACGGCGACACGAACAGCACGACCGCCCCTGACATTCCTCCATTAAATGTTCCAGCCACACCGGACTGGGCGGAGAAACTTGAAACCAGACTCGACACGCTTGAAGAGGTAATCAGGCCGTTTTTTCTGAAGTGCCGAGGAGCGATTTTAGGCTGCAGAATACGTCCCGTCTGTCCCCGGGCGTTCGCGTGGCGAGCTGAGCCCTTGGGGTGGAAGCCCCGGCCTTTATGGCCGGGGTGAGCGCGTCTGATAGAATCCTGCGCTTTAGCGCTGGGTGGTTGTTTTTCTTCAAAATCAAACATGGCTCATGCCCCTCAGGAGATAAGGACTTTCTTTGTCACATCCGTGACCAACACGCGCCACGCGTTTTTCAAAAATGCAGACGCCGCCGAACTCTTCATTGACACGCTTCACTGTTATCGCAGCCAAGGGAAATTCGAACTCCACGAGTTCGTGATTATGCCCGATCATTTCCATCTGATCATCACGCCCGCGGAGGAAATTCCACTGGCGAAGGCGGTGCAGTACATTAAAGGTGGGTACGCAACTGCGGCGCGGCGCCAGCTGCGGCTGAGCGGAATCTGGCAGCCGAAGCCGACGAATCATCGAATCCGCGATGCCGCGGACTATGAAAGCCATCGCGATTACATCTTTGATAACCCTGTGAGGGCCGGCCTTGCGCCCTACCCGGAGGATTACTCTTTCTCGTCAGCCAAGAGACGCGAAAATCTCGACCCACGACCACCAGCGCTAAAGCGCAAAACCTAAGAATCAGACCCGCTTTCCGGGGCCGTAAAGGCCCCGGCTTCCACCCTGTTCCACTCCAACGCCGGGGCTTCCACCCTAAGCTGCCGCAGGCCGACGCGCAGCCACAGCGGAGCGGCCATCATCAAGCCCAGATCTGCATCGCAAGACCGCGGGAGTCGCGGACGGGCGAGTCGGGCAGGGCGCGGGCGATGCCGTCGCGGAGGCGGCGTGCGGTCCAGAGCAAGGCGAAGGCGTCGATCACATCGGTGCGGAAGGGGCGGTGCTTTTTCCATCTCGTCGCGAATGCCGGGAAAATGAAGTTCGAGCAGGGTTAGGCGCGCCTCGCGTCCAGCGCGGGTGCTTTTGTGTTCGGTAAGCGCGTGGCCGCCGTTCATCAGCGCAAAGCTGACTTCAGGATGGCCTTCCCTGATCCGCGACTGATCGACGGGCGTGAGGTGGGCGTCAACGTCGCGGATTTTCGGCAGGATGCCCCAGCTTTGAATGCTGATTCCTTGGCGTGGAGTCGCTGGCCGAGCGCGCACGCTTCCTGATGCGTGTTGCAGGCGAGCATGCCGCGGAGCGGCGCGGGAAAGACGCAGCATCCGCGCGTGCCGAGGAGAGCTCGGGCCTGGAGGTCGGCCTCCCGCGTTTCCAATCAGTTGTGATCAAAGAAGGCTCGGAACATTTCTGCAGCGCGTCTTCGTGTCATTGCTAAAATCGGGAAGTAGATCAGTTCGGAATCTATTATGGTGTACAGACCCAACATTCAGCAGAATTCGTGTTTTGTCTTACTGCCGCTGCGTCCTCCATTCATCGGATACTTCGAGCAAATAATTAAGCCTGCGGCTCTTGAGGCCGGTCTCACCGCAGTTAAGGCTGATGATATTTATGGGACGCGAGCTGTTATACGGGATATC
>CAVWUW010000003.1:0-31919 GCA_963758275.1 Terriglobia bacterium | reverse complement strand
TGGGGTGGGTAGTGGGGGTCGAACCCACGACATCCAGAGCCACAGTCTGGCGTTCTGCCACTGAACTATACCCACCGTTGTGTGCAGAACTCCATTTTACACGATTGTCAGTTCATGGAGCAGGCGCCGGGGCCCCGCGGATCGCCACACGCGCCGCATGGACCTGGATCCGGGCTGGCTTGCGCCGAAGAGCCAGTCGCCACAGCGAATTTGGAGATTTGCTGCTGAAGGCGCTTGCTCTCGCATTTTGGACAGCGCGGCTTTTGCTGTCCCAGCACAATGGCCTCAAACTTGTGGTCGCATTCCTGGCAGATGTATTCGAAAATTGGCATAAATCTAAGCTCGGTTAAAATATCAGCATCCATATTATATAGGTCCATTGCTTCCATCCTTATGTCCCAATTTTCAGAGGATCAAGGGTTTGACAGGTTTGTGCCGCGGCGATTTCTGCGCAACAGACATGCGCAAACGCTAATCGGCAACTTCCTGCCCCGTATTAATACGTTGCCGGAACCGGAGGAGCAACTGTTCCAGGTGGAGGAAGCAGTACAGGTGCTGTGCCACTGCCATTGGCAACCCAACCCGGAACACCATGCGACAGCGATCATTGTGCACGGGCTGGAGGGCTCAAGCCTGTCACAATATGTGATTGGCACCGGCAGCAAGGCATGGAAGGCGGGAATGAACGTTGTCCGCATGAACATGCGGAACTGCGGCAACACGGAACGCCTGACTCCCACGCTCTATCACTCCGGTCTCTCCAGCGATGTAGGCGCCGTGGTGCGCACGTTGATCGCGCAAAAGTCTTTGTCGCAGATTGCTGTGGTTGGTTATTCCATGGGCGGCAACCTTGCACTCAAGATGGCGGGCGACTGGGGCAGTAACGCTCCTGCTGAATTGAAAGCCGTGGCTGCCGTCTCACCCGCTGCCGATCTGGGCCCCTCTGCCGACGCGATGCATCAACCGTCGAACTGGATTTACGAATGGAAATTCCTTCTGAGCTTGATGCGCCGTTACAGGCGCAAAGCCGCGTTGTTCCCTGATACTTACAAGAAGATTGCGCGATTTCCGCGGAGCATCCGGGAGTTTGATGATGTTGTCACTGCCTATTACTGCGGCTTCTCCGGCGCCCAGGATTATTACACGCGTGCAGCGGCGGCGCGAGTCATCGACAAAATTGAAGTGCCCACGCTGATCATCCACTCGCTGGATGATCCGTTTATTCGTCTGCTGCCGGAAACTAAAGCCAAAATTCTTGCCAACTCCCACATCACGCTGCTCGAAACTCTACATGGCGGTCATTGCGCTTTTCTGGCGGCGCCAAATGGAAACGATGGCCGCTGGGCTGAGTTGCAGATTATTTCTTTTTTCCGCCAGCAAGGACTCATCTGAATGCACGTGGATAGCTCGGTTGAACTCGGGAGCGATGATCCTGCGCTTGAAATTCCGTGGGCTTCGGAAGATGGAAGTTTCTGTTATTGCGACATCCGAAATAATCCGGCTTTGATTGACACTCTGCCCGAAGCCCAGCATTGGCGGGAAATGCGAGAGTTTCTCATTCGCGTGAATGTCGCTGATTTTCCAATGCAGACGGCAAAATCTGACGTTTGGAGCACGACTGAGATCTCTCTCGAAGAGGAAATATTTTCTGCGAACTGGAAGTTTGCTTCCTATATCGATCTGCTCTTCTCAGATCACGCGCCGCGTTTTTCTCTGCCCGCGCACCAGGCATTGATGGCGAAACTCTGCACACTGCTGCAACGTGTGCCGGATATCCCTGCGGCTATCGAATTCGTTCTTCGACATTGTTATTACCATGTCCTTGATGGAGCGGCTAGAGAAGGTGATTGCGAGGAGAGCAGACGGCATCAGGTAAAACGCATTGTTCCTGATGAAACGCTGCGTGATTCCATGCGCGGTTTTTATCTCACCTTGTACGTCTCCGGCTTCGGCAATTCAGAAGAAGAGGCACGGCAGCGTTGGTCAATCGCTCTCAAACTCTTGCAATTTGCCCTGGTCCAGGCTTTGCATTTGTGAAGGTTGTGCGCTTCCGTTTTGTTTGATCGGCTTCATGCGTCTCATCGCATGGCCATCGCCAAATCTGGGACGGCTCCTCGCCTGGATGAATGAAGGCGGCTTGCTCCTCCGACGGTACTTTGAAATATCAGTAAATCTTTCTGCCTGCATTGAACTCAAGGTCCAGCTTACGCTCCGGGTGTTCATATCCGATCGAGGCTATACACGGTGAATCCACTAGCACCCGCTTCATTTATTCATTTCATCAAACACCCACTCTTATGGGACCGACTCTGTGCCAGGGACCGTTCTGAGGCCTTGATACAATCGTATTGGAGCCCGTAGCTCAGGTGGATAGAGCATCTGCCTTCTAAGCAGAGGGTCGCAGGTTCGAGTCCTGCCGGGCTCGCCACAGTCTGCTACGCCCCATCATTCTTTTGCTTCACCGCGCACGTTGCCTTGCACTTTAGCGCACCGCTTTACATGATTCTGGCTCGACTCGATCCACTGCCGGCTGCCATCACGTGTCTTTTTTGCGAAGGCCGATTCTGCGCGGCGCATGTTTACTCCTGCTCTGATTGCAAACGCTGCTCTACCCCGCAACTGTAATTAATATTCAAGAAGATGAGAGGCTCAAGCCCCTGCTCCACTGTCATTGGCTCATAAACAGTTTGTCCAAATCATAAGTAATCCCAATGTGTCCCCTGGTTGACGTGGCTTTGATCAAATCGGTGCGGTTAGCGCGGGTGATGGCAATGGGAATCTCGGCGCCGGTGTTCTTCAGTTTGAAAGTGATCTGGGCTTCCGCAATCCAGATCGGTCCTGTGGGCGCCAGTGCGAGAGCCGCCGCCTGGGGAAGCTGAATGGTTGTGCCCGGGGCAAAGTTGCCCTGGTCCAGGCTGATCAACCCTGGCGAAATCATGTACTGGAAATATCCTGCCAAACTGAGCCGGGCGGGATAGTTCGCTTCATCACCAGCCAGCTTGCGTTCCAACTGCATGGAAGCTTGCGCGTCGCGCCAGCGGCCGAATTGCGAGCTGACAGAAGCGGAATTGTAGAGCGTGCCGGCCAGATTGATGCTCAATGTTCCGCTGGATCCAAATGGGTTCAGCGTGGACATGACTTTGAACTGGCTGATTTCCGGCTGTCCCTGCGGCCGCAGGAAGTTGTATTCAGCAGAGAACACCGGCTTGGTCGTAATCTGCTTTACCAATTCGTCGATATTAGACAGGAATTTTGCATAAGCAGTGACAGCGCTGTTCACCTGGGCGTCAAAATTCGGGGTGATCCGGCGCGCCTGCTGCAACTGCATTTCAAGATATTGCGCCAGTCGGGTTTCGATCACAGACTCAGCAGCAGCCGGGTCGGTAACTCCGTTAAGCGCGTTTTCAATCTCCAGCCGGAATTGACGCTGGAGCGCGATTGAGCCGGGATCTTTGATAAGCGGAGATAGAGCAGGGCCGACAACCGCAAGAACCGTATTTCCAGCACTCTGGAATTTGTCGCGATTGTCGTTGTAATACTTTGACCACGCATCCTGAAAGGTCTTGGACCGGGTGTCCTGCGGATTGTGAAATACATATTTCAGCGAGGCCCCGGAAAATCTATTCTGACCGGCCAAAATATCCAACGTTGGCGGGGTTCCCGCCGGATTTCCGGTGGGGCTGGTACCGATAGTTTTGGTGGTCCCCTGCTGCATGTCGAAAGACGCAGTCACTCCAATATCTCTAAGTACCGGGGTACCGCAGCCATTCTTCTGCTCATCGGGATCACAAAAAGGGAATGGATTGGTATCCGTTAAAAAGCGCAGTACACCATCTGCATTCCCGCTGAGTGTGGCCGTGTTGCCGCTCACGCTTTGCGTTATGGCGCCGGTCTCTATGGCCGCGCTCAGTAGAGATGAGATGCCCGCCCGTGCTACAGCCGAGGCCGACCCGGCAGCTCCTGGCGATGGGCTGTACTGTTCGTCCGTTCTGGAGTTTTCAACCAGACTGGCCAAGGTGCTGCGGGCCACGCTCTTTGCCAAGGCGACCTCACTGGCGCTCAGTTGCGTCACAGTCTGGCTCTCCGCGGCAAAGCGAAGAAAAGCGGCCTGGTTGTGCTGCAGAGCCAGCAGATCATTGACGGCATCATTGAGAGCATCAGGATGATTCGCCTTGGCGTCCAGCACGGCAGAAATACCGTCTGCAAATCCGGCCAGGCGGGCATCTTTCACTTGCGCTGAAGGCTGCGTGGCTGCAGCCGGTGCTGGCGTGGGTGTTGGAGTAGGCGTCTGCGCCGGCGCAACATTGCCCAGCGCAGCCGTTAAGAAGATCGCCAGGAATTTGAAATTCTTCATATGCTGCTGATCCTGTATCCATCGAGTTTCAGGAAGCGGCGGTCCCGAAGCTTCTGCTGCGTCCCGTCACCGCAGTCTTCTGAAATGTGGACCGTCGTCTTGGTATCGGGACAGACCTGGACGACATCCAGCAGAGTGATACCAGGTTTTACCTCAAAACTTACGGTCGAATCGTTTATCACCGGCACAGGCGCATCTTCATAGGTGGCTGAGACGAGCCTGTAAAGCGGGCTGTCCGCGGTGAAGACCAGAGTAACGCTGGGCGGTCCGGCGGGAGCGACGAAGTCATTGTCACCGCTCGGATCCCTCTTCATTGTGCAAGCCATGGTTCACTCCGTACGTTAGGCTTTGGCCTGGTCAGCCAGGCGAATTTCTTGAGGCAATGCTACTAACGCTCTTTGATCGATTTCCCTTTCCAATCGGTGGGCCTGTTCGATAGTGGCACAACCCCGCCTTGCGTTTCATGCTATCAGTGGTTCCACTGTTGCCAACAAAGGAACTACCCCTCAACTGACCAGCGCATCCCGCTGGTGAATTCCGCCAGCCTGAAGGGAATTACCTCGGCACTTTTTTGGCCAGCAAACCTCAACCCTCAACCCAAGGCAATGGGGCGGTAGCCATGAAATGAACTCTTTGGAACGATTTCGTGCTAGCGTTGATGCCCGCGACGGCGACGTTGAAAAATTCGGCCGCATGAGACCTTCGCGACGCATTATCCCGAACCGAAGCCCAACTCCATTTCTGATTTGAGAGGATCTAGATTTGGAGAAGGTGAGGGAACTGCTCTGTTGCCCGAAGCGAGCGAAACATTCATCCGTTGGAATGATTACCTCTGCAAATCGGAGAGCGTCATTGAATCAGTGCTTTTCGAGACGTGTCAGCCTGAGCGGAGCGCCTATGCACGTAATCGCAATGAAGTGGTTGGCGCGTAGTGGAAAGATCGAAGGATCTATGCATTTGTTCCAAGTTCGTAATGCGGTGCGCGCTCGGGCTGTTCAAAGAACCGATTCCGCACCGCGTAATCACTGCTGAATTTCCTGCGAATACACCATATGTTTGCCCACTTGAGGCCGCCGGACGCTATATTTTGTTGTAGCGAAAAAAAGACGAATATCGATACAATTCCTGCATCAAGTAAGCCGGGGAACAGGCTCCCCGCCATCGGGCCCCGGCTGGTTCAGGAAGGGCTCTGATGAGGTTCAAAGCGGTTACACCGGCTCAATTTCAGGCACTGTCATTTGAAGATGCGGCACAGCGTTGGCTGGAGATCAAGAAACTGCATACCAGGAAACCAAGAACGATCGAAATGTACGCGTGGTACATCAGCAATTTAAGCAAGGTGTTTGCCGGGCTGTTGCTCTCGCAAATTCAAATTGGTCACGTGCTTGAGTACCAGCAGCAGCGTCGTCTCTCTGCCGGCCCTTCTTGCGTGAATCATGAGATCAATACGCTCTCGCAGATCCTGCGTCACGCTGATCTGTGGGACCTGATTAAGAAAAATTACAAGCCCCTGCCGCTGCCGAACTGGACGCCGCCAAAAGTGCTGAGCGCCGAGGAAGAAGAAAGATTTTTTCGCGTGGTGGCGGAGAGACCGGATTGGAGCGTTGCTTACTGGGCAGTGTCTCTTACCAATAATACGTCTGCCATGGGAATTGAACTGCGCTCCCTGCAGTTGCAGCACGTAAGACTGGACCAGGAAATGCCGACGATCCATATTCCTGATGGCAAGGTGAAAAATGAATTTCGCGCCCGTGTGGTGCCGCTGAATGCCGTGGCCGCCAGGCAGGCGCGGAAGATCGTGGAGCGTGCATGCAAGTTGGGCGCGTGGCGTCCAGAGCATTACATCTTTCCGTTTCGGGTCAAGCCTGGTGTTTATGATGTCACCCGGCCGGCGTCACCGTATTTCATACGGTCGGCATTTCGCTCCATGCGGCGCGTTACCGGGCTGGAATGGCTGCAGCCTCGCAATTTCAGGAATCAGATCATTACCAAGCTGTTCGAAGCCGGGGCGCCCGATGAAACCATCATGTCCATTGCCGGCCACCAGTCGATCCGGATGTCCAGGTATTACTCGCGGATACGCATTCAACAATAAATCATACCGTTAACCGCTGACGGTTAAGCGCTGTTTGAAAAACGGTTGTAATGGTTCTTCAACTTCTTCTATATCTAATGCTTTCTGTAGCATTTCCAATATCGGCAATGGGATGGTTTTAGGTCTTATTCATCGATACAGCAGCTTTCATGTTCAGGATTTTTCAGTGCAAGCTTTGCTGCGGGGGCAATCAGCAATCTCGTACGAAAATGATTGCGTGGCAGTGGTGGATAGTCTTCGAAACCGAAGAACAATTCTCTCCTGCAATGCCTTGGCACGGCGGGCGGGAATTATCGCCGGGATGACGAAAGCCCAGGCCGAAGCGGTTCCGAATGTGAAATTTGGAACAAGGGACAAGGACAAAGAAGAGTCGGCACATGAGGCGCTGGTGGATTGTGGCTTCAGCATGTCGCCGTACGTTGAAGCGGCTTTTCCTGAAACGATGGTGATGGATTTGACAGGCACAGGGCGGCTGCTCGGGTCGCCAGGGGAGATTGGGGAACTTCTGGTTGAGAGAGCGGCACAGTGCGGGCTTAAGGTTGATGTTGCATTGGCTGCAAATCCAGATACAGCGCTATGTGCAGCGCGGGGATTTCCCGGCGTTACGGTCATTGCTCCTGGAACTGAAGCGCGACGGCTGGCCGCTTTGCCTCTAAATATATTGCCGCTAGAGCCGGAAATTGCCGACGCTTTGCAAAACTGGGGAATTCGGGATTTCGGATCATTGGCAGAATTACCAACGCTTTCGCTGATCCAGAGACTCGGTCAAGCAGGAGTGTATTTGCAGCAGCTTGCGCGGGGAGAAATACAACGATCCTTAGTTCCATGCGATCCTATTGCTCAGTTTCAAGAAAGTGTAGATTTTGAAGAACCGCTGGAGTTGCTGGATCGGCTTATGTACGGGCTTGATCCTCCACTGCAACAGTTGGTGCAGCGTTTGAAAATGAGAGCTCTTGCAACGGACTGTCTTCATATTGATTTCGAACTCGAAATCAATCGAGACCGGCAGCTTAAATCCGGGCGGGCAACCGGAGCAGGCCCGTCGTCTTATCACAGAACTCTGAAGCTGCCAGTTCCTACACAAGACATCAATGCGTTGCGGAAGCTGCTGGAACTTGAATTAACGGGACACCCTCCACACTCGGCAGTGAAGAAGGTGATCCTCAAGGCGGTTCCGGCGCGAATCAGATCCGCGCAGTCAGGATTTTTCCAGAGAAGCGGTTCCGAACCGGTGGACTTGGAAGTCAGCTTTGCGAAGCTTCGAGCTGCGATAGGTGAGCGGGACAAAGCTGGCTGTCATAAAGTCGGATTTCCTGTGGTTGGGAATTCTCATCAGCCTGATAGCTTCAGCGTATTGCCGTCTCCCTGGAAAATATCGATACCGCACAAAGAATGCAAATATCGCACCGATAGCGGATTAGCGGATCGATTGTTTCGCCCACCGATCAAGGCCAAAGTTGAACTCATAGGAGATGTGCCTGTTGCCGTGATATTTGAAGGTACAAGAAAGACCGTGATGAATGCGTCCGGACCCTGGCGCAAAATTGGGAGATGGTGGAACAGCATAGAAAAATGGAGTCGCGATGAATGGGATGTAGAGATTAGTATTGGGAAAGGGCTTTATCGAATTTACCGCGATTGTGGCTCAGGTGAGTGGTTCGTAGACTCCATCTACACCTAAAGCTCGAATCTACTCCTTGCAACCATCAAGTGGTTGTGGCTTCCACGTGGGCTATTGCCTGGCGAACGAGCTTTTTTGCTTTCCTCTTTTTCCACTGATGGAGCACGATGCCGAGCGCAGCCATAACGAGCAGCGGAGAAAACAATGCCTGCCAGGGAATAAATCGTGGAACGGGCTCTATGCCATCACCGTTGAGAACAAAAGCTGCCCAGAATCGCGGGTCACTCAGCTCTGTCCCGGAGTGGAGAAATTCAAGCTTGGTTAGCCGAAGAGCTTCCGCTTTAGACTTATGCTTCTTAAGCAGGAAGAAGTAAAACGTTTTCATGAAGTCTGCCGTGGGCTGATCAGGCACGCGCCACAATGTGGTCAATGTGGCTCGAGAACCGGCAGCCAGCAAAGCACGGCTGAACGCCTGAATACCTTCCCCAGGAATGAGCCGGCCTCGTTCTGTATCACACGCAGACAAGGTTGCCAGGCTCACGCCGCGCAGATCAAGATCATACAGCTCTTTCAGGAACAAAAAATTGTTCGGCTGTCCTGGTTCATCCGGAGAAAATAGAAGGCGCGACCGCTCCGGATTGTCCATATCAGCAATGGCGTGTGTACTTACATGTAACAGAGGAGCGCCATTGCGGGCTGAATCAAAAAACTTCTTTTTCTGATCGGCCGCACTCAAATAGAGCCGGGCACGACCTGCGCTCATTGCAGCAATGCTGCGGATTTCATCACGCGAGCTTGGCAGTGACTGCAAATTCTCTCCGCTGCGAGAGGCCAGCAAAGAACTCTCTCCGTTGCCGACCACCGCCGGATCGCCAAAAGCCACGAGCTCCCGCTCCCACGGCAGACCGAAGCTGCGTTTGCGCTCCAAAGCTCCACGCAGCAGGAGCACGGCGCTGGGCATGTACGTCAGGTCATGGTGCTCAATCAAAGCTGCACCAGAAGCGTCCCTGATCAAATCGAATGGGAGCAGGCTCAAGAAGCCGTCGGGGACGATCAGCAAATGCGCGTATTTGCCCTGAGCCAGCGGTTGAATGCCCGGAGGAAGCAGCGATGTAATCTTGTCGAACTTGCCCTGCCAATTCTCTTTCAGGCTATCGGGAAACCCAGACAGCATTTGCGCAAACGCGTCCATCTCCTCAGAAGAAAGATGTTTGTGCGCGATACCCGTGGAATCACGTGTCACCCAGATTGCTGCCAGTGCGTCCGGGCCGGTCCAGAACTCAATCAACGCAGTATCCGGCGCAAGGCGCGATTGCAGAGAAGCCACTGTGAGTGATGCAGGTGCAACTTTCGCGTTGTAAAAGCGGTCCTGAAAGACCCGCGCGCGGCTGCGTTCCATGTACTGCAAAGCTTCAGGTACATCGTTTCGCTCGACCAGCAGCTTGATCAAGGCATCGTAGACGTCGCGTTTATCCGCCAGAAAATCTGTTCTCAGGCGGGTGAGTTGCAGCTTGGAGCGCAAACTTTCAATCTTCTGGATTGCCAGGCGAAATCTCTTCTCCGCCAAATCGGTTTGGCCATTGCGCAAGGCAATTCTGCCCAGGCCATAAAGAGACTTCCACTGCTCTTCCACGGTTCCCAGCTGAATCGCGAAAGTCTGCGCCGCATCGTAGTCTTTTTCTGCCTGGGGCAGCCGGTCCATGCGATACAGCGTTTCTGCGCGGTAGAGCAACGCCTGCATCATTTCCCGCTGATTCCCGACTTTTTGCGCCAGCGCGTGCGCACGGTCGAAGGTGGCTAAGGCGTCCTGCAAACGGCCAAGATCCAGAGCGAGAACAATGCCAATGTTTTTGAGCACACCCAGTTCGCCATCAACATCTTTCTGGATCGCGTACCAGTGCTCGGCATCGTGATAATTTTTGAGCGCCTCTGGTCCATCTCCCAGCCGCCGATAGAGAATGCCAAGATTGGCCAGCACGTGGGCAATTTCCCTGGGTGATAAATCCTGCGGCGAATTCAGTTCATCGTAGTAAATGCTGATTGCCCGTTGATCATTGCCCAATCTTTGATACAGCGTAGCCAGGTTGAGCCGTGTGAGCTTACGCCATGCAGCGGCCCATTGCGCGCCGGGATTTTTTTCCACCAGCGCAGCGGCAGATTCGTAGGTGCGCAGAGCCTCAGAATATTTCGCCAGGTAGTAGTAGACATTGCCCAGATTGTTAAGGACGGTGACTGACGTTAGTGCATCGCCAGTCCGGTTGCTGAGCGCGAGCGCGTCTTCCAAATCCGCGGCTGCTTCTTCATACCTGCCGGCGTTCAGGTAAGCGAGCCCGGCATCGTTGTGCGACTTAGCCTCGCACTGGGTGTCGCCGAGCTTGCGGCAGACATCCATGGTTTCACGCGCCAGGTCTACGGCATGGTCATATTGGCCGGTGGTATCAGCAATGTCCGCCAGATTGCTCAATACCTCGGTTAGCTGCTGGCTTGGACCCTTGGCCCGGACCTCCGGCAGCAATGATTCATAAATCTGAAGCGCTGTTTCCGTGTTTCCCTGGATCTTGAGTGAATATGCCTTGTCCAGCCGCGATTGCAGCTCCGTAGCGGCGTCGGTTTGCGGAAATGCCGCTGTGCCCCACAGCAGCAGGATCAGCGTACACAGCGTTCTCAGAATATAACTTCTTCGCACAGTCTTTGGTAAGTATAGTGCACTGATGCGGTGATTTCCGGTCCTTCCTCACTGGGGTAAAAGCCTCATGACTGCTTTTATTGTTAATGGAAATCATGCGAATGGGTTTCCGCCGCGGTAATTTGCAAGGGAAGAATATTTTCTGCTTTGAGATGAACAATTCCATCCTGATTCTGCACGGTCCCGCGTACTTTGATAAAGCGCTCATGCAGCACCACCGCGGGATCTCTGCTGTAAAGATCAGGTGAAACTATAATATTGGCGTTGCCGGTTTCATCTTCCAGGGTGAGAAAGATCAACCCTTTGGCGGTTCCGGGTCTTTGCCTCGTGATCACGCATCCGGCCACCACAGCTTTTCCGCCATGTTGCAATTCGCGCAACTCAGCGGAAGAGCGAATCCCCTGATGGCGCAGAATGCTTCGGCGATACGCCATGGGATGTGGCCCAACCGTCATGCCTGTGCCGTGATAATCGGCAATCAACCGCTCTTCCAGGTCCATCTTTTTCAAAGGAGAAACCTCATCCGGTTCCACCAGGTCTTGCAGCAGCGGACCAACCGGTCTGGCCGCTTTTGCAATCTGCCAAAGCGCGTCGCGGCGATGAAGCTGGGTGTCAGCGCTGATCTTGTTCAGCGCGCCTACCTTCGCCAGCATGGCCAGATTGGCCCGGCTCAGTTCCGGAACACGTCGCGCCAAGTCTTCCGTCGAAATAAAAGCTGCACACTTCCTGGCCCGCACCAGAGCCTCACCCGCAGACTGCTGCAATCCACGGACATAACGCAGCCCCATGCGCAACGCTGTCTGGCCGCTCTCATTTTCCAGCGAACAATTCCATTCTGACCGCATTCCATCAATCGGCTTCACTTTCAGCCCGTGCCGCTGGGCGTCTTTCACAATCGTTGCCGGTGCATAAAACCCCATGGGCTGGTTATTGAGCAGGGCCGCAGTGAAGGCGGCAAGATATCGTACTTTCAGGAAGGCGCTGGCATAAGCAAGCAGCGCGAAACTGGCAGAATGCGATTCTGGAAATCCATAAAGCGCAAATGAGGTGATGAACTGCACAATCTCATCCTGTGCCTTCGGCGCAATTCCGTTTACCGTCATGCCGGCGCGCAGCTTGGTTTCAATCTCGCGCATGCGACGCTCCGATCGTTTATGCCCCAGCGCCCGCCGCAGTTCTTCCGCTTCACCTCCAGAGAAGTTGGCGCAGATCATGGCCATACGCAACAGTTGTTCCTGGAAGAGCGGTACACCCAGCGTGCGTTTCAGCACCGGTTCCAGTGAAGAATGCGGATACGCAACCGGTTCCTTGCCCTGTCTTCGCCTCAGATAAGGGCTGGTCATCTGTCCCGTAATCGGCCCGGGACGGATCAACGCCACTTGCGTGACCAAGTCATAAAATTTCTTCGGATTATTGCGCGGCAGTGACGCCATCTGCGCCCGGCTCTCAATCTGAAACATGCCAATGGTATCTGCTTTGCGGATCACGTCATAAACATCAGGCGCGTCCTGCGGCAGATGGGCCAGGTGCACTTCTTCACCGTGGTGATCGCGAATGAGACCGATGGAATCCTTCAGCACTGCCATCATGCCCAGGCCCAACAGGTCCACTTTGACAATGCCCATATCCGTGCAATCATCTTTGTCCCACTGCACCACCACGCGTCCCGGCATGGTGGCCGGTTCCAGTGGCACCACACAATCAAGCTGACCCTGGCAAATCACCATGCCGCCGGAGTGCTGGCTGAGATGCCGCGGCAAGTCCTGCACGCGCACGCAGAGATCAAGGTATTTTGCAATCAGCGGATGGTTCAGGTCTAATCCCGCTTTCGTGAAATGCTGGTCAAACGTGTCCTCCGGTCCGCGCCATTCCCATCCACCCACAAAGCCTGAAAGACGGTTGAGAGTCTGGGGATCAAAGCCAAAAATTTTTCCCACCTCGCGGGCTGCCAGCCGTCCGCGATACGTGCATACATTCGCCGTCATGGCCGCGCCTAGTTGGCCATACCGCTGATAGACGTACTGAATTGCTTTTTCGCGTTCGTCGCCGCTCGGGAGGTCCAGATCAATGTCCGGCCATTCGCCGCGCTCTTCTGACAGGAACCGTTCAAACAGCAGGTCCATGCCGACAGGATCAATTGCGGTGATGCCCAGCGAATAGCACACCGCGCTGTTGGCCGCCGAGCCTCGCCCCTGCACCAGGATGTCGTGTTCGCGGCAAAAGTGCACAATGTCCCAGACGATCAGAAAGTATCCGGCCAGATTGAGCCTCTCAATCAGGCTGAGTTCTTTTTCCAACTGACGGCGCGTCCGCTCATCCGGGATGCCGTAACGTTCGCTTGCGCCTCTGGCCGTTTGCGCACGAAGAAATTCAAGCTGCGTGCCACCGTCCGGCACCGGATATTTAGGAAACTCGTAGCCTAGTTTTTCCAGCGTGAAATCCAGCCGTTGTGAAAGCTCCCAGGTGTTGGCAATGGCGTCCGGGAGATCAGCGAACAGGCGCTCCATCTGCTTTGGCGTGCGGATACGCCGTTCCTCATTCCGCGTCAGCAGCCATCCTGCGGTTTCCAGTTCCTTTTTGTGCCTGATGCAGGTAAAGACGTCCAGAATTTCCCGCTCCACCGCCGTGGCGTAGTGAACGCCCTGGGTGGCCAGAATGGGCAGTTTCATCTCACGCGCCAGTTGCAGGCAAGCGTGGTTGCGCAACTCCTGCCGCCTTTCCAGGTGCCGCTGCAGTTCCACATAAACATTTCCGCGGCCAAAAATTCCAACCAGCTTCTGCAGCACCGTTCGGCCTGCTGCAAGGCCGCCGCGTTCCAGCGCCTGCGCCAGCGGCCCGTGTTCATCTCCGGTAAGGCAAATCAATCCTTCCGCATGCTCTTCCAACTCCTCCAGGGTTGCCGCTGATTGCGTATGCTTCGGCACGCGCAGCTTGGTTTGCGTCAACAAACGGCACAGGTTCTGGTAGCCTTTGCGTGATTCGCAGAGCAGGGGATAGTTCGCCTGGGAGACTCGGGCTGCCGCTGAGGTCCTCCGAGCTTCAGCTTCTTGTTTCAGAGTAATGTCTTCGCTCGACAATCCTTCATCGGGAAGCAGGCCCAGGCAGCGCATCACTATGCCCACGGGACTCAATGCATCTTCATCTGCCTGCCGTCCGGCATGTTCGCTGGTCCTCAGGCCATAGAGGTTCCTGTCATCGTGCTTTTCTTCCGCAGAGACCCCATCTACTACGGTCAGCTCCACTCCCACGTGCGCGCGCATGCCAGCCTTCTCCGCCGCCATGTGAAAACGTGGCGAGCCATAGAATCCATCCCGGTCCAGCAGCGCCATGGCAGGAAGGTCCGAAGCCGAAGCAACCGCCACCAGTGTTTCCGGAAGCGATGCTCCCTCCAGAAATGAGAATGCCGAGCGCGAATGAAGTTCAACGTACTGCATAAAATCAGCTCTTAGCCGTTAGCTATTAGCCATTAGTCCTTAGCTCTCCGCTTGCGTATCGATCTTCAATTCCGGTCATGTTTGTTCACCACCCCGGGGATGAAGCTCAAAAACCCGCCAAAATCCGGTCATCTATTGCCCAAAATTTCATTGGATCATTTCCAAATCAGCCTTTACTTGACCCACAAAATGGAAAGCGCGACCTTCACCATGGCCGCGCTGTATTGTTAAGCGAATATTAAGCGAAAATTAATCGGAAATCAAGTATGCGAGTAAGAATCCCTACCGGCCGTTCTCATCTTTGTCCCCTCGGTCGACGCACACGCAGACCAAAGCCCGGCCGCTACCGCCATAAAGAATGGCACTCTAAATGAAATCCACCATAAGCTGATGATCAGACCAGCAGGAGTCACGTGCCTGATATCGAATGGCATCGGAAATAACAATCTCCAGACGAAAAATGACACAAATGCTGCCAGATAAGCAGCCAGGCTGATCCAGACACCCCGCACAAGGCGCCTTACGCTGAAGTTTTTCTTCGCAGCAGAGAAAACCGAGAACCCAACGATTACACCCGCCCATACATACAGAACTTGTGAGCCAAAGGTGAGACCAAGTTCACACATCATGGAGTACGGCCAGGGGAGGTCCCATCTTCGCGCAAGAAATGTGCCCGATTCCCATCTGATCATCTCGATCCAGAGTGCAGACGCCGGTACTGCCCAGAGAAAGGCAAACACAAATGCCAGCCAGTTCGCCCGCACTGCTCCCATGCATCCCACCACAAAGGCCGCCAGCACCTGTCGCCAGTACCACACTGATGATCGTCCGCGCCTGAACTCTTCCAGCAGATCTCCGGTCAGAGCATCGTTCTTTTTCCCGGGAACCAGGTACTCCAGAATCCATCTGGCAATCGCTGGAGGATTTTCATGTTTCATGCGCGTTCTCCTTTCAACGCCGGCAATCCTTTCCACATTGCGGTGAGCACTCGGCGTGTCTTCTGCAACTGCTGCAACCCTTCTTTCGTGACGCGGAAATAGCGCTTGGCCTTGCCGCCTCGCTCCGGAGTCGGATCACCGAGTTGGGAGGTCACCAGGCTCTTTTGTTCCAGCCGTTCCAGAGCCGCATACACGCTGCCCACGGACACACCTCGCCTGCGATGCTTCTCCATCTCCCGCGAGATGGGCACTCCATACGCCTCCTCGCCCAGATGAATCACCGTGAGCAGGATCATCAACTCAAATTCTCCAAGATAGCCACGTTCCATATTAATTCAATAATAGCGAAGAAATAATGCACACACAAGTGTCCAGACTCGTGTGGACAGGGGCCCTCCTGAAATCAGTGACATCAGTCTTAATCAGCGGTAAGCTTATTCCCCGGTCACGCGCGATGAAGTTACGATCCCGGCGATTACGGCCATTCTCTCAGTGTGATCAGCGTAGATCAACCGTAAGCTTTTGCGGAGATGCAAACACCTCTTTGATCTCCTTTGGATTCGCCGCCTCGCTGGCGAACGTAAACGTTCCTTTCTCCTGCATCTCCCGCGCGCCGCGCAGGAAAGCACCCAGGGCGGTCCGCTGCAGGGCGCTGCCCACGCTGATTCGTTTCGCTCCCATCGCTGAAAGCTCATCCAGGGTCAGCAGCACGCCCTGCAATCCCATCAGCACGTTCACCGGACGGTCCACTGAACTCAGCACCGCGGCAATGTCTTCTTTGCTGCGCAGCCCCGGCGCATAAAGCACATCAGCGCCGGCTTCCTGAAAGGCCTGCAGGCGCTTGATGGTGTCCTTGAGGTCAGGCCTGCCATGTAGATAATTTTCCGCTCGCGCCGTCAGCGTGAAAATGAAAGGAAGGGAACGCGTTACTGCCACTGCTGCGCGCACACGGTCCACTGCGTGCCCGAATTCATAGATTGGCTGCTCCGGCTGGCCCGTCGAGTCTTCAATGGATCCGCCCACCACTCCCGCCGCCGCAGCCAGTTTGATGGTCTCGGCGGCAGCCTTTGGCTCATCGGCATAACAGTTTTCAAGATCAGCACTCACTGGCAGATCTGTTGCCCGGGCAAGCTCTCCCACGTGGGCAATCATCTGGTCTCGGCCTACCGCGCCATCTGTCTTGCCTACGGAGAAGGCGTAACCCATGCTGGTGGTGGCCAGCGCCTCAAATCCCAAGTGCGCCAGCAGCCGCGATGATCCGATGTCCCATGGATTGGGAATGATAAAGGCCCGGTCACGCTGGTGCAGCGCGCGGAATGCTGTTCCTTTTTCAGCTTGCGTTGGCATGGACAATCTCCTTGTGCTTCGCCGGGAAAGGGAAGCTGAGCGTGGATTCCACTCCCTCAACAAAATTTCTTTCTTCGCGCAGAATCAGCCTCTTGCTCTGCGCCATGGCGAAATTCTCCTGCGCTTCCGGATCCGCTTTCAATCGGGCCTTGTAAGCCTCATACGCGGCCAGGCTGTCAAAGGCAATCAGGCCCCAGGCCACGTTGTTGGTCCCTTCATAGGGAAGAAAATATCCTACAAGCTGCCCGCCATTTCGGGGAATGATGCGCCCCCAGTTCTCCGCGTACTTCCTGAACTCTTCCTTCTGAAACGGGTCGATCTCATAGCGGATCACGCAAGTCACGGTCATAGCGGCTCCTCCAGCGTCCAATATCGCACTGGTGGAACACTAACACTTCGTCTACCATCGAAGTATGGATGTAGTACAGCGACACGACGCTGCAGTCTCGCGCATTGCCGCCGCCATCGGCGATCAGGCCCGCTCCCGCATGCTTTATTGTCTGTCAGACGGGCATGCCCGCACCAGCACGGAACTTGCCATGGTGGCCAATGTAAGCCCGTCGACCGCCAGCGCTCATCTGAGTCGCCTGATGGCGGAACGCCTGATCAAGGTACACGCGCAGGGCAAGCATCGTTATTACAGCCTGGAAGGGCCCGGAGTTGCCGAAGTGCTGGAAGGCTTGAGCGTGCTTGCCGGCGGCGCGCGGCCCAAATTCGTCCCCAATACTCCTGACCGGCTGCGTTTTGCCCGCACCTGTTATGACCACATCGCGGGAACGTTGGGCGTCTCGCTGCACGATCGCCTTCATGGGCTCAAGTGGATTTCGTCTCCTTCCGGCAGCGATGCTGCACTCGGTTCCTCCGGCAAGAATGACTATGAATTGACCACGCCGGGAGAGAAAGCTCTGCGTGGCATGGGAATTGATTTCGATGCGGCGCGCAAGCTCCGTCGGCGCTTTGCCTGCGCCTGTCTCGATTGGAGTGAGCGCCGTCCGCACCTGGGTGGAGCGCTCGGAGCCGCCCTGCTCGAACGGTCACTTAAAAAGAGGTGGATGAGCCAGGATCTCGACAGCCGCGCGCTTCGAGTTACCTCCCTCGGCCGCCGAGAAATGCGGGCACTGTTTGATCTTCAAATCTAAAGGGACGATGGCAGCGGAATCTTTCGTTGGAACAAGTTAAGGAATCTTGTGGCATAGCCGCCTCGGCTGTGCGCATTTAAGCCACTGCTAACAGAGATTCCTGCTCGATTTCATTCGGAGTTCCTTGAATCAGGGCGTACTCAAACCGATGCCAAGTCGAAGCATCCTGCGCTGCACCTTGTCAGAAGCCTGGCGTGGAGAAGTCGTTCATCGAGCATCTGCACCCCTAGCCCACGCCGATTTCGCACAGGCGAGGGCGCATGTGCTACACGAGGATGGAGGAATTCGAACTCAAAATTCTGCCATTCGCAAGCCCACACAGCCGCATGCCTCACTGATCTGCGCAATTTAATGTAATGAGCGTCCTCAGGCATAAGGCTTTTACTACTCCGATCGCGACGTCCCAATGCGATTTTGTCCTAAGTTCCCCTATCATTTTTCCTCTTGACACATCTACTACACACATAGTAGAAATACAAACCGAGATAGTAGACTATGGCTCTGCCCAAACTCACAAAACTTGAACTGCAGATCATGGAAGTCCTCTGGGACCACGGCGCCACCTCCATCCGCGAAATTCAGGAAGCCTATCCCGAGCGCTCACGTCCCGCCTACACCACCATCCAGACTACGGTGTACCGCATGGAAAAGAAAAAAGTGGTGCGCCGCGTGAAAAAGATCAGCAACGCGCACATCTTTGAGCCGGTTGTCTCGCGCCATGCCGCGCAGCGCCGGTTGATTGATGAACTCTTGAGCCTGTTCGGCGGACGCACGCAGCCGGTGATGGCCCACCTGATTGAATCCGGCAGGCTCACGCTGGACGACTTGCGCGAGGCCGAGGAGACCATGCGCTCGCTGCAGAAGAAGGAGAAGTAGCCATGAATATTCCCGCCGCTGTCTCTTCCTGGACTCAGTTTGGATCTGCACTCGGCAATCATTTATGGCAGTCAACGGTATTTGCTGCTGTTGCCGCATTGCTGACGGTGCTGCTGAGGAAGAACCACGCGCGCACACGCTATTGGCTCTGGCTGGCCGCGTCGTTGAAGTTCCTGCTCCCGTTCGCTCTGCTGGTTGCCGCAGGAGCTCGCCTGCAGTGGAAGCAAGCGCCCGCTGCGAAGTCTCAGGTTTCCATTGTGATGGACCAGATCACGCAGCCTTTTGCCGCTGCGGCAGCGCAGCATGCGCCGGCTATTCTTGCTCCCGCGGATCCGGGACCCGCGATCCGTATGCTCCCTTTGGCTGTTCTGGCAGTTTGGGTCCTCGGCTTTGCTGCTCTCCTGATCTTCTGGTTTCTACGCTGGCGGCGCATCGCTCAGGCCATCCGCGAGTCCAAGCCGCTTAAATCCAGCAGGGAACTCGAGCTGCTGCGCGGTCTTGAGCAGAGCCTTGGGCTCGACCGCACAACCCGCCTGGTGAGCGGAAGCGCAGCACTGGAGCCGGGAATTGTAGGCATCGTTCGTCCCGTGATGTTCCTGCCTGCCGGCATCGCTACGCGTCTGAACGATTCGCAACTCTCTGCGGTCATGATGCATGAGCTTTGCCATTTGCGTCGCCGCGACAACCTGGCTGCTGTGCTGCACATGCTGGTGGAGTCCGTGTTCTGGTTTCACCCGCTGGTCTGGTGGATGGGCGCGCGGTTGATTGATGAGCGAGAGCGTGCCTGTGACGAAGAAGTCCTGGCCCACGGCAGCGAACCGCAAGCCTACGCCGAAGGCATTTTAAAAGTTTGTGAATTTTACCTGGAGACCCCTCTGGTCTGTGTGGCCGGTATTACCGGCTCCAATCTCAAGAAAAGAATCGAGGCAATTATGATTCACCGCATCACACGCAAACTGGAGTTGGGCAAGAAACTCCTGCTCGCCGCGGTCGCAGCGGCAGCACTCATCGCTCCAATAGTATTCGGGCTCTTCCATCCTGCTCAGAGCCTTGCGCAAACCGTCCAGACGGCAGGCGGCACTACGGCTGGGTTTGAATCGGTTTTCATCCAGCCCAACACCACGGGAAAGGCCATGCCGCCCTTCAAAATCGTCGCGGGTCCCGACGGAAATTTTGTTGGCTTCAAGTTCAGTAACGCTGAGTTTCGCGCCACCCATGCCACTTTGCCTCAGATCATTCGCATGGCCTACGGTGTGCTCGATTTCCAAATCACCGGCGGGCCGGACTGGCTCAACCGCGAAAAATACGATGTAGCAGCAAAATTTCTGAATGGCATGGACGACGCGAAGTTCTGGAGTCTTCCGCAGGATGAGCAAAACAGCCGTATGGATCAGCGGCGACTTGAGCTGCAAGCTCTGCTGGCGGACCGCTTCAAGCTCGTGGTTCATCGCGAGACCAGGCAGCTTCCAATCTATTCCCTGACCATCGCTGCTAACGGTCCCAAATTGCAGAAGGCCAGCCCCGGGGATGCCTATGCCAATGGGGTGAAGCGTAGGGACGGCATGCCGCAGGGCGCCGGATTGTGGGTCCCGCAAAGTGGAGTGATCCTGGGGCAGGGAGTTTCCATGAGGTCATTGGCGGCACAGTTGTCCAGGCAATTGGGCCGGCTGATTGTCGACAACACTGGCCTGACAGAAAATTACGATTTCAAGTTGCAATTTGCTCCCGGCAAGGACGAGCTCGTATCGCTTCTCTCGGCCGTTCCGGAGCAACTAGGACTGCAACTGACTCAGCAAACCGGCCGGGTGGAGATGATTGTGATTGACCGTGCGGAAACGGCCGAGACTGTTGCAGGCACCGCCAATCTTTTGAAGCCGGTGCCGGCTCAGGTTTCATCGCAGGCTGACCCACAATCTCCATCCGGGTTTGCCAGCGTTTCCATCACACCGAAAGGAGCGCCTGCCCCGGACGCGATTGTTCGCAGCCGCCGCATCGAACAGCACAACGGCAATGCCGAATTTGAGAACCAATCTCTCAAAGATCTTCTGCGAATTGCATTCGGTGTGGATGAGTCTCAGATTTCAGGCGGGCCTGACTGGATCAGTTCCAACCTGTATGACATGGCACTTACGGCCGGAAAGCAGCTGCATGGGAAT
Source organism: Terriglobia bacterium (assembly GCA_963758275.1). Taxonomy (GTDB): domain Bacteria; phylum Acidobacteriota; class Terriglobia; order Terriglobales; family Acidobacteriaceae; genus Angelobacter. Next base: position 11,273 of record CAVWUW010000003.1, on the reverse strand, counting down.
GGGTTCAAGCAGGAATTCCAGCAATTACTCATGGACCGGTTCAAGCTTGCTATTCATCGTGAACAGCGTTCTTTACCAGTGTACGAGTTGGTAATCGGGAGCAGTGGCTCAAAGCTGGTTGAAGAAGCTCCTGGAGCTAACCGGGGAGACCACTTCAATGCGGATAACGGAAACGTAACAGCGAGCGGAGTAAGACTCAAGCAACTGGTCGATTTTCTGCAACCACAGGTGGCCCGTCCGGTTGTGGACAGGACCGGACTGACGGGAGCCTATGACTTTGGCCTGACGGTGGAGAACTGGCGAAAAACCAGGAAACTGAGCAACGGCAATGACCCGCAAATCGACGTTCTGTTGCGCGCCGTCTCAGAACAGTTAGGCCTTGAACTGAAACCGGCCACTGATCCGGTTGAAGTTCTGGTCATCGACCACGCTGAGCCGGTGACAAACACGGAAAATTTAGCCGAAAATCACTGACGAAATTGGACCAAGCTTGAAAACATTCAATGGCACAGTCGCTCGCCTGTGCCAAATTCCAACCCTGACAGAAGAATGCGTGCTAACCTTTGCAGCGTGAAAATTACCACGATCCTTCTGCTGGCCGGATTGTTGACAATCTCCGGAGTTTTGCCTGTTCACGTCATGGGGGAGACTGGGAAGCATAAGCGCTTTCCCCTGTGGAAGTTCGACGAAAAGTCCGGCATGTGTCGAGCGAAAGGGCGATTACAAGATAAGGAATACTGTTCTTCGAAGATGATGGACAAGATCCTGGCTCAAGGGAAAGATGCTATTCCAATTCTGATATCTCAATTGACAGGGACCCGCCCCACCAAACAGCCTATTTACGACTATTGGAGTCTGACAACCTCCGGTGACGTCGCGTACTTCATTCTTACTGACTTGTTTACCGATTCAGATTGGAAAACTTTCAACATGCCTGGTCTGGAGGCGCTCAACCAGCACTGTACAGAGAACGCCGAAAATTGCTGGCGCGACTTGCTTGAAAAGCACAGCAGAAAGTTCGTCCAGGATCAATGGCTTGCCGCATGGAATGCGAACAAGGATCGCGTTTACTGGAACGACAAGGCGCGTTGCTTTCGCGTACGCGCCACTAACAAAGAATGACCGCTACGCCAGCTCCAACTCGATCTTCTTGTGTTCCGCGTCGAGCTTGGAAATTTTGAAACTGCGAATCTGTCCCGCGCTCGCTGCCTCTCGCTTGGGTGAACTCGCGCCGCCTGCGCCTTTCCACCGCGCCTGCAACATCGAACTCAGCGAAGACAAATCAGCCCCGGCTGCGCCGCTCGCCGCCTGCGCCGCTTCGGCCGGCTTCTCTTCATTCATGCGGCACGTGCCGAAAACACCTTCGCCGAGCTCCACCTGGGCGAAACCGCCGTTCACTTCGTTCATGCGTCCCGTGACCACATCGCCCGCCTTGTGCTCGGCGATATATTCGTCCAGGCTCGACGGGACCATCTGCTTGATGCCCAGTCGCAGCCGCCGCCGCTCGGTATCTATCTCCAGCACCTGCGACTTCACCGGCTGGCCCAGCTTCACTACTTCCTGCGGATGGTTGATTCGTTTCTCCGCGCTCATGTCGCCGATGTGGATCATTCCTTCTACTCCTTCAGTCAACTGCACGAAAGCGCCAAACTTCTGCAAGCTGATCACGGTTCCTTCCACCACCGAGCCGACGGGGAACTTGCGCGGCACCTCTACCCAGGGATCGCCCAGCGCCTGCTTCAAGCCCAGAGAAATGCGGCGCTCGCCCGGATTTACACCCAGGATCACGGCTTCGACGGTATCTCCTGGCTTCACTATGTCACTGGGTTTGCGTACTTTCTTGGCCCACGACATTTCTGAGATGTGAATCAGGCCTTCCACTCCGGGCTCAATCTCCACGAACGCGCCAAAGTCGGTCAGGCGGCTTACAGTTCCGCGGACCCGCTCACCAACCGTGTATTTGCCTGCAACAGAATCCCACGGATGGGGCTGGAGCTGTTTCATGCCGAGGGAAATGCGTCTTTTTTCCGGATCAATCTTCAGGACAACAGCTTCAATCTCCTGGCCAACCGTCAACACATCAGAAGGCTTGGTGATTCGCGTCCACGCAATCTCAGCCACGTGCAGCAGACCTTCCACGCCGCCAATGTCAACAAACGCGCCGTAATCCATCAGACTGCGCACGGTGCCGTTGACAGTCTCACCCTCTTTGATTTCCGCAAGCCTTCTCTCTTTTCCTGCCCGCGCTTCCTCTTCCAGAACCGCGCGCCGGTCCACCACCACGTCTTCATCAGCGATATCCAGCTTGATGATTTTGCAGCGGATCTCCTGCTCCACCAGCTTTTCCATCTCGGCGGCGTCATGCGCTCCGCTGCGTGATGCCGGCATGAAGGCGCGTACGCCGATGTCGACGCTTAGCCCGCCTTTTATCACTGAGATGACGGTGCCCACAATGGTGGCTTTTTCGTCGAATGCCTTTTGCAGAGACTCCCAGTCTGTGACTCTCTGAATCTTTGCCCGCGAAAGCTGATAATAGCCTTCGGGATCGCGGCCCTTGATGGAGACCACGAGCCTGTCCCCGGGCCGAAGAACTTCCCCTGCACGCAACTCGGCGATGGGCAGAATGCCTTCGGTCTTATATCCGATGTCCAGATAAACCGAATCGGCAGAAACGGTTATGACCGTACCTTCAAGGCCTTTGCCGCCATCTTTCTGCTTGTGAACATGGCTGCGCTCAAACTGAGAGAGGACATCTCCAAAGGATTCGTGGTTATCAGAGGCAGCCGGACCGCCGGACTGAACTTGGGGTGTGTTGGGATCAGAAACACTTGGGTTAGACATGGAAATCGCAGGCTCGCTGTGAAGAGAATATCCATTAGGATACCATCTCTGACTGCGGCCTGCGGCTGCAGGTTCGTGCTACGGCTTCACAGTAACCCGAAAGTTGCCCTTGCCTGTGGCAAGATCCTTTCCGTTCGCGTCCACTGCGGTCACAGTCCATTTGAGAGGTTTGCCCGGGACCATTTTGGCCTTTACACCGGGATCAAGCCTGATGGAATTTGCGGTCGAATTTGATTCCCAAATCTTATCGCCGGTTACATCATCCACTTCCACGGTATAACTATCTGCTCCGGGGACAGCTTCCCAGGTGAGCTGGTCAGGAGCCTGCTTCAAATCGCTGGGCGTGGTCAACTTGATGTCAGCACTGCGGTAAATTCCGTTCTGGGGAACGTGGATGATCGGCCGTCCGTTATCAGAGTGATACAGAGAAACACCGAGCGTGACGGCCACGGCCAGCGCCGCCGCCGCCGCCATATAGGGCAAGCGGAACATGGCCCGCCAGAAGGGAACCACTCTCGCGGAAGACTGCGCGCCCGGCGCTTTCTGATTGCGCTCCAATTGTGCCGCGATCCAGGCCACTGCAGCGCCTTCATTCTCTGAGGGGACAGAGGACTCAAAGCTCTGCAACATCGCAATTTCTGACTGGCAGTGGGGGCACTCGGATATGTGGGCTGCTGCCTTGGGATCAGAGGAGCTCTCTTCCATCACCCGTTCCAGAACTTCCAGTGTGGGACAATACCTGGTGGCAGCCACTGCTTCCTGCCAGATCTTCGCGTCGTTGGTGTTGCCGGCCATGTTTTCTTCCTCCGTCGATTCCACTCGGTGGCTAAACCGCTGCTTTCCACCGTTTCACAGCCCGGTCCAGCTTCCTCCTGGCACTTACCAGGTACGCCTTGGCTCCGCTGGCATTGCGCAGGTTCAGCATCCGGGTAATTACATCAAGCGGCATTTCTTCAGCAAAATGGAGAGTGAAAACCTGCTTCTCCATTTCATCCAGCTCAGAATTGACGAATTGGCGGGCGATGTTCATGAGCTGGTTTCTCTCTACTGTTTGATGTGGATTGTCGGAGGCCAGATCGGGTAATGAATCAATCACTGTTTCCTCTGATTCCATATCGGGAGTGCTGGATCGTGCTCTCACTGCGTTTAGACAGTGATTGCGGGCGATAGAGAACAACCATGTAGAAAATTTTGATTGTCCCTTGAAGTAGCCCAGGTTCTTGTAAGCTTTGGCGCAGATTTCCTGGGCCAGATCGGCCGCTGACTCCCGGTCCGGAGCAAAGCTCAAGCACCAGCGCGCCACCTTGACATGGTGGCGCCGGAACAATTCGTTTACGTATTGTTCCGCCAGCTGTTTATCGGCTTGCTCGCGGTAGCGCGAGATAAGCGCCTCATCTGGAAGTTCTTCCCAGGACATTCCCGGGATTATAGCAATCGCGGAGCGGGTCAAGGTCTCTGGCGAACCGGCGCTGCCACGTGCCGGTAACAATGCCGGTCCGCCAGGGTGGTGACAGCCCACAGCAGCACTACGTTCCACAGTCGAGCCGTCCGGGCTTGGATAATGTCCGGCCCGAAGTGAAAACATAGTTTCTGCCGGGGTAGTCTGCGCAGCCACTTCGTTGATTTCCTCCGTCAAACGGTTGAGACACGCCCCGGCTCGCTGCGGAACAGGAATTTGTCAAAGCACTTTTTTCTTCCTTATTAATGTCTGCAAGTTCCTCCAGCCCTGACTTTTCAATTCTTAATTTTTCCTTCGAAAAATCATGAGTTGCTGCTCCAAGTTGCACTCGTGCCGGTCTCAGTTTGTGACAGCGAGATTCGGAGAAAGCAAAACCGGATCAAAGTCTTAACATGGCGAACGGGCAGGCCGAGGCACAAGATACAACTTCAGCAGGCTGGGCGAATCTTCCGGCCGTGGCGTGCTGTTTGAGAATCACCTGTTGCGCAGCAAGGTGAATTATCAGTTCAGCCGGCCGCTGTCATTCCGCGTGATTGTTAACTACAACGGGCTGGCGGGCAATTCACTGCTGGTAGATCTGGAGCGCATCAAGCGACTCAACTACGATCTGCTGCTGACGTATATGCTCCATCCCGGAACTGCTTTTTACGTGGGTATTCAGACCGCTACGAGAACCTGCTCATTGATCGCACCGATCCACTGCGATTGCGTCGCACTGCAAGCCTCAACCATTCAACTTCTAGGCAGTTCTTTGCCACGCTCAGCTATGCGTTCAGTTTCTAGGATCACAGGCGCGTAACTGTGATCAGGCGCCGGAATGCCCGCCGGCGCCAGATTTGTTTTCGTTGCGGATTTGTGCGGTCGCCTTACTTGCAGCGTCTTAGCGCGTCACCACCATGCCGGCGATTTTCTGGTACTCCTCAGGCGAGACCACGCCTCGCGTCTTCAACTCCTCGCGCGTGTGGTACGGGCGTCCCGCGACGATGCTCTGCGCTCCTTCGGCGTCGACCCCAGGCAGCGTCATGAGCTGATTTTTGCCGGCGGTATTCACGTTGACTTTGGAGCCAGAGTTCCATCCTTGCTTTGCTCCTTGAGCAATGGCCTTGCCCTGGCGACCGGCTTCCTCCGCTCCCTTTTTCAGCTCCGTGCCCGCTTGCTTGATGACAGGTTTCAGCTTCGCTGTGGCATCAGCAGCTTCCTGCCGGGTTTTCGCCGTATCCTGCGAACATCCACCGAGCAGGGAAGCCAGCAACAACAGCAGTAGCGTTTTGTGGTTCTTCATTTGGCATCTCCTCGCAGTTGCGCTCAGGGCGACTACACGTAGCCGAGCAGAAGCAAGATCAGCACAATGATGAGGATCAGGCCCAGTCCTCCGCTGGGATAATATCCCCAGCGACGGCTATGGGGCCATGCGGGCAGTGCTCCAATCAGCAGCAGAAACAAAATCACAATCAGAATGATCAACATGGTTCGTCACCTTTTGCTGATATTGGAAGGCGAACAACGCGCGGCGAGTTGCTGCACAAAAATCCGAGCCGCAGACAACCCACGGCTCGGCTTTCCTGCCAATAACAATCAGGAGCGAAGATTCTCTGCTCAGCTTGCTTTCAGTTTTGTTCCCGGTTTGCGTGACACAACCACCATTCCGACAGGGGTTGAGTCTTTCGGTGACGTCACCTCGCTGCCGGGCTTTGGATCGTATGGAGCCACTTTGAACTCGGTGTTATTGCTTCCTCGTGCGGGCACCACATCAAAGCCCTGCACCAGTTGCAGGCCGCTGCGGTGGTTCCACGGCGCGCGCTGTTGATCTTCACTGATGTCGCCTTCACCCGTGGATGCGTTTACATACTGGTCCACCAGACCAGGAGTCGGCGCAATAGTTCCGATGGCGAACGGCGGTTTCTCCATGCTTTCCAGCGCGGCTGAGAACGCGCGCATATGCGTGATCTCGCGCGTCATCAGGAATTGCAGCGCCTGCCTGCTCTCCTGGTCGTCAGTAAAGCCGATCAGCCGCTCGTAAACAATCTTGGCCCGCGCCTCTGCCGCGATGTTGCTGCGCAGGTCCACAGCAAGGTCGCCTGTGATCTTCAGATAGTCCGCGGTCCAGGCGTCGCCGATGGAGTTCACCAGGCTCACGCCTCCTCCGCCTGCAATCGCCACCAGAGGATCAGCTTCTGCGGCCACGCGGTCCGTCTTCATGTTTTTGAGGTGCATGCGAATGAGCGCGCCCACCACTTCCAGGTGGCTCAACTCTTCCGTGCCAATGTCCATCAGCAGGTCTTTGCATCCCGGGTCTTCACAGTTGAAACCCTGAATGGAATATTGCATGGCTGCGGCCAACTCTCCGTTGGCTCCGCCAAACTGCTCCAGAAGCATATTGCCGAATGCGGCATCCGGAGTGCCGACTTTCACGGTGTACATCAATTTTTTTACGTGGTGATACATATGACTGCCCTTTTCGTGGTTGCGTGCAGGAAGGATTAGATTTCGCGTGGCAACGGACTCCGTTTTGACGCCAGACTCCGTTTCCCGGAAGTTTGTTTTGTGGGGGCGGGACGCCGCTCTTCAAAATTTGCGGCGACCTGCCTGCATTTTGCTCTTATTGGTTAGCTTGCTTTCTTCTTTGGTTCAGCCATTTTTCTGTGCTGTTCCGCTTTGATGGAGTCCGGAACAAACTTGCCCAACTCGCCTTCAGCCTTGGTCTTCAACGACGCGGCAAAAATGTGGTCTTTCCCGGCCATCAGCGCGTCATAGCCTTGCTGTGCCACGTCACGCGGATCGTTGGTGTATTTGCCTTCCGAGCCAACTTTCGTGTCATCCATTCCAGCGCGATGGAAGAAATTGGTATCGGTTGGCCCAGGCTGCAGCGCGGTAACGGTCACGGCTGTGTCTTTCAATTCTGTTCGCAGTGATTCCACGAATGAGAGTTCAAACGCCTTTGAAGCTCCGTAAACCGCTTCCAGCGGCGTCGGCATGGTTCCTGCGATGGACGATGTGATCAGCACGCGGCCTGACTTGCGCGCCACCATATCTTTCAGCACGCGTTTGGCCAGGTGCACAACGGATGTTACGTTCAACTGGATCAGCTTCAACTCGTCTTCGAGTTCGGTCTCCCGGGTGAAGTCTCCGCCCACGCCGATTCCAGCGTTGATGCAGATCGCGTCCACTGGACGGCCGGTCGCCCTCACCTCACTCCAGAGTTTCTCCACGCCCTCGTAGGTACTCAGATCAGCTCGAGTGCTAGTCACTTCAACGCCGAGCGACTCAAATTCCGGCAGTACGGCCTCAATCTTACCGCTCCCGGAAGTTACAAAAAGGTCGTATCCGTTCTCGCCGAAAACTCGCGCCAGCTCCCGTCCAATGCCGCTGGACGCGCCTGTGACCACAGCAAACTTTCTGTTGCTCTCCGCCATAAGACTCCGACTGCAGAAGAATTTCTCTAGGATGCTAGGTCAGATGTGACCAAGCAGTCGTGGGTTTCCGAGCGCGCGTCATGATTCAGCTCTGCGGGAGTTTAGGCGCGCGCTTACTTCCCAAAGACCATCAATCCGCCGAGGCTGCCCTGGTACACCAGCGCAGCGCCACAATCGCAAGCACCACCATGTAACTAACGCCCGGGACTGCATCTCTCTTCTGGATGCGCCAGCGCCAGATCGCCAGCAGAATAAAGATCACGGCCAGTGATGTTCCCAGCCATTCATGTACCGTGATCAGTGCAGGCGGCAACGCTGGACCACTTGGCTCTTCCACCACCATCCGGCTGCTCCGGTGAGAGGAGTGATGATGGCTTCATACAACACCATCCATGCGGCTGCGTTGTGAAGCGATGCCCGCTTCCACCACAAACCCAGCAGGTCACTCAGAAATGCCAGCGGCAACAGGGCAGCGGTGAAGTTGACCAGTATGGATGAAACTCCTGTGGCGAGTGCGGAGGATTGAATGCTGGCGAAGGGCCTCTGTTGGCTCCGCCCGGCTGCGCGTTACCGCCGCTCGCTACAAGCTGGGCTTTCATGTTCGGATGCGGAATGCAGTGGTAGGCAATTGTTTCGGGCTGCGTGATTTTCAGAGTCCAGGTTTTACCGCCGGGATCAGGCCGGAATTAAAGCTGCCGTCATCTGCCGTGACCGTGTGGGCATAAATATCGTCATTGCGAAACGTGACCGTGTCGCCCGGCTTCACGTTGAGTTGTGCCGGCTGATATTGAAAGTTCTTCATGATGACTTGTGCGGCCGCTGCGCTTGCGCCGGTGTTGCGGAACGGTCCTGTGCGGCGATCGCAAATCATCGCCAGCACCTTCGCCGCAGATGAAGCATCCTGTGGGCGGCGGCAGAGGTCAACGGTCCGCACAGGAGTAGCACCACCACAAGCCCCTGCTGCATACGCCACAGCTTTTTGCCCCAGCGCAGCATGTGCGCTCGGGAAACCATAAAATTTCCCGGCATGCCTGTAGCCTGCCCGGGATATGAGCGAGCAGATATTTCATCTCTTTTTTGTGGCTGCCCAGCGACGATTGAATCTGCTTGGCGTGATCGATATGTCCTGAAGCAGCGGAGCTGCGCCCCGCAGCGTTGACTTGAGCTCAGCGTTTTCGGCATTCGGGATCAGCACTTCGCGGCGGCATCAATCACCTGCTGGTGATAGTCCACTTCGCGGTCAATATATTCCTTGTCAAAGGCTTTACCGCTCAGGCCGCGCAACTTCTTCGTTTTAGCCATGGCAGCCGTGTGCAGAGTTCGCCGTGGCGCTGGGAGCCGGTCTCCGCCCCGCTTTTCGCCTAGATCGTTGACCGAGTTCTGCAGCTTAGTGTGATCATCAATCATCTGCTGGGCAAGACTGCTTCACCCCTACCACTTTGTTTTTCTTCAGTGCCAGCTTTGCCTGTGCGATATCAATCTGGTTCGCCGCCGTAACTACTCCCACAATCTGCGGGTCGGTGATGCTTGCCGCTCCGCCCTTTTCTGCTTGTGCAAAAGCAGCCACGCTGAATAGTGACATTGCCGCTACCGTGGCCGCCGCAACCAACTTCTTTATGTTCATCCAATTCTCCTTTCTGAAAATGACACACAACTAGTACGTGAATACATTTGTTCCTGGATTCGCCCCAGTGCTGCAAAGTTTGCCCGGGTCGCCGGTGCCTGGGACGAATATTCAGGGGGTTGCCTGGCCACCCGGGCTGTTAAATTCAGTGAAACAGCGTTTCAGCAACACATAAAGAGTCAGAGCGCGCCCGGAGGTTACAGAGAGAACCTGGGGAAGCTAAGACCGTATTCCGTGTGACTCGCTGCCTCTCAACCGTTTACTTTTCTAAGTTTGCCCCCACAGCACCAACCCAACCAAGGAGAGCGCGCATTGAGCAAGAAGCAGGAAGGCACAGGCATTGACCGCAAGCTGCATGATCCGGTAAGCGACAAACTTTCTCCCGTCTTCCCGCTCGATCTGGGCAAGGTCAAATCCATGGATGATCTGATGCGCGCCATGGCTGATACTGCCTTCACCGGCCGCCAGCTTGGCGAAGCCGTGGACGTGCTTGAAGCTATGGCCCGCGATCGCGACTGCTTCGTTGTGATGACCCTTGCCGGCGCCATGACCGTGGCCAAGCAGGGCCTGATCGTCAGCGATCTCGGTGATCGTGGCCTGGTCAACGCCCTGGTCTCCACCGGCGGTCCCATGGCCCACGGCCTGGTAGAAGCCACCGGGCAGATCCATTATCGCTACGACCCGCGCATGAACCACAAAGAACTCTACGAAGCGGGCTACAACCGGGTCTATGACATGATGGAGCCCGAAACGAACCTTGACCATGTCGAACTGGTGATGGAAGAGGTCCTCGGCAAGTGGGACCCGCAGCAGACCCTGTGCTCCTGGAAGCTGAATCCCGCCATTGGTGAGCACCTCAAGCTTGATGCCAAGGGTCGCGGCATTCGAAGTCGGCGTTCGAGAAACACATCCCGTCTTCGTCCCCGCATTCACCGATCGGAGCTTGGCCTCGACGTGGTGAGCGAGGATCGGATGCGCGGACGCAACGGGCATGCCAGTTCCGCTACGATCCGTTCCTCGATCTCAACTACTTCGCGGAAACGCTCCTGCGTAGAAGAAGCTGGATATCTTTATTATCGGGGGCGGCGTGCCGCGCAACCGGCCGCAGCAGTTCGGCCATTACCGCGAGCTGCGTCCGCCGCGCCGGAGAAGACGTCCCACGGAACGTTACCATTACGGCGTGCGCGTCTGCCCGGAGCCCGTCTACTGGGCGCCTTTCCGGCTCCCCCGATCCTGAGGCCATCTCCGGGTAGATTCGTCCCGCCCGATGAGGCGGCCGCTTCGGCCGAGTCTTTCTCGACGCCACCGTCGGCCTCCCCATCATGTGCGCCGCCCTCTTTGAGCGCCTGGGCAAGGGTTATAAGAAGCCGCCACATAAGACGAAGTGACTGTTTCCATGTAGCTGGCTTCCTTCCGAAGTAACTGGTTTGCAATTCCCGAAGTCCCGAGCGTAGCGAGGGATCCCTACCGCCGCCACTCGCCTAAGATCGGCCAACTGAGGACCGCCGATATCCGCCCAATGGCCCCCTCTTTTCGTCGCGATCAGTTGCGTCCTCAGCGGTAAATGGATTTGCCTTCCCGATCTCGGCGATTTATGCATCTTGGTAAACCTTAGACTATCCCCCTCCCCTCCCTCCCTCGTCAACCCCGAAAAATATAGACCTACACGGATCCAACTCCGGCGTTGATTTTGCGCTTTTTCGCGTCGCGGGTTGATGCCAGGGAAATCGCCGAATTTACTACTCGGTTAACCCCTCCAGCACCAAAGGCTAAAGGCTAATAGCTTAATGGCTAAAAGCTGGTTTGCTGTGCTGAATCCTGATTGTCAATGAACATTCACCGTTCCGCCCTGGGGCGTGGGGATTTTGGCCAGACTCCGACCCAGTCGCTACGGAGCTCTTGTCCAAAAGCTATCTACGGTAGCATTCTTTTCGCC
>CAVWUW010000002.1:0-218960 GCA_963758275.1 Terriglobia bacterium | reverse complement strand
GAAGTCAAACCACAAAGGGCACGAAAGATTGCCAGCCGTCAGCAGTCAGCACTCAGCATTCAGCCCCTGAACATCTTCTATAACCAGCAGAACCTTACCGCTGATGAACGCTGATTGCACTGATTAGTTAGAAGAATAAATGCAAGTTCACCGCGGAGGCGCGGAGACGCGGAGAAGAAAACATCTCAACCACAAGGGAGACAAAGAAATCAGGCTGGCGCCGGACAGCAGCGGAGCCGACCCCTCGCCGTCGCAGAATAGTTACGAGTGGCTGAGAGGATGGCTGGCTTCGGCTCGGGGTGACACTATAGATGTGGTTGAAGGGGCTGAATGCTGACGGCTGAGTGCTGAGTGCTGCTCCTCGCGCTTGATAGAATGAAAGATTCCGTAATCACACTCATCATCTGATAACAGAAAGGGTCATTCACAGCAATGCATCGTTGGTCACAACTGTTTATTCCCACGCTGCGGGAGGCGCCGGCGGACGCGGAGGTCGCCAGCCACAAGTTTCTGATTCGCGCGGGGTACATCCGGCAGCTTTCGGCGGGGATTTATTCGTACTTGCTGCTGGGACAGAGGACGATCCTGCGCATTACGAAGATTGTCCGCGAGGAGATGGACAAGATTGGGCAGGAGTATCTGCTGCCGGCGCTGAATCCGCGAGACCTGTGGGAAGAGAGCGGACGCTGGACGGTGATGGGCGACAACATGTTTCGCCTGAAGGACCGCAAGGGCGCCGAGCTGTGCCTGGGCATGACGCATGAAGAGGTGATGACGGACATCGCGCGACGAGACCTGCGGAGTTACAAGCAGTTGCCGCAGATCTGGTACCAGATCCAGAACAAGTTCAGGGACGAGCCGCGGCCGAGGTCGGGGCTGATCAGGGTGCGGCAGTTCACGATGAAGGACTCGTACTCATTCGATATCGATTGGGACGGCCTGGACGTGAGCTACAGGAAACATTACGACGCCTACCGCAGGATTTTTGATCGGTGCGGGCTGAAGTATGCGGTGGTGGAGGCGCATTCAGGGGCGATGGGCGGGTCGCAGTCGCACGAGTTCATGGTGATGACCGACGCGGGCGAGGACCTGGTGGCGATGTGTTCCAAGTGCGGCTACGCGGCGAATTTGGAGAAGGCGACATCGCAATTGCCAGCGGCTCAAGATTTGCCGGATGATGGAGCTCCGAAAGAAGTTCATACGCCGGGGCTGAAGACGATTGAGGAAGTGTCGAAGTTTCTGGGTGTTTCTCCCACGCAGAAGATCAAGACGCTGGCGCTGATGGAACTGAAAGACGATCCCAGGAAGCCGGGAGAAAAGCAGCAGGGAGAAAAGAAAACCCGTCCGGTGATTGTGCTGCTGCGCGGCGACCACACGCTGAATGAAGCCAAGCTGACCACGGCGCTGGGCGGGGCGGAGTTCCGTCCGATGCACGAAGAGGAGATCAGGAGGGTGTTTGGGTCGCCGGCGGGATTTCTTGGTCCGGTGAACGTGCCGGCGCTTGCAGGATGGGATGCAGATAGGCAGCCACACGCAGGCGCTGATCCTGGATTCGCTGCCGCTGATGCTGGCAGACACGGCGCTGAAGGGAAGAAAGAACCTGATCGCGGGCGCGAATAAAGAGGACTATCACCTGAAGAACATAACGCCGCTCAAGGACTTCCATCCAACAGAGTGGGTTGACCTGCGCAACGCCGCGGCGGGCGAGGGCTGTCCGACTTGCGGCGAAGCACTGGCCGTCGGGAAGGCCATGGAGATTGGCCACATCTTCAAGCTGGGCGACAAGTACACAAAGTCCATGGGCGCGAAGGTGCTGGATAAAGACGGCAAAGAGGTGAACCCGATCATGGGCTGCTACGGCATTGGGATTGAGCGCATCCTGACGGCGGCGATTGAGCAGAGCAACGATGCGGACGGCTTCTGGCTGAGCCGGTCAATTGCGCCGTTTGATGTGGTGGTGACGCCGGTGAATACAAAGGATGAGGCGATAATGCGCGCATCAGAGGAGATTGCGCAGAAGCTGGAAGAGCGCAGGCTTTGACGTGCTGTTGGATGATCGCGAAGACAGGGCCGGAGTGAAATTTAAGGACGCGGACCTAGTGGGAATACCTTATCGAATCAACGTTGGCAAGAAGGTTACGGAAGGGAAAGTTGAGCTGGTTACCCGCTCGACACGTAAATCTGAGGATGCTAATATCACCGGCATTGAGAGCTATTTCAGGCAGATTGCAGGCTCCGAGTAGCTTTCCCCCATTTGCTAAGTGAGCCTGGAATTTTCGTGAGAACTCCCTGAAAACGACATGGTGAGGGTTGGATCTTCGGGGTCCTTCGACTCACTCTCAGTCGCAAAGCTCCTTCGAACTCGCTCAGCGATGATAAGGCGGTGGACGGCGTTGTCTATGCCGTACATCCTTGCAAATTGTGAGTCTCGCTTTTTTGCCGTCCCGGCCGTGGTAGGCAGAGGAGGAAGCAAAAAGGGGAATATGGAAAAGTTAAAAGCAATAATTGGGCTGCTGGTGATTGCAGCCGGATTTTATGTGGCCTGGAACATGATTCCGCCGTACTTCCATAATTATCAGTTGCAGGATGATTTGGACGATATCGCGCGGCGCAACAGTTACATTAACAACAGTGACGACGACGTGAAGAAGCAGGTCGTGCAGAAGGCGCAGGAGGAAGACGTTGCGCTGAAAGATGATGAGATCACGGTAAGCCGTGGCGGCAGCGGGTTGGCGATTTCTGTAAAGTACAGAATTCACATTGAGATGATGGTCCATCCCGTGGATGTTGACTTTGCTGCCAATTCATACAATAAGCGGATATAATAGGTAACTGAAAAACAGAGACCTCAGCACCAGCAGGTAACGCTCTGGCCCGCCATGCGTCTGAGAAAAATAGTTGGCGAATCCGCCGGAGTTTTCGCTTGCCCATAAAACTTAAAATCCCTCGTGCTCAAGGCTCAGCAGCAGCTCTGAAGAGCCCCATCCTGCGTGCCGTGGTAGCGGCATGCCTGATCATTGTCCTGGTCTTCTTTGGGATCTTTTCCTATTACTACATTAAGTACCAAAAAATTGTAGACAAGCGCTTTTATGGGCCCATTTTTGCCAACACGGCAAAGATTTACGCCCAGCCGCGCGAAGTACGGATAGGACAGAAGGCGGATCCCAAGGAGATTGCCAATTATCTTCGCCACGCCGGATACACAGAGGCGGGCGAGCAGGGCAAATCAAAATTCGGTACGTATCGCGTGCTGAAAGATTCAATTGAGATCAAGCCGGGCGAGGAATCCTATTACAACGCTGAAGGCGCGGTGCTGCGCGTGGGCCAGGGCAAGGTAGACAAGATTGCCTCGTTGGGCAACGACGGCGACCTTTCTGCCTATGAACTGGAACCGCAACTGGTCACCGGATTGTTTGACAGCCAGCAGCGGGCGAAGCGCCGCATCGTGAAGTATGACGACATCCCCAAAGTAATGGTGGATGCGGTGACGTCAATTGAGGACCGGCGGTTCTTCTATCACAGCGGCGTGAACTACGGGCGGTTGTTAGAGGCGGCGCTGATTGACCTTAAAGAAGGTGGCGACCGGCAGGGCGGCTCGACCATTACCATGCAGGTGGCGCGCGGGTTCTTTCTTTCCCCGGAGAAGAAGCTCAAACGCAAGCTGACAGAAATTTTGATTTCCATTGAACTGGAACAGCGCTTCTCTAAAAAGCAGATCTTTGAGCTGTACGCCAATCAGGTGGATATGGGGCAGCGCGGGTCGTTCACCATTACCGGATTTGGCGAGGCAGCGAATGCGTACTTCGGCAAAGATTTAAAGGACGTGACGCTGCCGGAAGCGGCGCTGCTGGCGGGCTTGGTGCAGCGGCCTAGTTATCTTTCGCCCTATCGGCATCCAGAACGCGCGGTGGACCGGCGGAATCTGGTGCTGCAGTCGATGGTGGAGACGGGCGCAATTACCCAGGCTCAGGCCGACGCAGCGAAAGCTACACCACTGAAACTTGCGCCGCAGAACGTTGAGGCCAGTGATGCGCCTTACTTTGTGGATCTGATTCGCGAGCAACTGGTGGCCAAATATGGCGAAGATGAGCTGAATCATGAAGGCTATCGTGTGTACACGACGATTGATCCGCCGCTGCAGAAAGTTGCCGCCGAGGCGGTGGATGTCGGGCTGAAGGAAGCCGATGCGGCCATCAAGAAGCTGCGCACACGGAGGGTGAAGGTCGGGAAGAAGAAGTATGAGACCAAGGTGCTTCCAGGTCCGGAGGCGCAGGTGGCGCTGGTGGCGGTTGATCCGCATACGGGCGAGGTGCTGGCGCTGGTGGGTGGTCGGAATTACGGCTGGAGCCAGTTGGACCACGCCGTCGCGAAAAGGCCTACCGGATCAATATTCAAGCCGTTTGTCTTCGCCACCGCTGTTAATAACGCCCTTACCAATGAGCAGCCGGTTTTCACGCCGGCAACGCTCGTCGATGACAGCCCCACAGCATTTATCAACGGCGATGACGTATATACCCCTCGCAATTACGAAGAGAAATACCTAGGCCAGGTAACGGCTCAAAAGGCCCTTGCGCTCTCGCTGAACAACGCCACGGTGAAAGTGGCAGAGATGGTGGGCTATGACAAAGTTGCCGCCCTGGCCAAAGCCGCCGGAATCACATCCGTGAAAGCCACTCCCGCCATGGCTCTTGGCTCCTATGATGCCACGCCCATGGAAATGGCTTCGGCCTACACGGTCTTTGCCAATGCAGGCACGCGGATCAACCCCATCATGCTGAAATCTGTCCGTGACCCCAACGGCGACGTGGTTGACAATTTCCAGCCGCAAAAATCGCAAGTGCTCGATCCTCGTGTTGCCTACGTGATTACCAAGATGCTGGAAGGAGTACTGAATAACGGAACTGCCGTCGGCGTCAGGGCCCGTGGTTTTACTGCACCAGCGGCCGGAAAAACCGGCAGCTCGCACGACGCGTGGTTTGCCGGCTATACCTCCAACCTGCTTTGCATCGTCTGGGTTGGCTATGATGACTACAGTGACATCAAGCTGAGCGGCGCTGCGCTCGCCCTGCCCATCTGGACCGAATTCATGAAGCATGCCATCAGCCTTCCTGAATACTCTGACGCCGGTCCATTCACGCCCCCACAAGGCGTGGTCGAACTGACGCTCGACAAAGCCTCTAACGAGATCGCTACCCCAGCCTGCCCGGATGATTATGCTACCGCGTTCATTGACGGCACGCAGCCCACGCAAACCTGCGAACAGACAGCCTCGCAGAACCACGGAAATTTCTTTCAAAGAATGCTTGGCATGGAACCTAAACCGGCTTCTCCGCCGTCTAATAACAATGGCAGTTCTGTTCAGCCCCAGGGCCAGTCCCCGACCGCCAACCGGGGTGCGGCGCCCACTCCTGAACCAGAGAAGAAGAAGGGCTTCTGGGGCCGAATATTTGGTGGCGGAAACGACAATAAGGACGATAATAAGGAGAATAAGCCTGCGGCCCCCGGTCCAGGCAACCGGCCGCCGCAGTAAGGAGAGCCCCCATGGGTCGCTTCAGCTCGTTCGGCAGTATTATCCTGCTCGCCATCGCTTTCCCGCTCTGGGCACAGCAATCTGCACCCAATCCAGCCTCCACCTCCCAGCCGGAAATCGCGCCTATGCGCATTCCTCCGCCTCCTGAAAATGCCTCCGCACAAGAACTGGAGCAGCAGGGCGACGAACTGCGGGGCGAAAAGGCCTTTCTTGATTCCATTGATTACTATTTCGCGGCGATAAAGAAGGACGATAGCGCAGCCCTGCACAACAAAGCCGGCATAAGTTTCTTCCTGTTGCAGCGGGACCGCGATGCCAAGAAGGAATACCAGCGCGCCATCAAGCTCGACAAAACCTATCCTGAAGCCCACAACAATCTGGGCGCGCTCTACTATGAGCTGCATAAATACGGTGCTGCCATCAAGGAATACAAAAAAGCTCTCAAGCTGAACGATCTCAGTGCCAGCTTCCACAAGAATCTTGGCACCGCCTATTTTTCTGAAAAGGATTTTGACCACGCTTCGCGCGAATACCAGCGCGCCATGGAACTTGATCCCACTGTGTTTGAACGGCAGGCTTCCGGCGGCATTTCCATCAATCTGATTTCATCCAACGATATTGGCCATTTTTATTACGTCATGGCGCAGATGTACGGCGAGCACAGCAATGCCGAAAAATGCCGCTACTACCTGTCCAAGGCCAATGAACACGGGTATCCCATCCGCGACGCTCTGCATGATGGAATCTTCGCCGGCCTGCGCAAAGATCCCGCGTTTGTGGAGTTTGTTAGGTCAATGAAGCCGCCTTCTGCCGACGGCAATTGAAGCCTGCTCATTTCGATTGAATGTCTTCGATCTCAAATTGAAGACACAGCGAGTTTTGTTCGAAATTGAACACAAAAATCTTCGGCAACCTTTTCTCGATTTTCCTGCACTAATGTAAGTGTCTGCTTTGTGATTTTCGGATCACGGGTAGCGACCAGAACAAGCTGAACCCACCGGTTCTGACGCGAAAGCGCCTTGGCAGGGAAACCGGTGGGTTGGGCTTTTTATTTTGTCGCTTCGCTCCAAAACCGCTGAAGAGCCTTTAGATCGGCTAGAGTTTGTCAATGCTCCCTCTTCACCGAGGCTCGGCGCGCCAGTCGGCCTCACCCTTTACTTTGCCGCTTTGCTCCAAACCGCTCAAAGTTTCTGCCTCAACTGAATCCGTTAATGCTCCTTTGCAGCGGGCTCGGCACGCGAGTCGGCCTCGCCCTTTACTTTGTCGCTTGCTCCACACCGCTCCACAGTTTCTGCCGCCGTTCAAAATCAGGGCTCCTGTCGTCAACCGCTCGCCGGCCGAGTCGGGCTCGCGGTTTCATGACTTTCGC
Organism: Terriglobia bacterium; assembly: GCA_963758275.1. GTDB lineage: Bacteria > Acidobacteriota > Terriglobia > Terriglobales > Acidobacteriaceae > Angelobacter. The sequence continues at coordinate 212,061 of CAVWUW010000002.1, read as the reverse complement.
CCGGATCAGTGATGGACTTTTAGCTTGGATTTTTTGGGGCAGTGTTGGCAATTGCCATTTCGAAGATTATTGATCTTTGATGGACGTCCTCGCCTCGATGTACGCCTCAATCACTTTGTCCAGCGTACCTTGCGCCTGGAGGATGTATTCCACCGCATCCCGCGCTGCGCCGCGGCCGCCGCTAGACACTGTCTCATAATGTGCCATGGCTTTCACCTGCGGACGTGCATTCGCCACTGCAATCGCGAGGCCGCAACGGCGCATAATCGGCAGATCGATTACGTCATCGCCGACGTAAGCAATCTGTTCCTCCTGAAATCCGCTCTCGCCAAGAATGTTGTCCAGCACTTCGGACTTATTGTCCGCTCCCTGAAACAAGTAGTCGATTTTCAGGTCGCGTGCGCGGATGGCCACTGTTTCTGAAATGCGCTTGGTTACCATGCCAGTCTTCAGCCCGCCGAGCCGAGCCAGAGAGATCGCTGTTCCGTCATGGGCATTGAAGCCTTTGGCTTCAATCATGTTCTGACTAAGAATGCCGAAACCCGCCGCATCGCCCAACCTCGTTCGTTGTGCATCCGTCGTACGTGGTGCTGCTTGCGGAACGGGGAAGAACCACAGCGTGCCGTCGGTGAGCACGCCGTCAACGTCAAAGAGAACGAGTTGAATTTTTTTTGCGCGGTTCTCTGCGTCGGAACTCAACGAATTCATTCCTTTTGCGAGCAGTTTGTACGGAGCCGTTAGCCTTTAGCCCTTAGCCGTTAGCCAAAAGTGGCGGCGGAGGAGCAAGACCAAAAACAGAAGACCGGAGCCGATGGCTAATATCCTTCAATCTCTGACCCTTTAGCAAAACTCTTGAGCCTGCCGAGACAAAGCCAAAAGCTAAAGGCTAAGAGCTAAAAGCTGCGTTCACACCATCTGCGTTCCCCACAAATCGTGGAGATGAACAATTCCTTCCACCATGCCGTCACCGTTTGTTACCACCAGTGATGTGATTTTCTTCTGCTCCATGATGTTTAGTGCGCTGGCTGCGAATTCATCAGCGGCAATCGTTTTGGGATTGGTGGTCATGCATTCGGCGGCGGAAAGGTTGAGCACATCTTTGCGCTTCTCCAGCAGGCGGCGCAGATCGCCATCGCTGATCACGCCCAGCAATTTGCCATTTTCCATCACCGTTGTAATGCCCAGCCCTTTGCGTGACATTTCATAGATCACGTCCGGCATCCGCGTATCACGTTCCACACGAGGAACGGTGGAGCCCGTGTGCATTAACTGTGCAACCCGCGCCAGTTTCTTGCCCAGTTTGCCTCCCGGGTGCAGATTGGCAAAGTCTTCTTCCTTAAAGCCGCGCTTTTCCGCCAGTGCCAGAGCCAGCGCGTCTCCCAACGCCAGCATGGCAGTTGTCGATGCTGTCGGCGCCAGACCCATGGAGCAGGCTTCTTTATCGATCGAGCAATCCAGCGCAATATCCGCCGCCTGGGCCAGAGTGGATTGTTTCTGTGAATTCGCCGGATAAATCCTGTCTCCGGTAATGGTCACCAGCTTCACTCCGGCCCGACGAATTGTGGCCAGCAGTTGCAGGATTTCTTCTGTCTCTCCGCTGAAGGAAAGCGCCAGCACCACATCACCTTTCACCACCATTCCCAGATCGCCGTGGATCGCCTCCGCAGGATGAAGATACAGCGCCGGTGTGCCGGTGGAACTCAGCGTTGCGGCAATCTTGCGCGCGATGATTCCGCTCTTGCCCATGCCCGTGACCACCACGCGTCCGCCACAGGAGTGCAGGCATTCTACAGCGCAGTCAAACGGCTGTGCCATGGGACCGGCAATGCGCTCCGCCAGCGCGCGCAGTGCTTCCGCTTCGATGCGGACAACATTGGAACCTACCGATTTCACTCGGAACAATACTAGCAGAGGGGATCATTTAGTCCGGGGATTACAGCTCTGAACAACTCTTTAAACTTAGGGGAATTGCCATCCAGACCACCTGCTGATTTTGCGTAGCATCATTGATCATTGGTTCCCCAAGGAGTTCTTCGATGGTGCGCAACCTGTTTCTTCTCGCTGCTGCTCTCTGCCTTCAAGTTTCATTGCACGGTCAGCAATCCGTAGCAACCTCGGCCGCTCGGCTGAGAGGTCTTCCGGTTTCTTTTGAAGAAAACCACGGGCAGGTGGATTCGCAAGTCCGTTATCTTGCCCACGTTGGTCACGGCACAATCTATTTCACCTCTGCGGAGACTGTCCTGGCCTTGTCGTCGCATGACTCGCAGAAAAAGCCTGAGCTGTCAGTCCTCAAGCTCAAGTGGATCGGTGCGAACCCGCGCGCACAAATGACTGCCGAGCATCCACTGCCGGGCAGAATCAATTACCTGATCGGGCGCGACCCCAGTCAATGGCACACTGGCATTCCAACTTATGGCCGGGTACGCTATCGCGGTCTTTTTCCGGGAGTGGATGCTGTGTTCTATGGCAAAGAAGGAGAAATCGAGTACGACCTGGTACTAGCTCCGGGCGTGAATCCGGCAAAGATTTCCTTCGCTCTCGAAGGGAGCAGATCACTCCAAATCGCGAACAATGGCGACCTGTTCCTCAAGTTGCAAAATGCGGAAGTGCGCCAGAGCAAGCCAATTGTCTATCAGGAGTACAACGGTGTGCGCCGCTTGCTTTCTGCGCATTACGTCATTCATAGCAACCAGACGGTGAGCTATGAAATTGCCGGTCTCGATCCAAAGCTGCCGCTGGTCATCGACCCAACTCTCTCTTATTCCACGTTCGCCAGTTCCGGCAGCAATTTTCATATCGTCAGCTCAGTTGCGGTGGACCAGTCCGGAAATGCGTATGTTACGGGCACCACAACCGTGGCGTTTCCAAACAAACATCCCGAGTTTGGTAGCCAGGTTGGTGAAAACGCTTATGTGGCCAAGTTCTCTCCCAGCGGCGGCAGCCTGATTTATACCACCGTTTTCGGCGGTAACTCCTCTGATTTTGCTAACGCCATAGCGGTTGATCGCTTCGGCAACGCTTACGCTGCCGGAGAAACGTTTTCTGCTGACTTCCCCACAACTCCAGGGGCGTTTGAGCCGCCCGCGGACACGTTGGATGCAGACAACGGGTTCATTACCAAGTTGAACCCAAGTGGCTCAGCATTTGTCTATTCGCTTCTGCTCGGCGGCGGAGATTCAGACCAAATAAGGGCGCTTGCCCTGGACACGGAGCACCGTGTCTACGTGACCGGGTTTACCTGCTCGACGAACTTCTTTGTCAAGAATGCATTTAAGGGGGTCGCTAGTGGCCAGGGTTGTTCTGACGGCGGTGGAGATGCTTTCGTGACCCGAGTGAATGCCGCGGGAACAGACGTTGACTATTCGACCTATCTGGACGGTAGTTTCTCGAGTATCGGCAATGGGATCGCAGTTGATTCTGCTTTCGAAGCTTACGTCACGGGAGCCACTGCTTCTTCTGACTTCCCCACGACACCCGGTGCGTTTCAAACAACGTTGAAGGCGCAAGTGATTCCTAGTTTTCCCAACGACATCCCGCAAGACAACGCCTTTGTGACCAAATTCTCTGCGGGTGGCCAGTCCCTGGTGTTTTCCACTTTCCTGGGCGGATCATCTGAGGACGTGGGAGCAGCCATTGCCCTGGATCCGGACGGACGGGCATGTGTCACCGGTAACGCAACATCTCCGGATTTTCCAATCACCTCAGGCGCATTTCAGAAAACAATCCACGGCGGTAACGACGTATTTGTAACCAAGTTCCAACTCAGCGGCGGCGGCCTGTTCTATTCAACGTTCCTCGGCGGCAGCGGCAGCGATGGCGCAAGCTCGATTGAGGTGGACAGCCTTGGCCGTGCCTATATCGCGGGTGGTACCTCTTCCACGAATTTTCCTGTTCTCAACCCAATCCAGGCGCATCTTGCTGGGGCACAGGACGCGTTTGTGACCAAGCTTTCTGCCACCGGTAACGCGCTGTTGTTCTCGACCTATCTGGGAGGGACAGCAGATGACGTTGCTAATTCCATACGGCTTGACAGTGCCGGCAACGCCTTTGTTGGCGGCTCAACTGCTTCCGCAAACTTCCCAACAACGCCCGGAGCATTCTCCCGTACCAAAAAGCCATCAACCGACGGCTGGGTGGCAAAGATCACGTTTTAGCCGATGACAGAGCAGGGTACGACTTTTAGCGCACGAAACGCTGAAAGTCGTGCCCGGCTAATCTGCCCTCAAGGCAATGACTGGATCCACTTTGCTTGCCCGGTAGGCGGGGATTGCGCCGGCAAGCAGGCCTGCACCCACTAGCAATGCTGATGCACACAACATGCTCGCCAGATCATTGGGCTGGGTTTGATAGAGAAGGCTGGAAATAAAGCGGCTCAGCCACAGAGCTGCCGCCAAACCCGCAACAAGCCCAGCGAGCGTGATCAACGCCGACTCACTTAAAACCAGTCTCAACACGCGTCCCGGACTGCAACCCACCGCCATGCGAATCCCAATTTCCTGCCTCCGCTGCGCCACTGAATATGACGTGACCCCATAAATTCCCACGGCGGCCAGCAAAAGAGCAACCACTGAAAATGTTCCCAAAAGAATTAAGCTGAGTCGTCGCTGGGCTACTGAGTCTCGCAGGAGTTGGTCCATGGTCGACACATCGAACACAGGCTGCCCGCCGTGCAGCGCGGCCACTTCCCGGCGCACTGCCGCTGTGAGCGTTGCCGGATCAGACCGGCTCCTAAGGAGAAGAGCCATTCGATAGGTGGATATAAGAGAGGGCTGATCAAAGGGCCGGTAAATCTGTGGAGCCACTTCCTGCTCCAGGCCGGAATGGTGGATATTCGCTGTGACACCGACAATGGCCACAGATGGCTGGTTCCCGCGACCGGCAACCATTCGTTTTGTCAACGGATCTGCTCCGTGAAGAAATTTCCTGATGAATTCCTGATTCACAATCGCAACTGGTACAGCTGTCCGAGTGTCCGATTCTATAAAGCTGCGCCCCTGAAGAATCGGTGTTTGTAGCGTCCGGAAGTAATCCGGACTCACGTCGGATACGCCCACCAGAGGAGCCATCCCCTTCGGCGGAACCGGTTCTCCTTCCATCCGCACGCCAGTTACTACTCTCTCTCCCTGGAGAGGGATTTCACTCGTAAGCGCTGCATGTTCCACTCCCGGAAGAGTCTGGAGCCGTTGCAGAAGCGTGTCAAAGAACTCAACCTGCTGCTCGATTTTTGGGAAATCGGTGTCGACCAGCGTGACACGAGCTGTGAGTAAATGACTGGGATTGAATCCAGGATTGACGCGCATCAGACGGTCGAAGCTATGGATCATCAACCCTGCTCCCGCGAGCAGGACGAGCGCCAGCGCAACCTCTGTTACCAAAAGCAGCTTGCGCAGTCTCCGATTTGTCCGGCTTGTGGTTAGCCGTCCTTCCACCGGTTGCCGCACCAGCCATGCCTTATTCAGAGACAAAGCGGGAACAAGGCCGAACAGGGCTGCGCAAAAAAACGTGACCAGTGCGGTAAAGGCCAATACCCAGCGGTCCATTGAGATTGTCGCCACTGAAGGCAATACCTTTGTTGTGGCCGCGCGAGCGACTGCTACCGCCATCATTGCCAAGACAATTCCGGCAGCGGCTCCTGTCACATAAAGCAGAGCGTTCTCGGTGAGCAACTGTCGCGTAATTCGTCCTCGTTTTGCTCCAAGGGCGGATCGCATTTCCATTTCTGCTGTGCGCTCTACGGCGCGGGCCAGTTGCAAGCTGGTGATGTTAAGACAGCCGATCAACAAGACAAAGCCAACCGCATCCAGGATCACCAGGAGCGCTTTGCGAACATCTCCTACAAGCACTGTCTGCAAATCAGATACCTGGATGGTGCGACCTCGGACGAAGTTCTGGATTCCCGCCGGGTATTGATTGAAAGTCTTCTGAGCAATTTGGTTCAGGTCGGTGTAAGCCTGTTCCGGCGTTACCCCGTCTTTTAAACGGCCAATAGCGTTCAAAATTATGATGCGGTCGGCGGCGCTCAGATTGAACTGCAAAGGAAGCAGCAGGGAAGGCTCCACGCCATTGTCGGGGAAGCGGAACTGCGGCGGCATTACTCCTACGATGGTATAAGGCTGGCCTTCAATTTCAACTTTCCGCCCCAGCACGCCGGGGTCCGCGGAAAAACGATCCCGCCAGAAATGGTCGCTCAATATCACCACGCGGTCTCCATTCGGCCTATCTTCTGCGTTCAAGAACGACCGGCCCAACCTGGGCTCTACGCCAAGAGTCCTGAAGAAGCCGCCTGTCACGAGCGCGCCCGGCACTCTTGTTGGATCTCCCGCCCCGCTGAGGTTGTAATCGTCTTCCGTATATCCCGCCATGGCATTCAATGTCTTGTTCTGCTCCAGCCATGCTGCAACGTCGGGGCCCGGAGTGCCCGGTTGATGGCTGCGCGGATCCAGCGTGGCAGCCCAGATCAGTTGAGAGGGAGCAGCATAGGGCAATGGCCGCAGCAGCACGGAGTTCACGATAGTAAAAACCGCCGTTGTCATGCCGATGGTCAACGCAATGGTCGCGACGGCGACAAGACTGAAGGCGGGGGAACGGCGCATGGTGCGAAAACCGTATTGCAGATCCTGAAGCACGCTTTCCAGCCAGGCCACCATGTACACCGAACGCGTGTTTTCCCTGGCGCTGAACTTGTTGCCGAAACGCATGGCTGCTTCGCGTCGTGCCTCTTGCTCGCTCATGCCGGACTCCAGATTTTCTTCCGTGCGCATCTCCAGGTGAGATCGCAGTTCATCCTCAAGTTCCTGTTCCAGTTGGCGGCTGCGGAGCAACGAAGAAACGCGGCGCAATATTGACATGGTTCCCTCAGGCGAACTTGATTACGCTGGAGACGCCCTGGACCACGCGCTCCCAGTTTTCGAGTTCTTTGGCCAGATGCTTCCGGCCGGAAGCAGTTAAGCGGTAGTACTTGGCTCTGCGGTTTTTTTCAGAGGTTTGCCACTCTGAGCTGATCCAGCCGGTTTGTTCCAAACGATGCAGCGCCGGGTACAGGGATCCTTCTTCCACGCGCAGCAACTCATCCGAGACCCGCTGGATGTGCTGGGCGATGCCGTAGCCATGCATTTTCTTTGTCTGCGCCAGAGTCTTGAGGATCAGGAGATCCAGCGCGCCCTGAAGCTGGTCATTGCGTCCCATAGAAATCTATGCCTAGGAATCTTGGTAACGATACTGAGGAACCGGCTCCTTGTCAACAATGAAAGCGATGAATCTGGGTTATCCCTTGCTCTCGGAACCGAGCCGCGCTTCGGGGAGAATAGGTTCGAACAGTTCAATCGGATTGCCGGAGGGATCTTCCACCAGAATCTGTTTGCCGCCAACTCCGGTTACGATTTCGTTGCGAAATCGCACTCCTGCTTTGCGCAATTTTTCGACCAGAGCGGCTATATCTTGGACCTCAACGGCAAACCTGTTCCACCCTCCTGGATGCTGTTGAGTGCCGTCCGGCATCGGCTGGCCTCCACCGGCTGAAGGGTTGGGCGCGCTGAGAACCAGGCGCAGGCCACCCCGCGTCAGCATGGCAAACGCCGGAGCAGGATGCATCACCTCTTTAAATCCAAGATGGCCACAATAGAAGGTGATGGCGGCATCAACGTCGTTCACGATATAGCGGACCTGCACGGTAGCCATAGACTCTCCTGAATCCCAATCTCTCTCGCATGGAAATATTACATCTCGCGGTGCGTTACGCGGATACGCAGTCGGGGTACTTGGTCCCAATCTTGGCATTTTGAGACGAATTGGAATACACTCCTAAATTATTTAGGAGGAGGTCTTCGGGCTCCATGCGCTCTCTGCTTTCCGCTCTTTTCCGCCGCTCCCATCGCGACCTCGACATGGACGAAGAACTTCGCGCGCATATAGAACATCGCGCAGACGACCTTGTGCGCTCAGGGCTTTCCCGAGCGGAAGCAGATCGCCAAGCCAGTATCGAATTCGGCGGATACGAGCGCTACAAAGAAGAGTGCCGCGAAACCTCCAGAGCCCACTTTCTGGAGACTTTGTTTCAGGACGTCCGTTTCGGCGTACGCACGCTGCGGAAATCGCCCGGCTTCGCTGCAGTTGCCGTGCTCACGCTCGCTCTGGGAATTGGCGCCACCACCGCTATGTTCAGCGTTGTCCAGGGAGTCATGCTGGCGCCTCTTCCGTATCCTCATCCGGACAGGCTTGTCCTGATATGGCAAAGCAACCCTCACGCGCCCCACGTGTCCTTGTCATTGCCGGATTTGCGGGATTGGCAGCGCAATGCGCGCAGCTTTGAGACACTTTCCGGACTCCGATATTATGAGTTCAACCTGACAAGTCCGGGCAATCCCGAGCATGTAGCAGGGTATGAAATCCCGTCCGGGTTTTTCAAGATGCTGGGCGTGCCCCCGGCCTTGGGCCGTGAGTTTTCCCCGGAAGAAGATCAGCCGGCCGGAGCCCCGGTGGCGATGATCAGCGCCCGGGAATGGAACACTCGATACGGCAGCAGCCCCGACGTGCTGGGTAAATCCATAAAGCTTACTGGCGCGACCTATACGATTATCGGAGTTCTTCCCTCCACGTTCCGTCTCGCTTCCCCGGTTGACGTATATATCCCAATCGCTCAGGGCGACCCAGCGTACAATGACCGCCGGTTTCCCGGAGTTTTGGGCGTCGGGCGTCTCAAACCTGGTGTGAGCATTGCGCAGGCGCAGGCCGAAATGACATCGGTTCAGCAGAACCTCGATCGACTCTATCCTGAAACCGATCAGGGATTGGGCGTCGATGTGCTGCCGCTCAAATCCGCCATCGTCGGCGACATCTCGGCAACGCTTCTTCTCATGCTGGGGGCTGTGGCCGCCGTTCTGTTGATCGCTTGTGCCAACGTCGCTAATCTTCTGCTTGCGCGTTCGGCCACGCGTCTCCGCGAATTCACCATCCGCTCTGCGCTGGGAGCCGCCGGTTCGCGGATTGTGCGCCAGTTGCTCACCGAAAGCATTCTTCTTTCGGTCGTGGGTGGGGTGGTGGGCCTGGTGTTTGCAAAATTGGGAACAAAGGCGGTGCTGGCAATGCTTGCCGGGAATCTGGCTCGGACTGAAAACGTGAGCCTGAACAGCACTGTGCTCTTCTTTACTCTGGGAATCTCCGTCGCGGTTGGAATTCTCTTTGGCCTGGCCCCCGCCTTTAAAACCATGAATTCTGATCTGAACAGCACCATGAAGCAGGCCGGCCGGGGAACAACCAGTGGCCATCATCGCATGCAAAATGTGCTGGTGGTTGGCCAGATGGCTTTGAGCCTGGTGCTGCTGGCGGGAGCAACACTGCTCTTCCGTACCATCCGCGACATGTGGAACACAAACCCTGGCTTTACTCCCCAGAATATCCTCACTTTCAGGATCGGCTCCTCTCCATCGGCAACGGACAGTAACGCTCAAATCCGGGGTGCTTATCAGAACCTCATCCAACGTATTCGCAGCATTCCCGGCGTGGAAATGGCGGACGCCACGGACTTGATTCCGCTAAACCAGTCGAATAACTTCGCCCCATTCTGGGTGGGAACCCAGGAGAACACTCCGGTCGCGGAAGCTCCGCGCCTTCTGTTGTACTGGACGGGGCCGGATTACCTGGCCACTATGAAAATACCTGTGCTTCGGGGCCGCTATTTCACTGAGCAGGACAGTACGAATGCAGAACACGTGATCGTAGTGGATAGTGTGCTGGCGGATAGATACTTTCACGGCAAGAACCCAATCGGCGAAAGCATCACGGTAAATCTTTGCGGACCGGCCCGCATTATCGGCGTAGTGGGACACATTCGCCACTCCGGTCTTGGGGATCTTGCCGCCCTCACACAGGTCCAGGCTTACGCTCCTTTGGCGCAGGCTCCAGAGAAGGGCGTGCGCTCATTCTATTCCGGATTGGCGTTCATCGTTCGCACACCGCTGGATGAAGCCGCAATCCTTCCCCAAATTGAAGCCGCTGTTTCCGGAAGAAACGGTGGCCGGCCAATTTATGAAATCCACACCATGCGAGACATCATTGCCGGTTCGATGACCTCTCAGCGCTTTCCCATGGTTCTCCTCAGCATGTTTGCCGCGTTCGCCCTCTTGCTGGCGTCGCTCGGGACATACTCCGTCATCTCTTATTCCACGGTGCAGCGCACGCCGGAAATCGGAATCCGCATCGCCTTAGGCGCCGAACGGCGCAATGTGTTTCAACTGGTGCTTCGGCAAGGCATCAGCCTGGCGATCATTGGAGTGCTCATTGGAGGATTGGCAGCCCTGGTCATGGCGCGGCTACTCTCAAGCTTTTCCCATCTGCTGTACGGTGTGCGTGCCTGGGATCCGGTGACGTTAGGTGGCGTTTCTCTTTTGCTTGTGTGCGCGTCTCTTCTGGCGTGTTATATCCCTGCGCGTCGCGCAACTCGTACCGATCCGATGATTGCATTGCGCCACGAATGATTGGTTGAGCCGTGGCCAATCCATCCCCCGAGCGCTGAGGCGTCCAGCAGCAACTCTCAATCTCTACCTCTGGTCTGTAAGAGACTATGGGGAAACCTTATCTCTCATCAGGATTGACCTGCGCCTTGGCCGCACTGCTTTGGGCGGCAGGTTGCGGAGGTACTGCCTCCAGCAGCACGCAGCAGACTGTCGCTCAGCCGAGCCCATCGCCTAACCGCTTCGCCCCAGCCTACCCCCGTTCCCAGCGCTACGCCGACGCCATCGCCACAGCCCACAGCCACGCCAACTCCTTCGGCCACTCCCACGCCGAGCCCAACGCCCAGTGCTACCCCACCCGCCCGCGCCGCCTCCGATTCCTGCGGTGGATCACGTTTTCCTGATCATGGAAGAGAGCCACGATTTTAACCAGGTGATTGGCAGCGCCGCCATGCCTTACTTCAACTCGCTGGCGACGCAGCATGCTTTGGCCACGCAGTATTTCGCCAATACGCATCCTTCCATCGGCAACTACTTCATGCTGACTGCCGGCAAGCTTGAGTCCAGCGATGACGCGTGTAGCGGAACGATAGCCGACGACAATATCGTTCGCGCACTGCTGTCATCCTGCAAGACCTGGAAGATTTACGCACAGAGCCTTCCCTCCATCGGGTATTTGGGGCCGGATGTTTATCCGTATTTGAAGCACCACAACCCGTTTTCTTTCTTTTCTGACGTGGTGAATTCTACCGTCCAGAGGGCCAACATCGTGCCCTTTACGCAGATCTCGGCCGATCTTACAGCCAGCTCAGTTCCAAATTTTGCCTTCCTGCTGCCCGATGCCGAGAATGAAGCGCACGATTGTCCCACGGGTGGATCGCTGTGCCCGGACAACGACAAACTTGCTGCCGCCGATAACTGGCTTAAGTCGAATCTCGCCCCCCTTATCAACAACCCCGCGGTGGCGAACAGCGTTTTCATTGTTGTGTTTGACGAAGCCAACGCCCGGTGATCTGACCAACGGCGGCGGGCACGTGGCAGAGGTGATTGCCTGAGCGCACGTGAAGCCTGCATTCAAATCAACCGCGCTCTATGAACACCAGAGCACATTTCGCCTGATCCTTGATCTCTTGTCAGTTACGGACCGCCCGGGGGCTTTCAGCCACGGCGCCCGCGATGAACGAGTTCTTCCAGTGATGCTGCGGTAACTCCGCACACCCTCATCTTCCTAAGTCATAGACGCTATTGGGTATTCGCTCTTCATACCTCACTCCACAAAATTTTTGCTCCACTTGTCGAGTTTCCGTCCTGCCGTTCGCCGTTACAGTAGAAGGCAGGCAATATCATTCACAAAGGAGAGACAGATAAATGCGAGTCATGGTGATTGTGAAGGCCAATAGGGACTCTGAAGCAGGCGTTATGCCCAAACAGAAGCTGCTGGAAGACATGGGAAAATTCAACGAAGAGCTGGTTAAAGCCGGGGTGCTTCTGGCCGCTGACGGTCTCCATCCCAGTTCCAAAGGCAAACGCGTTCGCTTTTCCGGAGATAAACGAACCGTAATCGATGGGCCGTTCACCGAGTCCAAGGAACTCATTGCCGGTTATTGGGTGTGGCAGGTCAGGTCCATGGAAGAAGCCGTCGAGTGGCTAAAGCGCTGCCCCAATCCTCATGAAGGCGAGAGTGAAATTGAAATTCGTCCGGTATTTGAGGCTGAGGACTTTGGCGCGGAACTCACCCCTGAACTGCGTCAGCGAGAAGAACGGATGCGTGACCAGGTGAATGCGCAAAGAAAGCAATCCGGCCGCTAAGAAAATTTCCGGCGCGTGTCGATTTTGGCCCGCGCCATTCGTTGCACTCATAGAGGCCAGATGGGAACGCTGCCTCACACACTTCCAGATATTCAGAATAAGGAGATTACGAAATGCGTTACATGATGATTGTCAAGCACCGCGAGGGGCAGGGAGTCCCGCCAAAAGAACTCATGCAGGCAATTGATAAGCTCTCGGAAGAAGCCAACAAGGCCGGGACCATGCTGGGCAATGGCGGACTCGCACCCACGGCTCAGGGCGCACGCGTTCGCGTGTCCGGCGGCAAAGTGACCGTCACGGACGGGCCCTTTACGGAAGCCAAGGAAATCATCGGCGGCTACGCCCAGTTTGAGCTGCCTTCAAAAGAAGCGGCAATTCAATCTGCGGTCGAGTTCATGGAGCTCCACAAGAAGTACTGGCCCGGTTGGGAGGGTGAAACTGAGGTCCGGCAGATGTTCGGGCCGGGAGACTTTGAGAAATATTGTGAAGCCGGCCAGGCCGAGCTTGCGCACGCACAGCAAAAATGATGTGATCGGTAGCAGTGCCTGCTACCGATCTAAACCGTTCCATCGATGCCGTCTGGCGAATGGAATCGCCCAGGCTGATCGCGGCACTCACGCGTATGGTGCGCGATGTTGGTCTCGCGGAAGATCTTGCGCAGGACGCTCTTGTGTCTGCGCTGGAGCAGTGGCCGGAGTCGGGTGTCCCGGAAAACCCGGGCGCCTGGCTCATGACCGCGGCCAAGCATCGTGCCATCGACCACTTCCGACGGCGCACGCGGCTGGAACTCAAACACCAGGAACTCGGCCGCGAGCTTGAGGCCCAGGAGATGGCTGTGCCGGATCTCGAAGCTCAGCTCGATGACAATGTGGGCGATGATCTTCTCCGCCTCATGTTCATCTCTTGCCATCCCATACTGTCCACCGACGCCCGAGTGGCGCTGACGCTTCGGCTCCTTGGCGGACTTACCACGGAAGAAATCGCGCGGGCATTTCTTTCTCCTGAGCCCACCATTGCGCAGCGCATTGTCCGTGCCAAGCGTACTCTTGCCGAAAATCGTGTGTCGTTTGAAGTCCCTCGCGGCGCTGAATTGGCCGCCCGTGTTTCGTCCGTCCTGGAAGTCATTTATCTGGTCTTCAATGAGGGCTACGCGGCTACGGCAGGCGATGACTGGCTGCGGCCTGCTGTGTGCGAAGATGCTCTCCGCCTGGGACGCATTCTGGCTGAACTCGCTCCTCTTGAGCCTGAAGTCCACGGTCTTGTCGCCCTGATGGAGATTCAAGCTTCGCGCGCCCGTGCCCGCGTGAGCACTACGGGCGAACCAATCCTGCTGCTGGACCAGGACCGTGGCCGCTGGGACCAGTTGCTGATTCGGCGTGGTCTTGCCGCCCTGCAACGGGCAGAAAAGCTCAACACGGCCAAGCCAGAAAAAACGCCGGGTCCGTATGCCCTTCAAGCAGCCATCGCTGCCTGCCACGCCCGCGCACGAACTGCGGATGACACTGACTGGAATCGCATTGTGGCTCTCTACACAGAGCTTTGTCATGTAGTGCCCTCGCCAGTGATTGAGCTGAACCGTGCTGTGGCCGTCTCCATGGCTTCCGGACCGGCCGCGGGGCTTGAGCTGGTGGAAGCACTCATCGGGGACCGCGTTCTTGAGAACTATCACCTGCTGCCCGGTGTGCGTGGCGATCTGCTGAAAAAGCTTGGCCGCCTTGACGAAGCCCGCGCCGAGTTCGAACGTGCCGCATCACTCACTCGCAACGCGCGTGAACGCGAGCTGCTCCTCTCTCGCGCAACGGCTTGCAGTCGTCCGGTGTGATAGATGTATCTCGGCGGAACTCCGTGCAGCCGATTGGAAGACACGTCAACAATTTCCATCCTGTAAAATGCCACGTGTTTGGCGGGCGGTATCGTAAGCCAATAATGAAGAAAATCCTGCCGCTTCCTCTATCATCAAAGACGTTATGCAGAAACGACAACTGGGCAACTCTGACTTGCAGATTACTTCCATCGGCGTTGGCGCCTGGGCCATGGGCGGCGGCGATTGGGCCTTCTCCTGGGGACATCAGGAAGACAAGAACTCCATTGAAGCTATCCATGCCGCGCTGGATGCGGGCATCAACTGGATCGATACCGCCGCTATTTACGGTCACGGCCACTCCGAAGAAGTTGTGGGCAAGGCCATCGCCGGGCGCGGCGCGCGTCCTTACATTTTCACCAAGTGTGGCATTGTCTGGGATGAGCAGAGACACATCTCGCGCAGCCTCAAAGGAGATTCAGTCCGCCGTGAAGTTGAGGGCAGCCTGCGCCGCTTGAAGCTGGACTCAATTGATCTCTACCAGGTTCATTGGCCCGATCCCGAGCCTGAGATTGAAGAAGGCTGGCAGACGCTTGCCCAGCTTAAGAAGGAAGGGAAAATCCGCTACATCGGCGTCTCTAACTTCAACGTTACGCACATGCAACGTGCGCAGAAGATTGCGCCAATCACGTCCCTCCAGCCGCCGTACAACATCGTCACCAGCGACATTGAAAGGGAAGTTCTGCCTTTCTGCCGCGAGCATAATATCGGCGTTATTGTTTATTCACCGATGAAATCCGGATTGCTCACCGGCAAGATGACTCGCGAACGCATTGCCAAGCTTCCTCCGGATGATTTCCGTCCCCGGACGGTCAGCTTCAAAGACCCGCTCCTGACGCGCAACCTTGGCTTAGTCGAGGTGCTACGCGGCATTGGAGACAGGCATGGGCACACTCCGGGCGAGGTGGCGATTGCATGGACGCTGCGCGATCCCGTTGTAACAGGGGCAATCGTCGGCATGCGTTCTGCCGCGCAAGCCCAAGAGATTGTGCGCTCCGGCGAATTCCGCCTGAGCAAGGATGAGGTTCTTGAAATTGAATCGTATCTCAAGAGCCATCCAGTGGCCGCTTAGCTGAGGTGCTGGCCGTTATATCATTTGGGCCATGGCAGAATTCCCAATAAACAAGGTGCGGGCCATCTTTCCCGCGCTCCAGAACGATTTCATCTTTTTTGATAATGCTGCCGGCGCTCAATCGCCGAGAGGCGTACTTGAGGCCGTTGCTGACCATCTGCTTCACCGCAATGTGCAGAGAGGCGGACGCTACCGGCAATCGCAGGAGGTGGATGAAACCATTGCGCGCGCCCGCACCAGTGTCGGCCTGCTGGTAAATGCCCGCCATCCTGACGAGATTTCCTTCGGCATGAATGCAACCTCGTTCATGCGCCTTATCAGCCTGGCCGTCGGCCAGTCACTTAAAGAGCGGCGCGAAATCATCGTGACCGATCTTGATCACGAGTCGAACATCGCCGTGTGGCTCGCTCTGGAGCGCGAAGGCGCGAAAATCCTGTGGTGGCATTTCAGAGACGACGGTCGCCTTCACCCCGAAGATCTCGATCCGCTGCTTTCTCCGCGCACTCGAGTTGTGGCTTGCACGTTGGCATCGAACGCTCTTGGATCTATCCTCGATATCGCTGAAGTTTCAAAGCGCGCCCATGCGGCCGCCGCCGAAGTTTTTGTAGATGCGGTTCATTACGGGCCTCACGGACCTATTGACGTTCAGGCATTTGATTGCGATTACCTCGTCTGCTCCGGCTACAAGATATTCTCTCCGCACATGGGCTTTCTCTGGGGACGCATGGAATCGCTCAACGCGCTGCCGACGTTTCGCGAAGATTTTGTTCCAGACACCACACCTGCCAAGCTTGAGGTTGGCACTTACATTTACGAAAACGTCGCCGGTATGGATGCGGCAGTGCAGTACCTCGAAGAGCTGGGCCGCATGGTGGATCCTTCTGCAGTTTCGCGCAGGGCAGCGCTGGTAGCGGGCACAGAGGCGATCCGTCAGTATGAAGCGCAATTGAGTTCAGCGATGCTGGAAGCTCTGTGTAAGGCTAAAGCCACTGTTTACGGCATCACCGCAAAAGACCAGATCCGCCATCGCACGCCAACACTGTGCTTCAATATTCCCGGCATCTCTCCGGCGCAAGTTACCACTGAGCTGGCAAAGCAGGACATCGGTGTGCGCGACGGCCATATGTATTCTCCGCGTTTGATGAAGCGCCTGGGACTTACCAAGGAAAGCGGAGCCGTCAGGGCTTCGTTAGTGCACTACAACACACTCGACGAGGTGCGCAGGTTCGGAGACGCAATCAGTCAGTTGCGAGCTTCCTGAGAAGAGGAGAAGGCAATGGCTGATCGCGAACCCACACCCGCCGTACTTGCTCCCACTGGTGCCGGCGAGTCGTCAACAAGTCAGAGCGAAGGTCTGCATCGACGCCTTGGCCAGCGCCAGCTCACCATGATGGCCATTGGCGGAGCCATCGGCGTTGGCCTGTTTCTTGGCAGCAGCGTCACCATCCGCCTTGCCGGACCGGCGGTGATTCTCTCGTACGTGCTGGGTGCGGGAATTGCGCTCATCATGTCTTACGTGCTGACGGAGATGGCCGTGGTTCATCCCGTCTCTGGGGCGTTCGGAGTCTACGCGGAGAAATATCTCAACCCATGGGCCGGCTTTTCTGTTCGGGCCACCTATGGCTTTGCCCAAATCATTGCCATTGGTGCTGAAGTCACGGCTGCCGGAATCTACATCGCTTACTGGTTTCCCAACGTTCCGCAATGGATCTGGGTTGTGCTGGTTTCTGCTGCATTGGTTGCGCTCAATTCAATGCAGGTGAACCGACTGGGCGAATTTGAGTATTGGTTTGCCATGATCAAGGTCACCGCAATTGTGGCGTTTATCATCGCAGGAATCGCATTAATCTTTGGCATCGGATCGCGGCACGCCGTTGGGCTGGCGAACCTGACTCAACATGGCGGATTTTTTCCCTCAGGATGGAAGGGAGTCTGGCTATCTCTGACCATCACGGTCACCAGCTACATGGGAGTAGAAATCATTGCGGTTACGGCGGGAGAAGCTGAACGGCCGGAAGTGACCATTCCTCGCGCGATGCGCAACATCGTTTACCGCCTCATCCT
Organism: Terriglobia bacterium; assembly: GCA_963758275.1. Lineage (GTDB taxonomy): Bacteria > Acidobacteriota > Terriglobia > Terriglobales > Acidobacteriaceae > Angelobacter. Next base: position 194,807 of record CAVWUW010000002.1, on the reverse strand, counting down.
GTTTTACATTTTTGCCATCGCCATTATGGTCACGATGGTGCCCTGGAACCAGGCGGGAAGCTCTTCTACTCTTTCCGGCAGCCCGTTTGTTACGGCGTTCTCAGCAGCGCATGTGCCCTATGCCGCGGCGATCATGAATTTCGTCGTGCTCACCGCCGCGCTCTCCAGCGTGAATACCAATCTTTACCTTTCCACGCGCATGCTTTTCTCGCTGGGAAGGGAAGGCTACGCACCGCAATGGATGGGCAAGGTGAGCGAAAACGGCGTTCCGCATCGCGCGCTGCTCGCCTCAACCGCGGGGATCATCGCGGCCATCCTGCTGGCCATCTTCGCACCAAAGAACGCCTTCCTGATGCTTTACGGAACGGCGGTGGCAGGAATGCTTTTTGTCTGGCTGGTAGTCCTCAACACGCATCTGCGATTTCGAAAAATGCTGTCCCGCGAACGTATCTCGCAATTGCCCATGCGTCTTCGGGCACATCCGTTCTTTACCGTGCTGGGGATTCTGCTGCTCCTCGCCATTTCGGTGACCACCTTCTTTGTTGAAGGCCTCGAGTGGTCATTTCCGGCTTTCGCTGTCTTCCTGGGACTGATCTCACTCTTGTACTGGCAAAACCGGCGGCGAACGGCATGACTGCGTCTTCATGCCGTCCAGGCTAACTTCATGATAGGGTCTATCTTTATCTTCCAGAGCTAAACCAAGGGGAGAGTCCCGCATGCCCGCACTCGGCGAAGAACTCTATTCTTCGCTCCGCGAAAAATTCAAAGGCGAGCTTCTTCGTCCCATTGATGCTGCTTACGAGTCCGCTCGTTCCATCTGGAATGGCATGTTTGATCGCAGGCCCGCGCTCATCGCACGCTGCGCCAACGTGGCCGACATTCAACTCTCGGTAAAAACAGCCTCTGAACTCGGAGTTCTCACCGCCATCCGTTGCGGAGGCCACAGCCTGGCAGGCTTCAGCACATGCGATGACGGCCTTGTCCTCGATCTCTCAAACATGCGCCAGGTGACAGTCGATCCGGAACAACACGGTGCGCGCTTCGCAGGCGGCTGTTTGCTGGGATCGATCGATACGGAAACACAAAAGGCGGGATTGGTGTTTCCTTCCGGCGTGGTGTCCCATACCGGCGCTTCCGGTTTGGTGCTGGGTGGCGGTACGGGATGGCTCACGCGAAGATTTGGATTATCGTGCGACAACGTTGAAGGACTCACCCTGGTCACCGCCGACGGCTCTCTGGTGCGAGCGAATGCAAAAGAAAATCCGGATTTGTACTGGGCGTTGCGTGGCGGCGGGGGCAATTTTGGCGTGGTCACTGAATTTGAAGTCCGGCTTCATCCGTTGACTTCAGTTGTGCTGGCGGAGGGTCTGTGTCCGGAGCCACAAATTCGCACTCTGCTGCATCTCTGGAGAGACTTTATGGCTGAAGCTCCCTTCGATTTGAAGTGGAATGTTGATCTGCGCCTAGCTCCGCATGTGGCGAAAGTTCCTCCGGAATTGCGCGGACGTCCAGTGGCAGGGAACTCTCTGGTCTGGACTGGCGCTCCTGAAGCCGGACAGCCGTACCTTAAAAGCGCTCTCAGCCTGTGTCATCCGGATTCCTTCAGAGTGCGTGAACTTTCTTTTTTGCAACTTCAGACCATGGCTGACTCGGATTTTCCTCATGGCCGCCGCTACTACACCAAGTCGGGGTATTTTTTCTATCTTGACGACGCTAGTGTGGACAGGCTGGTGGAGGCGGTCGCCAACATTCCTTCGGAGCAGACGCAGATAGAATTCGCTTATCTCGGTGGGGCGGCAGGGCAGGTGGGGGCAAATGAAACCGCCTTTGGTGACCGCCGCGCGCCCTTCATCATGAATCTGCTGGCCAACTGGTCAGATCCCTCCACTGACGATGCAAACATTTCCTGGGTGCGGAAACTTTTCCAGACGCTTCGGCCCGGCATGAAGCCTGGGGTTTACATCAACTTCATGAGCGGCGATGAACAGGACCGCGTCCCGGAGGTTTATCAGGAACGCCTGCAGCGCATGGCCGCAGTGAAAGCCCGTTACGATCCGAAAAACTTCTTTCGCCTCAACCAGAACATTGCTCCACGAAGCGCCTCTCAGGCTTCATCATGAGGGCGGCTGCTCCGAAGGCTCAACGACCACTTGCTGTGATGGTCATAAGCCTGATTTACATCGTAGTCGGCATTGTCGGGCTCACGTTTCATCCGATCGACTTCAAAGGGCAACTTCTCTCCGCTCGGAGATTCACGTGGATCGGTGCCGTTCGTCTGTTGGCGATTGTCGCCGGAATTGCTGATTTTGGGGCATTTCCTGCTTCTTCGGCCGACCTCCAATTACTTTTCCCCGCAGGTCTGCAAGCGGAAACTCAAGGCCATTGACCTTCCGGGCAGGCAGGTTTTTTGCAGGTTTCAGCAACATACAAGTGCTCATATCATCGCTAAAAGTGTCTCTTCTGCTTACGATCTAAGGCTTAAAAACTTGCACTGGACAATGACATAACTATTACAAACAGTCGCCTACGCACCTGATAGTTTAGAAATTGCGGCAACATTTAATTCAGGAGAAAACACCACTACGTGAGCCTCAGAGATGACAGGACGTTCAAAGAACCAATCAGTTGGATGACCACTTTTTTCATGGTGGCTTTCCACATCGGCGCCGTGGCCGCACTTTTCATGTTCAGCTGGTCTGCTCTGGCCGTAGCATTAGTGCTGCTCTACGTTGCCGGCAGCTTTGGAATCGGTATGGCCTATCACCGCCTGCTTACACATCGTGGTTACAAAACCCATAAGTGGTTGGAATATTTTTTGACCACCTGCGGTACGCTGGCCCTGGAAGGCGGTCCGTTCTTCTGGGTGGCCACACACCGGGTGCATCACCAGAATACTGACGTGGAAGGAGATCCCCATTCACCGCGCGATGGCGGGTTCTGGGCCCACATGGGCTGGATCATGACTGGCCGCGTCATGCACAACCATTCTGATTCGTTGCTGCCTTATATTCCTGATCTTCGCAAAGACAAATTCCATACTTTCATCAGCAAATGGCACTGGGTCCCCATCACCTTGTCCGGCTTCATCCTTCTTGCGATTGGAGGCTGGAAGTGGGTTATGTGGGGTGTGTTTCTTCGTACCGTCGTCGGCCTGCACTCCACCTGGCTGGTCAACTCAGCCACTCACATGTGGGGCCGGCAGCGCTTCCTCACTGCCGATACTTCCAAGAACAGCTTTTGGGTCGCGTTGCTCACTTATGGCGAAGGCTGGCACAACAATCATCATGCTCATCCTCAGTCGGCACGCCATGGGCTGACCTGGTATGAAATTGATATGAACTGGTATGCCATCACTATCCTGCGCGCTCTTGGGTTGGTGTGGGACGTAAAGGCACCGCGCCTTGAGGCTCTGGAAAAGAAGAGAATTACTCCCGCCACGGCCCACGCTGCAACATCGGCAGCAGGTGGAGACGACTAGAGGTAACCGTTAGCGTCAGCATTCATCCATTGGCTAATTGATCAACGGCCTGCGGTTTCGCAGGCCGTTTTCTTTCTTCTGAATCGCTCGATCTTCTTTTTCCGTGTCCCTCTCCGCTAGAATTCATCTATCCATGCGTATCACCAGCCGGGCCAAGGCGGTGGCATTCTTCATCACGCTGGGCGCGTGCCTGGTGGGACTGGCCATTTTTCTCAACATCACCTGGATCATCCTGAACTGGCGCGAGGTGGTGCCGCTGGTCTTTGGTGTAATTTTCTTTTTCGTCATCATTGCGGGGATGGTGCTGAATACCATCTTTTTGGTGCGCGAAATCCGCCGCAATGAGCAACAGGACAGCTTCCTGAACGCCGTGACGCACGAATTAAAAACTCCCATCACATCCATCCGGCTGTATCTGGAGACGCTGGAACGCCGAACCGTCGATGACACCAGGAGGCACGATTTCTATCGCCTCATGCTGGAAGATACTGACCGCCTGCTGAGCACAGTGGAGCAGGTGCTCAAAGCCAGTGAGGTCCGCCAGCGCAATCGCAGGAAGAACTGGCAGGATGTGAACTTTGCCGCCATCGTCCGCGAGAGCGTGAATCTTGCGGTTCTGCGGCACGGGCTGAAGCCTGAACAACTTCATTTCGGTTCGGAACCTCCAGGCCAGATCACGCTGATGGGCAACCAGGAGGAACTGCGTACGGCTGTGGCCAACCTGCTGGAGAATGCGGTGAAATACACCGGCGAAAATCGCGAGATCACGGTGGATTTGGAGACGCCGGACATGGACACAGTCCTCCTCCACGTCCGGGACAACGGAATTGGGATTCCCGGGGCTGAGCTGAAACGCATCTTTCGCCGTTTCTATCGCGTTGGAGGCAGGGGGACTGATCACGTGAAAGGCACCGGCCTGGGACTTTTCATCGTACGCTCCATCGTGCGCCAGCATGGCGGTGACATATGGGCGGAGAGTCCGGGTCCTGGCGGCGGCAGCAGCTTTAGCCTCCGACTGCCGAGGGTGTATCACGTATGACGAAGATTCTGGTGGTGGAAGACGAAAAGCACATTGCCCAGGGGCTGCGCTTCAACCTGGAGGCGGAAGGCTATTCGGTTACGCTCAGCGAAACCGGGGAGCAGGCAGAGGAATTACTGATGACGGGCAGGGAAAATTTTGACCTGCTTCTGCTCGACGTGATGCTTCCCGGGAAAGACGGTTTCAGCGTGGCCCAGGATCTGCGGGAGGCCCAGAACTTTATTCCGCTATTGATGCTCACAGCCCGCGGACGCCCGGAAGATGTGCTAAAAGGCTTTGAATCGGGCGCGGACGACTACCTGCCCAAACCGTTCAACCTGGATATTTTGCTGGCTCGGATTGGCGGTCTATTGCGCCGCAAGAAATGGCAGCAACTTTCCAGTGAGCCGCCCGGTTCGCAATCGCCCGGTGAAGACCAGTTTCGTTTCGACGGCAAGCTGGTGGACTTTCAGCGACTGCAACTGCAAAGCGATGGCAAAACGTATCAACTCACGTTGATGGAATTGGAACTGCTTCGATACCTGATCCGCAATGCGGGACGCCCGGTAAGCCGGAAGGAAATTCTGGAGCAGGTTTGGAACCTGCATGAAGATACTGACACGCGCGCGATGGACAATTTTGTCGTCCGCCTGCGGCGTTATATTGAAACAGACCCCACTAAACCCAGGCACCTGCTCACTGTGCGCGGACTCGGGTACCAGTTTGTCGTCGAGCCTGAGGAGAAATAGTCCCCACATCCCTAATTGCTAGAAAATTGCTGAACGCGTCAGCGGATGAGGATTCTCCGAGGAGCGTTTGAAGTGCAAGACCAGTTGTACTGCGTATACAAGGCAGGCGATCAACATGCCAATGCCTATTCCCATGAGTGTGAAAAAAATTACGCGGTTCAGGATGACGTAGTCATCACCGTAACGGCCCTGGTTGGGAGCTTGATTCAGCAGCACGACGTATGGGTAGGCTTTAAACATGGCCTCAACGATCAGTAAACCCAATAAGTTGATTCCGAGCTGTACCGCCGGACGCAGCCATTTCAAGCCTGGCCGCAAAAACGTTGTCAATTGTTGCAACAGAGCAATGAACATGAGCCCTAAAATCGGCCAATAAAATCGCTGCCATTCCGGAGAGAGTCTGAATACTTGAGTAAAGTCTCCCAGAATCGTGCGTGAATAGTGAGGTAATGACAGCCATATGGCGATGGCAGTTGAGTTCATCACAAGCTCCCAGAAGGCTTGAACTCTCGGCGACGTTCGCTTGTGTTTGAGCTTGACCACTGCGGGCAGCTTGAGCGGATTCCAGTCGTTCAGAAAATCTGAGCGCAACTGTACCCGCTCCAGCACGGCGAATACAGCTGTGATCATGCCGAAGACAAAGATCAGCATCCCCCAGAATGTCGACCAGTCACGCAGGATGCCGCCGCTGAGTCGCTCGGCTCGATAGTGGGCCTCAAATGCGAATAACCCAATCCGGGCGAGCAGCCAGGGAGTGAGGTAACACCACAGAACAATTTTGAGCACGAGACTGTAGATGGGAAACAATACGGGACCAATCAGAGTCTGCTGCGGCAGGTAACGTCCCGCTACCACCACGGGCCGGCCGCGTTCCTTAAGAAGGCCCGCAACCTCAAATTGATTCAAGTTGCGTCCCGCTGCAGCCTCGCGTTCTTCCACCTGGGACCGAATATCTTCGGAAAGCTCATTGATGATGTCGTTCTTCTGCCGTCTCGGCAGCCAGAATCCGACAGCTTGAAGATAGCGCTCTATGAGTTCCATAACTTAACCTCGCAAAATTTTCTGGATTGAGGTATTCAATCCTTGCCACTCCGTCAGCAATTGCTTCAGAATTTGCCTGCCCTGTGGCGACAACTTGTAAAAGCGCTTGTTGCGCTTGTTTTCTTCACGCCATTCGCTTGCCAGCAGACCCTGGCTCTCCAGCCTCCGCAATAACGGGTAGAGTGTGCCTTCGTCGATCGCCAGACCCTGGTCTTCGAGCGCTTTGCGTAACGTGTAGCCGTAATGCTCGCTCTGAAGCTGGCCAAGCACGGCAACTATGAGACAACCCCGTCGCAGTTCCAGACGAAGGTTTTCAAACAGGTCGGGCTCAGTACTATTTCTCATACAGTGTGCGACACATACTGTATTACAAACAGTATTGTGCGTCAAGGGAAAATATCCGCCAGATCGTTCTGCAATCGCATTCAGCGGAATCGGCGTAAGGGCGCTCTTCGATACACTGTTCATGCAGGTTGTACAATACCGCTCGTTTCGAGCTTTTATTCACTTCGCCCCGGGATTCTGATTCTTATGAGACATGCATTGAAAAGCTTTGCTCTTGCAGGATGCGTCTTTTCGCTCCTGTTTTTGACCTCCACCGTCGCGCAAAAACATTCATCACAAGCGCCCTCCCACGGCATCACCATTGCCAATATGGATACGTCCGTGGTGCCGGGCGATGATTTTTACCTTTATGCCAATGGGGAATGGATCAAGCGCACGCCGATCCCACCGGACCGTTCCCGGATAGGCGTTTTTACCAAGCTTGCCGATCTCACAGAGAAGCGCACGGAAGCCATTGTTCAGAGTGTGTCCAAGACCAAAGCTGCGGAAGGTTCTGAGACTCAGCAGATCGCTGATCTGTTTGCCTCATTTATGGATGAGAAGGGAATTGAAGCCCGTGGACTCGCGCCTCTGAAGCCACATCTGGATGCCATTGCGGCCATCAAGAACAAACAGGAACTGGCGCGGGCATTGGGAGAGAGTCTGCGTGCCGATGTCGATCCTCTGAATAACACGAATTTCCATACCGCGAATCTGTTTGGACTCTGGACGGGACCGGGCTTTGAGGATTCTGAGCACTACGCCGCCTATTTGCTGCAGGGCGGGGTGGAGCTGCCCAGCCGGGATTATTACCTTTCGGATACGCCGCGCATGCGGGATGTTCGTGCGAAATATCAAACCCATGTCGTGGCCATGCTCAAACTGGCGGGATTCAGTGATGCTGAGGCGCGCGCGACGCGGCTCATTGAACTGGAACATTCAATCGCAGAGAAGCAACAAAGTCTGGCTGATAACGAAGACATCCACAAAGCTAACAACACCTGGAAGCAGGCTGATTTCGCTGCAAAAGCTCCCGGCCTGGACTGGAAGGAGTTCTTCGCCGGCGCGGGACTGGACAAGCAAGAGCAGTTTACAGTCTGGCAGCCCGCAGCATTTACCGGGGAATCGGCGCTGGTTGAATCTGCTCCGCTTGAGACGTGGAAAGACTGGCTCGCCTATCACTTGATTGAAGACTACGCTGACGTTCTTCCCAAAGCAGTGGCAGATGAGGATTTTAATTTATTCGATAAGGCCCTCACAGGCACGGAAAACCAGCGTCCACGCTGGCAGAGGGGCGTTGGGCTGGTCAATCGTTTCCTCGGCGACGCAGTAGGGAAGATTTATGCCAAAAGGTATTTCTCATCCCAGGCAAAGGCTCAGGCTGAGGCAATGGTCGCCAAGCTGATTGCTTCATTCCACAAACGCATTGAAGCATTGCCTTGGATGGCGCCCGCTACCAAGGCCGAAGCTCACAAAAAGCTCGACACACTGTACGTCGGCATCGGCTATCCAGAAAGCTGGCACGATTATTCGGGATATGAGGTCAAAGCCGATGACGTGTTTGGCAACGTGTGGCGCGGCAACCTGTTTGAATATCATCGCCAGGTTAACCGTTTGGGAAGGGTTGTGAACCGCAAAGAGTGGTCCATGTCACCGCAGACGGTAAATGCGGTGAATCTTCCGCTGCAGATCGCGCTGAATTTTCCTGCGGCTATATTGCAGCCGCCATTTTTCGATCCCAAAGCTCCAGCCGCGGTCAACTTTGGCGCTATTGGAGCCGTAATTGGCCATGAGATCAGTCACACGTTCGACAGTGAAGGAGCAGCCTTTGACGAGAAAGGTCGCGTGCGCAACTGGTGGACTGAGGCCGACCTTGCTCACTTCAACGCCGCAACAGCCAGTCTGGCCGCTCAGTATGACACTTACAAGCCTTTCCCTGATCTTTCCGTAAACGGAAAACAAACGCTGGCAGAAGACATTGCAGATCTGGCGGGCATTTCAGCCGCGTATGACGGCTACAGGGCAACGCTCGCGGGAAAATCCGCGCCGGTGCAGGCTGGCTTTTCCGGCGATCAGCAGTTCTTCATCGCCTTTGCACAGAATTGGGGCGGGAAGACTCGTGAAGGCGCTCTTCGCCGGCAGCTCATGACAGATCCTCATGCTCCGGGCCAGTACCGCTCCTACACGGTCCGTAACATTGATCCGTGGTATCCCGCTTTCAAGGTGAAGGAGGAAGAGAAACTTTACCTGGCACCGGCGGATCGCGTGCGCATCTGGTAGCTGCCGCACGGAGTGCTGTTGGAAGCAGAACCGTGTTCAAATCTCAGGCGCCGATCAGGATGGCAATATTTTGTTGAGGATAGCTATTGCAATGTACGTTCACGATTCGCGAGCAGGCCAGCGATGGGAGGATGCGGTGCTTCCGCGCTTTCGCCTGCTTCAAATTCCTGCCATAGTTGCAGCAGAGTTGAGGAGTCCTCCTCCGGCAGGATGCTGAAAATGCGCATCACAGCAGCTCGTTCCGCCGCTTTGCGCTCTTCCCAATTGACATGAGCGAAGAACATAACGTCCGCGGCGTCAATCTCGCCCACATCATGGACCAGCAGCATGCGCACGACTCGATTGATATCCAGAGGGCCTTCGGCATATCGGGCTAAAGAGATAGCCAAAAAAGCCAGTTGCCAACTGTGTTCAGCGGAGTTTCGTAGCGGTCCAGTCCCAGCGGACTTACCTTTCGTAAGACACCTTTGAGCTTATCGAGTTCCAGGGCAAAATCGACGACCTGCTGCATGATTCGGTGCTCGACCAGAGCCTAGGAGACCTTGGCTTTCGTACGCAGCCCGGCCATTTCTTCCAGCAAAGCAATGGTTACCGCGTAGTCGAGATCGTCGAAACCGGGACGGGAGGCGGCTTCTTCATAAATGACCTTATCGATTTCCGCCAGGCCGGGAAGCTTTACATCGTTCTCGCGGGCCGTATCAAGCATGAGATGGATGTCTTTGTGCATCAGCTTGAGCGGGAAATTCGGCGTGTAGTCCTGGTTGAGGATGAAAGGCTTTTTGTATTCGGCCACGCCGGAGCGGATCATGGAAGCTTCAATCAGCTCAAACATTTTTTCCGGAGCCACGCCCAGTTTGCGCGCCAGCGTAAGGCTCTCACACAGGCCTTCATACATAAACACGATATTCATGTTCTGGGCGAGTTTAGCGGAGAGGCCTTTGCCGTTTTCGCCCATGTGAATCACTTTTTTACCCATGGCGCGGAGCAGTGGTTCCACACGCTCAATGTTATGCACGGCACCGCCGATCATAAAAATCAGGCTTCCGGCTTCAGCCGCCACCTTCGAACCGGTCACCGGGGCATCAAGGAATTCGCAGCCTTTTTCCTGCAGGCCTTCCATGATGTTGACACTGGCGGAAGGAGCTATAGTGCTGGAATCAACCACAATGGCGCCACTCTCCAGGCCATGGATAGCGCCTTGCGTGCCAAACAAGACTGACTGCACCGCCTTGGTATCCGAAACGCACACCCATACCGCCTCTTTGCCCTTGACTGCTTCAGCAGGCGTAGCCGCGGTGGTGGCGCCCTCAATGTTCTTTGGAGTGCGGTTCCAAACCGCAACTTCATGTCCGGCTTTAACAAGATTGGCGGCCATGGGGCCACCCATGATTCCCAAACCCAGAAACGCTACACGCATAGCTTGAAATTAAAAATTTAATTTGTGATTGCGTCAAGCCCGCGCGGAGTTCAGGGTTTTTCTGCGGGGGTTCGCGGATCACCAAAGCGTTCGCGAAGAAGGTTCAGCAGTTGCTGTGGTTCGTGGCTGGAAATGTTGTAGTCGGCAATCTTGAATGCGTGTGAACTGACCGGCGAAAGGGCAATGACCGTCATGCCGGGATGCCGCTGCTTGATCTCACCGATGACCTGATCACAATCCCTCTCCTTACAGAGTGAAGCGTGCAGCACCACGGCATGTACCCTGGGAAAGGTCGCCAAAGTTTCAAGCGCCTCCTTTAGAGAATAAGCAGTGATCACGTTGTATTTGCCGGTTTCCAGAACCAGCTTGCGGGCGGAAAGTCCCTCTGGCGGCTCTATTTCCGCCATCATCACGATTGGTCTAAGCATTTCTATTCTTAGATGAAAGCCCCACTTGCGCGTTGGCCGGGAATGCAGCAGCTCCTCTTGTCCCCGGTGTACAATTTTGAGTTTGGCTATCTTCATTTCAAGGACTTACTCATGTCCCAGGCAACTGCTCAGCTTACCGCCCCACCGCAGCCGCTGGTAGCTTTAACGGAAGACGAAGTTCTCTTTCGTGACAACGTCCGTCAGTTTGCCGAGGATTCCATTCGTCCTAAAGTGCGGGAGATGGATGAGAAAGGTGTGTTCGAGCGAGCGCTGATCGACCAGTTCTTCCAGCTCGGGCTGATGGGAATTGAGGTGCCGGAGCAATTTGGGGGCGCAGGCGGAAAGTTCTTTGAAGCCATTCTCGCCGTGGAAGAAGTGTCCCGTATTGATCCTTCCGCGGGCGTGATTGTAGACGTGCAGAACACGCTGGTCAACAATGCGCTGCTGCGCTGGACGAATGACGACCAGAAGAAGCGGTACCTGCCGAAGATGACTGCGGATACGGTGGGTGCATACGCCCTCAGTGAAGCCGGATCCGGCTCGGATGCTTTCGCCATGCAGACGCGCGCCCAGCAGAAGGGCAGTGATTACGTCCTGAACGGCCGCAAGCTGTGGATCACCAATGGAAAGGAGGCAGGCATTTTTATCCTGTTCGCCACCATTGATCCTTCCGCTGGGTACAAAGGCATTACTGCCTTGATTGTGGAGAAGAATTTTCCCGGATTTTCTGTGGGCAAGAAAGAGGACAAGCTCGGCATTCGCGCGTCCAGCACCTGCGAGCTGATCCTGGAAGACTGCCGCGTGCCGAAAGAGAACGTGCTGGGCGAACCGGGGAAGGGCTACAAGATTGCCATTGAGACTTTGAATGAAGGTCGTATCGGCATCGGGGCCCAAATGCTTGGTCTGGCACGCGGAGCCTGGGAGAGCGCCCTAAAGTACTCGCAGGAGCGGAAGCAGTTCGGCAAATCCATTTCCGACTTCCAGGGAATTCAGTTCCAACTGGCGCAGATGGCCACTGAGATTGAAGCCGTGCGTATGATGGTCTACAACGCGGCTCGCATGAAGGATGCCGGAATGAATTTTGTAAAAGAGGCTGCCATGGTGAAGCTGTTTGCATCCCAGGTGGCTGAACGCGTGGCCTCTCTCTCCGTTGAAATTTATGGAGGCTACGGATTCACCAAAGATTATCCCGTGGAGAAGTTTTACCGCGACGCTAAGATTGGCAAGATTTACGAAGGTACTTCGAACATGCAGTTGCAAACCATTGCCAAAATGTTGCTGGGCGGCAAGTGAGCCTGTACCCCGTAACTCGAACGAAGTCTCTTTATTTCATGGAGTTCCGCTGGGTTACCGAGCCGGTAATCACCGGGAATTTGTCTCTTAAATAAGGCTGGGTTAAACTTACCGCAAAGTCCGGCTCTTCACCCCTGCCAGAATAAGGTGTAACAGGAGTTCACCGTGGGACAAGACTCCCAAAGGGAGCTAAAAGACCTAATTGCCGTAAGCAGCTTTTACATTGGCCTTTTGGAAAAGAGCCTGGGCCATCCTGTGCCCGCGCCTGCAGCAGTTTCAAACCCAGATCAGTCTTCAGAAAAGATTGCCAGTACGCTTGAACAGTTCAGGTATTGGCTGGATGTGCTTGATCTGGCGATGACGCCTCCGCTGGTGCGGGACTCATTAAAGGCAGCTTCAGGGTATGAAACAGCCCATGCGGTGTTGCGGTATTACGTTGCTAAAGCTTCAGGCAGATCAGGCGACCGCGACAAGACCGACTGCGTGATCACATATCTTTTCCGCAATCCTCCTCCGGTCAATGAAGCGCCACCAGCCTGGCAGCGTCCGGAAGTAGATAGCTCTTACTATTTCGTTTCCCAGGCGGCGCTTGGCTTCCAGGGTGATCTCTATCGCGCACTGGAGGGCATGGAGTACACGCCTCCGCCCAACGAACATGCGCAAATCCTGCATGAGTTTGAATACCTTTACCAGGAACTTGGGGATTACCGGCACTTTGATCAGATCATGGATTCGGGCATGGTGCAGCGTGTGCGCGAACTCAAGCAGTCCCTGGGCAAGTCTTTTTATCATCCGGATGCGCTAGCGCAGCTTGCCGTTTGGAATGACGTTTTTGGCCGCAAATTTGACGAACTCTTCCACGATGCAGCGAAGCAAATAAAAACCTTTGCTGAGAATGTGCAAAAGGAGGGCGGCAGCATCCTGTCACGGCTTGAAGGAGACATCACGGTCAAGCAACTGGCGGAAGTTGAGACCGAACAAATTCTGGAAGACGACTACCAGCACGCGCAGGATGAGTTCCGCAAGGTCTCAAAGTTCAAGAAAGTTGTGGACAGCAAACGACCTGGCCGAACGGCCAAGACACCGTCGAGTGTTTCGCCAGTCGCGCCTCCAGTCGGACCGCGTCCGATTATTCCAACCTCATCTGTTGTTCCGCCCACGCCTCCGAGCAATAACAGCGCGCCTCCGCCTCCAAGACCTTCCACCGGAGCGCCACTGGAAATAAGGGCGGAAGTGCTCGCCGTGCCGCCTTCCCAGGCAGTCCAGAATGCTGTGCAGGAAGGCAAAATTCACAGCGCGAAGGAATCCATCAAGGAACATATCCGCAGCACTGAACCCAAACTGGCGGCGATTGTTCCCATCAAGAAGACGAAAATCACGCTTACTCCGGCCGAGGTGGAAGCTTTCCGCGCCGAATATCAGGGAGAAAAGAGCTTCCGCGCCGATTACGCTTCTGTGATGATGAACATTGTGGCGTATTTATCACGCATGATTGTGGAAGTGGATGAGTACAACCAGAAGGCCACGTCGGCATATCTCTGGAAGCCGCACGCTGATGCTCTGGCTTATCTTCTGACTATGCTGGAAAGGCTCAGCATGGAAGCCGAAGCTGTTATGGCCGTAGCCCGCGCTCGCGGACTGCAGGACAAAGCCACAGCTCTGCAGAACTCGTTGACTAAACTTCGCGACTACGCAAAGACCGTCTCACAGACGTTGCAGGCAGCAGGGCAGGGAACGCCGCAGTAGAGCACGTACATTCAGCATTCAGCACTCAGCCAAACCAGCGGTATCGGTGCAACTGACCTTCGCCATTGAGGAATGCTTCTTACAGTGCGCTACGCTCTGCTTAGTTGGGAATCTCAGATTGGCGGACTGCTGAGTGCCGATTGCTGAGGGCTAGTTTGCCGTTCTTTGCCGCTTTACCTCCTTCAAGCTGAATGGGTATGTTAATGACAGATGCCCCAAACACTTGCCGGATACGCGCAACTCCATTCTCGCTGGGAAAGGAGACTGCCTTTATTTACCGGCGCGGGTTTCGAACGCACCGCTGGAGTTATCGCCAGACGGCGGAATTGGCATTCCGCTTTGCCCGAGAGTTGGAGCGCCGGAAAATCGGCAAGGGCGATCGGGTGATGCTGTGGGGCGAGAACTGCGCCGAGTGGGTGGCGGCATTTTTCGGCTGCATGCTGAGGGGCGTTGTGGCAGTGCCGATGGACAAAATCTCGGCACCGGAATTTGCGCGTCGTGTGGCTGCCGATGTAGATGCAAAACTGATCATCTGCTCCAGTGCTCTTGCGGCACAAGCCGGACTGATTCCACATATCGAACTGGAGGAGACTGCGGAAACGCTGGCGCATCAGTCCTCTGCGCCTTACGAATCTGCAGAAATTAGTCGAAGCGATCCTGCGCAGATCATCTTCACCTCAGGAACCACGGCGCAACCTCGCGGCGTGGTGCTCACACACGGCAACATTCTCAGCAGCGTGGACCCGATTGAGCGCGAGATCCCCAAGTACCGCAAGTACGAACGGGTTTTCCACCCCATACGCTTTCTTCATATGCTGCCCCTGAGCCACGTCTTCGGGCAGACCATGGGGCTTTTCATCCCACCCATCATCGCCGGAACAACATTTTTTCAGGACAGCTACAAGCCGGCAGATGTAGTGGAAACAATTCGCCGCAATCGAGTTTCTGTCCTGATTGCCGTGCCTCGGGTAGCGGAATCGCTCAAAGGCAAGCTGGAGACCGACCTTGGGCCCGCGATCCAGAAGAACTGGAAGGTGGCGGAAAACGAGAAATTTCTGAAGCGATGGTGGCGCTTTCGCAAAGTCCACAGCTACCTGGGCTGGAAATTCTGGGCGGTCATTTCCGGCGGCGCCGCACTCGACCAAACAACAGAAGAGTTCTGGCGCAGGCTCGGATACGGCATCATTCAGGGTTATGGCCTTACCGAGACCAGTTCGCTTGTGAGTTTGAATCATCCTTTCAAGATCGGGCGCAGGTCGATTGGCAAAATTCTCCCCGGACGCGAGATGAAGCTTGATCCTGAGACTGGCGAAATTCTGGTGCGCGGCGAAAATGTTGCGCGGCAATACTGGCAGGACAAGGAACTTAAGCCCGTCACAGGCAAGGAAGGCTGGTTTCGCACTGGTGATCTCGGCGCCATGGATGCTGAAGGGAATCTCTACTTCAAAGGCCGCAGCAAGAATGTGATCGTCACGCCCGCGGGGCTCAAGGTTTATCCGGAAGATTTGGAGCAGGCGTTGCGCAGCCGTCCCGAGGTGCGTGATTGCATCGTGTTCGGTTTGGCGCGCGGTGGAAACGCAGAACCTTGCGCGGTGCTGCTGCTGCGAAATGGAGACGAAGCTTCGAATGTGGTTGCAGCGGCCAATCAGTCGCTGGCGGATTACCAGAAAATTCGCTGCTGGCTCACCTGGCCGGATGAAGATTTCCCCCGCACGCCGACGCAAAAACCGAAAATGGATCTGATCCGCCGCGCAGCTGAGCAACAGCTTGGACAAGGAACTGCGTCGGGTGGAGTTGCCGTTGCAGCGGAACTCCCCAATACGCTTGCGGAACTGATTGCCGGTGTGGCGGGACATGAGGTGCAACTCAAGCCGGGATCGCATCTGGAGAGCGATTTGAACCTGAGTTCGCTGGAACGCGTGGAACTCATGGCGGCGCTGGAAAATCGCTATCAGGTGGACTTAAGTGAGCGGGACTTTTCGCGGGTGAACACTGTCACGGATCTGGAAAACCTGCTCAAGGTTACGCCGCAGCAGACGGAGCAGCTTGATTATCCCTATGCGCGCTGGGCCCAGCGCTGGCCCATTACGTGGCTTCGTGTGCTCGCGTTTCATCTGGTTACGCTGCCTTACATCATGATTATGGCAAGGCCCAAAGTGATTGGACGCGAGCGCCTGAAAGGATTCGCAGGCCCGGCGCTCATTGTGAGCAATCACATCTCTCAGATTGATATTGGCTTCCTCATGGCTAGCCTTCCCATGCGGCTGCGCAATCATCTGGCGGTCGCCATGCAAGGAGAAATGCTGCGCAGCCTGCGCCATCCGCCGAAAGAGATGTTTGTCCTGAGCAGGTGGCGGGAGCAGCTGCGCTATTTCCTGATTGCAACCTTTTTCAATGTGTTCTCTCTCCCGCAACGGGCGAAGTATCGCCAGAGCTTTCGTTTTGCCGGCGAGATGGCAGACAACGGCTACAACGTAGTTATCTTCCCTGAAGGCAAGCGCACTGAGACCGGAGAAATGAACCCGTTTCGTAACGGCATTGGATTGTTGGCTACGCAGTTGAACCTGCCCGTGATCCCCATGCGGATCGACGGTCTGTTTCCGTTCAGGATGGCAAAGAAGCACTATGCTCCGCCAGGAGCTGTGCAGGTGAGAATTGGTGATCCTTTGAGGTTTGAGCCGGATGCTGACCCAGAGGAGATTGCCAAAGAGTTGCAGAACAAAGTGGCAACCCTCTAGTGATGGGGCAATAGGAGTTCGCAGAGACAAAAGATCCAGGCCGTCCACTCAGTTCCGCATTGCGCGGGCGAAACTGAGGGACGGCCTGTGGTTTGTGTAACCTGCTAACCTTACCGCCTACGGCCGCTTACGGACGTCATGTTGCGAATCAGGCCGCTGGAGAAGGTGTTGCGGTTTGTACCTTTGCCCGAGCCGCCTTTTCCGCTGCCACCCGAGCCACTGCCGCCCGAGCCGCTACCACCGCCCGAGCCGCTGCCGCCGCCGAACCGCTGCCGCCCGAGCCGCTGCCGCCGGAACCACTGCCGCCTGAGCCACCACCGCCCGAACCGCTGCCGCCCGAGCCGCTACCGCCCGAGCCGCTACCGCCCGAGCCGCTACCGCCGCGTGTGCCTCCGCCGCCACCGGTTCCACGGACGCCGGCATCTCCACTACCATCATTTCCACCGCCGCCTCCTTTGCCGCTACGGCCAGACCACCGCCGCCGTTTCCTCCTCCGCCGTTCCCGGCTGTGCCACCGGTGAAGGCGCTGGCTAGAACCTCGTCCGGAGGAATAAACGTGACGCCCTGTGGTGTGCAGATTGGCGTTGGCAGAGGCGCGAGGAACGGAGCGCCGCCACCATTGATTTCCCAACGCAGCAACATGGCGTTATCTTCGTGCACCGTGTTATGGCAGTGCTCCATGAACATCCCACCCCAATCACGGAACTGCATGGTAAGGGTGATGCTTCCACCTGGGCGCAGGCGATACACGTCCTTACGTCCTTTTTCCCATGCAGGAACGTTAGCCGGGCTGCCATTGCGCGCGAGAACCTGGCCTTCTTCAAAGTGGATGTGGATCGGGTGGTCCCAACCGCCTCCACCGTTGATCAGCGTCCAGACTTCGCGGGTGCCATACTGCGGCGCTGCAGAAACGCGACCGAAGCTGGCGTTTAGCATCTGGCCACCATTAGTTTTAATGCCCCACGGTCCCGTGAACGAGGTTGCATCGTCATTGATCGGTTGCGATCCGCCGGAGCCGAATTCAAAGACACGCTGTGCTGAAATCGGAATCGCGGAAAGGTCCGGGTTCGGGATCATGATATCGGGCACCTGGCTGAGATCAGCCCTGATGGGATCGCGAACGATGCGGAATTCAAGGAACTTGCCCACGCAAGGATCAGCCGACTGTCCGGACAAGGCTTGCGCCAGAGTCAAATCTGCGGCCGGTTTCTTGCCGTCCTGGTGTTCGCAGAGGTTGACCATCCAGACTTTGTCCCCGATACCGTAGCGGGAGAAGTCAATCACGATGTCATAACGTTCTGCTATGCCCTGCTCATCAAGCTGCGTGAGAGAAACGGGGCTGGGAAACAGGTTGCCATCGTTGGCAATCTGGATCATCGGCGAACCGTCACTCAATGCGACCTTAAAGAAGCGGGAAACGCTGGCATTCAGGATGCGGAAGCGGTACTTGCGGCGCTCCACTTCGAAGTAGGGATTATAGGCCAGGTTCACGGTCATTACGTCGCCCAGGAACCCATCGAAGTCGAAGATGTCCATGAACAGTTGGCCGCTCTGGTCAAACGCCTTGTCGGCCAGCATCAGATTCACGTCGTAATCCAGGTTGCCCCAGGACTTTGCAGTCCCGGAGGGGAGCCGCAGGTTTACGCCGTCATTGATTTCTTCGTTGCCGCGATCCAGGGCGCTGTAAATGTTGAACATGGCAGCGTTGCCCTTGTACACGTTCTGAGAAGTAAAGCTGAACATGTGATCGTGGAACCAGTGGGTTGACATGGTCTCATGCCAGTCACCGGCAACTTTGTTGATGCCGCCGCTGTCCGCAGGACTCCCGGCGCGAGGGTCGGTTGCATCAAGGTTGATGCTGGTGCAGCCGGCAAGAACAATCGGCCAATGATAGTCATAGAACTGTCCGGGGAAGAAGAATGCTCCGGTGAATCCGTCATTCTCCGCACCGTGGTGACCGTTGTGTTCGTGCGTGGAAATTGTGTGCCGCCCGAAACCGTTGTTCTGGGTTACGTCAACAGGCAGCTTATTGTGATGGCGGAACAGAATTGGTTCGCCGTAACGTCCCTGGACCAGCTTGGGAGGAATGGTGCCATTGAATGTCCACACCGAGTTCGGATCCTGCACCGGCATATCCGGGTGGAATACCAGCGGAATTGAATCGGCAGGATTGATGCCTGAGTTCAAGCTGGAATCAACGCCGGGGTTGTAAACAGTGTTGGTGGTTGCGCCCATCTGGCTGGCTTCCACGCAAACCTGCGGAGGCATTTGGCTGAATTGCTGGTGCGCCCAGATTGGCCCTGGAGGACGTCCTTCGCACGGGCCCATGCCGCCGCCAAGCTCGGGGGCAACGGGAATTAATGTTTGATTGGATTCGGCCGTGGGAACCGGGTCAAGCCCGCCTGTAAGCGGGTTTGTGCCGCGCGGCAGCACGTCAAAGCGTGGCATTGGTTGAGAGAATTCCTGCGCCCCAAAAAGCGGGCTGCGTGGTGCGCCGGTGGGGATGCTTGCTGAGTCCGCGTAAGCGCTCTTAATGAATGGGTTCAAACCGCTGATGGGCGCCAGTGCGCCTGCGCTTGTGATAAGACCCCATTTAACGAGGTCACGGCGTGAAATCTGGCCGTGAGAATAGGCTTTCACGATCTCCGCCCGATTTTTGCGGGCGTTTTCGGCTTCTCTCACGCGGACTTTCGATGCATCTCCCGGAAGGAAAATAAAACTCATGGACTGCGCTCCTTGTTCGTATGGCGTGCAAAAATCCGGACCGGTTCATGGCCGGCACGGCAATAAACGGGCTGCCCCTGAATTTCGGGTCTAAAAATGGAACTGTACCGGCGAGAAAAGAGGACGCGGCCTGCGGTGGGGAATCCGAAACCGTACCAATGCTCTTGCTGATACGTCAGCCTCGAGCGCAAGCATCGCCTGCTCCGATTAGAAACTCTTGAAAGTGGCATTAAATGTATTAATCCCAAGCCCTTAAGGATCAAGCATTTAGGGGTTAAGCCTTAGTCTTAAATTACGGAGGAATTGGGTGTCCTTCGGCTTGGGGAGGCAATCCCAATCGATCGCCGGCAACGGATGCGACCGGAACCTCAGATTATGCAAGTGTTTGCATCCAGGCGGGGCTCGGTTGTGGGCGGGAAAAAGCATTTCTTTAGTTCTGAAGAGCGGCTCCCCTCGTATATAACCGGAATAACAGCCCTTTTAGGAGAAGTCGACGATGTCTGTTGTTCCTATGCCTGCTCCCACCACGGAACTTACCCGCAAATCTGAGCCTGCAGAACTGGTCATGCAATTGTGTACGGGTTACATGGCTTCCGCCTGCGTACAAGTAGCAGCCAGACTCAAAATTGCAGATCTGCTGGCCGACGGCCCCAAACCGGTGCAGCAACTGGCTTCTGTTGCGGGCGCTAATGAAGACCGGCTTTATCGTGTGTTGCGCGTGCTTTCCAGCCTTGGCGTATTCGCGGAAACATCACCGCGGACTTTTGCGCTCACGCCCAAGGCGGAACCATTGCGTTCTGATGTACCCAATTCAATTCGCAACATGGCGCTATGGATCAGCAGCCCGTTCCATTTCCGCACCTACTCTGAGCTTCTGCATTCGGTAAAAACCGGTGAGATAACGTTTGATCACATTCATGGAAAGCCGGTTTTCGAATATTTACATGAGCAACCGGAGTTATCAGAGCTCTTCAACAACGCCATGACCTGTATGAGCGAGATGGTCACTCCAGCGCTACTGGAAGCCTATGATTTTGCCGGCATCCACACGCTGATGGATGTGGCCGGCGGACACGGTGCCCTGCTGCGGGCCATCCTGAACAAGCATCCGGAGATGCGTGGCATTTTGATTGATATGGGCCACGTAATTCAAGGTGCAAAACATCTTCCGGAAAATCAGGCGCTGACGAATCGCTGTGAATTCCACTCTGCAGATTTTTTTGCTGAAGTGCCCACGGGGGCGGATGCCATCATCATGAAGCACATCATTCATGATTGGGACGATAACAAGGCGGTGCTCATCCTGAAAAATTGCCGCAAGGCTCTGGCCGGCAAGCCGAACGCGAAAATCCTGCTGGTGGAGAGTGTGTTGCCTGAAGGTAACGAGCCGCACCTGGGTAAATTCATTGACCTGGAAATGTTTGTGTTTCCCGGGGGCCGCGAGCGCACAGAAAATGAGTTCCGTACACTGTTTTCTCAGGCAGGCTTGCGCCTCACGCGCGTGGTACCGATGAAAGCGCCGCTATGGATAGTGGAGGGCGTCCCAGCCTGAAGCGGTTCTTATCTTGACTTGCGTTTGCGCGGGGAATGGGCGCGTGATTTCGCAGCAACAGCAACTCTTTCCACTCTGGCTTTGGTCGGGCGCAACGGCATTTCCGCTGGTGCGCTCAGCCCTTTCAAGTCATCCAGCTTTGGCAGCATCTGCTTAAGCTTTAAGACTGCCTCGAAAAGGTCGCCGGATTTGTCTACACGCTTGAGTGTCTGCTCGGAGCTGAAGACCAGCAGCTCAGGATCGCCTTTCTTCAGGCAATTCTCAACTTCTTTCCAGGTAACCGGAGTCGACACCGTCGGCTGGTCCTTCGCTCGCAGGGAATAGACGCATACCGTGGTTTTGTAATCATCATTCTGGCTCCAATCAACAAATACTTTGTTGGAGCGCAGAGACTTCTTCATGTCTGAAACCACCAGGTCACGATGCGAGTCTTCCAGAAGCCGGGCAATTGCCCTGGCGAATGGTTTGGTCTCTTCGTAAGTAACCTTTGAGTTCAGCGGCGCATAGACCTGCAGGCCCTTGGAGCCGGAAGTCTTGGGAAATGATTCCAGGCCAAACCCGGCGAAGATGTCCCGGACCCAAATAGCTACCTGACAACACTGGACGATATTGGCGGGGGCTCCGGGATCCAGATCAAAGGCAATCACCGTGGGCTGCTGCATCTCCGGCGCGCGTGAAAGGGAAACGTGCAGTTCCAGATCGGCCAGGTTAGCCAGCCAGACCAGGGTGGGCAGGTCTTCCACCACACAGTAATACATAAACCGGTTATTCCCGGGGCTCCAGATTTTGGCGGTCTTCATCCATTCAGGGCGGTAAGCAGGGCAGTTCTTCTCGTAAAAATGCAGGCCTTCCACGCCTTCCGGATAGCGCTTTAGCGTGAGGGGCCGGCCTGAAAGATGGGGAATGAGCACGGGCGCGATGCGGGCGTAGTAGTCGAGCACTTGCCCTTTGGTGAATCCAGCTTTCGGGTAAAGGACCTTATCCAGGTTGGAGAGCTTGATCTGCCTGCCCTCGATCTCAATGATTGATTCCTGTTTTGCCAAGCCGTGCTCCTGCCTGCAAAGTTGCTGGCAAATCTAATCCAGCCAGGTACTATCCGTTAGATGCTACACCTCAACCGGTTGTAACAGAGTTGCCGGACTGGTTCGCATTTTCGGGTACATCAACAACATGGAGGCAAACTTTAGCCATCTAAGCAGGAATGTCTAATGAGCAGGACAAACCGCTGCCGGTAAGTTCTTCTCAGCCGCCTTGTTTTGCGGCAGAGCAGGAATCACTATTTCGCGAAGTGATTCAATTGATGGAAGCCAACCGCATCCCCTTTGTAATCTCAGGGGCCTTTGCGTTGCATGAGCATACCGGGATCTGGCGTGACACCAAAGACCTGGATTTCTTTCTTCCAGCAGAAGAGGTTGGCCGTGCTCTGAACGTGTTGAAGAAGGACCGTTTTCAGACAGAGGTGCTCGACCCCATCTGGCTGGCCAAAGCCCACAGAAACGGCTTTTTTGTGGACTTGATCACAGGGATGAGCAACGGCGTGATACGCGTGGACTATTCGTGGATTCGCAGGGCCAGCCGCTCGCACATATTCGACCTCTCCGTGAGAGTGTTGGCGCCGGAAGAGCTCATTGCTTCCAAAGTTTTTGTTACGCGCAGGGAACGGTTTGACGGCGCGGATATCTGCCACGTGATTTACGGGACCCGGGGGAATTTCGACTGGCAACGCCTTATGAGCTTGATGGGAGAGCACTGGCAGATGCTGTTATGGTCCCTGGTACTCTATCAGTACGTCTATCCTGCCCACACAGAGTATGTGCCGCAGGAGATCTGGGACGAACTGCTGCAACGTTTTAAGGTTGAGTTAAAGCATCCAAATAAAGGAATTGAATTTCGCGGCAGCCTGATCGATGAAAAGATGTTTGCCATCGATGTAATGGAATGGGGCAAACGTAACATTCTGGAAGAGCACCGATGGAAGGCCGTGAGTATCAAGCCGGAGTCAGAGGAAGCCGCGTGAGTAAGAGAGCATGAGAATCGCAGCCACTGCCGACCTACATTTTTCTCCCCAGAGTTACGACCGCATTCGCGAACCGCTTGCGCGCGTGCGTGACGAAGCGGACGTGCTGGTGATTGCCGGTGATCTCACCAATTACGGCAAGCCGGAGGAAATGCACTCGCTCCTGAATGCGCTCGTCCGTCTCAGAATCCCTATTGTGGCGGTGCTGGGAAACCATGACTATGAGTCCTGCCAGGAACAGGAGCTCATGAGGCTCATGACGGCTGAGGGGATCAAAGTGCTGGATGGCAGCAGCTATGAGCGTGACGGAGTCGGATTTGCCGGTGCGAAGGGCTTTATCGGCGGCTTCGGACGCGGCGTTCTGACAGCTTTCGGAGAGAAGGAAGTCAAGTCATTCGTTCAAGCTTCCATCGATGAAACCATGAAGCTCGAACGAGCTTTGTCCATGTTGCGCACTCCGAAAATCGTGATCGTCACCCATTATGCCCCGATTGCGGAGACCGTGAATGGAGAGCCGATGGAAATATGGCCATATTTGGGCAGTTCACGCTTATCCGAGGTGATTGATCGGCACGGCGCGGTTCTGGCTCTCCATGGCCACGCCCACCATGGAAAGCCGGACGGCAAGACCACCGCAGGCGTGCCAGTGCACAACGTGGCGCTCTCCCTTCTGCTTGCGCATAACGGGGGTAAGCCCTACCGCGTATTCGAGGTCTAGCAGCGCGTCTCCTGTCCGTTGGTGATGAATCAGACAACCTCCGTGATAACTTGATTCGGGAGACTCGCGCCTTCTTGCATTTGCATAGCCTGGTTATCTGGCTCATCTCACTGGCTAGCATCATCTGCATGCTGCTGCGCCCGCGCGGCATTCCGGAATATGTCTGGATATGCAGCGGCGCAGCCACGCTGGTGATGTTACGACTGCTTTCGCCTGGCGCGGCGTTGAGCGCCGTGCTGAAAGGCGTGGACGTTTACCTGTTTCTGTTCGGCATGATGCTATTGGCTGAGCTGGCGCGGGATGAAGGCGTGTTTGATTGGATTGCTGACGTGGCCATGCGGCAAGCGCGCGGTTCCTCTGCGCGGCTCTTCCTGCTAATTTTTCTGACGGGAACTGTGGTTACGGCGTTGCTCTCGAACGACGCAACCGCCGTTGTGCTTACGCCGGCCGTGCTGGCGACTGTAAGACGCGCCCAGGTTTCTCCTAAGCCATATCTTTTCATCTGCGCGTTTATCGCCAACGCCGCGAGTTTTCTTCTGCCTATCTCCAACCCCGCAAACATCGTGATCTATGGACGGCAACTGCCGCCTCTGGGCGTGTGGGTGAGGATCTTTCTGTCGCCAGCGCTGATCGCAATCGTAGCCACCTATTATTCGCTGCGGTTTATGTCTCGACGAGACCTGCAACAGCATTACCAGTTACCAAGCACTCCCGTTGAGCTGAGCTCTCAGGGGCGTCTGGCAATCGCCGGTCTGGTTCTTTCCGCAATTGCCTTGATTATCAGATCTGCGTATGGCGCAGATCTGGGACTGCCTACCGCGCTTGCGGGAGTGGCTACCCTTATGTTTGTAGCATTGAAGGACAGAGCTGTCCCAATGAAGGTCGCGCGAGATGTGACCTGGAGCGTTCTGTTTCTAGTGGCCGGACTGTTCGTGATTGTTGAAGCCATGAGCCAGGCGGGGCTGCTTCAGGTGGCGGAACAGGGGATCGGTTGGCTCGCTACCAAACCACACGCCGTGGCGGACCTGAGTTCCGCGTTCGGTGTGGCTGTCATTTCCAACCTGATGAACAATCTTCCTGTCGCATTGGCCAGCGGCGCGGCCCTGCAGCATCTGGGGAGTCTTCCCAGCCTAAGTCATGTGATCCTTTTGGGAATAGATCTTGGTCCCAACTTTTCCGTGACGGGATCTCTCGCCACGATTCTGTGGCTGATTGCGCTTCGGCGTGAAGGGGTTGAGATCACGGCCACAGAGTTCCTGAAAGCAGGGATGGTGATTATGCCCGTGTCGCTCCTTTTGAGCGTGGTGGCCCAGACTTTATTGAAGTGAGATGCAAAAAATCTAAAACAAACTGGCAGAGGAGTTGCTTGCCAACTCGCGCATGCTCTCAAAAATGCAGGTGCGGGTAGGAGAGTCTGGTGCGATTACCTCAAGTGGAAGGGTTACAGAGAAATGCGGTGAACGGCGTTGGAAAGTAATGCTGAGAAAATCATGGTTGCGACCCTGGGCCAGAGAGCCAATGGCCGATGAAACCTCTTTCTGCCAGTTGGAGCGTGTGCTGACCACAAGTGGCGTGGTTCGCTCAAATGTCCAGCCGCTATTGCGCCGGGGTGTCTTTCTGCTGCTGCGGGCAAACCAGCGAAAATTCTGTACATGCATCGAGAAGACCGGAGGCATATCAAGGTCGGCCTGGAAGGTAAGGATTTCAGGCTTGGAATTGACTTTGCCCAGCAGCCAGTACAGAGGAAACTCGCAAGGTGACATTTCCACCAGCATGCTGGCGCGGCGAAACATGCCCTGGGCGAGCCGCAAAGGCAATTGAAAACGCGACGCTGTCACCCAGCGGATGCCGCTAACGCGCCCTTCTCCGGCCAGTGCGGATTCGATCCAGCGCGCAATTTCAGCAGCCCGGCGGCGGCTGTACCGCACCGCAAACCAGTACCAGACCCCGCACCCGATGGCAGCTGTAACGAATGAAATGGCCAGTAAAAGCATCCGCACATAGGATGCTTATTCTCGGCCTGGTAGATGTTCTCGCTGATGCTTTTTGCCTGATCATGGTTGCGCTCTAAAAACCGCGCCATATTGGCACACTTTGGACCTCTTTCAGCACGAAAAACGGGGCATTTACGCAGGCTTTGGGGCCATTAGAGGCCGCGATAAACCCCTCCATCGGCCAGAACTGTCTGGCCTGTGATGTAGGAGGCCCTTTGTGACGCCAGCCAGACGATTGTGTCTGCGATTTCTGTTGGCTCACCTATTCGCTTGAGCGGGGCGTCCGCGGCCCATTGTTTGTAGATCTCTTCCGGCGATGTGCCAGCGGCCAGGGCACGTACTCCCGCCAATTCCTTCAGCCGCTCAGTGGCCGTGTACCCGGGAGCTACGTTGTTCACCGTGATCCCATCCTTGCCGAACTCATTGGAAAGGCTTTTGAGCAGCCCCACCACCCCGGCACGAACGGCGTTGGACATCACTAGGGAGTCCACCGGTTGCTTGACCGTTACTGAGGTGATGGTGATGATCCGCCCCCAGCGATGCCGCTGCATGTAGGGAATTACGGCCCGGGCAAAATGGATGACGCTCATAAAGTTCATGTCCACGGCTTTGCGCCATTCATCGAGTGAGACTGACAAAAAGTTCTTGGCCGGAGGACCGCCCGCATTAGTGACGCACACGTCGATGCGCCCGAACTGTTTCACTACATTCTCTGTGAACTGCTGCACGGCAGGGGCATCAGTTACGTCCAGCGGCTCGGCGTAAACTTCCGCTCCGGTCTGCTTGCGGATTTTATCCGCGGCATCGCGCAAAGTTGCTTCGGTGCGCGCGCACATGGCCACCTGTGCGCCCTCACGAGCAAACGCTTCTGCCGTGGCTTTGCCGATTCCTTCACTCGATGCGGCTACGATTACGCCGCGTCCTTTGAGTCCTAGATCCATAAAATTCCTCTGTTCAAACTGCAAGTGGAGAAACGCATGTCTCACAGAATCAGCAATTGGCAATTAGCACTCAGCCCAGCTACACCAAAGTCTACGGCAGTACCCGGATTTGCCTATTTGCTTGAGCTGAAACCGATCCCAAGATTCGTCCGCTTCCTGTGTCCCTCTGCGTTTCAAAGGTTCTGGGCCGATTAACCAGGCATTTGTCCGATGTATACCTGGGCCGGCGCGCCGGCTTTAATTTTCTGCTCGTTAAAACAGGTCTTGATGCGACGGCGCATCTCGCGAGCCACACCGTACTGCTTCCCCGGCCGCACTTTGGCCGTGACCAGATAATCCACTTCCATGCCGCGGACGCGTTCAATGCCATGAACCTGCGGAGCAGCCACCAGTTCCTGCCTGAAGGCACTGTCGTTGTAAAAAGACTCGGTGACTTCCTTCAATAGGCTGACAATGCGATCGCTGTTCTCACTGTAATCGACTGACACATGGAGCGTCACCTGCGACCAGTCACGCGTCATGTTGCTCACAAGCTGAATGGATCCATTAGGAACGATGTGCAGTGTGCCGTCAGAATCGCGCAGCACGGTTCGCCGCATGGTGATCTCTTCCACCGTGCCGGATACGCCGGAGGCTTTGATGGTGTCGCCTACCTCGAACTGGTTCTCAGCAAGGATGAAAAAGCCGTTGATCACGTCCTTCACCAGCGTTTGTGCACCAAAGCCGATGGCCAGCCCGGCTATGCCGGCGCTGGCGAGCAGGGGAGCAATGTTGAAGTTGAAAGCGTCCAGCACCTGCATAAACGCGAAAAACAGGATGAAAAAGACCCCGGCACTGTGAATCACACCAGCCACAGTCTTTACCTGCTGAGCGCGTACTGCGCCGCGGTTGCTGTTTCTCTCCGCCAGGGCAACAACCTTGTTGGTAATGATGCCGAGCAGGCGCACAAAGATGAACGCCAGTACAAGAATCACTGCCAGCTTGGGCGCGCGGTCACGTGTCCACTCGACCAGGTAGTTATGCCACTGTTGCCAGATGTTGCCGAAACGCTCTTCCATGGTGTCCCGACCGGATTATAGCCGAGCGTCGTGTTTATAATCCCAATGAGGACACCCGCGCAGACCACAAGTCATACGCTATCAATGGATGGGGCGGAGAGAGAGGCTCGCGTGTTTCGAAGACCAATAGTTCTAACCGGCATCTTAAGTATCACTCTTGTCATTGCTCTTCTTCCTGCGGCCGCGCAGTTTCAACAGCCTCATTCCATGTCACAACAGGACAAAGAAATGCAGGACCGCCAGCTCAAAGAGGCCAATAAGAAGCGCCAGGAAGACATCAAGAACGACACTGAAAAGCTTTTCCAACTGGCGACGGAACTCAAAGCCGCGGTGGATAAATCCAATGAGAACCTGCTCTCGTTGGACGTCATCCGCAAAGCGGATGAAGTGGAGAAGCTGGCCAAGCGGGTGAAGGAAAAAATGAAGCAGAGCATCGGGCCGTCACCACGGTTAGAACCTGTCCCACCAGGGCCGATTCCGAGGCCGCCAGGGTAGCGGTGCCGGTCGGTATATCAACATTCATTTCTCACATCTTAGAAAACCGTGTGGCACAGCCGCCTCTCGGCTGTGCGTCACGAACTGCATGGGGTGTATTTGGCCTGAGTTAGTTTGGTGGAACAACGGATAAAACTGAAAGAAGAAGAAACATTGCATTGGCCAGCAGCAATTTCTTTTTCTCCTTCTCAGGGGCAAAGAACGAAAGCACGAAGCCCAGGACTGACAACAACATTCCCCAATCCCGCCACCAACAGCTCCACTACCCCGTCAAGCGGACGCGTCATTAATAATGTAAGGCCGAAGGCTGCCCACAAAGAGAATAAGAGATGGCAAAAGTTATTGAGACGTGACGAGGCAAATCTGACCATGCGGATTCAGCAAAATCTTTGCGGCGGTCCAGCGACAAACGGAGAACCAGCAGAGACGCAGGCAACCCGAGAATCATCAATCCCAGCACGAAGCGCAGCATCAGCGCCTTTATCGCACGAAATCATAAATCCGGCAAGAGTACAACAGATGTCTCCCCGAAACACCAGCGGAGCCGATCCCTCGCCCTCACCGAAATAGTCTCGATGGGGTGCGATTCTGCCAGTTCGGCCTCGGGATGGGCTGTATCTAACCCGACCATCTCAGGGAGAAAACAACAAAGCCCGCCGTCGCCGGCGGGCTTAGAAGTTGAGTATGAGTTGCTCTTACGCGGCTTTGGCCTCTGCTGCTTTCTGCGCTCCGATCCGCATACCGTAGAATGATCTCCATACGAAGTAGATAGCCACGGCAAAGAACACGATCGCCAGCGTCCAGCTGACCGTAGCGCCCTGGTCAGCAGTGAGCTTCACAGCCAGTTCCACGGCCAGCAAACCGAACAGCGTGGTGAATTTGATGATGGGGTTCATGGCCACGGATGAAGTGTCCTTGAACGGATCACCCACCGTATCGCCCACGACTGTAGCGGCGTGCAGGTCGGTGCCTTTCATCTTCAGCTCGGTTTCAACCACCTTCTTGGCGTTGTCCCATGCGCCGCCGGCGTTGGCCATGAAAATCGCCTGATACAAGCCGAAGATTGCAATCGAAATCAGGTAGCCGATGAAGAAGTACGGTTCCACGAAGGCGAACGCCAGGGTGGCGAAGAAGACGGTCAGGAAGATGTTGAACATGCCTTTCTGCGCGTATTGGGTGCAGATTTCCACCACCTTCTTGGAGTCGGCAACGGAAGCCTTCTCCACGCCTTCCAGCCGGATGTTGCGCTTGATGAACTCGACCGCGCGGTAAGCCCCGGTGGTGACCGCCTGGGTGGAAGCACCGGTGAACCAGTAAATGATTGATCCGCCCGTGATCAGGCCGAGCACAAACGGCGCGTGCAGCAGCGAAAGGTTCACGGTGTTGCGCGTGAGCCCTTCTGTGAGCGCCATGATGATGGAGAAGATCATGGTTGTCGCGCCGACGACTGCTGTTCCAATCAGCACCGGTTTGGCTGTGGCTTTAAAGGTGTTGCCCGCGCCGTCATTTTCTTCCAGCAGCTCCTTGGCGCGTTCAAAGTTCACATTGAAGCCAAAATCCTTCTTGATCTCGGCTTCCACGTTGGGCACGTGCTCGATCAGAGAGAGCTCATACACAGACTGGGCATTATCCGTGACTGGACCATAGGAATCCACTGCGATAGTGACAGGGCCCATGCCAAGGAAGCCGAAGGCCACCAGGCCGAAGGCGAAGACAGCAGGCGCCAGCATGAGATGCAGGTTTGGGTTGGTTGCAAGCGGCGCGCTTAAGCCAAGAGTGCTGAAGTAAAAGCCGCTGGCCATCAGCACCACCATGGTCAATCCCAGCCAGAAGGCGGAGAAGTTTCCGGCGACCAGTCCGGAAAGGATGTTGAGCGAGGGGCCACCTTCTTCCGATGAGGTAACAATCTCAGCCACGTGCCGCGAGTCGACTGAGGTGAAAACCTTGACCAGCTCAGGAATGATCGCTCCAGCGAGTGTGCCGCAGGAAATGATGGCGGAGAGCTTCCACCACAGCGTCGGGTCGCCGTTGAGATCGGGAATGATCAGCTTGGAGACAACAAACGTGAGAATCACAGATACGATCGAAGTCAGCCACACCAGCGAGGTCAGAGGCGCTTCAAAGTTCATCTCATCAGAGTTGGCGTAGCGAGCTTTGGCAAAGCCTTCGTTGATGAAATAAGAAACCGCGGCGGCGACCAGCATCATCACGCGCATCACAAAGATCCAGACCAGAAGCTGGATCTGGATTGTGATGGAAGGCACGCCCAGAACGATAAAGGCGATGAGGGCCACGCCAGTGACGCCATAGGTTTCAAAGCCGTCCGCGCTGGGGCCGACCGAATCGCCCGCGTTGTCGCCAGTGCAGTCAGCGATCACGCCAGGATTGCGGGCATCGTCTTCCTTGATCTTGAAAACGATCTTCATCAGGTCAGATCCGATGTCGGCAATCTTCGTGAAGATGCCGCCCGCAATACGGAGGGCCGCCGCGCCAAGGGATTCGCCGATGGCGAACCCCACAAAGCAGGAGCCAGCGTAATCGCGTGGAATGAAGAGAAGGATGCAAAGCATGATTAGCAATTCAACGCTGATCAGCATCATTCCGATGCTCATGCCCGCCTTAAGCGGAATGGCATAGATGGCATACGGCTTCCCTTTGAGTCCAGCAAAGGCGGTCCGCGAGTTGGCGAACGTGTTCACGCGAATGCCGAACCACGCCACGCCGTAGCTGCCGGCGATGCCGATCAGGCTGAACAGGAGAATGATGATGACCTTAACTGCGGAAAATTTCAGCAGCAGTCCGAAGTACAGCAGGATGACAACGGCAATAAACGCTTCCAGCAGCAGCAGGAATTTGCCCTGCGTGACCAGGTACGTTTTGCAGGTCTCATAGATGAGCTCGGAAATTTCCAGCATGGAGCGGTGCACGGGCAGGTTCTTGAGCTGGGTGTAGATCATCAGGCCGAAGAGGCCGCCAAATGCGCAGAAAAGCAAACCGATGGAAAGCAGCTTGCTGCCGTTGATGCTGTTATTGAAGAACGAAACCTGTGACATGTCCGGCATGGGCAGGTTGGCTTCGCCCCCGGCTTCATGCGACGGCGCTTCTCCCGGTGGATTTGCCACCTGATGTTGCGCCATGGCGCCTGGTTCGGGATTGGCGACTGATCCGGGCTGTTGCGCCGGGGTTGTTGCCGGTTGCGCCTGTTGCGCGATTGCAGGAAGTGCAAAAACCATGAACATGATCATGGCCAGCACTAAAATCCGGCGCGCGGATATTGCACGCTCCATCGGGCCAGATGGGAGCCAGCTGTGCATAGATATTCCTCCAAGAAGGTTCAAAAAGTTGGGGGTTTTAAAATACAAACGCCTTATCTGGCATTCCAGAAACGCGCTTCCACATCAAGAACCGTGGTTTGAGGTTTGGCCGCGTCGGAAATTTACCGGCCTGGGGAGCAGGTAAAAACACACCTACTCCCACACCAGTAAAACCTGTTTTTATAACATTTCCGACGATGGGAGGTCAATGCAAGCGGGACGGCTCAAGTGGTCGTATCCATCAGGAAACACACGCACTTCTTGTGTGGTGAAGCGTAGCAATGGCGCTTGGAACAAAGCCGATGAGGTTTGGGAAATAAGGAGGACTAGTCGCGCGCCGAGCATGCAGCGCAAAGTGCCTCAGAACTCTCGAGAGAAGATGACAAGAACTCGCTCCGTTTCGCTCACATGGGCGAGCGGTTGCTGGCCCGTGTTCTGGTTTTGGGCCTCTGTTCTTCGGTTGAAAACTCAGTGCTGAAGAGACACCGGGTGGCACAGCCGCCTCCGTTGCATGCGTCGTGGACTTTCATGGAATGGCGCACCCCTAATTGCATCAGGTGTTGCTCAATTGCCGGAGATTCCTGAGTTGAGACAACAGATTTATGAGGGGACCTGGTCTTGCTCCTCTTTCGGGCCGCCATTCGTCGCTCTCCTTCTGGGGCTGCTACATTCTGTTTCGAGTTTGAAGAGGAACAGCCGAGGGCTGTGCCACTGTTTTGGAAAGCCAATCC
Organism: Terriglobia bacterium; assembly: GCA_963758275.1. Taxonomy (GTDB): domain Bacteria; phylum Acidobacteriota; class Terriglobia; order Terriglobales; family Acidobacteriaceae; genus Angelobacter. The sequence continues at coordinate 162,751 of CAVWUW010000002.1, read as the reverse complement.
GGGTTTTTGAATCTCGCTAGTAGGAACTGAAGCTCACCGACCCAGCGCAATCACCGGATGCGCGAGCATCGCCTGGACAAATGTTCCGCCGACCAGAACCGCTGTAAACGCCGCGACGGCATACACAGCGATGCGACGGTACTTCAGGGCCGGATGGGGTGTCATCTGCCACAACAGATAGGAGAAAAGAGGCACAATCTGAATGGCGTGAATGGCGATGAAGTGCGCAATGCGCAAATCGCCTGCGATTGTGCTCCAGTTAAGGAAGGGAAGCCCTGGACCTCCATCCGCCGCTCCCACCGTGTGCGATCCACGAGCCAGCATGTAACCGCCAACTGCGTTGCCGGCCAGGAAAATCAGTATGCTCAGCCGGATACTCAGGATCATGGCGCCATCAGCGATCCTGATCCGGTCGCGTTTTCCACAAAAGAACGCGAGCAGACCCACGAGCATGGCTGTGTTGATGGATACCATGGCAGTGGTCATCTGCTGGATGAACCAGTCAGTGGAGCCTGAACTTGCAGGCAGGTTGGCCAAGCGTGAGGCCTGAATGGCCAGGCACAGCATCTCCACAACGATGCTTGCCGTCATAGTCCGCCGTGTCCAGTTAAGGAGGCGGCCAGAAATGCGCAGGCGTGCCAGGAATAGGCTCACCGTCCACACAAATGTGGCAAAAGAGATAGCGAACTTGATGGGCTTGAACCAGGGATTGGCGAACTGAGCAGTTCCCGGATCCATGTAGCTGAGAACGGCAAATAGAGGCACACTCAACAGCAGCAGCCATCCGAAGTTATGCAGCAGACGGTCTGTGGTATAGAGTCCGGCAAAGAAATCGCGCACAGCGGCGGGTGCAAGTGCCGCTTTTGCGCTGCGTACAAAGCCCGTGATATAGCCTTTGCTTTGTTCCGCCTGCGCCGGCCAGGGCCGGACGGCACCCAACGTAAGTTCCGCCGCTGCTGTTTGCTCGCTGAATGTGGTTCCCCTGAGATATGTCATTGCCTCGTCTCCCGCATCGAAGGATCCTGTTCGACTCCGGGAAAAGGCACACGAATCCCTTGGCTCCGCAATGCGAAATTGCGCAGCCGGGGGGAGGGCACACGCCGGCGCGGCATTGGGCTGCGAAACAAAACAGTCCATGCTTGTGCGACGTTAACTAATGAGGGTGTACAACTGATCTTGCGGCAAGAACGGAAGCGTTCTTGCGTTCGAAGTCAGTTCAAGCGCCCTGCAAACAGCCCACGTAGCCTGATTGCCCGGAGAGGGAACTTTCGATTCAGTTGTGCGCCAGCGTCCTTTCTAAGAGGAGGCGCTGTGCTGTGTTTCGAAAGCGTCCGCCGAACTGACGCTAGAATGCACTTAGGTAATTAGAGAATGATTGGAGTGAGATTAGACTTTCAAAGATTAGCGTATCTTTCTATCGAAGTCATAGTCAGTTCCTATTGAGTTCTGAGAGATGAACAATCTCAGCCATAGCCATCGGCGATTGCAGGCAGTTGAAGCTGAAATGGTAGGCATAGCTACATCCTATGCGGAGGAATGGCGATCCGAAAGGCCCAATGGCAGGCAGACGCAGCCTTCTTTGAAAGCAAAAGCGGAGGCCGGAGCCTCCGCTGGATAAAGTCACTGGTTCTATTCAACATCGATATCGCCTGAACCGGTATGCAGATCCAGCAGCGGACCGCCATTTCCCACTTTTCCCTGGACCCGGTTGTGAGACACGGTACCGCCTTGCACCGAAGGTGCGACTTTGAGGGTTCCGGATGAAGTCCTGGCATCAATATTGAAAGAGGCCTGAGCCGGCATTTTGAGGGTAATGTTCCCCGACCCCGCCCCTAGCTGCCAGTCGGTAGTGGGCTGCCCTTCAGCCAGGATGTCGCCACTGCCCGCCTGAGCATGCAATCCACCCTTAATTCCATAAAGCTTGATGCTGCCGGAACCGGTGCCGACTCGAACGTTGCCGGCTGCCACCTGGTGCATCTCCACATCCCCGCTACCCGTGGTTGCGTTGATTTCGCCCGCGACGCCTTGCGCACGGATGTTGCCGCTACCGGCTGTCGCAGTGAGCGAACCCTTTACGGTGCCAATTTTCAGGTCGCCTGACCCGGATGTAATGTGCGCGTCAGCCCCAAGAGCATCCACGGTGATGTTGCCTGAACCCGTTCTTGCCGTGAGAGGCAGTTGCAGGCCATTGATGGTCTGATCACCGGAGCCGGTTTGCGAACTGAGGCGCGTTTGTGCCGGTACCGTAACGTCATAATCAATGGAGATGTTGCGGAACAGGTCGCGGTCCTGCGACTGGCCAATGTGGATGATGTTGCCTTGTTGTTCGATCGGCGGATTCTGCTCAATACGGTGAATCCTGTCTTCCGCACTGCCGCCGAACAGCCATGAGTTGTTGGCGTGGATTTTGGCGGAAATAATTACGGAGTCACTGGCGCCGGCGTGGACGTTTATATCGCCGGAACCGGAAACGATATTCAGGTCTACCGCGCCATTCACTTTCAGGGTGCGTTCAAAGTGTCCTGTAACCGCCGCGCTCGCCGGCAGCAATCCCACGGCGAGAACCAGCGCAGCCAGGACCAGATTCTTGCTTGATCTCATATTTCCTCCAGAGTTATTGCAGTACCACCTGCTGGCCTTCCTTGAGCCCGCTTAGCAGCTCTGTTTTCGAACCGTTGGAGATTCCTACCGTGACAGCCACTTTCTTCTTGCCGCCTTTCGCGCTGGCATCCGGCAGTTCAACCGACGCTTTGCGGTCTTTGTCGTAAATCAGAGCGCCTTCAGGCACAATCAGGACGCCCTTGTGTTCATCCTGAATGATTTCGGCATTGGCTGTCATTTGTGACTTCAGCTCACCTTTGGAATTGTCAATGGAGACCCGCACTTCAAAGGTGGTTACGTTATCTTTCTCAACTCCCATGGGGGAGATTTTTGTGACTTTGCCAAAAAACGTGCGGTCTTTGTAGGACTCAACTTTAATGCGTGCCGGCTGGCCGAGGTACACCCTGCCAATATCACTCTCATCCACCTTGCCCTTTACGTATACCTGTCGCGTATCGCCCAGCGTCATGACGAGGGTCGCAGACGAACCCAGCACAAGGATGGAGCTTACGGCGTCACCGACTTCAACGTCGCGCGAAAGAACCACCCCGTCAATGGGTGACACGATGGTTGAGTTGCGGAACTCCTGTTCCTTTTGCGCCAATTCTGCCCGCGCCTGCGATACCTGGGCTTGCGCCTGCGTCAACTTTGCCTTGGCAGAGATCACATTGGCTTCACCCAGATGCTGCTTGTTCACCGCCATCTCATAGTTTTTCTGCGCGTCATCAAGGGCGGAAGGCGAGACAACGCCATCCTTCGCCATGGTGACCGCTCGATCATAGGCGCGCTTTAGCATGGGGACGTCAACGCCTTCGGCGTCAACTTTGGCGCGCTGCAGGTCAGCATCGGCGGCTCGTGCTGCTGCTTCGGCTGCTTCGAGGGAAGCCTTTTCCTGGTTGACCTGGGCCAGAATCTCATCTTTATCCAATTCAGCCAGCACCTGCCCCTGCTTGACCGAATCGCCGTAATCCACCAGAAGTTTTTTCACGATGCCGCTGGCCTTGGACTTGACTTCCACATTGGTAATGGGCTCAATCTTTCCTGTAGCTACTACGCTTTTGGCCAGATCGCCCTTTTCCACCTTCGCGAGGCGCGAAGAGTCAATCCTGGTGGTACCGCGGGTGGCAGCCACGAGCCCGACGACGATCACCAAAACGACGATGACTCCGCCCAGCACATAAAACAGACGCTTGCGTTTCTTCTTCCCGTTGGCCACGGATGCGCCCCTTTCAGCGGTTACTTGTTATGAATACGTTGGCAGGATTGATTTGGTTCCAGAAAAGAACGTACGGAACGGTTAGACCTTGCAGGGAGAAAAAAGACAGCAAGTAACAGAAACAAAAGCGGATATTAGGTCCATGTACTTCTTTGGTCCGGAGCTGGATGCGCAACCGTTGTATCATGGAAACCCATATGGTCACCCTGGTGCTGCTCAGGATCATTCTGGTGGTCCTGTTAGTGGCAGCCAATGCCTTTTTTGTAGCCGCTGAGTTCGCCATGGTCAGCGTCCGGGATACCCGGATCCAGCAAATGATCGAGCAGCGGCGCATTGGTGCGCGCATTGTTCAACGTATCCAGCAGCATCTTGACGAGTTCCTGCCGGCCGTCCAGTTCGGAGTGACTCTGGCCAGCCTTGGCCTGGGATGGGCTGGAGAGGACACTCTGGCGGCGATCATTCGACCCTGGCTCGGGAAGATCCCTTATGCCCGGGTTTATGCTCACGGAATCGGCGCCACGCTGGCGTTCATTCTGATTACCTACATGCTGGTCATCCTGGGCGAATTGGTGCCCAAGTCGCTGGCCCTGGAACGGGCGGAACGCGTGGCTCTGGCTGTTGCAGGTCCCATGGACTTCTTCATGCGGCTCTCCCATCCGTTCCTGGTATTCATGAACAAGTCAGCGAACCTGGTCCTGCGGGGCTTCGGCTCACGCCTGCGCCGGGAGGGCAGCGGCCATTCAGCGGAAGAACTGAAGCTGATTGTCACTGCAAGCCGGCGCGTGGGACTTCTGCCCGAGGCAGAAGAGGAGATGATTCATCACGCGCTGGATCTCAACAACCTGACAGTTCGCGAGATCATGGTGCCGCGGCACAATATCTTTTCTCTGCCCGCGGACATGCCTCTGGAAGAAGCCATGGGCAAAGTGGTGGAAGAACAGCACTCACGCGTGCCAGTCTATGATCCAGAAAAAGGACGCGAGAACATCATAGGCCTGCTCTACTCCAAGGACATTTCGAGGATGATGCACATGCGACTGGCCAGCGGCATGGTGTTCAGCGGAAAACCCTCCGGGTTGAAGGTCAGGCAGCTTATGCGGGAAATTTTGTTTGTGCCTGAGGCCAAGACTGTGGCCGGCCTTTTGGAGGAATTTCAGGCACGTAAGCGGCATCTGGCTATTGTGGTGGACGAGTTCGGATCAACCAGTGGTCTGGTGACTGTGGAAGACGTACTGGAACAGTTGGTAGGCGAGTTGGAAGACGAGTTCGACGTGGCACAGCGGCCCGTGGTTCCGCTGGCATCGGGAGCAGTGGTGCTGGACGGATCGTCCAATATTCGCGATCTTGAAGTGCAATACGAGATTGAGCTACCGCGCGACCAGGGCTTTGAGACGCTGGCTGGCTTTGTGATGGCGCAACTGGGAGAGATCCCGAAAGGCGGCGAGTCGTTTGAGTACGACGGGCGCCGTTACACTGTATTGCACATGGAAGGGCACCGCATTGCGCGGGTGAAGATTGAGAACGTAAACCAGACGCCCTCGCTGGAGACGGCGAGCTGATGCTGCGGTACATTTCAACCCGCTTGCTTTACACCATTCCAGTGATCTGGCTGGTCGTCTCAGTCGTTTTCATGCTGATCCATCTTGTGCCCGGCGATCCCATCCAGCAGATGCTGGGCGAGGGCGCTTCAGCCGCTGATCTTCAGGCTGCGCGCCATGCTTATGGACTGGATGTCCCAGTCGGTCAGCAATACGTGAATTACTGGAAGGGCGTGCTCCATGGAGATCTCGGCCGTTCGCTGCGTTTTGATCAACCTGTGAGCAAGCTGGTGCTGCAGCGGTATCCGCAGACGCTGCAATTGACTGTGGCGTCCATGATTGTTGCTTTGTTGATCTCGATTCCTGCGGGGGTCCGCTCCGCGCGCAGGCGCAATCGATGGGACGACCGACTACTCAGCTTCGTCAGCCTGCTGGGGCTTTCATTCCCCAACTTCGCTCTGGGGCCGATTCTCATCTTGTTCTTCGCCATCTATCTTGGCTTGCTGCCAGTTTCCGGCTCCGGATCTCCTGCGCACCTTGTGCTTCCGGCGATTACGATGGGCGGCGCACTCGCAGCGATTCTCACCCGCATGGTCCGCACCGCCATGCTGGAAGAGCTCAGTCAGGATTACATTCGTACTGCGCGCGCCAAAGGCCTGCCGGAAAACGTTGTGGTTTACAAACACGCGCTGCGTAATGCGCTTGTGCCCGTGCTGACCATTGTGGGCCTGCAATTCGGCGCGTTGCTCGCCGGCGCAATTGTCACAGAGACTATCTTCTCCTGGCCCGGGATTGGCCGCCTCACCATTCAGGCGATCGGCAATCGTGATTACTACCTGGTCGAAGGCTGCATCCTGATGATCGGGCTGACCTACGTTGCCGTGAACTTCATCACTGATTTCTTCTACTCTCTGGCGAATCCGAGAATTCGCCAGTAGGATGGGCGACCGTCACATAGCCGGTCTAACGGTCTGGAAGTTATGTTATCGCCTGCAGGAATTGGCCTCTGGCAGCGTTCTAAAAGTGCAAGGTCAAAAGCCCATGCACCGAACCCGAAAGATCGCTTCGTTATTGCTGGCCTTCACGTTGGTAGCAGTGCTCGCTGGGCAAGAGACGCAAAAACCGACTTTTCGGACAGAATCCACCTTGGTGCTGGTTCCCACTCTCGTGCGTGGAGAAGGCGCTAAACCGATTTGGGGTCTTCATGCGAGCGATTTTGTTCTCGAAGATGACGGCGTTGCTCAAACCGTTCGGTTAGATGAAGCAGCGGATCCCGGACCGGTTTCAATTGTGGTCGCAGTACAGAATGGACGCACTGCAGAAGATGAGTTCAAGCGCATTCGCACGTTGAGTAGCATGCTGCAACCGGCCTTGACCGCGGGTGCAGAAATCGCAGTTGTTACCTTTGATAGCCGGGTGAACCTGGTGCAGGGTTTTACTCGCAACCCGACGCTCATCAAGAATAGCCTGGCAATGATGCGGCCTGGAGATGACGGAGCGGCAATTCTCGACGCAATTCACTTTTCCGTCAATCTTCTCTATGACTCTCCAAAAGATACTCAGCGCGTTCTGTTGCTTGTGAGTGAAACGCGCGACCACGGCAGTCACACGGAACTGGATTCTGTGATTACGGCCATTGGCGTCAGCAATACTGTGGTTTATGCCTTGGCATTTTCACCAACAGTCTCCAACATCCTGGACACAATGAAAGGCAACAACGAAGACAAGATGGAAGCCTCCAACTTAGCGGCCGCTGCCATCAAATTGCTTGTGCTGGCCAGACAGGCGATGCGCAAGAACGTCCCCAAGGCAACAGCCAGTTTGACTGGCGGTGAATATGAATTGTTCAAGTCGCAAAAGAGCTTTGAGTTGCACCTGACTGCCTTCACAAACCACCTTTACAGCCGCTATTTGCTCAGTTTCGTTCCGCAAAATGCACATCCTGGGCTGCATCAGATTCGCGTGCGCCTTCGCGGAGACAACGATGCTAAGGTCATGGCTCGTACGACTTATTGGGCGAGAGCCCCTGTTCAGTGATTCCCGAAGATCTGAAATTCCGCTCAAGCAATCGTCACGACTTCAGCGCTGATTCTGTGCACTTCAATTATGAGTTTGGCCACGCTGATTGGCAGCTTGAATCTTCTCGGTCCCGCGCTGCCGGGATTGAGATAAAGCACCCCATTTTTCATTTCCTGCTTTGGCTGGTGTGAATGTCCGCTGATGACGGCGTCAAATCCTGCGCCGGCTGGGTTCAGATCCATCGCATTCACATCGTGAATCACATAAATGGTCTTGCCCGCAAGCTCAACAACTTCAGTTTCCGGAAACTCGCGTGCCCACGTCTGCACATCCACATTGCCGCGAATCGCGGTCACAGGTGCAATTTTGCTGAGCTCACCAATAATCTCTGGCGCGCCGATGTCGCCGGCGTGGATGATGTGTTCAGATCCATGCAATGCGTCCAGTGCTTCAGGCCGAAGCAGTCCGTGCGTGTCCGAAATAACGCCTATGATCATCTCTCTCGTGTATTGCCGTCCAGCCGGCTGACCTTTTGTCTTTTTCCGATGGCGGCGATTCTACAGTCCGGCTTCAATCCGCGACCTTGGATCCATGAAGTCCCGCAAAGCGTCGCCAATAAAGTTGAACGACAATACAGCCAGCATTACCGCCAGAGCAGGGAAGATCACCAGGTGTGGCGCATCAAACAGGTGCGATCGGCCGTCGTTCAGCATTGATCCCCAGCTTGCCGTCGGTGGCGGAACACCGAGCCCAAGAAAACTCATGGTTGCTTCCGCCAGCACAGCGCCGGCCATTCCAATCGCGCCCTGCACAATCACCGGCTGAATGATGTTTGGCAGGATGTGGCGAGTAACGATCCGCCAGTCACTCGCACCCAGCGCGCGCGCAGCTTCCACAAACTCGCGTTCTTTGACAGCAAGCACCTGCGCCCGCACCAGCCGCGCGTATCCAACCCAGCCGCCGATGCAGAGAGCAAGAATCAGGTTCAAGATGCCGGGGCCGAGAAACGCCACAAAGGCAATCGCAAGCAGAATGCCCGGAAAGGAAAGAAAGGCGTTCATGATCACCACATTGAAGATGCGGTCTGTGTAGCCACCGTAATATCCAGCGATAGAGCCAAAGATCAGGCCCAGCAGCAGCGATCCCGCCACCACACTGGATCCCACCAGCATGGAGATGCGCGCACCGTAAATCACGCGCGACAAAATGTCCCGTCCCAGCTCATCCGTACCGAACCAGTGCGCCGCGCTTGTGGGCTGCAGCCGTGCTGCCAAATCAATCTGGCTGGGACTCTGGGGAGCGATCCATGGCGCAAACAGCGCGAACAAGACAAAAATCGTAACCAGCACCATGCCAATGGCAGCGAGGCGATTGTGCCGGCCAAGCGCGGTTGCGGTAGACCACGTTGCAGAAGCCATGGTTGCGTTATCGTCTTACTGCCTGACAAACATTTCTGAGCGCACGGACGAAGAGTTCATTTTGATCCGGCGTGCCAATCGTCACACGAATTCCGTTCGGGATCCCCCACGGAACCAGCGATCGCACAATCACACCCTCAGCCTGCATGCGCTTGGCGAACGCGTTGGCGTCTTCATCCACTTCAAAATAAATAAAATTTGCGCTGGTGGGCACGGCGCGCAAACCGAGCTCGGCAAGCTGTGGGAACAGCCATTTCGCGCCTTCAGCGTTGTTTTCCACTGTCCGGCGGATATGGTCTTCGTCGCGGATTGCGGCCAAACCAGCCGCCTGCGCAATCACAGAAACAGAAAAAGAATTTCGCACCCGGCCAAAGTAGTGGAACAGCTCGGGATCGCCGCATCCGTAACCAAGCCGGATGCCCGCCAGCCCGTGCGCCTTGGAAAATGTGCGCAGCACAATCACGTTCTTGCGTCCCTCCCGCACATAGTCCATGGACCGCGAATAGGTGATTCCGCGCTCGGCGGCAAAGTGCGTAGCAAAATCTGAGTACGCTTCATCCAGCACCACCAGCACATGGTCCGGCACGCGAGACAAGAATTTGCCGGTGGCGTCCCCGTCAAACATGGTCCCAGTGGGATTGTTTGGATTCGCCAGGATCACTACGCGAGTGTCTTCGTTGATCGCTGCGGCTATCGCGTCCAGATCGTACGTGTCGTTCCGCAGTGGCGTGGTGATAAGTTTGCCGCCCGCAGCTTGCGTCACAATGGGATAGCTGATGAATGATCGCTCGCTGGTGATGCAGTTCAGCCCGGGGCCAAGCAGCGTTCGCGCCAGAATATCCAACAGGCCCAGCGACCCATCAGCCAGAAAGATTTGTTCAGGAGCAATCTGATGCCGCGCTGCAAGTTCCAGGCGCAGCTCAGAAGCGTCATTGTCCGGATAAAGGTTTACTTCTGTTGCGGCGCCGCGGATTGCCTCCACAGCTCCTGGCGAAGGCCCAAATGGATTTTCATTGGATGCCAGCTTGATCATGGTCACGCCGGACTCACGCTGGGCCTGCCTCAATGCCTTGCCGGGAACATATCCCACCAGGGAACGTATGTGGGGCGGGATGAGATCAAGGACGGTCTTCTTCATTAGATGAAAGAAGTGTTACAGGCTTTTCTATCATGAACAGCAACGATTAGCCAGTGTCTCAGGTCACATCAGTGTTTGAACCGCGACTTTGGACCGGGAGCCTTTGAGCGCTTGTCGCCGCGATTAAAAGAGCGAGTACCCCGCTCGTTGTTTTTGAAGCGCTGCTGCTGTCCAGCATGACGCTTTTCCTGTTCGCCCGGGTGGCGTTCACTGCGCGGCGCAAACTTTGGCTGTTCCCCATCAACGCGCTGGCCAAATTTCGGCCGCTCGGGACTGGCGCGCCGTCCAAATTTCGGCTTCGCCTGCTCGCCTTGTTCCTCGTGTGGACCCGTTGTTTTCGCGAACGGAAGCGATCCTGATCACGTCCCCGCATTCGGGCTTTGCCAATGAATCGTGCGGCGCCCTTTGCCGCGTTTCTTGACGCAGTACCTTGAAGCCGAGGTTTTGCCCTCAGAGCCGCCAATTCATGCGGCGCCAGCTCGCGGAACTTTCCCGGCTCCACATCCAGCAGAAGTGATCCGTAACGCACGCGCTTGATCTTTTCCACATGACGGCCAATTTCCTCAAACATACGCCGGATCTGCCGGTTCTTGCCTTCAATCAGCGTCACTTCGTACCAGGGGTTCTCGCCTTCGCGCACAATATTCACCTGTGCCGGCGCGGTCCGCACTGCCTGCGTTCCCCGCATGCCCTGCTTGCTGCCGATGCGAATACCATGGCGCAATTTGTCGATATCTTCTTCTGAAGCCTGCCCCGAGATTTTCACCAGATATGTTTTTGGGACGTGCGACGCTGCCCGTGTAAGAAAGTTGGCCAGCTCGCCATCATTGGTCATAAGCAACAGGCCTTCGCTCGCGTAATCAAGCCGGCCCACGGGATAAATGCGTTCGCCCACGTGCTTCACCAGGTCCATGACGGTGGGACGGCCTTCAGGATCGGCTACCGTGGTGACATAACCCTTGGGCTTGTTCAGCAGCAGATAGATGTGGCGCTCAGCTCCACGCAGCAGCTTGCCGTCAACTTTAATGTGGTCCTGCTCCGGATCAGCTTTGCTGCCTAGCTCCGTGATCACCTGGCCGTTCACGGTAACGCGCCCTTGCGTGATCAGTTCTTCTGCTTTGCGCCGAGAGGTGATACCTGCGGCGGCAATAATCTTTTGCAGACGCTCCGCGGCCATATTAGCCTCCCTTACTTTCAGAGGCGACTTCGCCAGCTATCTCATCATCCACAGGCGAGTGCCGCGGGTCGGATGAGACGGTTGGTTCCGTAACATTTTGCGGGGTTTCCGCCTTATCTTCCGCCAGTTGCTCCACTCCGCCATCTTCAGATGTATCCTGCTGCTGCGGCGGCTCTTCAGTATCCGGCACACCTGTAGCGTCCGCGATAGCTGTATTTACGGAGTAAAGATCATCCTGCAGTTCGCCGGCTGCCAGCTTTTCAAATTCTTCCAGGCTGGGCAGCTCGTTCAGATCGTTAAGGCCAAAGCGCAGCAGAAAATCTTTGGTGGTTTTGTACAGCATGGGACGCCCCACTACCGCTTTGCGTCCAGCCGTGGTGATCAGTTTGCGCTCCAATAATGTGCCGATCACGCCCGCTGCGTCCACACCGCGGATTTCGCTGATCTCCGGAACGGTCACCGGTTGCTTGTAGGCGATTACAGCCAGTGTCTCCAGCGCCTGCAGAGAAAGCCGGATCGGCGGTTTCAGGCTCTTGGCAAACGCGCGAACAACATCATGATGCTCCGGCTTTGTGGACATGCGATAGCCGCCTGCCACTTGGCGAATCTCAATGCCGTGTTCTTCACGGTTAAATTCCGCCATCAGCTCTTCAAGGAATGGCTTGAGCCGCGCTCGCATTTCGGCCTTTTCTGATTTTTCTTTGTCCTTGCCCTTGCCGCGTGTTTTAGACGCGATCACCGCGACTTCTGATTCCGCTGCCGTCCCCGGCGCACTGGCATCATTCTCCACAGCGCCCAGGTGTTCCTCCGGGTGTTCAGGATGCGGTTCTCCTTCTGCTTGCACATCAACTTGAGTTTCAGCAACTTGAATTTCAGCGACCTGGATTTCAGCATCATGGGCCGCTTGCTTCACGGCAAGCAAGTCCTCTTTCAGCAACACGGCCAGTTGATCAATCGAGATGGGCTCTTCCGCCGCGTAAATCAGTGCTTCGAGTTGGGCTTTGATGGACATAGCAGCTAGCAATTGGCAGCTAGCAATTAGCAACCCCTTCCATTTTTGTGTTGGGTTTCCTGTTGAACTCTGCTGATCATGGTTTTTGCGTTTCTCTGGCTAATTGCTATTTGCTTATTTCCAGTCATCTCTCACCGCCACGGCGCCTTCACCCATGATGGTGTCAAACATGGCGTGCTTCTTCAGCAGGATGTCGCCGAAGACGCGGTCCTGTCGCAGCAGCACCGCCTGCAATCGCACCAGTTCCAGCAAGGCTAAGAACGAGGCGATCAGCGCATGCCGGGAGTTGATGTGTTGCAGCAGTCGCTTCAGCCGGATGGGATGATCTTCCATCAGCAGCCGCCGGCGGAAATACTCAATCATTTGCCCGATAGTTACAGTCTCCTCGTTTACCTGCAACATAGGACGTGACCTTGCTCGCTCCAGGATTTCCTGGAACGTTTTCACCAGGTCCATCACGTCAGCATCCAGCTCTGGCTCCGTTCCCTCCGCCTCTTTGAATTCCCTGAGTGAAGGGTTGCTGACCACGGCCTCTTCAATCTGTTGCTTCTGCAGCAGCATTTGAGCGGCATTTTTATATTTTTCGTGTTCCAGCAGCCGCTGCACCAGTTCTTCCCGCGGGTCTTCTTCCATTCCGAGGGGCGCATCAGGATCGCGCGGCAGCAGCATCTTGCTCTTGATGTGGATGAGCAGCGCTGCCATGTAAATGAACTCGGCTGCCACGTCCACGTCCAACTGCTTCAGGTTCTCGACATACCCGAGATACTGCGCCGTGATCTTGGCAATGGGAATGTCATAGATGTCAATGTCCTGCTTGCGGATGAGGTCCAGCAGCAAGTCCAGTGGTCCGTCATATACGGTGCCGACCGTTACGGCAAAAGGGAACTCGCTTGTTTGCGCGGCCGGGTTGGAGGTCTGTGTCATCGCGGAAAGGACCAATGACCATTCTAAATGTTCTGAGGAACTCAGATGTATGCTGGCCTGTGGATTACGTGTGTCCGCTAGGATTTTTCTCGCGTGAGAACTCTTTCCCATGCCCAATGTCATTGATATCCCGAGTTTCGTTCCCCCGCCCTCATCTTTGAACACTTTTGTTCTAAACAACGCACTTCTTCAAAATCGACCCTTGGGTCACGCCGAGATTTCCATTGCGTCACCCAGAGTTTTCCATCGGGTGATGCAACCACTTCCTTGCATCACCCAGGGATGTTCCTGGCAAATTGCGCTTGGCACACGCCTGTTGCGCCCCCCAGCCATCCGCAGATGGGGCACACCCCAGAAACAATTGAACCCTGGCAAGGCCAGGGTGGTTGTTGCTTCCGCGTTTTTTGACTGTCCCGGTCCCAATACAAACAAGATACGAAATAAATGTATACAATCTCTAATGTGTTCAAGAGAGCGTTTCAGGGGCTAGAATTTCGTCTACCCAGAGTTTCTCTCGTGCTGGCAGGAGGAATATGATGCGCCTCGCCCTGTTGCGTCGAACTTCATATGTCGCACTATTTTTGAGTTCCAGTTTACTTCTGTCCCAATCGTCTTCCCAGTCAAATGTGTATCAATCTCAAGCCAGACTGAAAACTTCCACCAGGCTCGTGGTGGTTGACGTGGTAGCAACAGATGGCAAGGGTGACCCAGTTTCCAAACTCACCGCAGATGACTTTACCGTCCTGGAAAATGGTGTGCCGCAGAAAATCAGCAACTTCAGTTTTCAACATTCTGGCCAGGTGAAGCCTGCAGCAATGCCTCAACTGCCTGCCAACGTGGTGACCAATGCTCCGCCGTTTGCGTCAGGCGTTCTTGATGTAATCCTGTTTGACAGCGTCAATGGAGAGTTCTCTTCGCAAGCGTATCGCGAAAGACCAGCTCGCGAAATTTTTTGGCAGTGCCAAACTTGACCGTCCGGTTGCGCTGTTTGCTTTGGAATCCCATCTCCGGCTCCTGCATGATTTCACCACTGATGCCGCAGCACTGAAGGCGGCAATTGAAAATTACAGACAAACGGTCCAGGGCGGCAATACTGAAAGCTTTGAATCGAGGGAGTCACCCTTTGCCACCAAAGGGGACTACCACACTAACGAGCGGAATATCGAAACCACTTTGAACCAGTTGAATGCGCTATCCAAAGTTCTGGGCGGCTACCCGGGGCGCAAAAACCTGATCTGGCTGTCAGAGAGCTTTCCTCTAGATCTCTATCCTGATTCTGTGATCCCTGCCGGTATAATCGTCGCAGATTTTGGCGCCGACGGAGCCCGGGCGTCCCGTGAGATCGCCTCCTAACAGCTTCGGCAATATGGTGACGGGAGGATGCTTTCAAAAACTTTCTTCGCTTTAGTAAAGAAAGTCGCGGAATCCATGATGAACGCCCAGGTTGCCGTTTATCCAGTCGATGCAGCCGGAGTAGGGAAGAACGATCACCTCGCGTCACAGCACACCGCCAATGATCTGGCACAGCGCACTGGTGGCCGCGCCTTTCACAACACCAATGATCTGGCAGGAAGCATGCAGGCCGGCATCAATGATGGCGGACACTTATTACACGCTGTCTTATTATCCAGAAAACAAAAAGTGGGATGGCCAATTCCGCGTCATCCAGGTGAAAGTTCGCAATCCCGGAATAACTCTGCGTCACCGGCTTGGCTATTACGCCATTGACCGGGAGAAGGTGGATAAAGGAAGAGACGAGCCGCGTTGTGGAGGACTTCAGTCGCGCACTCATGCTCGATTCGCCCGCCGTCACCTCCGTCCGATTCCAGGCAGGAGTCGTGCCTCCGTCTTCCCGGACCGGGGACAAATTGGTGGTCAATTTTGCCGTAGATCCGCATACGCTGCAATTTCAGCGCGGGACCGATGGCGTTCAACATGGCGATATCGTCTGCGTGGTCTGGGCCTACGGAAAGAACCGTGAGAAACCAGTTTCATCTCCTGGAGGATCTTCCAAAGCAGACCTCAAACCCGAAGTCTTCAATCAGATGCTGCAGCGCTACTATCCCTGCAAACAGGAACTCCAGTTGAAGCACGGTGAATACACTTTGAAGCTCGGCGTTCTGGACCGCAACAGCAACCTGATGGGGACCACAATCACAGCAGTGAATGTGCAGTGAACTCGTCGATTTATAATTAAGCGCCTGCACGGTCAGGGCTCTGCGCCTGACTGCAGGTGACCGAGAATGGGCTCAGTCTCACGAGAACCCATGAGCACACTGTCCGGCAGCAAAAGGCCGAGGCACCAATGGTATCTACTCCAGGCCTCTTTCTCTTCTATATAGTCAGCTGCCAGAGCATTCATTCGATTCGCCGCAAGCCTCTGTAAACACGCATCTTACGGAACTGGGAAGTAGCTGATCTCATACGCTGGAGCGCCGTTTGTGTCTGTGAACTCAAAGATATTCAAGATCCTCTACCGGCTCTCTTTGCCGGGTGGCCTGCTGCTGGTCTTTGCCGCGGTATTGATTCGCCTTGGGTTGCTGGCCGACCCAGATTCGCCCCTGGTGCTCTTTGTGCCGCTCATGATTTACGGCGCCGCGTCTGGGATTGAGCGCATATTTTCGCCGCAGCCGCCTGTTCTTTGCCACATTGTTACTTGCGCTTTCCGGCGCGATGCTGGTCTGGGTGGCGCCTTTCATCTCCTCCGACGCTGCCCAGACAATGGCGAATGCGGTTGCGTTGCTGCTTCCGTTGAATCTGCTGATTCATTGTTTTCCTGAAAGAGCGTGGCATTGTTTCTCGTGCCGGACGCAAGCGGTTGGCCATTGGGGCGGTGCAGGTGATTGCAGTTGCGCACGCTCTGCCTCCCGTTCATGGCAGAAACCGGCTGAATTTTTGCAACGGCAGTTTTTGCCCGCTCGAAATCACTGGCTGGAGTCATCTCTCGCAACCCGCTCTTCTCACTTTTGTCATGTGCACCGGCATCATTATGTTCCCACTCATCCGCCGCTACCGCGCGGTGGAGAGCAGCCTGCTCTGGGCGCATGATTTCTTCGTTTGTTGCGTTGCGTTTCGGAATCAGCAACCACCTGTCAGGAATTTTCTTTGCCACCGGCGAACTGGCCATCCTGGTGGCTCTGATCGAGACCTCGTACAGCATGGCCTATCTTGACGAACTCACGCAATTGCCCAGCCGCCGCGCGCTCAATGAAGCCTTGATGAAGTTGCCCACGACTTACACCATTGCCATGCTGGATGTGGACCATTTCAAAAAGTTTAACGACAGCTACGGACACGAATCGGGTGACCAGGCATTGCGTCTGGTGGCGTCGCGTCTGGCGCGCATCGCCGGCGGCGGAAAAGCGTACCGCTATGGCGGTGAGGAATTCTCTGTCGTATTTCCCGGCAAGCCCTCTGACGAGGTGTATGTCTTTCTCGATCGCATGCGCAAGATCATTGAGCAATCCACATTTACCGTTCGCGGCACGGAACGCCGCGGGAAACGTCGGGTGCGTGGCGGCAAGAAGCAGACCAACGTGACGGTCAGTATCGGAGTGGCATCCACCAGCGCTGATCAGTTCACCGCCGCCGAGGTGCTGCGAATCGCAGACCAGGCACTCTATAAGGCCAAAGCCAAAGGCCGCAACTGCACAGTCGTTGTGCGCACTGGCGGAAAAACCGTGAAGGCAGTAGAAACCGGGATGAGAGTGCTGAGTATGAGCTAGGATCCATGCGAATTTGGTAATTGATAATTTGGTAAATGGGCAATTGAAGATTCAAGATCTCAGAACTTGCATCTTTCCCAACTGATACAGCGCCGCAACCAGCCAGAAATTGACCGGTAGCACAGCCGCCCCGGCTGTGCAAAGCAAAGGTACAAACCGGGCACATGGTTGACAGATCAGACCGGGGACATAGTTGACACATTAATTCATAGAGGCTCGGTTTTTAACACCAATTGTCCCAAGTATTGCCCGGAACCAATCCCATCTTGGCGCATTTGCCTGCGCGTCAACTCTCGTTTCCAAGGCATCGACCGAATACCCAAACTTGTGATGAATGAGGCTTCGGTCCACCCTCCGCCAGGCTTCGTTGCCTGTTTGGGGCGTGTAGAATTATCGAGAAAAGAATTCCCCATTGGAGAGAAGACTATGGCAGTGAGTCCGCAATCTTTTGGCCAAGGCAAGCAAATCAGCAGCGCACTTCTGCCTGAATTTGAGCATGAAATGAACACCACGCGTCGCACGTTGGAGCGGGTGCCGGAAGATAAGCTGACCTGGAAACCGCACGATAAATCAACTTCTTTAGGCGGGTTGGCCACACACCTGGCCACGATTAATCACTGGGCTGAAGCCGTGATGGGATCAGACTCTTTTGACGTCAGCACAGCACCGCGGAATCCGGAATTGAAATCGCGGGCAGAAATTCTGGAGGCCTTTGATAAGAACACGGCTGCGGCGCATAAAATCCTGGAGAATGCCACGGATGGAGAGATGATGAAACCATGGGCGCTGAAGGCCGGAGCACAGACCATTTTCAGCATGCCGCGCGCGGGAGTGTTTCGCAGCTTCATCCTGAGCCACGGCATTCATCATCGCGGGCAGCTTTCCGTCTATCTGCGGCTGAACAATGTTCCCGTGCCATCCATTTATGGCCCGTCCGCGGATGAAAGTACTTTCTGAACAAAAAAGCAGGCCTCGAAATTACCGAGGCCTGGTTGATTGGCTTATGAGCTTTTGTCCGGCCGGTAACTGTTCCCCCACAGCTGCCGGCCAGAATTTCTCGATGTCAAGCAAGGACATCATGCGCTCATCTCAAAAATTGGAAAAGAGTACGTTGGTAACTTAGAAGCACTCAGCAATCAGTCTTCAGCAGCACCCGGATGAACTGAACGGTATCGCTGCGATCTGGCTCAATGCTGACCGCAAAATGTTGATTGCTGTTTGCAAAGAAAATCAAAGACAATCAGCGTTGATCAGCGGTAAGTTTTTTGGTTTTTTCCCGCGCACAGCGGAACCCCACCACGATGCTGCGTACGCTGCCGCGAAGAACGTAACGTGAAGAAACGCGGGCAAGTCCGCGGGCAATGCCTCGCCAGGAACCGCCACGCGCCACGCGATATTCTCCGCTCAGTGGGCCCGGCGGATCCCGATCAGGGCTGTGGCTGTAGTACTCCTGGCCGTAGCGGTCCTGCACCCATTCCCACACATTGCCCAGCGTGTCATACAGTCCAAAGCCATTGGGTTTTTTCTGGCCCACAGGATGCGTGCTGCCCTCGGAATTGTCGTGGTACCACGCAACCTCCGCCAGCGGCCCGTAGCGCGCCGCAGGGTTTCCGCCGCGCGCAGCATACTCCCATTCCGCCTCGAACCAAGCCGCCTTATTGGCGGCGTTAGGCGTTGGCCAGTGGGGCTGCTTGTCGGTGTTGTACCACGTAAGATTGTCGCCAGCGTTTGCCGTGACGGTTGAGGGGACGAATTTACCGGGTTGCGAGGGGGTTGGTGGGGAATTAGGCTGAATCTGCTGAGTCGACATCGTGCTCTCCTGAGAAGCCGGGGGTAGCCAGATACACTTAGCTCCGCTGATCGTTCCTTCTTCTCCAAACCTAGAGCACGTCTGACGGGAAATCGTACAGATATATCGTTCTGCTGGGTCCGATACCAATCCTGGCGAATAAGTACGAAAGCCAGGATGTGTTGCCTTTACGGAATATTCAAAACACTAATGCTCAGAAAAAACAATGCCAATCATTTCTGAGAAAAAATGTTTTGATCCGGCTTCAAGAAGACGCCGCGATGATACTGATCTAGGCTTTGCAGCCACTCTTCACGTGAGCGGCGAGGACGGTTCGGTACTCGTCGTTGCACACAATCTGCAAAGCAAAGACCCGCTCTTGTGAGCGGGTCTTGAGGATGTGGGTTGAGAAAAAATTATCTGGCAGCAGAGGCCGTAGCGCGCTGCGCCATGATCTTTTTGGCATTATCTGCCAGTTCCTTGGCTTTCGGCAGGTCATTCAGCGCAGCGAGAACCTGAGGATCGGTTTGCGCCCTTACTTTGAGACCCTCTTCCTGTCCAAATTCTGAAATAAAGATCTCAGCCTTGATATTGGCCTTGATCCAGTCCTGTCCTTCGGTCAGTTCGGCCTCGGTGTAAGGGACCTTCTGCTCATCAAGGAACTTGCGGTAATCCTGCATGACCGCATCGGTGACTTCAAAGTTCTTGTCCACGTGACGGCCGTTCAGATAGTGTTGGGCGAAATTGAAGAACGCGTACTTGATCAGCAACGTGTCCTCAAAATGGTTCGGCTTGAACGGAGCAATTTTTACGTCCGGCGTGATTCCGCCGCCGCCGTACATGGTGCGCCCGCTGTCCGTCAGCTTTACTTCTTTGGACTGCGTGTTGGCGTTGGTGTTCGGGTTATCTTCCTGAGCGCGGGCGTAATAGTAATCATAGAGTGAGACGCCGTTGTAATCGCGCTGGATCAAGCGGCCGCTGGGCGTGTAGTACTTGGCAGTGGTGAGAAGCAGTCCGGTGTTTTCAGAAAGGGGATAGACCGTCTGCACCAAGCCCTTGCCGAAGGTGACTTCGCCAACGATCAGGCCGCGATCATGGTCTTGAATGGCGCCGGAGACAATCTCAGCCGCAGAAGCCGTACCGCGGTTGACTAACACCACAAGCGGGTAGTCTTTGCCGCCATTGCCGTGCGGGGCGCGATAGGTCTTTTCCGGTGAGCTGCGTCCGCGATGGGAAACAATGACTTGGCCTTTCTTCAGGAACTGGTCAGCCACGCCGATGCCTTCATTCAGCAGCCCGCCGGGATTGCCGCGAAGATCAAGAATCAGGCCTTTGAGCTCGCCGAACTGCTGCAAAGCGTCTTCCACTTCCTGCTCAGTAGTCTCATTGAAAGCCGTGATGTGCATGTAGCCGATGCCCGGCTTGATGAAGAATTTGAGGTCCACGCTGTTGCGTGGAATTTCATCGCGCACAACGTTGAACTCGAGCGGCTTGGCCGTGGCTTCGCGCAGGATGGTGATGTGGACGTTGGTGCCGCGTGGGCCTTTGAGCATGTCCGCTACATCGCTCACGCTCAAGTTTTCAGTCGGTTTGCCGTCAACGGCCAGGATCACGTCACCAGGACGGAGTCCTACTTTATAAGCCGGGGTGCCGACGAACGGGTGCTACAACAATGATCTTGTTGTTTCGGGGAGCAATCTGCATGCCCACGCCATAGTACTTGCCGCTCTGCTCTTCGCGGAGCAGGGAATATGACTTAGGATCAAGGAAATTAGAGTGCGGGTCGAGCACATGGAGCATCCCCGGAATTGCGCCGTTATAGATGGCCTTGTCAGGGTTCACCGGCTCGGCGTAATTCTGCTCAACCAGAGAGTAGACCTCAGAGAATTGACGCAGATTATCGCGTACATCAGAGTCTGACGCGCCGCCAGGGTTGGCGCCCCCGTTGCGCTGGCTGTAGCCTACGCCCAGAAAACCACAGATTAATATGACCAGCAGGACGAATAATGTTGAACGGCGAGAACCACGAGACATGAATATTCCTTGTTGCTTAAGCTAAGTACCCGGATTGCGGGATGCTAACGCAAGTATAACACCAGCGGTAAAGCTGCCCTCGGGCCGATTTTGTCGTCCCAAAACGGGACAATTGAGAATGCCGGAAGCCCGCGTCCAAAGTAACTTCAATAAGCTAAGATGCCCGATTTAAAGGACGCGGTGCAAAGGATTTTGTTACCTCGGCATTGGAAAACTTAATGGAAAAGCCCGCTTTTTTTTAACCTGAGATGCGGTATTATGTGTTTACTCACTATGAACCTCGGCTTCCCAGAAATGGTCTTTCTGGTCCTGATTGCTTTCATGCTTTTTGGACCCAAGCGGCTTCCGGAAATCGCCCGCCAGTTGGGAAAGTTTGTGGCCGAGTTCAAGAAGGCGAGTAATCAGTTCCAGGGTCAGATCCACGATGAGATCCGCAAGCTGGAACTGGAAGAAGTAAATCCGGTAAAGCATATTGAACCGGAGATCGCCAAACTCAAGGATGATGAAGATTTGTCCCTCACAGGCGCCCTCAACCGTCTGACAGAACGGATCAAGAACAGCGTCCCGCAGGATTACGATGCCTGAGTTAGTAGCAGAACCCCAGAATAGACATGCAGGTGAAGATGATCAGATGGCCACCATGGGCCTTCTGCAGCACCTGGAAGAACTCCGGCGGCGCGTTTTCTATTCCATCATTGCAGTGGGCGTTTGTTTCGGCGTGTCATGGTACAAGTGGGAAGCAATTTATGCGCTTATGCGGGCGCCCATTGAGTTCGCGCTCAAGGCGCATCACATGCCCACCGAGCTCAATTTCACTAATCCCACTGACCCGTTTAACCTCTCTCTGAAGCTGGCATTGATTACGGGCATTTTCATTGCCTGTCCGTTCCTGCTCTACCAGGTCTGGATGTTCATCTCGCCCGGTCTTTATAGAAAAGAGAAGAAGTACATTCTGCCCTTCCTGTTCATGTCCGTGGGGCTGTTTTTGGGTGGCGGTTTTTTTGGCTACAAGGTGGTGTTTCCCGTAGCGCTCGATTTTCTTATCGGCACCGGCGCAAACGCCGGCATGCGACCGATCATCACCATCACCGAATACACAGACCTGTTTCTAACGATCCTGCTCGGCCTGGCCCTGATTTTTGAATTACCCATTGTGCTTGGATTCGCGGGGGCCATGGGCGTGGTAAACGCCAAATTCCTCTTCAAGCACATTCGCGGCGCGGTGCTGATTTTCTTCGTATTTGCTGCAATTCTCACACCCACCACTGACATCATGAATATGTCAGTTTATGCCGCTCCAATGATTTTGCTTTATATACTCTCGATCGGCATAGTCTGGCTGGTCCATCCCAAGCAGCGGCGCAAACGCAGAGAAAAGCGCGAACAAGAGGGACAATAAATTAAACTAATACCGGCTTCCACTTCAGCTCATGGCGGGAGTGGCGCCGGTGTTTGTGCCTGTGGCTTTAACGGCTATTTTGGATGCGTTAGCAGGCGCTCACTCGGGAGCGAGTACGTGATTCTTCGATCTGGGCATACATACTTCTTAACGTTTCTGCTCGCGGTGCTAGCCGCCGGCTGCAGCAACTCTAAATCGAGTTCCGCCTCCGCTGAGCCAGCTACGGCGCAAGCGGCTACTGCTGCGGCGACGCCTACGGTCTCTGCACAACCGCTGGGGCCGGCCATGCATATTGATCCCAATCGCGCATGGCAGTACGTGAAAGAGATCCTCGCCTTCGGCCCGCGCTGGGACGGCAGCCCGGGGCAGCAGAAGCTGGGTGAGTACCTCCACAGGAAGCTCAAAGCTGACCACGTGGAAGATGATGCCTTTACTGCGCAGACCCCTGCCGGTCCCATCAAAATGCGCAATATCATTGCCAAGTTTCCGGGAAGCAAGAATGGGATTATCGTGCTGGGCTCGCACATTGACACCAACTATCCTTTGCGCAAAACCAGCTTCGCCGGCGCGAACGACGGCGCTTCCAGTACAGCTCTGCTTCTCGCTATCGCTGATCAGCTTCGTGGCAAGAAGCTTGAGGGATACAGCGTGTGGCTGGCATTTTTCGATGGCGAAGAATCCATACCTTCCACCACTCCCGGCGACCTGCGCTGGAGCGATCCCGATGCTCTCTACGGCAGCCGCCATCTCGCACAGAAATGGCAGCAGGATGGAACCAGCAAGAAGATCAAGGCCCTGCTCCTGGCTGACATGATTGGCGACAAGGACCTCGACATCCTGCGCGATACCAGCTCCACGGCATGGGTGGAAGATTTGATTGGACAGGCCGCGGCCAACCTGGGCTATCAGTCATATTTTTTTCAGGAGGTAACCGGCATGGGCGGCGATGATCACATTCCCTTTGCCCAGATCGGCGTGCCAGTTGCGGACATCATCGATTTTACTTATGGCTATAACAATGCTTTCCACCACACCGTGGAAGACACCATTGATAAGCTCAGCCCTAAGAGCCTGCAGATTACCGGCGATGTAATACTTGAGACTATTCGCCTCATCAGTGGCCGCAAGGAATAACCAATTAATGCAGACGCATTCCCGGTACTCGTATCCGGAACAAGAAAGGAAGTTCAAAATGGAAATTGAAATCAGACGCTGCTTCTTCTGAATGGATCTTCGCCGCCAGGCCGTGGGCCTGCGCAAAGCTGCTGAAGATAAATTTGGTGTCACCGCCAAAATCAAAACCGGCAGCCGTGGGGACCTAACAGTTCTCGTCAATGGCAAACCGGTTTTCGGATATAAAAAGGAGGGAACCATCCCGCCCATTCCTGAACTGCTTGCGCGGATTCAAGCCGTTCAGAATTAAGAGTTTTGTTACAGGGGCCGCAGGAAATCCCTCTTTGAATGCGCGCTGCCCGACATCGCGGGAGCCGTGCTAGCGCACGGTCATGCAGCTTTGGGTTCTGATTTCAGCGGTTTAGGCTGCATCTTTATATATATCTCGCCGCCTCTGACTTCTATCTGATGCACGTCAATTTTTTCTTCCGCTGGACCAGCCACCACGCGTCCAGTGCGGATATCAAATTGTGATCCGTGCCACGGACACTGCACCGTGCACTCCACCAGGGCGCCATCAGAAAGCGGGCCCCCGCGGTGCGTACAATGATCGCTGAAGGCGAACAGCCCCTCTTTGCAGCGTCCTACCACAACGCGCTCCTTTTCCACCTGCGCCAGCAGCATCTGCCCATCCCCCAGTTCGCTCTGGTTGCACACCGGACGGTCCCAGCCTGAAAGCGTCCGCTCCTTCAATTTGCCGGCGCTGGCGAAGCGATGGTCCACTCCAATCTGGTTGCGGTACACCAGCGTGCCACCCAGCCATCCTGAGATCCCGATGAGGATTACGCCTATGACCATGAGACCAATATTCAGCCGATCAGGCCGCGCGGCTGCTGAGCCCTGCCGGTAAGCAATGGCAATGAACAAAAGCAGCGCCACCACATTCAAGCTGCCGTGAATCAGCCCGCGTTGCTTGGCGGAAGACTGCGGAGGTATCACTCCCCACCAGTCGATCGCGCCCGGTAACGCCGCCAGCACGGCGCCCACGCAGCCCGCGATTACACAATAGAATCCTGCTGCCCACAACATGCCATTCCCCTGGCTCACTCCCAGGAGATCAAAGATGAGCGCGATGACCCATAAAGCAATCGGAAACGACACCAGAATGGGGTGAATTGGGTGTGAAGAAACGGCAGCCTTGGAACGCATACATGCTCCCTTGTGGAAACTTACTTAGTACCTTTGTGTGACTGCTGATTCCTTTTACAAGGATGCCTCAAATCACCAGATCACCCAATGACCCAATGACCCAATGAACCTGAACCAATGACCAATCACTCGATGCCTGTTCCTCTTTTCCTTTGCCGCATATCATTTCTAATCACTCGCATGCTATTGTTCCAGACCGGCCTGCTTCCACCCAAATGAACATTAGTTTCTGGATCATCTTCAATGCCGCCATTCTGCTTCTGCTGTTCCTGGATCTGGCGGTGTTTAACCGAGCTGGGCGCGTTATTGTTTTCAAGCAGGCGCTGGTCAGCACTTTCTGCTGGGTCGCTCTGGCTCTTGGCTTTGCTGCCTTCGTTCACTACTGGATGGGAGCAGGGAAGGCTCTGGAGTTTGTAACCGGATATCTGATTGAAGAATCTCTCAGTGTTGACAATCTGTTCGTCTTTATTCTGCTGTTCCAATACTTCAAAGTCCCCGCCGAGCAGGAGCGCACGGTGCTTTTCTGGGGCATCATTGGCGCGCTTGTTATGCGCGGCATCTTCATTGTTGCCGGCGTAGCTCTGATCCGGCGCTTCCATTGGATCATTTACCTCTTTGGCGCGTTCCTGGTCTACACCGGCGTCAAGCTGTTGGGCGAAGGCGACGAGGAGCAGGTGGATCCTTCAAAGAATGTCGTGCTCAGGTTGGTGCGAAAATTCATTCCCATCACGCACGAGTATGCCGGAAAAAGCTTTTTTGTTCGCCGGGATGGGAAAAGCTTTGCCACGCCACTATTCATTGTGCTGCTGGTGGTAGAGACTACGGACATCCTCTTTGCCACGGATTCCATTCCCGCCATCCTTGCCATCAGCCATGATCCGTTCATTGTTTATACCTCCAACGTCTTCGCGATTCTCGGCTTGCGATCCATATTCTTTGCCCTTTCCGGACTGATGAAGCTGTTCCATTACCTGAATTACGGGCTGGCTGTGGTGCTGATGTTTATCGGGGCAAAAATGCTGATTTCAGCCAAATATCAGCTCCCAACGTGGGTTGCTCTGCTGGTGATAGCGGTGGTGCTGGCGGTATCAGTGCTGGCCTCAGTATGGTTCCCAAAGGAAGAGGCTGGGACTTAAACTCGCTCCAACGGCAAACTGCGGCAATCACCGCAGGATATCTCACCGCCAGCCATCTTTTTGGGATGACGCCATGGAGCCCAGGCCTTCTGGGGATGGCCACACTGCTGCTCATTGTGACGGCATTTGCTGCGGCGATGATCCCTGCGCGGCGGGCAGCAGGCATCGATCCCATGCGGGTATTGCGCATGGAATAGAAATGAAAGTCTCTGTGCCTTCTCAGTTCGGCAATGCCTGTTGCTGCATTGACATCAGCATGGCCACCTGGGCCAATGATAGCTGGTCAGAGATACGGTGATGCGGAACAGCCGGAACCTTCTTCAACTGAGACGGAATCTCCGTTTCGTCCTGCAGCAGGTTCAATTCGTTCAGTCCCCAATAACGCGTCTGGGCGCCTTTGAGTGTCTGGTTCAGATAGGTGGGTTCGTGTTCCTGGGAGAGCGAAAGCGCCTTTTGGTAAGCGTCTTCCTGGCAATCGGCAAAGATGACCCTGGTCTTGCGATGGATCACATTTCTGATGTTCCCATCGAGAATTAGCTCTTCAACAAGTTCCGCAATATACCAACGAGCCGTTTCAGGGGAGTCGGCCATGTCCTTCCTTTCCAGTCATTTTTCGGGAACCAGGCCGCTTCTCCGGTCCGCCATGGCGTAGATTTACACTCCGTGCTACGTGCATGCCGGAGAAAATCCCTCTGCCATATAAGTGTAAAGTGAGCGTCCGGGAAATATGCCCGGATCAAAATATTTTCACCTTTCAGATTAACGATCTTAATCTCAGCTGCCTTCCGAACACCGGCTTGCCCTAAACGCGGGCTTGATCGGGATTGGTATATCGCTGTACGATGTATCTAATCATAAAGGACCTCGGCAGTATTTTTGCTGACGGTAGCAAGTCTCTCTCTTGGTTAAAAGCCCCGGGTAATCCGGGGCTTTTTGATTGGTGCGCCCGGCAGGGCGCAGTCACTGGGAGGTGAAAGTCCTCTACACGCCCGGCAAGGGGAAGTGTTAGCTGAACGGCAAGGGTGTCCATCGCGAGGTGGAATCTGAAGGAAGCTGTAGGCAAAGCGCTGGCCCGACGAACAGGAAGCGGATAGAGGCGGCGCAGTGGGGTGAGCAGGCCAGATGCTGACAAAAGCGCGGTGGCGAGGCCGTGGCAGCGAAAGTTTCTGGGCTACAGCATGACGTGGCGCCAGCAACCGAAACTGAAAATCGCCCAGCCCAGTCGCCAGCGTTTCGCGGACAAAGTCCGCAAGGCGCTAAAAGCAGGCCGTAGTCAAAATCTGAAACGAGTGATTGAGGGGATCAACCCGCTGCTGCGAGGCTGGGTGTCCTACTTCCGGCTCACTGAAGTCAAAGGTGTGTTAGAAGAACTCGATCAATGGATCAGACATAAGCTGCGGTCGCTGCTGTGGCGGCAGTGGAAGCGTGCTCATCGACGAGCACAAAACCTGATGCGAAGCGGGATCGACGAGGCACGTGCCTGGCAGTCGGCCACCAACGGACGTGGTCCGTGGTGGAACGGAGGTGCGTCCCACATGAACCACGCCTTTCCCAAAACCTGGTTTGACCGCATGGGGCTGGTTTCGCTGTTGGATACTCAGCGGCGCTTCCAGAGTATTTCATGAACCGCCGGATGCGGAACCGCACGTCCGGTGGTGTGGGAGGACGGCGGGGGTGACCCCGCCTCCTACCCGATCTGATAAACCCGACCGCGTTCAGTTCGGGTTTCGTTTTGAGAACAGTTGAAGGTGTTACTCAGCGCGGCTGGAGGATTACATCAAAACATAAAGTTCTCGCAAAACCGACAGCTTTATGAGGTACTTTGCCAGCAATCTGATGCCCTTATCGCTGAGGGACATTTTTGTTGCTTTTCTCGAGCGTGGATCAGCGCTGCCGTCCCTCCCTGCGATTTTCCTGGCGGGACGGCGCGCTGGAGCGTGAAGGACCTCCCTGATGCGAGGGAACTTCGCGATCACGCATCTGCCCCGCAGGCTGGTCGCGACGGACATTCTCCATCTGTTGCGGCTCCAAAGGCCGGCCAGGGTGCTGCTGCATTCCCTGCTGCCGCTGCGCAAACGGTGGATTCTGCGGAGGCGGAGGCGTCCTTGTTACCAAAGGTCTGCGTTGTGTCGGCGGGCCGCCGTCCGAATTGTTGCCCCTGCTTTCTTCCGCTGGTCCGCGGCGTACGTTGTTCTCCGGAGGGCCATCCTGACCATTGCTTCCTCTGTTTACTGTACCAGGAGCATTGCGCACGTCGTCGCGACTGGGACGGTTCCCATTTCCAGTGTTCGTCGAAGGCCGATGGGTGCCTGCTTCAGCCCTATTGCTATCAGGAGGTGCGCCTCTCTCAATGGTGCGATTCGGCGTGCCCATATCAGCCCTGGGCACCGCTTCTGGCCTGCCGTTGTAAACCGGCCCGCGGCTTTGAATTTCTGGCCTGGCGTTAACAACAGGCGCACGGCTTTCAATCCTGGGACGAGTGCGCTCTACCGGAGGATGGACCACCGGCGCTCCGCCATGCACTGCGCCCACCTGAGGCTGAACTTCAGGATGAGGAATAATGCGTGCTCTTCCAATGGTGTTCACGTCCACCCGCACGGTTTCACGCGCCACTGGCCTGCCCCCGCGGAATATGTCACCGGAAACCGCGGTGGGCGCTATACGCTGGTATGCGTAATGAATATTTTGCTCGTTGCGAACATTGATGACATTCACGATATTTACGACGCGCACGTTGGTTACGTTGACCTGGCGCAGATAAACGTCACTGTGGTGATACCAGGGAAAGAATGGATCGCGCGGGCCCAGCGGAAACCAGACCACATTGGGTCCCGGAGCGCCGACGAAAGCCACCAGCGCCGGAGCATAAATTGGACGCGCAGTCACAACCACCGGCCCGGGAATCCATCCCCAGCGAGAGCCAACTAACGCCCAACGCCCATAGTGGAACGGAGCAAATCCCCAGGGCTCATCTTCCACCCACGTCCATCCCCATGGGTCCTCCCATACCCAGCGGCCATAGCGGTAAGGCACCCATCCTGCAGGCACGCCTGCCGGATACCAGACTTCTCCGTAGTCCGGCGCGCTCTGCCACTGGCCGTACTGGTCCAGATCGTCATAACCCGGCATGTATTGACCGGTATATTGCCGCGAGTTGGAAGAAAGGAAACGGCCGTCGCGATCGCCGCACCAGCGGTCGAAGTCATCTTGACCTGGTGCGGAAACCCAATCTATGGCCATCTGGTCCGTGCCGGACAATTTAACCGATTGTCCGCTGTGAACCGTCTGGGAAAGGCCGTTGCTGCTGATTTCAAGATCGCCGCTGGTCACGGTCACCAGCGTGGTGTTGTTATCCGGGTAGGTTTCCACCCGATAGCTGCCGGGACGCAGCAAAGTCAGCGCTGCATTGGGCGTGTCAATCTCCACGGAGTTTCCGGAAAGAATGTCATAGGCGCGGACACGCAAAGTTCCCTGCGCTAAACCGACTTGAACCAGCTGATCGCTCAGGTTGGTGGTCGTCAGGTCCGTTGAGGAAGAGAGGCGGATGGCGAGATTTCCGGTCTCAAGTTCAGCGCGGCCATCGTGGTCCGTGTAGATGCGGTCGCCGTCGGTCAGCGGATAATTCGGCACCGCCTGGTTCCACTGGTCTTCGCCCGAAGGCTGAAAAGAGACGGTTCCACTCATGTAAGAGAGGCGGGCAACACGATCGGGAGGATCGCCTCCTGCCGGTGTGCTGGCGTAGTTCTCCTGTGCGAAAACTGAGGCGCTTAGCAACCCCACAAATATCATTGCCCGCAAAAACAATTTCTGATTTCGCGTGATCATTTTTCCAACCTCTTTCCTGAGGCCAAAAATTTAACTCCGGCCCAGCCCCGCTACTTATGTAGAGACCATTACTGACGGTGTAAACACTGTCACAACTTGTGAGTTTCTAAAACGTGCGTCGTAAAGGATTCTGAACGAAAGTAATTGATCTGAGGCGAGATATGGCAGGTACTGTTGTAAAGAAGTGTTGGCGAATCAGACAGGAAATACTTTGCAGAGCGTTGTGGATTGACGAGCGTGCTAGAGCGTCCTTTCCAGAATCACCACCGTGCGATCGTCCTGCGCTTCCCGGCCTCGGCCGAAGGACTCGACTGCCTGAATGATTTCAGCCAGGGGATTTTGCGAGTGAACATGAGGTTTGAGCCCCGCAAAACCAAATTCTGCTCCATCCGGGCTTTCGGTCTCAGTGATGCCGTCTGTCAGAAGGAGCACCCGGGCACCGGGGCTGAGTTGCCGCTCAATCAGGTGGAACTTGGCCACGGGTAGCAGTCCAACAGGCATGTCGCCGTCTTCTATTTGACTTATGGCGCCGTTCTCCACCAGGACCGCCGGAACGTGTCCGCAGTTCACCATTCTCAGCATGCCATCGCGATCAAGCTGGACGGCAAGCAACGTCGCATATTTTTGTCCGGCCACGCGCGAGCAGAGGAATTGGTTTACCGAAGCCACCGCGTCCAGCAGGCTGGTGCCGCTCGAAATCTGCGCGTAAAACATGCCGTGAATCACTGAAGCAAGCAGCGCGGCGGAAATTCCTTTGCCGGAGACGTCCGCCACAATTACGGTAACAGCTTGAGCAGAGACGTTCACATCATAGAAATCGCCACCCACCTCTTTGCAGGGAATACTGCGGCCGGAGACATGGGCAAAGTCGCATCCGGCGTCAGGAAGAGAAATAAGGCTGCGCTGGATGGAGGCGGCAATCCCCATTTCCTGTTGATATTGCCGGGCAGCCCGTTCACTCTCCACCAGCATGGCGCTTTCCAGCACGGCCGCGCATTCGCTGGCAAGCGCCCGCAGAACGTCATTGCTCACGCCGGAAAGATTGCGGGAAACCAGGCGGCTGTCCAGATACAGCACGCCGCTCACGTCCACACCGGCGCTGGGAGCCGCGGAGACACGCTTGGCCCGCAAGGGAATTGCGATCACAGTCCTGAGCTCGTTAAGCACAATGCTTTGCCGCGCCGCCAGGGCGGCCTGCTGGGCGGCATCGCCGGTAATGAACTCTGCCGCGGAGCTCATGGCTTCGTGCACTACCGAGTGCGAAACATTATGGTCTGCGGTTACCGCGTTGCCTGCGGCATCCTGACCGCAAGCCAATGAAGGAGTGCCATCTTTTTGTTTCAGGTAGACAAAGCCGCGCTCAGCCCCGGTGATGCGAAGGCCAACATCGAGCATCTTGCGCAACACGTCGTTTACCACCAGTCCGCTGCCCAGGCTGCGCGTAGCTTCAAGGAACAGGCGCAGCTTCTCCAACTCAGAAGTGTCTGGAGAATCCGCCACCAGCCGGCTGAGCAGGATATTGGTCTCACTGCTGGCCGGCTCATTTTCCAGGAACGTAAGCTTGATTCCGGGAGCACCAAGCGTGATTTCGTCACCATTCTTCAACAGAGCGCGCTGGGTGCGGGTGCCATTTACAAACGTTCCGTGCCGGCTGTCTGCGTCAACGATGAAGAACTGTTCGCCTTCCTGAACGATCTTAGCGTGAAGACGGGACACGCGAAAATCCGGAATGATGGCCTCGCAATCGTCAGAGCGGCCAATGGTAAACAAAGATGTGGTAACCGCCGCGCGGCGACGCTGACCCGCGATCTCAATCACGAGCGTCCGGGCAAAAGGACGAACTGGCAAGGGAACGGCCATGAATGCTCATCATTTTACTGCCTCACCGCTCAAATGGGGCCAGCCGGGTGCAAAGTTCACTTAGCCTTCCAGTAAAAATGTGATCCGCGCGATTTTGACCCCCTGAATGGGCCTGAAACTATGCAGGAAAATGACGGTTCCTGTATATTCCATTCAGTAAAACCAGCTGATTTCATTAGGCATAAGCGCTTATTCGGAACCGCGCGCTTGAGATTTACACTGGATGGTATCCAGGTTCTCTCATTTTTATGCGCTCCGAAGGGAGTCAAAGAGATAAATACGTGCGAAAAGCTTTAATTCTAAAGTCCTTTCTGTTTTCCATCCTTTCCGTGTCCGGCGCGACAGCGCAATTCGACTCACAGCAGCAACCCGACTCACAGCAGCAAACTGACAGGTCGTCAGGAAGTCTGCCCATGCCTCGACCGAGTACTGGTGTGTCCATCACCAATGGGGGCATGAATGGCCCGGGCGTTTCCGCGGCAGATCGTGAGCTGCTGCGCGAGGAGCAGCAGGCGCAACAGGACGCGGCAGAAGAAAAAAAGCGCATCGCCGAACAAGAGGCGGAAATCAGGAGCCTTCCTCCGGAGCCGGACATCGAGTTTCAGTATTTTGTGGCCGGTACGCTCGGATACCCGCTGCAGATCTTTGGGCATGACCTGTTTCACAACATGCCGTCCACGTTCGCTCCGCTGGATCGCGTGCCGGTTACACCCGACTATCTAATCGGCCCGGGTGACGAACTGGTGATCCACGCCTGGGGACAAATCGACGTTAATTTCCGCGCTACGGTTGATCGCACAGGCTCCATTTACATTCCCAAGGTCGGCGCCATCAGTGTGGCCGGAGTGCGCTATGACCAGCTTGAGGACCATCTTCGAGCTGCGGTCAGCCGTGTCTTCAAAAATTTCAATTTAACTGCCACCCTGGGACGGCTGCGCTCCATTCAGGTATTCATGGTGGGCCAGGTTCGCAGGCCGGGAAGTTATACCATCAGCTCGTTGAGCACTCTGGTCAATGCGCTGTTTGCCTCTGGCGGAGTTTCCAAACGCGGTTCCATGCGCAACATCGTGCTCAAGCGGCAGGGGAAGGAAATCACGCGTTTTGATCTTTACGATCTGATTGCCCGCGGTGACAAGAGCAAGGATGTACAGCTTCTTCCCGGAGATGTGATTTATGTTCCGCCTGTCGGGAATCTCGTTGCCCTGGCCGGAAGCGTGAACGTTCCTGGAATTTTCGAGCTCAAAGATCACGAGACACTCGACGATGTGTTGGCATATGCTGGCGGGCTCACAACTACGGCCAACGGGCAAAAGGTGTTTGTTGATCGCATTGACGAACACAACAACCGCAAGACGGCTGAATTCAGCCTGGATGCCACCGGCCTCAAAACTCCGTTGGGCGATGGCGATATCGTGCGTTTTCTGCACATATCGCCTCGGTTCGACAATGCAATCACGTTGCGTGGCAATGTTGCTGTTCCCGGTCGCTATCCATGGCATAAGGGGATGCGCGTGAAAGACCTGATCCCCAACCGTGAGTTCCTGATCACAGAAACGTTCTGGAACCGGCAAAATGTGTTGGGAATCAATCAGAACAGCACCACGTTTGAGTCTCCTGAGCAACAGGCGGCTGTCCAGGCTGCTCAGCAACAGCAGGCAGCAGCCGAGCAGCAACAGGCGGCCGCCAAGGCCGGCCTGCCAAACCCGGCCACGCCTCCCCCACCCCCTCAGACCCCGCAAACGCCCGTGGTACCGAACTCTCAGCAGCCAGACACAACCGGCCTGAGCAGAGCGGAAGCCCAGCGCGTAACAGAAGAAGCGCTGAAGAATCAGGTAAGAAGGTCCGCCGCTGAAATTAATTGGGAATACGCGGTGATTCAGCGCATGAATCCCGATGATCTTACGACCCATCTCTTGCCTTTCAATCTGGGCAAAGCCATTGCGGGTGATGAACAGCAGAATCTTGCTCTTGAACCCGGAGATATCGTCACCATCTTTTCCCAGGCGGACATGCAGGTGCCCATTGGGCAGCAAAGCAAGTTCGTCCGTCTGGAAGGTGAGTTCCACTCAGCAGGTGTCTATCAGGTGCAGCCGGGAGAGACTTTGCGCCATTTGATTGCCCGCGTGGGAGGGCTTACGCCCCAGGCTTATCTCTACGGAGCCGAGTTTACTCGAGAATCAGTGCGTGAAGATCAGCAGGAACGGCTGGACCAGTATGTGAACGAGCTGGATAAATCCATTGAACAGGGAGCGAGCGGCCAGCGGGGATTGAGTCCGGACGAAGCACTGGCAGAACACCAGGCGGTGGAAGGCCAGCGCAGGCTGGTGGAGAAACTGCGCCAGTTGCGAGCGACAGGCAGGATCGTCCTGCAACTCAAGCCCGACTCCAGCCTTAGTGAGCTTCCAGATCTGATTTTGGAGGACGGCGACCGCTTTCTGGTGCCGTTCCGTCCTGCCACCGTGAATGTGATTGGCGCTGTGTACAACACTAATTCCTTCATCTATAAACCCGGACAGACGTTTGGCGACTACCTGAGGCTCTCTGGCGGAGCCACCAAGAATGGCGACAAGGGCCGGTCCTTCATCATCCGAGCTGATGGAACCACGGTGAGCAAATACGGCCACAGCTCATTGTTTTTCAACAACTTCGATTCCACGCGCCTGATGGCCGGAGACACCATTGTGGTTCCGGAAAAGCTGGACAAAGGCGTTGTGCTACGCGGCTTTAAAGATTGGACCACGATTATCTCCCAGTTTGTACTGGGCGCTGCCGCGGCGAAGGTGCTCTTCCCATAGGGCACAACGGCAGGGCTTCGGATCGGCGGGAGCAACTTCCCGCCGATTTTTCTTTTCTGCTGGTTCCGGCTCTGGAAGAGGAACTGTCTGCCTCCATGGTTCGTATCCTGAACACAGATAAGCTTGTTAACAGCTATACTCGGGGCCACGGGGAGACTGCTTGGAAGACCAGCAAACAGGTGTACTAGTCCACCGATGTCTGGCTGGAGACGCAGCCGCATGGGAGGGAATCGTCCGCTTGTACAATCGGCGGGTCTATAACCTGTGCTACCGCTTTACCAATTCCCCGAACGACGCTGAGGATCTTACGCAGGAAGTTTTTATCCGGATTTATCGTACCCTGGGCAGCTATGATGTTGAAAAAGGGGCATTTAACACTTGGCTGACCACTTTGACCCGTAATTTGCTGGTAGATCATTTCCGCCGCAGCAAACAGGACCGGGTGACCGACTCCATGGATGCCGGATTGGGAGATGAGGAAGATGCCCCAACACTGAGTGAGAAACTGCCTGACCGGGGGCCGTCGCCGGATGATCGGTTGGCCAGCAAGGAAACCCAGCAGGTGGTCCGGGCAGCGCTGGCCCGGCTGTCACCAGATTTGCGTGAGGCAGTTATCCTGAGAGACCTGCAAGATATGGATTATAAAGAGATTGCCCAGGTTTTGCGGGTACCGGAAGGGACCGTAAAATCTCGCATCAACCGCGGAAGAATGGAACTTGCGAGATTACTTTCTCGTAATAAAAAGCAGGCAGGGTTATGAATAGCCAGGAAAGACAATCCGGGATGCAGTGCAGCCAGTTTGAAGCTTTGCTGGCGGATGCCGTGGATGGCTTGCTCACGAGTGATACCCGTGAGGCATTTGATGCCCATCGCCTGCGCTGCACAGTTTGTGGGCCGTTATTCGCTGAGACGCAGGAAGGGATGTTGCTCCTGAAGGCCTTGCCGGAAGTGGAAGCGCCGAACAATCTGGTGCACAACATTCTTGCCGCAACCAGCATGGCTGAGAAGCAGGACGCGACGGCTGCACAGCCTCAGAGTTGGCTGGAGCGGTTCCGGGAGAAGCTGCCGTCGCCTATGGCGGGCATGCTTCATTCTCGATTTGCCACTTCATTCGCAATGGCGTTTTTCTCGCTGGCGCTTACCCTGAACCTGCTGGGCGTGAGAGTGTCACAGATTGACTGGCATCCGACCGCGCTGCGCAAGTCGGTGGTGCTTGAGTACACGCAGATTGAGGCTCGCGTGCAGCGCTACTATGACAACCTGCGCATTGTCTATGAAGTAGAAAACCGGGTGCAGAACCTGAAGCGGACCACCGCACCGGAGCCGGCCAAAGACAACAGCAATCAGAAAAAGGAGCAGAACCGAAACACCGTACCCGATGACAGCGGTCGTCCTCAAGATCAGTACAACCTGGAGCAGAATGGTTCTCTATTCGCCCAGTCTACCGTGAAACACCAAGGAGCCAGGATATGAATTGCGCCGTACATACAGATACACCGGCAGCCGCGTTTTGCCGAACTTGCGGGAAGGCGCTCTGCGAGAACTGTAAACGCGACGTAATGGGAGCGATCTACTGCGAGCCATGCATAGCCGCCCGTCTGCAGTCCGGTGTGCCAGGCCAGCCGGTGGTGCCCGTGGCAGCGATTTCCAATCCTCCCAGCCCCGGCATCGCCATGCTGCTGGGCTTTATTCCGGGCGTTGGCGCCATGTACAACGGTCAGTTCATGAAGGGGTTTGTTCATGTAGTGATCTTTGTCCTGTTGATTGTTGCCACCAGCAATGTTTCTGGCTGGTTCGGTCCGCTCATCGCCTTTTGGGTTTTCTACATGGCATTCGACGCTTACAAGACGGCGCAGGCGAAGATGTTAGGCTTGCCGCTGCCTGACCCGCTCGGACTGGACAAACTCTTTGGAATACAGGACAGCAATACACCTGCTGCGCCCTTCGCGGCTGCGCCTTCAACATCAGTCCCAGCGGCAAATGTGGCTTCCGCAGCCGGCCCGGCTCCGGTGGTAGATCAGCCTGTTGCTGATCCGCAGCAGCCGCAGGCGCCCGTAGGAGCCATTGTGCTCATTGCGCTTGGAGTGCTGTTTCTTCTGGGCAATATAGGTATGTTCAACATGCACAGAATGTGGCCTCTCTTCCTTATCGGTTTGGGATTGTGGATTGCCTATAAGCACATGTCACAAACGCAGGGAATCCAAGGAGGAAGGTGATGCCGGTCTACACAAGAAACAGAAATTGCCCCTGTGCCCGTTGTCGGGCGCACGGGTTAATGGGCGCGGCGCTCCTGGTGACCTTGGGCATACTGTTCCTGCTCGATAGCAATGGGATCATCTGGTTCGGCCAGACCTGGCCGGTCCTGCTGCTGGTGATTGGAGCCTTCATATTTTTGACCCACAGCGCTTCTACTGAGAACCACGTCGATCCCTATGCGGGCCGGGCGGCCATGAATGCGCCTCCGGCTGCGTGGACTACCAATCCTCCGCCACCTCCCGTTGGATGGAGCAATAATCCTCCTCCACCGCCGGCTGCCCCGCCGGAGCAAAATTCACAGGTAAAACCATGAGCACACCTTCACAAGTTCCTTATTACTCGCCGCGGCGGCATCGCTCGTTGTTCGGACCCATTGTGCTGATCGCCATTGGAGTCATTCTCCTGCTGCGCAACTTTGGAATCATTTCCACGCGCGGGTTCTGGATCTGGTTCAGCAATTATTGGCCGATCCTTCTCATCCTGCTTGGCGTGGTTAAGCTGATCGAATACATGTGGTCTCGCGCCAGCGGGAATCCTTCTCCTCGCCTGGGCGCCGGGGCAATTGTTTTCCTGGTTTTTTTCATCATCTTCGGACTTACCACTACGCGTGTTTCACGCGTGGATTGGCAGGGGCTGAGAAACAACATTGGAATTGATGATGACCCCGATGTCAGCGACTTTTTCAATGGCATGTTTGGCAATCGCTACGACTTCAGTGACAATTTTTCCCAGGCAGTCAATGCCACGCAGATGCGAATTCTGACCAGCCGGGGCGATATCAAAATTACTGCGAGTGCTGATAACCAGATCCACGCCATCATCCAGAAAGCTTTACGCAGCGACTCGCAAAACAATGCCAATCAACTGAACGAGTCTACTCATCCTCAAATTGTTCAACAGGGTGACATCGCCGTTTTGGACCTTTCCAGCGGTAATTACCAGCACGGCGAATTTGATCTTGACCTGCAGCTGCCTCCGAAGATGGCTGTCTTCATCACCACTCACCACGGGGATGTTGCCGTGTCACAGCGTGACGGCAACGTTGAACTATCTACCGATCACGGGGACGTGAACTTCGACCAGATCAAAGGCGATGCCGTGCTCCACTTAAGAAACGGTTCTATCACGGGAAAAGACATCTCTGGGAACGTGACGGTGGACGGTAGCGTGCACGACACCGATATTTCTGACGTGAAGGGTTCGCTCACGATGACCGGCACTTACTGGGGCGATCTGCAGCTCGCGCGTATCGCCAAGCACGTTCATTTCACCACAGCGCGCACCAACCTTGAGTTTGCCCGGCTGGACGGCGACTTTGAGATGCAGCCCGACGATCTGCGCGCCAGTTCGATTGTCGGACCGTTCCGCCTGGAAACGAAGAGCAAAGGAGTGCATCTGGACGAGGTAAGCGGTGAAATCCATATACAGGACAGCAATGCCAGCGTCGAACTGAAACCCAAATCACCGCTCGCCCCCATTGCAGTGAACAACGCGCGCGGAGACATCAGCCTCAGTGTTCCGGAAAATGCCGGATTTCTGCTGAATGCGGAGAGCATGGACGGTAACATCAACACTGATTTTGATTTGCCAGTGAATAATGAGCGCAATAACCCATCCGTTCGCGCGAACGTGGGCAAAGGCGGACCGCTGGTAACGCTCAAAGCAGAGCGTGGAAACATAGAAGTGAAAAAGCAGTAGAGTTTAGGGCGTTTTTGAACCGCGGATTACCAACGCCAAAGGCGAGCACAGCAAGTACTAACTACCTATCTTGCAATTCAGCCATTCTGCTGTCAATGATCTCGCTGGCTCTGTGCAGCACCTGATCCAGCGTCAGGTGGGTTGAATCGATCAGCACTGCATCGTCCGCTGCGACCAGAGGAGAATTGGCGCGAGTGCGGTCGCGCTCGTCCCGGGCTCTGAGTTCAGCCAGCACTGATTCAGGCGGAGCAGACGCAGCGGGTTGCTGTAGAAACCGCCGCGACCCGCGAACTTCAGGCGCAGCATCCAGAAAAAGCTTCACCTCGGCGTCAGGAAATACCTTGGTGCCGATATCGCGGCCCTCCATGACCACGCCGCCGTTAGCTCCCAGTTCGCGTTGTCGGTGCACCATCCACTCACGAACGGGCGGGTGGATTGAGACTTTGGATGCTGCGTCCGTAATGTCTTGCCGGCGAATCCGCTCCGTCACGTCATCTCCGTCGAGCAGAACACGGTTACCTTCCGGGCGGGCCAGCAACTCAATGCGCGAGTTGCTGGCAAGAGTGGCTAGTGCATCGCCGCTGTTGAGTGGGACATTCTCAAGATTCGCTTTCAATGCCAGCGCACGATACATAGCGCCGGTCTCGATATTGATATAGCCGTACTTTTTTGCCAGCAACGCCGCCAGAGTGCTCTTGCCGGAGCCGGCCGGGCCATCAACGGCAATCACAAAACGGCGGCTCTCATCACTCTCGTTTTTAGCCATTGATTCTCCTGCGGGGCTCCGGCACAGGCGCCAGGCGAATCAGCGTCTTTGCACCTGCACTCACAAAATTGAGCTCGCGGGCAGAGAGCAGGGCATTGATTGCTTCGCGCACCTTGGATCGCGACGTCAGGTGCGAGAAGAATGCTTCAATTTCATCATGGGTGGCGGCCCCGGCGTTTTCCAGAAACTTGCTGAGCAGTGCTGAAATGGCTTCCGGTTCGGAGATATCAAGCGCCTCCTTCACTAGGCCCGGCGACCAGCGGTAGAGCACGTCCCAAAGCGTGCCCTCACCTTCACGATAGTTCACGCGCACGATTTTAAGGATAGACCACAGTTCACCCAACGAGCGGTCCAGCGCCGCATCGCTCAATTCGCGGCTCACCAGTTGCCGCAGGCCATCCTTGCTCACTGGGCCATTTTTCTGGATGGCGCTGAAGACGTCCACCGCCAGCGGAGAGATTCTTGCACCCTGCGTGCGGACCCGGGGCGCGGCTTTTGGATTCGGATCTGCCATTAGAGAATGAAAGTAGGGAAACAGTGAAGCTGAAACCACCAGGTCTGTTCCAGGGAACAGGTTCATCTCGTACGCGCTACGCTCACGCAGCAATCGGATCATCAGTTCAGTTGCTTCCGGGGTCCGGGGATCAGCAAAAGCATGTTTGGAATCAGGCAAGTTGTCTCCCGATCCCGCAAAGGCTCCCATGAACGACGGCACGGCCTGAAGCGTGCGCGCGGGGTACATCACGCAGAAGCCTACATCTACAACGAAATCCCTCGCCTGTTCAAGCGTCCGGGCAGGGTTGCCGTCCAGGTGCCACTTGTGCGAGCGCAGCTGCTGCAGATCCTGTTCTGTCATCATCAAATTCGCTTGAACGCTTTCTGAATCTCCTTAACAGAATACCGCAGCACCACCGGCCGTCCATGCGGACAGCTCATGGGACATTCTGTTTGTGCCAATTCTTTCAGCAGCCACTCCATTTTTTGCCGGTCCAGCGGCATATTGATTTTGATGGCGGCATGGCAGGCGATGCTGGCGGCAATGCGGGTACGGATTTTCTCCAAATTGAGCAACTGCTCTTCCTGCTGAAACTGGTCCAGCAGTTCGATCAGCATCTTCTCTACTGCGCTGCTCTGCACACCGGCAGGCGCTGTTTTTACTGCAATGGTGCGTGTGCCGAACAGTTCCACGTCAAATCCGTTGCGGTGCAACTCTTCGGAAATTTCCGCGTAGACGGCCTGCTGCCCTGGTGTCAGCTCAACAATCAAGGGAATCAGCATGCGTTGGCCCTCCACGGCAGCCTGGCTGCGCTCGCGCAGAACTTTCTCAAACAGAACGCGCTCATGCGCCACGTGCTGGTCAATGATCCATAATCCGTCAGCATTCACCGCGAGAATAAATGAATCGCGCACCTGCCCCAGCGGCTTCAGGCTGGCCAGAGCCGATTGATCCGGGATTGCTTGCGGTTCATCAGCAAGGATATTGCCGCATGTATCACCGTGACCATTCATGACGGTTTGGGCCTGAATCATCTCGGCTGGCACCGTGCCGAAGCCGGTCACGGCGGCGTTGGCTTCAACGGGAATGGGCTTGCCTGCAAACTGCAGCCGGGAATTGATCGCCGGTTGCTCCGGAGCTTGCAACGCAAATTCAGCAGGAGCTGCGGCCTGTTGCACGCCGATTCCGGCAGAGAACTCCGGTCTCATTCCTGGTTGGAACGCTATGGCTGCTCCGGGGCTGAGACCCGGTGATGCCGTGGGCTGCGCCATGATCTCCCGCGTGAACTGCGGCACAGGGCGCGCTTTCATCAGGGCCGCGCGTACAGAGTCGCGAACAAAATCATGCACCAGCGACTGCTGCCGGAACCGCACCTCGGTTTTTGAAGGGTGCACATTGGCATCCACCTCTGAATTTGGCAGCTCAATAAACATCAGAACCACGGGAAAGACGGTAGGTGGAATGATGTTGCGATAGGCCTCAATGATCGCGTGTTGCACCAGCCGGTCGCGGATGAGGCGGTTGTTGACAAACACATAGATCGAATTCCGGTTCAGCTT
This sequence comes from Terriglobia bacterium, assembly GCA_963758275.1. GTDB lineage: Bacteria > Acidobacteriota > Terriglobia > Terriglobales > Acidobacteriaceae > Angelobacter. The sequence continues at coordinate 122,048 of CAVWUW010000002.1, read as the reverse complement.
CTGCAACTCCGGCTTGGAAACAAAGCCGTGTACCCGGATATCGCCCGGAACCGGAGGCTCGTATTCTTCATCACGTCGCCACGGCGGCGGCTCAGGAATTCCCACACGTTCAAGCTTCATTCCTGCGGCAACGGGCACAAGCTGGTCCAATGTCTCGCGGCCAAACACCTGATAAATCCGATCAGAGTGCGACTCCACCGGCGCGGCAATCAACATAGCGTTGGTTGCTGAGTGCAGCTCAAAGTGCTTATCAGGATGGGCAAGCGCGTAATGCGTCACCAGCGAAGCCAGATGAGAAAGTTCGGTTGACTCCGCTCTTAGAAATTTCTTGCGTGCGGGAGTATTGAAAAACAGGTCGCGTACAGAAATGGAAGTTCCCAGCGGCAAACCGGCATCTTCTACACGAAGAATTTTCCCGCCCGCAATCTCAAGCACTGTCCCGCCATCTTCTTCTGCCGCTCGTGTCTCCAGCAGGACGCGGGAAACCGAGGCGATGGAGGGCAACGCCTCACCGCGAAACCCAAGGGTGTGGATATTCAGCAGGTCTTCCGCATCTTTGATTTTGGACGTTGCGTGGCGTTCGAACGCCAACAGGGCATCGTCCTGCACCATGCCGCAACCGTTGTCCGCAATTTGGAGCAGCTTCTTGCCACCACCTTCAATCTGCACCCGGATCCGAGTGGCGCCGGCATCAATTGAGTTTTCCAGCAGCTCTTTCAGCACCGATGCAGGCCGTTCCACCACTTCTCCGGCGGCAATCTTGTTGGCTACGTGTTCGGAAAGAACGTGGATCCGGCCCATTGATTCAGTTTAACTACAAAGAACACAAAGGAACACAAGGACGGATCATTATTCCGTTTACCATGCGCTTTCGTCACTCAAAAAGTCTGATCGAGCCAAAAGAAAGAGGCACAAATCTCGGTGTGCCCCTTCGTGTCCTTCGTGGTTATTGTTTTACTTTGTTGCGGTCAGCTCCGGCGCTGGATACGACGGCAGTTTCTCTCGTGTGCGGTTGGCGCGCTGCAACTCTAGATCATCGAAAAGCAGCGATGGCGCCACAATCGAGCTGGGCAGCGGTTCCGAGCGGTTGTATACATACTTGTCTGTTCCAGCGGCAATAATGTCAGACCGCAGCGCCCGCGTATCAAGCTGGTTGAAAACAGCCCCGCGAACAAGTTCCATGTGGCCGTCGTTCGAATAAATGCGCCACAGCAACCTTGGGTTTAGGTGTTCGCCCGTGGTTTCCACGTAATAACCGTACGGCCTGCCCTGGTCCTTGCACATCTGGATCAGCTTGTTTTTCATATCGTCAAAGGAGAGCCCATTGTTCGCTTTGACAATCAGATTGGAAATCTGCGGGCGCGGTGCTCCTGCCAGCGCAGTACGTCCTCGGCCGTTCGAATGAGGGAAGTCGCGGATGGGCTCGCGATCCACCAGATAGTTCGTCAGCATGCCCTTGTCTATGACGGTGACCGAGTGCGCCTGGACGCCTTCGTCATCGACGTCGTAGCTGCCAGCAAGAGTGATATCGTCCATCTTCCTGGCATGCGGATCATCGACCACGGTAAGGAAATCTGGAAGGACGCGGCTCTTGTAGTAGGAAGCGAAGTCGCCGCTGGTGCGCGCCGGATTTCCCAGGTCAGGCCGAATGCCGAGAACGTTACGGGCCAGCAGTCGCTCAAATAGAGCAGTCGATGCGTCGGCAGAGAAGAGAACTGGGCCATGATAATCATCTTCCATCACCGGCGCTTTGGTCAGGAGCGGGAAACTGGAGATCAATTCCTGAGCGTCTTTCTCAATCTGCTCCGGTTTGGGGAGTTCGTCTGCTTTGGTCACCACGTAGCCGTGGCTCCGGTCAACGCGCATGCCGTCGCTGGCCTGCGTGGAACCTTCAAAGGCAAAGTTGTACACAGCCTTGCCGCTTCTGGTGACGCTCCCTTCAGTGTTCACGAAGTAGCGGTTCACAAGGCGGAAGTGGAACAGCGCATCAGAACTTTCGAGGCTCGGATCACGGCGGAAAAGACCGGACGTATGCCGGGCAATCTGTTTCCACTGCTCCAGGTCTACGTCCAGTTTCACCGTGTCATGGACGGATTGCACCGGATCTTCCTTCGAAAAATCAGCCACCTCGTTTTCGCTTTCCACATTTTTGAGCGCGGCCTGCTTTTGCGTGTAACCGCCCAGCGCAGCTTTGTAAGCTTTGTCCGTGGCCAGCCAGAGCTGGCGGCGAAGAGCGATTTCATTGTCTTCAATGGGCATGATTTCCAGGCTGCCCGTGCCTTCAGCGTAGTAGCTGTCCTGCTTGTAATCGCCAATGCGTACAACCACGCGCACCAGCCGTCCAATGTTGGATGTGTCACTGCGCAAAGCGCCCAGGCTGGCATCGGCCACATAGTCCTGCAGGTCCGTAACCTGATAATCAATGTAGTAAGGCCGCTGCATGTCGCCCAGTCGCAGTTCCTGCTCTGAGCGTTTGAGCTCGGCCAGCATGGCCTTCAGCATGGGATCGCCGTGATCATCGGAAGAGATTGACGATTTCTGCGGCGCTACGGGGCCGTCCGCAAATGCACTAAAAGGGCAGCCGAGCAAAAGAACAAAAATGATGAGAGCGAATCGGCGCATTAGCGGGCCTCCTGCGTTGTGCTGGTCTGTCGCGCGCTCGCCGTCTTGTCGAATCCCGGCGGCGGCAGCACCGGAGGACGTTCATGGCCCTGCGCTACCTTCTGCACTTCAATTTCAGAGAACAGCATGGCCGGAGCCGCGGCGGCAACCGGCACCGAGCCTGATTCCGCACCGCATTCGCCGTTGAAGACTTCAGTCTTCTGTCCGGTGAGAATAATGCGATTTAGCGCATTCAGCGGCGTGCCAATGATATCTACGCCGCGCACCAGTTGGTCTGGTCGTCCATCAGGGAAGACCTTCCACACCATCAAAGGCATGATCTGGAATGCCTGCGGCATGTTGCGCATGGTCAGCGTAAAGCCGCCGGCGATATCTTCAAAGTAAAGCCCATACGGTTTGTGCGCTTTCTTGATTTGCTCAATGAACCTGGCGCGGAGCTCAGAATCCGGAACGGACTTGGTTGAAGTGACAATCAGGTTGCCCTGCCTCCCCACTGGCATCAATCCATCCTGTGCGCGTCCGTGACCGTTGGAATGCAAAAAGCCCTTCACCGGCATGCGCGACATCAGGAAGTCTTTCAAGATGCCATTCGAAATCAGGTCGACTTTTTCACTCTTCTGGCCTTCATCGTCGTATGCGTAGTGGCCGCTCAACTCCACTCCCGCCAGGCTGGCCAGCGTGGGATCGTCGTCTACGCTGAGGAACGGTGGCAGCACCCGCTGGTTGATCATCTTGGTGAAGGTCTGACCTTCGTTCTCACCACGCTGGCGCTGTCCTTCCAGCCGATGGCCCACAACTTCATGGAAAAAGACAGCGGCTGCGCGGCCTGAGAGCAGCGCTGGACCACTGAATGGCTCAACCACAGGCGCGGCCTTCAATTGCCGGAGGTCCTGGGCGATTTTCTCAATCTTCGCAGTCATCGCTTCATCCGACGCGAGCTTGTCGAACGAAGAGGCGTCAAACGTTTCCGAACGCGCCAACTCCATGCCGTCATTCGCGCGAGTGCTGCCCATCGCCAGCAGCCGGATCAGCGGCTTTGAGGTCACAATCTTTGAGCCTTCGCTGGAGAGAAAGTATTGCGTGGGATTATCCACCAGCAGCATGACAGTGGAGGTCTCAACTTCCGGATACTTATTGAAGATGGCCGAAAGCCGCCGGACTTTTTCCTCCCACGTTTTCTGATCAAACTGTGGAGTCGCGCTCAACGCACCGACGGAAACCTGCGACTTCTCTTCACTGAAATCGGGAGAAGCGTCATCCTCCGCAGCTTTGACCTGAGTATTGGTCTTTACTTCCAGGAAAGTCTGCGCCGCACTCTTGTATCCCCGGTCCGTCGCCAGCCAAAGAACCCGGGCAATCGCGTCCGGTTTATCATCCAGCGGCAACGTGGTAGTCGTGGTGGCGTGGAACCGGTTTTCTCCGTGAGTGTTGTCCAACTGGCGGTTGCCCACACGGACCGAGACATCAGCCGTACGCTCATGCCGGTTTACTGTGGCCACTAGCGCGCCATTGCTGGCGATAATGAACTTGCCGGATTCTTCGTCCACGGAGTAGCTGATGAAATAAGGCGCCGGATCTGCTTTGCTGAGCGACGTCATGGCGCGATCGAGTTCCTGCTGCATAGTTTTCAGCAGCACCGGATCAGCACTTGTCGCCGAATTGGATTGGGCATGGACAAACGTGCCCGTAAGGCCAAGAATAAGCCAAATGAAAAAAGGCTTGATTGATTGCATGGTAAGGAAAGTGTACCTGAATTTTAAAGTTGCAAGATGTTACCTTGGGACTGTTTTAAGTCCCGAGCGAAGCGAGGGATCCCTATAACCACTATGATTCTGAAGATATGAATTGCCTCTTTAGGTAGAAGCACGTAAAGAGACTGCAAAAATGGCTTACCTCTCATGGGCGTCTGAGTCGTCCGATTGTAGGTTCCCTCGCTGCGCTCGGGATAAAGCAAAAATCACTCACCAGCAGACTGCGCCTTGCCCGGCTTCCATCGCAGCACCGGCTTGCGGGCTGCAGCAGTTTCGTCCAGTCGGGAAACGCGCGTGGTGTGGGGCGCGTTTCTGACCAGTTCAGGATCTTCGCCCGCTTCGCGGGCAATGGCCTTCATGGCGTCAATGAAAAGGTTCAGTTCTTCGAGAGACTCGCTTTCGGTCGGCTCAATCATCAACGCTCCCGGAACGACGAGCGGGAAAGAGACGGTATAAGGATGGAAACCGTAATCGATCAGCCGTTTGGCAATGTCTCCGGTCTTCACACCTTTTTGTGACTGCTGGCGGTCGCTGAACACTGCTTCATGCATGGACGCGCTCTTGAACGGCAGTTCGTAGTCGCCTTCCAGCTTCTTGCGCAGATAGTTCGCGTTCAGGACGGCGTCTTCCGTCGTCTGCCGCAGACCGTCAGGCCCATTCGCCATGATGTATGCCAGTGCGCGTACATGCATTCCGAAATTTCCGTAAAACATGCGCACGCGTCCAACAGATTTCGGGCGATCGTAGTCAAAGCCGAGCGAGCCATCTGACTTTTCCACCACAAGTGGCTTGGGAAGGAACGGCTCCAGTTCTTTTTTGCAGGCTACTGGGCCTGATCCCGGGCCCCCGCCGCCGTGCGGTGTGGAAAATGTCTTGTGCAGGTTCAGGTGCATCACGTCTACGCCAAAATCGCCGGGACGCGTTTTGCCCACCAGCGCATTCATATTGGCGCCATCCATATAGAGCAGGCCGCCTTTGTGATGGAGGATGTCAGCAATCTTGTGGATTTCCTGCTCAAAGATGCCCAGTGTGTTGGGATTGGTGAGCATCAAGCCGGCTACGTCTTCGTTCATCTGCGCTTCCAACGCGGCGATGTCGACCATGCCCTGCGAATTCGATTTCAGGTTCTCCACAGCGTATCCACAGATGGCCGCCGTGGCGGGATTGGTGCCGTGGGCCGAGTCCGGAATCAAAATCTTCTTGCGCGGATTGCCTCTCTCCATCAAACAGGCATGGATGAGCAGAATGCCTGTCATCTCGCCGTGTGCGCCTGCGGCAGGTTGCAGCGTGATGGCATCCATGCCGGTGATATCCAGCAGGCAATCGGCGAGCGTCTTCATGATGCGCAGTGCGCCCTGTGAGATCCGCTCCTGCTGGTAAGGATGCGCTTCCGCCAGACCGTAGAGCCGGGCCACAACTTCATTCACGCGCGCGTTGTATTTCATGGTGCACGAGCCCAGCGGATACATGCCCAGATCGATGGCGTAGTTCCAGGTTGACATGCGGGTGAAATGGCGGATGATTTCCATCTCGCTCACTTCCGGCATGTTGCCCAGGTCTTCGCGCGCGCATTCCCCAAGTGTCTTCTTCGCATCCACTTCAGGCACGTCGAGCGGCGGCAGGCGATAACCTTTTTTCCCCGGTGACGAGCGTTCAAAGATCAGCGTCTCATTCTGGTTGACGTGCCGGGTGGCCTTCTTGATGTCCTGATCGCTCACTGGCCCACCACCTTCACCGCTGCATCAATCTGCTCCTTGCTGTTCATCTCCGTGCAGCACCACAGTGCGGCATTGCCCAACTCGGGATAAAACTTGCGCAACGGAAAGCCTCCAATCATTTTCTTCTGCAGCAGCCGTTCATTGATCACGTACGGATCTTCACTGGTTTGGACTACGAATTCGTTAAACCTTGGTGCACCCTGGAATAGCACTTTACCTTTTTTGCCAAACTCGGCGGCTGCATAAGCCGCTTTGGCCAGGTTCTGCATTGCCAGTTCTTTCAGCCCTTCGCGGCCGTACACCGTCATATAAATGGTGGCCATAGTGGCAATCAGCGCCTGATTCGTGCAGATGTTGGAAGTGGCCTTCTCGCGGCGGATGTGCTGTTCGCGGGTGGAGAGCGTGAGGACGAATCCTCGCTTGCCGTTTTTATCGCGAGCTTCACCCACAAGCCGTCCGGGGATCTGGCGGACGAACTTCTCTTTCGTCGCCAGCACTCCGGCGTACGGTCCGCCGAAGCCCAGCGGCACGCCAAAAGATTGCGATTCCATGGAAAGAATGTCAGCCTCGACCGGAGGTTTCACGATGCCGAGTGAGAGTGCCTCTGCAATAGAGACGGCCAGCAGGGCTCCTTTCTTGTGCGCCAGTTCGGCGATTGCCGCCACATCTTCAATGGTGCCGAAGAAGTTCGGCGACTGGATCAGCACGCAGGCAGTGTCGTCCGTGATCTGCTTTTCCAGACTGGCCATGTCAACGCGCCCGTTTTCCAGGTATCCGCACTCGCTCATCGGCACGCCCTGATGCTGAATGTACGTCTGGATCACTTCACGATACTCAGGATGCACGCTGCGCGCCACCACGGCCGCTTTTCGTCCCGTGATGCGGGCCGCCATGAGCAAAGCTTCCGCCGCGCCGGTGGAGCCGTCATACATGGAGGCGTTCGCCACTTCCATGCCTGTCAGTTCACAGATCATGGTTTGGAACTCAAAGATCGCCTGCAGGGTTCCCTGGGCGATCTCCGGCTGGTATGGTGTGTACGCAGTGAAGAATTCACCGCGCGAAATCAGCGACTCAATGACCACAGGGCGATAGTGGTGATACGCGCCCGCCCCGAGAAAAACGGCATAGCCCGCGGCATTGGTTTCTGCGCAGTGACGGAAGTAATCAATGATTTCTGATTCGGCCATCTGGCGCGGGACCTTGAGATCACGGTTGAGACGGTATTCCGCTGGAATGGGCGCAAATAGGTCATCGATTGACTTGCAGCCGATCTCGCGCAGCATCTGCTGGCGGTCCGCAGGAGATTTAGGAAGATAGCGCATGAGTGGAATTTGTCAGCCTTATACCAGAAATACAACGAGTGTCATCCCGAACCCTGACGTCGAGCACCGCGAGACGGAGTGGGTGAGGGATCTGCTCCGCTGCTGTCAGCCTTCGAAATACAACTTTGAAAGCAGCAGAGCAGATTCCTCGCTACGCTCGGAATGACACAGTCGCAGCGGACTATTTCTCCTCCGCAATGTACTGCTCGTACTCCTCAGCGGAGAGCAGGGATTTCAGATCGTCCGGGTGAGTCAGTTCAATTTTCACCATCCACGCTCTATGAGCATCTTTATTAATTTGCTCGGGCGCCTGGTTCAAGGACTCGTTGATTTCCACCACCCTGCCGGCCACTGGCGCATACAGTTCAGAAACAGCCTTGACCGATTCCACAGTGCCAAAAGTCTTTCCCGTGTCCAGGTTGCCGCCCACTTTCGGCAGTTCAACAAAAACAATGTCACCCAGCGATTCTTGTGCGTGGTCAGTAATTCCTACCAGCCCTGTGTTGCCGCTCACCTGGATCCACTCGTGTTCCTTGGTGTACCTGTAGTCCTTGGGATATGCCATTCTCTCTGCCCTCTGTCCTTCTGGCGTCCTTATGCTTTCTTTGGCCGTTTATAAAACGGAGTCGGCACTACTTTGCACTTCACCTTCTGCCCGCGGATCTCCACAAAAGCTTCGTGGCCCAACTCGGAGTGCGACGGCGGCACGTAAGCCAAAGCGATGTTCTTCTTAAGGAACGGCGCATACGATCCACTGGTGATGTAGCCGATTTGTTTGCCTGCCTCGTCCAGCACTTTGTAGCCATCGCGCGGGATCCCGCGATCGATCGCTTCCAGCCCCACCAGCATGCGTCTCAGGCCCGCAGCTTTGGCCTTTTCCAGCGCTGCGCGCCCAATGAAGTCTTCCTTTTCCATCTTGCAGAAGCGGTCCAGTCCAGCCTCCCAAACGTTGATGGTGTCAGAGATCTCATGCCCATAAAGCGCCATGCGCCCTTCCAGACGCAGCGTGTTTCGCGCGCCCAGTCCGCAGGGAATAATTCCAAATTCCTTGCCCGCGTCCGTTACTTCGTTCCAGACGCGCTCGCTGGTGGCCACGTCGGAAGGTACGTAGATCTCAAAGCCGTCTTCGGCGGTGTAGCCGGTGCGCGCAATCATGGTATTTGGCAGACCGCAGACTGTCCCATACTTGAACCAGTAATTCTTGATTTCTGACAGATTGACGTCCGTGAGTTTCTGCAGTGTGACTTCAGCTTTTGGTCCCTGGATGGCGATCTGTGTGTAGTAATCGCCCACATCGTCAGCGTGGCAGTGAAAGCGGCTCACATTCTTTTTGACCCAGCCATAATCTTTCTCTCGCGTGCCCGCATTGATCACCAGCAGGTAATCATTGTTGCCCAGTTTATGGACAATCACGTCGTCCACAAACGTGCCTTCGGGATAGAGCAGAGCCGAATAATGTGCCTGGCCCTCCTGCAGCCGGGAAGCATCGTTCATGCTGGCCCACTGCGTGGCCTTCAGAGCCTCAGGACCGCGAAGAAGGATGTCGCCCATGTGAGAGACGTCAAATATCCCAACGCCGGTGCGAACAGCCATGTGCTCCTTCATCAGGCCACCGGTAGAAGGGTATTCCACCGGCATGTCCCATCCGCCAAAATCCACCATTTTGGCGCCGAGCCTCCGGTGCAGCGCATTGAGCGCGGTTTTTCTGAGGGTCTGGGTTTCCGTTGTAGAGGACAAGCTGCCGTTTCCTTCCCCGAGCCTGCCGCCATGGCCACAGAATCGCCCGGCGCGCAGTGACGAACCTTCAAGGTTAACATCCGCGTTTTGTGAGGGTCAATTAATCGGGTGATCGTTTGTCATACCACATTAGAAATGTCCCCTCTTAAGTTTGTTGTTTGAGGTTTGGAATTCTCAATGCAGCCTTCGATGTCCAGATATCCCGATATCCAGAGACCCGGTATCGCCATGCCAGACTTTCGCCGTTGGTAACCTTGCAGCTCACGATTCCCTCGGCTAAGCTGCGCCTATGCCGAAGGATTTCATCTGCGTTCTCTGTGATCAGACTGAGCGCCGCTGTGGCTGCACCAAGTACTGCTGGCTCTGCCGTGCCCAATTTGACGTTCGCCTCTGTGAGGACGGCCAGTATTACTGCCGCCCCTGCCGTGAATCCTGTGACATGGAAGCCCAGTACCAAAGCAACGGATGAAACTGATTCGGTAATCGGGTAATTTGGTAATTTAGTAGTTGGTGTGGCGCATGCCCGATCTTCATTTACCCATATTTACCCATTTACAAAATTACTCAATTACGAAATCCTCTCTGCGCCTACATATGTCCGTGGTGAAGCGGGGTACCGATCTCCTAGATTATTATCGTGCCCTGTTCCATCGCTGGGGCCCGCAAAACTGGTGGCCTGCACAATCCCGTCTGGAAGTGATCGTAGGCGCGTACCTCACACAAAACACCAACTGGACCAACGTCGAAAAAGCCATGGCCAATCTGCGCCGCGCTCGTGTGCTCAGCATCAAGGGGCTTCGTGAGTTGCCACTGGAGCAATTGCAGCAGCTCATCCGGCCTTCAGGCTATTTCCGCCAGAAAGCAGAGAAGCTGAAGACGTTCCTCCGATTTCTCGACGCCAACTACTCTGGCTCGCTCGACCGGATGTTTTCCCAGCCAACGGAAAAGCTTCGGGCAGAGCTGCTGGCGTTGAACGGCGTCGGGCCGGAAACCGCAGACTCCATTCTGCTCTACGCCGGCAATCATCCTGTGTTCGTCGTGGATGCCTACACGCGCCGCATCTTTGAGCGGCATGGAATCGTGGCTCCCAAGGCCCGCTATGACGACATCAGGCTGCTGATCCAAGACGCCTTGACCCGTGCTGCTCCTGAACAGTTCGAATTCCAGGAACTTGGCTCCGATCCGCGTCATCCCGTCTCGCGAATGAGCCGCATGTCGCGCAACGAACTCGCGCAGCACTATAACGAGCTTCACGCGTTGATCGTTCGCGCGGGAAACCTTTACTGCCGGAGTACTCCCAAATGTGAAGGTTGTCCGCTGCAGAAATTTTTAACTGCGAAATCAAAGCAACAGCCCTCGAAAGGTTCCCATCGAATCTGACAACAACTGATTCGAGATTGGGGGCAAAAAATGCTTTTGCTGTTAGCGATCATTCTGTTCATCGCGTGGATTCTCGGCTTCGTAGCCTTCCACGTCACCGTCGGGTTCATTCACATATTGCTGGTTTTGGCCGTCATCGCGCTGGTCTGGCATTTGGTGGCCGGACGCAGAACAGTAGTCTAGTCACATATTGAATTGAATTCGGGCGGAGGCGCAGCATTTGTTGCGTCTCTGCTCGCGCTTTTTCTACTCCGGCCAGATGGCCAGAGCTGTCCTGCTCAGCACCTGCTCTTTCAGCTCCGCGGTCAAATCCAGCGCCTGAAATTGGTCCAGGTTCTGTTTGATATCCGGAATACCCGGACTCGGCCAGTCCGTGCCGAACATAGTCCTGTGTGCGATTTCCTCCAGCCGTGGAAAATATGTAAGCAACTGCTTCGGCGGAATTCCGCTGATATCCAGGTGCATGTTGCGGTGCCGCCGCAGCAGGAAGAACGCCGTCTGCATCCAGATGGGCCGGCCGCCATGCGCCATCAGAATCTTGAGCCTGGGAAAATCCACCGCAACATCATCCAGGTAAATCGGATCCCCATAACGGTTGCGAGCCGCCGGAAAGATTGACGTCCCTGTATGCACCATCACCGGAATGCCATTTGCCTCGGCCGCGCGATAGATGGTCTCCAGTTCTTTAACGCCGTTGAGATAATCATTGGCATACAGTAATTGATGCGGCGGGTGAATCTTGATGAGCCGAATCCCGAGACGCACAATTTCATCAATATCTTTTTCAACGTTCAAACTGTGTCGCGGATGCACGCTGCCGCAGGAAATCAGCCTCCGCGGATTTGCCTTGCAGTAATTCGCCACCCACTGGTTCACCTCATGCGTAAAGCCCATCGTGTCCGGCGCGACATAATTAATGAGCACGGCACGATCCACGCCAATGGAATCCAGATACTTGAGCAGCGCCTTGGGCGAGCGGCAGTATTCAAGGATGTCGTCATAATGGCCGCGCGCCTTCATCATTACTTCCAGCGCAGCCGTCTTGAACATCTCCGCGGGTTGAATGTGGATGTGGCAGTCAGTGATGATCATGCTCTGCTCAAGCAGGTACTTGGTAATTGGTATTTAGTACTTAGCAACACCTAAAGTCCCCTTGCCGATATGAAATTAAGCGGGCGCAAATTACACACCAAGTACCAACTACCAAATACTAAGTACCGATGGCCGCCGCCTTCATCAACGCCCGTTTCGCATACACCTTGATCATCTCTCTCCGATACTCGGGTGTCAGTCCTGATGTGGTGAGCGGCTTCGCCGTTTTGCCCGCCAGTTCCGCCACAACAGTTGCTGTATGCTCGTCAATCTTCTTGCCCATCAGGGCGTGCTCCACTCCGGTCACCAGCAGCGGCGCGGGATTGACAGCAGTGATCGCCATGCGCGCAGCCTCGACTGGCCCGCCATTCTGCCGCAGCACGACGGCCACGCCGGCCAGCGGATAATCAATCGATCCCCGCACCCGCAGCTTCATGTAACTGCCTTTCCATCCCGAGCACGATTGCGGCAGGAATACGCGCGTGACCATCTCATGCCGCTCCAGGCGCATCCGGGCATCGCCCACGTTGGTATAGAAATCCTTGAGCAACATACGACGTACGCCCACCGGTCCTACAATTTCCAGTTCCGCATTCAGGCAGAGCAGCGCTGGCGCGGTATCGCCGGAAAATGCCGCCCAGCACTTTGTACCGCCGGGCGCCACGTGGCACAGATCGCCGTCCTTTTTGATGCAGAACCCACACGACTTCCGCCATTGCAGTGACTGGTTGTACCAGACGCAGCGCGTGTCCAGGCAGATGTTCCCGCCAATGGTCCCCATATTACGCAAGATGGGTGAAGCCACCGTAGCCACCGCTTCATGCAGGACCCGATAATTGCGGCGGATGAACTCGGAATCCTCAATAGTCGAAAGCGGTGTAAGCGCGCCAATCTCCACTCCGATGCCCGCACGCACGTGAATGCCCTGGATCTCATCAATGCCCCGGATATCCATCACGTAGTCCGGCGTGAACAGCTTCTGCTTCATGGAGGGCAGCAGGTCCGTGCCGCCGGCAAGAATCTGCACGTGCTGGCTGTGTTCCAGCATGAGCGCCACGGCTTCTTCAATGGTGCGGGGCCGTAGAAGTTTGAAGCGAGGAAGACTCAATCGTCACCCGCCGCTGGTTCTGCTGTTTGCGTTCGCCTTGCCGGATCCTGCTCATGCCGCTTCGGCCCTTTCCCTTTGTACCAGGTCGATCCGCCATGCTCGCGGAAGGTTTTGGGCAGCGTGGGATCTGCGCCGCGCGTGATCTCCAGCGCCTTAGCGTCCTGCTTCTGACGACGCAACGCGGCCAGCACGCGCTCCGGAGTAAACGGTGCTTCACGCAGCCGAATACCAACTGCATCGTAGATCGCATTTGCAATTGCCGGAATCGTCGCCGCCAGCGAGCCCTCGCTTGCTTCTTTGGCGCCAAAAGGACCTTCGGGATCCACCGACTCCACAATGATGCACTCGACATCCGGCGACTCAACCGCCGATGGCGATTTGTACTCCAGCATCCCGGGATTCATCAACAGTCCGTCTTTCCACACCATCTCTTCCTGCAGTGCTTGTCCCAGGCCCATCCACACTGAGCCAATCACCTGGCCTTCTACTGACACGGGATTCAACGCGCGCCCGCAGTCATGCGCCGCCCACACTTTGTGAACAGTCACTTCGCCGGTGTCCGTGTCCACCGTGACTTCCGCCACCTGTGCCGAATACGAATATGCCGGTGAGGGACCTACGCCCGCGCCTTTGAACGATCCGCCGCGCGCGTCTTTGGGCGGTGCGTAAGAGCCTGTCCCAGTGAGTGCGCCGGTGAAGTCGATAGCCGAGACCACCGCTTCTTCAAAACTCATGTGATCCTTCGGTCCTTCTTCCTTACGCTTCTGCTGCAACGATCCGCGCAGCGTCTGGCCTTCCACCCGCCCGCTCACTTCCTGCACGTTGCCGCGGGGCGTGTCCACTTTCTCCAGAATCTTCTCCGCGTACTTGCCCACGTCCCGCGGCTCGGAAGTTCCGCGCCGCCATACGCGGTCATCGCGCATCATCACCTCTTCCGGTGAACAGTTCATCTTCTGGGCTGCAGCGGCCGCAATCCTTTTCTTCACGTCCTGGGCCGCGCGCAGGGAAGCGTTGCCGTTCATGAAGGTCACGCGGCTGGAATAAGAGCCAATATCAATCGGAGTGAGATCGGTATCGGCGGCAACCACCTTGATGCGCGCCAGGCTGATGCCAAGAACTTCGGCCACCACCTGCGCCACCATGGTGTCAGAACCCTGGCCGATATCCGATGCTCCCGTGTACACCACCACTCCGCCATCGCGATCAATCTTGATATTCACCGTCGAATGCGGCATGTCTGAGCGGATAATGCTGTTGGCCGCGCCGCTCACATAATGGCTGCAGGCAATCCCCAGCCCGCGATTCTTGGCCAGATGCCCCTTGCGCATCTTCCAACCGGAGCGCTGCACCACCTTTTCAATACATTCCGGCAGGCCGTAGCTCTGTACCCGCAGGTTGTTCACCGTGATGCAAGGAGGCCGCAGCAGATTGCGCTGGCGGATCTCCGCTGAATCAATCCCCAGCCGCGCCGCCATCTCATCCAGCGCTGATTCAAACGCAAACCGGACATTCACCGTCCCATGCCCGCGCATGGCGCCGCATGCCGGCTTGTTAGTCAGCACGCGATATCCGTCATAACGGATATTGGGAATGTCATACAGCGCGCCCAGCAGCGCGCCGGAATAAAGGATGGTCACCACGCCGTAAGAACAATAGGCGCCGCCATCCTGGATCACTTTGGCCGCAACTGCCGTCAGACGCCCGTCTCTGCGGGAGCCCACCTTCAAATCGATAATGGTGCGCGGCCGCCCGCGATGCGCCCAGAAAACCTCTTCACGCGTGTAAGTGATCTTGACCGGGGCCTTCGCTTTGCGCGCTGCCACTGCGGCAATGATCTCCAGCGGAATAACTTCACTCTTCCCGCCAAAGCCGCCGCCCACCAGAGGCTTGATCACCCTGATCTGCGCCATCGGCAGCTCCAGCACAATTGAAAGCTTGTGCTGCAGGTAATACGGCACTTGCGTGGACGACCACACTGTCAGCCGACCGGGCTTGCCGGTGAGTGAATCAATCTCAAACGATGCCAGAGTGGAATGCGGCTCCATCGCTGCGTGGGTTACTTCAGCCGCAATATAGCGATGATTGATCACGACGTCTGCTGTGCCAAAGCCCGCATCCGGATCCCCGAAAACGTGGTGATAATCTTTCTCAATATTGTTGGGCCGCTGCGGATGGATCCAATCTCTCTCCGCCTTCATCGAGTCTTCCGGATCAAACCACGCCGGCAGCGGCTCGTAATCGACATCAATCAGCTCCAGTGCCTGCTCGGCAATTGCCTCCGATGTCGCTACCACACAGGCCACGTTGTCTCCCACGTAGCGGACCTTCTCCACTGCCAGCGCCGTCTCGTCATGCCCCACAGGCAGAATGCCGTACTTGTTGGGCGCATCCGGACCCGTTACCACGCAGATCACGCCTTCCAGTTCCTCCGCGCGCGATGAATCAATCCTGTTGATCTTGGCGTGTGGAAGCGTCGAATGCAGGATCTTGCCGTACAGCATTCCCGGCGCAGACAGGTCGTCCGTGTATTTGCCCTGCCCCGTGGTCTTACCCGCCGAGTCAACAAGGGCAACGCGTTTGCCGATAATGGAGAAGTCAGACATAAGCAAATAAAAATTAGCAGCTAGCAATTAGCCAAACATTTCCACACAGATCACCCGATCACCCGGTGATCGCGCTCTGCCACTATCGCCGCCTTGATCGCCTGATACATCTGGTTATAGCCCGTGCAGCGGCACAGGTTCCCGCTCAGCGCATGCCGGATATCTTCTTCCGTCGGATCAGGATTGCGGTCAAGCAGCGCTTTCACCGTGATCATGAAACCCGGCGTGCAGAAGCCGCATTGCGCTCCGCCCCAGTCGCCGTAAGCTTTCTGGATGGCCGCCAGCGCGCCGTGATCGGCAACTCCTTCCACGGTCGTAATCTCCGGCGTGACCGGCCCATTGGCCGACGCGCTAATGGCCAGCATAGTGCAAGCCAGAGTAGGGACGCCATCCACCAGAACGGTACACGCGCCGCAGGAAGAATCGTCACAGCCCCGCTTCGACCCCGTAAGCTGCAGGTCGCGCCGCAGTACGTCCAGCAGCAACTCGCTCGGCTCGACCGCCAGTTCATGGCGGCGTCCGTTCACCCGGAGTTCGATTAACTCTTTTCTCATATCGACTACTAAATCCGGAGCGTGCGGCTTCTTTCTGAATTCCTGAGCCGCTATTTCTGAAATCCCGAACCCGCGTTCTTTGCGGGTGAGGGATCCCTATCGCTGCGATGATTGCTTACGACCAGCATAATCTTCTGCATCATCTTTATCCATGTGCCATCTCTGCGCTCTCCGCGTCCTGCGGTGAATCCCGGCCTTTCGATCACCCGATCACCCGATCACCCGATCCTCAATACCCGTAATCCGTCGCCGCCGCGTAGGCATGCTGCTGGACTGCCAGTTCCTTCAGCCGTGTGCTACCCAGGAGATTCCCATAGTCCGCGCGGTCAGCCACACCGTGGATCCACTTCTGTGCCCACACATCAAAGGCCAGGCGCGTCTTGGTTTCCGCGTGGTATTGCTGAAAGAACGCGTCGTCGCGCTTGTAGCAGCCCTGCACCGGTGAAGGATGCGCTCCATAGCGGCTCTCCACCACCGCTGAAACCAGAAAGCCCGGAATCACCGTGCGGTTGGGATCGCTGGCAATAATCTCCTCCGGAACAATTTCCTCCGCGCAAACAATTACCTTCTTCGCTGCCCGAACCGCCTCCAGCATCACGCCAAAGTTTCCCCAGCAGTGCGCATTGCCTTCAGCATCTGCGCGCTGCACGTGCACAATCGTCACGTCCGGCACAATGGCCCGCACCGCCAGCAGCGTCTCCTTGGGCTCAAACGGAGAAATGATCTGGTAGAAGAAATGATTGCCTTTGGGTACATCACTGCCCATCGCCGTACGGGTGGGCAGAAACGGTACGCCCATCGCTCCCGCCTGCAGTCCTAGGGCGATAGTGAAATTGGTCATGTTGAAGACCTTCAGCTTCTCCCCCGGCGTACCCGGGTTCTCTACCTCCGTGGCATGGCGGAAGTTGTAAGCCGACCCCATCATCACATTACCCACCCAGGCCGCAACCACGTCCTTTACACAACCTGCGCCAATGAGCTGATCAAACAGAATGTCAGAGATCGGTCCAATCAGCCGCAGCTCGCGCTTCTTCTGCCGGATGATCTCGTGCCCAGCCGCAAACGGAATCATCTGCTCCAGCTGCAACCCCATGGCCACACTGCTCCCGTCCGAAACAAGCTCCGCAATCGCCTGCCGCATTGTCATCTGCTTCGACATAATCGATATCTTAATTTCTTTGCGGTTCCCGATCACCCCGACCTACCAATCACGGATCACCAATTGCTTCTCTGGTTCAACCCCGAACCTAAAGCACTCAGGCGATTCAACCCACGGGATACCCCGGATCAACCCCGGCGATCACGCCTGCCAAACCCGGCGCTCTGCCTTTCACCCCCGGGATTGACTGTCACTCTGCATAACCATTTAACTCTTGAATACAAATGGTTTAAAGACAGCAACCGCAGACAAACGTCAATAAGAAATTGGTACAGTGCTGAGCGATGATTTGGCCCACGGAAGCGTATTGAGGGGCATGGCACCCCGCCCATCAAGAACCCCACTGATGTTACGCTTTCCCCCATGAAGCCTCTTCGCGGCACCATCCTCGTCCTGCTCATTCTTGCCGTGATCTCTTGGTTTGAAGTCCCATCCATCGTCGAATCCCGGAACAATAAGCTCCTGAACCCGCCTCCTTATCACACGTCTGCCGGCGTCCAGGCGCTGCACAACACTCTCATTGTCGCTGATCTCCACGCCGATTCGCTCCTCTGGGACCGAAACCTGCTCAAGCGCAGCAGCCGCGGCCATGTGGACCTGCCCCGCCTTCAGGACGGCAACGTCTCCATCCAGGCCTTCACCCTCGTCACCACCAGCCCGCGCGCCATCTCAGTTATGCATGGCGGTAGGCAATCTTAAAGATACAATCAGGCCAGCCATGAAACGCCTGATCCCGGTTGCCGCTCTCATCGCAAGCGTTACGGTCGCTGTTTCTGCGAAAAGTGTTCCCGACCAGCCAAAGGCACTGGCTGACATTGTCCGCGAGAGGCACAAAGAGACAAAACGGCTGTGAGTAATGTTTGAGCATTGAATTCCTTTGCCGGCGAACAGTCTGAAGCTTGATCCTGGTCAATATCCGTATTGCACAAGAACTCCTGCCTGTGCGCAGTCAGCCTGACCATACGGCCGGCCAGGGTTACGGGATTGCATAAGGCGATGCCATCCTGCTGAAATCTGGCACTTCTTTGATTGTTCTTTGCAATTTTAAAGAAAATTGGTGGCACAGCCGCCTCGGCTGTGAACGCCATATCGGTAAGCCGTCATCCAGTTACGTATATTGCATAGCCGATCACAAGCGCCACCACACCGAGTCCAATCACCACATACAACCCGATATCGCGTACCCTCGTCGTTCGATTGGCAACCGGTTGGGCGATGACGGCAATATAGTGATCACGCTTGTTGACCTCACGAATTGCTTCCGCAATTTTCCGCCGCTCGTCCGCATCAGCGCTCTTGTAAGCAGAGTTCAGTAGTTCACTCCTTCGCGCTTCAAAATCGGAATCATCCTGAAAAAGCCGCTCCTCGGGTATTCCTTGCCCAGATGCCGGTTCATCGGCGCTGAACAGCAGGAGCCTCCGTTCCACGTCAGACAATGCTTCTCCCGCAACCTGTGCCTCGCGCGCAATCAGCTCTACAAGAAACTGCTTGGCCTCACTTTGAGAAAAAATGGCATCCTTCCCGTCACCTGATACCACCTTTACTCGTGTGCGCCACCAGAGCGCAATCTCAAGAATTACCAGCAAAGCAGCAGCAAGGCCCATAAAACCCAAAATCATCACAGCCGTCCCGGAAGCATTCTTTGGCAAGGCCATGCTGAGCACAAAATGAGCCAGGAAGAATGCAAATCCGGCGCTGCCATAGGGATACTCCCGCCAGAGTTTACGGTCGCCGGCCGAGCCCAACAAAACGTACATAAAAAATCCGCTGATCAAATAATTGGACCATGTCCGCGGCTCGGGATGATACGTGAAGTAAAACAAATCCCGTGCGCGTCTTACTAAGCTCCAGAACACAAACACCAGCAGCATACCGACCGCCAACGTGGTGTATTTGTCGGAATTGATTTCCAATTGTTTCATCGTGAAAGAAGCAAGTGCTACAAAGTTTTCCTCATCCAGAATAAGTAGGCAAGAAAAAACTTTGTGGCACACCCATCCTCGGCTGTGAGTAATAATCCGTCTGCGCAACCCTTGAACATTTGGGGGTACGTTGTCTCTTTAACTTTGCGGTGATTCGCTTTGTTCACGTGCATTCGCGGCTGACCTTCTTTATCTGCACTGATCTGCGTTCATCTGCGGCCCAGTTCTTCTGCCTTTCCGGATCACGCGCGATCACCCGATTTACCGTCCCTTCCACTCCGCCTTCCGCTTCTCCAGCCACGCCTGAATCCCCTCTTTCGCATCTTCCGTCTGCATCAGCTCTTCCAAATAAATCTTTTCCGCCCGCGCCAGCCCTTTATCCAGATGAATGGAATCCCACGCATAAAAGGCTTTTTTGGCGTGCGTCAGCGCCGCCGGGCTCAGCTCGAAAAGATGAGCCAGCGTGCTCTGGATGCGATTCTGCAATTCCTCACCTGAGACAGCCTCATTCGCCAGCCCCCACTCTGCTGCTTCTGTTCCGGAAAACGTGCGCCCGGTAAAGATTAAATCCGCTGCGCGCTTCTGCCCTACCAATGCTGCCAGAGCGGTACACGCAACCGGCGGATAGCACCCCAGACTGATTTCCGGGAAGCCCCACTTCGCATCAGGAGTGGTGAAGCACATATCGCACAGCATGGCCACTTCCGCTCCGCCCCCAAGGCATGCGCCGCGCACTTCCGCAATAGTGATCCTGGGAAATTTCACCAGCGCCAGAATCAGCCCGTGAAATTTCTGGAACATCGTCTGGATCTGCTCCGGCGTATGCACCGCCACGTCCACTCCGGCTGAAAATGCTCGCTCGCTGCCGCTGATCACCACAGCCGAAATCTTCGTGTGTGCCTTGAGGCTCTCCAGCGCCTGCGCCATTTCATCCATTAACTGAAAATCAAAGACATTCAGCGGCGGGCGGGTGAACGTGATCCGGGCAAGCTGACCCTGGTAATGCACTCCAACGCGCTGGACGATACTGGTTGAACTGTTCATGGTTTTTCTTTCCGATACTCCGATGTCGCGATGCCCTGATCTTTCGCGTCTATTTGTACTTAGATCGCCCGATCACCGGATCTTCTCCGCGCCTTTATGGTGAGATGGGGTCCGTCTTTTTAGAACGTCACCAGGCCACAGATTCCCGGCTCCGTTCCCGCACCTCTTCTGACGTCAATCCATAAATCGGAGGCGTCGCAATCTCCAGCATGCCCAGATACGTATAGATCTGCGCCCGATGATGGATCTCATGCTCCACCATGGCCCGCAGCCACTTCCATATCGTAATCGGCGTCCCACCCGGCGTAACGCATTTCTGCTGCAGGTCTTCATCACTCAGCCAGCCAAAAATCTCCATCGATTCGCCATGCATGCGGTGGAAAAACTCAAGCACGTTTTCCGCGCCATCTGCCAGTTCCTTGCCGTGGCCGGGATAGCGGCTGGGCTTGCGCTGCGCGTTTTCCGCGTACATGTATCGCTCAATCGCAGCCAGGTGGCGGATGATATCGGCAAAACTGAACTTGCGCTCGCGGTACGTCCAGTCATACTGCTCCCGCGGAATACAGGTGATCACCTTCATCGTGCGCTGGCGCACCTTCTCGTAATAATCCAGAAACTCGCGAATATTCTTATCATCCATGCTTCACCGCGTTATTGGATTCATTAGAGCCAGTTGCGGTTCTTGAAGTTTTTGTACCCTGCCTCAGTGAGCGAGGCCAGCTCTCGGAACAGCTTTTCATCCACTGTGGTGAAATTGAAGCACCCTTTCCCCTGCATGCGCCTCTTGAGCTCAGGCGACATGTTCTTCCCCAGTTCCGGCGCGGCGTACACCGGCACCAGGTGATAGCTGACGTAATTCTTTTCCGTGCGGACCCCGGCAAAGGCCATGGGCCGCTTCTTGTTCGTGGGAGTGGTGCTTTCCAGATAGTAGTAATCTGCCTTTGGCGATTTGCAGGCGAGGCGGTCTTCATAGACAGACAATAACTGCCGCAGGGCGTCGAAAACAGATTGGAAATTTTGCCGGGCTGGTCCTCGATTCTTTGTCGCCGCTTTCCCCTTGGTAGAGAGTTTCTTGTTCGCGGATTTCTTTCCCCCTGCTTTGCTCACTGGCGCACCTCTCTTTTGAGCCATTTGGCCGACTTAAGATTTTCCTTAAGCTCAGTGCCGCTTATCTGCTGTGCCTTCATCCGCTGGGCGAGGTTCACAATGCGGACCGCGGCAGCTTCCACCGAAACACCACGGCTGTGGATATTGGAAATCAGGTTCCGGCGTGCATCGTTATCGCCCTTGCTCGGACGGAATGCCATGTACGCCGAAAGGCTCTCCGCCGTAGCCAGTCCCGGACGTTCACCGATCAAGAGCACAACTACTTCGGGCTTCAGCTGCTCGCCCACGTGGTTCATGATTCCCACGCGGCAATAACGCACCACAAACGGCCTGCCCACTTTCCAGCCGCGCTGCTCAGCTTCCTTGACTATGAGCGGCAGCAGCACCGGAACCTGGGTCGCTACCGCTGTAACCGACAAACCATCGCCGATAACGATCTGCAGTTCGGGCGCGTGCGGGCATGCCGAGCGGATTTTCTCCGCCGCAGCTTCTGAGAAATTTCTTCCCCGATCAGGCCGCAGCAGGTATTCATCCTTCGACTGCGCCTGCGTCGCAGCTCCAAATACTTTCCAGCGTTGCACAAACTCCCTGCCCAGATCGCGCTCCAGATCCAGCTCCGCCCTCACGGCATCCCGTGCGGCAGCATGAGCGGCGCGCAATCCAAGCTGCGTAATTGTGCGATAGCCCGCGCCCGCCCGGTCTACCATCACCCTCGCCGGCGTGCGCGCCCTGATGCGCTCAATCAAGTCCGGCCATCCCGCGCCGCTCAGTGGGTTCTTTTCGTTCATAAAACCATACCGCTGATCAACGCTGATTCAACTGATTTGCATCTGTGGAGATCAGGTCCAATCAGTGTTCATCAGCGGTAAGAATTTTCCTGAAGCCGTCAGTCAGTGTTCTTCGCGAAGAGCCCTCTAATGCGGGCTCATTTCCTTCAAAAATCTCCATCCTCCGCAGCCATTCCAGAAACTCCGGCGCCGGCTTCAAATTAAAAAGCCTCCGTACCGCCAACGCATCGTGAAAACTCGTCGACTGATAATTCAGCATCACGTCATCTGCGGCGGGTACACCCATGAAGTAGTTGCAGCCCGCCGCGGCCAGCAGCATCAGCAAATTATCCGCCGAGTTCTGGTCCGCAGCAGGCATGGTTGGTGTAGCAAACGTCGCAACCCATTGGCAGGCCCAGCAATTTGCCCATAAATGGTCTTCCAGACCTGCCCGAATAATCTGCCGCTCGTCATAGAGATACTCCGGCCCAATAAAGCCCACCACACTGTTCACCAGAAACGGCTCAAACACCCGCGCGACTCCGTAGGCTCGCGCTTCCAGTGTGAGCTGATCCACTCCGTGATGCGCCTCCGCCGAGAGCGCGCTGCCCTGACCGGTCTCAAAGTACATCACGTTGGGAACGTTCGTGAATGCTTCATGCTGCTCATTCACCACGGAGGCACGGAGACACGGAGAATTTCCAGTAGAATCGCCCTTTTCCGGACGGCTAACTTCGGTCTCGCAACTCTCGTTAAGGATGCTCGTCAAAGAAGATGTCGTGTGATTCTGCTCAAGGTCCGGCGCAAGAGCGGATTTCTCTGTCTGATTTTCGCTTTTCTCCGCGTCTCCGTGCCTCCGTGGTGAGAATCTCTGCTTGTGATGCTCAAGAATCCGTTCTCGCCCTTCCCGCAACATCTCAAGGGAGACGCCGAAACTCTCATTCGCTTTCTCCGTTCCCGCAATCGATTGAAACAGCAGGTCCACCGGCGCGCCTCGGTTCATCGCGGCAAGCTGCGTAGAGATATGAGCAAGACAGCATGCCTGCGTGGGAATTTGATATGCGTCAATCAACCGCTGCAATGCATGCAAAATCGCGGACACCGTCTCCACCGAATCCGTTGCCGGATTCACTCCGATCACCGCATCACCGCAGCCGTAGAGCAGGCCGTCAAAAGCCGAAAGCAAAATTCCGGCGATATCGTCCGCAGGATGATTCGGTTGCAACCGAATTCCCAGCACGCCGCGCTGGCCCATGGTATTGCGGCAGTGCGTCACCACTCTGATCTTGGCGGATGCAAGCACCAGATCCTTGTTGCTCATCAGCTTGGCAGCGGCGGCAGCAATCTCCGGAGTGATGGCCCAGCGGAGCCTGCTTAGGTCCTCGCCGCTGGTTTCATCCCTCAGGATGAATTCGCGAAACTCTCCCACAGTCATGCTTTTGATCTGAGCGAAGGCATTCTGATCGTGTGTGTCCAGAGTCAGGCGGCTCACGTCGTCCTGGTCAGGATCAATGACTGGATTATTGACGATTTGCTCCAGCGTGGTATCTGCCAGAGCATATTTCGCCGCTACACGCTCTTGTTCCGAACTAGCGGCTATGCCGGCCAGTTGATCGCCGGACTTCTCTTCGTTCGCCTTGGCTAAAAGCTCTCGCAGGCTGTCGAAATGGAAACGCTCGGTCATTACTCCTCTGACATTATCGGACTAAGGTCACGGCGGCCGCCAAAAACATGAATATTACATTTCAGCAGCAGCTACGGACAAAACAGCAGCCGCTCAGGGCATCTGAATCGACCGTAGCCTTCCTCTGGAATCCACCTCATGGAGTCTTCCATGCGCCGCTCCAATCTGCTCTATGCGAATACAGTGCTCTTTTATGTGTTAGCCGTTTTCATTCTGATCTTCGCTCTGACCGGCTGCGGCAGTGTAAGCGGCTCGTCGCCCACGCCAACGCCTTCGCCTACGGCCTCTCCCACGCCTTCCGCATCTCCCACCCCCAGTCCTTCACCTACTCCCAGTGTCTCGCCGTCTCCCAGCCCGTCACCTTCTCCCAATCCGAGTCCCTCTCCAACGCCCACGCCCTCGCCCACCCCCACTGTGGCCAATGACAAGACACTGCATACAGAAGACGTTGCCACCGGCCTCGACAATCCGTGGTCGCTGGCGTTTGCCCCCGATGGTCGCCTCTTCTTCACCGAACCTCCAGGCCGTCTGCGCGTCATTGACAGCACAGGCCTCGTAGCAGCCCCCGTGCTCGACATCCATTCCCAAACCCCGGGATTTGAAGCGGGACTGACCGGAATGGACCTGGATCCGGCCTTCGCCGCGAATGGCCTCATTTACGTACATTTTTGTAGCAATCTCGCTGACGGGCTGCATTGCCGAGTGGCGCGAGTGCAGATTACGGGAAACACCGGCGTGCTTGGCCCGGTGCTGTTCGACTACAGAGCCCAGGCGCAAGACCATACTGGTGGACGGCTGAAGGTTGGACCCGACCACCTGCTCTATCTCAGCACTGGAGATCACGATACTCCGGCGTCATCGCAGGACATCACTTCGATGAATGGGAAGATCATCCGCATGAACCTGGACGGTACTCCAGCAGCCGGCAATCCTTTTTCCGCAAACCCGTTTGTGTACGCCATGGGATTCCGCGATCCGCAGGGACTGGCGTTTGACGGCTCGGGCCAGCTCTACGGAACCGATCACGGTCCTACCTCAAACGATGAAGTGAACATCATTCTCGCCGGCGGCAATTATGGCTGGCCCACTTGCGTGGGAATATGCAATAACCCCGGCTTCGTGGATCCCATTCGCTTGTTCACTCCCGTTACCGCTGCGCCTTCCGGAGCAACCTTCTATCACGGCGCCACAATTTCAGGCTGGGATGGCAGCATGCTCATTGCGCTGCTCGGCTTGGCCAACAATACCTTCGCCCATCACGTCCATCAGTTGTTCCTGAATGGTCCGGGCGGCAGAACCGTGGAATCAGAACAGATTCTGTGGCAGAACCGCTTTGGCAGGATTCGCGACGTGGTGGAAGGCCCTGATGGCTTCCTGTATTTCAGCACCAGCAACCTGCACACAACAGTTCCAAATCATCCCGGCGACGATCGCATCATTCGAGCACGTCCATAAAAAATCCCGGGAGCGATTTTGCTCCCGGGCAGTTTTAGAACAAACGCGATTCAGATCAGTCTCTGTCGTGATCGTGATCCTTGTCCCGATCGCGATCATTATCGCGGTGGTTGTTGTTGGGGAGGGAGAGGAGAAATTGCGAGATATCACCCTCTTCCTGGCTGCTGAGACCCAGGTTCATGCAACTGTTGTAGTGGTCAACCACGTCGTTCAGCGTCGCAAACCGTGCATCGTGGTAGAAGCCGCCTTTGGTGTGGGTCCACAGGCCGTTCAGAGGAGAAGTGCGATAGCGATCGTCCGGAGAGCGGCTTGCCTGGAAATCATCCACGCAAACCTCGGCCGCCGTGTGCATGTTCCAGCCCGGTTCGGTGTAGAGCGGAGGAACATGGCAGGTGCTGCACTGTGCCTTGCCGTTGAACAACGCTTCGCCTCGCTTCGCGGCCGCAGGATCAAAGCTGCCCTTGGGCGGGGGCGGTGCAGCGATGTCCAGTTGATAGACTTGCAGCGGGCCCAGTTTTGAGGTGATCAGGTCAACGTCACTGTGGACATGCGCGGACCCTGCTTTTTGCGCGATAGGAAACTTGGGATCATCCAGCCGCGCATCAGAGAAATTGCCTTTGCCGTGCATTTCCAGGGTGGCCACAAAAGCATTCCAGTAAGTCACTGAGCCCCAGCCGGTCCAGGTGTGCAGGTTCACTCCGGCCAGCCCAAACGCGGGTGGAATCAGCACAGATGCGCTTTTGCCATCAGGACGAAAAGCGTGGCCGTCGAGAAACAGCTCGGCATCGAAGCGGCCTGGCCCCCAACTGTTGAGGACGGTGTGAACTGTTGCCACGTCTACGCCTAGCAAATCAGCCACAGGCTGGAGGTTGGGAGACAGCCCCACGATTGCGCCCACGTTCAGGTCACGATTGGCCCAGCCATCAAGCCGGTGGCCGATGCCGGGAGCAAATGAGTTGTCCACCGTGGAATGACACAGCGCGCATTGAATGCCAATGGATTTGAGCGAGCCGTCAGTGTTGAAAAATCCGGTCACACCCAGGACAGCGTTAAGTTTAAGCAGCGCCAACGTTGTAGCCGGATCATTGAGGTCTACCTTCCCGGCCTGGATCGCCTGCACCAGAGACGCCGGCAGAGCGTCCTGGTCCACTTTCAAACCGACTGCCAATGCTGTGGCAGGTGAGACGCCTGGGCCTACGCCGCCAAACTTGGCGCCTTCAATAGCTTTGTGGAGTCCCAGTGTGCCGCCCCAGAAATCTTCATCGCCGAAGGTATCAAAGCGGAATATCTGGCGGCCCTGGTTAGCCAGCCGTTCAGCGTTTTCCAGATTGGCACGGTCGGCAGGGGCGGTTGGATGGTTTCTTTCTGAGTAAACAGCAACAACAATAAGAGTAGCGACTACGAGGGAAAGGGGGATTCTGAATCGCTTCACGGGAGTTACCCTCTTTGTTTCATGGAAAATTTGGGAGAAGCTCCCGGAATAAGCCCTCTCAGACATTGAGCGTCGGAAGTGATTTTGGTTTCAGGAAAACAAAATTTTTATTTCGGATCGCAATGTGATCTTTCTTAAGACCGTCCACATCTAACCGCCCCGGTTGTGGTGGGCGAAGGGCGTAAACTACTCGGGCGAGGTGGTTTATGCCTTCAGCTTCAAGCCGGAGCAAGGCCGGCTATGACCTTCATCCCAGTGTGCTCATGGCGCAGAAAACGCTTGCCGGACTCAAGCAGAAAACCGGCCGCTCACTCGATGAATGGATTCTCCTGGTCCAACAGAAGGGGCCGCAGGATGAAAAGCAGCGGCGCGAGTGGCTGAAGACCAAGCATGGCCTGGGTACAAACTACGCCTCGTGGATAGTGGAACAATCTCTCGGCAAAGGCAGCGACGGCAGCCCGGATTCCTACCTCGTGTCAGCCGACCGCTACGTGGCAGAAATGTTTTCTGGTGGCAAAGCTGCCTTGCTTCCCATTTATGAGGAACTGCTCAAACTGGGTCGCAGCCTTGGCGCGGACGTGAAGGTGTGTCCCTGTCAAACCATGGTCCCTTTTTATCGCAATCACGTTTTCGGGCAAATCAAGCCCTCCACTCGTGATCGCATCGACCTTGGTCTTGCCCTGAAAGATACAAAGGTCCCCAAGAGATTGATTGATACCGGCGGCTTCGCTAAAAAAGATCGCATTACTCACCGTATTGAGATCAACTCAGTGAATGACATAGATGATGAAGTAAAGCGCTGGCTCAA
This sequence comes from Terriglobia bacterium, assembly GCA_963758275.1. Classification (GTDB taxonomy): domain Bacteria; phylum Acidobacteriota; class Terriglobia; order Terriglobales; family Acidobacteriaceae; genus Angelobacter. The sequence continues at coordinate 94,783 of CAVWUW010000002.1, read as the reverse complement.
GAAAGCCTATGACATGGACGCGGAAGCCCGCCGCGGCAAACCTCCGGCCAAGCGCACCGCGTGACCTGCTCAGTTGTTTGCAGAAGCCGCCAATTCGCATTGAGCCCAATGGAAAAGCAGCCTGAGTGCTTCGTCGTTGGAGCAAAACTCTTCGGTGGTTTCGAGCGAATCGACACGAACTAAGGCTGTGGGAATATAAAGGCCGTCCGGCAACTGGACGGCCTTTTTTTCAAGGGAGAATAGTTCCAACGGAGGTTCAAAAAACCATCAGAACTTTCTGGAAAAAATCTTATGGGCGGCTGAAAGGCAGTGTCAAGGGATTTTTCGAGAATAAATGCCTTTCTTTTCAATCACTTAATTAAAACGTCAACAGCTGGCGCAAAATGACACTTTTTGTCACTTTGCTGCTTTCTGTCAGGTAAGGCCGCTATTTTTCAGATACTTATGGGCTACTTAAGATGCAACTGAATGATTTCCACATCCTCGGGACGGTCAAATACGCGATTGGGAAAAATTTTCTTTGCCAGGACCCGTGCGCCCCCAAAAGCGAAGCCAAAAATCAGGGCAACTATCAAGATTGCTCCAATGAGCATGAAGATTCCCACAATCAAATTGCCCATATTGTCACGCGGATTTTGTCTGGTTGGCTGGTTCCAGGTGACATCGGCGTCATAGTTGACGGAAGCGAGCAGGGATAGTGCTTCACTCTGCGGAATGTTCCCATTCACCGCTACCACGAGCGGCCCGCTACGCTTGAAGTAGAACGGGCCCGAGGGAAGTCCCGCACTTTGAAAGGCTTTGAGCCGTTCCGCCGCAATCTGAGGCGTCGGATAATCAATCAGCGTCATGTACGCTTCGCCGTTGGAACTACGGTAGCGGGCAAACACCAGCTCAGGGCCCATATTGAAATTTACGAGGGAAGCCGGGATAGGCACTCCAAGCCGCTCGAGCGCTACAGGACCTTCAACGTAACGCAAGGTTTGAGGGATGTAGGATTGCTTTGGGAGATTATTGGCCAGGGCGGGCAGCACGGAAAAATTTCCTTTTACTTTCGGAAGCTCGTCTGCCAGAGCGCGGAGGTCCGCAGCAGACATCGCTGTCACCTGTTCCAGTGAAGCATCTACCAGCAAATTGGTGCGGAAGAACAAAATGCGTTTGTTGTTGGAAGCGGCGCCATCGCCAATATCTTCCTTCTGCATCTGCGGCTGCACGTAATATGTAAACGCGCCGTACGCTCCGCTAGCATCGTTGAATCGCGCTACCTTAATCTGCATCTTGCGGCCGTTGCGCCTGTAGGTGCCAGTCTCAAAATCATTGAAGCCGTACTCTTTCAGGACTGGTGCATCCGCGCCGTCCGCTGATGCAGGGTCCGAACCAGACTTCAGGGAAGACTTATCCAACTGCCAGCCATTGAAGGAAGGCGGAAGTACGCTCACCGGCGCCGCGAATGTAAGACCAGCCACGAGAAGGAGACTAAACAAGATCGAAAGGCGATTTATCATCATGAACAAAGAGGCCACAGCCCTCACTATTAGACACCATAAGGACCTCTCAAGATTCTAATCGGAACCCCGGGTTCCGGGAGCGCGCGCAAAGAGATTCTCTCTTACTTTGGGCATAATTGACGATTTCATGAGCCATCGGGCATAATCATAATGTCCGAACGAACGTTCGGTAGTTTGCCAGCATCTGACCTGATATGGCCCTCGAAACCGCAGAAATTCGGCCTTCCGCCTTTGCTGTAAACATGCGTCGAGCCGTGAATGGCCGCAAATCAGCGAGTGAAACCGTGGACAGTCGCTTTGACCGTCAGCTTGCCCGGGTGCTCGAGCATGCTGCCCAGATCTTCTGTGAAAAGGGCTATGAAGGCGCTTCCATGCGCGACCTGTCCCGTGCGTCAGGAATGTCCCTGGCGGGGCTGTATCACTACTTTACCTCTAAAGAAGAGCTGTTGTACCTCATCCAGAAGCATACCTTCCGCAGCATCATTGACACTTTGCGAGAACGCCTTGGCGCATCAACTGACCCCGAAGAGCGTGTCCGTATTTTCATTGAGAACCATCTCGAGTATTTCCTGGCCAACAAAGAAGCCATGAAGGTGCTGTCGCATGAAGATGAGACGCTCAAGGATCCTCGCCGGGCCGAGGTTCGGGCCATCAAGCGCGAGTATTACCGCATCTGTTTTGACTTGTTGGAAAATTTGAAACGGGAAAAAGGTCTGCAGTTTTCCGGACGGCTGGCCGTGCTCAGCCTGTTCGGCATGATGAACTGGTTCTACACCTGGCACAACCCGCGCGTAGACGCTAACGCCCGGTCGCTGGCGGATGAGATGAGCGGCATTTTCCTGTACGGCGTACTGCCCCGGGACAAAGGCAAAAAGAAACCGTCGCCGCCCAGTAAGTGAAGGCACTGAGGCGCAGCAGCAACAACGTCGAGAACAAACGATATTCAGATTTTTGAGAATCTAAAGGAGCGAGCAAACCATGGCCACCACTACGGCAACTGAAACCAAAACCCTGGTGAATTACCGCGTTGAAGATGGCGTGGCAGTCATCGAATTGAGCGATCCACCGGCCAACACTTATACCTATGAAATGAACCGGCAACTGGACGAGTGCATCCTGAAAGCCCGCATGGACAACAATGTCTATGTGCTGCTGCTGACCGGGTCGGGGGACAAGTTCTTCTCCGCCGGCGCGAACATCAAGATGCTGTCCACGGTCGATCCGACCTTCAAGTACTACTTCTGCCTGCATGCCAATGAGACGCTATTGCGGCTGGAACACACGCCCAAGCTGGTGATTGCAGCCATCAATGGGCACTGCGTGGGCGGAGGATTGGAGATCGCCATGGCGGCCGACCTGCGTATTGCGCGTCGCGATGCCGGGAAGATCGGCCTGCCTGAAATCAATTTGGGCGTGCTGCCGGGAACTGGCGGAACGCAACGTCTGAGCCGCCTGGTTGGTAAGAGCAAAGCCATTGAATTGATGGTGACCGGCAACACCTTTACCTTTGAAGAGGCCAAAGAACTTGGCATCATCAATGACATTTACGAGCGTGAGGGCTTCATGGAGAACGTGATGGAGTATGCGCGCCAGTTCACACCACCGAACAAGGCTGCAAAAGCGGTAGGCAACATCAAGCGCAGCGTGCAGACCGGCTGGGAGATTCCGCTTGAGTCCGCCCTGGCAGTGGAGCGCGAACTGCAACAGCGCCTGTTCTCCAGCGAAGACGCAAAGGAAGGCTTGAACGCGTACGTGGAGAAGAGGCCGGCAACGTTTACGGCAAAATAGCTACTAGCCACTAGCTGAGAGCTGGTGGGTTATGAAGTGTCATCCTGAGCGAAGCGCCTCGATCGGTTCAGGCAGTTCGAACAGATGGGCGCGTAGTCGAAGGATCTATGCATTACCTTTCGAGTACACAGATCCTTCGTCTCGCGATGACACAAATCCACGATTGATCATCAGCGGCGAGGCCGACGAAGCGCGCCGAGCCGCGCTGCAACGAGCGCTGAAAAGCTCCGAGCTTATCGAAAAAATTGAGCGTTTGGAGCGCAGCGACAGAAAGAGAAGACCATGCTTACGGCTACCAAAGCAAAAGTCGCACCGGGAAAACTGTTGATCAATGGACAGTGGAACACAGGGTCAGGGAAAGCATTCGACACTGTCAATCCGGCGACCGGTGAGGTGCTCACGCAGATCTCTGAGGCAAGCGCTCAGGATGTGGACCAGGCGGTCGCGGCGGCGCGCAAGGCGTTTGATGATGCGGCTGGGCCATGGCGCAAGATGTCGGCCAGTGAGCGCGGAAGGATTCTGTGGCGCATCGGCGATCTGATTGAGAAGAACATCGACGAGCTTGCGGAGCTGGAAACACTGGACAACGGCAAGCCGATTTTTGAGTCGCGCTACGTCGATATGCCGATGGTTGCGGACGTGTTCCGCTACTACGCCGGCTGGGCAACAAAGATCCACGGCGAGACGGTGAACACATTCAACAATGCCTTCACTTACACTTTGCGTGAGCCGGTGGGAGTGGTGGGCGCGATCGTCGCCTGGAACTTCCCACTGCTGCTGGCGAGCTGGAAATTGGGACCGGCGCTGGCCTGCGGCAACTGCGTGGTTTTGAAGCCTGCAGAAGACACTTCATTGACGGCATTACGCTTTGGAGAGTTGTGCCTTGAAGCCGGATTGCCGGCAGGCGTACTGAACATTGTTACCGGTGGTCCGGTAACGGGACAGGCCCTGGTGAAGCATCCGGGCGTGGACAAGGTCGCGTTCACGGGCTCGACTTCCGTGGGTAAAGAGATCATGCGCTCTTCGGCCGACACGCTGAAACGCGTGACGCTGGAGCTAGGCGGGAAGTCACCGAACATCGTCTTCTCTGATTCGCAGATGGACGCCGCCGTGAAAGGCGCGATCAACGGAATCTTCTACGGCAAAGGCGAAGTCTGCTGCGCAGGCTCACGGCTGTTCGTGGAAAAGAAGGTGGAAGACGAGTTCACCACCAAGCTGGTGGAGTACGCCAAGAAGATCAAGCTGGGTGACCCGCTCGATCCCAAGACTCGCCTGGGCGCCATTGTCAGCCAGAAGCAGATGGACACGGTGCTGGGCTACATTGAAGCGGGCAAGAAAGAGGGCGCAACCGTGCTGTCCGGCGGGAAGCGGGCGTCCGTTAATGGCGATCACGGCTACTTCATTGAGCCGACGATCTTCGGCGGCGTGAAGAACGATATGAAGATCGCCCAGGAAGAGATTTTTGGACCCGTGCTGGCGACCCTGACTTTCGATGATATCGAGGAGGTCGCTGCGCTCGCCAATAACAACCCGTACGGGCTTGCCGCCGCCATATGGACCAACGACATCAAGAAGGCCCACCAGCTTTCGCGGCGTTTGAAAGCGGGTACGGTATGGATCAACACCTACGGACTGATGGATGCGGCATTGCCGTTCGGCGGATTCAAGCAGTCGGGCTTTGGCCGCGAACTGGGAATGCACGCGATTGAGCATTACACGGAGTTGAAGACCGTGTGGATGAATTTGTGAAAAGCAGCATTAGCTCTTAGCTATGAACCGTTAGCTAAAAGCACTTGAATAAGCGGTGAGGCCGACTTGCGCGCCGGACCGCGCCGCTTCAAGCGCTGGAAATGTGATCACGTGAGAAGCCTCCAGCGGTTTGGAGCGAAGCGATAGAAAAAACGGAGTTTTCATGCCTGGAAAAATACATAAAATCGGAACCTTCAGTGACTGGGTTGGCGTGTTCAACGAATGGCGCAAAGAAGTCGGCGTTGAACGGGAACACATCAGGGATTTTAAATTTGACACCCTCTACGGTCAGATTGAGACCAACGAGATCACGTTCGGCTACTACAAAGGCCGCGACAAATGGGAGAACCTGCGCCAGATTCCCACGCAAAACATGCGTGATGCCCTGATGAACCTGATCGTGTACCAGGGCGATACCGAGTTCGCCAGCGTGGAGCAGCAGCGTTATCTGTTTGAGTCGGCTCCAACGGACTGGGACCGCTCGGCCCTGACGCGCGTGATGATCGAAGAAATGCGCCACGGCTGGCAGATGTGCGCCCTGCTGATCGAGTTCTTCGGGGAGACCGGCAAAGTGGAAGCCAAGAAGATGCTGGAGCGCCGCGCATATGAGAACAAGCGCCTGCTGGGCAGCTTCAATGAGGAGTGTGACAACTGGCTGGACTTTTTTGCCTTCACCGACTTTGTCGATCGCGACGGCAAGTTCCAACTGCAGATGTTGAAGTACTCGGCTTTCGCCCCTCTCGGCCGGTCCATGAGTTACATGCTGCGCGAAGAAGCTTTCCACATGGGCACCGGCAACACAGGCCTCGCTCGTATCGCTGAAGCCGGTGTGGTGCCGCACTGGCTCATGCAGAAGTACCTCAACAAATGGATCTCGAGTTCTTACGATCTGTTCGGCACGGATCATTCATCTTCCGCGCATTGGGCTTACACCTGGGGATTAAAGGGTCGCTATGACGAGCCGAAGAACCTCAACTCTCCGGACCTGGACGATCTAAACGACTACAACCGGCATCTCTATCGCGACGAATGCGCTACGCTGGTGAGGCGTATCAGCGCTGCGCAGAAACCGGGCAATGAAGAGCTGTACTGCCCGGACATCAAGTTCAACCGCAACATCGGCAAATGGAAAGGCCAGTTCTTCCATCCCAGGACCGGACAGCAGATGGATGAGAAGGAATACCGGGCGCAGTTTGAGACCGAGTGGATGCCGACCGCCGGCGACAAGAAACTGCTGATGGACATCATCGGCTCAGAAAAGAAGTGGATCGCTCCGCGGGCCGGCGCTAAGGACCCGCTGCTCACGATCGGGGAGGTCAGGAAGAATGCGATCAATGCGGTAGCTTGAGACCGGTACTTGGTATTTGGGTCGGCTTGTCACGACTTTCACAAACCGGGCTGCCAGTCCGGTTTTGTTTTCGTTATTTCACGTAGAATTTGTGATCGACAAGTACCAAGTACCCATGAATTACACCCTCTCTGAACTCATGGTCGTGAGCGCGGCGCGCCAGATTAAAGACGCCGAAGTTGTCTTCGTCGGCATGCGGCTACCGCTGATCGCGTTCGTCGTAGCCAAGAAAACGCATGCACCCAATGCCGTGGGCCTGTTTGAAAATGGAGTCATCCGCAGCACCCCTTCCCCGGAATTGATTTACACCATGGCCGATCCGCCCAACATCAAAGGAGCCACTCAATGCCTGGACATGATGGGCGTCATGGCCCTGCTGCAATCCGGCCGGGTAAATCTTGGCTTTCTGGGCGCAGCTGAAGTGGACAAGTATGGCAATCTCAACTCCACACAGGTGGAAGGGCAGAACGGAGTGGTGCGCCTGCCCGGATCAGGTGGGGCTTGCGACATTGCTTCTCTCGCGCACCGCTTTGTAGCTCTGCTCGAGCACTCGCGGCATCGGCTCCCTGAAAGAGTGAGCTACATTACAAGCCCGGGTAACGGCAACGGTCCGGGATGGCGCAAGAGCATGGGTTTGCTCCGCGGCGGTCCTTCGGCAGTGATTACAACCAAGTGTGTACTGCGTTTTGATAACCAATCCGGCCAGGCGTTTGTTTCCACTCTCCATCCCGGAGTTACGGTAGAGGACGTGAAAACAAATACCGGATGGAGCGTCGACATCGCGTCTGACGTAAAAACCACCCCCGAGCCCACAACTGCAGAATTGCAGGCCATCAGGGAATACGACCGGGAAGGTTTTTGGACGAAATAGCGTCTGTCCTTTCCGAGCAGAAAATTGCTAAAGCCAATGCCGATCGCTTACTTGAGTCTCGAAATCCATATAGAAGCCGCCCACTCCCTCAAAGACAAGCGCCAGGTGCTGCGCAGCGTCAAAGACCGCCTGCGGAACACCTTCAACGTCTCGGTGGCTGAGATTGATGCCACGGACCTGTGGCAAAGGGCCACCATCGGAGTGGTAAGCATCTCTGATTCCCGTGATTACCTTGAAGGGCTTATGCGCAACGTGGAACGTGACGCCGCCCGTACGGCCAACAACGCCGGAGGAGAGATAGTGGACTCATTCCTCGACTTCCTTGAGAGCTGACCCAATCTGGAATGAGTCCCCAGACGGAGGCCCAGAACCGGAATGGGATTCGCACCGGACTTTCAATAGCTCTCCTATTCCTTCCGGGCACCTTCTCTGATATCCTCTAAAGTTTTTCGCCGGGGCAGAAAATGCCGGAACAACGTGGCAGGCAGCACCACATGGAGCGCATTGTTGAGGCGCTCAAAGAACAGATCGGCTCCATTGTAGAGGGCGAATTGGGTGATCCCCGGATCGCGCTGTGCACCGTGAGCGAGGTACTGCTGAACCCTGACGGGAAAAGTGTGCGTGTTTTCCTGCAGGTACAGGGCGACGAGCGTGAGCAGCAGCAGACGCTTAAAGGCGTGAATGCCGCAAAAGGTTATATCCGGCGGGAATTGCTGGAAAGACTTGGCGTGCGCCATGTTCCCGATCTGACTTTTCTCCTTGATCGCTCAGAAGAATACGGCGCGCGCATTGATGAGTTGCTGGGGCGAATCAAAAAACGCAAGAAATAGGCCGAACATGGACCAGTTGCAGCAGGTGTTGCAGGAAATCGAAAAGCGCAGCAGTTTTGTTGTGACTTCGCACGCGCGTCCGGATGGCGACGCCGTAGGCTCTTCACTGGCCATGGCTGAGGTCCTGCGTGCCATGGGGAAGAGGGCAGACGTCGTACTTGCCGACCACGTTCCTTTTCTTTATCAGCCTCTTCCTTATGCTGATACGGTTTCTGCCGGCCTGTCCCTGAATGGCACGCATGATGCGGCCATTGTTCTTGAATGTGACAGCGCGCAGCGTACCAGACTTCCAGGCCTTGAAAATTACTTCATTATCAGCATTGATCATCATGCAAGTTCACGCGGCTGGGGGCAGGTGAACTGGATTGATCCCCACGCCTGCGCAGTAGGCGAGATGGTTTTCCGGCTTGCCCTGGCCGCCAACGTGAAGATCACGCCGGAAATTGCCACCTGCCTTTACACTGCGGTGCTTACGGATACAGGCTCTTTCAGTTATTCCTCCACCAATGCCCACACCTTTGAACTCGCCAGGTGCCTTGTGCAGTATGGAGCCAGGCCGGCAGAGATTGCTCATAATATTTATTTCTCCAGCCCGCTCGCCAAAATGCGTTTACTGGGTATGGCGCTCAGCTCTCTTCAGCACGAAAACGCGTTTACATGGATGAGCGTCAGCCGGCGCGATATAGAGCAGTGCGGAGCAATCGATGAAGATTGCGAAGGCCTGGTCAACTACGCGCTTGGCATTGCCGGTGTTGAGGTGGCGGTGTTTTTCCGTGAAATCGCCAATGAGCGCATACGCGTTTCCATCCGCAGCAAAGGCGCCGTTAACGTGGCCGCCCTTGCAGAGAAATTCGGTGGAGGAGGGCACGAATGCGCCTCCGGATTCTCCCTTGAGGGTCCGGAAGCTGCCGCCATTGAACGCGTGCTTACCGAACTCCGCACGCGCATGCCACAATGAGCTCTAAATGAGCCGTTCAGCCAAGCTCCTCCTGCTCCAATTCCTGATAGTACTGCCCGTTTGTAGTTTTCTTTTCTTCTTTGGCCTGGGAGCGTTTGGTCTGGTGGGTGCGGATGAGCCCCGTTATGCTCAGATCGGCCGAGAGATGCTGGCACGGCATGACTGGATTGTGCCCACCATCAACGGCCAGCCCTGGCTGGAAAAGCCGGTACTGCTCTATTGGCGGGAAATGATCGCCTACAGCGTCTTCGGGGTGCATGATTGGGCGGCACGCATTCCGTCCGCCATCTTTGCCGCCGGATTAGTAATCGCCATTCTGTTCTTCATGCGACGGTTTCGCCCGGGAAGCGAGCTGGATGCAGCGCTGATTACGGCGTCCTGCGCTGCGGTTATCGGATTTGGCCGAGGCGCATCCACTGACATGCAGCTCTCCGCGCCACTCTCCGCCGCCATGCTGGCGTGGTGGGCCTGGCATGAAAGCGGACAAAAGCTTTGGCTCGGCTTCTTCTACGCGCTCCTCGCGGTCGGCGCTCTGGCCAAGGGCCCGGTCTCTCCCGCTCTGGCTGTTCTGATTGTTGCCGCTTATGCTGCCTTGCGCCGCGATGGCCGGATCTTTGTCCGCAGTCTTTGGATTCCTGGGTTTATCCTGTTTTTCGCCATCGCACTGCCATGGTACGTCGCCGTGCAGGTCAAAGTGCCGCAGTTTTTCCGCGTCTTCTTCCTGCAGCACAACCTGGAGCGCTTCGGCACCAACATGTATCAGCACTCGCAGCCCTTCTGGTATTACGTCCCTGTATTTATTGTTTCTGTGCTGCCGTGGAGTATTTTTACCGTCCCTGCTGTATGGAACGCTCTGCGGCAAGGATGGAACGTGATCCGCAGCCGCGGTGATGGCAACACCGCGGATGACTCCGCCCAAGATCCAGAATGGCTCGATCAGTTCCTGATGTTGTGGGTCCTTGTGCCTGTTGTGTTTTTCAGCGTCTCCCGCTCCAAATTGCCGGGCTATATCCTGCCTGCGATTCCGCCCGCCGCTTTGCTCACTGCTGGATATTTGCAGGTTCAGGGAAAAATCGACCGGATCAAACTCGTTTTGCATTCTGTGGTTTGCGGAGCCGTGCTGGCTGGAGGTCTGATTGCACCCTGGCTCATGCTGAAGCGGCATCTTACACAGGACACCTGGACGTCCGTAATAGCTGTAACCTGCATTACAGCCAGTGCTGTGCTCTTGCTTGTGCGATATCGCGGTGCGCGGGTGCTGCACTTTGTCACGCTTGTGCCTGTAGTCCTCGCTCTGGTTTTCCTCCTCCGGTTTGCCGCAGCGCCACCACAGCCGAATAACCCGGTCCGTGACAACCTGATTGACCTCACTCAATCCTCGCGCTCCGTTGATGCCGCTCTGCGTGCGTTCGGCGTCAACTCCGGCCCCATTGCCATTTTCAATGTTCCGCACCAGCGTGAGCTTGAGTACGGTCTCAACTTCTACCGCAACCAGCCGATCCAACTGTACGGACGCGACCCTATTCCGGAAGAAACGCATGTGGTCATCGCCAAGCAAGGTGATCTGGAGGCTGTACAGAGCAGCGTAGGAAATAGGAAGGTGGTCTCGGTTGGCGGTTTCGCGTTTCAGCGGCTGGAGTTCTTTAAAGTGTTGCAGTAGCCCGTCCGGTGCCGGCTTTTGGGTTTTGCTCAAACCGCAAACCCGAATCAAAGTTGCCGTCTCGACTTGATTGGCAAGAGTAAAATAAAAGACGGGCCGGGTTACGCCGCAGGTTCCTACTAGCTTGGTACCTCTGATATCGGCAAGGTTTGCGCAAAAAGCAGAGCACGGCTAGACTCATACCTCGCCCCTCTGTACGGCTGAAATTGTTGTACTGAGGCGTCCATTTCGTTGGCGATGTCAATTTTTTGAGTCCGGGACGAAAAGGGCCGGTTCTTGCCAACGCAGGCGGATCCGGAAGGCGGCAGGGAAGAAGTTGACATGGGCCTCCATACCCCGATTGACGCATCTCGGACACAACACCCTTTTGGCGTGGAAATCCTTGATCTGCGGCATTTCAATTCCCACCACCTTCGTCCCCTGCTGGAGCGGGAGACCCGTCTTTGGGCCGACCTGATGTCCTGGGATTACCGCTCGTCTGCGGACATGATCCTGCGCTACGTGGATTCCAAAATCCTGCCAGGATTTGCCGCGGTTGAAAATGGCCACATTGGTGGCTATGCGTTCTTTGTATATGAAGGCAGCAAGGGCGTGATCGGCGACCTTTTTGCCGATAACTCAATGCATTTTGAGGGCGAGAGCGTGGAGCATCGTCTCTCTGTTCATGTGATTGAGACTTTGCAGCGCTCGCCGGGGGTCCATCGCATTGAGGCGCAGCTTCTGCCCCATGACTCCGGTGTGCTCGCCGAACCTTTCCTTTCCGAAGGTTTTCGCCAGTATCCACGCCTCTTCATGATGCTCCCACTGTTGCACATGACGCGGCCGCAGATCACGCAGACTGCTGACATCGAGTTTCGCCGCTGGACGGAAGCTGATTTTCAGCCTGCTGCCGCCGTGATCACCACTTCCTACCGCAACCACATCGACTCTGAGATCAACGATCAGTATCGCAGCCTGAATGGATCGCTGCGCTTTCTCAACAACATCGTCCGTTTCCCCGGCTGCGGAATCTTTGACAGCCACGCCTCGTTTGTCGCCCTGCATCGCCCCACGCGTTCCATTGCAGCGCTCTTGCTCTGCTCGCGTGTTCGCGAAGACGTGGGACACATCACCCAGGTGTGCGTTCTCCCGGAACACCGGGGCAAGCACATAGGCGAGTCGCTGATTGGGCTTTGCACCCAGGAACTGCGCACGCGGAACTTCTCTGCGCTGAGTCTCACAGTGACCGAAGCAAACTCAGGCGCCGTGGAACTCTATCGCAAACTTGGGTTTGACACGCGCAGGAAATTTGATGCCTTTGTATGGGAAGGCTGAAAAGCCGCGCCAGCTTCGCTGTCCGTGATTAGCAATTCAACAAAAGCCAAAGACGGGACGGCCAAATAGTTCCGTTAATTTGGCCTCTGTGCCGCTGACCGGGACCCGGTTTTGTGCTATCTTGATGAAGACAACTCAAACTGGCTGTTCTGTCCAGCAACCGCCAGAAAACCACTCCTCAGTAGCTCAATGGCAGAGCATCCGGCTGTTAACCGGAGGGTTGTAGGTTCGAGTCCTACCTGAGGAGCCAATCTTTTCGAGCACCTGCAAAACCCCATTTCCAAATTGGAGCCATTGCGTTCGAGGTTTCTCCCCGGATTGTCTCGCTTGCGAGAATTGCGCGACTGCGCCAGTTATCGCCTCACTGAGCCGCTTTGTTTCAGCACAGCGCTTGTGCCTTTGGCCGCTCGGCTGCGCGCTCGCGTGCGTTGTCGAGGAATGCGGGGAACAAAAAAAGTGCGAGAGAGCACCGCGGGTGAGGGCAAACATCATACTGAGCACTGAGTAAGGCGTCTTCAATCCTGCTCTGAAAAATGCATGTACTCATTGTTATCGGCCACCCGAGGCGGGACAGTTTTTGCCACGCGCTCGCGCGATCTTACGCGGAGAACACCTTGAAAACCGATGGCATTGACCGCAGCAAGTTGACCTTGCCGCATTGCCATTCGATCCCAATTTGCACCAGCATCACCTTGCCAGCAAGTGTTGCAACCCCCCATTGGCCCAGGCGAAAGAAGACTTTCTGGCGGCTGATCATGTTGTAGTGATTTTCCCAACATGGTGGGGGATGATGCCGGCTGTATTAAAAGGCTTTCTCGACCGGATTCTTGCGCCCGGGAGAGGCGTTTGAAGAAGTCGGAGAAAACTATCGCGGGTTACTGGCCGGAAAAACAGCCGACCTGATCACCACCATGGACGCTCCGGGGGTGGGTTTACCGACTTTTTTACAAAAGCGCCGGACTAGCTGCTTTAAAAACGCTGTTCTGAAATTCTGCGGCTTTGAGTCAGTACGAACTACACGGCTCGACCGGATCAAGCACCGGAGCCAAGCCGATCGCCGTGGCGCGCTAGTATAGCCGCGGTGGCCAGAGATGCCGGCCGGCTCCTCCGTTGGCGCCGCCGCGCATTATCGCGTGCCGCTGTCCGTCACTGGATGCGTGCTGTAAGCCCCCACTGAAAACGCAAGCAGCGTCATTGGATAGAACTGGAGCCGCACTGCTGATGCTGGGGGGTAGGGAGGCGAATTTTACCTGCTTTCTACGCACCGATGGCGAGGCTGTCTACCTGAAAGGGACGTTTGGAGGCGGTTGTGAAGAGCGGCCAAACCGATGATCTGCTGGTGAAAAAAGACGTGAACGGATATTGGACCGGGTTCGTCAACACGGCTGTAGACGGCGATACTTGCCGTTCTGCGTCATAGGTCAGGGGATCGACCGAGGGCAAGAGAGATCCTTACGCGCGCGAGTTGGCGAAAGACAAGCCTTTCCCGGAATGCGTAATTGTAGAAAGAACTGTGCCATAGGCATTGTCATCGCTTCAAGCTAGGAACCATTAATCTTGCGTCGTGCTCCCTGCGCAAAATCCTCTGAATGTAATCCTGTCCTAAGTTACCAAAGCCTCGCTACACTCGATTATAAATACTCTAGTATTCAATTTATTTTCTACAGCAGATCCACTTAGAATCCATCCGATCACCCCCACAAACTATTTCACTCGTTTTAATACGGAGATCGATTGATGAAAGCGTACGTGTGCCGTGCCTTCCTGCGGGCCAGTGTGTGTCTGTTTCTTTTGGCGCCTTCCGTCGGCTTTGCCCAGAACACCATTCATGTTCCCGCGGACGCGCCGGATATACAGAGCGCGATTCTCGCCGCGCAGAATGGCGACAGCGTGGTAGTGGCACCCGGGTATTATTTCGCGTCCATTAATTTCCAAGGCAAGAACATCACGGTAATGAGTTCTGACGGCGCGGCCGTAACCACCGTGGATAGCGGGTCGCAGCCGGGCGCACAATTCACAAATGCTGAGGGTAATGGCGCCGTTCTGCAGGGTTTTACTTTCGTCAATGGATCTGGAATCCAGATTTTCTCGGCGTCGCCGATCATCGAAGGTAACATCATCAGCGGCAATCAAAATTGCCAGGGCGGCGGCATCTCAGTGCTGAATGGTTCGGCGATCATCCGCCGAAACACCATCACGAATAACATACAAACCTGTCCCGGTGGCGCCACTGCCGGCGGGATCGCTGTGGACGGCGTGGGAAGCGTCCAAATTCTCAACAACACCATCAGTGGGAATCAAACCTCTCCGGGAGCTCCGGGCGGCGGAATCTTCACCGATGCAGTTGGCACAACGACGATTACCAACAACAAAATCCAGAACAACGTTACGGATGCAGCCGGTGGTGGAATTTATGCAGATGGGACACTCGTCATTATTGCCGGCAATCTGATTACCGGTAACAGCGCAAGCATGGGTGGTGGAATCCAGATTGTTCCTGGTTCCAGTGCGATGGTGGTGAACAATACGGTGGCCCTGAACAAGGCGCAGCAGGGAAGCCAGATGCAACTGGATGGCATCGCGGGCCAAGTCAATCTCTTTAATAACATCTTTTACGATCTCACGGGGAACGGAGCCATCTTCTGCAGCATGACTGGGTTCACTGGCTTCCCCGTAGCCTTGAACAATGACGCGATCAGTTTTGCCGGTGATCCTGCGGGCAATCCCGCGGCTTCTTATGCCGGGAGCTGCTCTGATCAAACCGGATCAAACGGTAACGTACAGGTGGATCCCCAGTTTATTGACCCCGCTATCGGAGATTTTCACCTCTCGCCGGCCTCGCCTCTGGTGGACACAGGCGATAATTTCGCGCTCGACTTACCGGCCCAGGACCGGGACGGGAATCCGAGGATCGCAGCCGGTAGTAGCGCTTGCGTTCCATCTATTGATATTGGGGCCTACGAGATAGTCTTTAATTCCGTAGGGTCAGCCAGTTTGGCGCCCTCCAGCCTCAACTTCGGATTCGCCAACATCGGCATTCAAAGCTTTTCCACCCAGCCTGTCACGCTGACCGGCACCGGCGGGTGCACTCAGATCACCTCGATCGGCCCCACCAGCAGCGACTATCAGCAGACCAGTAACTGCTCTGTTTTGCGCGCTGGAGATAGCTGCACTATTCAGGTTACCTTTGCGCCGACGCTTGCGGGTGCTCGAGCGGGTGCGCTGAAAGTGAATTTGCTGGCGCCAACTGCCGCGCTGACTGCTCAGTTGTCGGGCGTCGGCCTGAATTCAGCTTCAGTGACGCCTGCGGAACTCAACTTTGGTATCCAGGCCATCCAGACTGCACAATTTCAATCCCTCAATATTTCCAGCATTGTGGGGCAGCCAATTCAGGTAAGCAGAATTTCAATCACCGGAGATTTTCAGCAATTCAGTAACTGCTCGCAGCCCGGTTCTAATGCCTGTTTTATTACAGTGCAATTCACGCCAACAGCGGCAGGACCGCGCACCGGCGTGCTTACCGTCGTCAGCAACCTGGGAACGTACACTGTACCTCTCTCCGGCGATGGAGCTGCTCCCGTGCCGAATCTCTCACCGGCGTCGCTGACCTTCCCCAGCCAGACGGCGGGAGTGGCAAGCGCGACGCAGCCGGTTACGCTCACCAACAATGGGACCACAGACCTGGTGTGGAGCTCTGTTTTCAGCACACCTGATTTCCAGGTGACCACTCCGCCTTCGTGTAATGGGTTCCTGCCGGCAGGCACGAGCTGCACCTTGAACGTGGCGTTTACGCCCACAACCCTTGGTCCGATCACTGGCAGCATGGAAATTGATACCAACGGCGGACCGGTCACCGCTTCACTGATGGGCGTAGGGACAGTTCCCATCGTGAGCCTGAGTCAACAACAGCTCAACTTTGCCAACCAGCCGCTAAACACTTCCAGCGCCGCACAAGCCATCACCGTCACAAATATCAGCGGAATATCTTTGCAACTCATGTCCTTGACTGCCCCGGATAATTTCCTGGCCACCAGCACCTGTCCAGCAGTTCTGGACGTGAACGCAAGCTGCGAAATTGACGTCATATTCGACCCTGTTTCTTCCGGACCTTACGGCGGTTTTGTCACGCTGGGAACAGTCGCGGGACAAGTTACCGCCGCTCTCAGTGTTGGAAGCAACCACATATTCCACGTGCCGTCAGAAGTCTTCTCTATATCGCAGGCCATCGGCCTGGCGCAGGATGGAGACACAATCCTGGTGGCGCCGGGAACTTACTTTGAGCCAGTTAGCTTCCAGGGAAAGGCCATTACCATTGCCAGCACTGCAGGCGCGGCGGTCACAACGCTGGACGGCCAGGGCTTTCAGACCCCGGTAAGCGCTTTTCAAAACGAAGGTCCGGGTTCGGTGTTGAAAGGCTTCACCATTACGCATTCGTCCAATAGCGGCATCCAGCTGTTCGGCTCATCGCCAACGATTCAAGACAACATCATCACGGAAAACAGCGGATGTTCTGGAGCCGGCATCCAGCTGCAAACTAGCTCGGCCATCATCAAAGGTAACACCATCAGCAACAACACCATCACGAACTGCAGCAGCGATGGCGCGGGCATCTGGATTGGTCCTGGCAGCAATGTGCAAGTGATCAATAACCTGATCACCGGCAACCAGATTTCGAACGGTGGATATGGTGCTGGAATCGCGGTATCAGGAGCCAACGCCACCATTGCGTCAAACACTATTCAAGGGAATTCCACCAATTTTTCGAGCGGCGGCGGAATTGCGCTGATCAACAGCGGCAGCGCAAACCTGATCCAGAACCTGATCACGGGAAATTCCGCGGCAAACTCAGGCGGCGGTGTCTATGCCTCTGTGGGCACTTTCCCCGGCACCCAGTTGGTCAATAACACCATCGCTGACAACTTTTCTCCGAACGGCAGCGGCTTGTTCGTGAGTGGAGCCGATAACGGTACGGTGTTCGTCAATAACATCATTACTGACTCGAGTGGAAGTTCCGCGGTATCCTGCAGCTTCGGGTTCATGAGTGGTCTTTTCGCCTTCAATGATGTATTCAGCTCTGCCGGTGGGATCTCTTACGGCAACTGCCAGGATCTGACCTCAATTTCGGATAACATTTCGCAAGATCCCCAATTCGCTAATTCTGGTTCCGGGGATTACAGCCTGCAAGCGTCGTCTCCAGCTGTCGATACGGGCACGAACTCCTTTTTCGGGAATACCCCTCCGCCTGCGCTGCCCGATCGTGACCTGGAAGGGAATGGACGTATCCTTCCCGGAAATGCGGTTACCTGTGCCGGCACTATCGACCTCGGCGCGTATGAATTTGCGGGCGGCGGAAGTGGCATCCCCGGCCCTCTACCGCAAAGCTGGGACTTTGGCGGGATGATAGTGGGCTCCCCAGAACAAGTGGGACCAGGACCGCAGTTTGTATTTAGTCAGTCGGCGCAGGGATGCGTTGCAATTGCCTCTATCCAAACCACCGGCGATTTTCAGCAGACTAATACATGCAAAAACGCAGTTTCCAGTTTCATCAGTTGTTCCATTTCGGTCAGCTTCAATCCGCGGCATCTCGGTCCAAGAACGGGATCGCTGATTGTTGATTATGGGACGTCGGACCCGCCTGTTACGGTAGCTTTGACAGGACAGGGGATTGACGATCCACCGGTGGTGTCGCCTCCATCCCTGGGCTTTGGTCCACAGGCCGTGGGCAGCAGCAGTGCAGCGCAGCAGGTTGCTATTTCTCCGATTTTTCCGGCGCCTTTCACAGTAAACGCCATTTGGATAACCGGCGACTTTTCACAAACCAACCTGTGTACTCCCTCATCACAACTACCAACGATCGCCGCTTGCCTCATCAATGTGGTTTTTACTCCCACAGCTGCTGGAAATGGCCAGGGAAACCTTACGGTCAGCACAAATCAAGGCGTTGTGGTGATTCCTCTAATCGGTACGGTTAATTCCGTGCCAGTCGCCAGCTTCAGCCAGAGTTCGCTGACTTTTGGCGCCCAACAAGTTGGAACGCTGAGCACGGGCGTGGCCGTCACACTGAGTAACACAGGGAGCGCGCCCCTGTCCTACGGAATCGGACTGGGACCGAACTTCACCTTAACGAACACCTGCCCTCAACCCCTTCCCGCCGGAAGCTCTTGCAGCATTAGTGTTTTTTTCAGGCCCACCATACCCGGCCCAATCAGCGGATTGCTCACGCTGAGCGGCAACAGCAATCCTCCGGCTGCGCCAGTGACGCTGACCGGGACCGGACTGGGCCCACTCCCCTCATTCTCGCCAACTTCATTGACGTTTGGGGCTCAACTGGACGGCACGACAAGTGCCGCGCAGAGTGTTTCTCTCAGCAACACCGGAAACGCGCCGCTTGCAATCACCGGCTTCGTGATGAATGGCGATTTTTCTGAGAGGGACGGCGACTGCGGCACATCGGTGGCAGCGGGCGCGAGTTGCACAATCAATATATTCTTTACGCCAACAGGCGATGGCACGCAACCCGGGTCGGTCACACTGGTCAGCAATTTCAACGGTCTACCGGGGGTCAATCTGACCGGCACCGGACAAGCAGCCCAGGCCAGCGTGTCTCCGTCTTCGCTCACACTCCCAACACTTTTCTTGGGCACCACCAGCGCGGCGCAGTCGGTGACGTACACGAACACGGGTTCCCTGCCGATCTCGATCACCGGAGTATCAGCCACGGGAGATTTCGCTCAAACCAACACCTGTGGAACCACGCTGGCTGTCGGCGCCACGTGCACAGCGAGCGTTACTTTCAAGCCGACCGCGCGCGGGACACGGACCGGCACACTACGCATCACTGGAAATTTCACCGGAAATCCTCCGCTGGTGAATTTGAGTGGCACAGGCCAGGTCATTCAGGCAACGGTTTCGCCCACTACTCTGACTTTTGCTGACCAGCAGGTTGGTACAACCAGCGTTCGCCAGAGCATCACTCTTAATAACTCCGGGGACGCGTCTCTCACTATCAGCAGTGTCACCGCAACCGGCGATTTCTCTGCCAGCAACGGCTGCGGGGCTTCCATACCCGTCGGTGGTAGCTGTCAGGTGAGCGTTACATTTGCTCCTACAGTCTTGGGAACTCGCACCAGTTCCGTGATCATCAATTCGAACTCCACAACGCAAATTGCGCCAATCACGGTTACTGGAAACGGAATCGGGCCGAATCCGGTCTTCTCCGTTTCCTCGTTGACGTTCGCTCCGCAATTCGTTGGGACCACCAGCGCCCCACAGAGCGTCACGCTGACGAACAGCGGGACCATGGCGTTCACAAATGTGATCTTTAGCCTGGGCGGCGACTACACCGAGACGAATAACTGCAGCACTTCTCTGGCCATCGGAGCAAGCTGCACGATTAACGTCACCTTTCGTCCGTCCGTCACTGGGACGCGCCAGGCCAATATGGTTGTAACCGGCAACTTGTTCGGAAGCCTGGGACCGTCGCTCAACCTCAGCGGAACCGGGGAGAATTTGCAAGTTACAGCATCACCTGCCTCGGTGGCGTTTGCTTCCGCTGCTCTTGCGACGACCAGCGGAGCACAGGCCGTTACTTTCACCAACACAGGCGACCTTGCCGTTGCAATCACCGCAATCACGATCAATAGCGATTTTGCTCAGACCAACACCTGCGGAGCATCGTTGGCGCCGGGCGGAAGCTGCACTGTGAATGTCACGTTTACTCCCACGCTTCGCGGGACTCGCACAGGAACGCTCTCATTTACCAGCAGCTCTCCGGGCAACCCTCCAGCAGTTTTGTTGAGCGGAACCGGCCAAGCCACCCTGGCAACAGTATCGCCGGCATCTCTTTCCTTTGCTGCAGCGCCGCTCAATAGCACGAGTGCCGCACACGCGGTCACCTTCACCAACTCAGGTGACCTTCCCGCCACAATCACGGGTGTGAGTATCAGCGGTGATTTTGCCCAGACCAATACCTGCCCGGCTTCACTTGCAGTGGGAGCAAACTGCACAGTAAATGTCACCTTCGCGCCGACAGCACGAGGCATACGAACTGGCTCTGTAACTTTGCAGGGCAACTTCACTTCTCCTGCTCCAGTTGTGAACGTGGCGGGTACCGGCCAGGCGTTTGCGGCGTCCATTAGCCCGGCATCGTTTGATTTTGGGAATGAACCGGTCAATACCACCACGAACGCGCAGATATTTACTTACAAGAACACGGGCGATCTTGCACTTACTATTTCGAGTATCGCCGTACCACAGGATTTCAACCAGACGAACAATTGCCCGGCAACCCTCGCGGTTGGGGCCTCGTGCAACATCAACGTGAGTTTCGTGCCGCGCTCAGTGGGTATTCAGATAGCATCCCTTACGGTTTCAGCAGACATGAACAGCAGCGCCAGCGTCACCGGAAACGGAGTCATGCCCACAGCCACGCTTTCACCGGCGAGTCTAGACTTCGGCCATCAAAGAGAGGGCACCGCAAGCGCTCCACAACTTGTAACCGTGACCAACACTGGCGCATTCGCGTTCTTTATCAATGGGTTGTCGTTCCCAGGACCCTATCAGATCACTAATAACTGTACTGAGCTGGTCAATCCGGGAACGAGTTGCACCGTTTCCGTCGTATTCGCTCCTACGAACACCCAGTCCGGCGTAGGCTCTTTGACGATTGGTGGTGACTTCAAGGCAACTCCATCATCGGTCAGTCTCTCCGGGACGCCCGATGCCAGTACGGGAGTTCTTTCGACCACTGCTCTTACATTTGGGAACCAGGTGGTTGGAACCACCAGCGCCTTGCAAACCGTCACGTTGTTCAGCAACGGCACCGTGCCGATTAACCTCAGCGGGATCCAGACCACCGGTGACTTTTCTCAAACCAATAATTGCGGCACGTCTCTGGCACCCGGAATCAGTTGCACCATAACTATCGCCTTCACTCCGACGACCCATGGCCCAAGAAGCGGAACTTTAACAGTAGGGGGTGACTTTACCGGAGCAGTTCCTACAGCCACGCTTTCAGGAAACGGCACAACGCCGAGCGCGTCGTGGTCGGCTAGCCTTGCTTTCGCCAGCCAGTTGGTTGGCGCCACAAGCGGGGCCCAAGCGGTTACGCTCACGAACAGCGGAGACGGTCCTCTCACGATTTCCGGGATCACGGCGACTGGCGACTTTGCTCAAACCAATACTTGCGGCGGCACCCTGGCGGCTGGCGGCAGCTGTACTATCAGCGTGACGTTCACTCCTTCCACAACTGGAAGCCGCAGTGGAACGCTTTCTCTTAACAGCAACAGCAGCGCAGTCGTATCTCCTGTCACCTTGGCAGGCACCGGGGTAGCTCCGGCAGCCGTGCTTTCGCCGGTGAGCTTGAGTTTTGCCAATCAGGTGGTGAGCACCCCAGGCACCGCGCAAGCTGCAACTTTAACCAATAACGGCACAGCCACGCTCGCCATCAGCAGTATCAGTATCACGGGCGACTTTACCCAAACAAATACTTGCGGCAGCAGCCTGGCTGCTGGATCCAGCTGCACGATTAACGTAACTTTCACGCCCAGCGCACCGGGCAGCCGCGCCGGATCATTGAGTATTATCGATAATTCTCTCGGCGGGAATGTTCAAACCGCTAGCCTGAGCGGAACAGGAATTGATTTTTCGCTCTCCGGATCACCTTCAAGCGCGACGATCAATGCTGGACAAATTGCAAGCTACACAGTCACCGTGAGTTCCATGGGATCTGCCTTCAATTCATCTGTTGCCCTGAGCTGCTCTGGCCTGCCGGCGTTGTCGTCCTGTTCGTTCTCACCGGCTGCAGTCACGCCCGGCAGCACATCCGTGCAGTCAACGCTGCAGGTGTCAACAACCAAAAGGCGCTCACAGACCGGAACACCCGCAGGCGCCTCCAATATGACCATTACTGGTAGCTCTGCCGGCGTGCAACGTTCAACCACGATTCACTTGACGGTTAATTAGCGGCCGGATAAGAAATATAAGGCCGGTTTTTGTTTGCCCTTGCACGGGCCGGAAGGTTGAACCGGTTCACGAGGGAATTTGAGTTGGCCAGGCGGAGCACATAGCTACTCGGTCGGGCGCTCAGCCCAGAGGGTGTCCCGGGTACCGACGGCGTAGGCGGAACCGCGGTATGGAACGAGTCGCGCAAAAAGCTGGTTGCCAGACAAATCAGAAATTGAGACTACGTCCCGTTCGGCTGAGCAGGTGGGCACCTGCAACTTCGGCTGAAGTGATAAGACGATTAACCTCCTTACCACCCAAAACGCTCGGAGCCACGAAGATGGTCCTCATCAAAGCGCCTCTTTCCACTCTTGCGCCCGAAGATTTGAGATACAATCTCGGATTCGGGGAAGGAATTTATCGTCTGCAATCGGCTTATTGAAGGCCAAGTAACGATCGGTACCGAGTTGTGCGACATCTCGGGCGAAGCTATCCCGGTCTGGCATGACCTTGGTATCGTCCCCTAGAGCGTAGCCTGCTCTCTTGAGTGCAAATTCAAAACGCGCAAATGATGCGAGAAATTCCAACGTAAGTTCGGGCGGCACGTTCAACAAATCAAGAATCGAAGCTGCCATTTGAAAGAGTCCTCCAACAGGCAAAAGGGCGCTCAGGGAAGTACGCCTGAAAACAAGCGGCGTCCCAAAAGCTCGACGATGTTAATGGACGCCTCGACCTCTGCTTGGTTGAGAGCAACGCGGTGCCCGAGAATTGCTCCTGGATCATTCGCTTTCTTAACATAGTCTTCGTCGATTACTCCCATTTTGTGCGCAAGTAGATGACGTTTCTGAAATGCGCGACATGCCGCGGCCCATTCGTCTGGACGTAACGCATCTGCAAAATCGAAGCCCAACGCGTCCTGAACCTTACGCCTCGCCGCTGCAAGATTTTGAAAGCGCATCTCAATTGACTTGCGTTGTAGTAGCTCCCGCCCGAAGCCGTCTAAGGCGGATACTGCGTTCTCAAGCGCATCTCCAATCAGGTAATTGGCAAGGTCTGCTTCTGCCGTCGCTGCCAGTGCCAGCTCTTTCCGCGCAAGTTCGAGATTTTTGACCAGGATCTGCAGCGAATTGTGGACGCCGCAGTCAGGGCACCAACCGAAGACACCAAAAATGGCATAGCGTAAGGTGCAGCTGTCACAGGTGATCGCCGTTTCGAGTTCTTTTTCACGGTAGTAGCGGATCGGCAGCGGTGCTGATCTCTGTACTTTGAGACTGAGGCCAATCCCAAACAGGCCTTGCGGCTTATGCTCAAATTCCAGAGACTTCAGGTCTTTATGGATGGCGTCCGTGACTTTTCTTAAGACGATGGACTTCGCGTATTCAATCTGCTCCTGGGTGAAAAACGTATTGCTCTCGCCTTTATGACCACAATAGGGACAATAACAGGGTGCAGGCCCTGTGACACCCGTGCCCGGCGTGATTTTGAAGTATCCGAGGCAGTCCTGTGCCGGACATTCCCTTCCTAAATAGCCATCATTGTCGGGAGTGATTGGAATGCTAAATTGTTTGCCCAAGTTGTCGAGATTGCCGGTACTGAAACGTCGCATCACGTCCTCGTTGTTTTCTTCCTCATACGGCGGAACATCACAGCCTGCTCGATGGCATCATCAAGCGCGTTATGCGTATGCGGGGCCGACCCCTTGAAATCGCTCGAAATGCGGCTCGATCTTGTGTCATCCCAGGTACAGCCACTCATTCCCATGTAGTACGATTTGATGTCAATGCCGCCAAAGCCAAATGGGTTCTCACCGAGATAGTGGTGGAAATAAAAGTTAACAAATGCCCAATCGAAAGTCGCGTTGAAGCCGACAAATATTGGCTTTCCCGTCTTCGCAACTAGCGCGAGCCACTCGCGAAAGGCAAGCATCGAATCGTTGGGGTCGCGGCCATTTTCCGCAAACTCCCGCAGTGTCTTGCCGACTATCTCCATCGCTGCCGGCACGAACTGATCATTGATGGGCGTGAGTTCGACATAGAACGTCTGTTTGGGGTCATCGACTACGGCAGCGCCGAGCGACAGCATACTATAGGTTGCCGGAACTGGCCCCGCCGCCTCGACATCAACAGATATATAAATTTCCTTCAATGTGCCTCCGCGTCGTCTCTATTCCCCTTTTATGATTGGCGGCCGATTGATGTTCTTCTCCCAGAACTCAACGAGAGCCTTCTTCCTTTCGGCCACGGTGGCGATCGGGTTCCAGAAATGACACGGTATCATTTGCTGATCAAAAGGCAACTTGGTCCCGTCCTCCGCCGTCACCAGCACTCGATTCTGGGTGCCGAGGCCGTAACCGAGCTCGATGAAACAGTTTGGCCGTTCACCCGTTACATCGACGATTGCCATTGAAGAGAAATGGAGGCTCTCGAAAATGGCGACATTCATGAAGGCGTGCTCGCTCGCATCCGTTCCGATTTCCACGCGAGTGAGGCCTGCTTCCACCACGACCGGATCAACAACATCACGGAAGAACGATTCCACAGCATTGAATTTTGGATGACCTCTATTCACAAGACGCACATAGAAGGCCGTGGGCTGGGCCAGCTTGGAGATCAACTCGGCAACTCCGGTTGAGATGTCCTCGTGCGGTACTGTGCCGTCGCGCGTGGCAATCCTTGCGAGTGCAGCACCTTCGGTATTCGAGAACGCAGGAGCAAAACGAAAAAAGCGGGTCGGATCGCTGCGAGCCTCTTTGGACAGACGGCGCGCCCCGCCGGTCCCGTCATCACGGCTCGCTCCGAGCGGCAAATCAAGGGGGATAACAGGTCTGCGCCGTTGCAAGTAGAGGCTCGCAGAGTGTTCAACCCCTGTACCACCGCCGAGGATCACAAGAGCATCTCCAAACGCCGCCTGACGTTGGCGCACAAATGTGGCCGACCTTGATCCCGGCATAATCGATTCAACCTGCAGGAGGCCGCTCTTAAGCAATGTGTTGTGTAGACTGAGTCGGTTGTCGGGTATCTCTAATTCCGCCTTCTCCGACGTTGCTACTACGATTGGCAAGCCGAATTTTCTGGGCCAGGCGTTCGCGCCCGCTGTGACGCAGTCGGCGGCAGTTTCGAGGGCAGTCCAATCGAAAAGCAGGCTGGGCGCGTCGGCCGCGGCTCCCTCGGGTCGGGGCTCCTTTCCAAGTCCCACTACGATGCCGCCGCCCCCGCGCATGGCTTCCTTCACAAGCTCGCGTACAACATCATGGGCATAAGCAATAAGAACAGGGTCGGTTTTCGCATTCGCAGACCCTGATATCTGCAGCCTTCGGCCGTGCAGCCAAGAATGTGGTGCGCTCGGCGTCGCGATGATTCCGGTCGGGAATGTACTCATAACCCGTTCCTTACCGCAGGTGATGGTCGCACGTCCTTCGCGGCTTGTATCAGATCTTCCCCCGTAAGCGCGCGAGTCGGAAAAGCGCGGCAAAGGGCATCTGGCAAAAGTTTTGAACGCAAATCGGAAAATGTAAAGCCTGGCTGTCCATCCCTGGCTCCGGTCAGCCGGACGAGTTCATGGAGGGTCTGATCTTTGATGTTCAACCCTTCCAGATCCATGCGAAACAGCTCTTCGCGCTCATGATCATTCGGGCGGTTGAATTCCTCGGTTCGCGCTGCGCGACGGATAATCGCCGGGTCCAAAGCCGCGGATCTGTTGGTGCACAGGAATACCAGGATGCGCCCGTTGTGCCGACGCAGATCATCAACTTTCTGAATAATGGTGTTAACCGCAACCTTGTCCTCATGATGGCTCTGGGCAGTTTCTCTTGTTGAGGCGAGGGAATCGGCTTCGTCAACGATGAGGAATGCCTGCCGGGTTTTTCCGGCCTGTTTGGCAACCACGTCGAATGCCTCGTTAAGCAGTGTACTCATCTCTCCCACCTTGCCGGAGCCCCGCACGCGAGTACTGAGTTTGAACAGCATCGCTTCCTTTCTACTCTCTCTCGCGAGCTGGTCGCAGGCGCCTTCCGCGGTGGCGGTCTTGCCGGTGCCTACATCGCCGGCAAAGATGACGAGCGGGTAACGCTCCGATACCGCCGCGCAGACAGGCAAATGCTTATGATGGAACTTCTTGCTCCAGTCCGCCAATTCGTGCGGATCGGCGAGCAGGCGCAAATCGCGGTGGAGGCGCTGGTAGCGGTTCTCAAATCCCACCAGCCGCTTGGTATCCGCAGCGATCTTGTCGTTGGGAAGATCCAGTTCCAGTTCGAACAGTGCACCTTTTTCGATTTCTTCGTTCATTCCGTATGGCATCCTTCAACTTACTGGTAAATGCTCTTGGTCACACCCCAGCCATTGCTGACGTAAGTACGATCAACGGACCGGGTCAACTTCGGAAAGGATAAATCCGTGTTCGACATTGTCCAGAAGGAACTCAGGGTCTGACTAAACGCTGCGCGCAGCGAGTCCGTCAGGTTGAGCCACTTCTGGCTGTAGCGAACCACGATGGAGAGTTGACCGCCAGGCGTCTGTGGCCACAGGTTGTTGCCCGGACGCTGCATCTTCAGCAACGAGCCGTCTGTGGAAACCTCATACTTGGCCGCGCGAATAGGCTCGCCGGATGAATCGTACAGGACGATGTTCGCCTCAAGCAGATAGCCATTTTGCGCCAAGGTCTTAACGTCGCGTGCGTAGGTCCTCACCTGCTCGCGCGTAAGCAATTTGGTGGACTGCGCATTCATGTCCAGATCGGCAGCCAGGCAGTCAATCACTTTGCCGATGTCGGCGACGGTATAGCTTTGCGTTAATGATTCGCTGTAGGTCATGCGTTCAGTCCTCGATTACGAATGAGCGGCCAAAAACTTCTTTCCAGAGTTCCAGCGTCTGGGTCTTGCTCCCATGGTTGCGTGCAAATGTCAGCGTTTCCCATGCCGTGAGGCACTTCCCAATGATGTTCTTGCAGTCCTCGTCGTTGATCTTGCGACCCACGTTGTTGTCTACGTTACAGGGGTCGAGAATCACAACCCGATCCTTTGGGAATGAGTGCGGGGTTCCGCATTCCTTGAAGCAGATAGCTGTCCTAAGCTCAGATTGCGCCCCGTACCTGAAGAAGCGCAACACTCCCTCTTCGAGGCTCGCAGGCGCGCCCTCCGTATCCTGCAGGTAGCTCAGGATCAGCTCAATCGTGAAGGAGCGCAGGGTTTCGTCAAGCTCCTGAAAGTTCCGCCAGAATTTGAGAAGCCGGACGAGCGCCGTAAAGTTCGCATAGGCGTCCTTTCTGGTGCGAATGAATTCGAGCTGCTTGGACACGCTGGTTTTAACCGGCTGGTCACCACGGGATGAGGGCTGCCAGCCGTAGTCGCCCGGCCCGTCTATCGCGATGAGCGGCACCAGGTCCATTTCCAAACCAGAATCCTTGAACTCGATTCCGAGCGTCCGTGGTTGAATCGTGAAATCCTCAGGTTTTTTCTGGTGATAAATCTTCGTGAGCATCCGGCGAATGCGGTCATGCAGATTCGCCAAGTCATAACCTGAGGCTCCGTTGGCATTCAAATACACCGCGACGTCGGCATCCACGCCGAAATCGCCCCTTGGGCGAAGGACGGTGCCCTTCCGCAGGGAACCAGTTTTCAGGAACTTCTTTATATTGATAAGGCTGTCGCCTTTGGCTGCGCTATCGAAGCGTTTAATCAGGTGATCTACCTGCGCAAGATAATCGCTCCGCTTCCCCTTTGGCAATTTGAGCCTGTTAGCCACGAAATAGTTCAGCTGAGTGTCCGTCATTTCCATAACTTTTGACCTCTCTGCGCTACCCTGCACTGACATATTCAGTTCCAACGACATCGCATGCACTGCCTGCCCCATAGCCTGGATTATTCACGATTTTAGTGGCCAAAAAGAAAAGGATGCTCTAAAAGATTGATGAACACTGGGTTTCTTGGACCCAGCATCCCCTTTCGGAGCATCCATCGCTTGATACAAAGTGTTGTACCACAGCTGACCTTCGCGTTCCACCGCCATCACCTCATTCTGGCCGATTTTTCCGGAGGCCAGATCACCAGCGATGCCGGGCTTTTACCGCTGCGCGCCTTTGATCAGCGCCATCATCTGACCCGGGGCTGGGCTGGCTGTCTCGCGATCCGCGACAGCCGAACCGGGTCGAACACGTTTCCTTGGCTCTCTTGCGTCAGCGGGTTTTCCAGATCGTGGCCGGCTACGAGGATGCCAACGACGCCTTGCGCTTGCGGCATGATCCGATGCTGCAAATCGTCGCCGACCGGAAGTCGGGAAGCCCGCTGGGCTCCCAGCCGACGCTCACGCGTTGGGAAAACTGGATCGATGGCCGCGACCTGGTGCGCCTGAATGAACAGTTGCGCGAAGACTTCATTCGGGTCTGTGGCGATCAAGTCCGTCAGCGCGGGGAGATTCTGTTGGATGTTGATTCCACCGACGATCCTACGCATGGTCAGCAGCAGTTCAGTTTTTTTAACGCGCCTATGGCCAGCACATGTATCACCCGATGCTGATCTTCGAGCGCCACACCGGATGCCTGCTCTCGGCGCGTCTGCGACCGGGCACTGCCTCCAGCCATGCCCGCATCGTCCCCATGTTGTTGCAACTGGTGCCACGTTTACAGGCAGCTTTTCCCGGCGTGCAGATCAAGTTGCGCAGCATGCCGGCTTGGCCTTGCCTCTCCTCTACCAGTTCTGCAGCTCTTTGCGATTCAATATGCATTGGGCATCCCCGCCAACTGCGTGTTCCGGCGTCGGGCCGAACCCTTGCAGAAAAAGCTCAAGCGCCGTTATCGCCGCAGCCAGCTTCCCCAGCGCAGCTTTTCCAGCTTCCGCCACCGCGCCCGCACTTGGCCGCATCAGCGCCGCATCTGTTACAAAGCCGAACACACCGCCACCGGAACCAACCTGCGCTTCGTGATTACCAACCTTGCCGGCCGCGCCGAGGAAGTGTTTGCGTTTTACAACGACCGAGGCGAGTGCGAGAACCGCATCGAGAATTTAAGAACGGCTTCCGCGCCGACCGCCTGAGCTGCCATCGCTTTCTGGCCAACGCTTTCCGCCTCTTGCTGCACAGCTTGGCCTACAACCTAGTCAATCTGTTTCGCCTGCACTTGCCCCAGCCGTGGCGGTCGGCTCAATCGAAACCTTGCGCGCCCGTTTGTTCAAAATCAGCAACCGCGTACGCTCTACCGCTCGCTGCATCCGCATCCATCTGGCCACTGGATGGCCCTTCCAGGAACTGTTTTCCTCCGTTGCACTCGCCTTCAACAGCAGCTAAGAGCCAGCTTCATCCCAAAATCTTCTTCTCTCTGAGCGGGCGTTGCGGAGCTGTGCCTAAAATCATCCAAGTCCTCCTGGTTCGGTTGGTGTCCCAGGAAAGAATCTTGAAACTCACGTATATCAGCTCGTCGCAGACCGGTTCGTGTCTTGCAAGAACTAAAATCTCATCCCTCGTGAATAATGCGGGCTAGAGCCCCGCTAATGGTTTCCCGGGCGGAACTTGCATTCGCTAACGGGACGTGCAATAGTTGGTGTCCGTAAGGGCAACAATCTGAATAATTCCTCCATCAAGCCGGTAATTGCGCAATGTAAACGGAATCCATGTCGTTGTCTGTACAGACAACAGTGTACTGAGATTTTAATCCTTGTCAAGGGGGTGTAATGGCACAGTCCGCATTAGGATTCTTGCTTCAGCGGCTACGGGAGCAAAGAGGTCTGTCGTTGCGCGAATTGGCCCAACTTGCCGGCATCGATCATGCCTATATCTATCGCCTAGAGGCTGGCGAAAAGGAATCACCATCTCAGGAAATACTTACAAAGTTAGGCCGCGGTCTAAAGGTGGGCAAAAGAGAAGCTGACGTCCTCCATTATCTTGCGGAACACCCAGGTGTCGATCTGGGATTGGTAGCGCACACACTCGCCGACACAACAGTCACAATCGAGGAGTTCTCGTCCGTCGCCGGGATGGCATTTCGTGGCGCCGGTAGACCAGATTACCCTAAACTGGTCGAACGCGTCCGAAGGATTCTTCGCGAAGAAATTGGCAATGGATGAGTTTCGAGCTGTTCTTCAAGCACGGGAGTTTGTTCGGAAGGTGAAGCCGACCGCCTTTCCCGTCCCAATCGAGAGCTATGCCAAGGAAATCGAGGCAGTTGTCCGCCCGCAGACAGATCTCGGAGCGGACGAGGCGGGATATTGTTTCCAGAGCGGGGGTAAATATTTCATCTGCACCAACGGTAACGACAGTTCCGAGCGCCAACGGTTCACGGCTTGTCACGAGATTGCCCATATCGTACTCCGACTGCCATCGCAGCACAGCACAGATCCTTGGTGGAGTTACGAGAAAAGGCCGCTGGCGGAAATACTTTGCGATGTTTTCGCTGCTGAATTGCTCCTTCCATATGACCTTTTCCAGCCGCAGACTGAAAACACCGCGATCGGTCTTGCCGCGATTGACGATCTTGCCCAGTGCTTTCAGGCGTCTGTAACCGCGACAGGTTCGCGTTATGCCGCCGTGCTCGATACTCCGGTTGCATTCGTGCTTTCGGAACGAGGTAAGGTTCGGTATGCATCGAGATCCAAATCCCTCAAGGATGCGTATGCCTGGATCCCGCCGCGTCTGGATCTGCCCGACGGCTGTTTCTCCAAAAGACTTCGTGGCGGAGGAGATTGCGATGGCCCGGAGCCCATTGATGCGGATATCTGGTTTAGTGATTGGGAACGGGGTGGCACCCTGCTCGAAGAAGCACGCTACCTTGCTCAATGGGACCAGACCATTACCTTGTTGTGGTTCGAGGATGGGGACGTTCCACCCCGCAGGTTGCCAGATGATCAAGGCGAAGCCCTAGTGGAAGAGGAAAACGAAGATGATGGCAGGCTCAAGGAACTGGATGGCATTCTTCGCTGGCCGGGTAAGCGGCGGCGCAGGTAAATTGGTCTTCTCCTGATTCCTGTCATAGCTTTCTCTCGCGCCGTGAAGGTTCAATAGCAATTAACACGATTGTACTGATGAGCGGTGGGATCGATTCTGCAGTGTGTGAGGCCTTTTACAGTCAATTACGCTACACCATGGAGTGGTGTCTTGTTGACCATGGTCAGCCTGCTTGCCAACCAGAACACATTTGCAAAATCGCATTGATCGTCGCTGTTCAGGTGCGCCAAACCAATTACGCCGGGAAGATTTTAGCGAGCGCGGCCGCGCCAAAAGACATGTTCTAGCCAACGATGCTCCGATGCATAGTACATAGATCGTTGCCGGACATATTGGTCGAACTCCGATCGCACTAGCTCGGCATACCGAGTCATTGAGCCAACATCTCCCCGTAAATACGAAGCGATGGCGTTTGTCGCAAAAGTCGCATGGCGGAGAGCTTTAAATACCCCCTGCCCTGAAATCGGGTCGTAAGCAGACGCGCTGTCGCCGACAGCCAGCCAGTTATTACCGAACATTGTCCTCCGGCAAGACGACGCAGCGCGCATGACATGTGAATCTCGGATATGGCCGCCCTTCAGCCGTGCGGCCGTGAGGGGCGCCGCTTTGAGTTGCTCGTGAATCGAGACGCCGTCTTGCCTATATATGACTGGGTCCGTAAAAAACATCGCAATCATTTCCCCATTGGGAATCGGGGCTGCATACCACCAGCCGTGGGACGTTGTCTCGATGGAGGTGCGCAGATCCCGCACACCATCGACCGAGTAGGAAATGGTGAGCGCAATTGCCAGCAATATGTCCTCGATCTCCTGATCATCGTTACCATCCATATTCAAGCCGTTGCTTCCGCACGCGTCTACCAACATTCGCGCCCGACACCCAGACACGTTCCAGTGATCGCCCTCGCGACGGCATAATCCTGCGCGGCATTGGGAATACACCCGCGCACCGGCAGCCATGGCTTGCTTGGCCAACATTTCGTCGAATCTCCTGCGGTCGATGTGCCAGCCAGGGCCGTGGACATTACGAACAAAATCGATCTCTACCGGATTTGGGTCCCCCCAGACGGAGATGATGCCGGAAGCTTCTAGGGGTAAGAGAGATTCGAAGGCAGTCCAGAGGTTTAGCCCACGTAGAACCGGATTAATCTCCGGAGGCAGGGTTTCGCCATATCGTGGGGAGCTATATGCCGTGGCTTCGAAGAGAGCGACGCTATAGCCTTGCCGCGCCAGTCCGAGAGCAACGGTGGAACCTGCCGGACCACCGCCTACCACCAATACGTCGAAATTTTCCGTCATGATGCTCGTCGGAATTGGGAAATGGGCTGTTGCTCGTCCTCCCGAATATAATGCATAAACTGAGGCACGAAAAAGCACATGACCCTGGATTCGATTGTTGAAGCGCGTATCCATCCTGCGATCGGAATAGCCCGCATAGGTAATAGCGATCAATTCTTCTTAGGTCCTGAGGTTCCGTACCCCACTGACCCTCCGAAGGGTGGCTATCGCGATGCCGCGGGACGGCTCAAGCGCCAGGCAGCGCTTTTTCGGATCTATGGGTATGACACTGCCGGTAACGTGGTTGCTGAATTGACGGCTTCCAATGCCGAGATCAGCTGGACCGCGCATGTCGCGAACAAGAAGGCAGCCTGGTACGACTTCGATGTCGCTCTCGACTTGCCCGAAGCGGTCAATATCCAATCTGCCCGGCGTAATGCAGCGATTCAAGGGAAGGACCGTGAGCAACTCGTGATCGATCCCGGCTCGCGTTCCGTGTCGGGACGAAACCAGAAGTCACGGCCGTTTGATACAGGCAAGTTCTTCAGAGATCCCGTGTATCTGGGAGAGTTAGAAACCGATGGAGAAGGGCGGCTGATCTTCCTTGGAGGAAAGGGCAAGTCGGGAAGTCCCCTGCCGGGATACACACTGGTTACCTTTGCGAACAATCCTGGATGGCAGGATGACACATCGGATGGGCCTGTATCCGCGACTGTCAGCGTTGGTGGACGCTCACTCCCTGTAGATCCCGCTTGGGTCGTAACAGCACCCCCCAACTACTCTCCCGATCTTGTGACGCCGCAGACGATGTACGACGTGATCCGGGATGCGCTGAATGGCTTCATTCTGCCAAAAACGGGAAAGCCCTCGTTTGCGCGCGATATTCTGCCATTGTTCCGGCAGTTTCACGAGGCGCAGTGGGTCAACGCCGGCTTCTTTGTGCAATTTGGATGGATGGGGCCGAACGACTTCATGCGTCCCGATGTACTGCAGAAGCTCTCAACGCCGCCGCAGGGAATCGATGATCCATTCCTCGAAATGCGCCGCCAGATCTTTTATTCCTTCCGCGATCCAGCTTCGACCGTGTTTGAACCGCTCAAGTGGCCACCGATTTATGGCGATGCGTTCGGCAACTTCGACAATCCTCCCAGCCCGCGAGCTGGCTTTACTTTCACACCCACGATCTATGGGTTCTTAACGCAATGGATGATCGGATCCTTTGTTGCCGACTACGATCCCTCTTCACGCGAGCTTGGATCGATTAACGAGGTTGCTGTTGCAGAACAGCCTGCTACCCTGGATCGCGCTGCTCTGCACTTCTGCATGGGCGGACCGTTTCACCCTGGTTGCGAGATGACATGGCCGATGCGGCGCCGCTCTATGTACCGGGCGCCGTTCCGGCTGCGGCAACGTCCCGAAGGTTGCGCAGAGCCAGACTATGGCGAGTTCTTGACCCAAGTGACCGTTCTCGCGGACGATGGCCCCCTTTCTGCAAGCGGGCCAGGCGACATCAGCAAGTGGATGGCAGTGCCGTGGCAAAGCGATACTGCGAGTTGCAGGGCCGGATACCCTCAGACAGAGTTTCCGGAGGACACTTTTATTCCGACGTTCTGGCCCTCACGAGTTCCGAATACGGTCTTGAGTGAGGATAACTACAAGATCGTAATGGACAAGAACCAGCCCATGGAAAAGAGAATCCGAGCATTTTATGAACGCAGCATTTGGCTGCAAAGCCTCGGTCTACAAAAGCCGAAGGTGGAACAACTCACTCATATGGTTCATCATTTTGGCGAGTTGGGCCTCATTGAAAAGCGCGAAGCTTCGGCTGGTCCGGATTTTCCCGAGGTAATGTATGTAGAGACCTTGCCTCAAAAGGCATCGGCATCACTCTTGCGAGCTGCCGTGCCTACCGTGGAAACCGAGGCTGGAACAGAGCGGTCTGCCGTCAGCATCGATTTTGCACATGCTCGGTTTCCTAGACTCGGCCGGCGGAACCAGTAGGCTGACAGCGCAATAGCATATCTAATTACCGACTCTTGCTGGACTCTGGGTTACCAGACGATCATTGAAAAAGGGCCTGTTGTGGAACAGAGCTTTCGGGTTCCTGAAAGTTGCTCAACCCCACGCCAACCAAGCGAAACAGTTGCTCGGGAGGTAGCCCTACCCGCTCACGCAATGCCAGCACCATTGCAGTTAATTCTTCACACGACGTTGGCGGCGACTCTGCCGTATGACTGCGTGTCAGGATATTGAACTCTCTGGTTTTCAACTTGAGAACCACAGTGCGGGCGATGCGTGACTCCTTCCGGGAGGCACTCCAGACGTTCTCGGCCAGACGACGTATCACCGGCTCCATCTCGGATAAAGCAACGTCTCGCTCAAACGTGTCTTCGGCGGAAATTGATTTGGTGGGCCGGTTTGGAACGACCTCATTGTGGTCGATACCCCGGGCCAATTCGTATAGGCGCAGCCCGTACCGGCCGAAAGTGCCTTCCAGAGCGGACCGATCCACATCACGCAGACTCTTAACGGTTTCTACGCCAAGTTCATCAAGTCGCTTCTCAGTCACCTTACCGACGCCGGGGAGGCGGCCCACCGGGAGCGGCAACAAGAAACTGTCGACCTCCTCTGGCTGGATTACAAATAGCCCATCCGGTTTGCGCCAGTCAGACGCGAGCTTAGCCAGAAATTTGTTCGGAGCCACGCCCGCGGAGGCGGTGAGGTTCAATTCCTCATGGATTTGCGCACGGATGGTGATCGCAACTCGGGTGGCAGTCGGCAATCCGGTCTTATTCTCAGTAACATCGAGGTATGCCTCATCAAGTGATAGCGGCTCCACCAAGTCAGTGTGTCGCTTGAAGATCTCACGCGTGAGGCGCGATACAGCCCGGTAACGAGTAAAGTCTGGAGGAATGAATATCGCATCCGGGCACAACCGCTCGGCACGGAGTGCCGGCATGGCTGAGCGTACTCCGAATTTTCTGGCTTCGTAGGAAGCTGCACAAACTACGGAACGGTTGCCCTTCCAGGCGACGATGACAGGTTTGCCGCGCAATTCAGGGTTGTCGCGCTGCTCGACTGAAGCGTAGAACGCGTCCATATCGATATGAACGATTTTGCGCATGTCTGAAAACTAATATTATCGTTGCCAGAGAGGCGTCGTGAAAGTTGCCACTTTCAACATAAACAACATCAACAAGCGGCTGGATAACCTTTTGGCCTGGCTGAAAAAAGAAGAGCCGGACGTTGTGAGCCTGCAAGAGCTCAAGGCCGAGCAGGGAGCGTTTCCGAGAGAGGCGGTCCGATCCCTGGGATACGAAGCAGTGTGGGAAGGTGAGCGCTCATGGAATGGGGTGGCCATCCTCGCCAGGAACCAGACCCCGTTAGTGACGCGGTCGACTTTGCCGGGCGATCCTCAGGATCGACAAGCCCGCTATCTAGAAGCGGCAGTGCAGGGAATACTGGTCACGTCAATCTATCTTCCCAATGGAAATCCGCAGCCTGGGCCCAAGTTTAACTACAAACTCGCCTGGCTTGAACGGCTGATCACCCACGCGGCTGGACTCATTGCGGCCAGTGTCCCCGTGGTGCTGGCAGGAGACTACAACGTGGTGCCAACTCCGGAGGACATATATCCCACTCGATCTTTAGATAAAAATGCGCTCATCCAACCCGAAAGCCGACACGCTTTTGCTCGATTGCTGGAGCAAGGTTGGACGGATGCGCTGCGCAAGCTCTGCCCAGCCGGTCCTCTTTGGACATTCTGGGATTATGAATATCAGCGATGGGAGAAAGACAAAGGCATGCGACTCGATCACTTACTGCTGTCTCCTACAATATCGAATAAGGTCGTGGGCGGCGGTGTAGATCGATGGGTGCGCGGGGAGGAAAACGCAAGCGACCATGCTCCGGCGTGGATATTGCTCGACGTTTAAATCCGCTTTGCATAAAAGGGCAATTTATCTCGTCGCTGGCAGGATACGGCTTGTGTTGTCCTCAAGTTCAAGTCTTCAACCGGTAGACTGGCCCGGGCCAAGAAGGCAGATGGAGCCGGCCAAGACTTATTAGAATCGAATCTCCGAATTTGCGTGACCCCGGCAGCCAACGTCCTAATAACCGGCGTGTACCAAGGTACTGCCGTCTTCGACGCGATCACATTACACAGCGCCAGTACAGCAATTCTGTGAATTTATGTTCAGAGTAACAGCTGACTAGTTTGGGCGAAGCTCGCGGACATCTGCTCTTGTTTCCGCTTTCATCCCACTTGAAGCATGGATTTGGGCTTTATTCACAACGGAATCTTTATCGCGATTATTGCCCACGGCCTCATCGGGGTCTCACTGATTTGGGACAAGGTTCTGCTGCGGCGACCGGAAACCACCAACCTGCCTGCGTATGTCTTCTGGCTTGGCTTCATCAGCATCTTTGGACTGCTGTTGGTTCCCTTTGGCTTCCATCTGCCGGATACTGACACAATCATTTTGGCCTTCGCCACAGGAGTGCTGCACCAGGTGGCAATCTTCTTTTATTATGCCGCGCTCAAGGGTGGCGAAGCCTCGCAGACGCTCGCCATCATGGGCGGATTCAGCCCGGTAGCTACAGCTCTGATTGCGCTTCCCTTGCTGCGACATCCGCTGGGAGGTAGAGGCACGCTGCTGGGCTTCATCCTCATGGTGGCCGGCGGCTTCGTCATGTTCTTTTCTGAAAAGGTGAATCTGCGCCGCGTCCTGCCCGCCGTGCTGCTGGCTTCAGGCCTGTACGGGCTGGTCAATGTGCTCCAGAAGATGGCTTTTGAGCGGACCAACTTCGTCAGCGGCTACGTGATCTTTACCCTGGGAACTTTTGTTGGATCGCTGGCTTTGCTGCTGCGTCCTGGCTGGCGAAGGCAAATCTTTGAAAAGTCTGAGCAGGCAGAGCCGCGCAGCCGCCTGTGGTATTTCGTCAACCGGTTCATTTCCGGCGTAGGCTCGTTTCTTGTGTTCTATGCCATCAGCTTGACCAGCCCGGCTCTGGTCTCCGCCATCACCGGCCTGCGCTACGTGATTATTTTTATTGGTGCATACGGCCTGACCAGGGTCCGTCCCGCATGGCTACGGGAAAACTTCAGCGGCACCGCGCTCATAGGGAAAGGCGTTGCTACTGGTTTGGTTGTCGCAGGACTCGTGCTCCTCGGAATCCGTAGTGGCGGGGAGGAAAACCACGCCGGCGTTCAACCGCGAAGACGGCAAATCACCATTGCAATAGAAATACGCCGCATGCAACCAGGGTCACCGCCATCCAGCGGCGCCGTCCGACGTCCTCTCCCAGCACGTGCTTGGCGAGAAAGGTTTCCAGCACGTAGCTGATCGCGGTCGCCGGCACGGCAAAACTCACGTTTGCAATGGAGAGCAGTGAGAGCAGCGCGAAAAACGATACCGCCAGAGTGGCAATTCCCAGCAGCACAAACGGGTTGCGCAAAATGCACAGCACCATCCGGGCAATCGAGCCCGGGCGAAAATCTTCCAGCTCGCCCTGCCGCTTCATGCCGGCCGTGTTCAGCACGTCGCCGGCGGTATTGCACGCCGCGATAATGCCCACCAGGATCCATTTCACTCCTGTCATGGGTTCTGCTCCGTCTCAACTTCAGCCCCGTGTGATTTCCTGTTAAGAAGACCTGCCCGTTCCCATGGCGGCTCCTCGCCGGGTTGCGTGGTGCGTGAAGGAGTCTCTTCTGCCAGGATCACGCCCAGCGAAATGGCCACAATCGCCGCCCAGCGCACCACAGAAATGTGTTCGCCCAGCCAGAAATGCCCGGCCAGCGCAATCAGCACATATCCGCTGGCCGTGACCGGCAGCACAAAGCTCAGGTCGGCACGGCTGAGCAGGGCCAGGTTGCTGATCATCCATCCTGCCAATACAGCTACGCCAATCACAGTCCACGGCCGGGCAAACGCGCGCACGTAATCCAGCGGTGACGCGGAAACAATTGCCCCGGTCTGCCGCATGCCATGGCTCAGCGCCACATTGCCAATCACGCTGGTCAGGACCACCACCACGATCAGTAACTGGTTGCGCCGCCGGTGAAGTAAGGACTCATGCTTCATGAAAGGTGCAGTAAATAACGAACAATGCCCGGTGAATGTGGATGGATGGTTTGATGCAACTGGGCGAGGGGCTGTTCCCGTTCAATCGTCCCACGCTGGTACGGTCACTGCCATACTGTCCCTCGCGGCAGCCTCAGGCACTTCAATTGCCAGTGGCGCGCCTAATCGCTGTGATTCGGAAGGCAAAGAACCCTGACGCGGATAAATACTGATACTGAACAGTTCCGATCAGTAAGATCAGCAGCAGGATTTTGCCGGCATCTCTAATTTTCTCGCAGTACCACCGAGACAATCTTCCACTGCCCATTCCATTTTGAAAGCGTCAGATAGTCCACCCAATGCAGCGTTACCAGTTTGGCCGAAGCAATATCACCATTTACGTCAAGCACAGTGATCTTTGCCCGGCGTTCTGATGCCGGCACGGGATGGCCGGAGCGTATGTCCTCCACCATCTGAAGCCCGGTCTTTTCCATCATGCGCAGGTCGCCGTCCGTACCGCTGATGGTGTGTTTGAGGTAATGCGGATGGAGTGAGCGCTCCATGCGGGCGGCGTCCGCGGTGTAGTAGCCCTGAATGTAATCAGTGACGGTGGCGCGGACAGCATCAGTGTCGGTGGAAGGTTTCTCAGGTGTGGCGGCGAAGGCGAATGGAAGCAGACAGAGCGCGAAAACGCTCAACGCGATAGCCCAGGATTTCATTTGATTTTCTCCAGATTGCTCGGAAGTGAGCCAGTGGATTATGCGGCAGAAGCAATGCGCTGACAAGCGGCACGAAAGTACAATCCTGCCTTGACCTTGAATAGCTTCCGGGTGACGAAGACCTACGCCCGGCGGTTATTTCTCCTGCTGGATTCGAGTGATCTGGAGAGAGCAGAGGCTGGAACGGGGAACTAGAGAAGCTTTTCAACCGGGCACCCCGCTGCACACGCACTAGCCCGTTACCGTTGCTTCCTTCCGGACCTGGCGGGGTTGGCGGGATTGCGTCGCGCGGGACCCGGCACAATGATTCTAACACCTTCGCCACCGGTAATCTGGCGGAGGATGGGGATTTGGGCTTTAATACCGTAATAAATTCAGGGAGAATGAAGTGGTGTCCACCAAAGCAGTAAGCCAGACCATGATCGTGTCCTCTTACGGCACTCCCTCGCACGGGAGTGCGGAGAGGTTTTTCCAATGGTCGCTCTATCTGCTGCTGGTGACCGGCTTTGTCGCCCTGATGGGAACCAACAAGCTGGACCTGCCCTCGCTCGCGCTGGTGATTCCCGCGCTCCTGTTTCGCGGTTACCTGCTGCTGATGAGAAAAATGCTGGTCATCTCCGAGCGCTGGACCACCTATCTCACGCTGGTTTATTTCATCTTCTACGCGGCCGACTATTTCTACGTTTCTCAGAGTTTCATCAATGCCACGGTGCACCTGGTGCTGTTCATCATGGTCATCAAGATCTTTTCCGTACGCCGGGACCGCGACCTGGTGTACCTGGCCGTGATTTCATTCCTCATGCTGCTGGCGGCTGCGGTCCTCACCGTGGACACCATGTTTCTTGTGACATTCTCATTGTTCATTCTGGTGTCGATTGCGACGTTTGTCAGCATGGAGATGCGCCGCTCGGAGCGGGAACTGATGTCCGTTGGCGTGCCGGTTCATCTGGATGGACGATTCCAGCGCTCTCTTGCGGGCGCGGCATCTTTATTGGGCACGTTTACTCTGCTGGGCGCGGGACTTATCTTCTTTGTGCTGCCGCGCATGAATACCGCCGGCTACCTGCGCAACTTCGGTACGCAGGGGGCCATGCTGAGCGGCTTCAGCCAGGAGGTGCGGCTGGGCGGCATAGGGCAGATCCAGCAATCGAGCGCCGTGGTAATGCATGTTCAACTGCTTTATGGGAAGCTGCCGCGGGACGTGAAGTGGCGCGGCATCTCACTGGCGAACTTTGATGGGCAGCGCTGGTGGAACGCCGAAGAGGATCCGATTGCCCATGGCCTCAACAACGTCCCCCTCGATCTTGTCCAGTTGAACGGATCAGCATTCTATTCAGGAGCAGCCCCGCCTCCCCGGCTGCCTACCTTCAAGTACCGCGTGGTGATGGAGCCCACGGGACTCAATATCTTTTTCCTTGCGCCGGTGCCTACCAGGCTGAACGGTGATTACCGCATCGTGGAAGTAATGCCGGATGGAGCCGTGTTCAACAGCCATCGCGTGGTCACGCGCAACGGAATCCAGGAAACAGACAACACGCAGGCTATTGGCGTGTACACGGCCGAGGCAGATGCCCGCGATCCTGAGATGTTCGTGCGGAACTCAAACTCCCGGGATTATCCGCGCCATCTCGCCAACCTGTACTTGCAGTTACCTCATCTTGATTCGCGCGTGGCCGCCCTGGCGCAGAAGGTAACCGCATCCGCCGCCTCCAATTATGCTCGCGCTCGCGCAATTGAAGACTACCTGAAGACGAATTACGGATACACATTGCAGCTTCCGGGGGGGCGCGCATCTGATCCGCTGGCCTACTTTCTTTTTGAACGCAAGAAAGGCCATTGCGAGTACTTCGCCTCATCCATGACGGTGATGCTGCGGACACTGGGCATTCCTGCGCGTGTGGTGAATGGTTTCCGTGGCGGCGAATACAACGACCTAACCGGAAGCTATATTGTTCGTGAAAAGAACGCTCACTCATGGGTGGAGGCGTACTTCCCTGAGTTCGGCTGGGTGAGCTTTGATCCCACGCCTGCCACCGATGCTCCAGTGGAAACCAGCACCTGGTCTCGGTTTGCTCTGTACATGGATGCGGCCAGCGAACTCTGGCGAGAGTGGGTGGTGAATTACGACTTCAGCCATCAGATGAAGCTGAGCGCTGATATCAGCGCCAGCACTGGCCACGCGCAGTTTACGGTCCGTTCCTGGTTGACCGCGAATTACATTCGTGCAATAAGACTGGCATTGAGATGGGAAAAGTGGTTGAGTGAATTGACGCCGCAAGAGATGGCAAACTGGTGCGTGGTACTGGGCCTGCTGCTGGTTTTGCCATTCATCCCCAAAGCCTGGCGGACCTTTGACCGTCGGCGCAAGGCGCGAGATCCACAACAGGCGCCGCGAACAGCTGCCAGCTTCTGGTACCTGCGTATGCTCAAGCGCATGGCACGGCGGGGCTTCCGCAAAAAAGCAGCCCAGACTCCGGCGGAGTTCGCAGACTCCATTGACGATCCTGAGATCCGGGATGAAGTTGTGACTTTTACCCAGCACTACGAGCGCGCTCGCTTCGCCGAGTCAGCGGAAGATGCTGCGCGACTGCCTGAATTATATGAAGAGATGCTGGCCAAAAAGTAGTTCTTCTTGTATTGCTATTGCATTGCAGAGAAGCGACTCGGCTTGATTTCATCTCCCGCGCAAGATTTCCTGCAAGAGCTCATCCAATTGCATACCAGGGCTTTGCCGGCCAATGTACCTGCCTTCAGCAATGATAAAATAAAGAGATCGCATGCCAGTTGAGAACCTCACAGTAACGCCCCAGCAGGAAAAATCTGCCCCAGATGACTCTCGGTCCCAAGCTCCCTTAAAGGTGGGTTTTGTCAGTCTGGGCTGCCCGAAAAACCTCGTGGATAGCGAGGTAATGATGGGAATGCTCCAGACCGGCGGAGCCACTATCACCTCTCGCGCCGATGACGCCGATGTGATTGTGGTGAATACCTGCTCATTTATCGATTCCGCCAAACAGGAATCCGTCAATACCATCCTCGAAATGGCCCAGCACAAAGTCGCGGGTAGAGCCAAGAAACTTGTTGTGGCAGGCTGTCTGGTGGAGCGTTATCGAGACGAAATTCAGAAGAACATCCCGGAAGTGGATGTAGTGGTAGGCACGGGCGAACTGGACCACATTCTTGCTGCGGCAGGTGTTGAGATAACCGGTACGCCTGCGGAGAGCAGTTCGCCATTTGTCATTCTCAATTCGAGTTCAGCCAGCCAGGCACTGAAATCCGGCGTACAGGGAAGGGCTGAAGGCCTGGCGCGCGAGCAAACCGGGCGGTTCTCACGCGCGGAATGGGACGGCGCCATTGCTGATTTGCCGAACTATCTGTATGACGAAAATACACCGCGTGTTCTTGCGACGCCGAAAGCTTCCGCTTACATCAAGATTGCCGAGGGATGTGATCACCCCTGCGGCTTCTGCATCATTCCGCAACTGCGGGGCAAATTTCGTTCGCGCCACTTCGAATCCGTAGTGGCTGAAGCTGAAAGGCTGGCGCGCAGCGGTGTGCGTGAGATCACGCTCATCGGACAGGACACCACCTGTTATGGGGAAGACCTGGGATTGAAGGATGGCTTGGCACTCCTGCTGGAGCGGCTGGCGCAAATTCCTGAGCTGCGCTGGGTCAGGTTCCTGTATGCCTATCCCAACAAGATCACGGGCAAGCTGCTGGAAACTATTGCCGCGAACGAAAAAATCTGCTCCTACATTGATGTTCCTCTCCAACATGCATCGGCCTTACTGCTGAAGCGCATGAAGCGCGGCGGCGGACACGAGATTTTTCTAAAGTCGATTGAGAAGATGCGAAAAGAAATTCTCAATCTCACTCTAAGAACATCGTTCATCGTCGGTTTCCCCGGCGAAACCGAAGAAGATTTTCAAGAGCTCTGCGATTTTGTGAAAGCAGTCCAGTTTGACTGGCTGGGAGTATTCGCCTATTCAGACGAGGAAGGTTCA
Organism: Terriglobia bacterium; assembly: GCA_963758275.1. Classification (GTDB taxonomy): domain Bacteria; phylum Acidobacteriota; class Terriglobia; order Terriglobales; family Acidobacteriaceae; genus Angelobacter. The sequence continues at coordinate 51,832 of CAVWUW010000002.1, read as the reverse complement.
GCGGCGTACCACCTGGACGGAAAAGTTCTGCAGCGCACTATTGAGAGCCGTCGGCGCAAGCTGATGCAGATCCAGAAGCAGATCAGCAAGCGGAACAAGAAGAAGCTGGTGGGGAAAGAGTTTGATGTGCTCGTTCTTGGTCCGTCGGACGAGACGGAACTGCTCTGGGAAGGCCGGACGGAGATGCATGCTCCCGAGATTGACGGCAAATTGTTCATCAACGACTTTGGCGAGCGTGAAGAACTTGAGCCGGGTAAGTTCTACCGTTGCGAGATCACGGAAGCACACGAATACGATCTGGTGGCAAAGATCGTAGAGTGACTTGTGATCATCTAATTGGTTATGGCCGGAAAAGAAGTTCAATCATTGCGTTGCCCCACGTGCCGGAATCTGGTTCTGGCAGGATCAGAAAACTTTCCCTTCTGCAGCGAGCGCTGCCGGCTCATCGATCTGGGCAAGTGGGCCAGCGGCGGATACGTGATCTCGACGCCGATTACCGATCCTGAAATGCTGGAGAGCATTATCGAAGAACAGTCGCACAAGAAGAGCGATGGTGAGGAGGAGCGCTCCAAGCATGGAGAATAACCCGCTCGTTGCAGGTATGGTATTCCTCAGCCGCGTTATTCTTCGTCTTCCTCCAAATGGTGTTCGGAGGCTTGATACCGTTTCAGCACATCCTCTTTGGAAATGATCCCTTCCAGTTTCCCAAGATCAGCTCGACTAACGACGGGCAGAACTGGCCAGCGGTATACGTAACGCATGGCAACATCGAGCGAGTGATCAGGGTGGAGGTATGGAATCTCCCTCATCGGCAGAACCGTCATTACACTCAGTTCGCCATTTCCTTCACTCAACCTCGTTCTAAGGTCGCGAGAACTCACTGTGCTCCATCCGGTACGATGCCGTCGCACCAGTATGTTTTCTTCTTCAACTCCGTCCAATCGCCGCAAAGCCTGGGTAATGGTTTGCTCCGCCTCCAGTACCAGGTTTGGCGGCGCGTGCATGGCATCTTCCACCCTGAGAACATCTTCTTCTCGCTGCTCTTCCATCGAGGGCAGGTCGAGGCCATCCTGCCGGGTCAGGAGATCAAAAATTGGCACAGGCTGAAGAGCGCGTGAGATCACATAGGCGAACGTGTTCGCCACGATCACTGGCAGAATGATGGTGTAATTACCGCTAACCTCCAGGACCATGAACACTGAGGTCATAGGAGCACGCAGGAATCCCGCAAACAGCACACCCATGCCGACCATCGCATAGGTCCCTGTCGAGATCGCAAGATGAGGAAATAAATTGTGTTCCAGGCCGGCAACGAATGCGCCCAGCATGGCGCCGATGAAGAGAGTCGGTGCAAACATCCCGCCTGGCGTTCCACTCACAAACGAAAGTATGGTTGCGACGATCTTCAGGCCGACCAGAATTCCCAGAAACTCCCACGTGAACTGGTTGTGAATCGCCTGGTCTATGAATTCGTACCCGGCGCCCATCACCTGGGGTGCGCCCAATACCGCGATGCCGCCTATTGCCAGCCCTGCCAAAGCGGGCTGGAAGTATTGCGTCCAGCGCGGCAATTTTTTCAGGCGAGGACGAAAAAATCCAATTCCGCCAGAGAAGACGACCGAAGCCAAGCCACCGGCTACGCCGAGCGCGGCATAGGTTATCAGTTCACCTGGGCGGATCAGTTCCACAGGTGGGATGCGGAAGAGGGGCTCTGAGCCAAGAAACCAGCGCATCACCACCACACTCGACACCGCCGAAAGCACCACCGAGCCCAGTATTCCTGCGCTCCAACGTCCGATGACCTCTTCGATTACAAACAGTACGGCTGAAATAGGGGCATTGAATGCTGCGCCCAATCCAGCGGCAGCACCAACCGGTGCGATGAGCCGCATACGGTCTCGCGAAAGATGTAACCGCCGCCCCAGAGCTGAGGCAAGCCCTGCTCCTATCTGGAGCGAAGGATCTTCCGGACCGAGCGAGTGCCCTGATCCAATTGCGAGAGATGACGTAATGAACTTACCGATCGCCGTTCGAAACGGGATATAGCCATTAAAGATGTACAGGGCGGCCTTGGTCTGGTTCACGCCGCTGCCTCGCGCCAGCGGGAACACGTGCAGTACAAGGGCCCCAATCACCAGCCCTGCGAGTGTGGGTGTGAGGATCAAGCGCCACGGGCTGGCGGCGATTTCAGCTCTCAGTAAGTAGATATGGCAGAGTTCAATCGCGAAACGAAAGCACACCACCGCGAGGCCAGAAAAAATCCCAATGAATACCGATAAGATAAGGAAAAATCTTTCCTCGCGGAATACGAACCGGAGCAAGGCATGCGACCTTGGCCGCACCCTTTTTGGAGCGCCCCCAATTTCTTCGTCTTCCAATAGGGGCCTGTCAAGTCTTTTCGAGGAAAAACTCAGCACCTAACTGCCCCCATGTTGCTTCCCCATCAGCAGCAACAGGAGATCATCTCCGGTTGGCGTCCCGCAAAGACTGCTGGTTTCGCGTTCAATGTTGAACACCAGATTCATCGCCGAATCACTCCAGTCCGGGTGCATACGAAGGCTTTTTTGGCTCAGCCTTGTTTTCATGTCCATCCATTGAGCGTTGAGCGATTGTAACGCCATATTACTGGCCTGACCTGAGCTCGAAGTGGCAATACACGAGTTCAGCCGATTGCCTGCAGTATTGAAATCGCTCAGAACGATACGATCGCGCTCCCTTGCCGACCAAATCCTGTAAGGATCAAGCCTTTGAACCGCTGTGCAAGTCGCCAGCAACTGTGCGCTTTGAGCGTCATCGGGTCTCCTGGCCACAGCCAATTTCAAGTATCGCTTAGCCAGTTGATATTCACCCAGTTCGAAAGCGGCGCGTCCAACTCGGGCCAGGGCATCGGGGTTATGCCGATCAAGTTTCAGGGCCTGCTGGTATACCAGAAAAGCTCGTTCGTAATCCGGTACACGCATAAAGAGATCACCAATCTCCAGATGCAACAATGCATCTTCCGGAAGGCTTCTGCCAACCGCAATCAGCTCCGCCTCAGCCTGATTGAATGACCTGAAATCCAGTAGAAATCTGACGAGTTCCAGTCGCGCCGAAAGTTGCTGCGCCTCCGGATTGCCGCTCCACACGGCGTAGATGGCGTTGTGATAGTAGCGGAGCGCCCGCGACACGTCTCCCTTGCTGGCATAGATGCGCGCGAGTTGCAGGTTGACCGGGCCGCTTTCCGGCTGCCGTTGCCAAAGGTTAATGAGATAGACGCGCGCCTCTTCGGTTCTTCTCAGCGAAACCAGTGTCTGGGCGAGACTGAGCTCGTAGTCAAAGTTGTCCCGCGAATACGTCAAGGCCACCTGAAAATCTTTCATTGCGTGCGCAATCTGGCCGGCTCCCAAATCGTCTTCGCCACGGTCCGACCACAACTTTGCACGAGAGCTCAGCGTGCGCTGGTACAGCCCTGACAAGCCGCTGACAAGAAAGAAAAACAGGATAGAACTTAATGAGAGAACAACGATGACGACGGGTTCTCGAGCTGCATACCAGCTTAGAGTTTTGTCGTTCTCGTGGGTTGGCGGTTGTGTGGCAACATTCCCGTTCGCCGGCCGGCCATCACTACTTCGCGGATCGTTTTGGTCGTTACTGTCAGCAGGCACGCCCGCAACATACTCCTATTATTTTCCGCAAAGCCAACAAATGATTCACCTTTAAGTGTTGCGCGTGGAGTGGGAAGATGTCAATTGAGCCGCGTAAAGCCAACAGACAGTTTATGCTTTTAGGCCCTTGTCTCTATCTTCGTCGCTCGCGCCCTATTAGTCTGCTGTCTTCCATGACAGGGCCAGCACAATCACGTATTCTGGAAGAGATGCAGGCTGTCCCCGCGAAAAATTCGAAGTCGCACGGCTCCTGGCTGGTGGCCACCTTTTTCGGAGTAGGTCATATGTATCCGGGGCCGGGAACGTGGGCGTCTGCTGTCACAGTGGCACTGTGGTGGGTGGCGGCTCATTTCATCGCACCGGCGTGGCTTCTTCCCACCGGGATTGTGATCGCGGTGGCGGTCACGCTGCTCGGTATCCCGCCTTCCACGGTGGTGGCGCGGGAAAGCGGGCGCGAAGATCCCGGCTTTGTGGTGATCGACGAAGTTGCCGGGCAGATGATTGCGTTGATTGGCGCCCCGCTAAGTTGGAATTACCTGCTTGCGGGTTTTATACTTTTTCGTAGCTTTGACATTTTGAAGCCGTTTCCTCTGCGCCGCCTGGAAGAGCTGCCAGCTGGAACCGGTATCATGATGGATGATGTGGGTGCAGGACTTTACGCGCTGGTCCTGCTGCAGCTGTGGCTGCATTTCTTTGCGCGATGAACCTCCATGGGCATTTCTGATACCTTGCTCGGCCGCAAAAACGTTGATGGAAATCCTTTTATTGAGGCGATTGAGCCTGCGGCCGCCCTGCCCGGGGGAGAGGTGCGCATCCTCGGCAAGGCCCTCAAACCACCCAAGCTGGCCCGCCCGGAAGTAACATTCACCGGCGTTCCTGGATCCATTGTGGTCAGTTCTGAGGATTTTGTGATCGCGCGTGTGCCTTTCGGCGCGCACTCCGGACAGGTGATCATCCAGAGCAACGGGCACACGAGCAATGCACGCGAGATTAAGATCGCCCAAATGCTGGCGGAAAACCTTCATCCCGTGGCCAACCCGGCTATTGATCTGGAAGGCAATATTTTCGTTACTTTCTCCGGCGGTCGCGGACAGAAGGTGCCGGTTTCCATCTACAAAATTGATACCGATTACAACGTGAAGCCGTTTCTCTCCGATCTGATGAACGCTACCGGCATGGCCTTCGACAGCAGCGGGCAGCTTTATGTGTCGTCACGCTACGACGGCGCGGTTTACCGCGTGGCTCCGAACGGGAGCATCAGCACCTACGCCGAAGGAATGGGGATTGCCACCGGAATAGCATTCGATCGGGAAGGCAGCCTTTACGTGGGTGACCGCAGTGGCACCATCTGGCGCATTGCTCCGGACCGGCAGATTTTTGTTTATGCCACGCTCGAGCCGAGTGTAGCGGCCTATCATGTGGCATTTGCGCCCAACGGGCTGCTTTATGTGAGCGGGCCCACCACCTCAAGCTTTGATGCGATTTACAGCGTGGACTCTCATGGAACGGTCGAAGTGTTCTATCGCGGGCTGGGGCGTCCGCAGGGGCTTGCGTTTGATGCGCAAGGAAACCTTTACGTCGCGGCGTCTCTCGCGGGCAAGCGCGGCATTGTACGCATCACGCCGGACAAGCACGCTTCGCTGGTGATCTCCGGCCATAACCTGGTGGGGCTCACTTTTACCCGGACCGGTGCCGCAGTGCTGGCCACCACCACCTCGGTTTTCCACCTCTCCTGGGGCATTCAACCCTTGTCACTCATCTAAAATGCTGGTGTGAACGCTGAGATCATTGCCATTGGCTCGGAGTTGCTGACTCCCTTTCGCCAGGACACCAACTCGCTGTATCTCACACAGAAGCTGAACGAGCTGGGTGTGGAAGTCAATTTCAAGACGGTGGTGGGAGACCGCCGCGCGCATCTAACGTCAGCCGTACAGGTCGCTCTCGCACGCGTGGATATTGTGATCCTCATGGGAGGTCTTGGCCCAACGGAAGACGACCTCACCCGCGAATGCGCCGCCCAAGCGCTCGGCCGGCGGCTCCATCGTGATCCGCAGATTGTCGAAGGCTTGCGGGCGCGCTTTGCGGCGCGAGGCTGGACGATGTCAGAGAACAACGCGCAGCAGGCCGATGTAATCGAAGGCGCGGAGGTTCTTCCCAATGCGCGCGGGAGCGCTCCGGGACAGTTCCTGCATCTTCATGACGAAGGCGGCGAGGCCATCGTGATCCTGCTCCCCGGGCCTCCGCATGAACTTAAAGCCATGTTTGAAGAGCAGTGCCTTTTCCGGTTGCGCCGGCTCACGCCTCCACGATATATCGCCACGCGCGAGCTGAAGATAGCCATGATCGGCGAGTCCATGGCAGACAAGCGTGCGGCCGCGATTTACAAGCAGCGCAGCGATGTGGAGACCACCATTTTGGCCGGCACTCCGGGAGAAGTGCAGTTGCATCTGAGGGCGAAGGCGGGCACGCCAGAAGAAGCGAAAAAGAAAGTTGACTCGCTGGCCGAGGCGCTGGAAGACGAATTCGATGACGCCATTTTTTCGAGCAAAGGAGAGAGTCTGGAGCAGATTGTCGGGTATTTCCTGGGCATGCGCGGCGCCACGCTGGCGGTGGCGGAATCCTGCACAGGCGGGCTGCTGGCTGAGCGGATCACTTCTGTGCCGGGCAGTTCGCGATATTTCATGGGCGGGGCAGTGGTTTATGACAACTCATTGAAGACAGCTCTGGCCGATGTTCCCACTCATATGATAGAGAAGCACGGAGCGGTGAGCGCAGAGGTGGCAAGGGCTCTGGCGGAAGGCATTCGGAAAAAATGTAAGGCGACGTTTGGCCTGGGAATTACCGGAGTTGCAGGGCCGGGCGGTGGAACAGAATTGAAGCCGGTTGGCCTGGTTTATGTTGCATTGTCAGATGAGCAAAAGACAGAGGTGGTGGAGCGCAAATATCCCGGCGACCGGGACCGCATTCGCCACTGGGCCACGCAGCAAGCGCTGGACATGGTACGTCGCAGGTTGATGTAATGCGACTTTTTATCGCACTGGATATCCCGGGCGAAATCCGCAAGCGTCTTGCGGAGTACATGGAGCGCGTGCGGTCCTACGCTGGAGATGCGCGCTGGGCCCGAGTGGAAGGACTGCATGTGACGCTCAAGTTCATTGGGGAAGTGAAAGATCCCAAGCCGGAGGAGATCAAACAAGCGCTGAATGCCGTGAAGGCTTCGAAGTTTGAAGTGCATTTCGAGAACGTTGGCTTCTTTCCTACGGCCAAATCGCCTCGTGTGTTCTGGGTGGGAGTTCAATCCGGCGAAGATCTCGCCCACCTCGCCTCAATGATTGACCAGACGACGGAAAAGCTTGGCATCGCGCGCGAGGAGCGGGCGTTCAGCCCGCATCTCACGCTGGCCCGTGCCGGAACGCGTGATCCGCAAAGCCTGAGAGGGCTGACGTCGTTGCTCACGGCGGAAGCGCCTCCTCAATTCGGTACAATGGCGGCGCTCGAGTTCTGGTTGTATCGGAGCCAAACCGGGCCAGGCGGATCGAAGTACACGAAGGTACAGAGATATCCGCTCGGGTGACGCCTCTCCGACCTGGGTCATTTGGCTGCTGATTGTTATGCTGGGCTGAAAAGATGAAGAAACAAATACATAGATCCTGCAATTCCCGCTCGTTCGCGCGCTCACTCGCGGTCGCTCAGGATGAGACGACCTGGAAAGGCTACCTCCAAGAAGCACGATGGAGCGGAAGTAAAGAGAAAACTGCGTGCTAGCTCCTTATCTCATCGTCATCATTGTCGCCTACCTGCTGGGCTCCATTCCCTTTGGTTTTGTGTTGGTAAAGCTGTTCCGCGGAGAAGATGTTCGCGCTACCGGAAGCGGCAATATTGGCGCAACCAACGTGGCACGCACCGGCTCAAAAGGCCTGGCCATTGCCACGCTGGCGCTCGATGCACTCAAGGGAATGGCGGCGGTGGCTTTGGCAGCAGTGCTGAGCCACACAAGTCTCAATTACTGTTCCGATGGTCCATGCGTCGAATCGACGCGCCTGATGGCGCTGGCCGCACTGGCCGCAGTGCTGGGACATATCTTTCCCATATGGCTCAAGTTCAAGGGTGGAAAAGGAGTGGCGACGGCGCTGGGGGTTTTTCTTGTCCTGTTTCCCAAGGCAGTTCTGGTATCGCTGGCCATCTTTATTCTCGTGGTGATGCTTACGCGCTATGTCTCGCTGGGTTCCATTCTGGCGGCCATCGCTTTTCCTGTGGCAGCATACTTCCTCAGCACGACGGATTGGGAGGCGTTGTTGCCTGCCTGTCTCATCTCGCTGATCGTAGTGATCAAACATCAGGCCAATATCAGCCGCCTGATTGCTGGAAATGAGAACCGGTTCGGCAGTCCCAAGCCACCGGCAGCGGAGAAGCAGGCATGAGCCGCGTTACGGTGATTGGCGGCGGGGCATGGGGAACGGCGCTGGCCGTGGTGGCGGCGCGCCGTGGTGACCATGAAGTGCGCTTGTGGGCGCTGGAAAAAGAAGTCTGCGAGTCTGTCACTCGTTGCCACTCCAACAACCTGTTTCTGCCCGGAGTTTTACTTCCGGCGAATATCACCGCCCACAATGATTTTCGTGAGGCGCTGGAGCGCGCCGAAGTGGTCGTGAGCGTGATGCCCTCCCATCATTGCCGCCGCAGCTTTGAGCACATGGCGCAGTGGCTGCGCCCGGAGATGCTTTTTGTAAGCGCCACCAAGGGAGTGGAGAACGACACGCTGCTGCGGATGAGCGAGGTCATTCATGAGGTGGTGGACCGCTATTGCGGCTTTACGCCGAAGGTGGCTGCGCTGAGCGGGCCCTCGTTTGCGCGAGAAGTGGCGGAATGCAAGCCGACCGCGGTCACAGTTGCGTCAGCAGATCTGCAACTGGCAGCACGTGTGCAGAAGGAGTTCAGCGATCCCGCTTTTCGTATTTACATGAATGACGATCTCACCGGCGTCGAGCTGGGCGGCGCGCTCAAGAACGTGATTGCCATTGCCGCCGGCATCTGTGAAGGACTGGGCATTGGCCATAATGCCTTGGCAGCGCTGATCACCCGGGGCCTGGTGGAGATCACCAGGCTGGCGGTGGCGTGCGGCGCAAAATCACAAACCATGGCGGGACTGGCCGGCATGGGCGACCTTGTGCTTACTTGTACAGGCGGACTTTCGCGCAATCGCAGCGTGGGCATGGCTCTGGGTCAAGGGCAGAAGTTGGATTCAATTATTGCCGGCATGCATGGCATGGTCGCCGAAGGTGTATTGACTACCAATGCTGCTATTGGGCTAGGCAAGCGTTACGGCGTTGAAATGCCGATTACAGAGCAGATGTACGCGATCCTGCACGATGGCAAATCACCCCATGATGCCATTCGCGAACTGATGACCCGGCCAGGGAAAGCGGAAGACAGGTTCTAGCCATAAATAAGCGCGAATGCAGAGATATTACGCGGCTTTCTGTTCAGGTTGGGCGCTCATAAAACTCAGTATGGCCTTCACCACCACCTCGTCACCCATGGCGGTATTCAGCATTGCGTGGTAAACGTTACGGTTCGGCCACTCCACCTTAAAGTAAGTTTTGATGAATGCGGCACGTTCGCGGTCCACGGTTTCCACCTGCTGTTCGGCTTGTTTCTGAGCGACACCCTGGCGAACCAAGCGGCGGACCTTGTCCTCACGCGGAGCATACAGGAAAAAGCGCAACGCGTCTTCGCGGTCCTGGAGGAAGTGTTGGGAGCCGCGGCCCACCAGGACGCAGTTTCCTTCTGAGGCAGCCTTTTCCACCACGCGGCGGGAGATTCTGACAATGGTGTCGGCATCAAGCGACTGCAGCGGATCGAGCATCACTGGGTCGATGTTGGCGCTGCCTTCATAGGAGCCCCGGGCAAAGGATTTCAGCAGCCGGTAATAGAGCGGATCGCGGCGCTCTTCGCGTTCTTCAATCGTGCTGGCTTTGCAATTGGCGAGCCGGGCGATTTCGCTGGTCAAATCCTGGTCCCAGAGCTGCCATTGCAGCCGCTCCGCGACGAGTTTGGCGATCTCAGCCGCGCCACAGCCGTACTCCCGCTCAACAGTGATGATCCTGATCATTGCGCTCGCCTCCCCAAAGAATGAGCTGCTTTGGCTGATCATTTTAGATGCGAGTTTGGTTAGAACCTAGAGTTGTTTTTCAAAAGGCACGCAAGCCCGTTACGTGACTGGTGCGGGCTGAATGCTCCGGGGGATGTCGCGAGGCCGGCTTGCGTGCCGAGTCGAGTGCCCCAGGAGCGCTGTGGGACTCAAAGGGTGAATGCCACGGAAGGCGGTGTGGAGCGAAGCGACAGGCAAGACCGGGAGATTTCTCGGCGAGGCCGGCTTGCATGCCGAGCCGAGTACCCCAGGAGCGCTGTGGGACTCAGAGGGAGAATGCCATGGAAGGCGGTGTGGAGCGAAGCGACAGGCAAGACCGGGAGGTTCTCGGCGAGGCCGGCTTGCGTGCCGAGCCGAGTGCCCCAGGAGCGCTATTGCAATTCAACGGAGAATGCCATGGAAGGCGGTGTGGACTCGAAGCGGCAGGCAAGGCGGGAGATTTCTCGGCGAGGCCGGCTTGCGTGCCGAGCCGAGAGCCCCAGGAGCGCTATGCGATTCAACGGAGAATGCCATGGAAGGCGGTGTAGACTCGAAGCGGCAGGCAAGGCGGGAGATTTCTCGGCGAGGCCGGCTTGCGTGCCGAGCCGAGAGCCCCAGGAGCGCTATGCGATTCAAAGGGAGAATGCCATGGAAGGCGGTGTGGAGCGAAGCGACAGAATAATCAGGTACTTCCGTAATGCTTTCGCCTGACAAGTTTTTAGGGCGTTTGCCTGTCGTTTCGGCTTACAATTCAGGAATACGATCTGGCCGTATGAAACTTCCTTTACCCTCTCGCATTCCGATCATCTACGGCATCCTCATGGTGCTGATCGTCGTGGGAGTCCTGCCGCTGTACTTCTACGCCACCAAGGTAGTTGAAACCAACCGCGACCGCTTACAGCGCAACGAAAAGCTGCTGCAAAATACCGTGACCATGACGCTGGCTGAGGATATTGCCCAGCGGGGTAAGGAAATTCACAGTAAGCTGGCGGATCTGGCCTATTCCATCATTGTGACCAGTGGAGGCAGTCTGGAGGGCACCCGGGTGGAGTCGCCTGCGCTCAAGGGGTTGCTCCAGAACAGCACCAGCACCGCTGATTTTGGGATTCCTCTTGCCCGCCTCGTCAATCCTGAGAATCGGTACATTGAGGCGAACGCATCGACACTTGCGCGGGACGCCTTTCTGGAGAAAGAGCTGGACCGCGGGCTGGCAGCAGCAAAGGACCTGCGGGAATACAACGGTGGGGCCATGATCATCGGATCGGGGAAACTCACCCGCACTGTGATGCTGGTGAGCAAGCCTATCGTTGATGAGAACCAGAACTTTATCGGCGCAATTGAGCTGGTGGTGGACCTGGACTACCTGGTCAAGAAACTTCATGATGCTGCGGACCGAGACCTGGAAGCCTTTGTGGTGGATGAATCTGGACGCCTGGTAGCTTCGGCCAGCCCGCTCTATGCTACAGGCCAAGACATGACGTCCAATGAGCTGGTGAAGAGCTTTGTAGAGCAGGGCGCCAATTCGCGGCTTTCAGTCACAAAAGACTACAACCTTCAAGTCGGCAAGAACAAAGTTCCCATGCTGGGAACGTATGATCCGGTGCAGGGGCTGGGATGGGCCGTGGTTGCTCAGAAAGCCCGCCAGGACGCCTATGCTGACGTGATCGATATGCAGAACGACGCGCTACGCTTTGCCTTGATTGCAATTGCATTCAGCATCCTGATTGGAATCTGGGCAGCGCGACGCTTGACAACCCCCTTGAGCGTACTCACCCATTCCAGCCGCGCTATTGCAGGAGGAGATTTTTCTCAGCGCGTGCACCTCAAGAGCCGCACCGAGTTTGGCGAGCTGGCACAATCGTTCAATAGCATGACCGACGACCTTGAACGGTACGTCTCCGACCTGAACAAGAAGGCGGAAGAAAACCGGGAGCTGTTCCTGAGTTCCATCCAGATGCTGGCCGGGGCGGTTGACGAAAAGGATCCTTACACGCGAGGTCACTCTGATCGCGTCACCCGCTATTCGGTCCTTATTGCCGCGGAAATGGGCCTGACAGACGAGCAGATCGACAAGATCCGCATCTCCGCCCAGTTGCACGATGTGGGCAAGATTGGAATTGAAGACCGCATCCTCAAGAAGCCGGGTGCGCTCACTCCGGAAGAGTTTGAAATCATGAAGACGCACACTACCAAAGGCGCAGCCATTCTGCGTCCGGTGGAGATGCTGAGGGAAATGCTGCCCGGAATTGAGCTGCATCATGAGTCTCTGGATGGACGCGGCTACCCGCACGGCCTTAAAGGCGACCAGATCCCGCTGATGGCGCGCGTGATCATGGTGGCCGACACCTTTGACGCCATGACCACGAATCGTCCTTACCAAGCGGCCATGGATCCGGAATATGTAATCCGCATCATCAACTCTCTTGCGGCAACAAAGTTCGATCCTATGGTAGTAGCGGCCATGACCAAGGTATTTGAGAGCGGCAAGCTGCGCATCCATCGCGCGGCCACGGTGACGGGAGAGCAGGCTGCGGCAGCTTCAAGTGCGGTAATTACCACGGCAGAACCAGTTTAAATTTCGCTATGCTGACATTACTCATCCTTGTAGCGCTGCTTACTGCTACATGGTTTCTACTGCTCGTACCTAGTCGCGGACTCAATCGGGCATTGCAGCGCAAGCTTATTCTTCCATTCTCCGGCTCACTGGGGATATGGCTGTTGTGGTTCGCAATCCGAAAGTATTCACCACCTGTCACTATTGGGGAGTGCTGGTCGAGCGTCTCGATTGGTCTGGTCGCATTTACTCTCTCCGTACTTGCCTCACTCAGAATGTTGCGTACTCAATTGAGAGCAAGGGTGGCGCTCGCGATGCTTAGTCTTTCAGTAGCTTTGTTATCGTTTGTGGGAGCGGTACTCTCGGTACCTGTTTCTTAGCGGCTCATAGTTTCAGCACCTCAACATCCCCATCACGCAACAGCAGTCGGCTTCACCCGCTATAATCAAAGGTCTGAACCAACCGCTAAGCCGGGCAGCTGATGCATGTTCATAATTCTTAGTTATTACTGGATTTGCTGTCTGCCTGTTGCTTTTGGTGGTTGCGCTTATTGTATGGAGACGGACGCGGCTGCACGGCGGCAGTCCAGTATCCCGAACCCATTCTGCGGAAACGAATAATACTGAAATGATTCAAACTCTTTTTGGCACCCCCGAACCTACATTCCTGGAGAAGATGAAGCAGGCGGTCACGCGCACGCGTGAAAACCTGAGCGAGCGAATCGACGAGGCGCTGGCCTTCACCAAGGAAATTGATCGCAGCACTCTGGATGATCTGGAAGCAATTCTTATTACGGCTGATCTCGGCACGAAAACGACAGAAGAGATCCTGAGCAAGTTGCGTGAGAAAGCGGACCGCAAGCAGATCAAAGATGGCAGTGAACTCAAGCGGCTGATCAAAGAACAGATTCAGGACATCCTGAAGTCAACCCCGCCAAAAGGCGGCAAGCCGCTCAAAGGCGAGCCCGAAGTAGTCATGGTGGTGGGTGTGAACGGCACCGGCAAAACTACCACGATCGGCAAGCTCGCTCATGCCCTGCGCAGCGAAGGCAAGACGGTTCTGCTCTGTGCGGCAGATACGTTCCGCGCGGCGGCGATTGAGCAACTGGAGATCTGGGGCTCGCGCACAGGCGTTGAAGTGATCAAGACCAAGCCGGGCGGTGATCCGTCTGCAGTGCTTTTTGATGCGTTGAACGCGGCCAAGGCGCGGCGCACCGACAGCGTAATTGTTGACACTGCGGGCAGGCTGCACACCAAGAGCAGCCTGATGGCGGAACTCGAAAAGATGAAACGAACGGCGCAAAAGGTGATTCCCGGAGCGCCGCATGAAGTTCTGCTGGTGATGGACGCGACCACCGGGCAAAACGGACTGCAGCAGGCGCGGTTGTTTACGGAATCCGCAGGAGTGACCGGCATTGTGCTCACCAAACTGGACGGCACTGCCAAGGGCGGAGTGGTGGTTGCGATCTCACGCGAACTGGGCCTGCCGGTACGGTATGTGGGGATTGGCGAAAAAGTCGGTGACCTCCTTCCTTTCAGTGCGGAGAATTTTGCTGACTCACTCTTTGCGGCATGACATGGAGTTCCCAGGACGAGCAGTACATGCGGCAGGTCCTCAGGCTTGCTGAGAAGGGAACAGCTCTGGCTTCGCCGAACCCGCGCGTGGGCGCAGTGGTTGTAAATGCATCCGGCCAGAGCGTGGGCAGCGGCTTTCATACATTTACCGGCGTCAAGCACGGGGAAGTGCTGGCGTTGGAACAGGCGGGAACACAAGCTCAGGACTCATCTCTCTACCTCAACCTGGAACCTTGCTGTCATCAGGGACGCACTGGTCCTTGCGCCGATGCTGTAATTGCTGCCGGTGTTCGCCGGGTGGTTGCCAGCATGGCTGATCCCAATCCGTTAATCGCTGGAAAAGGCTTTGAAAAACTGCGTACTGCAGGAATTCAAGTGGAAGTGGGCCTGATGCAGGCGGAGGCGCGCAAGCTGAATGAAGCTTTTGCGCGGTACATCCTTTCGCGGCGTCCACTGGTCACGCTCAAATCCGGCATGACGCTGGACGGAAAGATTGCACCCCCTCCGGGCGAGTCAGCCAATCCATCAGCGCTGGGCGCAGGCGGCGCGACTGGCGGATGGATCACCAGCGTTGAGGCGCGCGCGCATGTGCAAGAGCTGCGGCATGAATCGGACGCCATTATGGTAGGCGTGGGCACAATTATTGCCGACGATCCCTTGCTCACGGACCGGACAGCACAAGCGAGGCGGCGCCCGCTGCTGCGTGTGGTTCTGGATTCACGACTGAGACTTCCACTGGAATCGCGGCTGGTCAGGACTGCAAAAGAAGATGTCCTGGTGTTTTGCTCCTTTGCCGAGGAGAAGAAGCGGAGCGAACTGGAGAAGATGGGGATTCGGGTGGAGCAGGTACCGCTTGGTTCCGGCGACGGCCGTCCGGACTTGATCAGCATCGCCAAGCGCCTGGGTGAACTGGAGATTACCAGCCTGCTGATTGAAGGCGGAGCGCTGGTGAACTGGGCAGCACTAGCGTCCGGCGTGGTGGACAAGATTTTTTTGTACTACGCGCCCAAGATTCTCGCCGGTACCGGTTCGGTACCATTTGCGGCTGGTACCGGGTTCAAGAGGATGAGTGAAGCTGCGTTTGTGAAGAACATAAGCCTGCATCGTTTTGGCGAAGACTTCGCCGTAGAAGGTTACTTGAGAGATCCTTATGTTCCGGAGGACGCTGCCTGATGTTCACCGGACTTGTCCAGGAGACAGGCCGCGTGGCTGCGCTTAAGCGGCTAACCGCCAGAAACGGGCGAGAACTTACGCGCATTACAATTGCGGCAAAGAACGTTCCTAAAGAACTGAAGACCGGTGATAGCGTGGCTGTGAGCGGCGTGTGCCTGACGGCGGTTCTGGTCAAGCGCAAAGAGTTCTCCGCGGACCTGGCGAACGAAACCATCCAGCGCACCTCGCTGGCCCGGCTGAAGAAGGGCTCGGTGGTTAACCTTGAATTGCCGGCGCGACCACAAGACAGGCTGGGAGGACACATTGTCCAGGGACACGTGGACGGAATAGGCAAGCTGGTGAGTTTTAGGCAAATCAAGGGCAGAGATGACTGGAGGCTGGTAATTGAAATTCCCTCATCTCTGGTGCGATATGTGGTGGCGCAGGGGTCCATTTGCGTGGAGGGAATCAGTTTGACGGTGGCGGCGATTGAAGAAGAGGGTCTGGAAATTGCAATTATTCCGCATACGTTTGAACAGACCAACCTGCGCGGTTTGCGTCCTGGCGACCCAGTGAACCTGGAGGTTGATGTGCTGGCGAAGTATGTTGAGAAGATGGTGATAGGTGGTTCGGGGAACAAGCTCAGCAAAGATGAGTTGATACGCAGAGGGTTTTAGTGCCCATTCTGCCGCTTCATTGTTGCGCCGCATAAAACAAACAGCACAGCCAGGTTCGACTGTGCTGCTGGTCAAAAGGTAAACCCGAGAGGAGACCTTTTTGTTCCATCCTTGTTAATACGCCGGGTACGGATGGATTAGCTCCGGCAATCTTGTTGGGCAGCGAAGCCTTGAGCGGCTGCCGCCCAAAACTAAACTCTTCCCGAGAGTGCCGTCACAAATATGTAGATCACGGCAACACAGATTGCCGCTGCCACACGCCACTGAGTTTCTTTGATCTGCATGGTTCGTTTCTCCCGTCCGGAAGTCTCATCGGGGGAAAACTCTCGGACATTCCGCGCCGCGTTCAGGCCGCATGCGCTTGCCGTACCTATAAGATCGCGCACTCGCGAAAGAGAAGTCATTAAAGGCGGATTAAATTCATTCATTAAAAATGATCAAGGAGGCAGTTGGGGTACCGGCCTGCCTGCGTGTGCGAGTTATAGGAAAGAAATATAGCTATTAGAAAGTTTAATGCGGGTTTAATCACATTCCAAACCCGCAGACGCAAACTTGGCATGATTCGACGGGTGGCTGTCTTCCGGGGACTCGAAAAGATCCCAAGATCCTCAATGATTTCCGGAATGGCACCCACGTAAAAACAAGACTCTCGTATGCGTCTGAAAGCACGGGCGCAGATTAGAGGACATGACAGGCTGCGTGTTGCAAGACTGGTTCCGGGCCCGCAGTATATTTGCTTTTCCAGGCTTCTTCATTCGGCCGCAGCAGTGGGCCTCCACACTGCCGCGCGGGCGGGGTGTCTCGTGAGCTCATGGCGCAAGTTCTCTTAATCCAGGGAGCAAGCGAGGAGCACTTCCATGAAGTGTGCAAAAGTAATGCAGAAGCTCGCCATCCTGGCCGCTTCTTCGTATGGGTTGGCAATGCTCGGTTGCGGCGGAAATCTGCCGAGACTTGCCGGCAACAATAACAACAGCGCACAACCTAGCAACAGCAATTCAAACGGCAGTGGCAAGCCCACTCCCACTCCAACTCCAACACCCTCGGCCAGCCCAACTCCTTCTCCCACTCCAACTCCTTCAGCCAGCCCAAGCCCGACACCGTTTGTGGGCAACGGCGGCGGTCACGGGGGTCGTGGCGGAAATGATGGCGGGAAAAATGGCTCACTCAAATCGGTATCCATTCCCGGACCCACGGCGGCTGAGTTGAGCAATGTGGTGCTCGACAAGAGCGCAGCTATTGCCCTGGGAAAAGCTTTCTTCTGGGACATGCAGTTTGGCAGCGACGGCAAAGTGGCATGCGCTACATGCCACTCCGATGCAGGCGCTGACAATCGTTTTACCGACCAGATCAATCCCGGACAACACCGCGTGGACGGAAACGGCGCACCGGCGGCTGACTCCAATACCTTTTATGCCCCATTCGGGCCGAATTACACGCTTACAGCCGCTGACTTCCCACTGCACAAAATCGGCGGATCTGACAGCAGCAACGTGGTTGGATCGCAAGGCATGTACCGCAACACCTTTAACGATGTAATCATGGGCCAGGCCGCGGAAGACCAAACCCCGGTGCCGGATGAGGTGTTCCACATCCTGGGTGGAAGCAACACCATCAACACACGGCGCGTTACAGCGCGTAACGCACCTTCCGTCATCAACGCTGTATTCAACTATCGCAACTTCTGGGATGGCCGGGCGCAGTCGGGCTTCAACGGCGTGAATCCATTTGGCGCGGGCGATCCTAACGCTTTCCTGTTGCAGGCGGATGGCAGCGCAGCGAATGGGTTCAGCCAGATAAAGCTATTGCTCTCGAACTCCTCACTGGCCTCACAGGCCGTGGGACCTCCGGGCAGCGATACGGAAATGTCTGCAACCGGGCGTACGTTTGTGAAGATGGGCAAGAAGATGCTCTCACTCTCACCACTTGCTAAACAGCTTGTGGCGGCTGATGACAGCGTGCTTGGCTCACTGTCCAAATCGCCTGCGAATGGCCTGAACACAACCTACATTGCCATGGTCCAGGCGGCGTTCCAGCCAAAATGGTGGAACTCCAACGCCGTGGTGGATGCCAACGGCAACTTCCTGCACACCGGCACCCCGCAGAATACGAACGAGTATTCACTCATGGAGTTCAACTTCTCCATGTTCTGGGGAGTGGCCATCCAGATGTATGAATCCACGCTGGTCTCTGACGACTCGCGTTTTGACCAGTTCATGGACGGCAACCGCAACGCGCTCACTGCGCTGGAACAGCGCGGGCTTGATCGCTTCACCGGCAAGGGGAATTGCAGCAAGTGTCACAGTGGCGCCGAATTTACTGACGCGGCTGTGTCGAACGTGCTGTCTCGCGGTGTGGTCGAGCAGTTGGAAAACGGCGCGTGGCACGATGTTGGTTTCCACAACATCGGCGTGCGTCCCAGCACTGATGATCCGGGCATTGCCGCCGGAGATCCTTCCGGCCTAGCCTCGCTCTCAGTGGCAGCGATGGCTTCCCAAGGGCTCGTGAGCGGCACCGCGGTTCCGGCAGGAGCAGCAGTTTCTGTGAACGGCGCCGTCAAGACTCCTGATCTGCGCAACATCGAGCTTACCGGCCCGTACTTCCTCAATGGCGGCCAGGCCACGCTTGCCCAGGTGGTGGACTTCTACAGCCGCGGCGGGGACTTCCCCTCGACCGATCTTGATCCCAGACTGGAGCGAGTAAGCTTCAGCGCTGATGACCAAGCAGCCGTCGTGGCTTTCCTCAAATCACTTACCGATGAGCGCGTACGCAGCCAGAGTGCGCCCTTCGATCACCCGTCACTGGTTGTGCCGAACGGCATGATTCTTGACGGTAACGGCAACCCAGTTGAACAAACTATTACTCTTTCTGCCACCGGGGCTGGTGGTGGAGTCCCGCTGCCCAAGTTCTGCCAGAACATTGGCGCAGCGTGCGATTGATGGCGTAAGCAACCTGTAGTTCTTGAGTTCTCCTCAGAACGATTCGGGAGGCCGCGCGGGCGGCCTCCAATTTTTTCTACGATTCATTCGGGCTGAGGTTTTCCTAAGCTGTTTGCAACGATCGGCTTGATTTCCTCACTAGGTAAATATCCGGGAGCCCGGGCCAACCCCTAACAACAGACCTCCCAGGGAGGAACCATGCCCAGCCAATCGAATGGTCTGAAGCCGGCCGAAGACTACACCTACAATCGCGGCGAGTTGATTTGCTTTTACGCGCAGTTGGCCGAGCCTGCTGAAGTGGACACGATAGAGAAATTATGGAACCCAAGTGTCAAAGACGGGCATGTGTTTAAGTGTGTCCGCGATAATAGCGGCCACCTGGCAGGGCTCATGCGCGGGTGGAAAGATGACACACGCATCATTATTTACGAGATTGCGGTCTCGCTGGACAAGCGCCATTTAGGAGTGGGCAAGAAGTTGCGCGATGCGGCTCGTGCGGAAATGTCGCGAGCAGCGAAAGTCCCCGAGGTTCCAAAGCCAGCTCCGGCGGCGGACACAGCACAAGGCCTGGCTGGAGCGGCAGAGGTCGCCCCGACTCTGGCCACTGACCCGGTTACAGCAAAGTTCGCGGCCTTTGGCAATCCGCACCGGCTTACAACATATCTCGATCGCGAACTGGCTGTGATCCGTACGCTATATGCAATTTCATTCATTGTGGGTTTCCAGAAGATCGGAGAAGCGGTTTATTTCCTGTTCTTTCAGGAGCACACCCATCTGAGTTTTAGCGGCGCCTTGTTTGGTCTGGTTGGGCTGATTACTCTGGTCCTGGTATTGCTGGGGTTCAGGTTTTTCTGGGCAGTGGGTAACATTCGGCGGTTTGTTTTTCGCAAGATCTCAATCCTGCAACCTCCAAAGCGAAAGACACTGATGCTGCATATTGCTTTTCTTTTTGTTGTTCCACTCTTGTTCTATTTTCTCTGCCGTATTTTTCAAGACCTTGTCACCAGCGTATCGCTTGCTCAGTTCAATAAGCGTTTCTTGTTTGTCTACGGCATCCTTCTGCTGGCCAACTCAGGGTGGCTGGCCCTGCTGACGCACAACCTGTCCAGGAATCCCGAGCGCTTCTGGATGATCAACAACTTCTCATTCGGCACGCTCGCTTTTTGTTGTACTGTGGCTGCCAGATTCGGCCACTATGAATTAATAATCGCCTATGCGAGCTGTATCTTGTTGCTGGCCAACAGCCTGATTGATCTGTTGCTTTCGAGTGAAGTTTACTTCCTTGGTGACGCATACTCAGGCGGCTAGACGTGAGTCTACGTTACAATGCTGCCGGTGAAAAAGGGAGTTTTGGTATGAAGCGTACGACCATCTGGGCGATTTTGGTGATTTTTTGCGTAATGACATTTGCTTTTGGCCGCAAACATTCCAAAGGCGGCCAGCAGGGAAGCGCGAGCTTTGACTACTATCTGCTCTCGCTCTCATGGGCGCCCAACTACTGCGCCTCCCATCCCACTGACTCCTCTTCTGAATGCAAGGCAGGAAATCATACGGCGTTTGTCCTGCACGGCCTGTGGCCGAGTTCGAATAATAATCCGATGCAGCCTCTGAGCTGCGCACCTGCGCGCCCTGTAGCCAGCGATATTGTGCAGCACATGATGGAATACTTTCCCGACAAAGGATTGATCCAGCACGAATGGGCCAAGCACGGCACGTGCAGCGGCCTTACCAGTGCACAATACTTCGGCAAAGTAGAGCAGGCCTTTAAAGCTGTTCAGGTGCCTGATCGCTATAAAAAGCTCAATCACTCTCAGCAGATCAGCGTACATGATGTGGAGCAGGAATTTGCTCAGGCCAATAATGCTCCGGCCGAAGCCTTTCGGCTCTCTTGCCACGCGGAGCAATTGGTGGCTCTGGAAGCTTGTCTGGACAAAGACCTCCATTACCAGGAGTGTCCTGCGAACGCGCGGGAATGCCCGAGCAGCCAAGTTAAACTGGCGCCACCGAAGTAGCATCTACTCAAGCCAGTCCTACTCAAGCCAATCCAAAGACCGGCCAACGGCACGCTTCCACATGGCGCAAATTTGTTCGCGGCGGTCAGAATCCAGTGCAGGACTCCAGCGTTTGTCTGCTGCCCAGGCCGCTCGCAGTTCTTCTGTACTCCCGATCCAGCCCGCCGCAAGTCCGGCTGCGTAAGCCGCACCAAGCGCTGTAGTCTCCTTCATCGCCGGACGCACGACCTCGCGGTCCAGGATGTCTGCCTGAAATTGCATAAGGAGGTCATTGACCACCATGCCTCCATCCACGCGCAGAACCTCCAGCGGGATGCCGGAATCTTGCTCCATCGCTTGCACAACGTCGCGCGTCTGAAAAGCCGTTGCCTCAAGCACGGCGCGCGCAATGTGTGAGCGGTTGGCGTATCGCGTGAGCCCGGCGATGACGCCACGCGCATTGTTGTTCCAGTAAGGAGCGTAGAGCCCGGAGAAAGCAGGTACAAAATAGACGCCGCCATTATCCTCCACGCCCCGGGCCAGCTCTTCAATTTCTGCGCTGCTCTTGAACATGGCCAGATTGTCCCGCAGCCACTGCACCAGTGCTCCGGCAATGGCCACACTCCCTTCGAGTGCATAGCAGGCCGGAGACTGACCAAATTTGTATGCGACGGTCGTAAGCAACCCATGCTGTGACGGCACAGGCTTTTCGCCTGTGTTCATCAGTAGAAAACAGCCGGTGCCGTAAGTGTTCTTGACTTCGCCACGAAGGAAGCAGGTCTGTCCAACCAGAGCCGCCTGTTGATCTCCCAGGATGCCGGCGATGGGAACTCCCTTGAGAGCGCCCTGCGTTACCTTGCCATAAACTTCGCTGCTGGAGCAGATTCGCGGCAAAATGTCGCGCGGGACATCAAAGGCCTGCAGTAGCTCCGTGTCCCAATCGAGCGTGCGCAGGTCCATCAGCTGCGTGCGGCTGGCGTTGGTAACGTCAGTAATGTGCAGACCGCCGTGAGGTCCGCCTGTGAGCTTCCATACCAGAAACGAATCGATGTTGCCAAACAAGATTTCGCCTTGTTCTGCACGCTTGCGCAGCCCAGAGACGTTGTTGAGCAGCCAACGAACCTTGAGCCCGCTGAAGTAAGTAGAAAGAGGGAGACCGGTTCGACTGCGGAAAAAGTCTTCACCTATCTCGCGGCCCAGACGTGCGGCGTCTTCCGCCACCCGCGTATCCTGCCATACCAGGGCATTTGCCACAGGCTCGCCGGTATGGCGATCCCACAGCACTGTCGTCTCACGCTGATTGGCAATGCCGATGGCCGCCAAGTCCCGCGGCTGAAGCTTGCTTTGACCCAGCGCATCATCCATCACCTCCTGCGTGCGCTGCCATATTTCTCTCGCATCGTGTTCCACCCATCCGGGCTGAGGGTAGTGCTGCGTGTGCTCACGCTGTGCGCAGGTCACAATTTTTCCAGCACGGTTAAAGATAATGAACCGCGTGCTTGTGGTGCCCTGGTCGAGAGCGGCAATATAGTCAGGCATGGTGCGCGCCATTGTATCCGATGAATTTTTGCGTCCTGGTGTCTCTCCCGGCATCTACTTGCGGTGAAATCTCATACGAGGAGAACGCATGTCCAAGCCGCAGTCGTTTGCCAACCATGCAAAGTTCGATCCGCCGTTTCATTTCTTTGTCCTGCCTGTGCTGCTGGTAAATATTTTTTTGGTGGCATACTTTTATTTCCGCTCGCCGGGTTTGGGGGGCGCGTGGATTGTGCTTGTCTCCGTGTCCTTGCTGCTGTTCGCCGGACGCACTCGCAGGTTTGTTACACATCTTCAAGATCGCATCATACGTCTTGAGGAGCGGCTGCGCCTTGCCGCACTCCTTCAGGAGCCATTGCGTTCGCGCATCAACGAACTCACGGACTCGCAACTGATCGGCCTCCGCTTTGCCAGCGATGCAGAGCTGCCGGTTCTGATGCAGCGCGCGCTGGACGAAAAGCTGAGCCGCCGCGACATCAAGGAAGTCATTGTGGACTGGCGCCCTGACCATGCGCGCGTGTGAGCTACTGTTCATAAAGGCGCGATCCACAATTTCTGAACCGGCATTCTCTGGTTTAACATCACATCCAACATGCTTGAGAAAAGAAAACTTGGCACACAGGGTTTAACAGTTTCCGCCATCGGTCTGGGCTGCATGGGCATGTCAGAGTTTTACAGCGGCCGCGACGATGCGGAATCCATTGCTACCATTCACCGCGCCATCGAACTGGGCTGCACCTTTCTTGATACGGCCGATATGTACGGCTCGGGCAAAAATGAAGAGCTGGTGGGACGCGCGCTCAAAGGCCGCCGCGATCAGGTGGTGCTTGCCACCAAGTTCGGCAACGTGCGCGGCCCCCAAGGCGAGTTCCTGGGAGTAAACGGACATCCTGAATACGTTAAGCAGGCTTGCGAAGGCAGCCTCAAGAGGCTGGGTGTTGACGTGATTGATCTTTATTACCAGCACCGCGTGGACAAGAAGGTTCCGATTGAAGATACGGTGGGCGCCATGGCTGAACTGTTGCGCGAAGGCAAGGTGCGGTACCTGGGATTGTCTGAGGCTTCGCCTGCCACCGTTCGCCGCGCAAACAAAGTTCATCCTATTTCCGCTCTGCAGTCGGAGTACTCGCTGTGGGAACGTGAACCGGAAGATGAAATTCTGCCGGCCGTGCGTGAACTCGGCATCGGCTTTGTGCCTTACAGTCCCCTGGGCCGCGGCTTTCTCACCGGACAGTTCAGAAAATTTGAAGACCTCCCGGCGGACGATTACCGCCGCAATGCTCCTCGTTTCCAGGGCGAGAACTTCCAGAAGAACCTTGATGTGGTGAAGAAGATTGAGGAGATGGCGCGGGAGAAGAACTGCACTCCCGCCCAACTTGCGCTCGCATGGGTGCTGGCCCAGGGGAAGGATATGGCGCCCATTCCAGGAACCAAGCGCCGCAAATACCTTGAGCAGAACGTGTCCGCCGCTGAGATCAAGCTCACGCGTGACGACCTTGCGCGCATTGATCAGGTTGCGCCCAAGGGCATCGCGTCCGGGCCAAGATACCCGGAAGCGGCGATGGCCGCGTTGGACAAGTAACCGGCAATCATCGGCTCGAGATTGCTCTTGAATCACCGTGGGCCGTCGCTCACGGCGACTTCGTCTCCTCACAACTTTCAAACGATTTCTTCCTCCACTTGGCTGCTCTCAAATCTTCTCGCCATCATTTACAATTTGCCGTTCTCCATTCCTCTTGAGGAGCCCCCACGAATGAAGCTGCGCGTCCTGCTTTCTACACTGCTGTGTGCGTTTACTCTTCTGCCGCTTTCAACAATCAAAGCATCGGACGACACGGCTCAGGAACAAAGCCATGCAACGCTTACTCCCGCTGCGCAGAACGCAATTGCACAATCTGAAAGCCAAGCCAACGCTCCTCTCTATGGCTACACCGCTGCCAGTTCGCCCATCGAACGCGATTGGGAGAATAAGCTCCGCGCCATTCCCGATCCTAAAATCCTGCGCGACACCATGCAGCGCTTGAGCGCACGCCCGCACCACGTGGGCTCGCCCTATGACAAGCAGAACGCGGAGTGGATTTTGTCTCAGTTCAAATCCTGGGGACTCGACGCCCAGATTGAAACCTTCAACGTACTCTTTCCCACTCCCAAAGAGCGCGATGCTGGAACTTGTTGCTCCCACACATTACACGGCCAAGCTGCAGGAACCGCCGGTTCCGGGCGATCCCACATCCAGCCAGACCAGCGAGCAGCTGCCCTCCTACAACGCCTACTCCATCGATGGTGACGTAACAGCACCGCTCGTCTATGTGAACTATGGGCTGCCCAAGGACTATGAAGAGCTGGACCGGCTGGGTGTTTCGGTCAAAGGCGCTATTGTGATTGCGCGTTACGGAAATTCCTGGCGCGGCATCAAGCCCAAGGTGGCGGCCATGCACGGAGCCATTGGCTGCATCATCTATTCTGATCCGCGAGACGACGGCTACTTTGAGGACAACGTTTTTCCTGAAGGCCCCATGCGCAACGAAAACGGCGTGCAGCGCGGCAGCGTGATGGAGATGACTCTTTATCCCGGCGACCCGCTCACTCCGGGCGTCGGCGCTAAAGGTGATGTCAAACGGCTTGCCGTCAAAGACGCCACTACCATTACCAAAATTCCCACGCTGCCCATTTCTTACGGGGACGCCAAGCCTCTGCTCGCCGCACTCAAAGGCCCCATGGCGCCTGAAAGTTTTCGCGGCGCGCTGGCGCTTCCGTATCACGTGGGACCAGGCCCGGCCAAAGTGCATTTGAAAGTCGCTTTCAACTGGGACATCAAGCCCGTGTATGACATTGTGGCCAAAATTCCGGGAGCGGAAGCGCCTGACCAGTGGATTGTCCGCGGCAACCATCATGATGCCTGGGTTAACGGCGCAGAAGATCCCATCTCCGGCCAGATCGCTTTGCTTGAAGAGGCTCGTGCCATGGGCCAGATGCTGAAGCAGGGATGGAAGCCCAAGCGTACCATCATCTATTGCGCGTGGGACGGAGAAGAGCCCATGCTGCTGGGCTCCACCGAATGGGCTGAGTACCACGCAGACGACTTGCGCCAGCACGCCGCCATCTACATCAATACAGATGGCAACGGCCGCGGCTTCCTTCAGGTGGAAGGCTCGCACTCGCTGGAGAAGTTCGTTAACACCATCGCGCATGACATCACTGATCCAGAAAAAAATATCTCTGTGTGGAAGCGCGCCCAGGCTGGCCGGCTCGTCCGAGGGACGCCTGAGTCGAAGAAAGATGCGCGCACCCGCCCCGACCTGCGCATCGGGCCGCTGGGCTCCGGCAGTGACTACACCGCCTTCGTTGACCATCTCGGCATGGCATCGCTCAACGTAGGTTTCGGAGGCGAAGACGATGGCGGCATCTACCACTCCGTCTACGACGATTTTTACTGGTTCACCCATTTTTCTGACCGAGACTTCATCTATGGCCGCGCCCTGGCCCAGACCATCGGCTCCATGGTGCTGCGCTTTGCCGATGCTGATGTGCTCCCGTATGACTTCACCGACTTCGCCGATACCATGCACAAGTACGACGATGAACTGAAGAAGCTGCTCAAAGACCATCAGGAGGAAGCCAGTGACCGCGACCAGAACCTGGCCGACGGAGTCTATGCCGCTGCCTCAGATCCTCGCCGCGCGACCTTTGCACCGCCCAAAGAAGAGCTGCCTCCTTTCATCAACTTTGCTCCGCTTGATAACGCTCTGGCCGCTCTCGACCGCAGCGCCGCACGGTATAGCAAGGCCATCAAAGCTTTCAGCAGCGGCACGTCAATGGTTGCAACTGGCTCAGCTAATAGTTCTACCTCCGGCACGGCTGCTAAGTCAGTTATGGCTGGTAGCTCAGCTACGCCCGCTGCCGGCTCAAGTACTAAACCCAGCACAGCGCCACCTTCCCAATCGCCGGCTCTCCAGGCGCTGAACCAGAAGCTCATTGAAACCGAGCGCAAGCTTTCTAATTCCCAGGGACTGCCTCGCCGTCCATGGTTCCAGAGCCTGATCTACGCTCCCGGCTACTTCACCGGCTACGGCGCCAAGACCATGCCTGGCGTTCGTGAAGCCATTGAAGAAAACCGCTACGCCGACGCCGAACATGAAGTCACGCGCGTAGCCAAAGCGCTTGAAGACTACGCCGCCGCCATCGACCAGGCCGCCGCAGAACTGGAGCAGGCGGAGAAAAAGTAGGCTCTTCTTCTTCGCGTGATGTTGGATCAGCAGATGGATCGTGTGCCACAGCCGCCCTCGGCTGTGAGCCGATCACGCGCGACCTGTCTCGGCTAAGCCGTGAATGTCGGCGAAGAACGGCGATCTCGGCGGTTCTTCGTGCGGCTCAGCCACTCAGCTGCGGATTGCGACCCCGGGTTCTTGTCTTCCGTGGTGGGTGCTGGTTTCCCCGATTACGCGCAATCACGGCGATTTTCACGTTCTGATAAACCCCTGCGCTTGCCTCCACCTTTCCGGTCAACCCCGAAACTAAAGACTTAGCCGCAGTCACCCCGGCGACCGCTACGCCGTTAAAGCTGAAAACGATCTTGAGCAAGAACTGGCAAAGTACGAGTGAATGACTGCGGGGAAGGGGAATCAACTCCCGCGCTTATTACCCCGCCGCAATACCCACCCCAATTTATAATCCCATCGATGCTCCCCCGATCTCGCACACTGAAGGCGCTTTTGCTCTGCGCGGTGTTGGTGTTCGCGACGCTTCTTGCTGCGGAGCCCATCAAGAAGCTCAAGCCCACTGGCTACGTCGATGATTTTGCCCACGTGATTGATCCCGCGTCGCGCAAGGCCATTGAGCAACTCGCAGCCCAGATTGACCACAAGACCGGCGCGCAGATTGCCGTGGTGACCGTCCGCTCTCTGGATGGCGAGGACATTGAAAGCTACGCCTCCGACCTCTACAAGCAATGGGGCATTGGGCCCAAGTCAAGCAATCGCGGTGTGCTGATTCTGCTGGCGGTGAATGACCATCGTTATCGCACGGAAGTAGGCTATGGTCTCGAGCCGATCCTGCCTGATGGAAAAGTCGGCGGCTTTGGGCGCGAGGCCGTCCCATTTCTGAGAACAGCAAGAGTATGGCGCGGCACTGCGATTGATGACGCAACGCGTCGCCCAGGTGATCGCCAGCGATGCTCACGTCACCCTCACTGGTGTGCAAGCACCCACGCCGCAGCCGGAAACTCCTGACGACGGCAATTTTCCCTGGGCGCTGATTCCCATCCTTATCGTGATTGCGATTGTGGTTTTCGGAGCGATCGTGCGCGCCATTTCGCGCGGTGGCCGCGGCGGCTGGCGGGGCGGCGGCTGGGAGGCGGAGGAGCGGCTCAGGCCTTGGCTCGGCCATTTTCTGGGCCGGACTGGGCGGGCTTAGCCGAGGCGGATGGGGCTCTGGCGGCGGAGGCTGGGTTCCGGTGGAGGATGGGGCGGAGGCGGCGTTTTGGCGGTGGCGGCGGTTTCGGCGGCTTTGGTGGAGGCAGTTCCGGTGGCGGCGGCGCAAGCGGAAGCTGGTAAAGCGCGCAATGTCGCCGTTCAAAGGCAATAAGGGAAAGTAACGCAGGAAATTCGGATCGAGGAAAGTTCGAATGAAGCTTGAAGAACATCTCAACGGACTCGTGCAGCGCCTGAGCAGCGCGGCCGAGGCCAACCTTGTCTCGCTCGTACTGCATGGCTCGGCAGCGGCGGATGACTTTCAGCCGGAATATTCTGACGTAAATGTTCTGGCGGTAGTGGCCGAGCTCAGCGTGCCGGCGATGAAGTCACTTGCGCCCGTTCTCACCTGGTGGACAGGTCTTGGCCATCCCGCGCCGTTATTTTTCACTGCCAATGAACTCCAGGCTGTAGCTGACGTATTTCCTATTGAGATGTTCGACATCAGGCATCGCCACCGGATTCTGCACGGAAAAGATCCCTTTCAGGACCTTGAAGTGCCTTTGGCCCTTCATCGCGTCCAACTGGAACACGAACTCAGGACAAAGCTGCTTCTGCTTCGCCAGCACTATCTGTCCGTCGCGGGCGACGCCGCCAAAGTCCGCCACCTGATGCTCGACTCCATCTCCAATTTTCTGGCTCTGTTCCGGCACACGCTAATTGCCATGGGAGAAACGCCTCCGCAGCACAAAGCCGAAGTGGCGCGACGCATCGCGGCCAGGCTGGTATTTGATCCACTTCCGTTGCAGCAGCTGCTGGACGTGAGGCACCACAAACTGAAAGCAGAAACCCTGGACGTAAACAAAGTTTTTGCCGAGTACCTGAGGGCCATTGAAGCGGTGGTTGAAGCGGTAGACAAGTTGTAATCACAAACGCATTCTGTTTCAGGAGATTGGAATGAAAGCCTTGATCATCGTTCTCGTCATTATTGCAGTGGTGGTACTCGCCTGCTTTGGCAGTTACGTGAGCGCAAAGAACCAGATGGTGGCCAAGAATGAGGCCGTGAAATCTTCCTGGTCGCAAGTGGATATCGTGCTGCAACGCCGCGCTGATCTGATTCCCAACCTGGTGGAAACGGTAAAGGGCTTTGCTGTCCAGGAGCAGACTGTCTTCGGCGATATCGCTAAGGCACGCTCGCAGTTGCTTTCCGCCAACACTCCGCAGGCCAAGATTGCTGCCAACCAGCAACTCGATGGCGCACTCGGCCGGTTATTAGTCGTGGTGGAGAACTATCCCCAGTTGCGCTCCAACGAAAATTTCCTGCGGCTTCAGGATGAGCTTGCCGGCACAGAGAACCGCATTGCCGTGGAGCGGAAGCGTTATAACGATACCTTGCAGGATTACAACACGTTCATCGGACAGTTTCCCACCAGCTTTTGGGCCGGCATTGCAGGCTTCCATCGCAATGACGCATATTTCGCCGCCAGTGAAGGCTCGCGCCAGGCGCCCAAGGTTGATTTCGGAGGAGTGCGTCCTACGCCAACACCTTCTCCGGCGCCCGCGCGCTGAGAAGAAGTGTGCCGTCAAAGAGTCCGCTTTTTGAGGCTATTACTGCCCGGCGCCCCAGTTGAAAGAGATTTTTGGCGCGCAGCTCCTCGCAGTGGCGGAGACTTTGCTCTCGCCCATCTGGTGTCCGGCAACCCACGGCGTGTACGGCGCTTCAAAGCGGCCCTGCGCGTCAGCTTTTACGCTGGCGCGGTGCACGTCCTGAAAGGATTGAGCGAGAAACTGAATTTCTTCTCCCGGATGGAACCCGCCGCCGCGTACCAGTACCAGACCGAAGCCGGGTTTGAGTTCCACCACCTCCAGGCTGCACGTTTTGTCTTTCTCAATCATGGGGAAGGGAACAAAGGAGAAGAAGATTTTTGATTGCTTGTCGTCAGAGATGAGGGCGTGCCGGTAAATTTCCGCAATACCGGGCGAATACGTAAGGTGAAGCTCCTGTCCTTTGTAATGCTGCACGCAGGTGCCGTAGGAATCAGGCGGACAGCCCACGGTGCCGTCTTTAGCCACGGCAAGCCCGTCCATCATAAAGATGGAATTGGGAAAGGTGATGGGCCAGGCGACCAAAGCGTAGCGCTTGTTGGGCGGAGCTCCAGTAACTTTGAGCCGGTACTCGAGCGTGGGATGACCGTTGGAATCGTTCTTCTTGAGCAACTCAACGTCCGCTTTCATCCCTGGAGTGCTGGCTTGCTCCCAGCGGATGGTGGCTTCCGCGGCTTTTTGCAAATCCGCCTGCGTTGCGTCCGTGGCAGCGGGTCGCGCCGCCACACTTTTTTTCTGGGTTTGTGAAGTTGGTGCAGGCTGGCAAACGGCCACAGCCGTCGCCAGCCCCAGGATGGCGAGAAGAATTAAAGTTGTGCGCATGAGAGGCTGAGAATAACACAATTTTCGCGTACCAAGGGGTCTTCGGAGCCGCACCAACCGCCAATAGATCTGCCACATGGATTCGGTGAGTTCGGACGCGCCCGTGCGCCTGTATACTGTTTTTCTTACCCCTCAATCGTGGAGGCTGAATGTCTACGCTGCTCAGACGGACAGCAATCATCGTTGCTTTGCTCCTGTGGTCGTCAATTTTTTCTTCAATGGTTGCGCAACAGCCTGCGACTCTGCCGCAGGGTGCGACGTCATCTCAGGAAGGCAAAAACGTTGCCTTGGATGAGGCGATGCGCACCATGTCCGCTGCCAAAACGTTTGCGCAAACCGCTATCTCGCCGGACGGTAAGCGCGTGGCCTGGGTGGAAAACGTTGCGCCAGGGAAAAGCGCTATCTACGTTGCGGATGTGAACGGCGCAGGCAAGCCGCATCGCATCACAGCCGGACGGGCTGCATCTTTTCACGTTGAAGATTCAATTGCGTGGTCGCCGGACAGCAAGCAACTGGCATTTCTCTCTGACGGACTCAAAGCAGGCCAACAGCAACTTTACATTTCCAATCTGTCAGCCAAACCGGCACGAAAGCTCACAAATGTGAAAGGGTTCCTGGCTACGCCGGGATGGTCGCACGACGGTAAAAGCCTGGCTGTGTTGCTCACGGAAAATGCGGAGCGCGCTGCCGGCCCACTGGCGGCCGAGGTGCAACAGACCGGCGTGATCAAAGATGCAGTGGTGGAGCAGAGGCTGGCCGTGGTCCGGCTGAGCGATGGCAAGTTGGAGCAGATCTCGCCCGCGGATATGTACGTTTATGAGTATGACTGGTCGCCGGATGACAAGCAGTTTGTCGTCACCGCTGCACACGGGAACGGCGACGATAATTGGTACATCGCGCAAATTTACACGCTGCCCGCGAGCGGAGCTGGCATGAAATCCATCTATAAGCCCACCCTGCAGGTCGCAGCCCCGGCGTGGTCTCCTGACGGAAAATCAGTTGCGTTCATTTCCGGCTTAATGAGTGATGAGCCTTCAACCGGCGGTGACATCTTTGTGGTACCCGCGGAAGGCGGAGCCGCGCGCATTGTTACCGCGGACATGAAGGCATCTGCAAGCTGGCTCAAGTGGGCGCCCGATGGAACGAAGATTATTTTTGGCGAAGAAGTGGACGGGGAGAGCGGCTTTGCTTCTGTGGAACCTGCCACAGAAAAGATTCAAACCCTGTGGCATGGCCCTGAGTTCGTGACTGCGGGTAACTTTGGCACGTCGGTCTCGATTGCTGCTGATGGAAAGACCTCTGCCGTTGTACGTGGATCATTGGAAAATCCTCCGGAGGTCTGGTCCGGCCCAGTTGGCGAGTGGAAGCAGATCACGCAAGTCAATGCGTCAGTAAAGCCCGCATGGGGACAGGTGAAAAGCGTGCACTGGTCAAATGATGGATTCAATTTGCAGGGCTGGCTGCTGTATCCGCGTGGCTTCGACGCCAGCAAAAAATATCCCATGGTGGTGCTGGTGCATGGAGGGCCGGGAGCAATGGCGGGGTCTTCGTGGCCTGGGGCGGCCAACTTCGGCGTGCCGCTCTCCACGGTTGGGTACTTTGTTTTCATGCCCAATCCGCGCGGGAGTTTTGGCGAGGGTGAGGCCTTTACTCGCGCCAACGTGAAAGATTTTGGTTATGGGGATTTTCGTGACATTCTCGCCGGCGTTGACCAGGTGCTGAAAGAAGTTCCAGTGGACGAGCATCGCCTGGGCATTACCGGCTGGAGTTATGGGGGATACATGACCATGTGGGCTGTCACGCAGACAGACCGATTTGCCGCTGCCGTGGCCGGCGCGGGCATTGCCAATTACCAGAGCTATTACGGAGAAAACCAAATTGATAAATGGATGATTCCATTCTTCGGCGCGTCCGTCTATGACGATCCGCAGGTGTATGCCAAAAGTTCACCCATTACTTTCATCAAGCAGGCAAAGACGCCCACGCTGGTACTGGTGGGCGATAGTGATGGAGAGTGTCCTACGCCACAATCGTATGAATTCTGGCATGCGCTGAAAACGCTGGGGACAAAAACGGAACTGGTGGTGTACGACCATGAAGGCCACGCATTTTCAAATCCCGCGCACCTGCGTGACAGGACAGAACGCGTGGCGGCATGGTTCGACGAATATCTTAAGTAAGCTTCTCACCTGAATGCGGGCTACGGAGATCGGGCCATAGACTCTGCTGCTCACATCTGCGTATGCTGAGGAAAGCTCTTTCCCGAAAACAGAGAAGGTGGTTGTCTATGTCGGCTGCCCGGCGCAGCATATGGATTCTGCTGGTGGATGGCGATTCCACGGTGCAACAACTGCGCGCTCTTATGCTGCGCATGCAGGGCTATCACGTGGATGTTGCAAATGGCCTGGATGACGCCAGAAACAAAATGGCGCAGCGCAAGTACAAGCTGATAATCGTGGACGTGGGCCACTTTGCTGATCCGGGGCTCGATTTCTGTGAGGAAATCAAAAGCAAGGACCCGCATCAAAAAATGCTCATTCACGCTGAAGATCGCGTGTTTCCTGTAAAGAGCGAATGTCCTGACGACGTCGTGCCAAAGCAGGACGGGCCCATAAGCTTTGTAA
The DNA here is from genome assembly GCA_963758275.1 of Terriglobia bacterium. GTDB lineage: Bacteria > Acidobacteriota > Terriglobia > Terriglobales > Acidobacteriaceae > Angelobacter. The sequence goes on along the minus strand of CAVWUW010000002.1, from coordinate 19,182 downwards.
ACGCGGTGGAACGCCTGTTGCAAGTAGCCTAGCCGAACCAACCGCTGCCACTATTTAGGCGAAACCACGCGGCCATAATCAGACGCTCGAGCCACGCGATCAAAATAGCTGTACGAAAGCGCGGTGATCCGGCGAATCGCGGCTGAACCGTCTTTCTCGTCTTTCAAATACGTCGTCATCACGCAAAGAATAAATGGCCGATTTTTGACGAGAACGATCCCGGAATCGTTGCGCACTGCTTCCAGTTCTCCCGGCTTATTGGCCGCAGCCACATCTTCAGGCAGCGCCTGCAGCATGGAGCTTTCTTTGTGTGTGCTCAGGACCGTGATGAAATCCTGAGTCAACTCCTTGTTCAGCAGCTTGCCGCGATAGATTGTCTCCAGCAGAGTCATCATTTCGCGAGGCGTCGAGACGTTCTCACGGCCTTCTTCCGCAGCTTTCAAGTCCATCATCTTCCGCCGCAATCTGGTGTTGTGCAGGCCCAGATTGTCGAGCATTGCATTCACGTGATTGAACCCAATGCGGTCAATCAGGAGGTTGGTGGCACTGTTATCACTCACAGCCACCATGATGGTGGCAAGATCGCGCAATGTGAGACGGGTGACGCCGGGCGTTAAGCCAAGCATGATGTCGCTGCCCGGAACAAGGTCTTGCTTCCGCACCACATACGGATCTGTGAGTTTGAGCTGCCCCTGTTGCGCCTGCAGATATAGATTTGCGAGGACCGCAATCTTGATGGAGCTTGCCTGCGGCATCACTTCGTCAGCACGGAGGAAGTATTCTTCGCCGGAAGTTAGATCCTTGACCGCAACCGCCAGAATGCCGTCGAATTGCTGATCTACTTGCTGGATATCAGCTTGAAGTTTCTGCCACAGGACCTCTCGTTTTTCGGTCGACGGCTTTTCCGGACAGCATTGCGCGTAAACCGGAGCTGCCATTCCGAGCGCCAGCAGGATCGAGATTGTCTTGGTGAACATGCTTGAGGAGTGTACATGCGCGTGGCCCTTCGCGCGAAGGGCGATCAGCGCATCTCACTCTGAAGCTGATGTCCACGCCTTATAAAATCAGCCACGCCCAGCTTGTGCCTCACCCTTTGCAGCAGGTTTTCTCCTTTTTCTCACGCGCTGAAAACCTGGAAGAGATCACTCCTGAATGGCTCAACTTTCAAGTCATGAGCGTTGAGCCTGAACCGATTCAGAATGGAACTCTCATTGAATATAGACTTAAGTTGCACGGTTTCCCGCTGCGCTGGACCAGCCAGATTGTGGAATGGGATCCGCCACACAGGTTCGTAGATCTGCAGCTTCAAGGACCTTACAAACTGTGGCGGCACACTCATCTGTTTCTTGTCGAAGGTAAAAACACGAGGATTTGCGATGAGGTGATGTACTCGCTTCCTTTAGGCCCGCTCGGACAAATGGCGCACAGCTTATTCGTGCGCCGCGACGTGGAACGCATCTTTGCTTTTCGGGCATCGGCTGTGCGCACCCGTTTTGGTCAGGTATGAACCCACCGTTGAACTTACGATTGAGACGTCCAGTGGGCCAGCCAGTTACAATAGATCGACCGTCTCACCGAATGAGTTCCCACTCCAAGAGCTTTCTTGTTCGCCACTTTGGCCTGCGCGGCGTCGCATTGTTTGAGGCGCTGAAGGGCGGGTTGGCCGTGGCCGGTGCGTGGTGGATTCTTACCTTGCGCCACAAAGACTTGCTCAGAGTCGCCGAGCATATGTTGCGACGGTTTCATATCGCTCCTGATCGCCACGTTTCCATTGCCTTCATGCGCTTTGCTGAGACAATCAATGGCCGCGATCTGCGCGTGGTGATTTTTCTTGTCCTGATTTACGCTGCCATTCGTTTCACGGAAGCAGCTGGACTGTGGCTGGAGAAAGAATGGGCGGAGTGGTTCGCGCTGATTTCCGGTGGAGTTTATATCCCTTTTGAGATTCTCGAATTGTTTCACCATCCAAACGGGCCCAAGTGGGCAATTCTGCTGATCAATCTCATCATTGTTCTCTACATGGCATGGCTTTTGACGGATGCCTATAAACGGCGAAAGCTTGCGCGCCAGCAAGCCCTGCGCACCGAGTGACTATGGCTGAATTGGAAGTTACTTGCCTTCGTACACTGTCTTGCCGCCCACCACCGTTCGGAGCACTTTGGTATTGAGGATCTCCGGCGGATCAACCTTCGTGATGTCGCGATCGAGCACGACAAAATCAGCCAGCATTCCGGGCGCAAGCGTTCCTTTCTGGTTCTCCGCAAACTGAGCGTAAGCCGCGCCTGTGGTGTAGGCAGCAATTGCCTGGTCTATGGTTATCTTCTGCTCAGGGAAATATTCTTTCGTACCTGCTTCATTTTTCCGTGTGACGGCGCAGTAAATCCCGCGAAAAGGAGTGATCGGCTCAACCGGATAGTCCGTTCCAAAGGCCAGGACAACTCCATCGTCAAGGAACTCTTTCCAGGCATAGGAATGTTTTGCACGCTCTGCGCCAATATGCGCTACTGCCCAGTTCATGTCCGTGAGCAGGTGATTGGGCTGCATGGAGGCAATCACGCCCAGGTCTTTGAATTTCTTGAAATCGTCGGGCGCAACCACCTGTGCATGCTCAATGCGAAAGCGGAAATCGCGCTTTGGGCTTTTTTTTTCCGCCAGAGCAAAAGCTTCCAACGCCATGCGCGTGCCACGATCACCAATGGCATGGAACCCTAGCTGAAATCCGGCTTTGGCGCGTTTCACGGCCATTTCATTCAGTTTCTGCTGCTCGTACCGCGGAATACCTGCGTTCTTCGGATCATCGTCATAGGGCGCAAGCATGGCGGCCGTGCGCGAGCCCAGCGAGCCGTCCATGAACCCCTTCAGCATTGCCGTGTGCAGCATAGGATCGGAAGCGGGATGATGCGCGCGCATTTCTTTTAGCTTTTCCAGCGGCAGATCGAAAGGCAGCCACTCGGAAATGCGCAGCGTGAGCTTGCCTTCCTTTTCCAGTTGCTCATACACCAGGAAGTCCTGCCAGTCAGAATAATCCTGTGCTGACGTAATCCCCGCCTTGGCCGCATCCTCAAGAGCCAGTTCCGCAGCCTTCCGTCGCTGAGCGGCAGTTGGAGGAGGAACCTTCGATTGCACCAGTCCCATGGCGGTCTCGCGCAAAATCCCAGTTGGCTCGCCCTTTTCGTCGTGATCAATCTTTCCGCCCTGCGGGGCCGGAGTTTGCGCCGTGATGCCGGCGGCTTTGAGAGCGGCCGTGTTCGCTACCGCAATATGTCCATCTACGCGAGTGAAAATGCCTGGGTGATCACCGGTGACCGCGTCAATGTCCTGGCATGTCGGCGTCTTCTGCTCGGGCCACAGAGTGTGGTCCCAGCCTTCACCCTTGATCCACTCACCCGGAGCCGCAGTCTTTACTCTGGCAGCAATGCGCTGTTTCATCTCGTCCAGCGACTTTGATCCCACCAGGTTGACGTTCAGCTTTTCAAACCCGCCACTGGCCAGGTGCACATGGGCATCGTTCAAACCGGGCAAGACAAAATGACTCGCCCAGATCGATGATCTGGGTTTTTTTGTTTTTGAATCTGAGCGCAACTTCGTTGGTGCCGGTGTAAATAATTTTTCCATCTGCGACAGCAATGGCCTGCACGCGCACACGGGGCAGAGTCGCTGATTCTGAGAAGGATGGCTTGGGAGTGGGAGTGGGAACTGGTGAGCACGTCTGCGGCATGCTGGTTGAGGACAGGCAGAGAGCAGTTCCCGTGTAAATATCACCATTAATGAAAATTACGTCTGCTTCGTTCTGGTTTTTTGCTTCCAAGAGGCTTGTCATTGTGAGTCCGAAGAACAGCACAAGGAGAATCTTCATTCATGTACTCCGGCAAGAGCTAATAAGATGAGAAGAATGCGCTTCAATCCTAAATCACGATTGGTGCAATCGTACCACTCGCGTAATGTATGGGCCCCGCCGCCATCGCCGCCAGCGCCAATGGTGGTGGCTTCCTTGCCCAGGGCAAGCGGAACATTAGCATCCGTGGACGCGAGCCTTGGAATCGATTGAATGCGCAAATGCGTGTCCACCGCTTTCACCACTTTCAGGACCCGGGCATCACCGGGCAGTTCCGCGGCCGGCCGGTCGCCAATGGATTCAATGGCAAACCGGGCCTTCGGCTCACTCCCCCGATGTGCCACGCCTTGCTCGCTCCAGGCTTCATGCACGCACTCCCGCAGCCGCTCTTCCAATCTCTGCAGTTCCTGCCGCGAGGCTGACCGTAAATCAACCCGCGCGGCCGCTGACTCGGGAATCGAGTTAACGGAAGTGCCTCCCTGAATCACGCCGATGTTGTAGGTTGTTCGCGGCGACTCAGGCACCTGACCCTCACTGAACCGTGCCAGAGCGCGAGACAACAAGGTAATAGGGTTCGGCACGCCGAAGTCGCTCCACGAATGTCCGCCGGGGCCGCGAAAGGAGATTTCAAAGCGCCGGCTACCCAGAGCCTGTGTGACGTAGGTGTCAGTTCCGGCCCCGTCAATCACCAGCAGAGAGTCAATGACATCTCTCCACGGTTGTGACGAGAAGATGTGGCGCATCCCGCGAAGATTGCCTTCTCCTTCTTCTCCTACATTGCCAATAAAGACGATGTTCGTCGCAAGTTGCAGTTGCGATCGCTTCAGCGCAGAAGCAGCGGCCAGCAGAGCAGTTATCCCAGCGGAGTTATCACTGATCCCAGGTCCAAAGAGCCGGTTTCCTTCCTCTCGTGTCTCTAAACGGGTTCCTATCGGAAAGACTGTATCAAGATGTGCGCTTACGCCGAGGAATGGTGTTCGCTGCCCATTTTCGAGAGGTCCAAACACATTGCCCAGTTCATCTGTCTGGACGTTTTCCAGGCCCAGAGCCGTGAAACGCTCACCCAGCCATTGGCTCCGTGCTCCTTCTCCGAATGGTGGGGACGGTATTTCAGTAACCTGCCGCTGCCAGCGGCGGAACTCCATCTCCTGATTGTGCAGGTAGAGAAACGCCGAATGGACCGCCCGCATCTCGGCAAGTCGCGTAACGTCCTGCAAAGGATGGCTGCGGGCATCGGTGCCGGGAGGGCGGATGGGCATGGATGAGGACCAACATCAATACTACAACGCCCGCAACCTTGGCTTCTTGTCCAAAAACAGCCACCATCTGGCCAAAACAAACGCGGCCTCTCGGAGAGGCCGCCTGAAATCCTGTATGCGGTGTTTCTTATTTCGGCGGGGTTGTAGTGTCAGTCGTGTTCTTTTTGCTCTTCTTGGCGCCCTTGTGTGATTTCTTGGTTTTTGCTTTTCCAGGCTTCTTGGTATCAGACTTTGTCGTGGTCTGGTCACCGCTTGATCCGGTACCGGTCTGGGCCACTGACAGAGCGCCGCCAAGCGCCAGAATGCACACAAGTGTGAATAGCTTCTTCATGTAGTCTCCTTTAAAGTTGGGGCCTTACGGAAGGGAACGGATATCCGCGCGAGATAGTGTCTCACAAACGTGGTACTAAACAAAAAAGGAAAGCGGCCTGCGAAAGGCCGCTTCAAAGCGAAACACTTTCGTAACCAGGATTATTTGGGTGGCTGCGTGGTGTCGGAGCTGGCGCCCTTCTTGCTCTTCTTCGCGCCCTTGTGATGCTTTTTGCTGGTTTTGGTGGTCTTCTTGGTGGTTTTGGTTGTTGTGGTTGTAGTCTGGTCAGCGGTGCCCGCCTGGGTTCCTGAGCTTGCCTGAGCGACTGCCATGGCGCCTCCCAGAACCAGCGTGCAAACAATAGCGAATAGCTTCTTCATGCTTTCTCCTTTAAAGGAAAATTCAGAGTGTTGCTATTCCAAACCCTGTCTGTTGCAGATAGTTGCGCTGAAATCCGGTCGCGTTACGACAAAGTCCCGGCGGAGCTTTTAGAGCAGCAATCCAGAATTTCCTGTTCTGTCAGGCAGCGGTCAGACGATTTTGCCCGCTGAAAGATCCGGTCCACCACGTCTTCCGCTGCAGGGATTCCCCGGCTTTCCAGCCAGAAGACCACATTCGATTTTCCACTCATCGGCCCGATATCAATGATTTGTTCCAGGCCAAAGTAATGTGAGGGAACACCGGAATAAACGGTGTTCGCCAGTTCCACGTCGCCCTTTTTGAATGCCTTGATCACGGCAGCGGCGTGGACACCCGTAGCTGTGCGAAACGCGTCCTCTCCCAGCACTGGATAGTTCCGCGGAATTGGTACCCCCGTTGCGAACGATACCGTGCGGCAATATTCCCTGAGGCTCGTAAGGTCCTGATCAGCCCAGGGAGCAACTCCCATGAGTTTAAGATTGACTAGCATCTGGTCCATCTGGGTATTGCCCACCCGCTCGCCAATGCCCAGAGCTGTACCGTGGACGCAATCCGCTCCGGCAGCGATGGCTGCCAGCGAGTTAGCTACCGCCAGCCCCCGGTCGGAGTGCCCATGCCAATCCACGCGCACTTTGGCCGCGCAAGGTTTTACTACCTCATTCTGAATGAAATGGATCAGCGCCTGGACTCCTTCAGGCGTGGCGTGCCCTACTGTGTCACAAACCACAATAGCTTTGGCCCCGCAGGTAATGGCCGTGCTGTAGAGACGCTTGAGTGTTTCCGGATCGCAGCGAGACGTGTCCTCGGTTACATACATTACTTCAAGGTCCAGAGAACGAGCGTATTTCACCGCTTTTTCGGTGGTTGTGACCAGGAAATCGTCTGACCAGTTTTCTGTATAGCGGCGAATTGGACTGGAACCAAGGAAGCAAGCCAATTCTATCCCGATGCCAACACGCTGCGAGATCTCGGCAATCGGGCGGATATCGTTTTCATGGGTGCGCGCCGCGCAATTCGGCCTGATCTTCATCCTGCAGCTTACGATTTCACGCGCCAGCCTCTCCACATCCGCAACCGCGCGCGGTCCAGCCCCGGGTAGACCGATATCAAGGCTATTGATCCCCAGTTCTTCCATCAGGTGAAGGATCTTGAGCTTGTCTTCAATGGCTGGATCTTTGACGGACGGGGATTGCAGCCCGTCGCGCAAGGTCTCATCGTTGAGCAAAACGGGTTTAGTCGGCTTAAATTGAGAGTTGATGGAGTTCCAGTCGTAAATCAGATGTGAATGCTTCAGCACAGATTTATTAGCTCCAGGGCCCCACAAAGCCGATTTTACTCTATCGAGGCCTTGCGTAACAGGAAGGATCGTATGCTTTTTACCGCACCACGTATGCGATTTATTAAGTTTTTTGCGAACAGGAGCTCAATATATCCACTCATCTGCTGCTGGAACGCCGTCCCGTATCCGTACCACCAGAGCTTTTTCATTCCTGGCATGCGATCAGAATCCACGTATTTTGGCCAAACCATTTCTTCCAGTCCGTAGCGCCCATGCGTCCGTCCTATTCCGCTGGACTTTACTCCACCGTGAGGTGCTTCGCTGATCCCGAAGCACGCGACTACATCGTTCACCATCACTGTTCCGGCATGAATCCGGCGAGCCAGCGCCTCTCCGCGCCGTTTATCCCGGGTCCATATACTTGCTGCCAGGCCAAATTCGGAATCATTGGCCAGCGCCACGGCGTCGTCGTCGGAGTTAAAGCTGCAAACCGGTAGCACCGGGCCAAACGTCTCTTCCTGCATGATGTCCATTTCATGCGTGACGTCAGCAAGGATTGTTGGTTGGAAGAAATTTGGGCCAAGCCCGGGTGCAGATTTTCCTCCCAGCAGCAATCGGGCGCCATGCGCAATCGCATCATCCACGTGCCGTTGCACAACGTTGAGCTGTTTTTCGTGAATCATGGGGCCGATATCTGTGGTTCCCTCATCGCCACGTCCTTGCCGCAATCTCCCCGCCTTGGCAACGCACGCATCGAGAAACTTCTGGTAGATGGACTCATGCACATAGCAGCGTTCTACTGAGAGGCAAGTCTGTCCGGAGTTCATGAATGCGCCCCACACCGCGGCACTCGATGCGACATTTACGTCCGCGTCTTCCAGGACAATCATGGGATCCTTGCCGCCCAGTTCCAACAAAACGGGAAGGAGTTTTGCCGCAGCGGATTGCGCTACCTTCCTGCCCGTGGCCAGGCTCCCTGTGAATACCATCTTGCCGATATTCGCCTGCAGCAATGCGCTGCCTGCCGGGCCTTCTCCCGTTACAACCTGCATCAGGTCGTGATCGAGTCCGGCCTCGCGTAGAAGCCGCTGCAATTCCAGCGATGAGAGCGGCGTAAACTCTGAAGGTTTCAGTACTACGGCATTTCCGGTTACCAGGGCCGTGAGCGTCTGAATGGAAGGCAGGCTGAATGGATAATTCCACGGACTGATGATTCCGATTACGCCATAGGGCTCGCGCAGCAGCATGCCTTTCTTAAGTTTCATTACCGGATTGGAATGCGGCACGCGTTCCGGCAGCAGGAATTCCGCAGCAGTTTTAAGCAGGTACTCTGCCGCGTCCAGAACCAGCAGCACTTCCGTAGACATAGCTTCCGCCAACGGCTTGCCGGCTTCACGGGTGATCACAGCCGCCACGGCATCCTTCTGTTCGCAGAGCAGAGATTGAAACCGGCGAATAATCTTCAGGCGGTTTCCAATGTGCGTTTTTGCCCATCGTTCCTGAGCTGCACCAGCGCGCTCCACGGCAGCCGCAATCTCAGAGGCAGAGAAGATGGGCAACCTGCCCACGATTTCCTGCGTGGCGGGATTACGAACTGTAATGGCCGCTTGCGCGAGCTCGGCTTCAACCGCGTTCATACCCTTTGCTCTCCATATTCTACGCCCACCAAAAATAGGCCGCTGCCCGGCGCGGTAGCTGCAGCCGCCGAACGATTGCGCGCTTCCAGGATGCGCTTGAGGTCCTGCCTGGTCAGGCTTCCTTTGCCGATCATGAGAAATGTTCCCACCAGATTCCGTACCATGTGGTGCAAAAATCCATTACCCCGAACTGTGTACATCAGTTCGGGGCCCTCGCGCTGCCATTGCGATGAGTAGATGGTGCGAATGTTGGAGAGGGGCAGATTTTCACGGTTTCGCTCCGGATCGACGGCGGCAAAAGAGGTGAAGTCGTGCTCGCCCAGAACTTCATCCGCACTTTGGATCATCACTTCTTCTTTAAGCGGATAAGGATGATGATAGACATAGCGGGCAAGAAACGGCGGGCAGATTTCTTCACGATAGATACGATAACGATAGGTCTTGGCCCGTGCCGATTTGCGGGCGTGAAAATCCGGCGCTGCTTCCTCAACATTTAGAATGCGAATCGACTCAGGCAACGCGTCGTTCAGGGCTTTGCGCAGATTGCTCGCTGGAATAGATGACCGGATTCGAACACTTGCCACCTGAGCAAGCGCGTGGACGCCGGCGTCTGTTCGTCCCGAGCCCTGAGGTAGTGTCTTTTCGCCGGTCAGGTGTTCGATAGCGGACACTAGTATGCCTTGTACCGTGGGGCGACCCGGCTGCACCTGCCATCCGGCAAGGTCGTGGCCGTCGTATGCCAGCGTAAGTTTCAGATTACGTTCCATGGGCCTGACAAAAACACTTTTTAACCCCCGAGGCATTGGTGAGCCGATATACTATCCGGTCTCTGCCACTCATAACCTTTTTCATGTGCTGGAACCGTGAATAATGTTTGTGCGTATCTCGGGTGACAGAAACCGGAGAAGTTTAGTCTCTATACATTACGCCAAGAACTGTTGTACGTCTGGGAGAAGAAGAATGTCCGTAGTTTTAATACGAAGTGATTTCTGGAAAAAGTTGATTGCTCTGGTGTGCGTCTTGAGTTTCACCGCAATGGCACAGCAGGGAAATACCACGCTGTCAGTGCTGCCGCAGGCGCAGTCCGGAACATCGGCCACCCCTGCGCTCCACTCAGCAATCAGCCGCGCCGAATGCGGTCAATGCGCCGGAGCCGCGGCCTCTGCCTAAGATAAGCGGTATTGACTATTCCAAGCCGGCCTCCTTTTTTCCCAACCCGTTTGCGCGTTACATGCCGCGGGAGGTTCCTCCCCCGGCCTTTACCAACGCTCCCAAGCTTGAACAACTGATCCAGAACGGCAAGCTGGTTTTGTCGCTTGATGATGCCATTGCCATTGCCGTGTCTGACAACCTGGACATTGCGGTAGCTCGCTACAATTTGCCGATCGCGGATACGGATATTCTGCGCACCAAATCCGGTGGCGCTCCGCTGGGCGTGAATGCCGGTGTGGTTTCCAATACTCCAGGCGGTGGCGTAGGCGGAATTGGGGCCGGTGTGACGGGTGCTGGAGCTGGCGGCACAACCGCAGGCGCGGGCGGAGCCGGAGCAGGCGCGGGGGGAATTGTGGGTTCCACCAGCGGTGCCGGACCTTCGCCGGATAATTTCGATCCTGTGCTCTCGGCCAACTTTCAAATTCAACCATGCCATATCACCACAGCACAACTACCGTTCTCACCGGTACCAACATCCTGACGCAAAATCAGGGCATTAGGAAACTTTCGTTACACGCAGGGATTTTCTCCGGGAACGCTGCTGAGTGTGAGTTGAATACCACCCGCTCCACTTCAAACAGCCTGCGTACCACCACCAATCCAGTATTGACTTCAAACTTTAACGTTCAGCTCCGCCAACACCTGTTGCAGGGGTTTGGCCCAAAACTGAATACTCGTTTTATTCGTCAGGCCAAGAACACACGGCAACTCACTGAAGAGGGATTCCGCAACCAGGTGATTTCCACCGTCAGCCAGATTGAGAACATCTACTGGGATTTGGTCAATGCCTATCAGGACGTGAAGGTAAAAGAGCGCTCTCTGGGGCTGGCCCAAAAAACCTTTTCCGATAACCAGAAGCAGGTACAGATTGGAACGCTAGCGCCGCTGGACGTGGTGCGGGCACAGAGCAGTGTAGCCTCAGCGCAACAGGACCTGATTGTCTCCCAAACCAATCTACAATTGCAGCAGCTCACCATGAAGAACGCGCTTACGCGAGACCTGCCGGCCAATTCGCCACTCATGCAGGCGGAAGTGATTCCCACAGACACCGTTCAAATTCCAGCTCAGGAGAATCTGCCTCCGGTTGAAGACCTGATTCAGCAAGCTCTGCAAAATCGGCCGGATTACATCCAGCAGAAAGTTGGCTTGAAGAACAGTCAAATTAACCTGGAGGGCAGCAAAAATGGACTACTGCCCACAGTTGATCTTGATCGGCTTTTATGGCTCAACCTCGTTGGCAGGTGTACAGAATCCCGGAGTGTAACTGCCGGCCCTGGCCAGGATCCCACGACCACTGGATGTTTCCTTCCTGGGTCAATACCAACCACTGGGTTTGGCGATGCTTTTACCAATCTGTTCAATTCCAGCGGCCCCAACAAAGGCGTAGCGCTCAATGTGCAATCCCGCTTGGCAACCGAGCAGCGCAGGCCACGGCGGCCCGTTCTCAGCTTGAATACCGTCAATCTCAACTTTCTTTAAAAGCGTTTGAGAATCAGATTGCCATTGGGGTTCGCAATGACGCGTTCACAGTGGAGCAGAACCGGGCGCGAGTCGTCGCCGCGCGACAAGCCAGAGAATTGGCCGCGCAGACGCTGGACGCAGAACAGAAAAAATACAACTTGGGCGCTTCGACGTATCTGGCTGTTCTCTCTGACGAGCGCGACCTCGCTCAGGCAGAGTCCAACCTTGTCGCCGCCATGACGAACTATGCGAAGTCGCGCGTCCTGTTGGACAAAGACACCGCCCAGACGTTGGAGCGGAACAACATCAAGCTGGATGAGGCAGTCACCGGACAGGTGCGAACCCAGCCGAACGTTCCCGGCACCACACCGAACCCAACTGCACTGCAGGAGTCAAACACTCCTGCGGACCAGAACCCACAGCAGCAACCGCCGAATCAGAATCAACAACAACCCAATCAGAACCAGCAACCACCCGAATAGCCACTTTCCAAACAGAGATCAGAGGCCCGGCTAAAGTTCAGCCGGGCCTTACTTTGATTTTTAACGGGTGGAAATCTCGAAAGTCGCGTTCTACACTCTTCGTCCCACTGCGGGCGCAATGAGGCTCAGCTGTCCCATCAACTCCGCGAACTGCTCGGGGTAGAGAGACTGTGCACCGTCGGAAAGAGCTTTATCGGGGCAATTGTGGACTTCAATCAGCAGTCCGTCAGCGCCGGCGGCAATCGCGGCACGTCCCATGGGCGCAACTTTGTCTCGACGGCCGGTGCCGTGGGAAGGATCGGCGAGGATCGGCAGGTGAGAAAGCTTCTTCACAATGGGAATAGCAGAAATATCGAGGGTGTTGCGGGTGTAAGTTTCAAATGTGCGAATGCCGCGTTCGCACAGGATTACATCGTAGTTGCCTCCGGCCATGAGATATTCAGCGGAGAGCAGCAGTTCCTCAATGGTCGCCGCGATTCCACGCTTTAACAATACGGGCTTGCGCACCTTGCCCAGCTCGCGCAGCAGATTAAAGTTCTGCATATTGCGCGCGCCCACCTGCAGTAGGTCAACATAAGGCAGCAAGAGAGGAATCTGCGAGATCTCCATCACCTCAGTCACCACCAGCATGCCGAACTTGTCCCCCGCTTCGCGCAGCAGCTTGAGCGCTTCTTCTCCCAGCCCCTGAAAGCTGTAGGGTGAAGTACGAGGTTTGAATGCGCCTCCGCGCAGGAACTTTGCCCCTGAGCGCGATACCGTCTCAGCCACAGCAAAAAGCTGCTCTCTTGACTCCACGGAGCACGGACCCGCCATGATGATGACCTGGTCTGCGCCCACAGCTACACCGTTCGGGAACCGCACCACCGTGCCTTCAGGACGAAATGTTTTTGCCACCAGTTTGTAAGGTGAGCTGATGCGGTGGACTTCACCGACTCCAGGAAGCACTTCGACATCGCGAATATCAAACTCACGCCGCGCGCCCACCGCGCCCAGAACCGTTTGCCGCGCGCCCGTTGAGCGATGGACCTCAAACCCCATATCGATCAGGCGCTCAATCACTTTTTGCACCTGCTCTTCCGTTGCTGCCTCGTGCATGGCTACTATCATGGTTTATGTGCTGATCCTGTCTTCTCTGTGATCTACAGCTTTCTTGCTCTTCAGATCACCAGATCACTCGATCCCCAGATGGTTTCAATCGTTCAGTTCCACATCAAATTCTGTCTTCCCGTCGGTGACTTTTTGTTCCGGTACAATCTGCACTTTTTGAATGTTTCGCATGACGTCAATGATCCGTTCGAATACCTGGCGCAATTCGCTGTCCGGGAGCGGCCCGACGTTGGCCTTGCGGACATTCTCAAAAATAATCTTTTCCCTGTCGGGCTCATAAATGGGCATGTTGGTGTTGCGCTTCAGCTTCCCAATTTCCTGTGCCGCCCGTGCCCGCTCATTCAGAATTTCCACCAGACGAATGTCCAGTTCATCGATTTTTCGGCGCCATTCCGCTATGGTCATGTTTTAAGCTCAATCTAAATAATAGTGTAAATGGCGCTGTCAAACTTAATGAAATCAAGAGAGAGCTGCTGTGGCTTAAGGAAATTAGCTGTGAATAGGGGCTGAACCGGCTGCACCGGTAACAGATGCACCTTTTAACTTATGGATTAGTTCGGCAACGGCCTGGGGTTCGCGACCCGGGTTCTGTTCAACCGCTTGCACAATTGCGCTTCCCACCGCCGCAGCGTCGGCAAAAGAGCCCACATGAGAAAACTGTTCGTGATTGGAAATGCCAAAGCCTACAGCCACAGGTAGCTTGGTGAACTTGCGAATCCGCTTGACCAGATTTGCCGCGTCGTCCTCAAGCTCGTCACGCGTCCCCGTGACGCCGGTGCGTGAGATGGCATACACAAAGCCCTGGCAGGCCTGCACTATTTTTTTGAGGCGCTGGTCAGGACTGGTGGGCGCTGCCAGAAAAATTGTGTTCAACCCGCAGGCGCTTGTCAGCCGGCGATATTCGTCTGCTTCCTCCACCGTAAGATCTGTGAGCAGCACACCATCCACGCCTGCTTTCGTTGCTTCATCGCAAAACCGTTGCATTCCGAACCGCAGAACCGGATTCAGATAAGTGAAGATTACCAATCCAGCATTTGATTCTTTCCTCAGTTGTGCAGCCAACTGCAGTACATCTTGCAATGATGTTCCGTTCTTGAGCGCGCGCTCGCTGGCCCGCTGAATCACCGGCCCATCCGCCACAGGATCACTGAACGGCACCCCTAGTTCAATCACATCGGCCCCAGCGCGAATGGCGGAAAGCACTATCTCACGAGTCGTTACGAGATCTGGATCTCCGCAGGTGACATAAGCCACCAGGCCCGGTTTTTGGCGGAACGACAGACGATTCTGAAATTTCTTTTTTGGGTCCATTGCCTTGCTTTTCTCCGTGCCTCCGTGTCTCCGTGGTGAATTCGTCGTATCCATTAACCGAGCTGCAAGTTTTCCCGCAAAATCCCGATGTCCTTATCCCCGCGCCCTGAGACATTCACGATCAGCACTTCTGACTTCTTCATCTTTGGCGCTCTCTTCATGCATTCCGCCACAGCATGCGCCGATTCCAAAGCCGGAATAATTCCTTCAGTTCGCGCCAGAACCGTGCACGCTTCAAGGGCTTCAGCATCCGATGCCGCAACATACTCTGCGCGGCCCTGGTCTGCCAGAGCAGCATGCTCCGGTCCGATCGATGGATAATCAAGACCTGCCGACACTGAATGCGTGGTTGCAATCTGTCCTGCGGCATCTTGCAGCACGTAGGAAAAAGTTCCTTGGAGCACGCCGGGCAGGCCGCCCCGGAAGCGGGCTGCATGCTCGCCCAGGCGCTCGCCGCGTCCACCGGCTTCCACGCCGATCAACTTCACCCGTTTGTCTTTGATGAATTCGTGAAAGATTCCTATCGCGTTCGAACCGCCGCCTACGCAGGCAATGATGGCTGTGGGCAGTTTGCCTTCCGCCTTCAGTATTTGTGCGCGCGCCTCGCGCCCAATTACAGAATGGAAGTCGCGCACCATGGTTGGGTAGGGATGAGCTCCCAAAACGCTGCCAAGCAGGTAGTGGGTGTTGCGAACGTTGGTCACCCAATCGCGCATTGCTTCATTAATGGCGTCTTTCAACGTTTTCGAACCTGACTCCACGCCACGTACTTCCGCGCCCAGCAGGCGCATGCGGAAGACATTCAGTTCCTGCCGGCGCATATCCTCCACGCCCATGTACACCACGCAATCAAAGCCGAACAGCGCGCAAACCGTCGCTGTCGCCACACCGTGCTGGCCTGCCCCGGTCTCGGCGATGATGCGGTGCTTGCCCATGCGTTGCGCGACCAACGCCTGGCCGATGCAGTTGTTGATCTTGTGCGCTCCGGTGTGCAGCAGGTCTTCGCGTTTCAGGTAGATTTTGGCGCCACCAAGTTTTTGACTCAGGTTGCGGGCGTGGAACAGAGATGTCGGACGCCCGGCATACTCCTTGAAAAGGCGCTCCAACTCCGCGCGGAACTTTTTGTCCTTCCGTGCCTTCTCATATTCCCGTTCCAACTGTTCCAGAGCCGCCATCAGGGTCTCAGGAACATAGCGGCCGCCATAGACGCCAAAGCGTCCAGGTACAGGTTTGGTTTTCAGTGCTGCAGTGCCCATGTTTGTTTCTCCGCGTTTCGTACCGCCGCCACAAATGTTTTCAGCTTTTCAGGATCCTTTTTGCCCGGTGCGCTTTCCACGCCGGAAACCACGTCCACACCATAAGAGTGGAACATGCGCATGGCCGCGCTGACATTCTCCGGGTTCAGCCCACCCGCGACAATAAATTTCATTTCCGTACCCGTGAGAAATGAACGCACTCCGCGCCAGTCAAATGTTCTTCCGCTTCCTGCACCCGAATCCAAAAGAATCGCGTCGGGCGGGGAGGAGGCGGTAACAAACTTTTCCAGCTGCAAATGAAAATCTCCATCCATGATCACGGTCTTAATTACTCGCAGTTGACGTCCGCCCACGGGCTCCGCCTTGAGCTGTGCAACGAATTCCGTGGACTCATTGCCATGGAGTTGCACTCCGGTGAGGCCGGTCTCCTCAGCAATTCTTCGAATCGTATCCAGGCTCTCATCCATGAAAATTCCGATTCGCTCGATGCCGGCGGCCAGGCCGTGGATGATCTGGCGGCCCGCATCCGGCGTAATCCGGCGCTTGCTGGGCGCGAAGATGAACCCGAGCGCATCCGCGCCCGCCTCGGCGGATGCCAGAGCATCAGCGAGGGAAGTAGTGCCACAAAATTTGATCCAGATCCGCATAGTTGATTGATTGAATTCGCCGGGATTACTGTACGGTGCCACGCCAGTTCGGCGACGATGATTGCGAGGGAGAATACCAGCCCGCATCCTGCAAGAGCTGCTGCAGTTTCTTGCCCGGATCGTCAGCGCGCATGAGGGTCTCGCCAACCAGAAACGCCTGGTAGCCCGCAGCGTGCAGCTCGCGGACATCGGCACCTTTCTCAATACCGCTTTCCGCAATCCTGAGAACATGATTGGGAATGCCTTCCGCAAGCTCAATCGCCGTGTCCAGGCTCACGTGAAATGTCTTTAAATCCCGGCTGTTCACGCCAATCACATCAGCGCCGCCTTCAATTGCGCGCCGCAACTCGTCCTGATCATGAACTTCGCAAAGCACATCCAGGTCCATGGCTTCGGCACGGTCGAGAAGCGAACGAAACATCTTGTCATCAAGCGCCGCCAGAATGAGAAGAATGGCATCCGCGTGATGCGCTCGCGATTCCAAAATCTGAAATTCGTCCACAACGAAATCTTTGCGCAGGCAGGGAAGATCAGTAGCGGCAGATGCTTCCATCAGATTTGCGAGCGATCCCTGAAAGTATTGTTCGTCCGTCAAGATAGAGAGAGCGGATGCGCCGCTGCGGGCAAGCTGGTTGGCCAGCAACCGTACCGGAAAGGTCCCCCGCAGCACGCCTTTGGACGGAGACGCTTTCTTCAATTCAGCAATCACGGCCGGGCCAAGCTGGGCCATGGCCTGCAATCTCCGCCGAAATCCCCGCGGCTCGTGCTCTGCAGCGCTTTTTTCCAGAAGGCGAATGTTTGCCCCAGCTCGAGCGCGTGCAGCACGTTCACGTGCGGCAGACAGGATTTCATCAAGCTTGGTCATGGCAAGCAGCAGTCTCAAGTATATGTGATTTGGCGCGAGAAAGCAGAAGAAAAGCCGCAATGCCCGCGGACCAGAAGAGAACAGGGGGAAATTACGCGACCACGTCGCGAGGTTTGATGTTGCTGCGGATGAACTGGACAATTTCATCCATGGGGGTGCCGGGATTGAAGATGCCGGCTACGCCTGACCTCTTCATGAACTCAAAATCCTGCTCAGGGATGATGCCGCCGATCACCAGCAGCACGTCTTCCATTTTGTGCTGACGCAGCAAATCGTAAACCCGAGGGACAATGGCATTATGTGCTCCGGAAAGAATGGAAAGACCAATAACGTCCACATCTTCCTGCAGCGCTGAGTTGACGATCATTTCCGGCGTCTGGCGAAGACCGGTATAAATTACTTCCATTCCGGCATCGCGCAACGCACGCGCAATCACCTTGGCTCCCCGGTCGTGTCCATCCAGCCCGGGCTTGGCTACAAGCACGCGAATTTTGCGGTGATCAGGCATTCAGGAAGATTCTACCAAACCGCTCACCACGGAGACACGGAGGCACGGAGAAAGCAAGGGTTGATTTCAGGTGAAATCCCGATAAGCAAGATATCCAGTATTATCAGGACGCGTAACATTGTCGCAGATTCAATGTTGCGAGCTGCACGCACCTTTTTGACCTTTGTTGAGATCTCGCTTCGCTGTATGGTGCCGTTGGAGGCTGTTTCACCTCCGCTGTCTCCATGGCGGATTTCGCTGCCTGATAGCTTCGGCAATTCCAGGCTCCGCCACAGGTACCAGGCCGCGTAGCTGCAATACGGATGCCAGCTTGTGGCGATTTTCTCCATCTGCGCCGGAGTTGGAGGTTTGCGCTTGCCGTAGAGCCGCTGCATGGCTGTCCGCACGCCCAGGTCGCCGACGGGCAGCACGTTGGGCCGGCGCAGCGCGAAGATCAGAAACATGTGCGCGGTCCACACGCCCACGCCTTTGATATCGGTGAGCGCGATGATTACCTCTTCATCGCTCATCGAAGGAAGCTTGTTAAAGTCCACTTTGCCGCTGAGGGCGTGCTCCGCCAGGTCGCGAATGTAGCCGATTTTCTGCTTGGACAAACCGCAACGCCGCATCTCGCTCACACTCATATTTTGTATAGCTTCCGGAGTTACTTTACCTCCGGCAGCTTCTTCAAACCGGCCATAGATGGTGCGTGCGGCCTTGGTGCTCAACTGCTGGAAGACGATGGAGCGGGCCAGGGCTTCGAATGTTGGTTCCCGGTAGGTCACCTTGCATGCGCCCACGCGGGCGATTACCGATGCAAGGATGGCATCACATTTCTTAAGATGATTGACGGCTTTTCTCATGGCAGATGATCCCAATCTAACCACATCTGGATGTATTCACAAAGAGCCGCGATTCAATTTCCGCGGGGCATTCGCCCGCCAGTGGCGAGACAGCGTTCGCTATTTCGGGTTCTGGCGCGCGCTGCTGGAGCTGGCGTCAGCATTCTGGCGCATATTGCTGGAACTGCTGCCTTCACACCGCAAGGCACGCTTTGGCGACCTGGATTACGATTGGGAGCACGAAGTGAACACCACGCAGTCGAATGTCAGCTTCCGAGCGCAGTTACTGGCCCATTTGGCGGGACGTCCTTACTTTGCCAGCGATCCGGGGCTGTTCGAGCAGATCATGCAGGCCCTGCCGATCCGCTTTCAGGATTTCACCTTCATTGATCTCGGCTCCGGCAAGGGCCGCGCCTTGCTCATGGCTGCGCCGTATGGATTCAAGAGGATCATCGGCGTGGAGTTCATGCCCGAATGGCACAGTGCGGCACAGGAGAATATTGCCAAGTTTGCCGCGGCAAACCCATCAGGGCCGGCAATGCAGAGCGTGTGCATGGACGCGCGAGACTTCGAGTTTCCTGCCGAGCCGTTGGTTGTTTATCTTTTCAATCCATTTCCAGAGCCAGTGTTTGTGGCGGTGATGGAGAAACTTCGAAGATCAATCGAAGAAAGTCTTCGGCCTATATTCGTCGCGTATCGTTACCTTGAATTCGAGAAGTTACTTGCAGAAAGCAGTTGGCTCAAAAGAATCGCAAAGAGTGAGCAATGGGCT
>CAVWUW010000001.1:0-11144 GCA_963758275.1 Terriglobia bacterium | reverse complement strand
TAATTCCCAGTTATCCAAAGCTGAAACAGATTAGCCCCGTTTTGACCAGGGGAACACCAGCCCATTCATCGCTCTTATCTGCCGTTTGTGTCGGACGACCCTACGTGCGACCGCCATCGATAGACCGTCGACGTCCCCATTTGGTTTCTTGAACTCTCAGCTATATCGTCACACTCCTCGACGGATACAAGCAGATATGCAACCATAGCGCCTAAAAAAGGACTCTCCGCACCGAATTTCCTCTACCCATATTTAGACGACCAGACCCGAAAAAAGGTCCAATGAGCAGCAAAACAGTTCTTGTTCATGGTCAAAGCCTTTCAGAGCCGATGAACCAAGGACGATCAGGGGTGTGATCCGGGAGTTTACCAGTTTTCGCAATAAATACAATGGGTGACACCTCTCGGAGAGGGCGTCGGCCCCGTAAATGACCATGCTCGCACCAGTTTATAAACAACTTCATTTACAAGAGATCGGTTCTCTGTGAAGGATGGCAGTCGCAGTATACCCAATCACGGTGATAGCAGTGGCTCGGCTGAAGAGGGCAAAGCTAACTAAGGAGAATGAAAGCGGAACTAAGTCGCATCATCTGTTCTCTCAATTTCGTATTGACATCAGAGTCCTGTTGGACGATACTCCCGGGTCATCACCCCCTGTAGTGCAGTGTTGCGGCTTCAGTTTTGCGTCGAAAAACCTGCTTAAGAAATTCTTATTCTTCTGCAAAAGGGAAACCGTGGTTTATTCCGTTCTCTTCGTAAACAGAAGCTCTTGATCGGTTTTCGCAAAGGCAAGGGCGTTCCGGTAACCGGGTGATTTCTTCTCATTTAGGAGTCTCCAGGCCACGACGTATAGAAAGAAATCAAGCAAAATGCCACAGTCGCTACCAAGATTGGGGCACCGCTTCTATTCACTCGAAGAACCTGTTTAGGAGAACGCCTAATGTCGTCGAAAGAAGAACAGATTGCAAAATTTATAAGCAGAATTGCAAAGAAGAACGATATCAAGGAACTGCTTCAGACCAGGGTGAGTGCCGCAGGTCTGGAGAGTGCAACGCAGCCGTCACATGAGATTCTTGAACTCAACGCAGCGGCTACAACCGGGGTGCAGGAAATCTTGAGTGGGCGTGTCCCGACGGTGCATCAATCGGCTGGCATCGAGGCGATTATTTTACCCAAGATCAGGCCGGTGCTCGATGTGATCGACGGTGATTTCCACACTGATCATCCGCTCTGGCAAAACCTCAATACAGATGCGGCAATTCGCGGCCGATTGCAGAAGGCGCTTCCTTCGATCGGACGGATCGATCTGCCGGGTAATCCCGACTACCCATATGGCGGCACTGGGTTCGTGGTGGGAGAAGGTCTTATCATGACCAACCGCCATGTGGCGGAAATTTTCTGTTCTGGTTTGGGAACGCGTCAACTCTCTTTTAAACCAGGGCTCCGTGCGGGTATCGGTTTCCTTCACGAAATCGACCGTCCACCTGGCAACATACTCATGGTGAAGAAGATCATCCTCATCCATCCCTACTGGGATATGGCGCTGCTCAGAGTGGAAGGCTTGCCTGCTAGTGCCGGACCGCTTCCCTTGTCGCTTCGGGATATTCCCGCGGAGTCCATGATTGAAGTTGCGGCGATTGGATATCCGGCTTTCGATTATAGGAATGACGCCGGCGAACAAAACGACCTATTTCGGAATGTTTTTGGGGTTAAACGGTTGCAACCGGGCACACTTGGAGGTCGGCAAGATACCGAAAGCTTCGGAAAAATGGTTCCCGCGTTTCGCCATAACTGTTCCACACTGGGAGGAAATTCGGGCTCCGCGCTCATCGACTTCGATAAAGGCGAGGTGATTGCTCTCCACTTTGGTGGACGCTATCACCAAATCAACTATGGAGTTCCGGCGTGCGAACTGGCAAGAGATGGGCGCGTAACGGACGCCGGCGTAAAGTTCGCGGAGACGGCCCCGGGTGGGCAGCCACCCTGGGAGCAATGGTGGGATAGCGCAGATGAGCGAGTTATGGCTGCTTGTAGCGATGACGGCTCGATTTCCAGTTCACCCGCTATAAAAGGTTCTCCAACGATACAGGCCAAGTCAATGCCACATGGAGGAGTACAGTTTGTGGTGCCATTGGTGGTTACGCTAAGCCTGGGCAGCACTGGCAAGCAGGTGGAAATCACCTCTGGTGTTGAAGCAGCAGGCGCAGATACTGAGGCGATGGTGGCGCCGTGGCATGACGAATCCTACGCCACCCGCATAGGCTATGAACCGAAGTTCATCGATCCTACATTTACGATCCCTATGCCGGAGCCAGCGGACCCTGGCGTAGTCGCCAAGGCAAAAGATGGTGAGAGCGTTCTGAAGTATCAGAACTTTTCCATCGTGATGCATGCAAAAAGGCGCCTGGCGTTGTTTACAGCGTCAAACGTGACGGCGGAAGCGAAGCTGAAGAGGCCGGAGTCTGGCCGGGACTACAGCCGCAAAGGTCTTTCCGGCCTGAGGAACAACGACCAGGAGAAGTGGTTTCCCGATCCTCGCCTCGATGACAGCTATCAATTGTCAGATTATTTCTACACACGCGACGACGGAGCTTTCGACAAGGGCCACATCGTGCGCCGGGATGATGCAGCATGGGGAAAGACGTACGACCTGCTGCGGCGCGCCAATGGTGATACCTATCATGTCACGAATTGTTCCCCTCAGGTTGCCGGATTCAATCGAAGCAATCTGGGCGTAGACAACTGGGGCGACCTGGAAAATCATGTTTTGAAAAGCGCCGCCACCGAGCGCTACTGCCAATTCGCAGGTCCGGTTCTGGATCCCCAGGATGAAGTCTTTGTGGGAAAAATCGGCAAGGGGGCAGTGGTGAAGGTGAAAACTCCGTCCCGGTTCTGGAAGGTGATCGTGGCCAGGACGGCAAGCGGAGTAGCCAGCTACGGATTTCTGCTGGAGCAGGATCTTTCAGCCGTTCCATTCGAGGAATTTGTGGTTCCTAAGAACTTCCGCCGTCTCATGGTGCCGCTCTCACATCTGCAGGATCTTGCGGGCATCAAGTTCCCCGACATAACGCTCAACGCAGATCAATATGAGACCGACGAGGGTGTGGAGTTGGTGTTCCGAGCCGGCATCAAGCGACTCTCACCGTTAGCAAATGCCGCGACTGGAGATTCGATTCAGTAATTTGCGACAGGGATTTGAGGGATGAAGGAAGATCTGGCAGGACGACTCGAATTGACGGGTGCACGCGCCCGCGCCTTATTCGGTTCAGCCCGATCAGGCAATAGCTCGAAAGCGACTGAGAGCAGCGGTGGCCCATCACGCCCGCCGGACGAAAACGACGCGCAGCAGATTGCGCAACGTATCCGCGCTGAATCAGCCACTGCACCCGATGCGGCTCTTGCCATCGCCCGAGAACTGGTAGAGCAGGCCCGCAATGCCTTGGACAAAAATGTTCTGACCGAGACTCAGGCGCTCGCGCTTGAGTCGGTAATTCATGTGCGCGGAAGACCCGCGCTGCGCGTGCTCGGAAGCCGGCTCGAATCACTCGAGCATTTTCCTGGCTCCGAACTCTGGCAAAACTTTATTGCTGACTATGAAGACGGAATTGTGGAGGCTGCGGCCGCCACCGGTGGTGTATTCGTAGAAGCTTTCGCTACTGGGAATCCGCGCTGGCTGGAAGGCTCGGCGTGGATGGTTGCGCCTGATCGAGTGGTAACAAATCGACACGTTCTAATGCCGCCCGGCCGAGAAAGACTGATCGATCCCGGCAGCGCTGAAACCAACGCGCATCTGCGAGACGGCGTCAAGCTCGACATTGATTTTGCCGCCGACGATCGTAATCCGGGCAAGCGCATTTCGCGCCGCGTCACCGGTGTAGTCTTTGTTGCCGCTCTAAACGATCCCGTAGACGTTGCGGTGCTTGCGATCGAATCCTATGATGGTACTGCACCCCTGGTTCTGGGCAATGTTGCCGCGCAACCTCCGAAGAACCTTTATGTTGTGGGTCATCCAGCCCTTGCAGCTTCCATTCCGAATGATGTGAAAGCGGTCTTCGGTAACCCTGATGCGAAGAAACGTGTGAGTTTCGGTCAACTGCTATCCATTCTGAAGAATAGGAGCGTGATTCTGCACGACGCCTCCACCATTGGCGGCTATTCTGGCGGGGCAGTCATTGGAATTAGAGATGGCAAAGTGGCAGGCCTCCATTATTATGGCGATCCTGCTTCGGGAAATCTGGCCATCAGTGTCGACAGCCTGCGAGCACACGCAGTCCACCAATACCTGGGGGCTCC
This sequence comes from Terriglobia bacterium, assembly GCA_963758275.1. GTDB lineage: Bacteria > Acidobacteriota > Terriglobia > Terriglobales > Acidobacteriaceae > Angelobacter. Next base: position 6,852 of record CAVWUW010000001.1, on the reverse strand, counting down.
ATGACCCTTGCCGTTATCATCAGCGAAAAAATTCCACCCGCCATGCTGGAAAAGGTGGTTTATGACCAGGGGCTGGTGAATGAAATGGAGCGCACAGCGCTGTTCAAGGCCTCTGGACTTCCGCAGGCGGAAATAGCAAAGAGAATTGTCACCGCTTACGGAACGCGAGCCGCAAAGCTCGCTTATGGCTTGTACCGGCAGATTGCAGATACCGATCTGGAAACCGCAGAGCTGTTGTACCCATACTTCAATTCAAGCGGGGATTTTGAGGCCAACCACCAGGCAAGCCTGGTGGGCCGTAATCCAACCTTGGACATGGACAAGCTGAGTAAGTTTTTGGAGCGCGTGAAGCAACAGGTGTGCCTCATCGTCTCACGTAAAGGCAATGAAGGGGTGGTGGTGTGCGGTACAGGATTTCTGGTAGGCCCGGACCTGGTGCTGACCTGCAAGCATGTGCTGAATAAGTTTGTTCCCCAGGATGTGATTGGAAGCAACGGCGACAGCATTGAACTCTACTTTGATTTTTTCTATGGCGACCCCGTAGACAGACTTTCTCCGGACCTGCCTGAGGCGACAAAGGTGGGGCTCGACAAAAGCTGGCATCTTGCCAGTTGCAACGATACAGATCCGGACGGACTGGTTGGTGTGCTCACCGCCAATGATACCCAGAGAATCTCCAGGTCGCTTGATTTCGTGCTTCTGCGCCTGGATGCACGTATTGGCTTGCAGCCGGTAGAACGCGGAGGAGGGCGGCGCCGCGGATGGGTCCTGCCTCCGCCCAATAATAACGTACCCCAAAACCTGCAACCCCAGGATTGGATCATCATCCCGCAACATCCAAATGGCAATTCGCAACGCATAGACTTAGGGCGTTTCATGCAGATGGACCAGACCCTGACACGAATCCGCTATAACACGAACACGGCGGAAGGAACATCAGGCGCACCTTGTTTCGATCAACAATTCAGGCTCGTAGGAATCCACAACGCATATGTAGGCAAGGTGAAGCCGCCTTTAGCCAACCAGGCTATCCGATTCGACCGCATTGCGGCCGCAGTACAGCCGTATGTGGGAGCGCCGCAACAGGTCAATGAGTATGCGCTACGCTGGTCCACTTCCCGCCGCAATGAGCCACCCCGCGTGATCCTGGGCAGGGAAAAACTGCTGATCTGGCTCAGAGACTCGGCGAGTGCGAAGCCGCGCAGCCTTGCCGACCGGGTCTACGTGGCACAAGCCTCTGTTCCAGCAGCAGGCTGCAGCTTCTCGATTAATGTGCTTGAGGCCGAGATTCGTGACAGCAAAACACCCAGGGCCGTGTATGGCGCCAGAGGGCAGCAGCTTCCGGCTACACCGGAAGATTTTTTGGAATCACTGCTCCGCGAACTTGGTATCCAACTCGAACAGGAGGACAAGATGCCGGTCCGGCCAACCGCATGGAGCGCCGAGCTGGCTGGGGAAGTTGACAAGCTGGACCGCTGGCTCTCCGATGAGCTACCGAACTGGCTTGGCAGTATGATTGTGAAATATGCAAAGAAGAGGATTGATATTCGTGATGCTGCCAAGCTAATGGTGGAATCTTTCAAGCAGAGGAACCTGCCAGCGCCTCAGGAACTTATAAATAATGCCAACGCACAGGAACCCATTTACATCGAGTCGGACGCGTGGGACCGTGCCTACATAGTGATTGACGATCTTCGCGAAAACAGCTACCAGGGCGATGCTCCCCGCACCGAGTTGAAGGGCGAAGTACGAAGCCTGATTGCTGCTTTGGTAAAAGGCAAGCCGGAGGAGAGCCTGCATCCCGGCCTGCGCCGCTTGCACTGGATGTTCCTGGGATATCTTCCTGACTTTGTTGCGGCTGCGGAGGGCAACAATGGCGCCGGAGCCACACTGGAGACGTTAAACCCGGAAGTCATCGGGGAAGAACATGTAGCGGAGCTCGTGAAGCGCATCTGGCAAGCCTTGCTCCCTACCGACGCGGTTCCCGAAAGGGTGGCCGGAGCCTCAGCTAAAACAATCATCCGATTAGCCAACCGGCGGGTAGGCCAAAATGTGCGCTTAGCGGTTTTACAAGAGGAAGCAAACGGGCTTTCCATCGATATAGTGGCAGAAATAGGCAGCTAAATGGACGAAAGCAGATCGACTGAAGATATTTTTCTGGAGCTGATGCGCGAAGAGACCGGCGACTCATCGCTGTCGCAGGACCAGGCGCTGAAGATGCCCCTCGCGAGAGCCTTGCTGCGCACGCTCCAGAAGAGGGCCTCGCCGGAAGCAATCGCAGACGCTAAATTGCCTAAACAGGCGGCGTCCACAGCGCCTTTGTCCAACTCATCGCTCTCACCGGCAATTTTGAAGAGCGCTATCCGGCACACGTTTAGTCTTGAGGAATTAGAGGCGAATGAAAGCGAGCGCACCGCGCTGGTTGCATCCGCCGAACTGGTGATGATTGCCGGCGAGCGCCGGTTATGCCTGAATGACGCGCGGCGGGCCGAGATCCTGGCGGCTGCGCAGGACACGGAACTCTACACCAACATTCTGCGGCAAGCCATCGCGGAAGACGCGATACCCGCCACCAAGGCCAATAACGATGCCCTGCGTCTGCCGAGCATATGGCTGCGAAAATTTCTTAGCGGTACAGTTCCAGATCTTAGCAATGCTCCGCCGAACGTCTTAAATGCGGCACTTGAGGCGCGCAAGCGGCTGCGCCTGGTCAAAGATCTTCCCGGCCAAGCCCTTTCGGTTGACGATATTGCCCGGAGAGTGGAACTAGCCGAATTACTCGAGCCATTGCGGCTGCTGGTAGGAGCTGAGGGCGGATGGGACGGCAGTCCCAGCCGTGACCGATTTGTGGGCCGTGAAGACGCGTTGACCACGTTGCGTGCCTTCGTCGACGAACTCTCGTCAAAAAGCATTGGTGAAGGTCTGTGGCGAGGAATTAGCAGAGTGCAACAGGCGCTCTGGGGAAGCGACAAGCCAGGAATCATGGTGATTGAGGCCCACGGGGGACTGGGAAAGTCCACATTGCTGGCAAAGTTCGTGCTCGATCATGCGCTGGGGCAGGAACGGCCATTCCCGTTCGCATACCTGGATTTTGACAGGGCCAGCCTTGATCCCCAGCGGCCGCAACAACTCCTGATAGAGATTGCACGGCAGGTGGGACTGCAATTCCCGGATGTGCGGCCTGAACTGAACCAGCTGGCAAATGACCTTCGAGCAGAATTTCTGGGATCCACAGTTTCAGCGAATATAGGTAATCCATTCGCGAGATTCGTTGAAATAGTTGGTGAGCGTGTTACGCACCGCAACCGGGCATTTCTGCTCGTATTTGACACAATGGAAGCCGTGCAGTGGGACTCCGTGGCCATGGACAAGCTCGCCTCATTGCTCTATGAATTCCGCGACAAGCGTCTGGATGAGTTGAAGGTAGTGGTTTCCGGGCGCGCCGACGTGCCCGAATTCCGCTGGGCCCGAGGCGGGAGTGCTGCGAAGAACATCGAACTTGGGCCACTGCAAATGAAGGAAGCACGGGAGATGGCTGAAACCCTGGGACGGACCGCGATCGGCACGGCATGGAATTCATCCTGGTGTAGTGTGGTGGCAGGTAAGGAAGAAGATGCAGCCAGGCGAGAGCCCCTGGCGGTACGGGTTGCAGTGGATCTTATCGCTCGCGCCAAGCCAGAAGAGCGCCAAAAGCTGGCCGACGAGGTTTCCAGTTCCGGCCTGGATTCCAATCAAGATTTCATCGCCCGCATGTATCTCAAGCGCGTAGTGAATCATGTCCGGAATCCTCTGGCGCAAGCGCTGGCCTGGCCAGGGCTGGTAGTGCGGCGTGTAACAGTGCAAATAATCCGCGAGCTTCTGGCGCCTCTCTGTAAGATCCAACCGGACCAGGCGGAGAATGCGTTCGAGGCTTTAGGGCGGGAAGTCTGGATGGTTACACGAGAGGGCGATGCGCTGAAACACAGGCAGGACCTTCGTGCCCGAACTCTACCCCTCATGAGAAATATGGAGCCGGAAAGATTTGAGGAAATTGCGAGAAAGGCGGTGGAGTATTTCGGAATGCGCCGCGATCGCAGTCCTGAAGATCGTGCCGAGTGGATCTATCAACGCTTTCTGATCGGCGAATCGCCGCAACAGGTGGCCCGTGACTGGCAGGAGGATATCCTGACTCTGCTGGCACGCGCGGCTGAAGACTTCCCACCACAAAGTCCAGCGGCAAGCTATCTGGCATCGAGGACAGCGAAGAGCCGGCTCTCTCCATCGCGCATACGAGATTTGCAGCCGAATGATGCTCTCTATCATCTCAGCCGCACGTCGGCAGGCACTTTTGCTCTTGACGATCTTTTATTTGATCCGGTAACGCAGGAGGTTTCACAACGGATTGGCGATACTGAGCAAATCGCCTCCCCGCTGGACGGATGGGCGCGGGCCTTGTGGATCAAGACGGGAGCATGGCAAAAAGTTGCGAGGCAAAGTATTCGTCCAGAGTCCCTGGATAACCCGCTTTTGCGCACTCATGTCTACTGGGCGGCGCGAATTGCGCCTACCCTTCCAAATGAAGAAAGAAAGCGGCTGGTCAACAAATTCATTGCCTTGAACTTAGGCATGGAAAGTACAGGGCTTCGCTCAAGCGTCCAGGCACTGGCACTGGCGCGCACCTCGGACGGGGAGGCTTTCACAGAACTCGACGAAAAAATTGCGAACATGCTCCGGCGAACAAAGCCGAATTCTATCTCCTCCACGCAGGCTGCATTGCGCACTGCAATCGTGCTGGGAAAGGCAAGCCGCGGCCCCGCACTGCGACTCTGGCTTGCAAGCCGGCGTCGTGGAATCAGTGACCGCGTGCAGGTCCCGACTATTTCTTTGGCTGAGATCAAGGCACTGATGAAGCTCAACCCACAAGCCGACGATTATTTTTACCGTGTTATAAAAGAAGCCGGTGATCAGCCGGCGCGCTTCACCGATCCGGAAGTTGTCAGGATGGCGGACAGGATGCTGGAGGAGGAGGTCGTGCTCGTGCTCGACCAATTGGAGGGAAAAGCGACACAGCTTCTCGCACGGGTGTTTGCGTGTCGTGACGAGGATTGGACCATTCCGGTTGCGTATGCGGCGGAGCGTGCTTATAAGAAGCAGCCGTCACGCGCCCTCTCCCGGTTGCTTGTGGGTTACAACAGAAATAATCAAGAGAAGACCAACGAGGTAGCGCGTAACGATATGGTAGTCAGCATGCGAAATGCTGATGAGGCCGGCGAGCTTGCTGAATTTGCCAGCACGGTGCTTGCGGAGTGCGATTTGGAGCGGCTGGAAGCCAAGGAACTTCGCTTCCTTCTTGATTGCCGGAATGCATGGCAGCAAGCCATCAGAAGCGTGATTGGCGCAGACGAGGAACAAGCCAGCGATCCGCGGCCTTCAAAAGGCATGTTCTCCGCTACATTAGAGAAGATTCGGAGTTCTGTTGGCATGGGAGATGATGCAGAGACGATAGAAACATCAACTCTGTCTCCATCGGAACGGCCACCAGAACCCGGGCCTATCCACGATTTTGACGATCCCCAGAAGGGAAGATGGGGAGGGCAGAGCACGCGCGATGGCCGCGAGGTACGAGTAGTGATTGATAGCGTAGAGCGTGACATTTTTTATTTCAGCGTTGTGGTTGAATCCATAGACTCGACGCCACTGGCACCCCCCGTCGTATTTCATATGCACGATTCATTCCCGAGAAGTGTGATTACCGTCAGGCGCGTCGAAAACCGGCAGGCGATACTGAGAGAATGGAATGCTTACGGCGTGTTTACCATTGGTGTGCAGTTAAAGAACGCATCCGGTGAATGGACATCTCTGGAGATTGATCTGGCAAATGCGCCAGGATTACCCAAAAGATTCCTCAAACGCTGAGTTTCTGCTGTAAATATCGCTCACGGTCGCCGCTACCTTTGATAGTACGATTGCACTCGCAATTTGGGATTGCATCTAATTCCAGTTACAGAAATGGATGTTTGAAGGTTGTCCAAAGTAACCAGCTAAGTCGCGGCGGAGCTGAGTGTCGGACTATTCATCGGCAGTCCGTCCGCTTGAACATAAGATAACCCCCTTGCACTGTCTGGAAGAGACCGACAAAATTTAAGTGGGTGTTGCGAAAAGTTTACTGTTCCACAAACCATTGATTTCTGGCAGTAGTATCTGTTCAGAATGCAAGCAACGAATGTTCCGCCCCAGCCAGTCGCAATAAAGCCCCCCTAGCTTCTACTGCGAAGCAAACGTGCACTGGCTGTTTCTCGGAGCATTTTCGCTGTTATCCTTCCTGTTATTTCCCTCCTCATTCCCTGTTACGATTTCGGGCCAGAAGCCATTTACTCCAGTATTTACTAGGGGGATAGCCGCGATCAGGCCCGATCAACAGCCAAAATTCCCTGTAAAATTCCCTGTTAACGGGAATTTAGGCCAGAGACGGGTTCGCAGCAGACTGCATCCTCCGCCAGCTAGTCTGCAGCTCAGAGAGAGTTTCTCTGAATTCGGGTGAAATGCCCGCTTTACGGGCCTTTTCTCGCTTCCTCGAATTTAAAAGAGCACCACAGCGGCACGGGAATCTGAGGGTTGGGGCGCTTTTCTCTGTAGGCCAAACCGGCAGTCCCCTTTTCACCACCGAAAAACGGCGTTAAATCGAACCGTTAGCGAACAGCTCGGCTTGGGGAAACGCATTAATAACACTCCAATGATAGATCCCACTGCGGAGTGAACGAACGCCTGGTTACTTCCGCATTGCCGACAATCCGCGCAGAATCGCCAGGAGGTTAGTAGCGTTTGACTGAGCCACACCTTTTCAATTCTTTCCCAAAGATGCAAATTTCAGAA